>JAFUNC010000003.1 GCA_017473115.1 Lachnospiraceae bacterium
CAGAGGACTGAAAATCCTCGTGTCGCTGGTTCGATTCCGGCTCTGGGCATTTTAAATTGGAGTTCGTAAGAACTCTAATTTTTTTATTCAAAACTGACCGAACGGTCGGTCACAGTATGAACACAAATGTAATATATACTATGCAGGTATGTTTTGGTGTATTTTTAAATAATTACAATGTTCTGCATTGAATACCAAATATCATATTGTAAGTGCAGCGGATATTGAGATTAAGCAATTTAGCAATTATTGATATTTTTATATCAGAAATATAAGCGGAAAAATAAATGGAGGCGTAATATGTTTTCAAAATTTAGTGTAAAAAAACCTTATACTGTATGGGTTGGTGTCGTTTTGATATTGGTATTAGGTGTTGTTTCGCTTATGCGAATGACTACAGATCTTTTACCGAATATGAGTCTTCCCTATGCTTTGGTTATTACAACCGATCCGGGTGCAAGTCCTGAAGAAATTGAAAAGAGTATAACGGCTCCTATTGAGGCGGCGATGGCGACCACATCTAACATTAAATCAGTTAGTTCGGTTTCATCCAACAGTTATTCCATAGTTATTTTAGAGTATGAACAGGAAACCAATATGGATTCTGTTGTTATTGAAATGCAACAAAAACTGGATCAGTTAAAAGGTGGTTGGGCGGATACTGTCAGTGCGCCTATGATTATGCAGTTAGATCCCAATATGCTTCCGATTATGGTTGCATCTGCCGATATTGAAGGTATGTCGCAAATTGAAATTGCGGAATATGTTGAAAATGAATTAAAGCCTAATTTAGAAAGTGTTGAAGGTGTTGCAACCGTAAGTTTGACCGGTACCGTTGAAGAACGTTATACGGTTATTATTAATGAAGATAAGGTAAATGCATTAAATGATAAAATGCAGGCGGAGATTTCTGAGGAATTGGAGGATGCTCGAAAAGAATTAGAGGATGCCCGTGCAGAAGTTGAAGACGGTTTAAAAGAATTAGAAGACGGACAGAATAAATTAGCCTCTGAGATGGCTGAAGCCACCAATAAAATTGTAAACGGTAAAATAGAGATATATGTTGGTGAAGCTACAATTACTCAGACCTTGCCGGAATTAAAAGAGACAAAGAAAACTTTAGAAACTGTAGTTAAAACATTGAATGATACCTATCAGTCAGCACTTAAATTACAGCAAACGATTGAGTCAATGGACCAGTTGCTTGCCATAGAAGACGATACAATGTTCCAAGCAGCATCCGGCGGAATGTCACGTGAACAGGTAAAAGCAGCACGTGATATGGCAGCTATGAGTTTGGATGCTTTGGATGCAGGGCTTTCTACAATTTCCGGTGCAATTAAAGACTTAAATGTAACCATTAATTCCTATAAAGATATTCCGGCCGCATTGGAGAAATTAACGAAAGCACAGGCCGATTTGAATTCCGGAATTGCAGAGATGGAAAAAGCGCAGGGCAAAATTGCAGAAGGTAAAGAGCAACTGAATGAAGCATATGTTACTTTAACTGAGACTCAGATTAAGACAATTTTTGAATTAAGCAGTTTGGAAGCAACCTTGAATTCTGCTTTGGCACAGATTGAAATGGGTGAAACCCAATTGGAAGATGCAGAAGAATCTGCTTTGGAATCAGCTGATTTGACCCAGATTCTTACTGTAGATATGATTAATAACCTCTTTATTGCACAGAATTTTTATATGCCTGCAGGATATGTAATGGATGGCGATACACAATATATGGTTAGTGTAGGTGATGAGGTATCATCTTACAGTGACCTTTCAAACCTTGTTTTAATGGACATGGGAATGGATAGCGTCGGCGTGATTCGCTTAAAAGATGTTGCAGATATTTCATTGGTAAATAATGCTGCAGACTCGTACTCCCGCGTAAACGGAAATCCTGCAATTATGCTTTCTTTTGAAAAGCAGACCGGCTATTCTACCGGTGAAGTAACCGACAATCTTTTGGAGAGATTTGAAAAGTTCGAAGAAACGAATCCGGAGTTAAACATAGCGGTCTTAATGGACCAAGGTGTTTATATTGATATGATTGTGGAATCGGTTTTGCAGAATATGCTTGTGGGTGCGGCATTGGCTGTCATTATTTTGATCATATTCTTAAAAGACTGGCGCTCTACGTTTGTGATTGCCTGCTCAATTCCTATGAGTGTGGTTTTTGCCATTGTTTTGATGTATTTTACGGATATTACATTAAACCTGATTTCATTGTCCGGTTTGGCACTTGGTATTGGTATGCTTGTGGATAACTCTATTGTAGTTATCGAAAATATCTATCGTTTAAAAAAGTTAGGTATGTCTGCTAAAAAAGCGGCAGTGGAAGGCGCTTCTCAGGTAGGTGGTGCAATTATTGCATCTACATTAACCACTATTTGTGTATTTGCGCCGATTATTTTTACGGATGGTATTACGAAACAGTTATTTGTGGATATTGCGTTGACAATTACTTATACACTGGTGGCAAGTTTAATTGTTGCGTTAACCTTTGTGCCTATGATGGCATCCGGTATGCTTAAGAATGCAGAGGAACCGAAAACAAAATTATACGACAAGTTCAGAGACTGGTACGGAAATATGTTGCATTATATTTTGCGTATGAAGCCGTTGGTGTTGATTTTATCATTAGTTTTATTGGTTTTAAGTACTTGGGCAGCTTTTTCCAGAGGTTTTACATTTATGGATATGGAAATGGAAGCAGATCAGATTTCTATGACTGTAGGGCCGAAAGAAGAAGAAGTTCTTACTTTCGACGAATTAAAAGCATTAGCGGATGAAACCACCGCAGCAATTTCGGACATTGAAGGTATTGACACCATTGGTGCAATGGCCGGAGGCGGCGGAACCATGAGTCTGATGGCAACAGGAACAGATTCGGTTACCTATTATATCCTTTTAGATCCGGAAAGTGATCGTTCCATGTACGATATTATTGATGAAATAAAGGAAAAGACAAAGGACATTGACGGTTTGGTTAATATCAGTTCAGAGTCTTCAGATATGACAGCGATGTTAGGTAGCGGTCTTAGCATCCAGGTACAGGGGCGAGATTTGGATAAATTGGAAGAGATTGCTGTAGATGTGGCTAAAATCGTGGAGGACACGGAAGGTACTATTGATGTAAATGACGGATTGGAAGATACAACAGCCTCCCTTACCATTCACGTCGATAAAGAAAAAGCAGCAAAATATAAAATGACGGTCGCGCAGGTATTCCAGTTGGTATATATGGAAATGGCAGCGGACACCGCTTCCACACAGGTTTCGACCGATGTTAAAGATTATGACGTATATGTCATGAGCGAGGAACAGGCGGAAGTAACTTTAAAAGATATTAAAAAAATAACCTTCCCTTACACCAATGAAGACGGTGATGAGGAGACAATTAAAATCACTGAAATTGCAACATTTGAAGAAGGTATTTCCATGAATTCCATTAATCGTTCGGGACAGACACGTTACATTAATGTAACTGCGGGTATTGATGAAGGTTATAATGTAACCTTGGTAAGTAATGAACTTCAGGAAAAACTGGATCAATATGAACTTCCGGAAGGTTATACCTTAAAAATGGCCGGTGAAGACGAAATGATTATGGATGCAATGGAACAGTTGGTATTAATGTTAATTCTGGCAATTATTTTCATTTATATGGTAATGGTTGCACAGTTCCAGTCGTTATTATCGCCGTTTATCATTATGTTTACAATTCCGCTGGCGTTTACGGGCGGTTTTGGAGCGTTGTTCTTCAGTGGTTACGAAGTCAGCGTAATTGCAATGATTGGTTTTGTAATGCTGGCAGGTATTATTGTAAATAATGGTATTGTTATGGTTGACTTTATCAATCAGTTGCGTCGTGAAGGTATGGCCAAGAAGGAAGCGATTATCGAGGCAGGAAGAGCACGTTTGCGACCGATTCTTATGACTGCATTAACTACAATTCTTTCAATGATTCCTATGGCTTTGGGAATGGGAGAAGGTTCCGAAATGATGCAGCCGATGGCAATCACCATGACAGGCGGTTTGGTTTATGGTACTCTTTTGACTTTGATTGTTGTGCCCTGTATTTATGATATTTTTAATAAGAATAAGAGTATGGTAGAAGAGGAATTGTAGGTTTAGAAACAGAGGTATAAAATGGATATAAAAACAAATGGCAACGGTCTTCTGATGTTTGAAGGAATTGCCGAAAAAGAGATGCTGATGTATAAGGCCGTCATTGAAATGATACAGGAAAATTATGACATTAACAGTATCAAAGTAAGCGATATTACCGGTCGTGCCGGAATCGGTAAGGGCACGGCTTATGAATATTTCGGCAGTAAAGAAGAAATCATAGTAAAAGCATTATTTTATGACACATATGTCCATATTCTTAATGTGGAAAAAATAATGAAACAAAATAAAAATTTTAAAGAAAAATATTACCTTTTAATGGATTACTTGGAAGAAAAGTTACCCAATACCAAGGCTACCGGAAATTTGATTAAAATTTTTATGGGTAACTACGAAGTAAAAGATAATTTCCGTATTGAAGTGGAAAAGATACAGCAAAGTACAACTTGCCCGATTTCTCATGTGGAAGGTATGATTGATGACTTTATGTTACAGGGATATGAGGAAGGTATTTTTAACCAGGGTAAAAAAGTTATGCGCAGAAGCGTATTTGCGACGCAGGTGACAGGTTATATTTACTGTATTATCAACCATTATTATGCGGGTGAGTTTACCAGAGAAGAAGCGAGAGATTTTTCTTATCAGGGACTTATTAAATTATTGAATGTATAAAAAGAATATTACGGCGAAGATTTAAGCATACTACCATCAAAGACTTGATTGGAGGTATGCTTAAAATGAATTCGGATACAATTGCTTTATTAAAAGAATGTGATGCCGGCTGTAAAATGGGCGTGGAAAGTATCAAACAGGTGCGCTCTTATGCAGAGGAAGGCCGTTTGTTGGCTGTAATCGATAAATATTTGGAAAGACATGATGATTTTGGCGATAAGTGTCACAGATTATTGAATCGGGCGCAGGAAACAACGCAGGACCCGCCTAAAATGGCCAGCGCATTTGCAAGAATTACTACGGATATGAAGTTAATGATGGAGAAAGACTCCCACAAAATTGCAGAAATTCTTATTGACGGATGTAATATGGGTATTAAATCCATTACCGAAAATATTAACAAATACAACAAGGCAGACGGCGAAAGTGTCTCCCTTGCCAAAGAACTTGTGGAGATGGAGCAGAAAATGTCACAGGATTTGTTGCAGTTTCTGTAAGAAATGATATAATAAGTTTATAAAAATTTTATAAATAAAGCGTATGCTGAATAAAATGCATAGAGCCGAAGTAGATCTTCGGCTTTTACATAATAGGCCCGGAACAGGGCGCGACAGTAAGACCAAGGTCTGCAATATTTTAATAAAAAGAGAGGATACAAACTATGGCAAAAGTAAGAATTGTTTCAGACAGTACTTGTGATTTGTCTCCGGAATTAAAAGAAAAATATGACATTAAAGTCATTCCTTTGTGCATCGTTATGGATGACACGAGTTATTTTGATATGGTGGATGTGACTCCGCTTGAAATTTTTGACTGGGCGGATGCTAACAAAACTACACCTAAAACAGCAGCCGCAGGTATTGAAGAAGCCATTGAATTTTTAAAGCCTTTTCAAGAGGCCGGTGAGGATGTAATTTATATCGGCATTTCGGAAGATATGAGTACTACCTGTAATGTACTTCGCCTTGCGGCAAGTGAATTGGAATATGACAGAGTGTTTGTTGTTAATTCCATGAATCTGTCCACCGGTATCGGTTTACAGGTTTTAAGAGCGGCAGATATGGCAGCAGAAGGCAAGAGCGCGGAAGAAATCGTGGAAGCAATTTCTGAGGCAAGAACCCTTGTGCGCGCAAGTTTTGTCGTAGATAATCTTACGTACCTGGCAAGAGGCGGACGTTGTACTGCGGTTACCGCTTTGTTGGCAAACACTTTACAGTTAAAGCCCCGTATCGATGTTAAAATGGGTAAAATGGGCGTTGGTCAGAAATACAGAGGTAAGTACAACAAGGTCATCTTAAAATATGTCAAGGAAATGGAAGAGAAACTTCTTCGCGCCGATAAAACCCGCGTATTTGTAACGCACACAGATATGGATCAGGCAATTGTGGAAGAAATCAAAGAATATTTAAAAAGTCTGAATTACTTTGATGAAGTAATCGAAACCGTAGCCGGCGGCGTAATTTCCAGTCACTGCGGAAGAGGAACTCTGGGCGTATTATTTTATGATACGAAGGAAGACTAAATTATATAAATATGCCGAAATTAGCACCTTTTTTATATCTTATACAGATATAAAGAAGGTGTTTTTTATATGCCCAAACAGGCTAAAAGCCAAAGAAAACAGATTGGAAAAAAGGTAAAATTTATGAAACTTTCCCTTGACAATATATATATATATATATAATGTATGCGGAAATTTGGACGCAAAAATGTAAGTCACACAAGAGGAGAAATTAGAATGGGCAAGAGAATTTATAGGAAAATACCGGTTGTTTTGGTGTTGATTGTTTTCATTACTTCTGCACTGAGTGGTTGTATGTTCGTGGACTTTGACAATTCAAACAATACAAATCACTCTGTGGAATCTACACATGATGCAGATGAGTTGAATGCAAAACCCGATGAATATGGAGAAGAGGATTCGGTTGTACAAGCAGATGATGCGGAAGGCGACGTTGCCGAAACAGAGGAGTCGGATGTAACAGATGCTGATATGTCAGAAACGGAAGAAAATGACAGTACAAATGCGGATGCTGTTGAAAAATATGCTTTCAACAGCATCGAAGCAATTTCTGAAATCTGTGGTTTAAAGGCTACAGTTGAAAAGAGAGTTGCTAATTGCTATGTAGATATGGAGAACACCGACAATCCTTATGATGTAACATGGGATTATGGTGAAGACTATAATGCATATGTAGATGCTTGTGATTGGTCATTGGTATTCGACGCTGATTACTATATGGATACTTTTCCTATGCTTGCCATGTTGTATCATTACGATGAAGATTTACTTTTAGTACATTTTCAGACTGTAGGTATTCACGAAGGTCGTCAGGGTTCTGCTGATTTCAATGTAAGCGCATATGCAACAAATGCCGATTCTGAATTGTACGATACATTTGGTCGTAAGTTTGAAGGATATTATATTTATTACATGCTTAACTATGAAACTGAAAAGAATATTGACACTGTGAATAACGCAGACGGTTCTGCAACTCTTGTTCAATATACTCAAAAACTCACTGCTCTTCAGGAAGCAGAATTAGAAGGTATTAACGAGTATAGAGCCGAATTAGGTCATGAACCTTTGGTATTCGACTCTGAACTTGCTGCTGCAGCAAATCTTCGTGCATATATGAACGCTTCTTCAAGTATGGGTGGACATGATTGGGCTAATGCGAATACAGATGATATTTATTCTTGGATTCGTATTTTAGGTGCTGATACTTTCAGCGAAAATACTGTCACTATACGCCATGCTGTATATAAAGGCGCAACACATGTTGAAGATTATGCAGATTCTGATGCACATTATGAAGCTATGACTGACAGTCGATTTGACTTTACAGGTATTTCTAATACTTATACAGGCGCGGATTTGACTTCTCAGTTTGATGTATTCACAGGTGAATTAGATACACCTACTCACAATTAAAGATAGTATGGTTGTGTTAATTTGTTTAACAATTAATCTCTAAATAAAACATAGAACAAAAAGGGGGATAAGAGATGTTTTGTGGTAAATGTGGTGCCGAAAATCCGGAAGGAAGTAAATTCTGTACAAAATGCGGATATCAATTTCGGACAAGAGTAACAGAAAATCAAGAAATAAAAAGTACCAATGTTTCTTCGATGCCGACAACGGGAAAGGCTCCGGCTAGCCCGGCACAAAAAACCGTGAAAAAATCCGGTGGTAAATGGAAGTGGATAGTAGGTATTGGAGCGCTTTTCGTTGCAGTGGGAACTATTTCATTTGGTATGCTTCTGATTTTTATAGTTGGTGTGGGAATTGCTACTTCAGATGACAGTACAGTTGCAAGTGTATCTGATGGTGAAAACGCTAATGCAAGTGATTTGGATGCATTAGTGGAAGATTTACCGGTAGTGGAAGGCTTGGGACAGGCCAGCGGTAAACCAAGAAATGATGCACAAGTAGAGCAGTTTACAGAAGTTTATGGCGGTGTTTGGTATGTTACCAAGGAATTTACCGCAGAAAAAGAATGGGTATATTACGAACTTGGCAAAAAATTAATGATTTTTGCATGGAATAACCTGAATGACTACTCTTATGATCCTATCATAGGTACCTATGAGATTCCTATGGAGCGAAGATTGTATTATAACGGACGATTAATCGATGTAGAAGATGCGGGTTCCAGAACAGAGTTTATTTACGGAGAAACCCAATATTTTGATGGTATTGATATTGATTATAATGAGAAGTTTATTGTGTTAACAGACACGGAAGTGGACTTGTCCGGCCTTGGAGGTCCCAAATTTGCCATTGAGGATTTCCGATATGAAAATATCAATGGTAAGCATTATTTAATCAGTGATATTTATGGGTTTGCTTTGATGTGGGACGGTACATATCTGGAATATTGTGAGCCGGATACTTACGGTCATTTTCAGGGCTATTATGCATTCCGATATTACACTATTGATTCTATTATTAACCAGGAATGGAATGATGATTAAGGAGGATAACATATGATTTGTAATAAATGTGGTGCGACCTGCGCGGATGATTTGAATTTCTGTGAAAAGTGCGGAAACTCTCTGCAAGAGCAGAAAGTAGGCACTGATGTGATGAAAACCTCAGTGCAGGAAACTGATGTGCCCCAAAGAGAAAATGTATCTGCAAATCAAAATGATACAAAAAAAGGAACAACGAAAACCGTTATTATAATTGCGGTTATTGTAGTTATCTTTTTTCTGGCACTTGTTTTCTTGCTTGTGGGTGCGGGAATCATTGTTTTGGTTGCGACGAGTTCGTCAGATTCGCAGAGTGAGGGCGCTATGATAGCCGAGGATAGTCAAAACGAGGAACGGGATGTGAACTTAAGCAATCTTAATGTCGGTGATATTGTAGTGCTTGGTGTATATGAGCAGGATGGAAATTCTTCCAACGGCGCTGAGCCTATCGAATGGGATGTTATCGCAGAGGAAAACGGCAGATATCTTCTTTTATCCCACTATGTATTAGAAAGCAAACCTTATGATAACGGTATGGCAGATGATACGGTAAGTGCCAATGAAAGTGCTAACGCAGGCTTCTGTACCTGGGAAACATCTACTGTACGCAGTTGGTTGAACGGAGAGTTCTATAGCACTGCTTTTAATATGGAGGAACAGCAGTATATTTGTATGGTAACGAATACGACAGGGGACTGGGCCGAAATTAATGACGGAACTATGGGTACCGACGGATATTGGGATGGAGGACTTGGCGGTGGCGACACGCAGGATAAGGTATTCTTGCTCAGCATTGAGGAAGTCCGAAAATATTTCCGTGATGATATCATACCCGTAACACTTCCGAGAACCGGCATCATAATACCGCAGTTATTGGTATCGCCTACTGAGTATACAATGGAAGTAAGCGACAGGGAATTTTATGGAACACTTAGTGACTTTAATCCTTATGCAAGACTGAATGCGGAGGGCTATGACGAGGCAGATACGGTTTGGAATGATTATTATTACGGAAATGTACATGAGGATTATATTAATAACGGATATTACTCATGTTGGGGGCTTAGAAGTCCGGGATGTTATGTAGATAACGCGTCATTTGTAGAAATGAAGATGGATGGAAAGCCGGGGATATTTGATGCAGACCCCATTACCATGCCGGAAACCGGTATCCGACCGGCTATCTGGGTAGAGTGTGACTAAAGAGGAGAAGAAAGATGAGCGAACAGAAAGAAAAGAAAAATGGTAAGGCCAATTATAAACTAATAGCCATTGTTGCAGGAATATTATTGCTTCTGTTTTTGGGCATTGTTCTTATTGTAGGTATTGTACTTGCAGTTGTTTTATTGGGAAATAAAAGTGATTCCGATAGCAGCCAGGGAGGAGGCTTATTTGGAGGAGCAGAGGAATCCACCGGCAGTTATTGGGATGAAAGCATTCGTGTTGGTGATGTGGTAGAGTTCGGTACCTATGAGCAGGATGGTAATACCGGAAACGGTGCAGAGCCCATTGAATGGGTGGTAGTCGACAAGGATGGTGATAATTATTGCTTAATAAGCCGTTATGTTATTGATTGCCTGCCTTATGACGATGGCACCGGTCAGAATTCGGATTCCTCCGGCTTGGCTCATGAAGGTCTTGTATATTATGAGAATGCTTATATCAGAAAGTGGATAAATGATTCTTTTGTGCCGGAAGCGTTCGGAGATAAGGAAATGCAATATATTTTACCGGTATCCGTAAAGGAAGACGGGATTACTGCCATCAACGGCAATACCTATGCAACTGATTATGCGTTTATTCCAAGTTATAGCGAGATTGAAGAGTTCTTCGGAGAGACCGGCTGGTTAGGAATCAACGGTCAGTGGATATGCCCGCCTACTTCATATGCAAAGGGAGAGGGTTGTACTTACGTAACATCAATGGATTTATTAGATTCCTGGAATTCTGTTCAGCCGGAATCGATGCAATTTACTTCGGAGGCAATTTACAATCCGAGTTGTTTTGAGACGATTACACAGGGAGCAACGGATGAAGATTATATGATGCAGGGCGAATTTGCCGTATATTGGGTCAGAGATCGAGTATACGATCAGCAGGTTGCAGCGGATAATAGTTTTGTTGTTCTTGCCGATGGTGCATTGGGTTATAAAGCGATGTATCAATCATATGGTGTACGTCCGGCAATTTATGTTACGATTACAAATCCGACCGCTTCAGAAGGTGAAATGTCCGAAGGACAGCCTGCAAAAGATTTTTTAACGGCATATAGCGGAACGACGTATTATACCAAAGAGAATGAATACGGTCAACAAGAGTCAATGTGGATCGATGCCGCGCAAATTCATTTCTATATTTGCAGTTACGGGTTAACAAACGATATTGAAGAGGCTTCTTACCATGGAGCATTAAAATGCTTTGACGGAAGTTTCGACATTCGCAATTTTACATATTATGAGATGGACGGTAAAGAATATTTTGTCAGTGAAAGCGATTATTTTAAATTAATGTATGATTCCGATGAGCAAAAGTGGACAACCTACTCAAATTCTCCCAGTGTAATAGCCGCAGCCGAAAAATATGGAATGAGTGGAAACGGCGGTGCGATGGGATATGAATATCATTCGGAAGAGGATATATATGATGAAGACGGATGGGTTATATTGTTTGAGTATTATTAAAATATAGAGTAAAGCAAAAGAAAGTTGTATACGAAAGAGTACAAAGCCTTGCAGATTTGCAGGGCTTTTTGTTTTTATCGTTTCTTGTCTTTTTTCCTCCGCCGAAACCCCTAGACCATAGACATAAAATGTGGTATTATTATATGGTGTAACCTTGTCGTATTATGCTCGGTTTTTAAAGCAGAAAAAGAATTGTTTATTTTAATGCGAGTCCGGCAAAGATGATAGAAAAAAGATTGGAAGGAACACGAAAAGTATTCAAATAATACGTTGTGTAGCGACTATGAACAAGATGAAAGAAAAAAAGCAGATATGGATTGGATTGGTATTATTATTGACACTTGGAATTGCGTCTTTTATATACTGGTCCACGCAAAAGGAAGTTTGGTTCTGTGATGAGATATACAGTTATGAATCTGCCAACGGTTTTGAGCAGAGTTGGCCGGCAACCAATGTTGCACAGTGGATGACCGGTGAGGATGTGGAAGACTTTTTCTCGGCAGACGGTGACAGTTTATCATTGAAGCGCATCAGTGATGTGTTATACGGTGACCATGTCCCTTTGTTTTTCTGGCTGTTTCGTATGGTATCTCTTTGGTTTTTTAAGGGAAGCGGAACTATTTGGATCGGTCTTACCATTAATTTAGTATTTTATATCTTGTACTTAACCGTAGGTTATTTATGGATGTCTAAGTTAACGAAGAACCCGGTTGCGGCAGGCTTCATTCTGTTGATTGGAGCCGTATTGACCAAAACCATGATATCGCAAACATCCATGTTGCGTATGTATGTGATGCTTGCATTAGCCGAGTTGCTTTTGATTTTGGTCGGAGCGCGGATTTTGCGGGAGATAAAAGGCAAAAAAATGAAAGCCGCGACTTTCATATACATGTTTCTCTTTAGTGTGTTCGGCTTGTTGACACATTATGATTATTGGGTGTTTTATGCGGTAACGGCGACGGTGTTCTGTTGCTGGCTGCTCATCAAAGCACTTCAAAAGAAAAAGCAGTTTTGGAAATCAATCGAATTAAAATACGTAATGGCGTGGGTAGGCAATTTTATAGCATCGTTAGGTACAACTATTGCAATTTTCCCGTACTGCCGCTGGAATTTAAACAAAGGAAAGGGACAGACGGCATTGCATTCGCTGGTTGTTTTTTCGGAAGAAAAAGCAGACCTTCTTACCTGGGGTATGGAGCGTTTGAAATCTTCTTTCCTCGGAGACGGATTCCCGATGATTGCAGGGCTTCTCATTATGCTTGGATGCGTAACCGGCGGTGCCATCGTTTTATATAAGAGAAAAGAAAAAGAAAAATGTGCCGGCTTGATTATTACAATCATTATTTCGCTGGTGTATCAGTTTTTTATCTGTTTTACCATGCCTGCTGTGGCGGAAGAACGCTATTTGTGGGGAACTTTTACGCTGATTCATCTATGTGTTTTATGGTCTGCGTATTTATTGGCAGATGCTTTGTGTAAAAAGATAAAAGATGCTAAAAAAAGTAAAATCTGTAAATCCGTCATCTGTGGTGTCGGCGCGATTGTTATCATTGCGGTACAGATTTTGATTGTTGACGGCGGTAATAACATTCCCTATCTGTTTCATCCGGATAAGGATGTGAAGTTGTTGGAGGAAAACAGCAATATTCCCTGGGTAGTATACGGCCCCACCGGAGGTGTGTACTCCTATTATGACTGGATGATGGCAGAGGAGATTTGCTTCTTATCTCCCGATGAAACCGCAGAGGACGCATTGGCGGTTCAGCAGTTGAGTGACCGGGAGAGATTTGTAATGTATGCGTATCCGGAATATGAAGAGTTGGCACTGAATTTCTTTGAACGTGAATTGGAAAAAGAACTTAAGTGTGAGGAATTGACAAAAAGTACCAATTTAACGGTATACGTGATTAGCGCGGAATAGATAAAAGGATTGTCCGATAGGAGGAACCGAGTGGAAGGAATGCTTAAAAAATTACAGACTTTAAGTGAATCAGACTTTTATCCTTATCATATGCCGGGACATAAAAGATGCGGCAATCCGTATTTTGCATTGGACATTACGGAAATTGACGGATTTGATAATTTGCATCATGCAACCGGAATGATTAAAAAGGCTCAAGAGCGCGCAGCCAAGTTGTACGGAACGCTGGATTCTTACTTCCTGGTAAACGGCAGTACCTGCGGTATTTTGACGGCTATGTTTGCATCCTTTCAGAAAGGCGATAAGGTGCTCGTGGCACGAAATTGCCACAAATCTGTTTATCACGCACTGGAAATCCGCGGATTGAGACCGATTTATATATATCCGGAAACGGACGAAGAATATGACATAAGCGTCGGCATAACCGCAAAGCAGGTTGTGGAAGCAATAGAGCAACATAATGAGTATCGAAAGGAAAAGGGTCTTTCCATTGGCGTGTGTAATTATTATGACAGCATAAAAGGCATGGTACTTACTTCACCAACTTACGAAGGTATCACTTCTGATATAAAAGAAATAGCAGAAGTTCTGCATAAACGGGATATTATATTGATTGTGGATGAGGCGCATGGAGCACATTTCGGATTCCACGAAGCGTTTCCGGAAAGTGCGATAAAACAGGGGGCTGATTTGGTAATACAGAGCCTTCATAAAACCCTGCCTTCTATGACGCAGACAGCACTTCTACATCGTTGTTCCGAACGGGTGTCGGTAGATCGAATACAGAAATATCTGGCGGTTTTCCAGACCAGCAGTCCGTCTTATATTTTTATGGCACATATGGATGAGTGTGTGAAAATGTTAGAGAAAAAGGGCCCTAAACTGTTTCAGGGATTTGCGGACAAGTTGGACGATTTTTATAAAAGTTGCGAGGGATTAAAGCATATTAAAATACGCAGGACTTCCGATCCGGGTAAGATTCTTATTAAGGCAGAAGTCTGTAGCGGACGGGAATTATATGATATTTTGCGGACGCGTTTTCATCTGCAGATGGAGATGTGTGCGGGAAATTATGTGTTGGGAATTATGACCATATGTGATTCCGAAGAGGGTTACAAGCGATTGCAGGATGCTTTATTTTGTTTGGATGATGAATTTGCCGGAATGTCGCTTGATAAGAACGAGGATGATAAAAGAAAGACACTTGTGTCACTTTTAAACGAAAGACCCGACCAGTATTTTCGTGCTTATGAAGCGGAAACAAGGGAATTTGAGAGGATAACCCTTTCGAAAGCCGCCGGAAGGATGAGCGGAGAATATTTGTATCTTTATCCGCCGGGAATTCCTTTTATCGTGCCGGGGGAGATTTTTACAAAAGAACTGGTAAAAGGGTTGAAATCTTTGCAGAAGATGGGCTATGAGTTACAGGGGACAACGGATCTGTCCGGAAAGACGGTTAAGGTAGTGATTTAAGGGTAAAGTTTTTATAAAAAAGAAAAACAATAACGTATGGAATCATTGGGGGATGAAATGGGAAAAATCTTTTATTTAATGGGTAAAAGTTCAACCGGAAAGGATACGATTTATAAGCATATCCTTACGGAAAACAAGTTTAAATTACGTAAGATTGTGCCTTACACAACGCGACCTATTCGTGAAGGTGAGGAAGACGGCAGAGAGTACTTTTTTATTGATGATGCGGAAGTGCGTAAGTTGGCGGATGAAGGCCGTATTATTGAACTTCGCGCATATACAACATTCCATGGTACTTGGAAATATATGACCGTGGACGATGGACGTATTAACCTGAAAAAACACAATTATTTGATTATAGGAACGTTGGAATCTTATAAAAAAACCGTGGAATATTACGGGCAGGATGTGATTGTGCCGATTCTTGTGGAAGTTGACAATGGTGTCCGTTTGCAGCGAGCTTTAAACAGGGAGCGCAATCAGGCTGTGCCGAAGTATCAGGAAATGTGTCGCAGGTTTCTTGCGGATGAAGAGGATTTTCGTCAGGAACTGATTGACGAAGCAAATATTCCCAGAATTTTCGTTAATGAAACATTAGATGTATGTATTGCGGAAATTGAGGACTATATAAAAGAGAATTTAGAGCCGATAGAATAAGAAGAGGTTTGGGGACCAAAAGTGAACGGGCATTAGGTTATAAGAGAAACCGATAAAGATTGAGGGAGGTGCCGGTATGGATATAAAAGTAAATAATGTACAACAAGTCACACAACCGGCGCAGACCAATCAGGTACAAACCGGTGATCAGGGATTTAAGTTTGCTTTGGCAAGCAACATTGCGGAGCATGAATTACAGACAAGGCTCACGCTGATGATGGAAGAGATTACCATGCAGGGTAAAAAAGTGGGAAAACGCATGGATATCCGCGAAATGAAAAAATACCGGATGCTGATTAAGGATTTTATGAATGAAATCGTAACACATTCTCATGAATTCAGCAGAGAAAATTATCTGGACAGACGCGGACGTCACCGTGTTTACGGCATTATCCGCCGTGTGGACGAACTTTTGGATTCTCTGGCGCAGGAACTTGTCAAAGATGAGCAGGACAACATAGCAATTTTAAATACAATTGATGAAATCAGGGGATTGTTATTGGACGTATTTACGTAGATGGAGGTGACAGGAATGGCAACTTTTAAGGATATCGTAGGACAGGAGCATTTAAAGGAACAATTACAGAAAAATATGAAAGAGGGTAATGTATCGCATGCATACCTGATTAATGGTGAACTTCGCTCCGGTAAGGAATTTATCGCGAAGATTTTTGCGGCTGCCCTTCAGTGTGAGGATGAATTAAATCCTCCGTGTCAGTCATGTCAATCTTGCGTGAAGGCTTTCAGCGGGAATCATCCGGACATTATTTTTGTGTCTCATGAGAAACCCAATACCATTGGCGTTGAGGATATCCGTACCCAGATTAACAATGATATTATGATTAAGCCTTATCAGGGTCCGTACAAGATTTATATTATGAACGAGGCGGAGAAGATGACCGTACAGGCGCAGAATGCCCTTTTAAAAACCTTGGAAGAGCCGCCTGCCTACGCTGTAATACTTCTTTTAACCACATCCATGGAAGCAATGTTACCTACGATTATCAGTCGTTGCGTAAATCTTTCCATGAAGCCGGTACCTGACAGGGTATTAAAAGAATTCTTGATGCAGGAGATGCGTGTTCCTGATTACAAGGCTGACATAAGTGTCGCATTTGCACGCGGAAACCTTGGCCGTGCGAAAGTAATGGTATCCAACGAAGACTTTGATAAAATGCGTGATGATGCCGTAACACTTTTAAAATACATCGATGAAATGGAAATGCACGAAGTGGTTGCTGCAATCCAAAAAATCAAAGAGTATAAGTTTGATATTGAGGACTATTTGGATATTATTTCCATCTGGTACCGGGATGTACTTTTATTTAAGGCAACAAACGATGTAAACGGCTTGATTTTTAAGAATGAAATACAGTATATTAAAAAGGTGGCAAAAAAGTCATCCTACGAAGGAATCGAGAATATTATAGATGCGTTGGAGAAGGCGAAGGCACGACTCAGAGCCAACGTAAACTTTGATTTGACCATCGAGCTTTTGCTTATGACAATCAGAGAAAACTAGTTTAGAAAGGTATTATAATACATGATAAAAGTAATCAGCGTCCGTTTTCGGACAGGAGGAAAGATTTATTTTTTCGATCCTCTTGAATTTGAGATCAAAAAAGGCCAGCACGTAATTGTCGAAACGGCCAGAGGAATGGAATACGGTCTTGTGGTAAGTGATATCCGTGAAGTAGAGGAAGAGCGTGTTGTCCAGCCGTTAAAGCCGGTAATCCGTGTGGCAACGCCCGCAGACGATAGGCAGAATGCAGAGAATCTTGAGAAGAAAAAAGAAGCATACGATATTTGTCTTGAAAAGATCCGCAAGCATGAATTGGATATGAAACTTGTGGATGCGGAATATACTTTTGACAATAATAAGGTGTTGTTCTATTTTACGGCGGACGGAAGAATTGATTTCCGTGAGTTGGTAAAGGATTTGGCAGCCGTTTTTAAAACACGTATTGAATTGCGTCAAATCGGTGTCCGCGATGAAATTAAAATTATGGGCGGTATCGGTGTATGCGGACGTGTTTTATGTTGTCACTCCTATTTGTCCGAGTTTGTTCCGGTGTCCATTAAGATGGCAAAAGAACAGAATTTATCTTTGAATCCCACTAAAATTTCCGGTGTATGCGGACGTCTTATGTGTTGTTTAAAGAATGAGGAAGAGATTTATGAGGAACTGAACCGTAAACTTCCCAACGTAGGTGACAGTGTTACTACAGACGACGGATTACAGGGCGAAGTTCACAGCGTAAATGTATTACGACAGAGAATTAAGGTTCTGATTGAAGAAGGTGATGAGAAGGAATTAAAAGAGTATCACGCGGATCAATTGACTTTTAAGAAGAAATATGTAAATAAAGATAAGTCTGATTTGTCTTCGGAAGAGTTGGCAGAGTTAGAGAAATTAGAACGCCAGGATGCGGAAGATGCAGAGAAAGACGGAACGGAAGACAGACCGAAGAAGCCTCATTATGAGAAGAAGAAATTCGAGCATAACAACGACAAGGGCGGACATCACAGACACCATAACGGCTCAGAAGATGTAACATCGGAAAATGCAGCGGCGTCAAACGGCGGAAAAGACGGAGAACGAAGAGAGCACAAACCTCATTACGATAAGAATAACCGTCATAACCGCGTAGAAGGTGAGAATAACCAACAGGGCGGTAATGGCGAAGGTAATCAGGAAAGAAGCGGTAAGCATCATCGTAACCGCAGAAACCGACATCATCGTCGGGACAGACAAGAAGGAAATAGTGGCGGAAATGACAACTAATCTCAAGGAAAATGAGCGGCTGGATTGTCTGCAGCGCAAAGGATATCGGATTATTCAGGATCCCGGCAGATTTTGTTTCGGAATGGATGCCGTGCTTTTGGCAGAGTTTGCGAAGGCGAAACCGGGAAACAGAATTCTGGATATCGGTACCGGCACGGGGATTATACCTATTCTTATGGAGGCTCGGTATGATTGCGGAAGCTATGTCGGTCTTGAAATCCAGGAAGAAAGCGCTGAAATGGCTTGCAGAAGTGTGGAACTGAACGGTCTGCAGGATAGAATTTCAATCGTAAACGGAGATATTAAGGAAGCAGAAGCATATTTTGAGGCTGCTTCCTTTGATGTTATTACCTGTAATCCGCCGTATATGATTGGACAGCACGGTCTGACAAATCCGGAGGAGCCCAAAGCCATTGCGCGACATGAAATAAAGTGCACGTTGGAGGATATTATATCCAAGGGCGCAAGACTTTTAGTACCGGGAGGAAAATTTTATATGGTGCACAGACCGTTTCGTTTGGCTGAAATTATGACACTTATGTCACGATATAAAATAGAACCCAAGCGGATGCGTCTGGTATATCCCTACGTGGACAAAGAGCCTAATATGGTACTGATAGAAGGGGCACGGGGCGGCAAATCAAGAATGACCGTGGAAAAACCCTTAATTGTATATGAAAAACCGGGAGTATATACCCACGAGATTTATGAATTATATGGTGAGACAGCAGAACAGAGTATGTTGAATGGACCTGAATAAAAGGGATGTTCGAGAAGAAATCTGCAGAAAGGAGATTCTATGACCGGAACTTTATATTTATGTGCAACGCCCATCGGAAATCTGGACGATATGACTTTCCGTGTTTTGGATACTCTGAGAAGTGTGGATGTTATCGCGGCGGAGGACACCAGAAACAGCATTAAACTTTTAAATCGGTTTGAAATTAAAACACCGATGACAAGTTACCATGAGTACAATAAGGTGGAGAAAGCCGAAAAACTCATTGCTATGCTTCAGGAGGGTAAGAATATTGCATTGATTACGGATGCGGGAACGCCGGCTATTTCGGATCCCGGAGAAGTCCTTGTTCAAATGTGCCATCAAAGCGGTGTGCCCGTTACATCGTTGCCCGGGGCCTGTGCCTGTATCACAGCATTGACGTTATCGGGTCTTCCTACAAGAAGGTTTTGCTTTGAAGCTTTTTTGCCTTCGGATAAAAACGAACGCAAGGCAATTCTTGAAGACTTAAAAGAAGAGAGCCGTACCATTATTTTATATGAGGCACCTCATCATTTGAGAGGTACGTTGGCAGAACTCTATGAAACACTGGGGAATCGTAAAATTACTTTGTGCCGGGAACTGACAAAGAAATTTGAAACCGTAATGCCGACAACTCTGTCAGATGCAATTTCTTTTTATGGGGAAAATGAACCCAAAGGTGAATATGTTCTGGTGCTGGAAGGTAAAAGTTTCGAGGAACGCAAAGAAGAGAAACAGAAGGAGTGGCAGCAACTGTCTATTGAGGAACATATGTCATTTTATGAAAGTCAGGGAGTGGACCGAAAAGAAGCAATGAAAAAGGTGGCGAAGGACCGTGGCTTATCAAAAAGAGATGTTTATCAATATCTGTTAGAAAAGTAGTTGACAAAGTACAATGCAAATAATATACTCATAGCGTAATAAGGGAAAATACATAGTAGAAATCCCAAGTTTCTCAGCAAAGGAGTTACAAATATGTTAGAAAAGATTACAGAAATTATCGTAGAACAACTTAACATTACAGGTGTGGAAATCACAGAGGATACCTCTTTAAAGGATGATTTAGGAGCAGACTCTCTTGATTTATTGGAACTGGTTATGGCTTTTGAATCAGAGTATGGTGTAGAGATTCCTCCCGAGGATTTGGAAGGTGTTAGTACTGTAGGCGATATTATCGAATACATTTCTAAAAAAGAAGCAGAATAATTTTGTAAAAAATAAAAGAAACTCCATCGGCAACGGCCGGTGGAGTTTTTGTGTTTGAATGGGAAAATCAGTATGTAGCATGCATCTTTTAGTCTGGCTTTTTCATGCCTTCCTGGGTAAAATTCTTTCGGAAGTTCTGGTCTCGGTACACCTTCGGGGTACAACCGGTCTCTTTCTTAAATATGCTGGTAAAATGGCTTTGGGAAGAAAAGCACAAATGGTTTGAGATTTCTTCATAAGAATATTCCGAAAACTTCAGCATATTTTGGGCGGCTTCAATTCTGCGGGAGCGGATGTACGCACTGACAGAAGTGCCGGTTTCTTTTTTAAAAAGTTTGGAGAGATAGGTTTCGCTGATTCCTACATTTTCCGCTATGATTTTTACCGTTAAAGGCTTATGGAGATTATCATATATGTAATCAATGACGCGCACGATATTTTTGGAATAAATGTTAATCTTCTTCATCTGTTTCATGCGCTTACAATAATCCACCGCCATTGTATACTGGAGTTTCTTTAAACTTTCGGTGGTGGTACAATGGTCCGCCTTTTGAATATAGTAGTCACTTAAAGAGTAGGCCATTTCGTGGTCCATTCCGCCTTCGATACAGAAACGTGCTACCATGGCGGTTGCAATGATGAAATGATACAAGAGATTTCTGACAATATTGTCGGAAAGCACACCTTTTCCTTGAAGTGTTTCTTTTTGGAATTTCTGCATCTCTTCCTCAACAATGTCGAGGTTTCCGTTTTTTACCGCATCATAAAAGGACATTTCATTTTCGAAAGAACGGTACTCCACAACGGATTCCTTGGCAAGGTACAGTTTATGGTTAATGCCTTTGTCTTTACGTTTGTTCATAAGCGTTTCTCCTTTGGCGTGAATGGTTTGCGCTCTGTATTTTCAGATTTGTTTGTCAATGGAATGTTTCCGGCCCCAAAGTGGCCTCCGGTATTTTTATTATAACAAAGATATGCGGAAAAACAAGGAAAATGGCAGATTTTTTATATGAAAAAATATAAATGTAATATTGATTTTCGTGCTGAAATTAGGTATGATTAAATTTGTATTTTATAAGTGAAAAAAGAGTGTAAAAGAAAAGAAAACGGCGAAAAGTACTTTGTAAATCAGGTAAATTGATTGCTGTTCGGTAAAGAAAGAATTGAGAAGAGACGGAGACGTATCATGAAGAAAATCGGTTTTGACAATGACAAATATCTTAAAATGCAGTCTGAACGTATCAAAGAGCGCATTGCCGCTTTTGGCGGTAAGTTGTATCTGGAATTCGGCGGCAAATTGTTTGATGATTTTCATGCGTCCAGAGTTTTGCCCGGTTTTAAGCCCGACAGTAAAATCGACATGCTGGTACAGTTAAAAGACCAGGCTGAAATTGTAATCGTAATCAGTGCCGGAGACATCGAGAAAAATAAGGTACGTTCCGATATCGGTATTTCCTATGATATGGATGTATTGCGTCTGATTGATGCGTTCCGCGGATACGGTTTGTATGTGGGAAGTGTTGTTTTGACTCAGTTTGCCGGACAGTCTAGCGTGGTGGCATATCAGAATAAATTAGAGTCATTGGGGCTGAAAGTATATCGTCATTATCATATTGAAGGATATCCTTCCAATATTCCTCACATTGTAAGCGAAGAGGGATACGGAAAGAATGAATACATTGAAACCAGCCGTTCTCTGGTGGTGCTTACGGCTCCGGGACCGGGAAGCGGTAAAATGGCAACCTGTCTTTCTCAGATTTATCATGAATATAAAAGAGGAATTAAGGCGGGGTATGCTAAGTATGAAACCTTCCCTGTGTGGAACCTCCCGTTGAAACATCCCGTAAACTTAGCGTATGAAGCAGCGACTGCGGACTTGAACGATGTGAATATGATTGATCCCTTCCACTTGGAGGCTTACGGTGAGACAACCATAAATTACAACAGAGACGTGGAAATTTTCCCTGTGCTTAATGCTATGTTTGAAGAGATTATGGGTGAATCTCCTTATAAATCACCTACTGACATGGGTGTCAACATGGTAGGATACGGTATTATCGATGATGAGGCTGTAAGCAAAGCGGCCAAAGAGGAAATTATCCGTCGGTATTATAATGCATTGTGTGCAAAGCGTCAGGGTAGTTCTGATGATGTGCAGGTAATGAAAATTGAACTTTTGATGAAACAGGCAGGCATTACCGTGGAAGACCGTCCGGTAATCGGTGCGGCTAATTTAAGAGCGGAGGCCACCGGAGAACCGGCAGCGGCGATGGAATTGCCGGATGGTGAAATCATTACCGGTAAAACCAGTGAACTTCTGGGAGCATCCTCGGCACTGCTTTTAAATGCGTTAAAAAAACTGGCCGGTTTGGATGATGAAGTACATTTAATTGCACCTACCATTATCGGACCGATTCAGGAATTAAAAATTAAGCATCTGGGGAATGCGAATCCCAGACTTCATACCGATGAAGTGTTAATTGCATTATCAATCTGTGCAACGACGGATGAGAAGGCCAAACGTGCCATGGAACAGTTGCCGAATTTGAAAGGTTTGGAAGTGCACTCCAGCGTAATTTTATCGCAGGTAGATAAAAATGTATTCCGCAAACTGGGAATTAACTTAACTTGTGAACCGGCATACCAGACTAAGAAACTGTATCATAAATAAACGATTAAGACTGTCTGTAACAGGCAGTCTTTTTTTGATGCAGCGAAATTTGGGGGAAGAATATTTCTTCCTGATAATACGGATTATTGTATTATCTGTGAAAAAAGTTTAATATTTTTATGATGAAATTGTGAGTAAAGTGTGATAAGATACTTTTTGTAAGTGTAAACTTTTCTAAAGAGGAGGAATTAAATTATGCAGTACGAAATTAAAGGTGCACCGTTTCCCGTTGCAGTATTAAACGTTGCAGCAGGCGAAGCAATCAAGTGTCAGGCAGGTGCTATGTGTTGGATGTCACCCAATATGCAGATGGAAACATCAGGTGGCGGAATCGGTAAAATGTTCGGTAAGGCTCTTACCGGCGAAGCACTTTATGAAAACAAATATACCGCACAGGGTGGTCCCGGTATGATTGCAGTTGGTTCAGGTGTTCCCGGAAACATTCTTGCAATTGATTTAACAGGCGGTAAGACTATTATTGCGCAGAAGAAGTCTTTCCTTGCATCTGAAATGGGTGTAAATTGTGAAATTCAGAAGAACTTCAATGGAGCAGGTCTTTTCGGCGGTGGCGGTTTCATTATGCAGAAGTTTACCGGCCAGGGTATGGTATTTATCGAAGTTGACGGTAGCATCGTAGAATACGAATTACAGCCCGGACAGCCTATGAAAATTGATACAGGATGTCTTGCAGCAATGGAAGGCACTGTACAGATGAACGTAGAAAGAGTACAGGGATTCAAGAACGTTGTAGCAGGTGGTGAAGGACTCTTCAATACCACTCTTGTAGGTCCCGGACGCGTTTGGTTACAGACTATGTCTATTCCCAGTCTTGCAGGTGCTCTTGCTCCTTATATGCCTGCTAAATAATGTAGTGCAGCAGAAGAAATACATACAAATACAAAGCCATCGGCCATGCGCCGGTGGCTTTTTTATTTGCGGTTTGCTCTTGTGTATAAAATCATAATGCGATAAAATAAAAGTCTGACAACGTTGCGTAAAAAGTATATAAGATTCGGCAGAGAAACTTGAAGGACAAGCAGGGGGACTATTATGGAGAAAAAAGCGAGAAGCAGTATATACAAAACAATACCGGCAATGGCAATTGTGCCGTTGATGTTATTTGGCCTTTTGGTATTGATTATTTGTTCTTGGCGTTTCAATGGTGTAATGCATGAAAAAGTTGAGGATGAACTTCAGAATATTGCGGCTTCCGTGGCAGCAACATACGATACGGTCTATCCGGGGGAATATCGATATGAAGCCGTAAATAACATTGCATATTATTACAAAGGTGACGAAGAAATCACCGGTGATTTTACCATTATCGACAGTTTAAAAGATGCCACCGGAGCGGAAATTACCATCTTTTATAAAGATGTCAGAATGTTGACTACCATAAAAGATGATGAAGGAAAGCGTTTCATCGGAAGCGGCGTCAGTACGGTAATCTGTCAGGATGTATTGGATTTAAAAACAGCCAAATTTTATGACGGGGTAGTAATCGGAGATTATACATACTGTGCCTATTATATGCCGCTTTTGACCGAAAACGGCGGTTGTATCGGTATGATTGCCGTGGCAAAACCTTCGGAAGTGATTAAAGATTTGGTATTCAAAGCAGTAATTCCCATTGCATTTGTGATTGTGGCGGCTATGCTGGTTGCAGGTTTTATTTCGTTCCGTTATGCCAAAAATCTGGCAACGGCTATCGGAAATCTGCAGAAGGCGTTGGCGAATGTTGCCAAGGGTGAATTGTCGAAAGAACCTCATTATACGGTTATGGGACGTAATGATGAGATTTCGGATATGGGCAAATCCGTTGTTTCCATGCAGAAGTCTCTACACGTACTTATTGAGAGAGATGCCTTAACGGAGTTGTATAATCGTCGCTGCGCAAACCAACGCTTGAAAAAAATGATGAAGAAGGCGGAAGATACCGGAACGAAATTCTGTATTGCCATCGGAGATATCGACTTTTTTAAGAAGGTAAATGATACCTATGGTCACGAAGTGGGGGATAAGGTGCTGGTGGCGGTGGCTAAAGCGATGAAAGCAACCATGACCGGTAAGGGGTTTGTGGCCCGTTGGGGTGGTGAGGAATTTCTGCTTGTATATGATGAAACCGAGTACAAGGAAGGTTTGGCAAAATTAAAAGCGGTTCTGGATAATGTGCGTAAATTGGAAATTCCCGATGAACGCTTCGAGATGCCCATTAAGGTAACCATGACATTCGGTATTACCGCAGGCGGTGCAGAAGATGATATGGATCAGTTATTACGCATCGCGGATGAAAGATTATATAGCGGCAAGAGCGGCGGAAGAAATCAAATTGTGGGTGAGTAGGAATGAATAATAAAAGAGTGAATTCCGGCATGACGCAGGTTCTTTATGAAGATGATGCATATACAAAAGAATGTGTGGCAAAAGTGTTGGAATGCAGGGAAAGAATCAAAGATACCGGTAAAGATGAAGCGAAAACAGTATATGGTATCGTTTTGGATTGTACTCCGTTTTTTCCGGAAGGCGGCGGACAACCTGCGGATAAAGGTGTCGTAATTCTTGAAAATAATGATGTATTACAGGTTTTCGACGTACAAAAAGAGGATGGAGTGATTGTACATTATGTCTCCAACCCCATAGAAAAGGGTAGCGTCATTACTGCGCAATTAAATTGGGCAGTGCGTTATGAAAGAATGCAGAATCATTCCGGTGAGCATTTGTTCTGTGGCCTGATTCATAAACTGTACGGATATGAAAATGTAGGTTTTCATATGTCGGCTAATTGCGTGACTGTGGATGTAAACGGCGTTTTGACTGCAGAGGATTTTGCAAAACTTGAGATTTTGGCAAATGAAGGAATTGACCGTAATGTTGCTATTTCGGCAGTGTATCCGGATTCGCCGGATGAATTGCAATATCGCAGTAAATTGGATTTGACCGAGGAGATTCGCGTCGTACTGATAGAAGGATATGATGCCTGTGCCTGTTGCGCTCCCCACGTAAAGACTACGGGAGAAATCGGGTTGATTAAGGTAATGGATTTTATGAGTCACAGAGGAGGTACCCGATTTACTTTAAAAGCAGGAAAGTGGGCAAGAGAAGACTATGGCATTTTGCATGAAGAAATCGGTCAAATGATGCGGCTGTTTTCTGCTAAGCGGGAAGCGTGCCATTTGGCGGCGGAGCGGGTAAGCCGTCAGATGAAGGAGCAGCAGGAAACTATTACATCGCTGAAAAAACAGATTACGGATTTGTACAGAAATCAATTAAAAAAGGCAATAGAAAACAATCCGGATAATAAGTGTCATGTGATTTTTGATGCGTCCTTGGATGAGGTACAAATGCGTACCCTGATTAACGAAGGGGTTTTGACAGCACCCGGTATCGTGGCTGGTTTTGCGGGGACTGACGATAGCGGTTATCGCTATATCATCGGTAAAAATGAGGCGGCAGAAGAGCCGGATTTACGTGCCTTTGCCAAGGAGATGAATGCAGCGTTAAACGGCAGAGGCGGCGGAAGCATTAAGATGATTCAGGGAAGCGTGACTGCAAAACGCGCAGAAATTGAAGCGTGGTTAAAGGATTATCAGTAATTATTTTTATAAAGCAGTAAAAGAAAGAACTGCGGACAATGACGCAATGCGCCATAGTATTTATGCAGGCGGGAGTAAGATATGTCAAAAAACAGAATTTTTAGAATTGTATGTTTTATTATATTTGTGGTTGCTGCCATGTCGGTAATATGTCTGGAGAAAGCAGATGATATTGCTTACGATGCGGATGTTGCAGCGATGAAAGCCATGGAGAGCAGTAAATATGTTATCGTAACAGAAGAAAAGGATTATATTGCGTTTGAACCGGCGGGAGGATTTTATAATAAGGGAATCATTTTTTATCCCGGCGGAAGCGTAGAACCGGAGGCATATGCACCCCTGATGCATGCCGTGGCAGAAGAAGGATATCTTTGCGTCATTGTTAAAATGCCGTTAAAACTGGCTGTTTTGGATGTAAATAAGGCGGATGTGGTGCGAAAGGATTACGGCAATGTGGCAGATTGGTATATGGCCGGACATTCCCTGGGCGGTGCCATGGCATCGGCTTATGCATATGAAAATGCAAGCAAACTGCAGGGAGTTATTTTGCTGGCTGCGTATTCTACGGAGGATTTGTCCAAAGAAAAGTTGGATGTATTGAGTATCTATGGTTCTGCAGACGGCGTGTTAAATTTGGACAATTATATGGAGTATAGAAGTAATCTTCCGGCTGATGCCGTTGAGATTCTGATTGAGGGTGGCAATCATGCCAATTTCGGTAATTACGGTGCGCAGAGTGATGACGGTGTTGCCGGAATTACGGGAGAAGAGCAACAGGCGATTACAGCGGGAGCCATTTGTGAGATGCTGAAATAGGACGTTGTGTATTGGGGAAATAAAGGGTTTCAATTCCGTGATTCCGGTGACGGAATCAGAAAGAAGTGTAAAAATGAAAAACAGACAAAAAGGAATTTTGTGCATTATCGGTTGCGCTTTCTGCTTTGCTTTGATGAATTTGTTTGTAAATCTGGCAGGAGATGTGCCCGTAATACAAAAAGCGTTTTTCCGCAATGCGGTGGCGCTGATTTTTTCCGGAATTGTATTATTTAAAAATACCACGAAAGAAGAGAGAAAGGTAACCAAAGATAATTTTTGGTTACTCTTTTTGCGTTCCTTTGCCGGCGGTATCGGGTTTGTGTGTAATTTTTATGCCGTGGACCATATGAATATTTCAGATGCGTCTATGTTAAATAAGTTAGCGCCTTTTTTTGTAATTATTTTCTCGGCGATTTTCTTAAAAGAAAAGGCGAACTGGTTTCAGTGGCTTTCAGTCATACTTGCTTTTGTCGGAAGCCTTTTTATCGTAAAGCCTACCTTTGGTATGGAAGTGATTCCGGCAGTGGCCGGTTTAATCGGAGGCCTGGGTGCGGGTATCGCATATACCTGCGTGCGAAAACTGGGCCAAAAAGGGACGAAAAGTACGTTTATTGTGTTTTTTTTCTCAGCATTTACCAGTGTGATTCTGGCACCGATTGTGATTTGCAACTATCAACCCATGGAATGGTGGCAATGGGGCTTTCTGCTTCTGACCGGACTTGCGGCCTCCGGCGGACAGTTTTGCGTGACGGCGGCATATACTTACGCGCCGGCGAAGGAGATTTCGGTATACGACTACTCCCAGGTGATTTTTGCTGCAATTCTGGGATTCTTTTTCCTAAATCAGGTGCCTGATGTGTTTAGTATTATCGGATATGCCATTATCATTGTGGTTGCGATTGTTATGTATATCAGGCAGAAGTAACCAATTATCACAAGCCTAAAAGTTATTGCAGGTATGAAATAGCAAAAAAACGTTATGAACCAAATAAAATATACGCGGAAACTTAGTGCATTTTGTCGTTAAATGGGTTATAATGTATGTGTATAGGTGTTTAAAAGGGGACAACACTTTTACAAAAACGGGAGGCCATATGAATTATATCTTTCATTATGATATAGCGGCGATTCTCATATGCATTATCGTGGGGGGACTTTTCTTTTCCAAGAAACATATTCCCAGTCAATCCAATCGTTTGTTTTTATGTATAGGGGCACTGATTATTACTGCCTCTCTTTTTGATGTTATTTCAGTATATTCTTTAAATCATATTGAAGTTTTTCCCATGTGGTTAAATTACATTATTAATCAAATCTATTTCTTTTCCTTTAACTGTACATATGTGATTTATTTTATCTATCTGCTTCTGATTACGGAACGCCATAAAGGCAGATACGGTAAAATCATGAAAAAAATAAATACGGTTGTATTAATCTTTATTACGGTGGCAATTGCGATAACACCTTGGGCAAAAACCATATTTTACTTTGAAAACAACGAGTATAAGCACGGCTTTTTACACACCATTTTGTATGCGGTGGCGTTTATAATGTTAGCCGGATGTATTTTTACCGTTTTGACTTCCAGACGTAAAATCAACAATATGCATTTGATTACCACATGTACGATTGCAATCATTTCCATCGTGGCAATTATGATACAACTTATTTGGAATGAATTGCTTTTGGTAAATTTTGTGGCTTCTCTTTTGTTTTTTATGCTGTTCCATTCCTTGCAGAACCCGGATGATTATCTCGACAAAGAGTTGGATATTTTTAACATAAAGGCCTTTTTGCGGGAAATTACCAAGCGGGCTGACAAAAAGAAAGAGTTTACCGTACTTGCTTTTGAAATCGAAGGTTTGCAGTTTGTGGATCAGCTTATGGGTGTGGAGAGCAGTAATGAATTGCTGGCTACAGTGGTAAAAGATTGTACCAAAGGGCTCAAAGGTGATATGTATCACTTGGAAGGTCCCCGTTTTGCTTATATATTTGATAAAAACAGTAAGGATGCAGAAGAACATGCGGATTGGTTAAAATGGAGATTTGTCACAGCCTTTCATGTGAACCGTGTGGCGGTTAACCTGACGATGCGTATGTGTACCGTAGATTTTCCTGAAGTGGCGGAGTCCAGCGAAGAAATACTGAATGCAATCAGTTCCGGTCTCGATGAAGCAAAAGAGGAGAATTCCTATGATGTAGTGGTGACAACCAGGGAAAGTACGGAGAAACATCAGAGAAGCGCCATTATCAGTCATATTTTAAAAAGTGCGGTACGAAATAAGAGTTTTGAAGTATATTTTCAGCCGATTTATTCCATTGATGACAAGGCTTTCAGTGCGGCGGAAGCATTGGTACGCCTTCGTGACGAAGAGTTAGGATTTATTCCTCCGGATGAATTTATTCCCATTGCGGAGCAAAACGGTCTTATTCTGGAGGTTGGAGATATTGTTTTCCATAAGGTATGTGAGTTTTTACAGTCTGCCGATGCCAAGGATTTGGGCATCCGTTACGTGGAAGTCAATCTTTCCATGGTACAGTGTTTGCAGGAGGATTTACATAAGCATCTCAAATCAATTATGGACCGATACGGGATTCCTTATAATATGATTGATTTTGAGGTGACGGAAACTTTTTCTGCTGTGGATAATAAGATTCTGGTTAACAATATGGACCGACTGATTGATTCCGGTTGTACTTTTGCCGTAGATGATTACGGTACCGGTTATTCCAATACGGATTATTTGATTGAACTTCCGTTTGAGTTGGTGAAATTGGATAAAAGTGTGGTTTGGGCCGCAACAGATAATGAAAAGGCAATGAAGGTATTAGAGCATACTGCGGCTATGATTAAAAGTCTCGGACTTAAAATTGTGGCAGAGGGTGTGGAAACATTTGAACAGGCGCTGATGCTTCGAAGTGTGGGCTGTGACTTTTTACAGGGTTATTATTTCTCGAAGCCCATACCACCTGCGGAATATGTGGAATTTATGCGGAACGCGGAGCAGTGCATTAAGGAAAAATTGACAGATCGTCTGGCGATGCTTTCTTAAGAACGGAAAAAAGAAAGCAGATTACCTTTGCCTTAATTTTTCCGAAAGGATAAGAAACCAATGAGCAGAAAATTTGATACTAAAGTACAGGTTTTGAAATATAAAGTACTTCGAGAAGTGGCAAGGCGTGCATGGGAAGGTAATTTGGAAAATGCGGCATTTGAAATTCCGAAGGCAATCGTGCCCGGAAGAGAGCCTACCATGCGTTGTTGCGTTTATAAAGAGAGGGCAGTACTGGGCGAGAGCGTTAAGATTGCAATGAATACCACGATGGATGATAAGGGTTATAAAAGGGTTGTAAATGTCATTGACATTGCCTGTGATGAGTGCCCTGTAGGCGGTTATGAAGTTACCAATGCCTGCCGTGGTTGTATTGCTCATCGATGCGGTGATGTGTGTCCCAGAGACGCCATTACCTATGATGCGAATCAGAATGCGCATATTGATAAAAGTAAATGTATTGAATGCGGAAAATGTGCTCAGGTATGCCCGTACAGTGCAATCAAGCATAATGTACGTCCCTGCCAGAATGCCTGCAAGGTAAAAGCAATCAGTATGGACGATAATCAGGCTGCTTTTATCGACGAGCAGAAGTGCATCTCCTGCGGGGCCTGTGTATACCAATGTCCCTTCGGAGCCATTACGGATGCATCTTTTATCATAGACGCAATCGAACTGATAAAAAACAGTGACAATAATCGTAATTATAAAGTATATGCGTTGGTGGCTCCGGCCATTGCCAGCCAGTTTAAATATGCCAAACTCGGCCAGGTGGTAACCGGACTTCGTGAAATGGGCTTCCATAATGTAGTGGAAGTTGCCATGGGAGCGGATATGGTGGCGGATTCCGAAGCCAGGGAGTTGGTAGAGAAAGGATTTTTGACCAGTTCCTGTTGTCCTGCATTTGTGCAATATATTAAGACGCAGTTCCCGGATATGGTGAAGCATATTTCTCACAATGATTCACCGATGGTTGTATTGAGTAAGGTGTTAAAAGAAAAGCACCCGGATTGTAAAATTGTGTTTATCGGACCCTGTACCGCAAAAAAAGCAGAGTTCCAGCAGGAGAATATACGTCCTTTTGTAGATTGTGTGCTGACGTTTGAAGAATTGCAGGCATTGTTTGACAGCAAGGATATCGATATTACAACCCTTGAGGAAGGTCATATGTATTTTGCTTCTTACTTCGGAAGAATTTTTGCCAGAAGCGGCGGACTTACAGAAGCGGTTGAAGAGGCTTTGAAAGAACAGGGTGTGACGGATTTCGAATTGCGCCCCGTGGTTTGTAACGGTATTGCAGAATGCAAGATGACATTACTTAAAGCGAATAAAGGTATTGATGTAGGCAATTTTATCGAAGGTATGGCCTGTGTAGGAGGTTGTGTCAACGGAGCGGGTTGTCTTACCCATAGTGAACGTAATAAACTGGAAGTAGATAAAAGCGGTAATGAAGCACTGGAGAAATCCATTTCCAATGTGTTGAAAATTCTGCAGTAGGATTGGATTTTATGAAATTTTAACTGTTTTTATGATCCGAATAAGTTATAATGTAGTTAATAAGTTTGTCGGTTTAGAGGGGAATAAACCGGCAGATACGGATAAAAGGGAAAATAAATTTAAAGCGGAGGTTACATATGGCAAAAAGAGACTTATCCATCAAACAAAACGCAGATATCAGTCGTAATAAGACTGCATTAATCTGTATGACAATTACAACCTTGTTGTTGGCAGCGGCATATTTTCTCGAGGTGTTAAAAGATGCAAGAACCATAGGAGACTATGCGATTTTGGCAGCGACCTGTCTTGTTCCGCCTGTAATCGGTTGGATTATGTATAAGATTAAAAAGGACAATGCTATTATTCGTTATGTTCTCGGTGTCGGATTTTTGGTGTTTTATTCCTATTTGATGTTTAATACCACATCGGCGTTGGCATTCTGTTATATCGCCGTTGCATTCATTGTATTGATTGTATATGTGGATATGAAATTGAGTATTGTAATGAGTGTATATGCATTTTTGCTGAATGTTGCCGTTATTATTAAAATGGCCGTAACAGCAGGATTATCCGCAGAACAGATTTCCAATACGGAAATTCAGATTGCATTTTTGATTTTTATGAGCGTATTCGGTATTGTATCCATCAGTAAAGTGGCTCAAATCGGTAAGGTAACGGCCGATAAGGCGGATGAGCAAAGAGTACAGTCTGAGAAACTTTTGCAGACAACTTTGGAGGTTGCCACCAGTATTACAGGCAGTATTGAAGTAGCGGCTACGGAAACAGACACACTTGGAAAAGCAATTGAAGCAACCAAGTATGCAATGGAAGATTTATCCGGCGGTGCAGGAGATACGGCAGCAGCCATTGCGGAACAGCAGTGCAGTACGGAAGAAATAGACGGTTATATCAAAGGCGTCGGTTCTTCTACAGAAGAAATTGTGGCGGAAATCGGAAATACGGAAGACAGCATCAATGTGGCTGATGGTGTAATGAATGAATTGCTTGAGCAGGTAAAAGTATCCGAAGAAAAGGGTGCTTTGGTTGCGAAAGAAATGGATGAATTAAAAGAATATGCCACACAGATGGTTACCATTGTTAATTTGATCAGTAAGGTTGCAAGACAGACATCCATGTTGGCCTTGAATGCAAGTATCGAAGCTGCCAGAGCAGGAGAAGCAGGAAAAGGTTTTGCAGTGGTTGCGGGAGAAATTTCTGATTTGGCATCCCAGACCAATCATGCTACCGACGATATCAATAACTTAATCGGTAATGTCGGCAAATCTCTGGATGAAGTAGTGGAAGCGGTAAACGAATTATTGGAAAGCAATCAGAATCAGAATGAATTCGTTGGACAGACGGCAGAACACTTCCGAGAGATTGAAAACAGTGCCCGTAAAATTTCTGAACAGGCAGTACAATTAAAAGAAGCGGTTGAGTCCGCATCTGCGGCAAATTCCGCCGTTGTGGAAAGTATCCAGAATGTATCTGCAGTAACCGAAGAGGTAAGTGCCAGTGCAATTGCTACTTTGGAGAGTTGTGACAGAAATCAGGAAAGCATTCAGAAACTGGCTGAAATTATGGAAAACCTTCGTGCGGAAGCAGTTAAGTTACAGCAGGAAGATTAATTTTTCGACAGTTGATACAATATTTCATTTTGTGTATAATAATAAGGCGTGTGTATTTTATCGTGGATAAAAGCATGCGCCTTGAATTTTTTGCGAATGGAGATTTTTATGAAAAGAGAGCGATTAGGGAGCCGTTTGGGCTTTATTCTGTTAAGTGCCGGATGTGCCATTGGTATTGGTAATGTTTGGAAGTTTCCTTATATGGTAGGGCAGAACGGCGGAGGGGCCTTTGTTTTAATCTATTTATTTTTCCTGATTATTATGGGTGTTCCGGCCTTGACTGTAGAATTTTCTTTGGGGCGTGCCAGTCAGAAGAGTCCTGTTAAAATTTACAAGGAATTGACTCCTGATAAAAAAGTATGGAATATCCACGGTTATCTGGCAATGGCAGGTAATTATATCCTTATGATGTTTTATACCTGTGTAACGGGCTGGATGTTACAGTATTTTGTAAAAACCGCTGCAGGAGAATTTGAAGGAGCGGATGTGGCAGGTATTTCTGCGATTTTTAACGAAATGCTTGGAAAAACTGGTGAGATGATTGTTTATACGTTTGCAGTAATTATTATATGTTTTGGAATTAATTCCATTGGCGTACAAAAAGGCCTGGAACGAGTTACCAAATATATGATGATTGCGTTGCTTGTGATTATGGTGGCACTAGCAGTGAACAGTATTTTCTTAAAAGGCGGAGCAGAAGGTCTTAAGTTTTATTTGGTGCCCGATTTTGCAAGAATGCAGGAAGTGGGTATCGGAAAGGTAATTGTTTCCGCAATGACCCAGTCTTTCTTTACATTAAGTCTCGGTATCGGTTCCATGGCAATCTTTGGAAGTTATTTGGATAAAGAAAGAAGTTTGATGGGAGAGGCAATAAATGTAGCGGCACTTGATACTTTTGTGGCTTTTGTGTCCGGTCTTATAATGTTTCCCGCTTGTATGGCATACGGCGTAGATGTGAACTCGGGTCCGCCTTTGATTTTTGAAACGCTGCCCAATATTTTTAATCATCTTCCTATGGGACGTCTTTGGGGAAGTTTATTCTTCGTATTTATGAGTTTTGCAGCATTATCTACCGTACTTGCAGTTTTTGAAAATATTATTTCCTGTACGATGGATGTGACAGGCTGGAGTCGTAAAAAGACCTGTATTGTGAATGCCGTTGCTATGATGGTGCTTGTTCTTCCCTGTATTTATGGATATAGCATCTGGTCCGGTTTCCATCCTTTGGGCGGCTCATCCACCGTACTGGATTTGGAAGACTTTGTCGTAAGCAATATTTTATTGCCCTTGGGTACGTTAACCTATGTGGTATATTCAACCGTAAAATACGGCTGGGGCTGGGATAAGTTTATGGCAGAAGCCAATGCCGGCAAGGGTATAAAGGTGAAAAAATGGATGCGTCCGTATATGACCTTTGTGTTACCGGTTATGATTTTGATTTTATTCATATATTCGATGATTGATGTATTTATGTAATATTGAATGTTGAAAATACGATTATCATTTTAGTAAGTATAAAAGAAACTGCTTTCGGATTTGCTTAAGGACCGTTTGGTGTGCGTTGGTGCTTAGTGATAAATTGAATGCAATTCAATTTGAACTTAGCATCTGTTACATACACAATCGAGCGAGAGCGGGTACGTAGCAAAGCGAAAAGCAGTTTTTCTATAGATAAGGAAAGTAAAATGAAAGCAATTTTATTTGATATGGACAGGACCTTGGTTCCTATGGATGAAGAAATGTTTATCAAAACATACTTCGGCGGTCTTGCCCGGAAATTATGTCCGGTAGGCGTTGAGAAAGATCCGTTGATTGCGGCGATTTGGAAGGCTACGGGCGGAATGATTCGAAACGACGGAAACCATACCAATTATGATATTTTTTGGAACGTATTTGCCGAGGAGTTAAAAGTGGATGCCGCTCCTTTTATGGAGGCGTCAGATGCCTTTTACAGACAAGAATTTTACGATGTGAAAAAAGTTACCGGTGAAAACCCGTTGGCCGCAGAAGCCATAAAAGCGGCAAGGGAGGCGGCAGACTATGTTGTACTTGCATCCCAGCCGATCTTTCCCATGGCTGCCCAGTTGGCAAGAGCCTCTTTCGTCGGGCTAAAAAAAGAAGACTTTGATATGATTACCGCGTATGAAACCGAATGTTATGCAAAGCCTAATCCGAAGTATTATGAGGCAATTTGCAAGCGTCTCGGCGTAGAGCCTAAAGATTGCCTGATGATTGGAAATGACGAGAAGGAAGATATGTATGCGGCATCCCAAGCAGGCTTAAACTGCTACCTTGTAACCGACCATATCAATGCAAGAGAAGAGTATCCCTGGGATGGACTTCGAGGCACATTCAAGGATATGATTGAGATGTTGAAAACTTTAAAATAAATTTGACTCGATTTGTTTATGTGTCGAAAATAAAAACAATATACGTGGATATTTTTATTCCATAAAGAACCGTTTTCGACTGTGTCAGCACTTAACGAGCAGAAATGTAATGCACTGCGAGTTTAGTACTGTTACATCAGTCGAACGAGCGGGAGCGTGTTCTGTTGGAATATAAAATAATCCACGTAATGATATTAAAGTAAATTCACAGAAACAAACCGCAGATACACTATTTGAAAGGAGGTATCCCATGAAAATAAACATGCCGCAGGAAGTAAAAGAGATTATCGCAACGTTACAAGCGAATCATTTTGAAGCTTATGCCGTGGGCGGATGTATCCGGGACTCGATTTTAGGACGTGAACCGAATGATTGGGATATTACAACCTCCGCATCTCCTGAAGAAGTTAAGGCGTTGTTTCGCCGGACCATTGATACCGGTATTGAGCACGGCACCGTAACGGTTATGGTGGATAAAACAGGTTACGAAGTGACCACATACCGTATTGATGGTAAGTACGAGGACGGAAGACATCCCACGGAAGTTACATTTACAAGGAATCTGAAAGAAGATTTGCTGCGCAGGGATTTTACCATTAATGCCATGGCGTATAACGATACGGACGGACTGGTGGATATTTTCGGCGGAATGGAAGATATTGAAAGTAAGGTAATCCGATGCGTGGGAGACCCGAAGGCCCGTTTTACGGAGGATGCCTTGCGTCTTTTACGTGCAATTCGCTTTGCGGCACAGCTGGGATATGCCATTGAAGAGAATACCAGAGAGGCTATGAAAGAGATTGCCGGCAATCTTAGTAAAATCAGTGCCGAGCGTATACAGGCAGAACTGGTAAAAACCGTAATTTCGCCCAATCCTATGCTTTTAAAAGATGCTTATGAATTGGGTCTTACCAAGATTTTCATGCCGGAATTTGATTTGGCGATGGAGACCGAGCAGCATAACCGTCATCACCAATATACCGTTGGAATGCATTCTCTGGTGGCAATGGAACATATCCGTGCCGATAAAATCCTTCGCCTTACCATGTTGATGCACGACTTGGGCAAGCCCCGTTGCATTACGACGGATGAGGAGGGAATTGACCATTACTATGGACATCCGGTCGTATCAGCGCAAATTTCAACGGAAATTTTACAGCGTCTGAAATTTGATAATGATACCATTCGTAAAGTGAGAATTCTGGTGCGCTATCATGATGAGAGAATTGCATCCGGCGTCAAATATATGCGTCGCGCAGTGGCACGCATCGGAGAAGAAGCGTTTCCGGAATTGTTTGAAGTGCAGGAAGCGGATATTTCGGCACAGAGTGATTATAAAAAAGAAGAAAAAATTGCCACATTGGAGGCAAATCGCAGAGATTATGAAGAGATACTCGAGCGGAAACAGTGTGTTTCCAAGGCCACTTTGGCGGTAAACGGCAAGGATTTGATTGATTGCGGAATGAAACCAGGCAAGGAAATCGGATTGGTTTTGGATGCCATGTTAAAAGACGTCATCGAAGAACCTTCCCATAATGAGAAAGAATATCTTTTAAAGAAATTCCTGCCCTGATTTTAACATACTTTTCCAAAGGTACTCATACAATAACATAGCGAAAGACGTGAATTGGTCTTGGAGTTCGGAGAAGAGAATTCCACAGCCGTCTTTGCGCAGTGTAAGTATGACAGCCGGGAGGGAAAGAAAATGAATGACAGGGCCATCAGCCTATTGGAAAACTATGATTTTACGGTGATAAAAGCCCATAAGGTGCGGGGGGCCTTTGTGTGCGAAACGGATAAAGGACTGAAAATTATGAAAGAATATCAGGCACCGGTATCCAAATTAGCGTTGATGGATGTGTTGCTTCGCGGAATGTCCGACCGGTCTGCCGTTTTTGTGGATACTCTTGTGGCGGATCAGGAAGGAAACTTTATTTCCTATGACCGTGACGGTATGGGATATGTGGTAAAAGATTATTTTGAGGGCCGGGAATGTTCGCCCAGAGACACCGGGGATTTAAAACTTGCCATGCAGGCTTTGGCAATGCTTCATGAAGGGCTTTACTGGCCTGAGGATGAGATGCCCAAGGGACTGCACCGGTTTGATTTGAAGGAAGATGTGGCCAGACAGAATAAAGGCCTTAAGAAAATCCGCTCTTTTATCAGAGGACGGGGTTGTAAAAGTGAATTCGAACTGGCATTACTGGATGCATACAATCTGTTTCTTGCGCAGGCATTGCGGGCGGAAGAACGGATTGCAAAAGAAGATTTCAGCGACTTTTATGCCGTGGTGGAGAAGAAAAAGCAGTTTGCCCACGGAGATTTTCAGTACCACAACGTACAGTTCGGAAAAGAGCGTTCTGCCATCCTTCATTTCGAGAAATGTCAGTGGGACAGCAGGGTAAGAGACGTGGCACTGTTTCTTCGTAAAACCTTGGAAAAAGCAGACTGGGATGTCGGGCTCGGAAGCAGCCTTTTGCAGGAATATGAAGCAATCAATCCTTTGTCGGACAGTGAAAGAAGGCAACTGTTTTATCGTTTGGCTTACCCGGAGAAATTCCGCAAAATTGCTAATTTTTATTATAATTCCAACAAAGCCTTTTTAACAGGGCAGTATCTGTCAAAACTGGAGAATATTTTACGGTTGGAGAAGTCAAAGGACGTTTTTTTGCATAACGTATTCGATGATGTGATTTAAATGCTTCGCCGGTAATGACAAAAGTGCTGTTGCACAATGCGCGAATGTGATAGAATGCAGTATAACAAGTGAAAAAATGTCGCCTATGGAGGGCTGCAATGAAGAAGTACTTAAGTATTATTCTGATGTTTCTGCTGTGTTTTAGTCTGGCTTCCTGCCAACAGGAGAGTGCACCTGTGGTGGAGCCGCCTACAGAGGAACAGCCAAGTGCAAATTACATATATGAAGACCGGGTTATTCTTGTCACAGCGGATGCCGGAGAGCAAAGCATTACGTTCCAGAACTTGGAGACGGGGCTGCGCTACACCTTAAACTATGACGGTGTTACGTACTTTTATGATAAGTACGGCAGTGCCATGTCCGCAAAGCAGGTTCGTTGCGGTGTAATTGCGGATATTACTTTTGATAAAAGTTCCAAGAAGTTATTGTCGCTGAATGTGTCGCCGGATTATTTTGTGTATTCCGATATTACCTTTGAGGAATTTATCAAAAATGAAAGTCGTCTTATGTTTTTGAACGAAGAATATAAGTTGGATGATTTTCTTGCAATTTCGGACGGGAATATGAATCTGGATAAAATGGAACTTGCCAAGGGAGATGTAATTACCATCTGCGGCAAGGACCATACGATTTACAGTATTTATCTGCAGAGCGGTCACGGATACCTGCGTCTGGAAAATGATGAGTATTTCATAGGTGGCTGGATTGAAGTGGGGAATAAAATCATCCGTTCCGTATCCGAGGATATGTTGCTTACGGTGCCGGAGGGCTCGTATGAAGTTCTGGTCAGCAATGACGGTATTACCGGTGTAAAAAGCGTTACCATTGGCCGTAACCAGGAAGTAACCCTCGATTTGGGTGATATTGATGTGGAAAAGAAATTCGGCAATGTTTTATTTGTGTTGAATCCTTCCGATGCGGAATTATTTGTGGACGGAGCCAAGGTGGATACGGGTGCTCCCGTGTCTATGGAATACGGTATCCATCAGTTGATTTGCAGGGCGGAAGGATATGAAACCACCGCAAGTTATATCAAGGTGGGTGAGCCGTCGGCCTCCATTACATTGACGCTGACCAAAGAGGCTGATGATGACGAAGACGAAGATTCCTCAGAGGAAGATAGTTCGGAGAGTAGCAGTCAAAGTTCTGAAAGCAGCAGTCAGTCATCGGAAAACAATAGTGCGACTTCGGAAAATAACAGTTCTGAAAATAGCAGTCAAAATTCTTCCGAGAGCAGCAGCCAAACATCTTCGGAAAATCATTCCGACGCCAACGGAACTTCCGAAAACAGTAATCAGTCATCTTCGGAGAACAGCACGGAATCCAATACGGACAGTTCGGAAAACAGTAGCCAGCCATCTTCCGAAAATACCGGTGTAACCGGCAATTCCGGTACTGCAAGTACCACTGCTAAAATGTACGTGGACGGGCCTGCCGGTGTCGAAGTATATGTAGACGGAAGTTATGTGGGTATCGCTCCGGTTTCCTTTACCAAACCTCAAAGCGGCGTTGTTATTACCTTACGTAAAACCGGCTACCAAACCAGAAGTTACACCCTCCAATTAGATGATAACGACAAGGACGTAAATTATTCCTTCTCTGAATTAATAGAGATTGGGCAGTAAATTTTTTGGGAGTTCTAATTCGTTTATTGGTATTATAATTATATAAAACTGCGTGAATTATTTTGTATTCCAACAGAACACGCTCTCGCTCGTTCGCCTGATGTAGCAGTACTAAACTCGCAGTGCATTTCATTTCTGCTCGTTAAGTACTGACACAGTCGAAAACGGTTCTTTATGGAATAAAAATATTCACGCAGTCTTACATTGCACAAAGTGCAAATAAACGAATTAGAACGCGAAACGCAAATATAAGGAGCATTCTATGGTAAACAAAGAAAAATATACGTATGATGATTTTCTGGAGATAATTAAGGCGTTAAGAGCGCCGGACGGTTGTCCATGGGACAGGGAGCAGACCCATGACAGCCTTCGTCCCTGTATGCTGGAGGAAGCGTATGAATTTTTGTCTTCCGTGCGTATTTTGGAGGAAACCGGCAGTGCGGACAATATGTGCGAGGAACTGGGCGATTTGCTTCTGCAGATTGTGATGCATGCGGAGATTGCCGACGAAGAAGGTCTTTTTGCCATGGAAGATGTGGTGAATGAAATCAGCCGTAAAATGGTACGTCGCCATCCTCACGTATTCGGGACTACGGAAGTTTCCGGCGTATCCGATGTTTTAAACAACTGGGATGATATTAAGAAGAAAGAAAAGGAAGGCAAGACTTGGATTGAGTCGCCTCTGCGGGAGATTCCGGCAGAACATCCTGCTCTTACCAGAGCTTCCAAAGTACTGAAAAAGGTCAATAAGGTATACGAGCCGATTCTTCATTACGAAGCATCTTTGGACAAGTTAGGAGCAAGTATTGAGACTTTAAAACAGCAGGGCGGGGATATTTCCCAAGAAGCGTTGGAGAGAGAACTGGGCAAAATGCTGATGGAACTTTCCGCGATTGCGGCAGAGAAGAAAATCTATTCCGAGCAGTTGCTGATTGATTGCGTGGAAGAAACCATTCGGAAGTATGAAAAATAGCATAGAACGGGAATAAAAAGACGAATGTAGGATGTTATGTAACCAAAAGTTAAAAAACCCCGAAAAATCGTGGTTTTGTCCAAGTTTTTCTTGACAAATTACGGAAAAACAACTATAACTAGTATAGTGGTTGTTTACACGACCAAGTTAACTAAAAAACATCCTATAAAAGTAAGAGGAGGAGTTCAATAATGAACAAGACAGAATTAATCGCAGCTATGGCTGATCAGGCAGGATTATCTAAGAAAGATGCAGAAAAGGCTTTAAAGGCTTTCACAGACATCGTAGCAGATGAATTAAAGAAGGGCGAAAAGATCCAGTTAGTTGGTTTCGGTACTTTCGAAGTTGCTGAAAGAGCAGCTAGAGACGGTAGAAATCCTTTAACAGGTAAGGCTATGAAGATTCCCGCTTCTAAGGCTCCTAAGTTCAAAGCTGGTAAGGCTTTAAAGGATATGATCAACGCTTAATTGTAAGTTAGATTATGAATTCAAAAGACCGACTTTATGTCGGTCTTTTTTATACCGAAATATTATCGGTTGAGAGTGGTGTTATTTTGCTCGGAATATACTATTTTTATGGAGAACAACGATGAGACTTGATAAATATTTAAAAGTGTCCAGATTAATCAAACGAAGAACCGTGGCCAATGAGGCCTGTGACGCGGGCCGTGTGACGGTGAACGGCAAAGTGGCCAAGGCATCCCAGGATGTGAAGGTAGGCGATAAAATATCCATCAAATTCGGGGATAAAACCGTGGATGCGGAGATTTTATCCGTACAGGAAACAGTTCGTAAGGAAGAGGCTAAGGATATGTTTCGGTATCTGTAAAACAGTTGCGGAGGAGTATTATGATTCATCAAACATTTCAAATTGCGGTTGAAGGTTCACAGCCAAACACCAAACTGGTGACCTACCTGTTGGAACAGTCACCTGAAATTGCGGCACCGCCAAGACCGCTTGTGCTGATTTGTCCCGGAGGCGGTTATTCCTTTACCAGTGATAGAGAGGCGGAAGCAGTCGCGTTAAAATTTAATGCGGCAGGTTTTCATGTTGCGGTTCTGCGCTACAGTTGTGCGCCGGCAGTGTATCCCACTGCGCTTTGCGAGGTTGCCTACAGCGTGGCGCTGATTCGTCAAAATGCCGATGCATGGAATGTAAATCCGGATAAAATTGTAGTGCAGGGGGCTTCTGCAGGCGGCCATTTGGCGGCCTCCTATGCGGCCTTTTATCAGGAAGATTTCCTTGGAAAACTCACCGGACTGTCTGCCAAAGAACTTCGTCCCGCAGGGTTAATGCTTAGTTACCCGGTGATTACCTCCGGAGAATATGCGCATCAGGGCTCTTTTGAATGCCTGCTTGGGAAATCATATGCGGACTTAAAAGATGAGCCTTTGCTTCGCAAACTTTCTCTGGAAAAGGCGGTTCATAAGGATATGCCTCCTGTATTTTTGTGGCATACCTTCTGTGATACCACTGTCCCGGTGGAGAATTCACTCTTATTTGTGAGTGCATTAAAAGAAAAAAATATCCCCACGGAATTTCATATGTTTCCGCGGGGGGCTCATGGTTTGGGCCTTGCAAATCATCTTACGGTTATGCACGATGGGTATGGCTTACAACCGGAATGTGAAATATGGATTGACCTTGCCATCACGTGGCTGTCTAATTTATAGAAGATACCCTATCGTATGGCCGGCGTATACAATCTTTTATCCAGGCCGTCAATGGTACATTCCAAGATATAAATCGGTTGATAGAAGCCTTTGGAGTCTACTTCATACGAAAGGAAAATATTGTTTACCACAATATGTTCGGGCTCGTGGGCAGGCTCATAGAGAAAGATGCCGTCAGCAATGCGCAGATAGGCTTCTTCTTCCGTAATAATGGGATATTCTTTGTAGACTTCGCCGTTTGGAACGATATACACGGGAGCGGTTTCTTCTCCCGCGTCAAAGGCAGTGTTACAGGTAACCGAGGCGGGATGGGCCCTCATGATATGGTGGCATTGTAAGTTGCCCGGTTCCTGAAAATGATGCACGGTAAAAATACTGAAAAAAGCAACCGCAGTTATGATAAGCGGAAGTTGATACAGAAGAATCGGTTTGCCGGAAACCGGTTCTTTTTTGATTCTTTTATGAATAAAATCCGCCAAACGGTAGAATCCGTATCCAATCAGGGTTCCCAGCGTATTGTTTATCAAATCATCGGTTTCAAAAATTCCCCGTCGAAGCACTAACTGGCTTACTTCAATCAGTAAACTGAAGGTCAGGCCGGCGAAAGCGGTGGGGCCGAATTTTAGGAATATTTTATGAAGATAGGGAAGAAGAAGCCCGAAAGGAACCATCATAAAAATATTCAAAATCAAGTTACGCCAACTCGCGTCTTCGTATTGATACCAGGCTTCCATATAAGAATAAAAGGGCATCAGGCGGAAGAAATCGCTTTGATTGTTATAGCGCCCCAAAAGGGTAACGCCGAATACCATAAAATGATAGCCGGTAAATATAAGATAGAGCAGAATGTCCGGCAGAGACACTTTCTTTTGCTCTTTTGGATTTTTTGTATTCGAGTCCGCAGCACGCATAAATCTTCATCCTTTCGTGCTTTTTATTTTACGCCTGATGCCGTAAATAAGCAACAAAGATGTGTTCATATTTGTGTCGCCACGGGAATATAATATACAAGGTTATGGAGGTACGGTATGGAAGATTTGAATTATGGCGGCAAAACCGGCAGGGCACATAAAGTAATGCTGATGGGACGTAAGACCTGCGGCTTAAACGGCATTGTGGATGTGCTGGCGTTTGATGTAAATGAAATGATTATGGAGACCGAGCAGGGAATGCTTATGATAAAAGGAAGTGAACTTCATGTAACCCGCCTTTCCCTGGAAAAGGGTGAAGTGGATTTGGAAGGCAGGGTCGACAGCCTTGTGTATTCCGATGTTTCTACGCCGGCAGCAAAAGCAGAAGGATTTTTTGGTAAACTCTTCCGTTAATGGAAATAAGCGGTGAAATTTTAAATGAAATCAGACTGTTTGCCAATTCCGTAGTGCTCGGTGCGGGACTGACGTTTGTATATGACGGCTGGATAATTTGCCGGAAAGTTTTTAAGCATAATACTTTTATGGTGTCTCTGGAAGACCTGAGTTTCTGGCTCTTTACCGCAATTGTGGTATTTCTTGCCTTGCGGGAGCAGAATAACGGGGTGTTGCGCTGGTTTCTTGTGGTAGGTGCGGGAATCGGCATGCTTCTGTATAAAAGCGGAATAAGTCGATTTTATGTAAATTACCTTAGCAAGGCAATACAACATCTTGTGGTTTACATAAAAAGAATAGCATATTTTGTATTTAAACCAATAAAAATTGCAAAAAAGCACGTAAATTCGGGCTTTTTGCAGGCAAATAATGGAATAAAAAAAGTTACCATAATGTTAAAAAATCGGTTGACGGTTTGCATAAAATGGTTTACAATTGCATTATGTAAACACAATGGAGAGAATGGTGATTTACATAACGAAGAGGAAACTTAGTGGGGGATACGCAAATGGCTACACGGCGTAAAAAGGCTGCGTACCGTAAGAATCATCGCAATCGTACCGGTATCATTCTGGTAACGACTGTGGTTGCTCTTATGATGTTGGTGGTTGGTGTGCAGACACACCAGTTAAAACAGCAACAGAAAGCATACGCGGAAGAAGAACAATATTATATGGATTTGATTGCGCAGGAAGAAGCCAGAAGCCTTGAAATTGCGGAGTTTGAGAAGTATACTCATACAACGGCATATATCGAAGAAGTGGCAAAAGCCAAGTTTGGTCTTGTAAAAGACGGCGAAATCCTTTTTGTAGCAGAATAGAATGTACAGCCCGACAAATACGTCGGGCTTTTTTGTGCCACTATTTGTGTTTTGCAAGCGCGATGATGTATGGAGTATTTTATATTCCAAAAGAACGCGCTCGCGCTCGTTCGACTGATGTAGCAGTACTAAACTCGCAGTGCATTTTATTTCTGCTCGTTAAGTGCTGACACAGTCGAAAACGGTTCTTTCCGGAATAAAAATATCCATACATCGTGACGGAAGGAAAAATACAAATCAGTGAATTGGAACAAAAAACCGGTTGCATTTTTGCGAAAAAGGAGTAAACTAAAAGCAAACAGATGTTCGACAACAGATGCCTGTGCGGATCAGGGTTTGGAGTTTTTATGTGAGGAAAGGAGAGGCCATGGCAGAGAACCGAAGTTATATATGTATCGATTTGAAGACGTTCTACGCTTCGGTGGAGTGCGTGGACAGAGGGCTGGACCCGATGACCACCAATCTGATTGTGGCGGATGCGGAGCGTTCGGAGAAAACCATCTGTCTGGCGGTTTCTCCGGCGATGAAGGCGCAGGGTGTGAAGAACCGGTGCAGGGTGTTTGAGATTCCGAGGCATATTCAATATATCACGGCCCCTCCCCGTATGAAGAAGTATATCGAGGTGTCGGCGAATATTTATGAGATTTATTTGAAGTATATTTCCAAGGATGATATTCATGTGTATTCCATCGA
>JAFUNC010000004.1 GCA_017473115.1 Lachnospiraceae bacterium
GCTGGGCATACATCGTAGGTGCAGCCATTGCAATCAAGAAAGACTGCAGAAGAGCAGCTGACGCTGCTGCAGCAATCGGTGAAGGTCTTCAGGCTTTCTGTATTCCCGGATCTGTTGCTGATACACGTAAGGTAGGTCTTGGACACGGTAACTTAGGTAAGATGTTATTGGAAGAAGAAACAGAATGTTTCGCATTCCTTGCAGGTCACGAATCATTCGCAGCAGCTGAAGGTGCTATCGGTATCGCAGAAAAGGCTAACAAGGTTCGTCAGAAACCCTTAAGAGTTATCTTAAACGGTCTTGGTAAGGACGCTGCTCAGATTATCGCTCGTATCAACGGTTTCACATTTGTTGAAACAGAATACGATCCTTACACAAACACTGTAAAAGAAGTTTTCCGTAAGTCTTACTCAGAAGGACTTCGTGCAAAAGTTAACTGCTACGGTTCAAACGACGTTTGCGAAGGTGTTGCAATCATGCACAAGGAAGGCGTTGACGTATCTATCACAGGTAACTCAACCAACCCTACAAGATTCCAGCATCCCGTTGCAGGTACTTACAAGAAAGAATGCCTTGAACAGGGCAAGAAATACTTCTCAGTTGCTTCAGGTGGTGGTACAGGTCGTACACTTCACCCCGATAACATGGCTGCAGGTCCTGCTTCTTACGGTATGACAGATACTATGGGACGTATGCATTCAGACGCACAGTTCGCAGGTTCTTCTTCAGTTCCCGCTCACGTAGAAATGATGGGTCTCATCGGTGCAGGTAACAACCCTATGGTTGGTATGACAGTAGCTGTAGCAGTTGCTATTCAGGAAGCTGCTGACGCAGGTAAGTTCTAATTTGTTTTTACTTGATCTTTTCTGTTTGTCAGGTTTCTTAAAGAAGCCTGCGAGCAGATAATGATATAGTTTATATTCTTAGGAGGAAAGAAAAATGGAAAACAGTAAGCAGAAAATTGTAGCAGGTCTTCTTGGTATCTTTTTAGGCGCATATGGTGCTCACAACTTTTACCTTGGATACACAAAGAAAGCTATCATTCAGTTAGTATGTACTTTAGTAGGTCTTGTACTTAGTATTCTTTTCATTGGTGTATTTGTAGTATTAGGTATCTCTATTTGGGCATTGGTTGAAGCCATCATGATCTTCACAGGTAAGATTGCTACAGATGCGAACGGAAATCCTTTAGTATAATTTAATTTTAAAATGACGAAAGGCATCGTGTTTACACGATGCCTTTTTTATAAAATGATTTATTGTTTTATGTTATAGCATATATCATTGTTTTTTATGTCCAGTAACACAGGCATTCTCCGATATAGTCATACCCGGCATACACCAGTAAGAGGTTTCTTGCGATAAAGAAAATCAAAATGACAGCGAGCAGACCACATAGAATGTACAAATAAGTGATATATTTTATCGGTTTCTTACGAATGCCAAGAATTAAAAGCAATGACGGAATATAATACGACAAAAAGAAGACAAATAAATACAGTATTGTCGGATGTAACAGGAGAGAATGTATAAAACGTCCGTGTAAAAATGCATCAACAGCCCTTGTGCCGCCGCAACCGGGGCAATACAAATGAAAAAAGAGTTTTAACCCGCAATCATTTTGGCCGAATTTATGAAATTCAATATCTTTTATGTGATAAAAAACCAAAAAAACCAAAAAAAGAAATAAAAGAATGGACATAAACAGAAAGATTCTTTTTTCGCTTTTGGACATTTGATAAACTTTTGTTGTCATATAGTTTCCTTTTTTAGCGTTAAAATATGACAAAATAATAGCATAAAAGTTACGGGAATAAAAGCATTCCGTATGAAACTGTCTTGCGATTTCATAAAAAATATACTATGATATTGTCAAAAGCAAAGGAGAAAACAGTTATGGATTACAATCAGAATAATTATGATAACAACCAGACATCCTATGAAAATGATCAGTCCGGTTATAACAACGAGCAGAATTATAATGACAGCACTTATTACGGAAATGACAATTATGCAGGTGGATATAACGACCCGTACAATTATACTCCGGGGCCTCAGTCTGAAAGCGGTATGGGAATTGCAAGTATGGTTCTTGGTATTTGCGCATTTTTTATCAATCCTTTTGCGCTTTGTTCTGTTTTGGCAATTATTTTTGGCATCATCGGTGCCTGCAAACAGAATGCGAAGAAGGGATGTGCCATTGCAGGTATCATTTTGGGAGGCATTACCATAATATGGGATTTTATTCTTACAATTTTTAGTGGCGGTCTTCTGTTATTCTGCTAAAATAGTCGTGTCAAAATAAATATTAGAGTATGTAAGACGAGTTACAATAAAGAAGGGCAGGATACGTAATGTATCTTGCCCTTATGATTTTTGCATATTTAATTTTCGTTTTCGTAGTGAATCTCAATATTTTCGCCTTCTGGTATTTTTCCCTGAAGAATATCGCCGATATAATTGATTCTTACGATGGCACGGCAGTATTTCTCATAAGCCATACCGGAACTGAAATCATCAAAACTGCCTTCACTGTAGGAAGAGTGATATAGTGAAACAGCCTCGTTCATAAATGCAGCGGCTTCATCGGCCAGAGATTCTACTGCCTTATATTCCTCGGGAACTTCCAAGGCTGCAAAATCCTGAAATAAAACGTTTAATTTATCTAATTCATCCAATAATTTTTGCGGTGCTTTATCACTTTCGGCATCAATTGCATTGATATTGTCATTGATAACAATTACGTTATCATAAAATTCTTCGATGGATTTGCGATAGGCATCCAATTCACTTGTATCATTGCAACCGGCAATGGTCAAAAGTGTAATGACGGACAACGCCAGTGCACAAATTCGTTTTTTCATTTTTTATTCCTCGTTCCTATATTTTATATTCATTTTAACTGTGTTAATAACCACAATTAAATTTACCATAGTAAAGATGTGAAATCAAGTCATTCTAAAAAGAAACACTTTTGATCAAAAGTTTCATTTTTATTCGTATAAATCTTTGGTAGAATCAATGAATTCAATTTGCGTATGACGTATACTTATGCTAAAATAAAGTGTATTTTTGTGCGTGATTTTGTGTTAAAAGGAGTAGAGAATGAATTTTTTTGAACAAAAATTTGGAGATAGAGTTGTATTTTTGGATGGAGCAACCGGTTCAAATCTTTCTATGAGAGGAATGCCATCCGGCGTATGTCCCGAAAATTGGATTTTGGAGAACAAAGAAGTTTTCATACAGTTACAACGTGAATACGCTCAGGCAGGGACAGATATTGTGTATGCACCGACTTTTGGCGGGAATCGTATCAAACTTGCCGAATACGGTTTGGATACGCAACTTGTGGAATTAAATACAGAATTAGTTGCATTGTCAAAAGAGGCTGTAGGGAAGGATGTACTGGTTGCCGGGGATATTACCATGACCGGTAAACAATTATATCCTGTGGGAACAATGCAGTTTGAGGAACTGGTTGATGTATACAAAGAGCAGATTGGTGTTCTTGCCAAGGCAGGCTGCGATTTGCTTGTTATCGAAACCATGATGAGTCTTCAGGAAACCAGAGCGGCTGTAATAGCTGCCAAAGAAACCTGTGATTTGCCCGTAATTGCGACGCTTTCTTTTGAAGGTGACGGTAAAACATTGTACGGTACGGATGCCGTAACCGCTGCTCTTGTTTTAGAGGGTCTTGGTGTGGAAGCGGTAGGCATCAATTGTTCAACGGGACCCGAGCAAATGGTGAAACTTGTTCGGGACATGAGAAATCATATCAGCATTCCGGTCATTGCAAAGCCGAATGCGGGAATGCCGGAATTGGATGATAACGGAAAAACGGTATATTCCATGACACCGGATGAATTTGCGCAAAAATGCCTTTCTCTTGTGGAAGCAGGCGCGGGGATTTTAGGAGGATGTTGCGGAACGACACCGGCCCATATTAAGGCTTTGTATGATGCAACACATCATTTGAAAAGACCGGTTGGCGCGTACAGAGAAGCGCGTGTGCTTACTTCAGAACATAAAACCGTTTTATTTGGCTTGGACGATCCGTTTCTTGTCATTGGTGAACGGATCAATCCTACCGGGAAAAAGGCTCTTCAGGCGGAACTTCGTGAAGGGAAACTGGATATGGTCGTTAATTTTGCCATAGAACAGGAAGAAAAGGGCGCGGATATTCTTGATATTAACCTTGGTATGGGTGGCATTGACGAAAAGGATATGCTGATTAAAACAATGTATGAAGTAATGGGTGTCAGTCATCTTCCTTTATCCATTGATTCATCAAATTCGGAAGTTGTGGAGGCTGCATTGCGTCTGTATCCCGGTCGCGCTTTGGTAAATTCCGTATCCATGGAAGTCGGAAAAGCAGAGAAGTTGTTTCCGCTGATAAAAAAATATGGTGCAATGTTTATTTTATTGCCGCTGTCGGACGCGGGACTTCCCAAGAGTAAAGAGGAAAAAATCGAAATTATCAATACTTTATTACAAAAAGCATATTCCTATGGATTGACGAATCGGGATATTGTGGTGGATGGTTTGGTCACAACGGTTTCTGCGAATGAGAAGGCTGCACTGGAAACACTGGAAACCATTGCATATTGTAAGGAACAGGGCCTGGCTACCGTATGTGGTTTATCCAATATTTCATTTGGATTACCGGAGCGAAGCAATATCAATACTGCATTTTTGACGATGGCAATATCAAAAGGATTGACCATGGCAATTGCGAATCCTTCTCAAAAGGAATTGATGAATGCCATTTATGCGACGGATATGCTTATGAATAAATGCAATGCCGGTCTTCGTTATATCGATAAAATGACCGGAAATAGCGAGGATGTATCTTCAACAGTTTCTGATAAAAAGGAAGAAACTCATGAAAGAATGCTTCATAAAGCCGTATTAAGAGGAAATGTAAACGGAATTGTTGATTTGACGGCGGATGCTATGAAAAACGGCAGTTTGGAAGCAGAATATATTTTAAACCAATGTCTGTTACCGGCCATTAATGAGGTAGGAGAGTTATTTAATACAGGAAAATATTTTTTGCCCCAGTTAATCGCCAGTGCCAATGCAATGAAGGCATCTATTGAATATATTGAGCCCTATTTGAAGAAGGACGGTAATACGGAAAGCGCCAAAACCGTAATTATTGCTACGGTAAAAGGCGATATTCATGACATCGGTAAGAATTTAGTGTCACTTATGCTTAAAAATTATGGTTATCAAGTGATTGATTTGGGTAAAGACGTTCCTACGGAAGAAATTATTGCCAAGGCAAAAGAAACCAATGCCGAGATTATTGCTTTATCTGCATTGATGACAACTACCATGACTGAAATGAAGAATGTCATCACCTTAGCAAAGGAAGAAGGCTTAACGGCTAAGATTATGGTTGGCGGCGCAGTTATTACGCAGGAGTATGCGGATGAAATTTGTGCAAACGGTTATGCCAAAGATGCGGCAGGCGCCGTAAAAGTTGCGGATTCATTAACAAAATAGGTTGTTTTAAGAGCAGATTGCATCTATGATCCGTTGAAATGACATTGTATGAGGGATTTATGAAGAAGGCGGATGTGATACTACTGATTGTGATTCTTGTGTTGGGAATGGCGGGAATCGGATTTTATTACGGAACAAACCGGAATGCGTCTTATGTTTTGGTACAGGTAGATGGTGAACTTGTTGGGACATATGACCTGAGAGAGGATACTGTTGTTACGATTTGCTCCGGACAGGACGGAGAAAATATACTGGAAATCAGAGACGGAAAAGCAGAAATTACTTCCGCAAACTGTCCGAACGGGGATTGTGTAGTACACAAAGAAATCTCCAAAAGCAATGAGAGTATTGTCTGTTTACCCCATAAAATGGCAGTTTGGGTTGTGACGGAATTGAAAGAAGAAGCGCCGGATACATACGCATATTAAAGAACGGTTCTTTTGAGTGGTATTTTAGAATGACAAAGAATAAAAAATCCAAAGTAAAAAAAATTGCAGAATATGCCTGTTTGCTTGCATTTGCAATGATGGTTTCTTATGTGGAGGCGTTATTGCCTTTTCAACTCGGAATCCCCGGTGCAAAATTAGGGTTAGCCAATGTAGCAATTGTGTTTGCTTTGTATCTGATTGGAGCGCGCGGTGCATTTTGTATCAATATCAGCCGGGTGATTTTGTGTGGTTTGTTGTTTGGCAACATGTATAGTATGCTTTATTCATTGGCAGGTGCAATTTTTAGTTTGCTGATTATGATATTCTTAAAAAAACTTCCCGGTTTTAGTATGATTGGCGTCAGCATTGCCGGAGGAGTAATGCATAATATGGGACAACTTTGTATTGCTGTTTTTATTACAAGTGTGCCGGTGCTTTTATACTATGTACCTTTTTTGATGATAATCGGTGCCGTTACCGGATTATTAAACGGATGGCTTGCCAAAGCAGTCTGTGACAGGGTAAAAAAGCAGATTGAAAAGTGAAAGGAGAATCGCTTCTTTGTTTTCAGGGAAGACAAAGAGGGCGTGGTTTGAGATGTACGCATATTTTATTGGAAAAATTGCCTATATGCAGACGGACAGTATTGTGCTGGAAGTAAACAATGTAGGCTATAATATCAGGGTGTCGGCCCAAACGATTCAGAATCTTTCGCAATTTGCGGGAGAAGTTAAAATATATACTTATACCTATGTGAAAGAAGATGCGTTGTCTTTGTTCGGTTTTCTGACAAGGGAGGAACTGGAACTTTTTAAGATGATGCTTACCGTAAACGGCATCGGACCGAAAGGTGCGTTGTCTATTTTATCTACCCTGTCTGTGGATACATTGCGTTTTGCCATTATGTCGGGAGATGCCAAGAGTATTGCAAAATCGCCGGGAGTAGGGGCGAAATCGGCAGAACGTCTGATTATAGATTTAAAGGATAAAATCAGTGTTGAAGATGTATTTGCTTCAAATTCTGCAGAAAACAGTCCGATTGTAATGCCACAGGAAAGTCCTGCAAAGAAAGAGGCAATCGAAGCGTTGACAGCCCTCGGTTATTCGGCAACAGATGCCGTCAAAGCCGTAAATTCCGTTGATTGCGGACCGGACGATACCACAGAAGAAATCTTAAAATCAGCCTTGAAGGTTATCATATCTATTTAACAAAAAGGAGACAATTATGCCGAAGCGTATGATTGAAACGGGGTTTACGCAGGAAGATATCAGTATTGAGTTTTCGCTAAGACCCCAGACATTAAAAGAATATATCGGTCAGGAAAAAGCCAAGGAAAGTCTGCAGATTTATATGGATGCGGCAAAACAGCGCGGAGAAAGCCTGGATCATGTGCTTTTGTATGGCCCGCCCGGCCTTGGTAAAACTACTTTGGCAGGGATCATTGCCAATGAAATGGGCGGTCATATGAAAATTACCAGTGGTCCGGCCATTGAAAAACCGGGGGAATTGGCCGCAATTCTTAACAATTTGGCGGAAGGTGACGTGCTTTTTATTGATGAAATTCATCGACTGAATCGTCAGGTGGAAGAAGTGCTGTATCCTGCGATGGAAGATTTTGCCATTGATATTATGATTGGAAAAGGGTCTACGGCACGGTCTGTCCGTTTGGAACTTCCACATTTTACACTTGTAGGAGCGACTACAAGAGCAGGAATGTTAACAGCTCCGTTGCGTGACCGTTTTGGTGTGGTGCACAGACTTGAATTTTATACCCCGGAAGAACTTCAACTGATTGTTCTTGGTTCGGCCAAGAAATTGAATGTTGAAATTGAGCCGCAGGGTGCTTTGGAAATAGCAAGAAGAAGTAGGGGAACGCCAAGAATTGCCAATCGTATGTTGAAGCGCGTCAGGGATTTTGCCCAGGTTAAGTGTGATGGTATTGTAACGGATGAAATAGCAGCATATGCACTGGATATGATGGAAGTGGACCGATACGGATTGGACCATATTGACCGAAATATTCTTATGACCATGATTGAAAAGTTCAAGGGCGGACCGGTTGGATTGGATACCCTTGCGGCAGCCATTGGGGAAGATTCCGGTACGATTGAGGATGTATATGAGCCCTATTTAATCAAAAACGGTTTTCTTTCAAGGACACCGAGAGGTCGCATGGTGACAGAGTTTGCCTACGGCCATTTGGGGCTTGAAATTCCGCAGTAAATAAATTATAATTTTTACAGTGAGTTTGTCTGCGGATTGTAGGCAGTGCACATATAAGCAGAACAAAGGGAGATTACATATATGTCAGCAAAAACCGAAGCAGAAGTAATTGTTGGTGGTAAAGTATTTACATTGAGTGGTTATGAAAGCGAAGAATATTTACAGAAGGTGGCTTCTTATATCAACAATAAGCATTCTGAGTTTGATAAAATGGATGGCTACAGAAGAGCGACAAATGATTATCAGGCGTTGATTCTTGAGTTTAATATCGCTGACGATTATTTCAAAGCGAAGAAGCAGATGGCTCTTTTGGAAGATGAATTAAAAACAAGAGAGGACGAGTTGTGCAATATCAAACATGAGTTGATTGCCACACAAATCAAATTGGATACTCTTGAAAAAAATTATCTTGCGGCAAAGAAGGATGCTGACGATAGTGCTAAGAAAGTAATTCGCTTGGAAACCGAATTAAAAGAGAGAGAAAGAAAGTAATATAACATTGAAAAGCCGGCCTTCGCAGGTCGGTTTTTTTCTTACTTTTATCAAAATGAAAACCGGAAGGATTGCATAAATGAGGGATAAAAACAGTAAAATTGAATTATTGGCACCTGCCGGAAGTTTTCAGGGTTTTATTGGTGCAATCAATGGCGGTGCGGATGCGGTATATCTGGCCGGCAATAAATTCGGTGCAAGGGCATTTGCAGACAATTTTACAACGGATGAATTATGTGAAGTTTTATATTTGGCAAAACTTTTTAACGTGAAAGTGTATCTTACGGTGAATACATTGTTGAAAAATATGGAGATGAAAGAACTGTATGATTACATTAAACCGTTGTATGAATTAGGGTTAACCGGTGTTATCATACAGGATTTCGGAGTTTTTGCATATTTGAAGAAACACTTTTCGGACCTTGAATTACATGCCAGTACGCAGATGACGATTACAAGTTTAGAAGGCGCAAAGTATTTGACGGAACAAGGCATGAAACGTGTTGTTTTGGCTAGGGAACTTACTTTGGATGAAGTAAAAGATATTACTGCTGCCGGGATTGAAACAGAGTGTTTTATCCATGGTTCCATGTGTTATTGTTATTCCGGCCAGTGTCTGCTTAGCAGTTTAATCGGAGGAAGAAGCGGCAATCGCGGAAGATGCGCACAACCTTGCCGTTTGCCCTATAAAATCAACCAAAACAAGCAGGAAACCTATTGCTTAAGCCTGAAAGACATGTGTACGTTGGAATATCTTCCGGAATTGATTGACAGCGGAATTACATCTTTTAAGATTGAGGGCCGAATGAAAAATCCCGCATATGCGGCCTATGTCACAAAAATGTATCGTAAATATATCGACACATACCTTTCTAATCCGCAGAAACCGTATAAAGTTGCCGGAAAAGATTTAGAGCGGTTAAAGACGTTATATATACGTACTGCGTTGCATGACGGTTATTATCATAAACATCGCGGTGCGGATATGATTACATTGGAGAGTCCGGCGTATTCCAAAACGGATGAATCTTTTGTGTCCGAAATAGCGACGGAAATGATTCAAAGAAAACCGCAGAAAAAAGTTCGCATGCAGGCGGATTTTACGGTAGGAAATGAATGTACCTTGTATGTTGAGACTACGATTGGCGAAGAGGTTTACAGTGCCTATGTGACGGGAGATTGCGTGGAAAAAGCCTTAAAAGCACCGTTATCGGAGAGCGCAATCGCGGAACGTCTTGCTAAAACGGGAGATTCTTATTTTGTTGCGGAAACGATTGATGTAACTGTATCCGGAGAGGTATTTTTACCGGTAAAAGCAATCAATGAGTTGCGAAGAAATGCCTTAGATGCATTAAAGGAAACGATTATACTTGATATGCAGCCGAAGAATCCTGCAAAAGAACGGAGCGAAGTAAAGTCTTCAGAAATGGAACCAAAAAAGAAAAGCAGCGTGATTGCCTTTTCGGAGGAACAGGAACAACTTTTACCGATATTGCAAAGTGATTTTATTACAAGAGTTGTATTGCCTTACGGTTGGCTTTTGAGAGACGATTTGACGAAAGTAAGAGATTTACTAGAAAAAACAACGAAGGAAGTTTATTTTAGTTTACCTGCGGTTTGCAGAAGAGAAAATTATGACAGAATTCATAAGGCATTATCCGTTGCGGTAAAGACAGGGTTCGGAACCGGTGTATATGTAAATCAGATTGACAGTATGGCTTATATTGCAAGGGAATTTCCGAACTTACAATGCGTGGGTGATTTAAATTTTTATGTAATGAACAATGAAACTGCAGAATGGTCGTTGGATAAGGTTGAGGGATATACCATACCGGTTGAGTTAAACAAAGAAGAACTGCGTCATTTAAATAAGGCCAGGGGTGAATTTGTATTATACGGACGTACTGCGTTGATGCAGACTGCCAATTGTATTTTTATGACATCCAAAGATTGTCGTAAGAATAAAGGCGGGGGGATCGGAAGTTTAACGGACAGAACCGGTGCAAAATTTCCATATCGTGCACATTGTGAGGAAAAAATATGTTATAATACCATTTATAACAGTGTGCCCACGTCTCTTCATAAGCATAAAAAGATACTGGATGCTTTGGGGATTGAGGATTTTCAATTGCGTTTTACGGTAGAAACAAAGGAAGAAACCGATCGGATTCTTGATTTTTATCATAAATATTTTGAAGGCATAAAAACAGAAGATGCACCGTTTGGTTATACAAACGGACATTTTTTAAGAGGTGTGGAATAAGCCTCTCATAGGAGATTATAATGGCAAGTTTTATATCTGAAATTTCAAATTATGCATTTGTAGTAATTATGGCAGTGTATGTTGCGACGAATATGATTGTGTTTTTCTTTAAGAATCCTGAAAAACACAAACATTTTTATATGTTGCAGACATTACTTGCCATTGCTTTTCATGCAGTGGGTTATATTACATTGTTTGTAAGGGCAGAAGATGTCAGATACTTCTTTTTCTTTGCATTTCAGGAGATTATTCTGTTTGCGTTGATTCTGGTATTCCGCACGTTGTATCGTTCCGTAAGTCGACTGATGTTGAATAATGTTTTGATGCTTTTGTTCGTTGGCTTTATTATTCTGGGACGACTTGCTTTTGAGAATGCGGTACGTCAGTTTGTTATTACGATTGTAGCATTTGCGGTATCCATGATTATTCCGTGGATTATGAAACATACCAAATTGTTGAAAAAGATGGGCTATGTTTATTGTGCACTGGGGATTGTGGCACTGGGGGCGGTATGGCTTACCGGTGAAATTACTAACGGTTCCAAACTTGCGTTCAAAATTGAAGGTATGTCATTTCAACCTTCGGAATTTGTTAAAATTGTCATTGTTTTCTTTATTGCAGCTTTGCTGACCAATAAAAAAGATCCCTTCCGATATGTGTCTTCCGGTTTGTTTTCGGTAGTACATGTTCTGATTCTAGTGCTTTCACGAGATTTGGGTGGTGCCGGCATTTATTGCATGATTTATCTTTTTATGTTGTATATTGCAAACCGCAATGCCATTACGTTGTTTGTGGGAGCAGTGGGTGGTGCCGGTGCATTTTATCTTGCCCTGCAGGTGTTTGATCATGTTAAAATTCGTGTCCAAAACTGGTTGCATCCTTGGACGGATATGAGTAATACAGGATATCAGATTACCCAGTCTTTGTTTGCCATCGGTACCGGCGGATGGGAAGGTATGGGACTGTTCCAAGGGAACCCCAAAACCATTCCCTATGTAAATGAAGACTTTGTGTTCAGTGCCATTGCGGAAGAATTTGGTGTTATGTTTTCAATTCTGTTGATTATGCTTTATCTTGTAACTGTTTTGCACATGTTCAGAATGTCTGCAAGGGTGAAGGAATTTTTCCATAAATTGATTTTATCGGGGCTCGCTGTTTCGCTTGGAACCCAGGTGATTTTAACTATAGGAGGAGGAACTCGCTTTATACCGTTGACAGGTGTTACCCTGCCATTGATTAGTATGGGAGGCAGTTCTTTAACCGCAACACTGCTTATGTTTGGCGTTGTGCAGGGAATCTATATTAATGAATTTGCATATTACGAAGACGGTTATGATGAAGAAGAACTCGAAGAGGATGAGTTCGATGATGAAGACGAATATGAAGATGAGTATGACGTAGCAGAGGAAGAACCGGAAGAATCAAACGAAAGTTCTTTTGCTGAAAATGTGATATCCGAAGAACCTGAGGATACGGCAGATGTATCAAACGACGAATTTGGTTTGCAGGAGTTAGAGGCGTATTTGGCACAGAATAATGTAACGGTTGAGTGTTCAACGGTTGAATCGGAAGAAATATTAAACACAGATATATCGGAGCGTACTGTATCCGGAGAATTTGTGGACGAAGATGATTATATTGAAGATTATCTGGAGGATGAATTAAAAAATATTCCGCCTGATTATATATCCGGGGGCGTAAATCGCAAGGAGGATGATTTGGATGAAGAAGATAAATAAAGAAAATCTGCCCATTATCATTACATCGATTTTATTTACGCTTGTGTTTGCCGGAATGATAGTAAATCTTGCATGGTTCGTGAAAAATGACAGTTATGATGCTATTAACAGTATCTACAATCCGAGAGATGAAATTCTGGCACAGCAGAATGTACGAGGCTCTATTGTAACGGAACAGGGTGATGTGCTTGCCTATACGGAAGTGCAGGGGGATAATGAACGCCGCGTATATCCTTACAGTGTACAATTTGCCCATGTGGTTGGTTACAGTACCAATGGAGGGATGGGTGTTGAAAAAGTTGCCAATATGAGTCTTTTGCAGTCCAATGCATCTATTTCGGATAAAGTAGACAATGATCTTAATGATTCGAAAGATACCGGTGATACCGTAGTTACTTCGTTAAATGTCCGTATGCAGGAGGTGGCGTTTAAGTCGCTGGGGGCTTTTCAGGGAGCAATTATTGTTACGGAGGTTGAAACCGGTAAAATACTTGCCATGGTTTCCAAACCGGATTTTGATCCTAATACCATTGCCGGCGAATGGGAAGATATTATCAATAATAGTGATTCATCGGTATTGTTGAATCGTGTTACACACGGACAATATCCTCCCGGTTCCACTTTTAAAATTGTGGATGCCCTGGAATATTACCGTCAGTTTCCGGATGAAGTAGACAATTATTATTACCAGTGTAACGGAAGTCTTCGATATGATGAACGTAAAATTACCTGTTATCACGGTTCATCTCACGGTGGTGTGGATATGGCACGTTCTTTTGCCAAATCCTGTAACTGTTCTTTTGTAAATATCGGTTTGAAACTTGACCGTGCCTTAATGTCGGAGACATTAAAGGATTTATTGTTTGGTGAGGAGTTACCTGCTCCTTTTCAGTCATCCAACCGCAGTGTGATTAATATTTCCGGAGACACGGATGATGCGGAAATGGTACAGATTTCCATTGGGCAGGGTACTGCATTAATGACGCCGTTGCATTTGAATATGATTACTTGTGCCATTGCGAATGAAGGAAAAGTTATGACACCACAGGTGATTTCGAGGATTGAAAGCACATCCGGAAATGTTGTAAAAGAATATGATCCGAAAGTATATACAACAATGATGACGGAAGAAGAAGCCGCGTACTTGACGGAATTAATGACCGGAGTGGTAGAAAACGGTACCGGTGATTTCCTTACATCGGCAGATTATACCAGTGCAGGTAAAACCGGTTCTGCAGAATACGGAACGGCCAAAGGGGACAGTCATGCATGGTTTACCGGCTTTGCACCGGCAGAAGATCCGAAGGTGTGCGTAACCATTATTGTAGAGGGGGCAGGTACCGGTGGAGATTACGCCGTCCCCATTGCTAAACGTCTTTTTGATGTATATTTTGAACAATATATGCAAAGTGAGTAAAATTGTTTTGACAATTGACGTTAATTTTATCAATTTTTATGTTTTTTGACAGATTTTTTCTTTCTTTTTACATAAAAGAGTAGTATAATTATTGCAGAATGTATGTTTAGAACTTTTCGTAAAAAGTTTGGGAGGGTAAAAATGATTAATCGATTATTTGGAAACTATCTGGTGGAAGCCGGAAAGATTACACAGGCGCAGTTGGATGAAGTCATTGAAACACAGAAGAAGGTTCGTGTGAAATTAGGTCTTATCGCTGTTGCCGAGAAACTTATGACACCGGAGCAGGCAGATGAAGTGAATCATTTGCAGGCGATTATGGACAAGCGCTATGGTGATATCGCTGTTGAAAAGGGGTATTTGACAGACGAGCAGGTAGGCAGATTATTAGGATTGCAGGGAAATGCATATCTTACATTTATTCAGGCATTGGATGATTGTAAGTTTATGACGCCGGAAGAAGCAGATGCTGCTTTGGCGGAATATCAGAAAGCAAATTCTTTTACGGCAACCGATATAGACGCATTAAAGAGCGGAGACGCCGACCGCATTGTTCCTTTGTTCTTACCTACGGAATGTGTAGGTTTACAGGCTGAGTTGGTACAGGGTGCTGTTCGTGCATTGATTCGTTTGATTGATTCCGATACATATGTATTAAAAGGATATGTTGCAAATACATTTGATGCTGACCGTTTTGCGCTTCAGGATATGGAAGGCGATCATGCGGCAACACTTTCGTTTGCAGCTGACGGTGATGCATTGAAGGCTGTTGCAGATGTTTACGGACAGGAAGATTTTGCAGAAGTGGATTTGGATGCATTGGATGCAGTCGGTGAATTTATTAACTGTGTAAACGGTATGTTCAGCACGAAGTTATCCGGAACCTGTAATATGGATATGCTTCCTCCTTCTTATAAAGATGCAAGAAGCACAGCAAAAGCAGGCAGTATTTGTGTATTACCCGTGTGTGTAAACGGTAAAGTTGTTAATATGCTTACATCATTTGATGAAACAATTGGTTTTTAGGAGGAATTTGAGGAAATGGCAAAGATTTTAATTGTGGATGATTCAAGAACATCCCGTAAGATTTTAAGAACAATTCTTGAAAATGCAGGCCATGAAGTACTTGGCGAAGCAGTAGACGGTGTTGACGGTGTTGCAAAGTTCCAAGAACTTTCACCTGAAATTACGACCTTGGACATTACAATGCCCAATATGGATGGTTTAGAGGCATTAAAAGAAATTAAGAAGATTAATGCTTCTGCTAAAATCATTATGGTTACTGCTGCCGGACAGCAGAGTAAGATGGTGGAAGCAATTAAGAGTGGTGCTTCTGAATTCGTTACAAAGCCTTTTGAAGCGGATGAAATTACCGGTTTGATTGCAAAAATGTAATGAATCATTTTATGTTTTGAAACCCTAGAGTATCAATGGATTATAAAACAAAAAAGAAGGAAGAGAGCAATCTCTTCCTATCTTTGTATTAAAGGAGTTTGTTATGTTAGATTTAATATCCAATACATTTTATTCATTTAAACGCGGCATGAATAAGTTTACAACCGGTTTCTTTTTGATTTTTTCCCTGATTGGCGTTGCTGCGTTAATTTATTCTTTTGTGTTGCGTGCAGAGGAAAAGGAGTTTTTTGCAAATTGTGAACATGTTACCGGTAGTATTACGAACTTTGAAGTGCATGAAATAAAAGACTCTGACGGAAATGTTAAGAAAGAACAGTGGGTATACGTTAGTTATGAAGTGAACGGAACCAACTACGATGATATCTATCTTTGCAATTATCAGAGCGGAATGCATGAAGGTGCTCCGGTAGAAGTGTATTATAATCCTTCGGATCCCACTGATGTGAAAAGTTATTATGACGTTGATTCCTACTATAATGATATTGTGGGCGTAGCAATTTTCTTTATTGTTGCAGGTGCACTTCCTATGATTATTACTGTAGTTGCAGGACGCGGAAAATATAAGAATCGCGGATTGATGGAGACCGGTCGTTATGCATTGGCAACGGTAAAAAGTATTGAAGCCAATTATCATAAACGTGTAAACGGTGAACATCCCTATTGGATTATCTGCGAAGAAGAGAATAAGTTGGATGATGTTACCTACACATATACCAGCCATGTAGTTTATGAAGATTTGACCAGAAGAATCACACCGGGGGATCAGGTTGCGGTGTATGTAAATCCTGAAAATCCGGAGCAATACTATGTAAATCTGGATGAAATTGTGTAGGTTTATGGAGGCTATTAATATGGATGAACGAAACGAAACAGAAATCAACGGATTTGAAGAGACTGATGATATTACAGGTATGCGTATTATAAGATGCAGAAACGGATTGGCACAAAATACCAAATTTGGTTCTGCCATGGAATGGATTCGGATCGTTATTTTAGGAATTGCTTTTCTGGTTGTTTTGACCGGTTCTGTTTTCTTTATATATCAGTCGGTTGCTTTCTATGTTGCAGGAAATACGGGTGGCGGTTCTTTTGCGTCGGTTTTTACCATATTTGGAGGTGCAGCAACCTTAATTCTGGGATTTCCGTTGTTTTTTATGATTAGGGATGTTGTGAATTATAAAAAGATGATAAAAACAATTCCTACATGGACAACTGAGGATAATCGTGCCTGGGCGACAATTAAATTGATTGATTATATTGATTATACATATGCAAAAGATGTGTATTGGGCTGTCTGTGACGTGGTGAATGAAGAAGAACAAACCATTAAAAGATATGAAAGTTACAAGGTGAAAGAGGATTTGTTTGATAAATTGAATCCCGGACAGGAGATTGCCATTTATTTTAATCCCGATAATCAGGCAGAGTATTATATAAATCTGGATGAAGTTCGATAGGATTTCGTCGGATGTTAGTTGGTAATTATATGTTAGATTATTTAAATTTCTATGGTATAAGGTGATATGAAAATGGAAAATAACAATGAAACATGTGTGAGTGAAAAACGTAATCATTTTAAACCGAAATCAAAGTTTTATTTAATTATGGAATGGGTTTTGACTGTAGTTGTTGGTATCATTACGCTTTTTTGGGTTGGAATGCTGCTTATGTCCGTAGTTACCGGTATAGAATATATGATACAAGGTTCTGACATTGGTATGGGTTGGATGATCATGGCTTCCGTGATGTATTTGGGACTTACATTGATTTTTGCCATTCCCTTTGTTGCTGCAATCAGAGATTTACGCAAATATTATAAAACAAAGAAGATGATTGAGAGTGATATGGATTCATCTACATATAACTTGCATAATTCCGTGAAATAGGATATACTTTTTATTAGTTTTTACGTTCACACCAACAGGAGGAATTGCATTATGAGCGAAGCAGTGAGCTGTGGCGGTGTGGTTATATTTCGCGGTAAAATTTTGCTTTTGTACAAGAACTATCGTAATCGCTATGAAGGTTGGGTTTTGCCAAAAGGAACTGTAGAAGAAGGCGAAGAGTATAAGGATACAGCCTTGAGAGAGGTACTGGAGGAATCCGGAGCCAAGGCGTCCATTATAAAATATGTGGGCAAGAGCGAGTATTCTTTTACAACGCCGGATGACGTCGTTGATAAAGAAGTCCATTGGTATTTGATGATGGCTGACAGTTATTACAGTAAACCGCAGCGCGAGGAATTTTTTGTGGATTCGGGCTTTTATAAGTATCATGAAGCGTATCATTTGCTGAAGTTCCCTAATGAAAAACAGATTCTTGAGACAGCATACAACGATTATCTTGCTTTGAAGAAAAAGAATCTTTGGGGTAGCAAGAAATACTATTAAAGTACGATTTTCAGGAGGAAAGTTACCGGTTAGAAGCTGGGCTTTCCTTTTTGCGTAGAAAGGAGGGAGGATATGTTTTGCAGGCAGTTATATATGGACGAAGAAACGTCCAAAGAGTTTAAAACCATACGTCGTAAATTCAAAAGTGAAAAATATCCTTCCGGAATTTATGTGATTGTGTTGTCTAAAAACAGCGGCAGAGTGGAATACTTTGATTGCAAGGCTTTTAAACAGAAGTATTATAAGGAGACGGGTAATTATCCTTTGATTATCGGACTTGCCAAGAATAAAGACAGTGCAGAACATATTGTGGTTAAAATGATTGAAGAAATTGTTGAAAAGACCGGAAATGCGGATGTAAGAGCCTATTTTAAAAATCGGACCGAGGCTTTGCAAAAAGCATATTTTAAACGATATGAGTTCATTATTGTGGAACAGGAAGGTGAAGAATAAGGGTGGAAGTGGTTTTACTAATTTTAAAAATCATCGGAATCATACTGCTTTCCATCATTGGTCTTGCGCTTTTGTTGACATTGCTTGTTTTCCTGTGGCCGTTCTCATATCGCATAAAAGCACACAAGGATGCATCGGAATTTAACGCGGCGGCACGGATTTTGTGGTTGTTAGGTGTGTTGACTGCGACGGTCACATATGATGAAGTGGTAAAACTTGTGATTCGGGTGTTGGGAATTCCGGTATATAAAATTCAAATCTGGCCTACGGAACCAAAAGAAGAGACGGATGAAGAAGGAAATTCCCTGGATGAAGTTGCAGAAGAAGGCGAAGTGAATGGAGCGGATGCCGGAAGTTCTGATTCTGACGGACAGACCGAGAGCGACCGTTCGGATTTGACGGATTCCTACGTCAGTGAAGGCGAATACTTCGATGATGCATATGAAGAAAGCGAAATGCTGTTTGATGAAGAGATAGATGCAGAAATTGAAGAGCGTCTGGTGGATACATCGGAAGAGGATGCGTTTGATAAGTTGCCTCTCGGGAAGAAAATCAAAGCTTTTATACACAAAATCAAAGAACTTATTTTAAAATGTCGTGATAAGTGTTATAATATTAAGGGTTCTGTTGAGGACTTTATTCAGAAAGCAAAGAAAAAATACAAAGAAATCAAGTATTATTACAAATTAATACAGCATCCCAGTGTGAAACCCGGTTTAAAGAAATTATGGACAGTCGGTTTGAAACTGTTGAAACATATCAGACCCAGAAAGTTGAGGGCAGTCATCAAATTCGGTTCGGGAGATCCTGCTTCCACGATGAAAGTATATGGATATTATTGTATGATTTATCCTTTTTACGGAAAGCAGATTCAGTTTACTCCGGATATGGAAAATAAAGTATTTTATTTGGATGCAAAACTTTCCGGCAGATTTCAGATGTTCCAGATGATGTGGGCCGGATGGAAATTGTTTGCGGATCGCAATATAAGAAAATTAGTCAGATTAATCAGGCGGGAGGTCAAGAGACGTGGCAGAAAGTAATTTTAACAATGTTGTAGAATCATTAATGAAGGGAATGGATGGATTTTTATCTACAAAAACAGTAGTCGGTGATGCTACTACAATCGGCGACACCATTATTGTTCCTTTGGTAGATGTGACGTTTGGTGTGCAGGCCGGATGCATGCATGGTGAAAAGAATAAGGGCGGTGCCGGTGCATTAAATGGGAAAATGACCCCCAGTGCAATTCTTGTAATCAGCAACGGTCATAGTAAACTTGTGAATATTAAGAATCAAGACAGTGTGACCAAGATTCTTGATATGATTCCTGATTTGGTTGACAGATTCCAGGAAAGAGGAAGCAAGGCTGCTGAAATCAAAGAAGAGGAAGTGAAAAAGGCTGCATTTCCGGATGTAATTGAAGAAAAACAGGCTTAATTCACAGACAGACCGCATATATTGAAACAAAGAGAATATGCGGGCGTATGCTATGAAAAGAAGAATCGGCGCATTTTTATTGGCAATGGCCGTAGGAATGCTTTTGATGTTGTTTATATCCAATAAGTTTGTAGCATGTATTATCATTGCTCTTTTATTGGTACTTGGATATCATTTATATTGCTACGATTAGAGGAAACGTAGAGTGGGGATAATCTATGGATAATTTTATCAGTATCTTAAGAGATGCCTCTTCACCGGAAGAATTAGAGCAATACAAAGTCCAGTTGTTTCGTGAAAATGTCCGCATTAAGACGGACCGCTCAGAGCTGGAGGAAATGTATGACCGGCTCGGCATCGAACAGAAAAAACTGGAAGAAACCAGAAAAGAGATTGAAGAAGAACGTACATCATTAAACAGAGAAGCCCGGGAAATCAAGAAGGAACTTCAGGAACAACGCAGAAGACTGGAAGAAGATACGATTTTCTTTGAGAAAAAGCAAAGAGTGCTGGAACAGTCTTTTCGACAGTTGGATTTGGACAGGCAGAGACTGGAGACTGAGAAGAAGCAATTTCAGCGATACCGGGAAGATGCAAAGAACAGTTTGCCTAAAACGCGACCTTTGGAATATCGGCAGGGAATCTTTTTTAAAGGAATCACCAATCAACTTGCATTGAAAAAACGCTATAAGGATTTGATTAAAATTTTTCATCCCGACAATGTGAGCGGTGACAATGATACATTACAGCAGATTAACAGGGAGTATGAAATTTTAAAACATGATTTGGGAATCGACAGGAAATCATGGTAAAAAGTCATGATTTCTTCGTTTTTAAACAAGAGAATGCTTGGTTTCCATAACTAATTTTAAAATATTTAAAAATTTTTCTTGCATTCTTGATAAAGTTTTGATAATATATCAATGTTGCGAGTCAGTGAACTCAATTTATGCTGAGGAGGTGCAATCATGGCAAAATGTGCAATTTGTGATAAGGGCGTTCATTTCGGAAATAATGTAAGCCACTCTCATAGACGTTCCAATCATATTTGGAATTCAAACATCAGAAGAGTAAAATGTAAAGTTAACGGTGCAACTAAGACTATGCATGTATGTACAAACTGCTTGAAGTCAGGTCGCGTTGAAAGAGCATAATTTTATTTTTGTAATCTGATTATGAACCGCTGAAGTAGATTCGGCGGTTTTTTTATTAAAAAATTATAACTTCAAAGATTTTTGTTTTCTTTTTTATAAAAAAAGGTTATAATATATAAGCATTTGTATGTCTTTACATACAATAATGCAAAATACCGACTTTGGGAATTAAGGAGGCGTGACTATGAAAGGTTCTATGGATACTCATATGGGTAGTATTTTGGTAGACAGTAATGTAATTGCGAATTATGCCGGCAGTGTTGCTATGGGATGCTATGGTGTTGTTGGTATGGCAGCAATGAATGTAAAAGACGGATTTGTTGGTCTTTTGAAGAAAGACAGTGCGTCTAAGGGAATTACAGTTAAGGTAGAAAATAATAAGATGACATTGAATCTTCATATTATTGTTGCATTTGGTGTAAGTATTATGGCCGTTGCCAACAATCTTATGAGCGAAGTAAAATACAATGTTGAACAGTTTACCGGTTTGGATGTAGAAAAAGTTAACGTATACATTGAAGGCGTTAAGGTGGTTGATTAAGGAGGACTTATAAAGTGGCTACTAATGTTTTAAATGCCGAATTGCTTGCGAAGATGTTTCTTGCCGGCGCTAAAAATTTGGAAAGTAAAAAGGAATATATCAATGAATTAAACGTATTCCCCGTTCCGGATGGTGATACCGGTACAAATATGACATTAACCATTATGTCAGCAGCAAAAGAATTGAATAACCTGAATGAAAAGTCTATGCAGACGGTGTGTAAGGCGATTTCTTCCGGTTCCCTTCGCGGTGCAAGAGGTAACTCCGGTGTTATTTTAAGCCAGTTAATCCGTGGTTTTACAAAAGTTGCATCGGAAGCAGATGAAATTACAATTCCTGTATTGGCAGCGGCTTGTGATAAGGCTGTCCAGACTGCATACAAGGCCGTTATGAAGCCGAAAGAGGGTACAATCCTTACTGTAGCGGCAGGTGCAGCAACCAAAGCAAAAGAACTTGCTGACAGCGGTTGCGACAATATGGAAGAATTTATTGATGAAGTAATTAAACATGCGGATTATGTGTTAAGTACAACTCCTGATCTTTTACCTGTATTAAAACAGGCCGGCGTTGTAGACTCCGGCGGACAGGGTCTTATGGAAGTATTAAAAGGTGCGTTTGACGCATATCAGGGCAAGGTTACTGATTTTAGTTTGAAAGTATCCGGAGGTTCTGCTAAGAAATCTGCGGCTGCAGGTATGGAAAATCTTGCAACTTCCGATATTAAGTTTGGTTATTGTACAGAATTTATTATTCTTTTGAGTAAGACGTTTAATGTAAAGCACGAGATGGATTTCAAAGATTACTTAGAGTCAATCGGTGATTCCATTGTTGTGGTTGCGGATGATGAAATCGTTAAGGTTCACGTACACACCAACGATCCCGGTCTTGCAATCCAGAGAGCGTTAAAATACGGTCAACTCTCTAACTTAAAGATTGATAATATGCGTTTGGAACATAACGAAATGGTAATCAAGTCCGAAGAAGGTGCAGAAGAAGCACCTAAGGCTGACGAACCCCGCAAGGAATATGGTTTTATCGCAGTTTCTGTTGGTAAGGGAATCAACGAAATCTTCAAGAGTTTAGGTGTTGATTACATCATCGAAGGCGGTCAGACCATGAATCCCAGTACAGAGGATATGTTGAATGCCATCGATAAGGTAAATGCGGACAATATTTTTATCCTTCCGAATAATAAGAACATTGTTATGGCAGCAAATCAGGCAAGAGATTTGACACAGGATAAGAAGATTATAGTCATTCCTACCAAGACCATTCCTCAGGGTATTACAGCAGTAATTAATTTTATGGCGGATATTGCCCCGGATGAGAACGAAGAGCAGATGGGTTCTGAAATGGGCAATGTTAAGACCGGTCAGGTAACCTATGCGGTTCGTGATACTGAAATCGATGACAAGAAGATTGCCCAGGGCGATTACATGGGTATCGGTGATAAGGGTATTCTCTCCGTTGGTAAGGAAATGAAGGATGTTACCCTTGAAATGATTGCCGAAATGGTAGACGAAGACAGTGATGAATTAATCAGCATCTACTATGGCGAAGATATCACTGAAGAAGATGCAACTGCATTGTCTGAAGAAATCGAAGCAAAATATCCGGATTTGGATGTAGAACTTCAGTACGGCGGACAGCCGATTTACTACTATATTGTTTCAGTAGAGTAAGTTTTGTTTGACATTTTATAAGAATAATATGATGCAGAATGAAAGAGCGACATTATTATGATGTTGCTCTTTTTATGATTGAGAAGTGTAACAAAATTATATATAATAAAATAGTAATTACTTGTTTATGCAGATGTTCCGTTTTTTAATAAAATAGCAGAGGCTGAAATATGAACTATAGATTAGAAACAATCATTATTTATATAATATTTGCAATTGTGTTTTCTTTTGCAATGTGGATTTATATCTATTTTTGCCGTAAATATAATGACAAACAGAGGATATACAGGTGGTTTGCTGTCATTCCGTACGCAGAGATGATTTTGTCGTTGATTTTACTTTGTATATTATATTTAAATGGCTTTGAGAATAATGCTCTTTTTCTTGTTACTTTAGGACTTATTTTATTGCCGTTTATACATTTGTTTATGTATTATTATGTACCTTACGGAAATGAAAAAGTACCACATTTTAAAAGGATTCAGTGTTTAATTACTCTTTTTTGCTACGTTTTTTTGGCATTAGGATTATTATATTGTTTTTATAGTGGTGTATTTTTGTTTGGTTTTAGGAATAAACAACCGATTTCGATTGAGGTGATTCGATATGATTGGTCGGATGGAAATGAGAAGTCTTTTATAATAGATGATAATGAAGAAATGCTGGAGTTTTATGATGCAATTCGTCACGCAAAGATTCAACAGATTCAATTTGATTCGGAAGGGTTGGAAACACAAGGTGATTGGGCGGTTATTTTACATTTTGAAGATGAAGATATTCGTTTGGACACCCAAGGGGAAGGACTGCAAGACAGTATATATTTTAGAAATTATTTAAAAACGAATAATTTGCAGGACTATATTGAAATTTGGTTAGATAATTCCAAATTGATGGATGTACTACATAGTTATGAGTAAATAAGTTATAGTATTGTTGTAATTGTATTATGTTTTTAATTAATTAAAGTTAGGGGATATTAATATGTCAGAAAAATTAAAACCAATTAAGATTGTAAAATTCATATTTATGTTGTGTGTTACAGCAGTTTTGTCATATTGGATTTTAGGTGAAATATTTATGCCTGCTGAAAATCGAGTTGAGGAGAGTGCGTTTTATCCGTTTTCAGATGGGTGGGTATGGATAAAAGATGACGGTACCCGTGAAGAAATTCAAATTCCGGGTAAATGTCAGGCAGAACGTAACGAACTTATTGTTGTAGAAAATACTTTGCCGGAGAGTGTGGATGATAATTTATATCTGTGCATTCGCAGTTCAAAGCAGGAAATGAATGTATATATAGATGATGCTTTACGTTATACTTATAGCACATCAGAAACACGCCTTTTTGGTAAATTAAGTGCTGTGGCATGGGTTTTTATTGAATTAGATTCAGAGGATGCAGGAAAAATCATCAGAATAGAAGAACAAACAGATTCTTCTTACAGTGGTGTGTTTCATGACATTTTTTATGGTGAAAAATGGGATGTCTGGTTATATTTTTGGGATATTTACGGCATTGAATTACTTATTTCCATATTTATGATGATATTAAGTGTTGCAAGTATCATTATAAGCGTTTCGTTAAGGATTACATATAAGAAAAACTTTGACATTGAGTATTTGGGATGGGCAGTATTTTTATCATCTGTATGGATTTTGGCCAATTCGGTGTTCAGACAAATATTATTTCCCAGCATATCGGTGATTAGTGATATGGCATTTTTTATGGTTATGCTTCTTCCGATACCATTTATGTTCTATATGAACAGTGTGCAACAGAGAAGATATGAGAAAGCGTATATAATTGCGACCATACTGGACCTATTGGATTTCTTTGTATGTACAGGCCTGCATATCTTTAATATTGTTGATTTTACGGATACCATAAAATATATGGCAATTTTTTGCGTGATATCAATTTCATTGCTGGCAATTACTTTGGTAATAGATATTTTTACCGGACATATTAAAAAGTACAGATTGGTTGCACTTGGTATTTTTGTAACCTGTATTATGGCTGTTGTTCAATTGGTGATCTATTTTACATGGACGAATCAGTTTAGCGGTTCTTTTATTGCAATTGGATTGGTAGTTATTTTGATCATCGCATTTGTAAATACCATGAAAGATATTTTGCATACAGAAAAAGAAAAGCAAAAAGCGGTATTATCCAACGAATCGAAAAGTAAGTTTTTGGCCAATATGTCTCATGAAATCAGAACCCCCATCAATGCAGTTCTGGGTATGGATGCTATGATTTTAAGAGAAAGTACGGATGAATCCATTAAAGAATATGCACTTAATATTCAAAATGCAGGACAGACTTTGCTTGCGTTGATTAACGATATTTTGGATTTTTCAAAGATTGAATCCGGTAAAATGGAACTGGTGCCGGTAGAATATGATTTTAGCAGTATGATACATGATGCTGTTAATATGATTATGATGAAAGCGGAAAATAAAGGCTTAAAGACCGTTGTTTCCGTAGAAAATACGATTCCCAGCAGGCTATTTGGTGATGAGGGCAGAATCCGTCAGATTTTGATTAATCTTTTAAATAATGCCGTGAAATACACAAAGGAAGGTTCTGTTAGTTTAAATGTAAGCGGCGATATTCAGGATAATGAGGTGTGTCTTACATTTGTTGTGGAAGATACGGGAGTCGGAATTAAGGAAGAAGATATTTCGAAATTATTTGCCCGTTTTGAACGAATTGAAGAAGAAAAGAACCAAAATATCGAGGGAACCGGTTTAGGCATTAGTATTACCATGCAATTACTGAAACTGATGGACAGTGAACTGAAAGTAGAAAGTGAATATGGCAAAGGAAGCCGTTTTTCTTTCGTATTAAAACAGTGGATTGTAAACAATGAACCAATCGGAAATTTGGAGGAACGAATCAAACAGCATGCTTCTGACTATCATTACAGGGTTTCTTTTACGGCACCCGATGCACATGTGCTTATAGTAGATGACAATACGATTAACCGTACGGTATTTATTAATTTGTTGAAGCAAACGCGTATACAAATTGATGAAGCAAAGAGCGGAATGGAGTGTTTGGAGAAAGTGCAGGAAAAACAGTATGATTTGATTTTCTTGGATCATATGATGCCGGAATTGGATGGTATCGAGACCTTACATCGTATGAAATCGTTGGATGCATATCCCTGTAAAGATGCACCTGTAGTTGCACTTACGGCAAATGCGATTTCCGGGGCACATGAAATGTATTTGAGAGAAGGTTTTACGGAATATTTGTCAAAGCCCATACAACCGGAGAAATTGGAAAAAATGATTGTTTCCATGTTGCCAAAAGAATTGGTAGAAGAATATGAGACATTTGATTCTGCCGACGCTGATGTGAATTCGGAACAATTATCTTTGCCGGATATTGAGGGGATTGATTGGAATATCGCATTGCAGCATGCATCCGGGTTGGAAAATTTAAAGGAAAACTTATTTGTTTTGTATACGACTATGGATTCGGATGCGGATGAATTGGAGAAGTATTATACTAAAATACAGAATCATGATGAAACTTCGATGCGTTCTTATTGCATAAAGGTGCATGCAATGAAAAGTTCTGCGGCCTTAATCGGAGCAATGGAATTAAGTCAATCAGCAAAAGAATTAGAAGATGCGTCTAAAAAAAATCAAACAGATATGATTGTATCCAATACACCGGCTTTCCTAAAGGACTGGCGGTCATATAAGGAAAAACTTGCAATGTGTATTGAGACAAAAGAGAAAACTCCGGTAAAAGACATAACAGAAATTTTGAACTTATTGCAAGGATTAACAGATGCAATGGACAATTTGGATATTGATGCTGCTGATAGTATAATGAATCAGCTTCGCCAGTACCAATATGATGCGGAAGTGCAGGAAGAAATGGAGAAATTGTCCGTATATGTTGTGAATTTGGATGCGGATCAGGCACAAGACACAATTGATACATTGATGAACAAATTATAAAAGGGGGAATTATAATGTTTAGAATATTTATCATTGGAAAATTAGAAGCCATTACAGAAGCGTTGTATAAAACTTTGGAAAGTCAATATCAGGTGCAGTTGTGTCATGCAGAGGAACCGATGAACATTATTAAGTCATTGGCAAAGATTACGAAACCGGATATGGTCATTTTGAACACTTTGGAAAGCGGAGATATCAATGAGAATCTTTTTGGCGAATTGAGAAATATTTATAATAATATCCCTATATTGATGATAGGAAATAAAGAGAATTGTGACTTTTATCAACAATATTTTGACGGAAAATATATTTCGGCATTGTATCGTCCGGTTGCCAGCAGTGTGATTTTGGAACGTTGTGCAAGACTGTTGGGCGACAGAGGTCAAATTGAGCAGACAAAGACAGGTGCTAAAACGGATGAAAATGTCAAAAAACGTATTTTGATTGTAGATGACAGTGCAGTTACCCTTCGCAGCGTAAAAGCCTTGTTGGATAGGGAATATACGGTTGCTGTTGCAACTTCGGGTGAACGGGCAATCAAAGAAATGAAAAAGAATCGGCCGGATTTGGTATTACTTGATTATGAAATGCCGATATGTGACGGAAAAGAAACTTTTGAAATGATACGTCAGGATGAGGAAATAAAGGATGTTCCTGTGGTGTTTTTGACTGCCGTGGCGGACAAAATGCACATTGCTTCCGTATTGCAATTAAATCCTGCCGGTTATTTATTAAAGCCACCTAATACTGAGGTATTAAAAGAAACGATATCCTCAATCTTAAATGCATAACATTCAGAAAGGAGAGCGGCATGCAAATCAGTGATTTGAAAACCATACCTTTGGTAAAGTTAAAAGGCATCGGCGAAAAAAGTGCCGTCCCTTTTACAAAGGTCGGAATTGAGAACTTGTATGACCTTTTATATTATTACCCGCGGACTTATCAGACTTATACAGAGCCTGTAAAAGTGAGCGAATTGTATGAAGGTTATAAAGGTGCGGTACGTGTAGGCGTGTGCCGTGATTATTATCAGAAGGATATCAAAGGTAAAACCATAACCACAGTGTCTGTAGAAGATGAAACCGGGCGCATTGGATTAACCTTCTTTCATTTAAAATATTTGCGTCAGGTATTAAAACCGGGCAGTATTTTCTGTTTTTATGGTACGGTTTCCAGACATGGAAACAAACTTCACATGGATCAACCACAGATTATCAAGCCTGAGGACTATGAAGTATTGATGCAAACATTGCAGCCGGTATATTCGTTATCCAAGGGTTTGACTTCGAATGCAATTAAAAAAGCAGTAAAACAGGTTTTTGCGGATTATGGTGAGTTTGAGGAAGTTTATTCTGAAGAATTCAGGCAGAAATACGGACTTGCCCTTTTGAAAGATTCTTTAAAACGGGTGCATTTACCGGAAGAATATGATGTTTTGGTAGAAGCCCGTAAAAGAATTGTTTTTGACGAATTTTATGCCTTTTTAAAAGCGTTAAAAGCATCAAAAGAGGAAAACAACCGCGTGGTAAGCAATTTTACCATAATTGAAAATGCATATACGGCGCGATTTATAGAGAAATTACCGTTTGAGTTGACTCAAGCCCAGACAAGGGCATGGCGGGATATCTGTGATGATATGACAAGCGGTTATGTGATGAACCGTCTGGTACAGGGTGATGTTGGCGCCGGTAAAACGATTATTGCTTTTATGGCAATGCTTTTGTGCGTAAGTAACGGATTTCAGTGTTCTTTTATGGCGCCAACGGAAGTCTTGGCCGGACAACATTATGAAAGCCTTAAAAAACTGGTGGACAAGTACGATTTACCGATGCATCCGGTACTTTTAACAGGATCTACACCGGTGGCGGAGAAACGTCGTATTTATGAGCAGATTGAAAGCGGTGAAATTGATACTGTAATCGGAACTCATGCGGTTTTTCAGGAGAAGGTGGTATTTGAGCGTCTTGCTCTGGTGATTACCGATGAACAGCATCGTTTTGGCGTCAGACAACGTGAAAAACTGGAAGAAAAGGGCGATAAAGTACATGTACTTGTTATGAGTGCGACCCCGATTCCTCGGACTTTGGCGTCTGTTTTATATACGGATTTAAGCGTGTCCATTGTGGATGAATTGCCCAAGAACCGCCTGCCGATTAAGAATTGTGTGGTTGGTACGGATAAAAGAGATGTTGCCTATCGTTTCCTAATAACAGAGGTGCAAAAGGGCCATCAGGCCTATGTGATTTGTCCTATGGTAGAGGCTTCGGAAGAAGCAGGAAATCTTGAAAACGTCATTGATTATGCGGATAAACTGCGGGAAGTAATGCCGAAAGAATACCGAATCGGCGTATTACACGGACAGATGAAACCTGCAGATAAAAATAAAATTATGAACGAGTTTTCCCGTGGAAACATTGACATCTTAGTGTCTACCACAGTAATCGAGGTTGGTATTGATGTACCAAATGCTACGGCGATTATGATTGAAAATGCAGAGCGTTTTGGCCTGGCCCAGTTGCATCAGTTACGCGGACGTGTCGGGCGCGGAGATGCCCAGTCTTATTGTGTTTTTATCCAGGGAAATAAAGAGCAACGACAGTCGGAGCGTCTGGAAGTCCTTGTCAAGAGCAATGATGGATTCTTCATTGCCAATGAAGACTTGCGTTTGCGCGGCCCAGGAGATTTGTTTGGTATCCGCCAGAGCGGTCTGATGCATTTTGCAATGGGTGATATTTATCAGGATGCGGATATTCTGATGTTGGCAAGAGATGCGGTAGAGAATGAAATATAAGTTTATATAAAGTTTATGTGGTAGATTTAAATATGTAGTTATTATTGTGTTACAAATGATAATGGAGAATACTGCAATGTACATTAAACTGATTCAACCGAAAATGAAAAAACGTCCTATGGACACCGGTTTAAAAATTCATATGTCACCGCCTTTGGGACTTCTTACCATCGCTAATATGTTTCGTGATGAACATAAGGTTATTTTGGCAAATGAAAATATTAAGGAGACGGATTTTGATGACAAGCCGGACATTGTAGGTATCACGGTTACGGTAGATGCATATCCCCGTGCTGCTGAGATTGCTGAAGAATACCGTAAAAGAGGCAGTATCGTTGTTGCGGGCGGAATTCACATTACAACAGCGCATCATACCATTCCGGAAGGTGTATTTGATGTGCTTTGTATCGGACCTGCAGAGAATACCTGGCCTCAAATTGTGGAAGACTATAAGAAGAATCAGTTAAGATATATTTATCGTTGTGATGAGAAGTTGCCCGGTGATAAAATCGTTTCGCCTGCCTATGATATGGTGGACAAGGCCGAATACTTATATTGCAACATTGTACATACCAGCCGTGGTTGTCCTTTTCGTTGCGATTTCTGCTACAACAGTGCTCCGGAGCGGTATTATATTAATCGACCCATTGAAGATGTGTTGGAAGATGTAAAAAAGGTCGGTTCCAAACATGTTATGTTTATCGATGATAATTTTATCGGTGATATTGCGTGGACAAGAGCCTTTTTGAAAGAATTAAAGAAGTTAAATATTGTTTGGAATGCTGCAGTATCTATTAACGTGGTAAATATTCCGGGTATTTTACAGGAAATGAAAGAGAGTGGTTGCGGCAGTCTTTTTATCGGGTTTGAAAGTGTGCATCCGGATTCTATTCATAACGTACATAAGGTGCAGAATGATGTGACTAAATATGAAGACGCCATCCGTCAGATTCATGATCACGGTATTATGATTAATGCAAGTTTTGTATTTGGTCTGGATTGTGATACGAAGGAGACTTTCAAACATACCCTTGATTTTATTGTACGTAATCGAATTGAGACGGTCACATCCCATATTATGACTCCTTATCCGGGGACGGTGCTTTATGACAGAATGAAGGAAGAAGGACGTATTTTAACCGATGATTTGTCATTGTATAATACTGCACATGTGGTTTTTGAACCGAAAAACATGACCAAGGAAGAACTTTATAAAGGATATTTGTGGATTTATCGTAAGGTTTACAGTTATAAAAACATTATGAAGCGTATTCCCAAGACGAAAGAGAATGTCTTCCCTTACCTTGCTTTTAATTTTTTATATCGTAAATGGGGTAAATTCTCGGATCTTTTATGTAAAATTGTTACGTATAAACGAATTGGATATTGGGGTGAAAAACTGTCTAAATATTTGTAGGTATTATGATGTATTGAATGATATCGTGTAGCATGATGTGCTATTTGTTTCTGAGCGAAAACAAATAGTTATGATGGCAGACGCAAATTTGAGATTTGCGTCGTCTCTTCGCGATGAATCGCTCAGAAAAGAGGAGTCTATGATTTTCTTTGCTTGGAATGATTTTTTCGGAATTAAAAGATTACCGGGCTATATGGCAAATGTTGATGAAATTCCTAAGTTTATGTGTAAAGAGCCGGAATTTAAACCGGAGGCATTGACCACAGGAGACCGAATGTATCTTGCGTCTCATACTTTTTATTATAACGACGGCAGAATTTATAAAAACTATACAATGCCGAAGTTTTGGGTGACGGACCGCATCAACAACCTTTTTATGATGAGCATTGAAGAGGGTGAGTACTGGCTGATTATCAATAATCAGCCGGTTCGTGTAAATGCGGATTTTGATTATGAAGGTGATATACAGGACGGATATCGTGTTTCCTGGGATATTCACAGAGTGATTACTCCGTCGGTTCTCTACTATATTTCTGATGTTCAAATGCAGAAGATTGTAAAGAAAGCATTTGAGGCATATGCGTATATCATCTTGGAGAAGAATGAGAAATAACCGGGGTTTTACAATATTTTTAAGTAATTATTAATAAAAAATTTATATTTTTATTTTAAAATGCGGTTTAATATGGAAACTTATATTTGAAAGGGTAAGATAAAATGGCAAGAAATTATAAACAAATGATGCATCAGGTAATGAATAATATGTGTCAAACCAATGAAGAAGTGCTTTGCTGTGTATTCGGAACGGTTTACCGTGAAAAATTATTCGGAGTGTTCGGCAATAAACCTGCCGAGATGTTTGCGGGAATTACTTCGGCGGGAAATTTGCTTATTTATTATCATGAGAACTTTGGTACTTCGCAAGTGTCAGAAGTGTATCCGCTTAGTTGTGCAACCAAATTAAAGATTGGCGAACCGAATTTTCTTGGTGTAAATAAAATTAAAATAAACTTTAATATAAATGGCAAAAAGAAAAGTGTGGAAATGATGGTTGTCAGTGACGTGGATAATAGTGATTTGGATGAACAGCCCAGAAATCTGGATCGTATGATTCGTGAACTTCGAAGAAAAACAAAATTATATTAAAATGAAAAGGACAGATGTATTATCTGTCTTTTTTATTTTGCAGATAGCCGAAGAAAATTTTAATATGTATATTATATTTCAATTAAATGTGCGCACATTATGTGGTATTTATGTTAAAAAACCACAATATCGTGTATTTTTTACTTCTCATTTACAATTCTTTGTGGTATAATTCATTTGGAAATTTTTGTGCATTTTTAAGGAATAACGGATACATAATATGAAAAGTGCACATTTTAGGATTGATAAGTGCCTTGTTTTAAGGTGTTTGGTCATGAGAAACAGGTGGGAGATAGTAAAAAATGGCAAAGAAAGTGACTTATGATTCAAGTGCAATTACCGTCTTGGAAGGTCTGGAAGCGGTACGTGAACGCCCCGGTATGTATATTGGTAGTGTGTCCACGAAAGGCTTAAATCATTTGATATATGAAATCGTAGATAACTCCGTGGATGAGCATATGGCAGGTTTTTGCGATCGTATTACGGTTACCTTGGAAGCGGACGGTTCGGCAACGGTGTCGGATAACGGACGTGGTATTCCGGTGGATATGCATGAGAAGGGAATCAGTGCGGAACGTCTTGTATTTACAACCCTTCACGCCGGCGGTAAGTTTAATAACAATATTTATAAAAATTCCGGTGGTTTGCACGGTGTTGGTTCTTCGGTTGTCAATGCATTGTCAAAGCAGATGAAGGTTACCATTAAACGTGACGGACATGTGTATGAGGACTTTTATGAAAAGGGTATTCCTACCCTGGAACTGGATAACGGTGAACTCCCTTCCGTAGGAAGAACGAAAGAAACCGGAACAACCGTAAATTTTACGCCGGATGATACGATTTTTGAAAAGACACGTTTTAAGGCGGAAGATATTAAGAGCCGTCTTCATGAGACTGCATATTTGAATCCGAAACTTACGGTTGTCTTTGAGGATAAGCGTGACGGTTTGAATGAAGTGGTGGAATTCCACGAAGAAGAGGGTATTGTCGGCTTTGTCAAAGACTTAAACAAAGGCAAGGAAGCCATTCATGATGTGGTTTACTTCCAGGGAAGTTCCGAAGATATTATTGTGGAATGTGCATTCCAGTACGTGAATGAATTCCACGAGAATGTTTTAGGTTTTTGTAACAATATTTACAATGCTGAGGGCGGAACTCATATTACCGGATTTAAAACAATTTTTACAACTGTAATTAATTCATATGCGAGAACTTTAAATATTTTAAAAGAAAAAGATGTGAACTTTACAGGGCCTGAAGTACGTAGTGGTATGGTTGCTATTGTGAGCATCAAGCATCCTACACCGAGATTCGAAGGTCAGACCAAGACAAAATTGGATAATCAGGATGCGTCAAAAGCGGTATCTAAGGTGGGCGGCGACGAATTGGTGCTTTATTTTGACCGTAATTTGGAGTGCTTGAAAGGTGTTATCGGATGCGCCGAAAAGGCTGCGAAAATCCGTAAAGCGGAAGAAAAAGCGAAGACTAATATGCTTTCCAAACAGAAGTTTTCTTTTGATTCCAATGGTAAATTGGCAAATTGTGAATCGAAAGATGCTTCTAAATGCGAAATTTTTATCGTAGAAGGTGATTCCGCGGGTGGCAGTGCCAAAACGGCAAGAGATCGTAAGTATCAGGCAATCCTTCCAATCCGCGGTAAGATTTTGAATGTTGAAAAGGCAAGTATGGACAAAGTACTTGGTAATGCGGAAATTAAGACTATGATTAATGCATTCGGTTGCGGTTTTTCGGAAGGCTACGGTAATGATTTTGATATTACTAAACTTCGCTACGATAAAATTATTATTATGGCTGATGCGGACGTGGACGGTGCCCATATCAGTACGCTTTTATTGACATTATTTTATCGTTTTATGCCGGAATTGATTCAGGAAGGGCATGTATATATTGCTATGCCGCCTCTCTATAAAGCAATCCCGTCCAAGGGTGAAGAAGAGTATCTGTATGATGATTATGCCCTTACGCAATATCGTAAAAAACACAAGGGACCTTTTACCTTACAGCGCTACAAAGGTCTTGGTGAAATGGATGCAGAACAGTTATGGGAGACCACATTGAATCCGGAAACCCGTAACCTGAAACTAGTTCAGATTGAAGACGCCGGAATGGCAAACCGCATGACGGAATTGCTTATGGGTACGGAAGTTCCTCCTCGTAAGGCGTTTATCTACGAGCATGCAAATGATGCGGAATTGGATGTTTAAGAATTTTAGAAGTACAAATAGTGGCAATTTATATAGATTGCCGAAATGATAGTTTTACAATAAGAATGGAGCTAATCAATGGCTGAAAAGATAATCAAAACCGAATATTCCGAGGTGATGCAGAAGTCCTACATTGACTATGCCATGAGCGTTATTGTTGCCCGTGCGTTGCCTGATGTACGTGACGGTTTAAAACCCGTTCAGAGACGTACGCTTTATGATATGCATGAACTCGGAATTAAATATGACAAACCTTATCGTAAAAGTGCCCGTATTGTAGGTGATACTATGGGTAAATATCATCCTCACGGTGACAGTTCCATATACGATGCTTTGGTTGTTATGACTCAGGATTTTAAAAAGGGACTTCCTTTGGTGGATGGCCACGGTAACTTCGGTAATATCGAAGGTGATTCCGCTGCGGCAATGCGTTATACCGAAGCCCGCCTTCATAAAATCACCCAGGAAGCATTTCTTGCGGACTTGGACAAGGACGTGGTGGATTTTATCCCGAACTTTGATGAAACAGAGAAGGAACCCTCGGTTTTACCGGTTAAAATCCCGAATCTACTTGTAAACGGTGCAGAAGGTATTGCGGTTGGTATGGTAACCAGCATTCCGCCTCATAATCTTGCGGAAGTCATCGATGCTACCAAGGCATATATGAACAATCCCGATATTACCACAAGGGAATTGATGAAATATGTGAAGGGACCTGATTTTCCTACCGGCGGTATCGTTATTAATCAGGATGATTTGCTTGAAATCTACGAAACAGGTGTGGGCAAGGTAAAAATCCGCGGTAAAGTGGATGTGGAAAAGGGCAAGGGTGGCCATATTAACCTTGTGATTTCAGAGATTCCTTATACTATGATCGGTGCCAATATTTCCAAGTTTTTACAGGATGTTGCGGCATTATATGAGACCAAGAAAACAACGGATATTGTTGATATTACGAACCAGTCTTCCAAAGAAGGTATTCGTATTGTTATTGAATTAAAGAAGGATACTGATGTCGAGAACTTCAAGAATATGCTTTATAAAAAGACCCGTCTTGAGGATACTTTTGGTGTTAATATGCTTGCAATTGCCGACGGAAAGCCTGAAACTTTAGGCTTAAAGCAGGTAATTAAGCATTGTGTGGATTTTAGTTATGAAGTAAATCATCGCAAATATACCAATCTTTTGGCCAAAGAGAATGAAAAGCGCGAGGTACAGGAAGGTTTAATTAAGGCATGTAACGTCATTGATTTGATTATTGAGATTTTACGCGGTTCCAAGGACCGTGCCATGGCAAAGAAGTGCCTTGTGGAAGGTATTACCGACGGCATTAAGTTTAAGTCCAAGGAATCTAAAATCATGGCACAGCAGTTGATGTTTAGCGAGCGTCAGGCAAATGCCATTCTTGAAATGCGTTTATATAAGTTGATTGGTTTGGAAATCCAGGCTTTGATTGCGGAACATGACCAGACCATGGCGAATATTTATCGTTATGAGGATATTCTTGACAGTAAAAGTTCCATGACACAGGTAATCATTAAGGAACTTGAGGATTTCAAGAAAGAGTACGGCAGAGCACGCCGTACAGCAATTGAAAATGCTGCGGAAGCGGTTTATGAAGAAAAGAAACCGGAAGAAATGGATGTTTATGTTATGGTTGACCGCTTTGGATACGTTAAGAGCGTAGATAAGGCAACCTATGAGCGTAACAAAGATACCATTGAAACTGAGAATAAGTATGTCTTTGTATGTAAAAATACCGGCAGAATGTGTATTTTTACGGACAAGGGACAGTTGTATACCATTAAAGTATCTGATATACCTTTCGGAAAACTCAGAGATAAAGGTGTTCCCATTGATAATATCAGCCCGTATTCTTCACAGAATGAGCGGATTCTTTGCGCTACAAGCCAGACAGAGTTAAATCTTTATCGTCTTGTATTCGTAACCAAGACTGCTATGGTAAAAGTGGTTGACGGCGGCGAATTTGATGTAGCTAAACGTTCCGTTGCAGCGACCAAACTTGCGGATGGCGACGAAGTGGTATGTGTGGAAGTGTTAAAAGAACAGCGCAATATGATTTTGATATCAAACGATGGTTATTTCTTGCGCTTCCCGCTGGAAGAAATTCCGGAGAAGAAGAAGGCTGCCATCGGTGTTCGCGGTATGAAGTTAAACGGAAAGGCGTTGATTGATCAGGTTCACTTCTCAAAGAATGCCGTAGAGAGCAGTATTGAATACAATGGTAAGAAGATTGAGTTGAATAAAATTAAACTTGGCAAGAGAGACAGCAAAGGTGTAAAAGTCAGAGTATAGTTCTATCTAAAAAAGGAATTTGTAATGAAACGTAACATAGTATTGATTTTACTTATGATGATTGTATGTTGTATATGCTTTAGCGGATGTTTTTTTCTTCAGGGAAATTCGAATCATTCGAATAATAATTTGATTTCAAATAACAGTATTGAAGAAAATTCAGCCCAAAAAGCAGCGATACAATATATAGAAGATAAATACGGTTTTACGCCATCTGTTCTTTGGGTTGAACTGGGGGATGTTTACGAGCGCGGAAAAAAAGATGCCATGGTCACAATGGAATATAACGGACGTGAATTTTTGGTTTATATTTATGATATTAATTTATCTCTTAACCCATATAATTATTGCGATAGTTATCAAAAAACAGATATTGAGAACGCAGTAGCAGACCATGCGGCCGATGTTTTTGGTATAAGACCGTCTCAAGTAAATTTATATGTATATGAAGTTTATCCGGAGAGTTTTCATGCGGAGAATATGATGTTTTATTATGATCAATTTTATGATGGTAATAATGCATTTGATTTAATCAATGAATATAATTCTTTTGAATGTGTAATTCGTTTTGTTGGAGATGTGGATCTTGTACAAATTGCAGAAACGGATGATGATTTTTTTCATCGGGAAGGTATTGATTTGCTTTTTACATCACATGAAACAGAGGCAGATATGAATACTTGTTACGCTAAAAGGTATGGTTATGAATATTATGAAACCTTTGAGGACTATGTTTATAATTGTGCTTTATATATGACCGGTGCGGTTGAATATATTCATACTTCTTTGAACGAAGAAATTTATGAGTACAAGTTATCAATCGGCCAGTGCGGTAATTTTTATTATTTATGTACCGGCAAAGACGTATCGGAATATACGGTATCAATTGCGCCGGATTATTTAACAGCAGATGATATCAATCAAGCGGATTGGGACGGATATGCGATGCTGAAAGATATTGGCACGGAAGCAATTTATGTAGACGGAGAGTTTGAGGAGGATAATATATTCTACATATATTATCCAATTGATAAATTACCTGTGGTACCAGCCTCTTTACCCAATCATGTTGTTGATTTAGAGCATGCTTTTACCGAGATAAAATATAATAATGACAGATATTATCAACTCAATGAATTAAATAGCGGAAGAAATGATATTGGTATGTATGCTGTTTTTAATTCAGAATTAACAGGCAATAAAGATAACTCATTTCGATTTATGTTTTTAGAAAATAGGTGGAATTAGGAAGTGAACTTATGAGAGTAATAGCAGGTTCGGCGAGAAGTCTTCAATTAAAGACTCCGCCCGGCAATCATACAAGACCTACAACGGATAAGTATAAAGAGACGTTGTTTAATGTATTACAGTCCGATTTGGGCGGTGCAGTGTTCGTTGACCTTTACAGCGGAAGCGGCGGAATCGGCATTGAAGCCTTAAGCCGCGGCGCGAAAAAAGCGTATTTTGTAGAGAATAATACTGCAGCACATAAATGTATTATTGATAATCTGAATCATACTAAATTAATAGAGAAAGCTACTGTTTTGAAGCAGGACGTGCTTTTTGCCCTGCAAAATTCCATAAATGAGACGGTGGATGTGATTTTTATGGATCCTCCTTATGTGGAACATGCAGAGGTACAGGTGTTACAGTTCCTGGCCAACTGGAAGTATTTGAATGAAGATTCGATTATCGTGGTAGAATGTGATTTGGAGGCTGATTTTGATTTTGCGGAAGATATCGGTCTTGAAGTATATAAAATCAAAGAATATAAAACATGTCAGCATGTGTTTATCAGGAGGAAATAAAAATGCGAGTCGCCATTTATCCCGGCAGTTTTGATCCGGTTACAAACGGTCATTTGGACATTATTAAGCGCGCGTCCGGCCTTTTCGACAAAATAATTGTAAGTGTTTTGAATAATAGCGCAAAAACTCCGTTGTTTTCTGTAGAAGAACGTGTTAAAATGCTAGAAGAGACAACAAAGAATATTCCCAATGTTGAAGTGGATAGTTTTAGCGGTTTGACCAGTGAATATGCTAAGAGCAAGAACGTTAAAGTTTTGATTCGCGGACTTCGCGCGGTAACGGATTTTGATTATGAATTGCATTTGGCACAAACCAATTCCTTATTAACGGACGGGGAACTGGAAACTGTATTTTTGACAACAGATTTGGCATATTCGTTCTTAAGTGCCAGCACGGTTCGTGAAATTGCAAGTTTTAATGGTGATATTTCAAAATGTGTGCCGGAGTATGTAGCAAATAAACTATACGAAAAATATGGATATCAGTAAAAGAGGGAGATAAAAGAGATGGTAAGTAAAATTGAGCAGTTAATTGATGAACTTCAGCAGTGCGTAGACGAAGCAAAAACAAAATTCATGGATTCTTCCAAGATTATTGTAGATAAAGAAGAAATCGAAGGTATCATTGATGCCTTACGTAAGCAGACACCGGAAGAAATTAATCAGTTACGTAAGATTATTGCAAATAAAGATGCCATTATGAATGATGCCAAAGCGAAGGCAGAGGCACTTATCAATGATGCAAGTAATAAGACGAATCAGTTGTTAAGTGAGCATCAGATTATGCTCCAGGCATATGCACAGGCAGATGAAGTAGTTGCCTGCGCTACATATCAGGCTCAGGAAATTATTGACAAAGCTACCATCGAAGCAAACCAGGTAAGAGATTCTGCAATTCAGTATACCGATGATATGCTTGCAAACATTGAGCAGATTCTTGTATCTTCTATTGACTCAAACAATGCAAGATATCAGGATTTGCAGAATTCATTAAATCACTATTATCAGATTGTAAAAGCAAATCGTGATGATTTACAACCTGCGGCATCCGGCGGAAACGGTGATGAAGCATCTGTCGGAAGCAACCCTCAGGTAACTGAATCAACTACCGGAGAAATTAATTTGGATATGTTATAAGATAAGTGGAAAGTACCGGTTTCTTAAAAGGAAGGAACCGGTATTTTTATGATTATAAAAATGGATACAGATAATGAATCCGGAAAGAAAAAAGATTAGAACAGGAATTTAATAGATGTATAAAAAGTTTTGGATCTCTGTGACTTTTTTGATATTACTGTGTTTATGTCTATGGGTTCAATTGGATATTACGGCAGAAGCCAAAAGAGATGTCATAATTGTGATTGATCCCGGGCATGGCGGCACTAATATGGGAGCAAGATACAATGGAGTCATAGAAAAAGAGGCAACCATGAAAGTTGCCGTTGCAATGAAAGAAGAATTAGAGAAATATGAAGGTGTTGTCGTTTATTTGACAAGAACCGGAGACGAAAGCATTGAATTATTGGACCGCGCCAAATTTGCAAGAGATATGAAAGCGGACATCGTCTTAAGCCTTCATTTTAATATGTCGGAGGCTCATGATTTGCGCGGTAGCGAAATGTGGATTTCTTCCACAGGAGGATTGAAACAGGAAGCCGAGCATTTTGCAAAGATTGAACAGATGTTATTAAAGGAGTATGGCATTGCTAAACGTGGCTGTTTTACCAGATTAAATGATGAAGGTACAGATTATTACGGCATTATTCGTGAAAGTGCTGATTTTCAGATTCCGGCAGTGATTGTGGAACATTGTTATCTGGACAGGGCGGAAGAATATGCTTTTTATGATACGGATGCAGCCTTGGACAGACTGGGACGCATTGATGCTACGGCAGTTGCCATGGCCTATAAATTATCTTCTGAAGAATTGGGGGTAGATTACTCCAGACATTATGTGTCGAATACCAAATTGCCGGAGCATTTATTGACAGAAGATGTTACACCGCCTTCGGAAGTATCCCTTGATATTGTTGACTATAATGAAAATAATCATCAATTGAGTTTGCATCTTAAGGTTGCTGAAGAAGAAAGTACTATGGTGTATTATCAGTATTCCTTTAACGGTGGTAAAACGTTCTCAAATAAGTTACCGTTTTATACCAATCATGAAGTGGATTTTGTAACCCAAGCGTATCCTTCAACTGATAATAGTTTTGTTGTACGAGCCTATAATGCATACGGCTTATATACAGACAGTGAAGTTTATGATTTGAATGAACTTTTATTCCCTTATGATGGTCCGGTACTTCGTGAGGAAGATATTGTTACCGAATTTATTACAAGTGTTTTAGATGATATTGAAACATTTGCCGACGAATTACCGCCGGAAATTAAAAGTGCGGCAACAATTGTGCTTATTGTGGGCAGTATTTGGGGAATTGTGACGGTAATTGTTTTATTTATGCAACAGCGCTCCAAACATAAAATTGTCGAAGAATATCAGTCAGAAGCCAAAGGAGCGTAACAATCAGCCAAATAAGCCATTGTATGCTTTTATGAAGAAGATATTTTAATATATTACATCGGGTGGATGATAAAATTCCGACAGTTTGACATAAACAGGATAAACCTCCAACAGTTAAAAAGGGAACCAGCAATAAAGATGTCATTTTCAGCCCATATTCATATAAGTCTTTTGTCATAAAAAGTGCTCCGTTTACTTCTAATAACCAGGATAAAATGGCGGATACAAGAATGTTATCTTTGCAATAATGCATGGGTAGGAAACGAAGCATATTAAAGAAAATCATGCAGGCACCCAGAAGTAATGATGCACTAACGGCTTGGTTGAGAGAATCGGTAAAAGCAATTGTGAAAGTTGTAGTGTCTTGTTGTGTAGGTGTGATGTGTTTCTTAACGGATTGTTCCGGTGTTTTTACCTGAAATGCTTTGCGAAAAAAGGTGTAACGCAGAAAAAGTCCGTATAATAACGGAATACCGTACATGCCAAAAAGCAGAATTTTGTGATATTCACTTTCAAAAATCGGCAATACAAGACTGCAAAAGAAAACAGGCCCGATATTATTACAAAAAGACAACAGGTAATCTGCCTGTTTTAAAGTGATTTTATCTTGTGTAAGCAAATCTTTTATAATGACCGCTCCCATGGGATAACCGCATAGGAAGCCCATAAGGATAGCATATTCGCAGTAAATATTGGTGCGAAAAATTTTATACATGACAGGGTGCAAAAATGCAAGAATGGATGGCGCAAGGTCTAATCGTATAATAAGTCCCGACAGTACCATAAAAGGAAAAAGTGCCGGTATCATATTATTAAACCACAACGTAAGTCCGGTGGCAGCATAAGACATTGCTTCCCCGGGAAACACTAAAATTTCAATGATTATTGTTATAATAATTACAGATAAGATGATTTTTTTATAATTCATGGTTTTTTATTTTAGTTTATGAGTGATAAAAGCTTCGAAGAACATGTTTTTATGGTGAAGTAGACCCCGTATGTGATATTGTATTTTAAATGTTAAAGACAATAAAGGAAATGGAGAAAGAGTTGAGGCTGGATAAATTTTTGGGCAATGCCGGAGTGGGAAGTCGCAGTCAGGTAAAAGTTTTAATCAAAAAAGGCTTGGTCACTATAAATGATTGCAAAGCACGAAGTGGTGACGAAGTGATTGATGAAACAAAAGATGTGATTGTATGCCGAGGAAAACGAATTGAATTAATAAAATATCGCTATATAATGCTTTATAAACCGGCAGGTGTGGTTTCTGCCACGGAAGATAATCTTGACAAAACGGTTTTGGATTGTTTGGCAAAGGAAGACAGAAAAGATTTGTTTCCGGTGGGACGTTTGGATAAAGATACTACCGGTTTATTGCTTTTGACAAATGACGGTGAGTTGTCTCATAATCTTTTGTCGCCAAGGAAGCACGTGGATAAAACCTATTATGTGACCTGTGAAACAAATGTAACACATACTCAAATGGAACATTTGCGTCAGGGTGTGGATATCGGGGATGATAAAATGACACTACCTGCGCTTGCAAGAGAAGGTAAAAAAGAAAACGAACTGTATTTAACCATTCGGGAAGGACGATTCCATCAGGTAAAACGTATGATGCAGGCTGTTGGAAATAAAGTAACCGAACTGAAGCGTTTGAGTATGGGCAGTCTGGTATTGGATCCGAATTTAAATCCCGGTGAATACCGGCCATTGACAGAGGCAGAATTAAAGGATTTAAAAGCAGGCAGTTTGAAAATGCCGGTTTAAACTTATAAAAAAAGTTATTTTTAATCCACGAAAGTACAGATTTATTTGGAAAGAGTAAAAAAATGAACAACACGGGATTTTTGCCCATATGCAAAGAGGATTTGCAGGCAAGAGGGATCAACCAATTGGATTTTGTTTATGTTTGCGGTGATGCGTATATCGATCACCCTTCTTTTGGTATGGCAATCATCGGAAGAGTGTTGGAACATAATGGTTATACCGTAGGTATTTTAGCCCAACCGGATTTTCGTAATCCGGATTCGATTTTAGCGTTGGGGATACCGCGACTGGCTTTTTTGGTGTCTTCCGGAAATATGGATTCTATGGTAAATCATTATTATGTGTCTAAAAAAAGACGCACCAAAGATGCCTATACTCCGGGCGGCGAGATTGGAAGACGTCCTGACCGTGCGGTAATTGTATATTGCAGTATGATACGCAAACATTGCAAGGATATTCCGATTATTATCGGAGGTATTGAAGCGTCTTTGCGTCGTTTTGCCCATTATGATTACTGGTCGGATTCTTTCCGTAAATCAATTCTTTTAGAGAGCGGTGCTGACCTGATTTCTTATGGTATGGGCGAGAAAAGTATCGTTGAAATTGCTGATGCATTGAATGCGGGGATACCGGTAAAAGATATTACATATATTCCGGGAACGGTATATAAACGCAAGGTGTTAACGGAAGATTATGAAGAAACCTTATTTCTACCCACCTATGATGAAATGTTGGCAGATAAGAAGAAATATGGTGAAAGTTTTTTGGTTCAATCCCAAAATGCAGATCCGATTAACGGACGTACTTTAGTCGAAAAATATACGGACCATTGTTTTATCATTCAAAATCCGCCTGCATTACCCTTAAGCGAGAGCGAAATGGATGAGGTGTATCGTTTGCCCTATATGCGGGCAATTCACCCTTCTTATATTACGAAGGGTGGTGTCCCGGCGATTGAAGAGGTGCGCTTTTCGCTGACCAGTAACCGCGGATGTTTTGGTTCCTGTAATTTTTGTTCTCTTGCGTTCCATCAAGGCAGAATTCTGCAGGTCAGAAGCCACGAATCTCTGATTGAGGAAGCAGAACAAATCATCAATATGCCTGATTTTAAGGGATATATTCATGATGTAGGAGGCCCTACCGCAAACTTTAGGCATCCTTCCTGTAAAAATCAGTTAAAGACAGGGGCATGCAAAAATAAAAAATGCCTGTTTCCCACACCCTGCAAAAATTTAGATGCGGATCACAGCGACTATATTGCACTTTTGCGTAAATTACGTGGGTTAAAGAAGGTAAAAAAAGTTTTTGTGCGTTCGGGAGTACGTTTTGACTATTTGCTTGCAGATCGGGATGATGCATTTTTAAAGGAACTTGTAGAACACCATGTCAGCGGTCAGTTAAAAGTGGCACCGGAACATGTATCCGATGCAGTCTTGGATAAAATGGGTAAGCCGCGTCATGAAGTATACAAACGGTTTGTGACAAAATACGAAAAGTATAATAAAGAATTAAAGAAGAATCAGTTTTTGGTACCGTATTTTATGAGTTCGCATCCGGGAAGTACATTGAAAGATGCCGTAGCATTGGCGGAGTATATCCGGGATACCGGTTATATTCCTGAACAGGTTCAGGATTTTTATCCCACGCCGTCTACATTATCAACCGTAATGTACTATACCGAAATTGATCCGAGAGACAGTAAAAAGGTATATGTAGCAAAAAATCCGCACGAAAAAGCATTGCAACGTGCATTGATTCAATATTCGAATCCTGAAAACTATGATTTGGTAAAAGAAGCACTGCAAAAGTGCGGACGTATGGATTTAATCGGTTTTGGTGATAAATGCTTGATACGCCCAAGGAAATTATCCAAAGAAAAACAGGTTTTGCATGGAATATCGGAGAAATCCTCACAAAAGAATCGTGTTCCCCAAAACACAAAGAAAAATAAAAACAGTAAGAATGTACAATCCGATGCGAAAAAGAAAACAGTATCGGGGAAGGAACAATACAATGGTAGAAAAAGGAAAAGGTAGTTTTGGATATTTAAAGAAACAGGCAATCAAACAAGGGTTGCTGGCATTGATAATGCTGGCAGTTTGTGCCGCAATCTTTTTGATCGGATATTTTTGGCTGACGAAATATGCTACTATTTTAACTGTGATTGCGGTTCTTGGAATGCTTCCGGTGGCAAAATTACTTGTTTCCATGATTCTTTTTATGAAAGCGGAAAAATTCAGTTGCACTGTACATTTTTATGAAGAAATTATGAAAATTGCAGGAGATAAAAAGGATGACTTGCTTGCCGGTTTTGATTTTTATCTGACCAGTTATGAAAAAAATTATCCTTTGAGCGCCGCCTGCGTTTGTAAAGGTGCTTTGATTGCATACACTCCGTGGGAAAAATGCGACTGCAAGAAATGCAAAGAACACTTTGAAGAGTATATGAAAAAGAACGGTATTTCCGGTATTAATGTTAAAATATTTACGGATGAATACAAGTACATCGAGCGTTTTCGTCAGTTATGTGAAGATTTGCCGGAAACAACAGACAATGAGAAAGCGATGTATCGTCTGTTATTAAATTTATCTATGTAAATATTGGTGTTATTTTGGAAACTTGTTTTACTAAAAATAAATATCTGTTCTTTTTATCAAAATAATGACATTGGATTGATATTTTTTATCAAAATCAAAATATTTTACATAATAATTTATAAAAACACCTACGAAAGAAATTAAAATAATGCTATAATAGAAAAGATGTGTATTTAAAACACGGAAGAAAAAGGAGGAAGGGTTATGTTGGAAAAGTCCATGTATGACAAAACTGACGAGATCATAGCCAATTATGGCACAGAACCCAAATGGTTAATTCCAATTATTCAGGATGTACAGGCAGAATATCGCTATTTGCCTCCTGAGTTGCTTACATATATTGCAGGCAAATTGAATATTACGGAAGCAAAGGCATACAGCGTTGCAACATTTTATGAGAATTTTTCTTTTGAACAAAAAGGAAAGTATTTAATTAAAGTATGTGACGGAACTGCATGTCATGTTCGTAAATCAACCGCAATTTTGGAACAGTTGTATAAAGAACTAAAATTGGAGAAAGGACAGCATACTACTGCAGACATGCTTTTTACGGTAGAAACCGTGTCTTGTCTTGGTGCATGCGGTCTTGCACCTGTTCTTACGGTGAATGATGAAGTACATGCGGCAATGACGCCTGAAAAGGTAACAGCCTTAATTAAGGAATTGCGAGGTGAGAGCGAATGTTAAAGAACAGACAGGATTTGATGAATGCCCGCAATCAGGCTAAGGTTGCTTTGGAACAACAGAAATTTCGTATTTTAATTTGTGCAGGTACCGGATGTCTTGCCGGTGGTTCTGCTAAAATTTATGATAAAATGTGTGCACTTGTAAAAGAAGCCGGTTTAGATGTTGATGTTATATTCGGTGCAGGCGTTGCTCACGGTCCGAACGGAGAATGTCCTTCGCATACTGCATCTGCAGGGAATGTAAAGAAAAGTGGTTGTCACGGTTTCTGCGAAATGGGACCTTTGGTTCGTATTGAACCCTCTAATTTACTTTATATTAAGGTAAAAGAGGAAGATTGTGAAGAAATTTTCAACACCACCATTTTAAAAGGCGAACCCGTGGAACGTTTGCTTTATGAACGCGATGGCGTTAAATATAAAGCACAGGAAGAAATTCCTTTTTATGCGAAACAAACCCGTTTGGTATTAAAGAACTGTGGTCATATTGATTCCGAACACATCAGCGAATATTTGGCAGTAGGCGGATATTCTGCATTGGAGAAGGCTTTGTTTGAAATGTCACCTGAAGATGTTGTGAACGAAGTTTTAGAATCTAATTTACGTGGCCGCGGTGGCGGTGGTTTCCAGACCGGTTATAAATGGAAACAGGTTGCCAGACAGGCCGAGACCATCCGTTATGTAGTATGTAACGGTGACGAAGGTGACCCGGGTGCTTTTATGGATCGAAGCATTATGGAAGGCGATCCTCATAAAATGATTGAAGGTATGTTGATTGCGGCTTATGCTACCGGTGCACAGGAAGGTTATATTTATGTGCGTGCGGAATATCCTTTGGCAATCAGCCGTTTAAAAATTGCCATCGAACAGGCGGAAGAAGCAGGCTTATTAGGTGATAACATCCTTGCAACAGATTTTAGTTTCAAATTACATATTAACCGTGGTGCAGGAGCATTCGTATGCGGTGAAGGCAGTGCCCTTACAGCCTCTATTGAGGGTGAAAGAGGTATGCCTCGTACAAAACCGCCTCGTACCGTAGAACAAGGCTTATTTGGTAAACCTACTGTTTTAAACAATGTTGAAACATATGCTAACGTGCCTATGATTATTTCAAATGGAGCAGAATGGTTCAAAGGAATTGGTACGGAAGGAAGCCCGGGAACCAAGGCTTTTGCTGTAACCGGAAGTATTAACAATACAGGTTTGATTGAAGTTCCCATGGGTACCACGCTTCGTGAAATTGTTTATGAAATTGGCGGCGGTATTAAGAATGATAAGGCGTTTAAGGCGGTTCAGATTGGTGGACCTTCGGGCGGTTGTCTGATTGGCGATCATTTGGATGTGGCTTTGGACTTTGATTCTTTAAAGAAAATGGGTGCTATGATCGGCTCCGGCGGTCTTGTTATTATGGACGAAGATACCTGTATGGTAGAAGTTGCCAGATTCTTTATGAATTTTACCCAGAATGAAAGTTGCGGTAAGTGTATTCCCTGTCGTGAAGGTACCAAGCGTATGCTTGAAATCTTAGAAGATATTGTGGCAGGACGCGGTACTTTGGAACAGTTGGATATTTTGCAGGAATTAGGTACTGCAATTACGGATACCGCTCTTTGTGGTCTCGGTAAAAGTGCGGCGTTGCCTGTGCTTAGTACGTTGAGATTATTCCGTGATGAATATGTAGAACATGTTGTAGACAAAAAGTGTCGTACCGGCAATTGTCAGGCCTTAAAGACCTACGTGATTGACCCTGAAAAATGTAAGGGTTGCTCAAAGTGTGCAAGAAATTGTCCTGTTGGTGCAATTTCCGGCGTTATCAAAAATCCTTATACCATCGACGGTGCGAAATGTATCAAGTGCGGTGCTTGTGAAAGTGCCTGCCCGTTCGGTGCGATTACAATTCAGTAGGGGGTACATAGGAAATGGATTATATTACAATAGATGGCAAAAGTGTGCCTATTGAAGGGGAAAAGAATATTTTATCCCTAATTCGTAAGGCAGGCATTGATTTGCCTACATTTTGTTATCATTCAGAATTATCGGTTTACGGTGCTTGCCGTATGTGTATGGTGGAAGACGAGAGAGGAAGAATTCTTGCTTCCTGTTCCGAACAGCCCAGACCCGGCATGGTAATCAGAACCAATACCAGAAAAATTCAGAAATATAGAAAATTAATCGTTGAACTTTTATTGTCATCACATTGTCGTGATTGTACAACCTGTACCAAGAACGGTACCTGTGAGTTGCAGAAGATTGCTTTTAAGGTGGGGATTCATGCGGTGCGTTTCTTAAACAATCGTAAGCGTATGCCTATTGATATTAGTTCACCTTCTGTGGTAAGAGACCCGAATAAGTGCATTCTCTGTGGTGACTGTGTAAGAACTTGTGCAGAAATTCAGGGCGTTGGTGCGCTTGATTTTGCACATCGCGGTTCCAATATGCAGGTGCAGCCTGCTTTTGATAAGCCCTTGAACGAAACCGATTGCGTTGGTTGCGGACAGTGTCGTGTGGCTTGTCCTACCGGTGCAATTTCCATCCGTACCAATGTTACGGACGTTTGGAATGCAATTATGGATCCTAATGTCAGAGTGGTGGCACAGATTGCTCCTGCGGTTCGTGTTGCGGTTGGTGACCAGTTTGGTTTTCCTAAGGGAACCAATACAATGGGTAAAATTGTTGCTGCTATGCGTTTGATGGGATTTGATAAGATTTATGATACCAACTTCGGTGCTGATTTAACAATTTTAGAAGAATCTAAGGAGTTAGCAGAGAGATTAGAAAAGAACGAAAATCTTCCTCTTTTTACTTCTTGCTGTCCCGGTTGGGTGAAGTATTGCGAAACCAAATATCCTGATTTTGCAGGTAATATTTCAACCTGTCGTTCGCCTCAGGGTATGTTCTCTGCAGTCATCAAGGATTATTTTGCAGAAGCAGATGAAAAAGAAGGTAAGAAGACCTTTGTAGTGTCTGTAATGCCTTGTACCGCAAAGAAGGGCGAAATTCTTCGTCCTGACAACTTTACAGATGGCAGACAGGATACAGATCGTGTTATCACTTCTGTTGAATTGATTCGTATGATTCGTCAGGCCGGTATTAAGTTTGATGAAATTGACAGCGAAGCTCTGGATATGCCTTTTGGTATGGCGTCCGGTGCGGCTGCAATCTTTGGCGTAACCGGTGGTGTAACCGAGGCGGTGTTAAGACATCTTTCCGTAGATAAGGGCTATCAGGCGCTTTCGCAGATTCAGTATTCCGGTGTACGCGGTAACGACGATATCAAAGAAACCAGCATTATGTTAGGCGACAGAGAAGTGAAAATTGCTGTAGTTCATGGTCTGGCCAATGCTGGAAAACTTTTGGAAAGCATTAAATCCGGAGAAGCACAGTATGACTTCGTGGAAGTAATGGCTTGTAAGCGAGGATGTATTGTTGGTGGTGGTCAACCTCTTCCTGTAGGTCCCAGAACCAAGAAAGCACGTGCAAAAGGAATCTATGCAGTTGATCGTGAATCGCAGATTCGTTTTGCATCTGATAATCCGGTGATCGGACATGTATTTGAAGAAGTAATTAATGGTCAGGAACATAGACTGTTACACAGAAATCTTCACTAAGATTTTAGGTTGGTGTTTTTGGGATTAATACATAAATACTTGATTTTTTAATCACAATATCATAACATTTTGAGCGTAGGATATTTTTATAAAAGTATCTTGCGCTCTTTATGTTTGAAAGGATATAACCATGAAAAGAATTATTATTATTGCTATTATGACAGCAATAATTGCTACATTTACAGGATGCAATCATTCAAATGAGGCATCTGTCTTTGAGGGTGCGATACAAATCGAATTAAGCGATGCCGGAATAAAGGCAGACGGTGAAAGTATCGGAACAAATACGGATGCGGCGGTTTATATTGCAAATGATATTGTGTACTATGAAGCCGGTCATGATTTTACTTACGGAGAAGGCAGTGAATCGGATGCTCATACCGAAGAAGAGGCTTTTGCTCATACGGTGGTGCATATATCAGAATCCGGAACCTATTGTCTTACGGGCGAATTGTCCAAAGGACAGATTGCAATTGATTTGGGTGAAGATGCAGAAGATGACCCGGAGGCAGTGGTTACATTGATTCTTAACGATGTTGATATTACCTGTGAAGTTGCACCTGCCATCATCTTTTATAATGTGTATGAATGCGGAAATGCCGATGAAGAGGAGGCGACTTATGAGGTAGACACTTCTGCCGCGGGAGCCAATGTTTTAATTGCTGACGGAACATCAAATACGGTGAACGGTTCATATGTTGCCAGAATATATAAACCGGACAGCGTTGAATTAAATGATGCCGGAACCGAGGTGGAAGATGCCAAGAAACTTCACAAATATGATGCTGCATTTTATTCCAAAATGTCCATGAACATAAGCGGTGATAATCAAGGGACGGGAATTTTAAACATTAATGCAGAGAATGAAGGCTTAGACAGTGAGATGCATTTGACCATAAACGGGGGAAATATTAACATTAATTCCGGAAATGACGGTATTAATACCAATGAAGACGGTATTTCTGTTACAACCATAAACGGCGGTGTACTTAGAATTATCGTAACCGGGGACACCGGAGAAGGAGACGGTATTGATTCCAACGGCTGGCTGGTTATTAATGACGGTACAGTTATGGCTGAGGCATGCTCTGACAGCGCCGATGCGGGCATCGATTCGGATATGGGAATTTATATTAACGGCGGAACAGTTATGGCTACCGGACATATGCTTGACCATATTGAGGACGGCGGACAGACCTATGCTGTATTTCAATTCGCACAGGCCTATGATGGTGCAGATACGATTTATTTAAAAGATGCATCCGGTGAAACGGTTATGGAGTATGCACCCGAAAACAGATATTCCGTTCTTATATTCAGTAGTTTTCATTTAAAAGAAGGAACCTACACCTTGTGGAGCGGTGAAACACCGTTGGCTGGACAGAGTATGATCGGAATGCAGGGTGGTCCCGGAGGTGGTATGAACTCAGGCGGAAGACCTGAGATGCCTGAGGGCTTATCCCCCGGTGAAATGATGCCACCGGATTTCCCGGAAAACGGTGATTTCGGCGAAATGCCGGAAGCACCCGAATTCCCTGAAAATTTTGAAATGCCGGAAGGGATACAGCCTCCTATGAATCACCCGAATCAGTTTAGTACCAATTCCGGCGAATTATCCACTGATTTTAAAACGATAGAAGGTGCCAATATGTTTGGCAATATCACAGAAGCAGAATAAGAAAATAAGGCTCTTGTCGACAGATGGGAGCTTTTTTCGTTTACTTGTTGTTTTATATGTTTTGTGGTAGAATAAATTGTTAATGTTTAAATATGTTTATGTATTAAAATATATGACTTAAATATTATATTTTACCATCGGAGTGTAATCTTTTATGCGCGAACTCATTGTAAAAGAGTTGGAGGCCGGACAACGCCTGGATAAGTTTCTTCACAAATATTTAAAGGAAGCACCCAATTCTTTTCTATATAAAATGATGAGAAAAAAGAATATTGTATTAAACGGTAAAAAAGTCACCGGAAATGAACAAATCAAGAAAGGCGACAGCATCAAGTTGTTTCTTGCAGAAGAAACGATTGAGAAGTTTATCGGGGTACAGGATTTTAAATCAACTCAAAATGCACTTTATTACAAAGCCTATGCTGATTTAAAAGGCATTCTGGTTGTTTCTGAATTTGATGATGTACTTTTTATCAATAAACCGGCCGGAGTTCTTAGCCAAAGAGCAGAAGGAAATGATTTGTCTGCGAATGAATGGTTAATCGGTTATCTTTTAGATGAAGAAATCATTACAGAGGAAGATTTAAAAACATTTAAGCCGTCTGTATGTAATCGTTTGGACCGTAATACATCCGGACTTCTTGTGTGCTCCAAAACTTTACTGGGAAGCCAAGAGATGGCTAGCATTCTTAAAGATAGAAGTCTTCATAAGTTTTATCGATGTTTCGTTCACGGAAAATGTGAACTTGATGGTGTTTATGAAGCATATCTTTGTAAAGATGAGAAAAATAATAAAGTAACGGTTTATAATGAAATGGAACAGGTTCCTGTCGGATTACAAGATAAAGTAAAACCTATTAAAACAGGAATGAAACCGATTCAATATTTCAATGAAAATGATTGTACCGAACTGGAAGTTGAACTTTTTACGGGTAAAACCCATCAAATCCGTGCACAGATGGAGAAGTTAGGATATCCTTTGGTTGGTGATGTGAAATATAACGGAAAAGACGGAACCAAACGAAAAACAACAGGGCAAAAATTACATGCATACCGACTTTTATTCCCTAAAATGAACGGAAAACTTTCATATCTATCCGAACAGGAAATTATTTGTGAAAAGCCGGAAAATTGGATATTTTAGCACTATAATATTTTAAAGCGTAATATATATAAACGGTTCGTAAAAATATTATGTTGACAAAATAATGTAAATACACTATACTTTTTATTGTGCTAGCGAATTAGCACTTTAATTCATTAAAGCAAAGAGGTATCAATATGAGTATTTCATTATTACATACACCCGACGGCGTAAGAGATATCTATGGTCGTGAATTATTGGAAAAAGAGCAGGTTGGCAAGAACTTAATGACGGTTCTCCGTCGTTACGGTTATAAAAATATCCAGACACCGACATTTGAATTTTTTGATGTTTTTTCCAAGGATATCGGAACCGTACCCTCCAAAGATTTATATAAATTCTTTGACAAAGAGGGAAATACGTTGGTTTTGAAGCCTGACTTTACACCGGCAATTGCAAGATGTGCAGCCAAATATTTTATGGAGGAAGAAGTGCCTTTGAGATTCTGCTATGAAGGCAATTCCTTTGTTAATACCTCTGAATTACAGGGTAAATTAAAAGAAACTACCCAGATGGGTATTGAATTGATTAATGATTCCGGCCCGGAAGCAGATGCAGAAGCCTTGTCTTTGGTCATTGAAGGTTTAAAGGCATGCGGCTTAAAAGATTTTCAAATTAGTGTAGGAAACAGTTCTTATTTTAAGGGCATTTGTGAAGCGGCAAATTTGGATGAAGAGACTCAACTTGAAATCAAAGCCCATATTTCATCCAAGAATTACTTCGGAACAAGAGAATTCTTAAAGAATAAAGGCCTGGATAAAGATATTGTCGCCCAGTTTGAAGCAATTTCCAAACTTTATATCTCGGATACCGATATGGAAGAGATGATGAAGAAAGCAAACAATCCGAAATCTGTTGGTGCAGTAGAAAGATTGCTTGCCATTAAGGCTTTGCTTGCAAAAAGAGGCTATGATAAATATATTTCTTTTGATTTGGGTATGTTGAGCAAGCATAATTATTATACCGGAATTATTTTTAAGGCGTATACCTATGGTGTGGGCGATGCCATCGTAAAAGGCGGCCGTTACGACGGATTACTCGGTAAATTCGGTAAAGAAGCGCCTTCTGTTGGTTGTGTTTTCTTGATTGACGAACTTCAGACTGCATTGAAACGTCAAAATATCAGTGTGGATGTAGATACAGAAGAAAATATCCTTATGGTTTATGCGGAAGAGGCTTATGAAAATGCGCTCGAACAGGCAAATGACTTGCGCAGTCAAGGCAAAAACGTAACTATGATGAAGAAAAATACTGAAAAAGATGCAGATTATTATACTTCATATGGTGAAAAGAATGAGATGAAAGAAATCATTTTTGTAAAGTAGGAGGCTTACAATGGAAGAAAACGGTAAGTACTTGGTCTTTGCCCTTTGCAAGGGAAGACTTGCATTTAAAACATTGGAATTATTAGAAAAAATCGGCATTCATTGCGAAGAAATCAAAGATAAAGATTCACGTAAACTTGTTTTTGTAAACGAAGAATTAAAGGTAAAATTTTTCCTTGCAAAAGGTCCGGATGTGCCTACCTATGTAGAACATGGAGCTGCAGATATCGGTGTTGTAGGCAGCGATATCATTATGGAAGAAAATAGAAGAGTTTACGAAGTGCTTGATTTAGGTTTTGGAAAGTGTCGTATGTGTGTTTGCGGACCGGAAAGTGCGAGAGAATTACTTCAGCATCGTGAACGAATCCGTGTAGCAACCAAATACCCTACTATTGCAAAGGACTATTTCTTCAATGTAAAAAATCAGACCGTGGATATGATTAAATTAAACGGATCTGTTGAATTAGGACCTATTGTAGGCCTTTCCGATGTCATTGTGGATATCGTGGAAACCGGCGGTACATTAAGAGAGAACGGCTTGGATGTTTTGGAAGAAATTTGTCCGTTATCCGCGAGAGTCATCGTAAATCAGGTGAGTATGAAAATGCAGAATGAACGTATTGAACAGATTATCAATGCGTTAAGAGAGAGCATCGAATAAAAAGGAGAAATCAAAATGAGAGTTCTTGAATTAACTCAGGAAAATAAAAAGAATGTTTTAGACGAATTAATCAAGAGAAGCCCTAATCACTATGGCGAATATGAGACAATTGTGGCTGATATCGTTGAAAACATTAAAAATAACGGTGATAAGGCATTGTTTGAATATACCGCAAAATTCGACAAATTCGAGTTAAATGCCGAGAATATTCGTGTGACAGAGACCGAAATTGAAGAAGCATATGCGTCTATTTCTCCGGAATATATAGAAGTTATGAAGGAAGCCTTTGAGAACATTAAAGCTTATCATGAAATGCAGGTTCGTAACAGTTGGTTCAGCACCAAGCCTGACGGAAGTATTTTAGGACAACGTATAACACCCATTGCCAAAGTAGGTGTGTATGTCCCCGGTGGCAAGGCAGCTTATCCTTCTTCAACCTTGATGAATATTGTTCCTGCACTTGTTGCGGGCTGTGAACGTATTGTTATGGTGACACCTCCCAACAGCGAAGGGAAGGTAAACGCAGGAACTCTTGCAGCGGCTAAAATTGCCGGCGTAAAAGAAATCTATAAATGCGGCGGTGCCCAGGCAATTGCATCCTTAGCTTACGGTACCGAAAGTATTCCTAAAGTTGATAAGATTGTAGGCCCCGGCAATATCTTTGTAGCCCTTGCAAAAAGAGCAGTTTACGGCTATGTTAGCATTGATTCCATTGCCGGACCTTCCGAAATATTGATTTTAGCAGATGAAACCGCAAATCCCAGATTTGTGGCGGCGGACCTTTTATCCCAGTGTGAGCATGATGAGATGGCATCCGGTATTCTGATTACCGCAAGCAAAGAACTGGCTGATAAAGTGGTAAAAGAAGTAGATAGATTTGTAGCAGTTGCGCCCAGAAAAGCAATTTTAGAGAAATCATTAAGTAATTACGGATATATTTTAGTGGCAAATTCTATGGAAGACGCCATTGAAGCAGCAAATGATATTGCATCGGAACACTTAGAGATTATCACGAAGAATCCGTTTGAAACCATGACAAAGATTAAAAATGCAGGTGCAATTTTCCTTGGAGAGTACTCATCCGAGCCTTTGGGAGACTATTTTGCAGGCCCTAACCATGTTTTACCCACAAACGGTACTGCTAAATTCTTCTCGCCGTTGTCTGTAGATGATTTTATCAAGAAATCCAGCGTAATTAACTTCTCATATGACGCCTTAAAAGCAGTGCATAAAAAGATTGAAATGTTTGCAGAAAAGGAAGGTTTGTATGCACATGCAAATTCCATAAAAGTCAGATTTGAGAAGGAATAACATTCCATTATAGTCAGATTACAGAACGAATCATTCAAATGACGAATATTAAAATTGGAGTAGATATGCCTAAAAGAAAAGATATGATACAAAAAATAATATGCGTGCTTTTTGCTTTAGTGTCTATGTTAGCATTGAATATGCGTAATACTCTGTACGAAGGTTTTTGTGCTGAGAATGGCATTGGCAATCTTATCAGCAGATGCTATAACACGTTTCAAAGTGCAGACTATACGGATATTATTGTTGTGATTGCATTATATGTTTTCTTTCTTTGGGTACTTCGTAAACAGCAAAAGATTTGTATCAGCGGTGTAATTGTTTCTTTTTTGTTATCGTTTTTTTATGTTTTGGCTGTGTTTTATCGAAACTTTGATTCTACGGAATTTTTGTTCGGTGATACCTTTCAAACCTGTATGGCAGTCTTTGAAATCACAGGAATCGGTATTATAATTTACTTCCTGTTGAGTGCGGCAGATTATTTTTTTAATCACTTAACAAATAAAACAGCAGATGTAAAAGTGTATAAAGCCATTGATTGGTTAAAAAACAATTTTTTCATTGTGTCTGTACATTTTATATTTATTTGTTGGCTGGTATGGCTGATTTTTACATATCCGGGTTCCGTAAATCCGGACTCCATTATACAGTTGCGTAATTTTTATGGCGATTTGGAGTGGACAGCTTGGCAACCGCCTTTTTCCACTATGATTATGGGCGGATTGTTCCATTTGGGAAAAAGTATGAACAATGCCAATTTTGGTATGTTTCTCTACAACTTTTTCCAAGGATTGGCCGGAGCACTGGTATTTTCCTATGCTTTGAGCAGACTTGTGAAAAGAGGTGTTTCTCTGGTGATTCCGGTCTGCGGGATGTTGTTTTTTGGGTTGACACCCATGTGGGGAGCCTATGTACAGTGGTTTGAGAAAGATTTTCTCTTTGCGGTTGCGGTTGTTTTATTTACAGCCTTAATCAGTGAGGTTGTGCTTGACCGTGCATGCAGTGTAAAAATGCTGATTTGTATCTGCTTGTCAGGAATCGTTATGGCATTGTTACGTAACAACGGAATTTATGTTATAATACCTACATTGATTGCGTGTGTCTTTTATTTGAAGGGAAAAGATTGCAAAAAAATCATTTCCGGACTGGTTATTGTTTTAGTCGGATATATATTGGTAACCAAAGCATTGTATCCGGCTCTGGGAATCGGTAAAACATCGCCGGCAGAAACCATGGGCTTTATGCTTCAGGCTACGGCAAGATATGTGCAGGAGTATCCGGACGAAGTGACGGAATACGAAAAAGAGGTGCTTTCAAATAATTTAGTCAGTTATGATGCCTTGTACAAATATGATCCGCGCATTTCTGACCCTGTTAAAATTTATTATACCCATGCTGATTTTGGTTCTTATATCAAAATATGGCTCCAAATGTTTTTTAAGCATCCGATGGTCTATATTGAGTCCTATCTGAACGGATCATATGGGTATATGGCACCGGTTTCGAGAGATATCGGAGCCTACATTAATTTGGACGGTTATGATACATATCTGCGTGAATTGGGTGTTGAACATTCCGAAAACGGTAATTTAAGATATTTGGCAGTATGGATTTGGAATACCAATTTGGGAATGCCTTTGATTAAATACACGGTTTCTCCCGGTTTGTATACCTGGTTGACCGTAGCAGCATTGTGGCTTATGATTAAAAATAAAAGAAAGGCCGGAATCATTCTTGCGGTTCCGAATTTAATCAATATTTTGGTATGTACGGCTTCACCTTTGGCAGATGCCATGCGCTATGCTTTACCTACCGTGGCTGTAATGCCTTTGTTGATTGGATGGATGTTTCTTTTATTCGCCAATGATAAAAGAAACGAAACAACAGACACCGTAACCAAAAGTGAATCGAGTTCATAAAAGAAAGGACAATGATATTTTCGATATCATAAGGTAAAAAATGAGCAGAAAAGCAGAATTAAAAAGAAAAACAAGCGAAACGGATATTAGTGTATCGTTAGAACTGGATGGTACAGGAAAATATGAAGTCAAGACCGGCATTGGATTCTTTGATCACATGTTGGAAGGCTTTGCAAAGCACGGTTCTTTTGACTTGAAGTTAACTGTAGCGGGAGATTTAAATGTAGATAATCACCACACCGTGGAAGATGCAGGCATTGTGCTTGGCAGTGCAATCCGTCAGGCTTTGGGCGATAAGGAAGGAATTAATCGTTATGCTAGTTTTATCCAGCCTATGGATGATGCGCTTGTTTTGGTGGCTGTAGACCTTTGTAACAGACCTTACCTGAACTTCAAGTATAACTTTAATGTGGAACGTGTGGGCTATTTCGAGACGGAAACACTGAATGAGTTCTTTTATGCACTTTCTTATGCTGCAGGTATGAACATTCACATTAAAGTACTTGATGGTGAAAATGCACATCACATCATTGAAGCAATGTTTAAGGGATTTGCCAATGCGTTAAAGATTGCCTGTGCGAAAGACGGTGACCGCAAGGGCGTTTTGTCTACGAAAGGGCAGATTTAGGCTTAAGAATTGATTTTATGACCTTAAAAATGTATGATTAAGGTATAAATTTTGAAGGAAGTGACTTTATTATGAAAAAGAAATTTATCGTAAGTATTTATATTCAGAAAAACAGAGTTTATATGGATGCCGAATGTAAAAATGACATCACTGACTGTTTATATGAGAAATTAAGACTCTTTGGCGATGCCAATGCAGACGAAGTCATTGCTTTTACGGAGGCCGAAGGCGATGCTGAGAAAGAAGAAGTGCTTGCTCTTTTAAAGGAAATCAGCAATAACTGTGAAATTCCCGTAATGGCAACATTCCCTATTGAAAGAGTGGAAGACGTTAAGAAATTGGTTTATGCCAACTGTAAGAAAGTTATTCTTAACTTATCCAAAACTTCAAATTGGGAGATGTTAGAAGAGGTTTCTAAGCGTTTTGGTGCGGATAAAATCGCTGTCAGCATTGATGACTGCTCACTTTTTAACATTTACAGACAGCAGGCCGAGAAGTACGCAACCGAATTTGTAGCTTTAAAGCCTATGAAACCGCAGGAATACGATGGCTTAAGCATTTTGCCCGGTATTTTCCCGGTTGCGGACGTTATGCTTGAGAAATTACTTGAACTCTTCGGAACAGAGTGTGTTGGCGGTATCTATGGCAACGTTATGAATTCCAATGTTGAACAGATTAACTCCATTAAGGCACTTTGCGTAGAACGCGGTATTGAAGTGAATGCTTTAATCCCCGCGTTCAAATGGGAAGAGTTAAAGTTAAACAGCGACGGGCTTGTGCCCGTGATTGCTCAGGATTATAAAACCGGCGAAGTACTTATGATGGCTTATATGAACAAAGAAGCCTATGAGAATACCTTGAAAACCGGTAAGATGAATTATTATTCCAGAAGCCGCCAGTCCCAGTGGGAGAAGGGCGAAACCAGCGGACATTTCCAGTATGTGAAGTCTCTCTATGCGGATTGTGACAATGATACAATTCTTGCTAAAATTTCACAGATCGGGCCCGCATGCCACACCGGCAGCCAGAGCTGTTTCTTTATAGAGATTGCATCAAAACCTTATGCTGAGAAGAATCCTCTTAAGGTATTCGAAGATGTATATGGCGTAATTGCCGACCGTAAGGTAAACCCTAAGGAAGGTTCTTACACCAATTATCTTTTTGATAAAGGCATTGATAAAATTCTTAAGAAATTAGGTGAAGAGGCAACTGAGATTGTTATCGCTGCTAAGAATCCGGAAGCAGGAGAGATTAAGTACGAGATTTCTGACTTCTTGTATCATATGATGGTGCTTATGGTGGAGAAGGATATTACCTGGGAAGAGATTACAAGCGAGTTGGCGCAGAGATAAAATGATATATCACAATTTAACACTATAACAAGAAGTCGCTCCGGCGATTTTTTGTATTTTTATACATTTTTATGCGAATGCAATCATATCTTGTACAAAACCCACACAAGGAAATTGTTATGAATACATCTAACAGAACCATAGAAGAGAAACTTGCAATCGTACAGCAACTCAGAAGCAATTCTAATGTGTCCTCAAACAACAAAAGCAACAATAACTTTTACAAAACAAGTAATGGTATACAGGCAAAGCAATCCAATCAAAATAATACACAACAAGAAGAATCCGGCTCATTTCTTGCGTTTTTCATCATTCGCTTTGTGATATGTATCTTAATTTTTGGTGCGATTATTTTGTATGGAATGAAAAATCCAAGCCTTGTCCGGCAAATTACCACCATAATTCAAGCAGAAGAAAACGGAAATTTGATTGATTTTATGAGCCCTTTCACTTATACTTTACAAGAGGAAACCGAAAGTACGTCGGAAATGCATGAAGATGATAAAACGGATACAGACGCGCCTTCGGAAGAATAATCAAAACACGAGGTATTCATGAGACAATTAGCCTTATCAGATGAAATTTTAATGAAAATAGAGAAACCGGCACGATACATCGGCCACGAAATTAACAGTGTTGTAAAAGATAAAAACACTGTTGATGTGCGATTCTGTATGTGTTTTCCGGATGTATACGAAATCGGAATGAGCCATTTGGGCATTCAGATTCTGTATGATATGTTCAACCGTTTCGAAGATACCTGGTGCGAGCGCGTGTACTCGCCCTGGCCGGATTTGGATGCGATTATGCGCGAAGAGAAGATTCCTTTGTTCGCATTGGAAAGCCAGGAACCCGTGAAAAACATGGATTTCTTAGGGATCACACTGCAATATGAGATGTGTTATACCAATATTTTGCAGATTCTGGATTTGGCAGGCATTCCCTTAATTAACGAAGAACGTACTTGGGATGACCCTATTGTGATTGGCGGTGGCCCCTGTGCATATAATCCGGAGCCAATTGCGCCTTTCTTTGATCTCTTTTATATCGGAGAAGGCGAGACACAGTATCGTGCCCTTTTGGATTTGTATAAAAAAGATCGTGCTGCCGGCATAAGCCGTGAAGAATTCCTGCGTCATGCTACCAATATTCCGGGTATTTATGCACCGGCTTGTTATGAAGTAAGTTACGATGAACAGGGCATTATAAGCGAATTTAAGCCTAAATACGCGGATGTACCGGAGAAAGTACGTAAAGAGGTAGAAACCAATCTTTCAGACACTTATTATCCCGTAAAACCGGTGATTCCTTTTATCAAGTCTACCCAGGATAGGCTTGTTTTGGAAATTCAGCGTGGTTGTACCAGAGGATGCCGTTTCTGCCAGGCGGGACAGTTATATCGTCCCATCCGTGAACGCGATGTGGAAGTGTTGAAACAATATGCCAAGGAATTGATTGAAAATACCGGACACGAGGAAATTTCCTTGAGTTCTTTAAGTTCCAGCGATTACAGTCAGTTGGAAGAGTTGCTTTTATTCTTAATTGACGAATGCAGCAAAAAGAAGATTAACATTTCACTGCCTTCTCTGCGTATTGATGCATTTTCCTTGGATATTATGAGCAAAGTTCAGGATGTGAAAAAGACAAGCCTAACCTTTGCTCCGGAAGCCGGAACCCAGCGTATGCGTAACGTTATAAACAAAGGATTGACCGAAGAAGTCATTCTTGATGGAGCTAAATTAGCCTTCGAAGGCGGTTGGAACAAGGTAAAATTATATTTTATGTTAGGACTTCCATTAGAAACGGATGAAGATATTGCCGGTATCGGTGCACTTTGCAATGAAATTGCCAAAGTTTACTATGAAACAGTTCCAAAAGAGAAGAGAAACGGTCGTGTACAGATTACAGCAAGTACGTCTTTCTTCATTCCGAAGCCTTTTACACCGTTCCAATGGGCACCCATGAATTCACAGGCGGATTTTCGCGAAAAGGCTTATAAAACCCGCCAGGGCATTATCAGTCAATTAAACCAGAAAAGCATCAAATACAACTGGCACGATACGGACGTTTCTGTTTTGGAAGGTGTTTTTGCCCGCGGAGACAGACGGATTGCAAAGGTTATTCTGGATGCGTATAAGTCAGGTTGTGTTTTTGATGCATGGAACGAATATTTTCACTACGATAAGTGGTTGGACGCATTTGATAAAAACGGTTTAAGCATTGCATTTTACAACGAAAGAGAACGAAGCACTGATGAAATTCTACCTTGGGATTTCATTGACATTGGTGTTACCAAGGCATTCTTAAAACGCGAATGGGAGCGTGCACAACGAGGTGAAATCACACCGAACTGCAAAGAACAATGTCAGGGGTGCGGCGCCGCAGTTTACGGTAGTGGTAAATTCTGCTTTGAATAAGCCGAACATACAGCAAGTTCGTATAAATCCATACAAACGAACTTTCAAACATTTCACTTGAGAAAAGAGGAACACATGAAGTTAAGAATTAAATTTTCCAAGAAAGGCCCTTTACGTTTTATCGGCCACTTGGACATTATGAGATATTTTCAGAAGGCAATCCGTCGAAGTGATATAGATATTGCTTATTCTACCGGTTTTAGCCCGCATCAGATTATGTCGTTTGCTGCACCTTTAGGCGTTGGCGTGGAAAGCGAAGGCGAATATTTTGACATTGAAGCAAATTCCGTAACCACTGCCGACGACATGATTAAACGTCTGAATGCAGAAATGGCGGAAGGTATGGTCATTACCGGTATGAGAATTTTGCCGGATAACGCCAAAAATGCCATGGCTTCGGTAAAAGCAGCATCTTACCGCTTAAATTGGAAAGAAGGGTACGCACCGGAGTATGACTTATCAGCGGCTGTAGCGCGGTTTCATGACCAAAAAGAAGTCACATACGTAAAACAAACCGCTAAAAGTACCATTGAACGAAATTTAAAAGAAGCAGTATATGAATTAAAAGCAATTGATGACAGAACCGTTTATATGCTGGTGGACGCCAGTAGCGCCGGAAATGTGAAGCCCGGGGCTGTTTTGGAATGTCTGGCCGGATTTTATAATAGGGAATATAATTCCAATGCAGTACAGATAACCAGGGAAGATACATTTACAGACAGCGTAGATGGGGTATTTCTTTCGCTGGGGGAAGTCGGTGAAACATTTTAATATTTGATGTTTTGCGGATTTTTTATGAATTTATTCATCAATGGATTTTTTATTAATTTCTATGAGGCAAAAGTATGATTAAACCTGCACTCAAAAATCAAGACGGTAAACTTTTTCAGGGCATGCCGAATCAGGGAAGTCTTGTTTTGGTACGCAGAAACGGGAAAATTCACGGTTGCTATATTCAAAATAACAAACTGTTGAGATTGACAACTGATACAGAAAAAGAACGAATGGAAGGTATGATTTGCATAGCCAAAGTGATGGATATTGTACCAAACATTAATGCGGCGTTTCTTCGAATCAGCGGCGAACGCAAATGTTTTATTAAATTAGAGGATTTGCAGAACGGTCTTAATCTTAGTCGTCCCGGCAAAAAATTTACCCAGGGTGATAATGTGCTTGTTCAAATCAGCAAAGAGCCTTCCAAAGGGAAAGAAGCCTCTGCAACCTGCAATCTTAAATTAGAAGGACGTTTTTGCGTGGTTTCGTTAGGTAAAAGCGAACTTTTATTTTCTCATAAAATTTCATCAGAACGTCGAAGAACATTAGAAGAACAATTTAAACAAAAGAAGTTTGTGCCGATAGACGGCATACAGGTTATTATTCGTACGGAAGCCGGGGATGATGCTGTAATGTGCGACGAAATCATACAGGAGGCCACCGGTTTTGCAACACAATTGAATCATTTGATTGAAAAAGCAGAACACCGGAGTGATTATTCCGTGCTTTCAGGTGTTACACCGAAATATCAGGAATTTATCCTTTCCCTAAATCATGCCGATGAGACATTTATCGAAAAAATTCTTACGGATGATCCTGTAATTTATCAGGAAACCAAAGAATTTTTGACAAAAAAACAGCCTGAACTATTGTCAAAACTGCATTTTTATGAAGATTGTTTGGTTTCATTAAATGTGCTATACGGCCTGGAAGGAAAAATATCTGAAGCATTGTCGGACAAAGTGTGGTTGAAGAGTGGTGCTTTTCTTTATATTGAACCTACCCAGGCATTAACCGTGATTGATGTGAATTCCGGAAAATATGACCAAAAATCCGACAAAGAAAGCACTTATTTTAAAGTAAATATGGAAGCGGCAGAAGAAATTGCAACGCAGATTTTCTTAAGAAATCTTACCGGTATCATTCTTGTAGACTTTATTAATATGAAAAATTCAGCACACAAGGAAGAATTATTAAAAAAATTGTCTGAATTATTGGAAAAAGATTCAAATCCTGCCCGTGTTTGGGGCTTTACAAGGCTTGGTTTGGTTGAAATTACCCGTAAAAAAACAGATAAAACAATATATGAACAAATTTTCGTATAATATTGCTAAAAAAGACTTGAAAAAAGTACGTTTTATTGGTATTATACTTATAAATCGTGCTTTGCGTAATTTATGCGATTATGCCGTTTTCTTGTGAAAGCGGATTTTTTATCGCTTGAATTGAGATAGCATAGATGTGTATAAAGGGAACGAAAGGGAGGTTATTTTAATGGCAGGTGCTCAAGTTTTTACATGTAATTACAGCGGCAGCATTAAAAATAAGCTGTTGAAAGGCGGAGAGAAGCTTTTCTTAAAAATCGAAGATACAAAGATTTCCGGTAAAGGATACATTTGTAACGAAGAAGGTCGTAACGGATATATCGATAATTTTGAATATCCCATCGCAGATGTAAGAGAAGTATTCAAAGGGGAATATCAGGGAAATCAAGCTTTAATTATGAATACACGTATCACAAGTTTGTATGGTACAAAGAAAGCTCAGACAATTTTCCCTTCTATTAAAGATATTGATACAGTTATTGAAATTTTAGGAAGTATTAAGGAGAGTTCAGCAGGTTCTGCTCCGGAAGTAAGACAGGCTACAACACAGAGTCAGCCTATTGCAAGACCTGTAGCGCCTACACCCGTTGCACCCGCACCGGTTCCTGTAGCACCTACACCCGTTGCACCCGCGCCGGCTCCTAAGCCCGAAATGACAGTGATTAAGAGTGACACACCTGTTACTCAAAATGTTGTTATTAAGAAGGAATCTCCTTTACATATGGCACAGACCGGTTCTTCACTTATGGGAGCACCCGGTTCAGTGGTTTCAAATACATCTTCGGCAGTTGGTTCTGCAGTTATGCAGCCGAAGCCTGTTGCACCGGCACCTGCACCTGCACCCGCTCCTGCGCCTGCTCCCGCTCCTGTAAAGGAAGAGCAGAAAAATTCAGAAGATTTCGAAAACCGTATGAAGAAACTCTATGTTTTAAAAGATTGCGGTATGTTGAATGATAAAGAGTTTGAAGCAAAGAAACTTGAACTTGTAAGTGAACTTTGCGGTATGACAGATTTCAACGAAAAAGTTCAGAAACTTGTTGTGTTAAAAGATTGCGGTATGCTTTCTGAAAAAGAATTTGAAACCCGCAAGGTTGATATCATCAAAGAATGCTGCAATACAGATGTTGATGATCTTGATGAATACAAGCGCAACGTTGAAAGACTTCCTTACATCAAACTTGGTGGTATGATTTCAGAAGCAGAATTCCAGGAGAAGAAAGCATCTGTCCTCAAAGAAGTGGAATACAGTGCAAACGACAGTTTAGAAGTTCTTCAGAAGAAGTTAGAACGTTGGCCGATTTTAAGAGATTGCGAAATGCTTTCTGCTGATGAATATGCAATTAAGGTTCAGGCATTAGTTGACATTATTGATGTTTCGCAGTTAGATTCTATCGATACATTAATCAAGAAACTTAACAAATGGCCCGTACTTGTAAAAGCAAGATTGATTACCGATGGCGAATTCAAGAAGAAACAGAGCAGTGTAATCGAGGAATTTGTAAACGCTCCTTGGGCATCTGTTGCTGAATTCAAGGTTGTTGTTGAAAGATTGATGGCGTTAAAATCTTGCGATTGGTTATCAGAACTTGATTTCCATGCTAAGAAAGTTGAGTTATTACGTAAAGTTGGTGCTGTTGAAGATTACATCACCAAAGTACAGCTTTACATTGCACTTCCCGGTATCGGACTTATCTCTGAAGGCGATTATCAGGCAAAGAAGCAGGAATTCATCGATGATATTTTTGCTCCTTATGCAGATATGGATGAGTTCCAGGGTAAGGTTAAGAAACTTATGGATCTTGAAAAGACCGGAATGCTTACCAATGATGAGTTTACAAGTTATAAGATGAAACTCATGAGCGAATTATAAGATGGTTACAGCGGAGTATCGGAAACGGTACTCCGTTTTTGTTTATAATAATTATAATTTCATATTCAAATTGATTTTTTGCTATATTTTACAAAAAATACTTGACATAAAATCTCTTGACATGCTATTATCTATGAGTATGCCGCATAGTTAGGTATAAGTATGCCCTTTTGCATCACCAAAACTAGCGAGTAATGGAAATAAGGAGGTGCCTTATGTACGCAATTATTGCAACAGGTGGAAAGCAGTACAAAGTTTCTGAAGGCGATGTTATCAAAGTAGAAAAACTTGCCGGAGAAGCAGGAGATGCTGTTACATTTGATCAGGTTGTAGCTATCAGCGATGACACTTTAAAAGTAGGTGACGATGTTGCTAAGGCTACTGTTTCTGCAACTGTTATGGAACAGGGTAGAGATAAGAAAGTTATTGTATACAAGTACAAGAGAAAGACCGGATACCACAAGAAAAATGGTCACAGACAGTCTTTCACACGCGTAAAGATCGAGAAGATTAACGCTTAATTAAGATTTTATGATTCAGGTTTCGATTATCAGGCACAATAATGAATATAGTCAGGTAAAAGCATTTGGTCATGCTGAATATGACGACTACGGAAAAGACATTGTCTGCTCTGCAGTCTCTGTATTAGTTATTAATACAGCAAATTCTTTAGAGAAGTTTACCGATGATTTGATTTTAGCGGAAACTCATGAAGATGGTACTACAGAAATTCTTATCAAGGAACATCCTTCGAAAGAAGCCATTTTATTGATAGATTCTATGATTTTGGGCCTTGAGGGAATACGAAATCAGTATGGCAAGAAATATTTATCAGTTGATTACAAGGAGGTGTAAACCTATGTTGAATATGAACCTTCAATTATTTGCACATAAAAAGGGTGTTGGTTCTACTAAGAACGGTAGAGATTCAGAATCCAAGAGATTAGGTGCGAAGAGAGCTGACGGACAGTTCGTTAAAGCAGGTAACATTTTATACAGACAGCGCGGAACAAAGATTCATCCCGGTGTGAATGTAGGTATCGGCGGAGATGATACATTGTTTGCTTTAGTAGACGGCGTACTCAAGTTTGAGCGTAAGGGCCGCGATAAGAAGCAGGCAAGCGTATATCCTGTTGAAAAATAATGTATGACCTTAAGCCCCAAATCATGTATTTGGGGCTTATTTTAAAGTTGTGATATAATTTTATGAATGATATATTATTATAAGTCAAAAATATACTTATCAAACCAATACTTTTGATGATAGGCGGTGACATTAATGTTTGCAGACAGAGCGAAAATATATGTACGAAGCGGAAAAGGCGGAGATGGACATGTTTCCTTCCGACGCGAAAAATATGTACCGGATGGTGGTCCGGACGGCGGTGACGGCGGTGACGGCGGCAGCGTTTATTTTATTGTGGATAAAGGGATGAATACTTTAACCGACTTTCGTCATATTCGTAAATATTGTGCCGAACACGGACAAGAAGGCGGAAAACGTAATTGTCGCGGTAAAAACGGCGTGGATAAGATTATCAAAGTGCCGGAAGGTACTGTTATCAAAGAAGCAAACAGTGGTAAGGTGATTGTGGATATGTCCGGTGATACTACCGAGTTTATGATTTTAAAAGGCGGTAAAGGCGGTAACGGAAACCAGCATTATGCAACATCAACCATGCAGGCGCCCAAATATGCTCAGCCGGGACAGCCTGCAAAAGAATTGGAACTTTTTCTTGAATTAAAGGTAATTGCGGATGTAGGTTTGGTTGGATATCCAAACGTAGGCAAATCTACTTTTTTGTCCAGAGTAACCAATGCCAGACCTGAAATTGCCAATTATCATTTTACGACAATCAATCCACATTTAGGTGTAGTTGATTTGCCGGATGCAAGAGGTTTTGTCATTGCCGATATTCCCGGATTAATCGAAGGTGCAGCAGAAGGTGTAGGATTAGGACATCAGTTTTTACGTCATATTGAACGTACCAGGGTCATCATTCATATTGTTGATGCCGCTTCTACGGAAGGTCGTGATCCGATTGAGGATATTTATGCAATCAACAAAGAATTGGAAAAATACAATCCGGAAATTGCGAAACGCCCCCAGGTAATTGCTGCCAATAAAATGGATGCAGTTGTAGCAGAGGAAGCGGAAGCAATTGATATTGATGAAAACGGCGAATTGATTTATGGTGAAGTTACAACAGATCCTTTAACAAGAATTAAGAATGAATTTGAACCTCAGGGATATGCGGTATTTCCCATTAGCGCAGTCAGTGGTGCCGGCTTAAAAGAACTTTTATATCATGTACAAAAGATTCTGGATGAAACGGAAGCAGAACCCATTATTTTTGAGCAGGAATACTTCCCTGATCTCGAAATGCCATTATCCAACGAACCTTTTACTGTAGAATACGATGCAGATGAAGAAGAATATGTAGTAGAAGGTCCCAGAATTGAAAAAATGCTTGGTTATACCAATTTGGAATCTGAAAAAGGTTTCCAGTTCTTCCAGAAATTTATGAAAGAAAACGGAATTCTTGAACAATTGGAAGAATTAGGCATTATGGAAGGTGATACCGTGCGTATGTACGGACTAAAATTTGATTATTACAAATCATAAAAAATTATTTTACAATACAAGATATATTACAGTTGAATGACATTAGAATAAAATGCATCAGGAGAAAAAATATGGAAATGACAAGTAAACAAAGAGCATATTTAAAGTCACTGGCATCTAATCTTGAGCCTTTGTTTCAGATTGGTAAATCTAGCCTTACTCCGGAGTTCACAAATGCCATTACGGAGACATTCAATACACATGAATTAATTAAAATTGCCGTATTAAAAAACTGCATGGATGACCCTAAGGAAATTGCCCGCACATTGGCAGAACGAACCAATTCGGATGTTGTACAGGTAATCGGAAAGAAGATTGTTCTGTATAAAGAAAACAAAGACAACAAGCAGATTGTACTGCCTAAATAGTAAATTATTTGCTTAATTTAAAAAATTGTCGATAATAACGCAATAAAAGCGAGGAATCCATCATGAGTCGTAATTTTAACGATGCTAATGATAAAGAATATAAAATCGGTATTTTAGGCGGTACTTTTGATCCGATTCATAACGGTCATTTAATGATTGCCGAATCAGCCAAAAAAGAATATAACTTGTCAAAGATTATTCTTATTCCTACCGGAGTTTCATATATGAAGACCAATGTAACCGATTCTTTTTTGCGTTATGAAATGGTTAAACTGGCCGCTGCAGATTTAGACGGATACGAAGTAAGCGATATTGAAATCCAACGGGAAGGTAATACCTACACCTGTGATACGATAGCGTATTTTAAAGAAACATTTCCGAATGCTCAATTGCATTTTATTATCGGTACGGATAGTTTGTTTTCTTTGGAAAAATGGCGTAATGTTGGATATATTCTTTCAAATTGTACAATTTTATGTGCCACAAGGCCCGGAGAACACGAAACAGACATTATAAAAAGCCGGGAAACCGAAAAAGCAAATGAGTTATCTCGTAAATTTAATGCTAAGATTAAATTTATTCATTGTACTCCAATGGATATTTCTTCCACAGATATTCGAACATTTCGTAAAAAGAATCCGGATTCTGATGTCCATGATTTAGAATTACCGGCAGCCGTTGCTGATTATATTAATCGTCAGGATTTATATGATGCAAAAACGGAGAAGATTCATACACTTTTAAAAGAAGATTTAAAACCAAAACGTTTAAAGCATACCTTCGGTGTAGTTGATACCGCAGTAATTCTTGCAAAAAAGTGGGGCTGTAACCTTGAAAATGCCCGTTTGGCGGCACTTTTACATGATTGTGCAAAATACCTTGATACAGATGTGAAATGTTCTCTTTGCGCCAAATACAACGTTGCAATCAGTGATATTGAAAAAAACAATCCTGAATTACTGCATGCCAAAGCGGGTGCATTGCTCGCGTATGAAAAATACGGCATTCAAAATAATGAAATTTTATCGGCAATCTTTTATCACACAACAGGCAAACCGGATATGAGTTTGTTGGAACAGATTATCTTTGTTTCGGATTATATTGAACCCGGCAGAACGCACAGTGATAAATTACCCCAATATCGTCAACTTGTATTAGAGGATTTAAATTATATCACAGCAGCTATTTTGAGAGACACCGTAAAATATTTGAAAAAACAGGCAGATAAAGACATACTAATAGATCCTCAAACAAATAAAACATATGAATATTATAAAAAATTCTTAAATAAAAAGGAGTAAGTTATGGAATCCAAAGAAATGGTGAAAATTGCAATCAACGCCTTGGAAGAGAAGAAGGCTGAAAATATTCGCATAATTGATATCAGTAAAGTTAGTGTTCTTGCAGATTATTTTATTATTGCCGAAGGAAAAAACCGCAATCAGATTCAGGCGCTGACTGATTCTGTGGAAAAAGATTTGGGAAAGGCCGGTGTAAATCCTAAGCAAATCGAGGGATATGAAAGTGCAAACTGGATTTTAATGGATTATGCGGATATTATTGTTCATATTTTTGACAATGAGAATCGTTTATTCTATGACCTGGAACGAATCTGGCGAGACGGCGTATGTGTGGATGCCAAAGATTTTATTTTATAAAAGAAGAGTAACAGAAGACCCGGAATATAAAACAATATTCCGGGTTAATTTATGTAATTTATTTATATTTTTAATATCGATTAATGACACAGTCTGAATACACCGAATACTTTACCGAGAATCTGGCATTCTTCCACAATAATCGGATCCATACTGTCATTTTCAGGTTGTAATCTGTAATGACCGTTTTCTTTATAAAATGTTTTCACAGTAGCAGAGTCTTCTACAAGCGCAACTACCATATCCCCGTTTCTTGCCGTTTCGCATTTTTCAACAAAAATACTGTCACCATCATAGATTCCAACATTAATCATACTGTCGCCTTTGACTTTTAATACAAACGTATCCGCATTTGGAACCATACTGACAGGCATAGGGAAATAACTTTCAATATTTTCCTGTGCTAAGATAGGTTGACCGGCAGCAACAGTACCAACAATCGGAATATTTACCATTTCAACGGTAGAAGTATTGTTATTAAAATCATTTCCGGTTCTTACGGATTGAAATTCACTGTCCATAATTTCAATTGCACGGGGTTTTGTGGGATCACGACGAATATAGCCGTTTTTTTCCAGTGTTTCCAAATGTGAATGTACGGAAGAAGTGGATTTCAAATGTACCGCTTCACATATTTCACGAACCGCAGGCGGATATCCTCGTTGTAATATTTCTGCTTTGATAAAATCAAGAATTTCCTTCTGTTTTGCAGATATTTTACCCTTACTCATTTCAGGTACCTCCTTCCATTTATAAATATATGTTAACACAGTTTTTTGAAAAAAGCAAACATATATTCCGAAATTTTGTTCGATTATTTTTCAAAAACATATTGACAAACCGAACAAACATTCGTATACTATAACAAACAGATGTTCGCAACAAGTGTTCGAATAAGAATGAGGTGATAATATGAGAGCAGCAAGATTAAGTATTTTTGAAACGGCTAATATGCTTTTAAATTCAATTATGGAATTTCTTTTTAATATATTTGTTTATATATCAAAACCGATTGCGCAATCTATCTATAAAAAATACCGCACTTTCAAGAAATATAGTATTCGTAAACAAAAACGTATGAAAAGAGATTTTATGCGCAAATCAGCAATTGTCGGATTTGCCTGTGCTTTAGGAATTTTATTTGCTTTTTCCATGAATATCTTTAGTTCAAATGTAAAAGCAGAAGATGATGGTCGGTTGCATAAATATTATACATTTTATACAGTGGAACCCGGAGACAGTCTTTGGGAAGTTGCTGACGAATTTTATGAATTAGGTTATGATAATCATGAAGATTATATTGATGAAATTATGTTTATCAATCATATTAAAGATGCAAATGATATTACAAGCGGAGATACTTTAGTGATTCCTTATTACAGTTATGAAATAAAGTAACTTAATGTTATGCACTCATAAAAATACCTTTCATACATTTTCTACATAAGAGAAGAGAGCACGGTATGTGCTCTCTTTGTAACTCTTATATTCAGTATTATTATTCTATGTAACAGAAACAATAGAATATATTTTTTAAGATTCATCTTCCTCACGTAATTTGAACTTACGGATAGCAGATCTTCTCTTGTCATCCGAGATAGATGCATAGTGTTTACGTGTTGTATTAACATCTCGATGGCCCAGAAAATCGGCAACCATATAAATATCCTGGGTTTCACGATATAGGTTTGTACCAAATGTACTTCTTAATTTATGAGGAGTAATTCTTTTCAAACAATTTAATTTTTCGGTGTACTTCGTAACCATATTTTCCATACTGCGTACACTCATACGTTTCTTTTGAATAGAAAGAAAAAGTGCTTCCTCATGGCCTTCACAAGGAATCATATGTTCCCGATGTACCAAATAACGCTCCAACGCCGAAGATACTTCTTCGCCAAAGTAGATGATACTTTCATTTCCGCCCTTACGACGTACTTTAAATCGATTTTCTTCTAAATCAATGTCTTTTAAATTTAGTCCGACACATTCAGATACACGAATACCGGTTCCAAGCATAACAGTAAGGATAGCAAAATCACGCAAACTGTTTTTATCATAGTAACGTTGTTCGCCTTTGGTAAGTTTATCGCCATTTTCAACCAGATCAAGCAGTTCAACAACTTCGTTAATATCAAGTCGAATAATCTCTTTTTCATGGATTTTAGGCATATCAACCAATGCTGCAGGATTATTTTTGATTAATTCATTTCGATAAAAATAATTATAAAAACTTTTTAATGTGGAAAGTTTTCGTGCTTTACCGCTTTCATCATTGGTATATTCCTTTCCGTCTTTTTCATACAGAGAAAGGTAATCCAAAAATTGGATAATATCTTTTCGATTAATATCATCTAAAACAGTTAGGTCATAATCTGTAACATTAATATTCTGATAACCATTTTTAAACTGATGTATATAATCAAAAAACACTCTCAAGTCAAAAGCATACGCTAATTGTGTCCTTGATGAAATCCTTTGTGCCGTGCCCATAAAATAATCCTGACAGAACCGTGGAAGAGTGCTGTAATATTCACGCAATCGTAAAATATTTCTTTTCATTTGTTGTTCATGATAATTCTGGTTTTCCATAGTATCTCCTAATTTTCTGGCGGAATAATCGAAGACTGAATGGCCGAAAACATTCTGTCCTTAACACCGGGAGTCTCATTATTGATGGATTTAATTAGTTCTTTAACATATTCACGTTTGGTATATCCATCCACGGGACAGGCACTCTTTAATACCGGTAGCGCCATCTTATTTACAAAACCAATCACATCCGCTTCATTCATATACATAAGCGGACGAATCACTGTTAAATCCATACGATCCAGATATGTTTTAGGTGAAAACGTATGAATTCTGCCTTCGTAGATAAAGGACATCATCATGGTTTCCACAACATCATCTTTATGGTGTGCATAGGCAATTTTATTACAGCCAAGGTCCTTTGCCAATTGATTCAATGCACCTTTTCTCATTTTAGCACAAAGAGAACAGGGATTACTTTCTTTACGATCTTCAAATATAATTTGAGAAATATCAGTTGAAACAATATGATAAGGCACGCCTAATTCTTCTGACATAGCCTTAATTCGCTCAAAATCAATGTTTTTAAAGCCCAAATCCACTGTAATGGCTACTAATTCGAATTTATTGGGATAAAAGCGTTTTAGCCCGTTTAACGCATGCAGAAGAGTAAGGCTGTCTTTTCCGCCGGATATTCCTACTGCAATTTTATCTCCGGCATCAATCATATGATAATCATCAATTGCTTTCCGGGTAAGGCTCATAACCTGTTGTAATTTCATAAATATACCTCATTCATTTATTCGGTGAATGTTCAACATTTCATATAAAAAACATATTTTACAGAATATAGTTTCAACACTTCGTTAAACAAGTATATTTTATAATATTTTAGCAAAGAAATATATAAGAATTTTTATTTTTTTCGAAATAATCACACAACAAAAGTTCAATATGATATAATAATATTCGAATTCGACAAAAATCGATAAAACTTTTATGTAAATTTTTATGAGTGAGGATTGCTTTATGGGGTTTAAATGGGACAAAAAATATTTACATTGGGGCGTAACTGCATTTCTGGTAGCGGCGGCTGCAATATTATTTTATTATTTTGTATTTCACAATGCACAATTTCTGCAAATATTCAAAAATATTATTGATATTTGTTTTCCCATTATTGACGGACTTGTAATTGCCTTTTTACTTTGTCCAATGATTAATTGGTTTGAAAAGAAAGTTTTTGTATTATTTCGTAAAAAAGAGAAGAGAAGTGAACCTTTAAGTGAAAGAGCCTTTAAATGGTTAAGAGTATTGTCCATTTTTCTCTCATATGTAATTGTTATTACTTTACTTTCTGCATTTATTATCACAGTAATACCGCAAGTTCGTTTAAGTATAGAGAATATTTATCATCAATCCTCACAATATAAAATGAATATTGAAAATTGGATTGCAGATTTATTTGCCAAAAATCCCGATATTGAAATGTGGTTTATGGATTCCTATGAAAACTATGCGGCTCAGTTTACAGAATGGCAGAATAGTTTTTTGCTTCCGAAAGCCCAGGAACTGCTTGCGACCGTATCAACAGGGGTATTTAATTTTGTCGGTGCGTTATGGGATATTTTAATCGGAGCAATTGTTTCAATTTATGTTTTATATAGTAAAGAGAAATTTTCCGGTCAATTTAAAAAAATGGCCTATGGCTTCTTAAGTACAAAAACTGCAAACGTCTTAATTTCGAATATTCGTATGGTAAATAATAAATTTAGCGGATTTATCGTAGGAAAAATACTTGATTCCGTTATAATCGGTATTTTGTGTTTTGTCGGATGTAGTATTTTCGGATTTGATTATCCTGTATTATTAGGTTTGATTGTTGGTGTTACCAATGTTATTCCGTTTTTTGGCCCTTTTATTGGTGCAATTCCATGTATTTTATTATTATTCATGATAAATCCGCTTCAAAGTTTGTATTTTGCATTGTTCGTCTTCGCATTGCAACAATTTGACGGAAATGTTTTGGGCCCTGCAATTTTAGGTGAATCTACAGGTATATCCAGTTTCTGGGTTATTTTCTCAATTACATTCTTTGGCGGTTTATGGGGTGTTCCCGGTATGATTGTCGGCGTACCTTTATTTGCAGTTTTTTATGCGATTATCAAAACTGTGCTTGTTACAAAATTAACAAAAAAAGAATTGCCTACAGAAACCAAAAAATACGTATATGTGGATTATGTTAATACAGAAACCAAGGAATTTGTTGATTTATTACCCGCAAGTGAACTTCAGGCTATAGAAAAAGAACGTAAACACCAAATGAAAGAAAAACGCACAAAACGTATAAATTCTTTAAAAAAGAAAGAAAAATCAGAACAGGTAACTTCAGATACTGCAGATATACTAAATAATTCAGACATTCAAACCTCTGATAAAACCGAGGATAAAAAAGATTCTTAAATTTTATCGAATATATATCAAAAATTTAATATAATATAAAGATATATATTTTCATTCAAATAATAAAATAAAATAATAAAGACACCTTCATATACTATACAAATTGAATGGTGTCTTTTATAATTTAGTTATTTAAATTCAGGAATATATTGATATATAAATTATAGTTAATTTGTTTAAAAATATGGTAAAAAAGTAAAAGAAATGGATCAATAGGATTCAAGACTGCGTTAAAGTATGGTTTTGCGAAGAGTTATGTCTCTAAAATTTACTACTCTCATTTATATTTATTAATAATTTTACAGATATAACTCATCAAAATAAGTATTTCATTTTTATATTTAATTTACAAAATATATAGGGACCGAAACAATATCCGGTCCCTTTTGATTTGCATATTTTATTTTCTTCCTGCAGCATCAATAAAATTCTTTAATAATTCAACCGTACCATCAATGCCAAGAACGCCACTGTCAATGCATAAATTATAAGACGATGCCTGACCCCACTTTTTATTGGAATAATAATTGTAGTAACTTGCTCGTTGTTTATCCTTCTTCGTAATCATATCCTTGGCTTCTTTTTCGGAAACATTATATTTTTCCGTAATACGTTTTATACGTACATCCATGTCTGCATAAATAAAAATATTAATGCATTCCGCTTCTTCGCTTAATGCATAATCCGCACAGCGTCCTACAATAACACAAGCACCCTCTTTTGCAACTTCCTTAATTGTATCAAACTGCGCAAGAAAAACTCTTTGACCGATCGGCATATCCACATAAGCCCCTGTCGAATAACCCATAGAATATGTATCCATTACCAAATTATATAAAAATGAATTTGTGGGTCTTTCATCATGATTCTTAATCATTTCTTCACAAAAACCACTCTCTTTGGCTGCTCTTGCCAATAATTCTTTATCATAGCAAGGAATGCCATAGGCCTTCGCAATTTTTTCGCCGATTTCATGTCCGCCGGAACCAAATTGTCTGCCGATAGTAATAATCGTATTACTGTTCATATAAAATCCCCCTTATTCATAATCATTCCATCCAATACATTATTTTATATTTTATGAACCCAATTAAATTATATCATAAAACACAGCATTTATCGACCATATTTTCATTAAAATATTTCCAAGATCATATTTCTGCATTTATCGTAATTTCTCCAATAAATTAACAAAATATTCCGGCAAAGGTGCATTTACTTCGATGTATTCACCGGTTCTTGGATGTATAAAGCCTAATGTTTGTGCATGTAACACCTGTCCTTGTGTGTGATACAAATCCTTACTGCTACCATAAACAGTATCTCCTAACAAAGGATGTCCTTTGCTCGCCATATGAACACGGATTTGATGGGTTCTTCCCGTTTCTAATTGAAATTGTGCATAGGCATGACCCTTTAGGTGTTCCAATATTTTATAATGTGTAATTGCTTCGCGACCATTTGGAACAACCGCCATTTTTTTACGTTCTGTAGGATGTCGGCCAATGGGCGCATTCACGGTTCCTTCTTCTTCCGGGAAATTACCGACAATGATCGCCTTATATATTCTTTTTATGGAATGTTCTTTTAACTGTGCAGCAATTGAATTGTGCGCAAAATCATTTTTACAAATAATCAAAGAGCCGGTGGTATCCCGGTCGATACGATGTACAATTCCGGGACGCATTACTCCGTTAATACCAGACAAATCATCCTTACAATGATACATTAAGGCATTCACCAACGTATCTTCATAATGTCCTGCTGCAGGATGAACTACCATTCCTTTTGGCTTGTTTACAACCAAAACATCCTTATCCTCGTATAAAATGTCCAAAGGGATGTTTTCGGCCTTGATTTCGGGTTCTACGGCCTCAGGAAGGCATACTATGATTTCATCGTCTGCTTTCACCGCATAACCGGGCTTTACAGTCTTGGAATTCACACTCACATGACCTTCTTTTATTAATTTTTGAAGATAACTTCTGGACACCGTATCAATCCATTCATTAATACAAACGTCCAAACGTTCCCCTTCTGATTCCATGGGAACCTGAAATCTTAATGTTTCCATTATTCGTTCGCATCCTCATCAAAATAAATCTGTTCCAACGCTTCTTTTACAAGTTCCGCTGTAGGAGCAGTATCAACCGCTAATTTGCCCAATTTACGGATATAAACACATTCCTCTGCACAACATAGCGCTAAGTTCTTTTTTGACATTACTTCCAGTAATTCATCAACTGAGGCAAATGTCTGTGTAATGGAAAGACCAAAAAATACAAACATATCGCGAATTTCGTAAAATTCTTCCATGGAAAGCAATTCTTTTTTCCATGATAAATAGGTTTGACATACAAGAGCAAGGGAAGTCAGATCCGCTTCTGACAATTCATTGTTTGCAGATTTTAACAAATAACGAAAATCTTCCGCATAAGGCAGGTAAGAACGTTCTTTGGCCGTATCCTTTTCAATTCGCTCTTTCCAAACCATAAATCCTCGCTGAACTAATTCAAAAACAGATTCTTCCTCTCCGTCCGTTAATTCATACATATTGGAAATCATCCACTCAAACATAGATGCTTTATATGAAATTGACAATTTAAATGCAGACGCGATTCCATCTAAAAACTGCAAAGGCGAAGCCTTTGTAAGAATAGACAAATCCACATAAACTGCTTGGGGCAAAATTTCTTTTCGGATGACCGTTCCCGTTTCATTCACAAGCGGTCGTATGCTAATACCCGCAAACATTGAATACGGTGTTACAGGTACCATAACCATTGATATTTTAGATTCATTTACGGAAAGCGTCTGATATAAAACATCAAGAACAAATGAATCTGATAACACAACAAAGACATAGTCTTCTTTTCTCTTGGAAATAAACTCTGATATACCGGAATTCTTCATATCATCCGTTTCTGTCAGTTTATAGATTTCTTCTTTGGGAAATGCATCACACCAGGTTTTCCAAACTTCATTTTCTATGGTATCGCTGCAAATAACAGCAATTTTCTTTGCTTTTATACCGCAAATATCCTTAAATACATCCCATTGAGAAGCATCTTTATAAAAATAAACACAAAAACGACTGCTTTTATTCTTTTCAACATAAATTGTATCGTACATATACTACTCTTCCTCTTTTATATTAAAAACTTCCCGTCCTCAGGCGGGAAGCTTTCTTTTGTCATATCATTTAATTTTACTGAATATCAGGAACATCGATGGAACCACCACCAAGAATTTCCTGGAAATCACCGGAAATATCAACTGACTTCGGTGTGATAATAAAAATATAATGTGAAATCTTCTGCATGTTACCGGAGATTGCATAGCAGGAACCTGAGGTAAAGTCAATGATTCTCTGGGCAATGTCCATATCAAGACCTTCCAAATTTAAAACAACTGTGCGATTACTTAATAAAGTATCTGTAATTTCTCTACCTTCTTCAATCGATGTAGGTTTAATAACGCAAACTTTCATACCGCCTCCATTATTGTTGTTATTTCTTTTATTCTGCTTTATGGGAGTAACTTTAGAAATTTTCTTAGGTTTCTCTTCTACATACTGTTCATCCTGTTTTGTATGCTCTTCTTCCTCTGCAACACCATCATCATAGTAGCCTTCTTCATCGCCCTCATATGTATCACTATCATTTAACTGCATTGCATTTAAAAATTTGTCCATCATTCCCATCGTTAATGTCTCCTTCACCACATAAACTGATTAAATATTATAATTTCTCTCGCCAAAAATACCGGTTCCGACTCTTACAAATGTAGCGCCTTCTTCGATAGCCACTTCATAATCGCCGGTCATCCCCATAGATAATTCTCCGACACTTATATTATCAGTTTTTTCGCTTTGTATGTCAACCATTAATTGCTTTAAATCAACAAAATATTGACGATTTTCTTCCGGATTCTCTACATATGGTGCAATTGTCATTAATCCGCACACTTTTAGACCGGGTAGGTCAACAACCTCTTTATAAAAATTCAGTACTTCTTCAGTCAACAAACCAAACTTTGTTTCTTCTTGTGCGACATTCACTTCCAAAAGAATCTTAACTACTACATTTTTCTTTAATGCTTCTTTGCTGATTTCTTTGGCAAGTTTTATACTGTCGACACTGTGAATCATATATACTTTATCAACAATATACTTTACTTTGTTAGTCTGCAAATGACCAATCATATGCCAACGGATATCTAAAGGAAGTTGAGGATACTTGTCCATAATTTCCTGAACTTTATTTTCTCCAAAATCCCTGCAACCGCAATCATATACTTCCTTTAACATTTCCACAGGTTTTGTTTTACTGACGGCAATTAAGGTAACATCCTTCCGGTCACGTCCTGCTTTATCACAGGAGCATTGTACTTTCTCCAGAACATTCTCATAATTTTCTTTTAAAAATGACTGACTCATTTGATAGACTGCCTTTCATTATAAAATTCCGATTACAATTCAAAAACTATAACCATCACATAATTTATTCGTACAAAAGCGCATCATCCGTTACGCTACTTGCATCCAATACAATATAATCATAAGCATTCAAACCATATTCCGTATTGGATTTAACAATGGCATATTCATCATTCTGGTATAAAATAATAATCTGCCTGAAATCCGCATAACCCTTGTTCATATTGTATACACCAATCAATGTTGCCTTTTTGCTGACAGCATATTTTTCACCGGAATCCTGACTGATTAAATAATCTCCGATACGAAGACTCTCATCACTTACATAATAATCTGTTTCGGTTTCATTATAAACGGTCAACTCGATTTCTTCAGCCGATAACGTACCATCTTCCTTATACGCTTCACGCACAAAAATAAATGTACCGTCGTTGCCTGCTTCTTTACTCATAAAAGTTTTAGGAATCAGGAAGAATTCCTGCTCCGCAATGGCAGAATTCGGTATTTTTAACCCCTGCTCTTCTTCCGTAATCAATTCAATATCAATAAAACGTTCCGTACAGAAGTTTACAACCGAATTATTTAATCCTAAAATACAATAAAATTCATCTCCCGAATTAAATATTTCGGTGGATGCCCATGAAATATCCTGGGTTTTTAAAAATTTCACCTGGACATATTCTGCTTCCTGCAATTCCTTGGCACGTTCTTCCGTTACAGGAATTACAACAGACCAAATTTCTGATTTTACAAACTTATAAACCGCATCTCCGGGCGCAACCAACTCATTGTTAATCAGTTGTGTTTTTTCATAGTCTTTTTTTTCAAAGGTTTCTTTTGTCACATCCTGCGGTTGTAAATCTTCATAACCGTCCGTATGATATACCACATAACCGCTGCGCGGCGCATTACATAATTTTACACCATAAGCAACCGTACCGTTTTGCAGTTCATCAATACTGTTTAAAATATTTAAATTTGCAAGTTTTAAGGAAGTACCCTGCAAATCATATTTAAAACCGTAAACATCCGAAAATTGTTCCGGGTCAAAATCTTTCACAAAACTGACAATATCACCTTTTATCTGATTTAAATCTTCATCGGACAAGGTATTTTCTCCTAAGGTATCCGATTGCAACATCTCTGTTAATTTGCCGTTTCCGTCGACTGTATAAACCAAATCACCGCAAGCCACTTTTTCGGATTCCCTGGCATAATAATTCACATAACCTGCATCCTGGGTTGTAACCACTTCTTCATCACGTATTACAATGCCGTTATACACATTATTAACCGATAAAGAACCCATCTTTACTTCATATCCCACTACAGGATTGGAACGCATATACAAAATTACACAAATAACAACATAGATTGCGATTACAACAAAAATCAGCATACCTATGTTGAAATTTATGGGTTTTTTGAATTTTTCAACTTTATTTGTTCTAACGTTCGATGCCATTAAAATCACCTTTATATCCGCTGTTGTTTAACCAACGAAAAACAATTCACTCAAAATAAAAAGCCCCGGAGCCCCGAGGCTTTCTTAATTTCATTTTCATTAAAATGCTTGAGGCGCTTTTATGTAAGTCTTATAACTCAACCATTACTCTATCCTTCAATGCTTCAGGAATAGGTCCTTTTGAAGTTGAAACAGAAAGGAACATATCAACATTGAATTTCTCACTGATTACTTCAAGATCGGTAACAACCTTCTCCAAAGTGTCTACAGTGCAATTTGCCAAACCAAGGAAATTATCAAAATACATCTGCTGTAAATCGTGATCCTGTGAAATAATACCTGACAGGAAACCAATGAACATATCACTGCTGCTTACAAGATATTCGGATACATTAATCAAACGAATCTTATTATTCAATTCATACATGTGTTTTGTGGAAGAATCAAGGAATACAACGTTACCTAAAATTTCCTTTACGTCTGTATTTACCTTCTCAAGTAATACCTTTGATTTTCCTTTACCATTATCGCCAATAATCATACGAACCATAATGACATACACCCCCATAGTTATATTTTACATTTTATAAAAAAATGCATTTCGGAAATACATTTTCCGCTCTTCTTAATTATAGTCGATATAGCATAAAAAGACAACCTTTTTATGCTATATATCATTAAAATATTGCAGTTATTTTCCTGCCGCCTCCAAAAGCATATTCATATCATTATATAAATTTTCACGCTTATCCGCACGCAAAATTACGGAAATATACGGATTGCCTGCATTGTCCTTAATATAAAGGATTAAACAATTGCCTGCCGCGTTTGTAGTGCCTGTTTTACCGCCGAGAACGGTAATGCTTTCCGGTGCTTCCACGTTTCCCATAAAATACTGATTCGTATTACGTATTTCAATGGTTTTCTGGTTACCCTGCGCATCTTTATATACAGATGTATAGGATGTCAACTGTATAATTTCGCGGAATCTCTCATATTGAATGACTTCATTAAAAATTAAATATAAATCATATACCGTTGTATAATGGTTTTCAGCCGTCAAACCGTGAGGATTGGTAAAATTCGTACTTGTAGCACCAAGAGCCTTGGCTTCTTCATTCATTAACGCACAGAAACTGTCCACATCACCGGAAATATGCTCCGCAATAATCAAACCCACGTCGTTGGCAGAATAAATCAGCAAAACATTCAATGCCTGATCTAAGGTGATGACATCTCCGGGCTTAAAATTATAAACCTGCGCTCCCGATTCGGTTATTTTACAATTTTCCGTTACTACAATTTCATCCTGTAAGTTACCGTATTTCAAAGCAACCAATGCCGTCATAATTTTGGTTAAACTTGCCGGCGGAAGTTGTTCATAAATATTCTCGGCATAAAGAATCTCTTTTTGGTTCAGGTCAAAAAGACCGGACGCATAAGAATACTCCAATTTAACCCCGGGCATAGTAATCTGTGCTCTGGAATCAACACACAACTCGCCTGAAAAAGCAGCCAACGTATCTTCCTCAAAGGAACTGTTGGTTACCATATAAGCCGAAGAAGGCAACTGACGGGAAAATTCCATTCCGTAATCCGCAGAGCCACAACCGGTCAACGATACAATACAAGATGCAATTAAAAGTATGGAAATTATCTTATTTGTACATTTCACGCCACTCTAAATCTCCTCTGTCCAAAGACTTTATCAGTAGTTCTGCTGTTGCAAGATTCGTTGCAAGGGGAATGTTATGCATATCGCATAACTTTACAACATTATTTACATCCGGCTCATGTGATTTGGGATTCAACGGATCACGCAGGAAAATCACAAGGTCAATCTGATTATGTTCAATCTGTGCCCCAATCTGTTTTTCACCGCCCAAATGTCCGGCCAAAAATTTATGTATGGTTAAGTTTGTCACTTCTTCCACCAATCTTCCGGTGGTGCCTGTAGCAAACAATTCATGCTTGCATAAAATACCCCTGTATGCAATACAAAAATTTTGCATTAGTTTCTTCTTTGCATCATGTGCAATCAAAGCTATGTTCATATTTATACCCCCTGTATAAAACCATTCTAATTATTATATTTACGGATTGCCTGCAACCGTACATTTAAAACAAACCCCATTCCGATATACAAAGCAACCATCGATGTCAAGCCCGCACTTACAAACGGTAAAGGAATACCTGTATTCGGCATCAACCCCGTAGCAACCGAAATATTCAAAATGCCCTGGAACCCGATTAAAGCCCCCATACCGGCAGCAATAATTTTACCGGACATATCCTTTGCCTTATAACCTATTATAACACATTCCGCGGCAATTCCAAAGACCAAAAATACAACCAGACATCCACCGATAAAACCTAACTCTTCACCTATAATTGTAAAAATAAAGTCTGTTTGCGGTTCGGAAATAAAATTACCGTTTTTCACGGAGTTTACCACATTGTTATTCAATCCCTTACCGGATAACTGACCGGAACCGATGGCCATAATGGAATTTAACTGCTGATATGCCTCTGTCGTAGCATAATCCTCCGGATGAAGCCAGGCCATAATACGGTTACGCTGATAATCCATGATAATGGTCTGGTCCGGCTGTAAAATCTGTATAAAAAGAATAACCAGTGTCGGCACTGCAACGCCAAGAATTCCAAACACATATTTGTAAGATATTCCACCCACAAAAAATAAAGTACAAAATACGATAAAAATCATAATTGTGGTGGATAAATCCGGCTGATTTACAATCAAAAGCAACACCGGTGCAACCAGCACAATTGCCAAAAATAAAATCTTTATATCATTGATTTTTTCCTCATATTTCATTATAAACTTTGCATAAAACAGAATCAATAGGATTTTTGCCAATTCGGAAGGCTGAAACTGGATACCGATGTCCAGCCAACGTTGTGCACCGCTTACCTCTTTACCAAAAAATAAAACAAGTAACAAAAGAACCATATTAATGGCATAAATCACCCACCAAAACCGTAAAAACACTCCATAATCAAAGAGAGAAATCACAACCATCAGAAAAAGCCCCAGCAAAAACCCCATAAGTTGTTTTTGCTGAAGTTCTTTTTCGGCACTGCCGACTGCTAAAATTCCGATAATACTCAAAGCAATCAGCATAAGGACCAATTTAAAATCATAGTCTTTAATACGGTACTTTTTAAGCATTCTGCTTCTCCATAAACTATTTATTACGTAAATCCAGTATGGGTATGTTGGCATAAAGAGTAGGTGTTTTGGATGCATTCATACTCTTCATGCCTGTTTTGGAAATCTGGATCTCCATGGTTTCCACATCAATCTTCATATATTTGGAGATTACCTCTGCAATATCTGCTTTGATACGCTCCAAAATTTCGGGAGAACAATTTACCCGATCCGAAATCAAAAGGATTTTCAGACGGTCTTTTGCTACTTCACCGGATTTTTTCTTTTTAAAAACAGAAAATATATTCTTCACAGATTACACCTCCTGTTTCTTTTTGAAAATTTCAGAAACTCTGGTCCAAAAAGTAACCGTTTTGGGAAATTCCATTAGCGGCACTTCCAAGCCCGTCACTCGTTTGGTAATATTCATATATGCAATTCCGGCATATGTATTGGAGCCTACCAAAGGTTCTCCCTGGTTTGTGGCAATTACCACATTCTCATCATCCGGCACAAAACCAAGAAGCGGAATGGATAAAATATCCACCACGTCATTGATTGACATCATATCTCCGCGTTTAATCAAATCATTACGGACACGATTGACCACCAAATCAATTTTATTAAAATCATTTGCTTCCAAAAGCCCGATAATGCGGTCAGCATCCCGAATGGCTGATACTTCCGGTGTTGTAACCACAATGGCTCTGTCTGCGGCTGCAATTGCATTCTGAAATCCTTGTTCAATTCCTGCAGGACAATCAAGAATCACATAATCATATTGTTCTTTCAAGGCTGCAATCATCTTTTTCATTTGTCCGGGATTTACGGACGATTTATCGCGTGTTTGCGCGGAAGGCATTAAATAAAGAGACGGATATCGCTTATCTTTAATCAAAGCCTGCTTAATACGGCAATTCCCTTCTACAACATCTACAAGATTATATACGATACGATTTTCAAGTCCCATAACAACGTCTAAATTTCTCAAACCGATATCCGTATCAATCAAAACAACTTTTTTACCCAAAGAAGCAAGACCTGTACCGACATTTGCAGAGGTTGTGGTCTTACCAACCCCGCCTTTACCCGATGTAACGACAATTACTTCACTCATACAATCCTCCATATTCTGCTTTTTATAAAAAAGCGAACGTATTAAGAAATATTTGTCATCTGATATGTCTAAACAAGACTATTCAGTAATTCTTTGGTGATTTGTTCCGTATTAATTTTTTTATCTTTTACATATGCAATCTTGGAATCAAAAGCGGTTCTTTTTTTCCACTTTGAAATCTTTTTACCGTGGTACTCCAATCTGCCGATACCGACTTTTTCCGGCATAAAATCCATAGCTGCAATAACATAATCGTTTCCGTTATCTATACCGGCATATGCCTCACCATACAGGCCTCCGAATACATATATACTGTTGGTGGACATTAGCACGGCACCCTCCGAAACATTACCGAAAACAACCATATCTTTGTCTGCTTTTAAAATTTCTCCGGATTCAATGCATCTTTTATAAAAGACTACCCTTTCTTCCTTAGATACCGGTTCTGCCGGTACCGCTTCCTCAATTACCGGTTCTTCTGTTACTTCTTCCGATTCAGCCTGATGCCTGTCTAACAGATAAACAATATCCAGTTGTGTTTCTGCGGTAATCACATCAACAATACGCGACTCTTCCTCTTCCGAGAGTTCTCGCCCTTCCAAAGAAAGCACAGTCTGTACATTTCCGAAAAACTTCGCGGATTCACCGAACTTTCGGGCAATTTCAGATAAAAGTTCCTCGAAATCAAGTTCATTATTTAAATAAACCGTCATTCCGCCGGAAGTATTTTTTATCCTGACCGCATTTTTCATATCGGCTCCTCCTGTTCTTCTAGTCTCCTGTTGTTGTCGCGGTTAAAGGCTGATCTGCCGTACCTGTAATAATCTCTTCTTCTTCTGCAAGTCCGTAGTAATACATAACTACATCCTTGGTGATTTGCGCAGCATAATCCGAAGTATATCCGTTCAAAACACGGATTGCTATGGCAATCTCCGGATCTTCATAAGGAGCATATCCTACAAAAAGTGCATGGTCGGCACGGGAAGCCGTTTCCTGTGCAGTACCGGTCTTACCGGCAACATCCACGGCAACCGTAGAAAAATATGCTTTTTTCTGGACCACCTGACGCATACCGGCATGTATTGCATCCCAGACATCGTCATCCAATTCAATTTCGTTTCTTATTTCTGCGCTATTATCAAACTGCAGGTTTCCGTTTGTGTCGGTAACTTTGTCAATCAGGGTAAGGTTATAAACCGTACCGCTGTTTGCCACTGCAGTGACATATCTTGCTAAACCTACTGTTGTATAGGCATGTGTACCCTGTCCGATTGCGGAAGGTACCGGAAATGCATCCGAAACCTGAGGACTTGCCTCTGAAATTTCCACGCCGGAAGGCTCACTTAAACCAAACATATCCGTATATCTGGAAAGTGTTTCAATACCGACGGTTGCATTATAACCGTCCTCATCCTGAGACATACGATATCCGACTTCATAAAAATAACAGTTGCAGGAATTTGCAATCGCTTCCGTAATATCAAGTCTTCCGTGGGCTCCAGGATAAATCCAGCATCGGTGAATGGTACCTGTTAACTTATCAAAACTTCCTTCACATTTGATATCTTCATTTAGGGTAACCACATTTTCTTCCACTGCCGCAACGGACATACACATTTTCAGTGTGGAACCCGGAGCACTTTTATTCTGTGTGGCATAATTCCAAAGAGGTCTTGATAAATCACTGTTTAACCGTGCCAGATATTCGGAATCGGCTGAATTTGCAAGACGGTTATTATCATATCCCGGATACGAAACAAGTGCTTTTACATCTCCGGTATTGACATCCGTAATGACACATGAGCCCGAACAGGGGTCCAATGCCAATTGCGCCGGAGTAATTTCAAGATTAGAAATACAATCAATGATAAAATTATACGCTGAAATACGTCCGCTCTTAAGTCCCGTAATCTTGGATTCATCCACATTAATCAAATCCTGATCCCAAAGAATCACACAAATCTGTTTGCCTGTAATGTTATTGTTGGCAATCATATATTTGTAAAGTTTTTTGTTAAATTCAGAATTATTTTGAAGGGAATCAATAATATAATCTACCAGTCCGGCATAGATTTCATCCGAATCAGAATACTGTACTTCCAAATCAAGTTTGGTGGTATCCACCCAGTTCATGGAAATTGCATAATTCAAATATTCTTTTAGACTGATGGTCTCATCCCTGGTCCACGCAATATAAGTAGGATCCGTGGTATCAATGGCATCACGAATCAATACACCATGGTTATCCGATAAAAGAAGGGTTACTATGTAACTTTCATAATTTTGATATTCTTTGGATAATTTATTATATGGTGTCGCACTGACCATTAACTCATCATACAACTCTGCCGAAACATTATCCTTCTTGATAAGAAACTTTTCATATACTTCTTTTTCCGTTTCGCTGGCATAACTTTTTGAAAAACGGGAGGTATCAATGACATTATTGTTAAAAAGTGCAAAATAAACATCATCAATAGGAATATACATATCCTTGGACGCTTCATCTTCGGGACTGACCTTGGTGTTTCTGATTTTATTGACCAAAATACCGGCAATCTTCTGTTCCAAAATATTATAGACCGCAATCTGTAAGTCTCTGTCAATGGTTAAATAAATATCATTCCCCGCTATGGGTTCTACATAATCCGCTGTTTCAATGATTTTACCCATATTATCTACGTAAATGGTTTCCGAACCTTTTATGCCTTGCAAATAACTCTCCATGGATTGTTCAATACCGGTTTTACCCACATAATCGTTTAAGGAATAATTTTCATTCTCTGCAGATAAAATTGCATACTCTTCCGTGGAAATCTTACCCGTATAACCGATAATCTGGGAAAAATACACCGGATCGTTATATTTACGGATGGTATCCTGTGCCACACTGACACCGGGCAATACATCACTGTTTTCAATTACAACTGCCAAAGTTTCCTCCGAAACATCAGAAGCAACCGTTGTGGCAATATATTTCTGGTAACTGTTTAATGATAACGCATATCGGATGGTAATAATCTGGACAACCTCTTCTTTGGTATACCCGCCTCCGGGTATAAAAGAAGAATTTACACCGGGTTCCGCATAATAACCGATGCCGTATTTTTTTCGTCCGCATAAATATTCAATGACATCGTCCGGCGTGGATGTTTTCTCATCATATTCCAAATCGGAAGTATATTTTTTACCATAGATATCAGCAAGAAATCGTAATAACTTCGTACCGTCCACCGTAAAAACGTATTCTCCGTCTTCGTTGACACGAATATTGAAATCACTGATGACCTCATCTCCGTTCTGTTCCACCAGTTTAATCAAGCGGTAGATGGTATCATTCAATGTTGCATTTTTATCACTGCCGGACTCATAAACATCCTCCAAAGTAATGTTATAAGCCAATTCATTGTAAGCAAGTAAATTACCATTACAATCATAAATGTTTCCTCGGGTGCTGGGGAGCGAACGCTCTCTGACGATTTTAAGGCGGAAGTTATTCAGATAATCTTCTCCCTTAACAATCTGTAAATCGAACAATCTATATACAAGTGTAGAGCAAAGAAGAATAAAGGCAATTAAAAGCACAAAAAGTCTGGATGAAATTACTGTTATAATTGATTCTTTCCACTTACTGAACAATGACTTTTACTCCTCTTTTTTCTTCTCCGCACGTCTGAAAATATCAGAAATTAACAACAATATCGGATAAAAAATAACCGCTACAAAAATGGTATATACCAATTCAGGCAAAATAATATTTAAGAAATAATATCCAAAATCAAATCTGCTTCTTAAAAGGAACAACAACACATATACTGTCAAAGAATACAGTAAATCGCTGACTGTAATCATAATCAGGGGTAATTTAATATCGTCCGGATAAAAGATATTATGGAAAAAGCCGTTCAAATACCCGATATACATATATAAAAGTGCATAAAAACCAATAATATCAAAGAAAAAAATGTCCATTAAAAGTCCGCAAAAGAAACCTACAAACACACCAAAGCGGTCTCCCTGCATAAAACCGCTGCAGGCCGTTAAAATAATCAAAAGATTCGGTACAATACCTTGAATAGCCAAAGCACGAAAAACCGTACTTTGTAATATAAACGATATGAAAATTAAAATAACTGCGGTAATAACCTTTTTCATATTTAACACCTGACGTTTTAAGCAGTATTCTGTCTTACGTTGAAATTATGAACATTTCCCCTGCTTTAATCTATAGTTTGTTTTAATTCCGTAATTACCAACACTTCACTCAAATGTTTGAAATCAACTGCCGGTGTAATATACCCTGACTTGGTCAAATTATTGGAATCCTCTTCTATGTAACTGACGTAACCAATTAAAATCCCGGGCTGATAACGGTCACTGATATCCGAAGTAACAACCTTATCCCCTACAACAACTTTATCATCTTCATCTACTAACTGGCTGAAACGAATATAACCGTTTTCCATGGTAGATAAATCACCACTGACAATTAAATTGTCCGAAGTCGATAAAACCGTCGCACTGACATTGGATGTATCATCAATAATGGATATAACCTGTGCCCAGTTGGGCCCCACTTCCACAACACGTCCTACCAGACCGCTTCCCGCCATAATATTCATATTGGGCTGAATTCCGTCATTGGAGCCTTTATTGATGACAAAGGTATCAAACCAGTTATTGGAACCTCCCATGATAATGCGGGCACCGATTTTATCATAATCGGAATATTGCTGATCCAGAGAATATAATTCTCTTAATGTATTTAACTCATACTTATCCTGCATCAAAGCAGTATTCTCAATGGTAAGTTCATCAACCTGTTGTTTCAGGGCTTCATTTTCTGCAAGTAAATCATTTATCTGAGCAACTAATTCTGCCTTTTCAGTCAAATAGCCGCCCACTTTACTCAAACCGTTCTGAAAAGGCACAATGGTATATCCAACAATATAGTTCGCCGTATTAAATTTAAAATCTGTCATAAACGTTAAACACATCAATAAAACACATACGGAAGATAAAATCAAAATCCAGTATTTTACCGGTAATCTAAAACGTTCTTTTTTTCTTCTTACAAGAGGGCTCATACTTTGCCTTTCCTTTTATCGCTGATATGCAACCGACTTAAACTTATCATTCTTCATAATTTCGGCAATACCGTCAATTACGCTTTCCACCGCTGCATCTGCCACATTCACCTTCAAACCGGTTCCGTTGGCCAAAATCGTGCCAAAATCACTTACTAAAGAACCGCCTCCGGTTAAATAGAGACCGTGACGATAAATGTCTGCGGACAACTCAGGCGGAGTACGTTCCAAAATAATTTTGACATTATCGATAATTGTTTTAAAATGCTCTCTTAAACATTCATCAACCAGTTCCGTAGGAATTTCACGTTCCATAGGCAGACCGGATACGATGTCTCGACCGTAAACAACCGCTTTTTCTTTCTTCTGCTTTAATTCATGAAGACTCATTTTTAACTTTTCTGCGGTCTTAAATCCGATTAAAAGATTATACTCTCTTCTTACTGCTGCACGGATGGCATCATCAAACTTATATCCGCCGGTTTTGATTAACTTACTCAATACAATACCGCCCAAAGAAAGAATGGAAATTTCCGTGGTATTATATCCCACATCCACAACCATAACACCCTGGGATGTTTTTACATCAACACCAAGACCGATTCCGTTGGCAACCGCTTTTTCTACCATCATAATCTTTTTCGGCTTTAAATTGGCATCTTTGATCAAGTCATAAAATGCACGTTTTTCCACTTCTGTCACATCTGTAGGAACCGCAATGTAATATTCTGCGTTTTTATAATTCCCTTTGGATACATCGGTGATAAAATAACGTAACAGAATCTGCATATTTTTAATATCCGCAATAACGCCGCTGGTCAACGGATAAGTCACCTGGATATTATCCGGGGCTTTTTCATACATTTCAAAGGCAGAATCCCCATATGCAAACACATTATTTTTATTTTCAATGGCAATCATATTTTTCTCTACCATTGTCGCAGAAGTACGTTCGTTAAAAATTCGAATTGTACTTGTACCTAAATCAATACCAAAAACATTATTTGTCATAATGATACCTTTCTTTTGTAATTTATCTGCCCGTACCAAACGGACCTATAGATTGCAAATAAATTATATTTTTATAAAAAATAATCATTTATTTCTTCGTATGAACATAGTTATTTTATCATAGAAAAAATATGATGTACACCAAATCTAACGAAAAAATTTCGACTTATTTCGTGCCTGTTCATTGCCTGTCAGACAAGATATTTGTCAATTCATTATAAAACAAGCCTCAACGATACCAAAATACTACTGTTTACGTACAATTTTGCCGTTTGTTTCGTCTACGGCAAGAATTCCTGCATTCAGCAAAGACTGCATGGACATCATAATGCCGTACTTGGCGTGCGGCCAGGTTAAACCTCCCTGGAAATATACCGCATAAGGCGGTTTAATCGGTGCATCTGCACTCAATTCGATGGAAGAACCGGACACGAAAGCACCAGCCGCCATAATAACATCACTGTCATACCCCGGCATTGCCCAAGGTTCAGCAAATACATGGCTGTCAACCGGCGATGACTTCTGAATCCCCTGACAAAATGCAATCACTGCTTCCGGCGAGCCAAGTGTGATGGCCTGAATAATGTCATGACGCTCTTCTGTTCCGGTAGGAATTACCAGATAACCTAACTTTTCATAAAGACTTGCTGCGAAAATCGCACCTTTTTCCGCATTTGCCACAACGGTGGGCGCAAGGAAAAATCCCTGATAAAAGTCCTTTAAAACACCCAAAGAAGCACCAACTTCCTTGCCCAATCCGGGAGAAGTCAAACGAAATGCCGCATTGTCAACACATTCCTGTTTTCCGGCAATATACCCGCCGATGGGAGCAAGTCCGCCGCCCGGGTTCTTAATCAGAGAACCTACTACCATATCCGCCCCAACATCACTGGGTTCTAACGCTTCCACAAACTCGCCGTAACAGTTATCTACCATACAAATCACATCAGGTTTGATGTCTTTTACGAATTTTATCAACTTACCAATCTCTTTTACGCCAAAAGACGGTCTGGTCTGATAACCTTTGGAACGTTGAATTGTAACTAATTTAGTCTTTTCATTGATTGCTTTGGCAATATTGTCGTAGTCAAAAGTGCCGTCTGCCAACAAATCCACCTGTCGGTATGAAATGCCGTATTCTTTTAAAGAGCCCTTGGAATCGCGGATACCGATTACTTCTTCTAACGTATCGTAAGGCTTACCTACAGGGCTTAACAGTTCGTCACCGGGGCGCAAATTACTCATAAGTGCCAGTGCCAGTGCATGAGTTCCGCAGGTAATCTGCGGACGCACAAGGGCATCTTCCGTATGGAATACATCGGCATAAACACGCTCCAGAGTATCACGTCCGATATCGCTGTATCCGTAGCCGCTGGTACCCAGCATGCAGGCTTCGCTGACCTGATTCTTTTGCATGGCTGCTAGCACTTTCATCTGATTGATTTCAGCCATTTTATCAATTTCGGCAAATCGAGGTTCCAATTCTGCCAGTACTTCGGATGCATAGTTATAGAGGGCATCGGAGATACCCATATTTCTGTAAATATTTTCAGTCATTATTGTGTACCAAACCTTTGTAATTTATGATTTCTATCAATGAATAAATTTATATCTTTCAATTTTTATATCAAATTAATAAAGCATCTGACTTCTACAATTTTGTATCATCATAGATTGCTCTTACACCACCGATAAATTTTGCTCTGGTCCTTGCACATACTACATGTGCTTCACCAATTTTATCAGAAGATAAACGAACCGGCACTGCCACATCTTTTAAGTGCATACCGATTAAGGTATCGCCGATGTCCATACCTGCATGAGCTTTGATATGTTCCACGGCAACAGACTTCTCTAAAAACTTATAAGCCGCAGTCGCAAAAGACCCGCCCGCCTTGGGCTGTGGCATTACATTCACTTCTTCATAACCATACTGTTTTGCCGCTTCTGCTTCAAGAATCAAAGCACGATTTAAGTGTTCGCAACACTGGGCCGCAAGATATACTTTTGCTTCCTTGGTTGCTTCATAAACTCCTTCAAAAAGACTTTCTGCCAATTCAGGACTGGAAAAAGAACCGATTCCCTGTCCAGCCACTTCACTGGTGGAACAACCGATGACAAGAATTTGTCCTTCTTTTATCTTGGAAACTTCTATCAGTTCTTTCGTTAAGTTATAGCCTTGTTGTTTAATGGTTTCTAAATTCATACTATTAAACTTCCTTTATAGATTTTATTTTTTTGCACATAAAATACATCTAACATATTTATTCAACAATATTTTTTTCGCGCAAATACTTCATCATCTCTTCAAACACCGCATCATCATTATGCCCGAATTCGCTTTTATCAAGCCACTTCACGTCTTTTTCTCGTTTAAACCAGGTAATCTGACGCTTTGCAAAATGTCGGGTGTCGCGTTTTAGGATATAAACTGCTTCTTCCAAAGTGATTTCTCCTTCTAAATATGCAAGAATTTCCTTATATCCCAAACCCTGCATAGAGATATCATTACGGTTCAAGCCTTCCGCCTGCAATGCTTTTACCTCGTCAATCAGACCTTTTTCCAGCATAATATCGATACGTTTTTCAATTCGCTCATAGAGAAGTTTTCTGTCATCTGTCAGTACAAAAAAAGCATAATTATAAGGCGATTCCTTCTCAGCCTGCTCCGCATTGTGTGTCGAAATCTTCTCATGATGTGTTTCATAAAATTCCAATGCACGAATCACACGTTTTACGTTGCCCGCCGGAATTGCTTCGGCAGACTCAGGATCTACGGCTTTTAGACGTTGGTGCAAGGCTTCCTTGCCGAATTCATCCGCAAATCGTTGTAATTCATCGCGTAAGAAAGTATTTGCCTCTTCCTCTTCTTTGAATTCAATATCATACAAAAGAGACTGGATATAAAAGCCGGTTCCGCCTACCAAAACAGGAATTTTACCCTTGGCATAAATCTCAGCCATTGCCTCTTTGGCCATCGTTTGAAACCGCACAATATTAAACTCTTCCGTAGGTTCCAGCACATCAATCAAATAATGCTTAACCCCCTGCATCTCATCGGGCATTATCTTTGCAGAACCGATATCCATACGTTTATAAACCTGCATGGAATCTGCAGAAATAATCTCACCGTTTACAGCCTTGGCAAGTCGTATGGAATTGTCTGTTTTACCCACTGCCGTAGGTCCGGCAAGGATGATTAATTTCGGTTTCTGCATAATTACTCCTGTTTTATAATGTACTATAACCAATATCTACAAACCTTCTGTTTTCTTCATCAACAAGAATTGCCCAATATGAACCATCATAATAATTATATTGCAAAATTGTATAATCTTCCAAACTTTCATCAACAGCATTGTCATACCAATCACGAATCGGAAATGCTGTATGAAATGATGTAATATCTATATAATCACTTACCTTTGCACCATATCCGTATAAAAAACCAAATTTATGTCTTGATAACGACAAAATTTCTTTGTAATCCATATCTATATAATTATCTTCTAGATATTTCATTTCTATTAATTCTTTTTCTGTGTATACATTATAATCTAAACAAGGTTCCCAGCCTGGCCGGTAACCTATCCAACCTTCCTCAGATTTATATATTGCAGGATAATGAAAAACTTCATCCTTAATGTTTTCCATCAAAATATCATATTCTTCCTCATCATTTACCACAAATGAAAATATATGTCGGCTTGTAAAGAAGGGATCTTTAGCATGAAAATATCTTAAATCACTCGCACTTTCCGGCACATCAATTTTGGAAACACCACCATATTCTATAAATTCCCCCACTGAATCAAAATTTTCCTTTTTTATAGGAAATTTGATTTTATATAACACAACAACTAAAACTACAAGACAAAATAAAACAATTGCCACTATAATAAGAGGTTTTACTGCTTTTTTCATATTATTCTCCTTTAAAATCACATATCTAATACATTATTAATTTACACAATTCTCTTAAATTTCTTCTCAATCTCATACTTAGTCATAGAGAACATCGTCGGTCTGCCGTGAGGACAATGATAAGGATTCTCCAATGTTAAAAGTTGATCTAAAAGTGCCGACACTTCTTCAAAAGTCATAGAATTATTCCCTTTTACGGCTGCTTTACAAGCCATGGTTGCAATTCGGTCCTCAATGATTTCGATTCGTCCCGCAGAGTGTACCTGCGCCAATTCTTCCAGAATTGCAAGGAACATTTCCTTGGCATCTGCGCCGTACAAATCCACCGGAATGGCACGAAGCATCAACTCATTGCCACCGAAAGAATCAATTTCAAAGCCAAATCCTTCAAAAACATCTTTATGCTCCTCATAAACCAAAGAATCACCCGGTGAAAGACTTATTACAATGGCCGGAGCCAGATTCTGTGACATAATTTCCTTTTCACGGAATTTGGCCATAAATGTTTCAAATTTTACCTTTTCATGGGCAGCATGCTGATCCATAACATAAAGTTTATCTTCAAATTCAATCAGCCAATACGTCTTAAATACCTGACCTAACACCTTGAAATTCCGGCGTTTGTCTTCTGTCAGAAGTTTTTCTTCAAACAAATCCATCTGTTCCGGTTTTTCAATGATAATATCCTGTGCAAACGGTGATTCGGGTTTATCTAAAACTACTTTTGATGTATCTGTAGCAAACGAATCCACGACAGTATCCGAATCTGTACCGGGTTCTTTTTTATCACTGTGTTCAGTTGCATCCGAACTATCATTCTCTGCATCCGCAAAGAACAAATCGCTCTCAAAACGCTTCTTTTCGGGCATTACCCCTATTGTAGGATTTAATTTAATCTCAGGATTCGAGAACGGTCTTTTTACTGAAGTAAGGTCAATGTAAGGTTCTTTTTCCGACTCTTTAGAATCAATTACACAGTTTGACGAAGACTTTTCTTCAACTGCTTTGCTCGTCGGTGTTTCATGCAAACCATCAATAACTTTAGAAGTTTGATTTGTTTCCACCTGCACTCCGCCATTTTCCACACGGATTCGTTCTGCTTCAATTTCTTTCCAGTCCTTCAATCGCTCCTTTTCAAAAGGCTCCGGTGTAGTGATTCTTTCATCAACCGACTCTTCTGCAACAAGTTTCGCTTCCGGAATCATTTCCTTACCACTTAATCGATTGTGAATATTATCTACCAAGCAGCGTACCAACTGCTCCTGATTCGACATACGAACCTGCATTTTCGTAGGATGCACATTTACATCAAGTGCTGTAGTATCCACATTAATATGTAAGACACAGAACGGAAACTGATGTTGCATCATAAAGCCTTTATAGCCCTCTTCAATGCCCTTTGATATAAAATTGCTGCGTACGTAACGTCTGTTTACAAAATAATTCTCAAAAGCACGATTTGCCCTGGAAAGTTCAGGCTTCCCAAGGTATCCCTCAATTGTAATACCATCCTGTTCCACCTTTACGGGAATCAAGGCTTTCGTGGTATCACGTCCGTAAATACGGTAAATGACTTCTTTTAAATCGCCGTTGCCGGAAGTATGGAACTTCACGGCGTTGTTCACCACAAGTTTAAAAGACATGGCAGGCATACTGAGTGCCATATGCTGCATTAACTCTACAATATGGCTTCCTTCCGTCATGGCAGACTTTAAAAATTTCTTTCTTGCCGGCGTATTATAAAAGAGATTCCGCACCAAAATTGTGGTTCCGTCAGGTGCACCCACTTCTTCCAATTCCTTCTGTATACCGCCTTCAATGACAATACGGGTTCCGGTTAAGGAATCCTTCGTTTTAGTAATCATTTCCACCTGTGCAACCGCGGCAATACTGGCAAGCGCCTCACCGCGAAATCCCAGGGTCTTTAAGTAAAAAAGGTCCGCATCCGATTCAATTTTACTGGTTGCATGGCGCAAAAAAGCCTTAGGCAATTCTTCCGCAGGAATACCGCAACCGTCGTCGGTAATACGAATCAAATCGATACCACCGCCCTTGATTTCCACGGTAATTGCCTTCGCCCCGGCATCCATGGCATTTTCCACCAATTCTTTTACCACGCTGGCAGGCTTTTCTACCACTTCACCGGCAGCAATTTTATCAATTGTCTGACTATCAAGCAACTTAATTTCAGGCATTTATCCGATGTGTCCTTTCATAAAATTCATCATCTCATAAGCAATTATCTGCCCATAAAATATAACAAGCAATATTACTATCACATTAATATATATTAACTATGTGCTTACCAAACAAAAGGCAGAAACAGAACGCCGGTGGCAAAAAGCACAATTAACGTAATAATAATTCCAACAGCCCAGCAGGAACCAAAAATAATCCAGAATACCTTCATATTCATAGGATTTGCTTTCTTCACGCTTTCTTCAAAAAAAGCGTCCATACGGGCAGTTTCTTCTTCTCCAAAGCATCTTCTGATAAAATCAGGATCGTATTTATCAATATTTCTGTCGTAACTCTTCTTATATACGTATTTTACGCCTTTATGTGCCTTGGCTGTATTATTGTAATATCTGTAATCATAATAAATTACAAAGAATGCAAGCACTGCTTCCAAACTCTCATATCCGTCCACAAAGTGAATCATATAATTATCTTTATTATCCGCAATGACACGATTGGACTTGGTTAACTGGCCAACAACGGTTTCGCCGTCATAAAAGGTCACATATTCCATGGTGCCAAGCACTCTTCTGTAACCAACAATCAACTTTCCAAAGTATTCCAGGCAAATCTGTGCTTTTAAAATAGCCGTTTTTTCAAGATAAAAGGCACCAACTTCATTACCGCCCATATCCACAACACCGTAGCGCTCAAACTCCTGATCCCCGGTAAACAAATAATTATAAGGCATGAACTGGGATACCATGTTCTGTGCCGTTTCATACTTCGTGGTATAAATCATATTCCCTTGCGCATCCATCAAATGAAATTCTTTCAAATGAATAGGACCCCAGGGCGCATCTGCGGTATAAATCACCTGATTGTCCTTGCTGATTTCAAATCTGTTCACTTTTACTGACGATGTTTGGTTAATTCCTAAAATCATATGAATTCTCCTTTTTAAAATGTAATAAATGATTGTCAAATTTTTGACATAAAAATATGACTACATTTATAACACCAAATAAGGGATTGATAAGTTGTATATGAATACTATTTTCTCTCGACCACGCCCATAATGGTCTTTCCACAATATTTACAAGTATAATTTGCATCAACCGCCCCAATAATAGGCGCATTACAATGCGGGCAAACATCTTTTACAATCTTTTTTGCAAGGGCTACACGAAGATTCGTATCGTGCATATCCAAAGTACAGTTCTTAAGAAAACCGTATCGCATTGCACTTCTTACCAATTTAATTCCGCTTTTTTTATTGTCTCGTTCTTTTACAACCGGAACTTTTTCAATTTTCACAAAGGGTTTCTTGCACTTTTTAAAATAATTTGCACAGGACTCCGTTGCAAAAAGACTGTTAACACGTTTCAAGCCAAACCAAATCATCGGAAGTAAAATAAGGATTGTGATAACAGCCATAAGTATCATATCCATCAAATCATTTTGAATTAATTCAAAAGACGGCGGACCTTCACCGGATAAAAGCAAATCACCCAAATACTCTTTGTCATTCATTTTAGAAATACTGTCAAAAATCATACAAAGATTGATAACAATAACGCCCAGCCCTGACACAGGTCCTAATACGTAAAGTAACTTTTTAAAAGCGTATTTCTCTTTATCATAAAACTGAACATTACTTTTATTGGTAGCCGTTTCATTTGTAATACTGTAAAAACGGTTATCAGCCCAAACTCTTGCAAACAAATCAGAACTGCCGCAATACTTACAAGTACCCGTAAAATACATCTTCTTTTCGATGATTGCACCACAATTCCTGCATTCACAGGTACTGGTTTTGCTGTTAAGAACAACCTGATTGACTTTATCGACTTCTTGCAAAGAATAATTCTTCATATAAAGCTTAGGAAAAAGTTTTAATTGGAACTGCAGTTTTCCGGTTGACTTTCCGTTAACTTCTTTTAAATCCTCTAAAGAAATATATCCGTTCAAATCCCCTTCAAAATATCCGGAATAAAATATCGCATCTCCAATCCACTGCCTTGATATCCCTGCTTGAACCAAAAGGATAACGCCAAGTATAAAATGGCGGATACACTGTGGCGTTGCAACAGCATACAGTACGGTCTCTAAATTATCACGGTATGTATAAATCAAGGATAAAATTACATAAACAGACATTAATACCAAAAAACTTCCGATGATATTAAATATCACATTTTTAATTTTATAAATAAGAATTGCTTTATTCCTTAAGTACATATAAAATTTTCCTCTGCTCAAGTTTTATACGTGAATGATTGAAAACTGCAAATTATTCATCCTCTTCCGAAGCAAATCCAACTCTGTACAATTCATTTAATGCAGCTTGCGCTTTCTCTGATTCTTTCTTTTGTATAATTGCATTACGGTCGCTAAGAATCGACAGCATTTCGTCTACTAATTCGCCTTCCGGAAGATACGAATAATGCGAAAGATAGCCAATCATTCTTCCTGCCGTAAAATTGGTATTCAAATTTCGTGTAATCAAATCACAAAGGGCTTCAGGATATCCCCGATCCACCAGCATGTGATACAACTGCATACTAAGTTCGGTTCTTTCTTTCATACCGCAACTACCATCTATTCTTCAATTTATTCTGCAAACGATACAAGGTATTCATAGCATCAAGCGGTGTCAAAGTTGTAATATCAATTTCTTTTAATTCCGCAATTACATCCTCATCCGTTACCGTATCAAATAATGAAAACTGTGCCAAATCCACCTCATCATATTTGGGTACGGAAACTTTTTTATCTGTCTTGTTCGTAGCTGTTGTAATGCTCTGAATTTTCTCGATGATGGCATTGTCAGTCAACTGCTCTACAATCTCTTTTGCACGGTCAATGACCATATCGGGCACACCGGCAAGTTTGGCAACTTGAATACCATAGCTCTTGTCCGCTCCGCCTTTGACAATTTTACGTAAGAAAACAATATCGTCGCCCTTTTCCTTGACTGCGATGCAATAGTTGTTGACGTTACTCATTTTTCCTTCAAGTTCGGTCAATTCGTGATAATGTGTGGCAAATAATGTCTTCGCGCCAAGCAATTTACGATTGCTGATATGCTCAATCACTGCCCAGGCAATACTCAGACCATCGAAAGTGGACGTACCGCGACCGATTTCATCAAGAATCAAAAGACTCTTGCTTGTGGCATTACGTAAAATATTAGATACTTCATTCATCTCAATCATAAAAGTACTCTGACCGCTGGCAAGGTCATCTGACGCACCGACACGGGTAAAAATACGGTCCACCACGCCGATTTTCGCACTGCCGGCTGGCACATAAGAACCAATTTGTGCCATTAAAACAATTAAGGCAGTCTGACGCATATATGTAGACTTACCGGCCATATTCGGGCCCGTAATAACCGAAATACAGTGATTATTATTATCCAAAAAGGTATCATTGGGGATAAACATATCGTGCTGGATCATTTTCTCAACAACAGGATGTCTTCCGTCTTTAATATCAATAACGCCTTTTTCGTTTAAAGTCGGTTTTACATAGTGGTTTTGTTCTGCAACATAAGCCAAAGAACACAATGCATCCAGGGTCGCAACCGCCTTGGCAGTACGCTGGATACGCTCCAATTGAGCCGCAATATAATCGCGCACCTTACAGAACTCATCATATTCCAGATTGTTTAACTTATCTTCCGCATTGAGAATGGTATCTTCCAGTTCTTTCAAACGAATCGTTGTAAAACGCTCCGCATTGGTTAACGTCTGTTTACGGATATACTCTTCCGGTACCAAATTCAGGTAGGAATTGGTAACTTCCAAATAATAACCGAAAACCTTGTTGAATTTTACTCGCAAATTCTTAATGCCTGTACGCTCGCGCTCAGTATTTTCCAACTCAGCAAGCCAGGTTTTACCTTCGGTTTTCGCATTACGGAGATAATCAATATCGGAATTATAGCCTTCCTTAATAATTCCGCCTTCTTTGGACTGTAAAGGAGGCTCTTCCACAATCGCATCAAAAATCATTTGATAAACATCTTTTAAATCATCGATTTCAGCCCGAAGTTCTACAATCTGCGGTGTTTCAAAACTCTCCAATACCGCCTTAATATGCGGCAACATTTCAAGCGAATTACGAAATGCAATCATATCTCTGGGATTAATAGACTGATAACTTACTTTACTGAGCAACCGCTCCATATCATAAATAGGGTTTAAATATTCCCTTAACTCATCTCTTGAAATACTGTCTTTAAAAAGAGCCCCGACTCCCGCCTGTCTGTACTCAATATCCTCTTTATAAAGCAGGGGTTGTTCAATAAAATGACGCAACGTTCTGGCTCCCATGGCAGTCTTGGTTTTATCCAATACCCAAAGAAGCGAGCCTCTCTTCTGTTTTTCACGCAACGTTTCCGTCAATTCCAGATTTCTTCTCGTAGAACTGTCAAGAAGCATATATTTGCCTGTTGCATAAGGATATAAATGGGTAAAATGTGCAAGGGAAATCTTCTGCGTATCCTGCAAATACAGCATCAAAGCACCTGCAGCAATAATACCGGCAGGAAAATCCTCCACACCCATACCAATTAAGGAACTTACCTTAAAATGTTTCTGTAAACACTTTTTACAACCGACCTCATCAAAATAATGATTATCCAAAGGATAAACACTGGTGTTCATACGTCCTTTCAAATCTTCCACATCAAAGCCGCTTACCATAAAAGCCTCATTGCAGATGATTTCAGAAGGATTATACTTACATATTTCATCAAATAAACGTTTTAAATCCGTTACTTCCGCAAGAAAATAATCGCCTGTGGTAACGTCAGCCACGGAAATTCCGATGGCATTCGTAAAATACGAGATACACATCAGGAAGTTATTTTTACTTTCTTCCAGGGCCTGAATATTAAGGTTCGTACCGGGAGTGACTACTCTGGTCACTTCTCTTTTTACAAGGCCTTTTGCCATTTTCGGGTCTTCTACCTGCTCGCAGATTGCAACCTTGTAACCTTTAGACACCAATTTGTTTAAATAACCGTCCACCGCATGATAAGGGACGCCGCACATGGGTGCACGTTCTTCCAAGCCGCAACTTTTACCGGTCAAAGTGATTTCCAGTTCCTTAGATGCGGTAATGGCATCCTCAAAGAACATCTCATAAAAGTCGCCCAAACGATAAAAAAGAATACAATCGGGGTATTCCTGCTTGGTTTCCATATACTTTTGCATCATGGGTGTCAATTCAGCCATGTGTCTTCTCTCCTGTTTCTTGGAATTGAACCGATTTTTGGATGCATATTCCAAATATCTTTCGGGTCAGATTTTTATATTTTAATGCGGACACGCTTCCGCTCGCTCCAACCACGTAGCGGACACTAAATTCGCGCTGCATTTCATTTGCACTCATTAAGTGCCGACGGGTTGAAAACGGTCCTTAATAAAAATATAAAAATCCTACGCTTGATATAATTTACAAAAAGCATCCAAAAATCGGAATTTAATTCATCTTTAAATAATCACGGAAAGTACGCACATTTAATTGCGTATTTCCGAGAAATATAATTTGTTACATAGGTCTATAATTTAGAAGATTATTATATATCAAATAAGAAAGTATTATTGGACATCCTACACGCCAATCATTGTTAAAACAGACTTAATCACAAGTGCAAGCACAAATACCACAATAATCTCACCTATCAGCAGGATTATTTTATGATTTTTATGTTTTTTCACTTTCTGAATCAATCCGCTCGTATATAGCAAAATCATAATCGGCGTAATAATCACCATTACAAGGCAATAAGTTGACAAAGAACCTATTAAAAAATACTTTTCACTGATATCTCCGATCCCCAGCAGACCGTACAAAAGCAAACTGACAACGCCCATAATACTAAGATTACGTATTTGCTTCAGCATACTTTCTTTTTCTAAATCCGCATAATCGGATAAACTCTGTGCCACTTCTTTTACTTCTTCATTCATATTCTCGTTTTTCCTTTCTCCGTTGACGATTTCAGGAATGCTTACCTCATAAAGTTCCGCCAATTCAATCAAGATGGAGATATCGGGCATATTATACCCGGTCTCCCATCTTGATATTGTCCTTCCGGAGACATTTAATTGTTCTGCAAGTTCTTCCTGTGTGAAACCTTTTTCTTTGCGAAGTTCTTTTAAGAAACTACCAATCTTTTTCTGGTCCATTCAGGTTCCTCCTTTCACTTGCAGAATATGAATTTTTGCCCGTTTTCAACACGACATAAAACGAGAAAAAGCCGTGTTTTCCAAACTCGACAAATCTGTCTTGTTATAAAATTCTATTATGCACAGAATATTCATTTATTTATATATTAATTATTATTTTGAAGCCAAACTTTCTGCTCTCTTTAATGCATCATCAATGTGCGCGCAGAAGTTTTCAGCACCAACCTTGTCATAAAAGCCTGATTTCTTCATAACATTCATAGGCTGTTCATTGACATGGGATAAAATCAAAGTGATACCTTTCTTGCGGCACGCGTGACGGATTTTATCCAAATTACGCATTGCGGTAGCATCAATTGCATTTACGCTTCTCATACGAAGTACAAGGCAATTGTGTGCATTATCTACGGAAATATTCATAATTTTATCCGCAACACCAAAGAACAAGGGGCCGCTCAACTCATATACACGGGTATTCTTGGGAACTTCTTTTAAATCAATGTGATCTGCATCATTTTCATCATCAATGTACTTCCATGACTGCACATCGGTTACATCGCTCATTCTCTTCATAAAGAGAATTGCTGCAAGCACCATACCAACTTCGATTGCAACTACAAGGTCGAAAATTACGGTTAAGAAGAAGGTAACCAAAAGTACTAAAATATCGCTCTTGGGTGCTGATTTTAACAAGGTTACAATTTCTCTCCAGCCGGACATGTTGTAAGCCACCTGAAGAAGGATTGCTGCAATGGTAGGCATGGGAATCCAACTTGCGTAAGGCATTAATACCACAAGAATTAAAAGCAATACAATTGCATGAACCATACCTGCGATAGGGGTTCTACCGCCACTCTTTACGTTGGCAGCAGTTCTTGCAATCGCGCCTGTTGCGGGGATACCGCCAAACAGGGACGAACCGATATTACCGATACCCTGTGCAACCAATTCCATATTGGAACGGTGTTTTGAATTTACCATACTGTCTGCAACTACGCAGGATAAAAGTGACTCAATCGCTGCCAAAATTGCGATGGTAAAAGCATCGGGAATAATTCCCTTAATCAATCCCAAATCAAATGTAGGCATTACAAACTTCGGCAAACTGTTGGAAATTGTATATAAATCACCGATGGTCTTCACATTCATACCACCTAATTTTACCATAAGCACACCTACCACTACGGCAATTAAGGAACCGGGAATGCTTACAAAAACTTTAACGATAACTTTTACGGCTTTATTAGATTTATCGGTAACCTTGGCAATCTTATTCCAAACCATAGGCCATACAATCAAAATTGCCAAACAAATCATACCAACCAAAAAGGCCTGCCAGTTGAAGGTTCCGATATTATGAACTACCGCTTCAGCCTTTTCTACGGTTTCAATTAAAACAAGACCTTCGGGATAGGTGAGTCCGAAGAAATCTTTTAACTGACCAACCGCAATGGTCACTGCAATACCCGCGGTAAAACCTGTGGTAATGGTATAGGGAATGAATTTAATGAGACTGCCGAATTTTAAAAGACCCATTAAAATCAATAAAGCACCCGCGATGATGGTTGCCCAGAATAACTTGGACATACCGTTTTCCTGCAGTGCAATACCTGCAACAATGGTTGCAAATGCAGCCGTAGGTCCGGCGATCTGTACACGGCTTCCTCCAAAGAAGGAAATTAAAAATCCTGCAATAATTGCAGTGTAAATACCCTGCTCAGGACCAACACCTGAAGCAATAGCAAGGGCGATGGATAACGGCAGGGCTACAATTGCAACCACAATACCTGAAATCACATCCTTAATAAACTGTTCTTTTGTGTAGGTTTTCATGACTGAAAACAACTTCGGTTTTAACTTTTCCATTTTAAACAAGCTCTCCTATGTAATAGAATCCCTTGCAGGCGCAAAGACGCACCGGCACAATCTTTCCGATAAGACTTTCATCTCCCGGAAAATGTACGATGGTATTGTTAGACAATCGTCCGGTTACCAAAGTACTGTCATGCTCGTTCATCTCTTCCACCAAGGCATCCATGATTTTCCCCTCCCACAATGCCACTTGGTTTCTTGCATTCAGCTGTACCTCACTTAAAACCCTGTCAAACTGCTCTTTTACGAACTCTGCACTACATTGATTCTCCATTGCTGCAGCCGGCGTACCGGTACGCTTTGAATACTGGAATGTAAAAGCATTGTCGTATTTTACCTTACGGATGACATCCAGAGTTTCATCAATGTCTTCCTTGGTTTCGCCGGGGAATCCTACGATAATATCCGTGGTAATGGCAATATCAGGTATTTCACGGCGTATTTTTAAAGCAAGTTCCAAATACTGTTCCTTTGTGTATTTACGATTCATTGCTTTTAAAATTCTTGTGCTTCCGGACTGCAGAGGTAAATGTAAATGCCTGCAAATCTTCTTGGAATGTTTCATTACTTCAATCAATTCGTCGGATAAGTCCTTCGGATGGGAAGTCATAAAACGAATTCGCTGCAATCCTTCAATTTCTTCCACTCTTCTTAAAAGTTCTGCAAAAGAGATGGGATTGTCCAAGTTTTTACCGTAGGAATTTACATTCTGACCAAGAAGCATAACTTCGATTACGCCGTCAGCCACCTGCTTCTTAATTTCCTCGATAATTTCTTCCGGCGCACGACTTCGCTCCCGTCCACGCACATAAGGCACGATACAGTAGGAACAGAAGTTATTGCAACCAAACATAATGTTTACGCCGGTTTTATATTTGAATTTACGCTCAATGGGCAAATCTTCCACAATCTGTGTGGTATCCTGCCAAATACTCTCAATGCGCTTATCCGCCTTCAGCATTTTGCAAAGAAGTTCCGCAAAGGTAAAAATGTTATGTGTTCCGAAAATCAAATCCACAAAAGGATAACTTGTCTTGATTTTTTCCACTGCAGACGGCTCCTGGGTCATACAACCGCAAAGAGCAATTTTCATCAACGGATTCTTCTTTTTCTTGCCGTTTAACACGCCCAAGCGGCCATAAACCTTCTGATTGGCATTGTCGCGGACGGTACAGGTGTTATACACAACCAAGTCCGCATCTTCCGTCTCAACAGGCTGATAACCTGCCTCAATCAGAATACCGAGTAGTTTTTCACTGTCTCTTGCATTCATCTGACAGCCGAAAGTCGCCACATGACAGGTCAAAGGACTGCCTTTTTCTTCGGCAATCTTAGCAACAAGATCTTTTGCTTCCTCTATGTAAGTTTTCTGGCGCGCAAGTTCGTCTAAATCGGACAAACCGGCACCGATTTTTGTTTTGTCTAAATTTGAGTACATATTTTATATTGCTCCTATGTTTGATAAGATAATCCCAATAAAATTTCCGATTATCCCCCCAATCGGAATCAAAAATAACAGAAAACCTAAAATTAATGGTAAAAAAACTCTCCAACAGTGTTCAAGTGTCAAAGCGAATCTTTTATTAAATTTTGAATTTATATAAACGCGAACCTGCTTACCGATATATTTCTTTCTCAATCGATTTAGTTTTCCCTGATAAACAAATAAAGACTGAAATCCTTCCATCGTTTGACAAACGACTTCCTGTTGGTTTACCCAAGTTTTAACATACATTTGCAAGCGATGAATATACCCTCTGCTGCGGCCTCCATATTCGATTGCATCAATATATCCTATATAGCAATCTCCGGTCGCAATTAACCATAAGTTAAAAACAAGTCCAAATGTGATAACCACTTCACATAAAATTACAATCATGAAAATTATGATATCGCCTAACATTTATATCACCCTATCAAAATTATCTAACGCACCTGTCCGTTTCCGTTAATCAGATACTTATAGGAAGTCAGTTCCTTCAAACCCATAGGTCCTCTTGCATGAAGTTTCTGGGTACTGATACCGATTTCCGCACCAAAACCAAACTCGAATCCGTCCGTAAAACGGGTAGAAACATTGGCATATACACATGCTGCGTCCACGCCCTTCTGGAACTTCGCAATATTCTCGGTATTCTCTGAGACGATACAATCAGAATGTCCCGTATTGTGCTCATTAATATGCGCAATCGCTTCGTCTACATTCGTAACGGTCTTAATCGAAATAATGTAGTCTAAGTATTCCTTATAAAAGTCCTCTTCCGTTGCATCAACGCTGTCTTTTAACACTTCTTTGGCAGCAGCATCACTTCTGATTTCTACGTTGGCAGGCGCCAGTTTCTCAGCCAAAAGCGGTAAAAATGCATCCTTTACCTTTTCATGTACAACCAAAGATTCACAGGCATTACATACGCCGATACGCTGGGTTTTCGCATTATAAATAATATTTAACGCCTTTTCAAAATCCGCATATTCATCCACATATACGTGACAATTTCCCGTACCGGTTTCAATCACGGGAATGGTGCTGTTTTCAACCACTGCACGAATCAGTCCCGCACCGCCTCTGGGAATCAACACATCTACGTAATCATTCAACTTCATAAAAGCAGTTGTTGTTTCACGATCCGTTTTCTCAATCAAAAGAATAGCATCTTCGGTCACGCCTGCATTCTTTAATGCACCACGAATGGTGTCCGTAATAGCCTTGTTTGAGTTAATGGCATCCTTACCACCCTTCAAAATCACCGCATTACCGGTCTTGAAACATAATGCAAAGGCATCCGCAGTAACATTCGGTCTTGACTCATAAATAATGCCGATTACGCCCATAGGCACACGCACTTTGCTGATTTCCATGCCATTGGGTCTTATTGTTGTCTCTAAAACTTCTCCAATAGGGTCTTCCAAATCAATAATCTGCAAAATGCCTTCCGCCATCGCTGCAATTCGTTCCGGAGTAAGACGAAGTCTGTCAAGTAGCCCTACGTGCATGCCGTTCTCTTCACCATTTTTTAAATCAATGGCATTTTCTTTTATGATAAAGTCCGTATTTGCAATTAAAGCATCTGCTACGTTTTTTAACGCATTGTTCTTTTCTTCCGTGCTTAATACCTGCACTTTATATTTTGCAGTTGCTGCTTTTTTGCCTAATTCTTCAAGGTACATAGTATTCCCTCCATCTCCGTTACTATATAATCTGCTTTTTGATCCGTTTCTTCCGCAGGAATTATATCTTTTATCATCTCTTCATAGGATAATGCAATTGTTGTAAGATTTACATTCTTAGATATTCTTGCAAGATATTTGTCATAATACCCTTTTCCATAACCCAAACGGTTGCCTTTTTTATCAAACATGAGCCCCGGCATAAGCATACAGTAACGAGCATCTTTCTGTAATTTTAACTGTTTTTCTGCCAAAGGTTCCGGCTCAAGTACATGAAAATTACCTTCTTTTAAATCTTCTACAGATGAAATCCTGTAAAACTCCATCTCATCGTCTTGCGTTACAGGGCAATAAACTTGTCTTTTGCCTTCTTCCGTAAGTTCACGCATCAATCTTATAGTCTCAACTTCATCCGGCAAAGATGCATACATTAAGATAACTTCTGCCGTCTGAAATGCCTTTAATGCCTTAAGATTACTTATGATGGCGCTTGACTTATCCAGTCGGTCAATTTCGGATAAACTTTTACGATATAATTTTGCTTCTTTACGAAGTTCTTTTTTCTGCGAAAGAATATCCATAAGGCCTCCAGTTAAATTTCATCTTCATCATTAAGTTTATTTAAAAACTCTTCCGTAGAATCCGCAATAATACCATAAGGATTTTCTTCATATACATCCATATAGCCCCAGCCGAAATCAACCCACTCATATTGACCGGTATCATTATTAAAAATAATGGAAATCTGACCAATATTAATGATAATTTCACCTATGTAAGCACGGCAGCCAAATTCATTACCACCGGTCCAATCACCGTTAAACAATTCTTTCAAACGCAGATATACCGATTCCGTATCAATATCTTTTAAAAGACATAATGTATAATCAATAAATCGTCCCGCGGATTCATCCGTTTCTAACCAGGTATCTCTATTCATACACTTCTTTGAAAATTCGGTCGGTTCAAATTTCATATAACCTCTTTTACAAAAAGTGCCTGAAATACGTGAAAAATAATTTTTAATATTTTCATGTAATTGAAATCCTAATTTTGCTTCTACCGTAACCCAATCGATATCAAGTGTGCCTGCCGGTGTATGTTTTAAATCATTCAACATTTTATGATTCCCCCATTAAATATTTTATATCTTATAAAATTATTCTTAACATTAATCTAAAAAACAAAAATAACTTAATTTAATACTCCGTTATTATTCTGCCCAAACTTCTCACCAAGATTGGTAATCGAACCATCCTTTTCCTCGATATCAATATTATCAAGTTGTCCGCGAAGAGCCGCACGAACACTTGCAACATAATCCGCACGCAATTTCTGCTGTTCTTCCTTTTCTTCCGGTGTAAGACCCTCTTCCGTTTTAGACTTATGATATAACTCGTTGATACGAGCAATTTTTTCTTCCATTGTTGCCATAATATAACCTCTGTTTCTTTATTTCATCAATGATATCTTCACCAAAGTTGAATACCTAATCAATTTTGGGTAATATATCTTAGTTTTATGATTCTTCCTTCATTCCCATAATATAATCCGCAAGATAGAAATCTTCGTCTCTGTTCGCTTTGAACAAAGTACCGAAATTTCTGCCATCCATAATTCTGTGCAAAATATGAATATCCGAACTGTTTGCAATAATCATGTCGCACCCTGCACTGGTAGCTATCTTCGCAGCCTGAAGTTTGGTATTCATACCGCCTGTACCAACCTTACTACCGGTCTCACTTTTACCCATATGCATAATATCGTCAGTGAGTTCTTCCACAACCTCGATAAACTTCGCATCCGGATTACTTCTCGGATTATCGGTATACAAACCGTCAATATCCGATAAAAGAATCAACAAATCCGCGTCAATCAACGCCGCAACAATCGCCGACAAGGTATCGTTATCGCCAAACTTGATTTCGTAAGTAGAAATTGTATCGTTTTCATTTACGACCGGGATGACTCCAAGATCTAAAAGTTCCGAAAACGTATTATGCGCATTTACTCGGTTTACGGTATTGGTAATGGTATCCTTCGTCATCAAAACCTGTGCGGTCACCTGATTATACTCCGCAAAAAACTTCTGATAAATCATCATAAGTTTCGCCTGACCAATTGCCGCACAAGCCTGTTTTACAGATACCTTACCGGATTTATCATTCTCAAGGTGTACCGACTTACGTCCTACGGAAATTGCACCGGAACTTACTAGAACCACTTCCTTTCCGCTGTTTCGGATATTGCAAAGTTCCCTTACCAGAACCTCCATTTTATTGTAATCTAAATCACCCGTTTCAGGATGTTGCAAAGAGGAAGAACCGATTTTAACCACGACTCTTTTTTTATCTTTGATTGCTTCTCTTAATGCTTCCATCTTATTCCTGCTCCTTATGTTAAACCATCCTTTTATTATGCAGATGATTTATTTCTAAATTACTTCGTTTTCTATTCTGCGAACTAAAATGCAGTAATATTTCCCAAACAATTTATTTTACTCTAAAATCATTACAATGTCTAGGTTTTCGGTCAATATTAAACCATTATAGTTTTAGACAATACTGTGAAATAATGCTTTCCGCTACTTTCATTCCGTCCATCGCCGCAGAAGTAATTCCGCCCGCATATCCTGCACCTTCGCCACATGGATAAATACCGCGTATTTGCGTTTGATAACATTCATCCCGCAAAATGCGTACCGGCGCGGAAGTACGGCTCTCAACACCGCACAACAAAGGATTTTCTTTCGCAAATCCCGGTATTATTGTATCAAATTGCTCAATCCCCTCGACAATTGCCTTCGATATTACATCGGGAAATATTGATTTGACATCACCAAAAGCATATTCCCCTTTGATGGAATGTACTTTTTTATCATCCGCGGAACAAATCCCCTGTTTAAAATCCTCATAAAATTGCACCGGAATTTTACCGTCACACTGTTCAAAGGCTTTCTGCTCCAATTCTCTCTGAAAATGCATACCTGCCAAGACATGTTCACTTCCGTAATCTTTCTCATCCACGGCAACCACAATGGCGCTGTCCGCATGCTCTCCGCTTCGCCCGCTGTAACTCATGCCGTTTACTGCCAGCATTCCTTCTTCAGAAGATGCATTTACTACAAAACCGCCTGGGCACATACAGAATGAATATACTCCACGTCCGTCATTGGCCCGAGCAGTTAATTTGTATGGGGACGCCGGCAAAGCATTCGGATATCGCATCGCATAATCCTCACCATACTGTGTTCGATTGATATAATCCTGAGAATGTTCCACACGAACACCAACTGCAAAAGGCTTCGGCTCCATGGGAAGCGATTTCTCATATAGCATTTCATAAGTGTCCCTTGAACTATGACCGATTGCAAGAACAACTATATTTGTATCAATACTAAAAATACTTCCATCCGGTAAATTCTTGACTTTTACAGATTTTAAAGTCTGTATATGCTCAAATAAATCTTTTTTATTGTCATCGAAACAATGTTCTTCCGGTTCTTGAAAACCGTTCTCTGCGGTATGCACATCATATCCTATAAACTGATGACCAAACAAAACCTTGCCGCCTAATGCAATGATTTCTTCACGCATACTTTTTACAACAGTCGCCAAAATATCCGTACCGATATGCGGCTTACCATCGTATAAAATATCCTCTTTTGCGCCGTGCTTACAGAAGATTTCAAGTACCGCACGATTTCTTCCGTCTTTATCTTTTACACCTGTATTGAGTTTTCCGTCGGAAAAAGTTCCCGCGCCGCCTTCACCAAACTGTACATTGGAATTAGGTTTTAAAGGTTTTCCCTGCCAGAACGCTTCCACATCTCGGAGTCTGGTATCTACATCGTTACCGCGCTCAATTACAACCGGCTTCAATCCGCGTTTGGCTAACAAATAAGCCGCAAAAAGCCCGGCAGGTCCCATACCCACCACAACCGGCGGATGTTCCAACATACTTTTTCCGCATTTCGGAATTTGATATTCCTTTCGATCCGGCGCAGAACTAACATTTTTATTCTTAAATACTCTTTTAAAATTTGCCGATGCCTTCAATTCCGCATCTACCGTATAAATCCAAAACAATTCCGGTTTTTTACGGGCATCCAAAGATTTCTTCACAATATTCAGTTGTATAATTTCATCTTCACGGACCGTTAACGCCTTTGCAACATAATATTGCAACCTATTCTCCTGTCCGGGAACGATTTTTAACTGACTTAATCGAATCATTTTGCTGCCGTCTCTCCTGCTTTGATACCGCTTGTCCATGCCCAATGGAGATTATATCCGCCGCAATCCGCATCTACATCCGTCATTTCACCCGCGAAAAATAAACCTTCTACCAATTTAGACTCCATATTTTCGTTAATTTCATCTAAAAGTACTCCGCCTTTGGTAACCTGAGCATTTTCAAACCCTTTGTGTCCTGTAATATGAAATTTCCAATTTTTCATTGCTGTTAAAAGATTGAAAATCATATCTTTATCCGCCGGTGTCACTGCAGTTTCACCACATACACCGGATTCGTTAATGATATAATCCGCAAGTTTACTATGTACCAAACCACAGATAAAATCTTTTAACGCATATCCCTTTAAATCGCCAAGACGCTTATCCAAAAACTGTTCAAGAAGATCAATACCAATCTGTGGCATGAAATCCACCGCAACAACACAATCCCTGCCTTCTTCCGCTTCTTTGGAAAGAAATCGGCTCAAATGAAAAACCGGAATTCCCGACAAACCATAATCTGTCAATTGTAATTCACCATAGTCCGATGCGACTTTCTTATCATCCACCAGAGCCGATACATTCGCATAACAACGTACTCCGGAAATTGCCTTTAAATGCGGTGCGTCTGAAAGCAATTGCACAAGTACCGGATATGTTCTGGATACCGTATGTCCAAAACCTCTGGCAAGACGATAACCAAATCCGTCGCTTCCCGTTTTGGGTGCAGCCTTACCGCCGCAAGCAAGAATTACCGCATCAAAATATATAAATTTATTATCCATATGTACAATAAATTGTTCTTTATCCTTACTGATTTCGCCGATACAGACATTATATATTACTTCAATTCCGAGTTGCTCCATGGTCTGTACCATCGCATCACGAATGGTGTGTGCCTGTCCGGTAAAGGGATATAAACATCCTTTCCGCTCCATGGATAACACACCCATATCTGCAAAGAATGCACAAATATCCCTCACAGACATATTTTCAATAATGGAATCCGCAAAACTTCCTTCTTCAAACGAAAAGCAATCCGCATGTATATCTACATTTGTAAAATTACACTTTCCGTTCCCCGTTAGAAGCAACTTTTTACCTGCTATATCATTTCTCTCAAACACTACAACTTTGGCACCGTTACGTGCCGCTGTAATTGCGGCAGCCATTCCCGCGGGTCCGGCTCCGATTACTGCAATTTTTTTCATTGTATTTCACCACACAATCTTACTTTGTATCTGAATAAAAATCACTCTGTTCTCAAATCTTTTATCAGTTCACAATCCGCATATACGCATTTCTCAACTTGTATGTGACTCCAAAAACGAATAAAGGCTTTCATAACTTTCAATTTCCTTAATTCCTTCAATTTCTGCCCTGGTTTCCTCCGGAAGGCTGTCCATACGAATATTGGTATACATATAAACAGTACTGTTATCGCCATAATATACAACCACATAATTTTCTTCCGCCTTCAGATAAAACTTCTCCTGAAGTTGCAGTGGTTCATATACTTTTTTAACAACAAGTTTTTCCGGTGAATAGGTTACAACCATTGCGTCTGTAAGGCCTTCTTCCCGATCTTTTAATACAGGACTTTTGAGGTAATTCTCATAGTATTCTTCCAGTTCATACCTTTCCATTCCCACAAACTGCGAGGGAAGTTCCTCTACAATCTCTTCCGAAGTCCCTGTTACCAGATTTTCCTTAACAATCACAAACTCCGTATTCATATCCACAGTAGATACGGCTACAGTTTCAACGGAAGGTACACTTTCCTCTGATGACCATTTATGAAAGTCCTCTTTTACCGGATATGTCTCATATCCTTTTAATTCATTTTGATAAAACAAATAAGACGAAAGCCACATTCCGGCAAGAAATAAACATGCACCCGCTACGCAAAGAAAGCAGATTCTAAAAAATCGGTTCATAATATGTCTCCTTACATATTTTTACGATTATAGTATCCGCCTCTTTTGGAAAATTTATTCAATTACATAACGCCGAATCTTTTCAGAAGATTTACCAGTGTTTTCCCAAGCACGGGAATTCGCATCAGTTCACTCTCCCGGAATCCTTTTAGTGCAATCATTCCGGCAAAATAAATCACTACCGCAACAACAAGGGCAATAATACAACTTGCCGTTACCGGAAGGAACAAGCGGAACAAGTGGTAGATTCCGAAAGAAACACCACCCATAACCGCAGAAACAATCAAAGGAATGATAAATGTTTTGTTTAATTCCTGTCGATAACCGATGAACTTACGAATGGCAAGGTGATTCAGGATAAACATTACCAGTGAAAAGATAATATTTGAAAATACCACTGCCATAATATCCAATTTCATAAAATAAAGCATAGCCCACAGTGCCAAAAGATGCACTGCCAATGCAATTGCTGCATTGATGATGGGAACATACATTTTACCGATACCTTGCAAAATACCGTTTCCAAGAGTAGATAACGCATAGAAAATAACCGACAAAGTACCCATCAGAAGCATTTGTCCTGCCAAATCCACTTCACCACTAAATAACATATCCACAATCGGCTTGCCAAGTAATGCAAGTCCAACAGCCGAAGGAATGGTAATCATCATCGTCGCACGAATTGCAGATGCTACCTTGCTTCTTGCACTTGCCACATCATGATTGGCAAAACTTGCCGATAAAGAAGGCACAATTGCAGAACACATAGCACTTGCCAATGCAATGGGCAGATTAATCAGCACTTTATACTTACCGCTGTATACCCCCCAATTAAATGTCTTCAATTCCTCCTGACCGATGCCTAACATATAGTGATTATACATAATCTGATCCAATACACCACATACGTTATACATTACCGAACTGATTAAGACCGGTACAATTGTCAGAATCAAAATACGGAAAATGGATGCATAATCTTCGTTTGCCTTCGTAACATCCTTGCGCTCTGCTTTCAGCATATTATTGCGGGATGCAAGATAAACCACAAGCAGGAAACACAAACCTGCCACCGCACCGATTCCGCATCCCAATGTAGCACCTGCCGCACCCTGTGCCGGAGCATAACGGTCACTCATCATAAGATTGCCGTATAACGTACCGCGTCCAAATGCAATTTGGGCAAACAACAACGAAAATACCACAAGGAAAATCTGTTCCACAATCTGCGAAATTGCTGTAGGCGTCATAGTTCCCAGTCCCTGAAAATAACCACGGAACACACCCATAACTGCTACAATCAAAAGGGTAGGCGCCAATACGCGCAACGCAGTGGCACTCATAGGTTCACCCATAACCGAACCCGCCAGAAAATCCGCGAAAAACAACACAATCAGGCAGGCAAGTCCACCGGATATGGTTGCAAAAACTAACGATGCCTTAAAAATCTTTTTAGCGTTTTTGTACTGTCCTCTGCTGACTCTTGCCGCCACCATTTTAGAAACCGCAAGCGGAAGACTGTAAGAAGATAATAAAAGAATAATGGCATACAATTCATATGCCGCTGCATAATATCCGTTTCCGACATCTCCGATAATATTGGTTAAAGGAATTCTTCTTACAATTCCGATTGCTCTTGCAATCAGACCTGCCGCTGCAAGAATTCCTCCCTGAATAACTATTCCGTTTCTGATTTTCTTTCCACGTTCACTCATCAATTAAATCCCCGTTTGTTCTTTTATCTTGTAATACCAAGATTGTTTAAGTATTCTGTCTGCTTCTGCTCCATGCACTTAGCATCCGCTTCTTCCATATGGTCATATCCTATTAAGTGTAACACACTATGGGCAATTAGAAAAGCAAATTCACGGGTAACGCCATGACCGTATTCCTCAGCCTGAGCATGCATTTTATCCCTTGAAATCATAATATCGCCCAAAACAAGTAAATCGTTTTCCGGATTAAAACAGTCAAAATAGAGTTCCTCATTACGAAACTGCGAAAACTCACCGGGTATTTCAAATTCACAATTCGGAAATGACAAAACATCCGTCGGCTTATCCATATCACGGAATTCCTTATTTACCGCCTGAATTCCATCGTTATCCGTCATTGTTAAGTTCACTTCACAATCAAAAGGACATCCTTCCTGCAAAAGCACATATTCAATCACCTTCTGCGCAAGCGCAAGTTCTTCCTCGTTGATTTCTTCTTTGATTTCATCCCAAAAATTTATTTGTACCATGTTTGGTCCTTCTTTTCATATAGTATTACAGATAAAATTATGTCTTTTTCACATAAAATTATTTCGTCTCTCTTCTGTCACGGCCTTTTTCACGGCTTCTTGCCGCCTTACGCTCTTCCCTGGCTTTTTCCTTCTTTTCATAATTGTCATACGCACATACAATCTTCTGAACCAAAGGATGACGTACTACGTCTTTGCCGGTCAGATGACAGAACTGAATATCCGGAATATCTTTTAGTACACGAAGCGCCACATCCAAACCGGATTGTGCACCGACAGGCAGGTCTTTCTGCGAAATATCACCTGTGATGATTACCTTAGAGCCAAAACCGATTCGTGTCAAAAACATCTTCATCTGTGCCGGTGTAGTATTCTGCGCTTCATCCAGGATAATATAAGCATTGTCCAAAGTTCGTCCGCGCATATACGCCAACGGAGCAACCTCAATCAAACCTTTTTCCATATTCTTCTGAAAGGATTCCGCTCCCATAATCTGATAAAGTGCATCATACAAAGGTCTTAAATACGGATCAATTTTGCTCTGTAAATCACCGGGTAAAAATCCCAATTTTTCACCTGCTTCAATAGCAGGTCTGGTTAAAATAATACGACTCACTTCTTCGTTCTTAAACGCAGTAATTGCCATCGCCATCGCAAGATAGGTTTTACCGGTACCGGCAGGACCAAGACCGAACACAATCATATTTTTACGGATTGCATCCACATATTCCTTCTGACCCAAGGTCATTGGTTTTACTGCCTTGCCGTTCATGGTATGGCAGATACAGTCAGAGTCCACGGAAAGAAGCACATCTGACTTATTTTCCTTAGACATTGCAATGCCATAGTCTACATTCTGTTCCTTAATGGTATTTCCCCGTTTCGACAATTCCGTCAATTCAGACAAAAGTCTTACCGCCTTCTTGGCATTGTATTCTTCCCCGGTAATTTTAATTACACCGTCACGGTTAATAATCGTAACATCCAAATCGTTTTCGATTTTTCTGATATATGAGTCTCTTTCACCGAAAATATTCTGCATATGTTCAGCGCTCATCTCCATTGTCAACTGAATCGTGTTGGCCATTTATAAACTCCATTCTTATGGAAGGGTCAATTTCTTCCTCAAGCATCCTTGAATTGGTAAACATTAATTCTCCGCTTAAGATAAGCATACTTCCACTTGTACTTATTTTAACATCTTTTTGTATATTTTGTACCCCTTTTTCTTCTAAACTTTTTAGAAAAAGGTCTAAATTTTCATATAATTGTCCCTCTAACTCTTTTTGTTCCTTTTTTACCTTTGAAATTTCATATTCTTTATGCTCTTTATTTCCAAACCAGACCGGCAAATAAAAGTGTTCCCACAATTGCAACTGATAAAACGATTCCGATACCTCTTCCATTTCAAATTCCGGATAAAACCAATACATCTGGTATATTTTATTTCCAAGACGAAAACTATACTCCGTAAAAGAATCCTGCGTATAAGTTTTTTTATCCTGATAAAAAGAGACGGAATCCTCATAAGTTTCCGAATAGCAAACCAAAACATCCGCATCGGAATGCACCAGATTGTAATCCAAAATAGTTCCGTCGGTTTTGGCCACAGGTAATACACCATCTACAATTAATTGCCCCTTTGTCACCACATCCCCTGTTTTTACCTTAGCAAGACCGCTTCGTACTACAATAGAAGTAATGACACCATCGCAGGGCGCATACAGACTGGTTGCGGAGTCATCTGCAATCTCATAGACTCTTACATCACGCTCTTTGATATCAATGGTCAGGGTTGTTCCTTCCTGACCAATAGAAATCCACGTAATGCCGTCAAAATCCTTTCGAAAACTTTTTTCCAAACTTTCCGCATCAACATCATTTAATTTACTTCCCATAGAAATCTCTTTTGTCTCTAAATAATCTAAAATCACTTCATCCGTAAGACTTACATTTCCGTCGATTTTTATTGCCCATATAAACCTGCTCATATACAACAAACCGGCAAAACATAATATTGCACCCAAGACAAAAAATTTTTGACAGGACATTTTTACAAAGAAAAAAGGCAGTCCGCATTTTTTTACGATTACTACCTTTACTTTGGTTTTCCGGACAATGTCCTGTATTTTTTTATAGTCCCAAATTAATATATTTAATTCATATTCATCCTCTTTTTGTTCCAAATCCCGAAGACGGAATCCTCTTTTATTACAAATATTAATAAAACGGGTTGCACCAAACCCCTGCACACTGATTCGAACATAGCCCTGTATATAAAATAAAAATGAATGCACAAGACCACCTCCTTATTTTATAAAAAGAACGCCGTCTATACGACCGTCAATCACCATCTCTTCTTCATTGTAACTTCTAACTTTTAGGCAATTTCCTGTGATTTGGATTTTACTTTGTTTTCCCTGCAGAAGGATTTTATCACTGTTGTATTCCAATATTCCTTTATAATTCTCAATGATAACACGCATGGAACCAATAATGGATACATTACTTGCGCCGCATACAATGTCGTGCGGCAGGGAAAACAGATCCGCAATTTGTTCTTTTTTTTCTAAAAATTTATTTTCGTTTTTATTTTTCATATTTGATATTATGCAACTAAAATGGTTAATATGAATAAAACCCCTTTTTACTTGTCAAAGACAAATAAAAGGGGGTTCCTATTATTCTTACTAATCTTCTGCAACCACAATCAATAAATCGCCTTCCGCAAAAATAACTTCCTCACTCTTTAACGGATTGGTTACAATCAACATATCATCATCAATCATCTTTTTATAACCGATTGCGATATGTCCCTGTCTTGCCGCACTTTCCGTAACGGTATAAAAATCAACAGGCGTATTCAAAACAACATAATTTTCAACCGGTTTCATATACAATTCCGAGCCTTCTTCATCCAAAATATCTTCAAATAAGGCTGTCAATTCACGGTTCTCCGCAATCTGTGTCATAAGGAGATTCACAATATTAGAACCGATTACGAAATCATCACCGCGTGAACCTGTCGCAAGACGCTGATTCACGGTTTTTTGCATCTCACTGGTAATGGAAACACGATGTCCGGTCTTTTTTATAATATCCCACAAATAAATCAGCGAAAGTAAGGTTCTTGCATCGGCTTCTTCGGCATCCAAATGAATATTGCTTAAAATCAAAACATTATCCAGATCCTCTGTCAGAATTTCTTCCATACGCTTTCTGCTGACAAAGCCTTCCTTCCGAATTTCAGGGTTAATATATCGATAATCTTCAGCCGACAAATCCAACTCTTCATCCGACACAATCACAACACGTGTTCCTTCGTCTACATAACAATCATATTCTTTTAAAATCGCAGGAAGCATAGGATTACTTCCTAAAACAAGCAAATCATCCGTTTCAATTAATTTTCGTTCCGGAACAGTCTTGACCATCAAACTTTCATTAATTTTCGGTGCATTCTCAGAAACAACAAAAGAACCGTCATCGTCTTCCAACAGAATCAATTTATCATCCGCCGTAATAATGGTATCCATCGGCGGATTTAAATAGGTACCGCTATCATTTCGAATACCAAATACTACAGCCTTATCGAATCGATTAAGGGTATCTTTAAATGTTAACCCTCTTAATTCAGGCACATCTTCAAAGTATAATTCATCTCCGTCATAATCAAATAATTCCACCAACACTTGAGACAAACCGGGTTGGCGACAGGTATGTGCAATAATTCTGGAAATGGCATCGTTTGCAAAAATAACCTCAGCCCTGCCTTCTCCCGCAATTCTTGCCGCTTCCACATTCTGCTCATCATTGATTGCAACCGTAAAATAAAGATTAGGATGTGTCAATTCTTTCTCTTTCAAATAAGAGGTTAAAGCAAGAATAATTTTAATACTTTGCGGATCATCATACTCATTAATAATAATAGATTTACTTGTTTCTGCCGAACAACGCTCTAAAATATGAGGTTCACATGGCGAGCCGCTTCTGCATATAATCCTGGTTGTTTTTGTATCCGGAAATCTTGCCGCGATGGCATCTTCCATCACTTCTTTTTCCTCTTGTCCTACTACTACAATACATCCGTCTTTTTGATTTTCATTGGCACCGATTAACTCATTGATTAAAGTATAAATATTATCATTAAAACCAAGAATAATCGTGTGTCCGTCTTCGATTACGATTGATGTACCTTTTCGCAAACTTGAAAGTTTTCGTTCCAAACCGGATGAAATAATACCAATCAATACACTACTGATAAAAATACCGCATATGGTTACAATTGTTTGTAAAATAACATACGGAATATTATCCAATGTATCCGTCGTTATGGTTCCCGGATCCAATGCATGCATAAAACTAACCCAAACAGAACTTACAATTCCGCCTTCCATACCAATGAGAACCGTAATAGCACCTGCAATACATACAATCACAAATGTCACAAGACATAAAAGCCCAATAAGAGCAATGGTTCCTTTAGACATAATGTTGTCAAACTGATACTTCATTTTTTGCATAAAACTTCTTTTTTTCATTTGAACATTCCTTCTGTATTCCGCCAAATATCGTTTGCTCTATAAAAATTCCGTTTGTATTTCTATTTTTCCACCACACCACGAATCAAAGGTTCCGGTTTAAATCCTTTATCCGTAAAAGAATACGCCGCAAGAAAACGTTTTTTTGCTGTATTTAACTTATCCATATCATTAGCATATACGGTAGCAAGGCTTTCACCCTTCTTAACAAAATCACCTTTCTTTTTATGAAGCACCAAGCCGACCGACAAGTCAATTTCGCTCTCTTTGGTTTCGCGACCACCACCAAGAATTAATGAACAGATACCGATTTCATCACATACAATACCGGAAATATATCCTTCTTCTTCCGACGTAATCTCTTCCGCATATTTTGCAACAGGCAATAACTCCGGATGATAGACCTCCTCCTTGTTTCCGCCCTGTGCTTCAATAAATTGAGCAAGTTTTTCCAATGCTTTTCCGTTTGCGATAACCTCTTCCAGCATCGCTCTCGCTTCATCCTTATGCGCTGCCTTACCCGCAGCAACAACCATATAAGAACCTAATGTCAGACATAATTCCCTAAAATCTTGCGGTCCTCTTCCATTCAAAGTATCAATGGCTTCTTTTACTTCCAACGCATTGCCAACAGCCCTTCCCAAAGGCTGGTCCATATCAGAAATAACAGCAATTGTTTTTCTGCCGGCGCCATTGCCGATTGTTACCATTTCACGCGCCAACGCAAAAGAATCTTCTTCTTTTTTCATAAAAGCACCACTGCCGGTCTTTACATCTAAAACAATGGCATCCGCGCCTGCAGCAAGTTTTTTACTCATAATGGAACTTGCAATCAAAGACATATTATCCACGGTAGCAGTTACATCGCGTAATGCATATAATTTTTTATCTGCCGGAGCCAAATCCGCGGTCTGACCCATAATGGAAATTCCAATGCGATTGACCTGATTGATAAAATGCTCCGTGGAGATATCCGTACGAAAACCGGTAAATGACTCTAATTTATCAATGGTTCCGCCGGTATGTCCCAATCCACGGCCGCTCATTTTGGCTGTAGGTACCCCAACTGCCGCAACCATGGGAATTAAAGCAAGAGAGGTTTTATCACCAACACCGCCGGTTGAATGTTTATCCACTTTTATTCCTTCAATGGCCGACAAATCCAACATATCACCACTATTTGCCATAGCCATGGTCAAATTAAGGGTTTCCTCCGCATTCATTTTATTAAAATAAATAGCCATAGTAAGGGCCGACATTTGATAATCCGGAATTTCACCTTTGGTATAACCTTCAACCAAAAAATCAATCTCTTCCTTACTCAAAGACTCCTTATTACGCTTTTTCATGATAATATCATACATTCTCATAAAAACACCTCCCCCGGGATTATTATGATTTTTATACAATTTATAAATATTGGTTTCTACTTATGATAGGGTTCCTTATGAATAATACGAAAACATCGATACACCTGTTCCAAAAGAATCACCCGCATTAACTGATGCGGAAATGTCATAGGCGAAAAACTCAGAAGTTCATCCGCTCTTTGATATACATCTTTGGATAAGCCCAGAGAACCGCCAATTACAAAACAAATATCCGATTTGCCTTCTACACCCAAACGTTCCAATTTCTCAGCAAATTTAACGGATGATACTTCTTTGCCTTCAATCGCTAATACTATTACATACATAGAATCAGTAATATGCTTTAAAATCCGTTCGCCTTCTTTGCTTTTTATCTGTTCTTCAATCGCTTCCGGTGCATTATTGGGAGTGTTTTCATCCGGCACTTCCACAATTTTAATTTTACAATAACGGCTTAAACGTTTTGTAAACTCATCCACCGCATCCCGATAGAATTTTTCTTTTACTTTACCCACGGTAACCAATGTAATATTCAAAGAATTCACCCATTCTTATTTTTATATAGTCATCATACGTTTCACAATAAAAATTACGAAATATAACCGATCGGTTTTATTCAAAATATTCACTGTATTTTTGTTCGGTATAATATTCGGCATAATCATCACCCAAATCAGAAAATGCACCAAGAATTGAATTTTTCATATAATCGAAACGTTCAAAATATACCTGCTCATCTTCATCCACATCGCCGGGTACATTTTTTTCGACAATTTCTTTTGTAAGATTTGCAGCACACCATTCGTCCAATTCTTTTAATTTTGCCTTTTCCGTTTCTCCCTCGCTGCCGGTATTTTTCAGGCTGACAAAGGATACAATTCCGGAAACCAATAAAGCCCCGAAGAAAATACCCATAATGGAATATGCAATAATAGCATTAAATCCGGAAAAATTCATAGGTACCACACCAAGAATCACAAGTACCATAAAAACAATGCCGGCAACACCAAATGCAGTAAGCATAATACCACTGGATTTTAGTTCGCTGCGTTTTTCTTCTACAGTTTTAAATTCCTTCGCCGGAGCCGCTTTTCGTGTCACAACTCTGGGGCTGTCAGGATTTTGTGCAGCCTCTAACGCCTGCGGATTCGTGCTTCGCATGAATTCAGCCGCACATTTCACTGCTCCTTCACGCTCTTCGTCCGAAACAAATAACTCATATTTATTTGACTGATCAGCGTCTTCTCCTTTTAACTGAATGTGCTGTGCTTTAGTCGAAAAAACAGATGAAAACCCTTCTTTTCTCAAATGGTCCTCTATCATTTTTACATGTTTTTCGTCACCAAACAAAAGCGAACAGGATTCTTCCACTCTGTCTTCTTCGTTTAAACTTTTTACTAACGTACTGCCGCAATCGGCACATTTTTCAATTCCTTCTCTATATTCTGTTTTACAATTAGGACACCAGGGCATATTATAGAACCTCTCTTTTCTTATAACTTTTTTATTTAGAATACATATTTCATCCGTCCAAACTCTGTTTCTGATACATATCATCATATCAGACCCGGACACATAAATCATAACACAATATTGTGAAAAAGAAAAGGAGACATGTATTTTATACACATCTCCTTTTATCATCTTTATAAAAATAAAATTTTACTTATTAGAAAGATATTCGTGAATACCTTTCGCACCTGCACGGCCTGCACCCATAGCAAGAATTACGGTTGCTGCGCCTGTCACGGCATCACCACCGGCATAAACACCTTCTTTGGTTGTCTTACCATTCTCTTCTTCAGCAATGATACATTTCCATTTATTTACTTCAAGACCTTCTGTCGTAGAAGAAATCAAAGGATTAGGGGATGTACCCAGTGACATAATAACCGCATCCACATCAATTACAAATTCACTTCCCGCAACTTCTACAGGACGTCTTCTGCCGGAAGCATCCGGTTCACCAAGTTCCATACGGATACATTTAATGCCGGAAACCCATCCGTTTTCATCTGCAAGAATTTCAACAGGATTGGTCAGAAGGTCAAAAATAATACCTTCTTCTTTTGCATGATGCACTTCTTCCACTCTGGCAGGAAGTTCTGCTTCACTACGACGATATACAATATGTACTTCAGCACCAAGTCTTAATGCGGTTCTTGCCGCATCCATAGCAACATTACCACCGCCGACAACAGCAACTTTTTTACCTCGCATAATGGGAGTCTTGGAATCCTCACGGAATGCTTTCATTAAGTTACTTCTGGTCAAATACTCATTTGCAGAGAACACACCGTTTGCATTCTCTCCGGGAATTCCCATAAATTTAGGAAGTCCTGCTCCGGAACCGATAAATACCGCTTCAAAGCCTTCATCTTCAATCAAATTATCAATGGTTACGGACTTACCGACAACTACGTTGGTTTCGAACTTAACACCGAGTTTTTTAACATTTTCAATTTCCTTGCGTACAACTCGTTCTTTGGGCAGACGGAACTCAGGAATACCATACACAAGTACACCACCCAATTCATGCAATGCTTCGAATACAGTTACATCATATCCCATCTTTGCAAGGTCGCCTGCACAGGTAACGCCTGCAGGACCGGAACCGATTACTGCAACTTTCTTACCGTTTTTCTCCATAGGCGGTTCCGGATGCACATCATTTTCAAAAGCCCAATCCGCAACAAAACGTTCCAACTTACCAATCGAAACAGGATCACCTTTTAATCCGCGGATACACTTACCTTCACACTGACTTTCCTGAGGACATACACGACCGCAAACAGCCGGAAGTGAACTGGATTCACTGATGATTTTATAAGCATCTTCAATATTTCCTTCTTTTACCTTACTGATAAAACCGGGAATATCAATGGAAACAGGACATCCTTTTACACATGCTGCATTTTTACATCCGATACATCTGGATGCTTCCGCCATGGCTTCTTCCTGATTATATCCATAACAAACTTCTTCAAAATTAGTTGCTCTGACTTTCGGATCCTGTTCTCTAACAGGTACTTTCTCTAATACATTCATTAATCATTACCTCCGCATACGCCACATCCGCCATGATGTGTATCTCCCTCTTTTTCCTTTAAAACTGCTCTGCCTTCAGCCGTTTTATACATCTGCTGACGCTTCATTGCTTCATCAAAGTTTACAAGATGTCCATCAAACTCAGGACCGTCTACACAGGCAAATTTCACTTCTCCGCCAACTGTCAAACGACAGGCACCACACATACCGGTACCGTCAACCATAATCGGATTCATACTTACAATGGTATGTAAATCAAGTTTTTTGGTCAAAAGACAGACAAACTTCATCATAATCATAGGACCGATTGCTACGCAAACATCATATGTTTTTCCTTCAGCGTATAAGTCCTCAATTACCTTTGTAACCATACCGCTTCTGCCATAAGAACCATCATCGGTAGTAACATAAAGATTTCCTGCTACTGCCTTCATCTCTTCTTCCATAATCAACATATCTTTGGTCTTGGAACCAATAATAACGTCGACATCCACCCCTTTTTCATGCAACCATTTTACCTGAGGATATACGGGTGCGGTTCCCAAACCGCCGGCAACAAAAAGAATTTTCTTTTTCTTCAATTCTTCTGCATCTTCCATTATAAATTCCGATGCTTTTCCCAAAGGTCCGACAAAATCATGGAATGAATCTCCTGCTTTCAGTTCTTTCATTTCCATCGTGGAAGCTCCGATCGTCTGTACTACAATGGTTACAGTCCCGGCATCTCTGTCATAGTCACACACTGTCAAAGGAATTCTTTCTCCATCCTCTGTAGTACGAACAATTACAAATTGTCCGGGCTGACAATACGAAGCACAACGTTTTGCTTCTACCACAAACAAATAAATACTGTTTGCCAATTCTTTTGCCTCAAGTATCTTATACATTTTTACCCCTCCTTGTATCAATAACCGCCTTACTGCGGAATTGGTTCAGCCAATACACGATAATAGTTTCCTTCTGCATCAATTTCAAGAACACCGACTTTTGTGTTGTCATGCATTGCAGAACAAAACATCAATCCGGTTTTTGTTCTTAACATACTGTTAGGATCTTCGTAATATTCATAAATTACATAATAAATATCATCTTCTAACGTCACTGCCGCTTCACACATATAAAGCAATTTACCCGAAATTGTCGATAAGTGCCCCTGCGTATCCATAAGACCACCCATATTAAAACGATGCATGGTAACCATACTTGCCGCATCCGCCGCAGAAACGGTAGCATCTGCAGGAATTTTAAACGTATACATTGCCATAGACGGCTCACTGGCTACATTTTCTGCACTATAGGTCACAAAAGTAAATTTAGAATCGCCCAACGGCATACAAATCGGTTCTTTATACTGTATACTGTCTCTGGTAGGTATACTTCCGTCAGTAGTATAATATGTTGTACATCCTTCCGGTACTTCTACCGAAATAACTTGAGGTATATCATAGGTTCCGGATGCCACACTAATCACCGGTTTAACAGGAACGGTTACATTTATCTCATACTGTTGCGACATTACATCACTAACCAAACCGTAAGAATTAACAAAAATTGCTTTTACGGTATAATAACCGGACTCTAAGAAAATCGGAGATGTATAGATTTCGCTGGAAGTGTCCGGCGTTCCGCCATTTACGGTATAATAAATGGTTCCTGTAGTATTTGCTGTCAATTTTAAATGTACCACATCATCGTAACTTCCGGCCGGTTCACTGAATTCAGGCGTATTCGCCACATATTGACGAAACTGTTCCAAAATTACCGTATCTTCACACTCCGATAATGTACGACTGATTTCTACAATGTTTCCCTGTCTGGAATATATATCAAACATTTTGGTATATGTATTGATATCTGTTTCCGTATCACCGCAAATCAATCCTTTTAATACAAGCACCGCATTATCCGGTTCACCGATTTTATCATAATATCCTGCCAAAAGATATTTCATCTCAATATCGGAAGAATCCAGCGTTAATGCTTTTTCCATATGAAGAATTGCGGTATTATAATCTTCCGTTTCCGCTGCCTCTAATGCCTGATTCACCTGATACCCATATGAATTCTCCTGAATCGTATGTGTAACTGCCATTATTGCCATTACTAAAACAACAATCATTAAAACCGACGACAATAAAACAATCAACTTTGAAAGAAAACTTCTTGACCAAAATGTTTTCAAGGCTTTCGTCACATTATTATCACCGCTGAAATAAATAATTTCTTCTTCGTCCCAGAAATCCTCATCGGGCATTTCATCTTCTTCTATATCATCAAATAATTCTTCATCATCCGGAAAGTCCTCAATCAAAAGAGTATCTTTCACTTTTTTCTCTTCTTTCATAAAAACGCTGAAAGATTCTTTTGGGGTATATTTTGTAGCACCACTTTTAGGCTTAGCAACATCATCAGATTCTTCACTGATAATATCTGCCAAGCCTAATAAGGTTTCCTCTATACTATTTTCAATTTCGGGTTCAAATTCGGGTACCATTTTAATTTCTTCACCACAAATTTCACAGTAAAGTTGCCCCTCTTTCAACTCCGCATTACACTTCGGACAATTCATAGATTTCTCCGTTCATTCAAAAACAAATACATCTTATTTTCTGATTTCTACCGAATCTACGCAATTTTTCATTAACATTGCGATAGTCATGGGACCGACACCACCGGGCACAGGTGTAATTGCACTACAATGAGGTGCAACATCATCAAACAATACATCTCCGCAAAGTTTCTTACCTTCTTTACGATGAATACCCACATCAATCACAACCGCGCCTTCTTTTACATATTCCGCGGTAATCATTTCAGGTTTACCGATTGCCACAATCAAAATGTCAGCACGCTTGCATACTTCTTTTAAATCTTTGGTTCTGGAATGTGCAATCGTGACAGTCGCATTCTCGCGCAACATAAGAATAGACATAGGCTTACCAACAATGTTGCTTCTTCCGATTACAACACATTCTTTACCCTCAATGGAAATATTGCTTCTCTTTAAAAGTTCAATTACGCCGGCAGGTGTACAGGAAACATAACCTTTCTGTCCGATACAAAGTGCACCTACATTTTGGGTATGAAATCCGTCCACATCTTTTAAAGGGCTGATTGCACGAATAATCTTATCTTCATCAATGTGCTTGGGCACGGGAAGTTGTACAAGAATTCCGTTCACTGCATCATCCGCATTTAACTTGTCAATAATCGCAAGTAATTCTTCTTCGGTAGTTTCCTCAGGTAATTCATAGGACAAAGATTGAATTCCAATATACTCACACGCCTTTTTCTTGTTGTTTACATATACACTGGAAGCAGGATCGTTACCCACCTGAATCACCGCAAGACAGATATCCACGCCCTGCTCTTTATACGCCGCAACACGGTCACGACATTCATTTTTAATCTGTGTAGAAATTTCTTTACCGTCAATAATCTGATACATATGTATCTCCTCCATTGTAAAATTATTTCGTAAATTCACTTTATAACATCATAAAACAATCCACTATATTTGTCGATTATAAATTATATGTTAAAACTAAAACAACCCTGTAATTTTTCCGCTGTCTTCCACATCAATAACCAATGCAGCAGGTTTTTTAGGAAGTCCCGGCATTGTCATAATCGCTCCGGTCAAAACTACCACAAATCCCGCTCCTGCAGAAACATATACTTCCCGTATATCAATGTTAAAGTCTTCGGGACGTCCAAGAAGTGCAGGATTATCCGACAACGAATACTGTGTCTTGGCAATACAAACCGGAAGACTACCAAATCCTAATGCTTCCAATTTGGCAAGTTGCTTGTTTGCTCCGTCCGAATAATTCACACCGGTCGCACCATAAATCTCTTTTGCTACTGTTTCAATCTTCTCTTTCAAAGTCAATTCATCCGCATAAATCGGACTAAAATCGGATGTTTTATTTTCTAACGTATTAAGTACCGCTTCAGCCAAGGCAATACCGCCTTCGCCACCTTTTTCCCATACTTGCGAAAGTGCAAACTCACAATTTCTTTCTTCACAGAACTTACGTACAAAATCAGTTTCTGCATCCGTATCCGTCACAAAAGAATTCAGAGTTACTACAACCGGCACCTTATACTTCTGTAAATTCTCAATATGTTTCTCAAGATTTACAATACCTTTCGCCAAAGCATCCAAATTCTCAGAAGATAAATCAGCCTTCGCCACACCACCATTATACTTTAATGCACGAATGGTTGCAACCAGTACCACAGCATCCGGTTTCAAACCACCGATTCGGCATTTAATATCCAAAAACTTCTCAGCACCCAAATCAGCACCGAATCCGGCTTCCGTAATCACATAATCAGCCATTTTCATAGCAGTTTTGGTAGCACGCAAACTATTACATCCATGTGCAATATTTGCAAAAGGACCGCCATGAACAATCGCGGGTGTATGTTCCAATGTCTGCACCAAGTTAGGTTTCATAGCATCTTTCAAAAGTGCAGACATGGCACCAACCGCTCCTAAATCCTTTGCAGTTACCGGCTGACCTTCATAATTATATGCAACAACGATACGACCAAGACGTTCTTTCAAATCCTTCATATCTTCTGCCAGGCAAAAAATTGCCATAATTTCAGAAGCAACAGAAATCACGAAATGATCTTCTCTTACAAATCCGTCCGTTTTATTTCCAAGACCTACCACTACATTACGCAATGCACGGTCATTCATATCCAAACATCTCTTCCAGATAATCTGTCTGGTATCGATTCCCAATTCATTTCCCTGATGAATATGATTATCAATCATCGCTGCAAGCAGGTTATTCGCAGAAGTAATTGCATGAAAATCCCCGGTAAAATGAAGATTCAAATCTTCCATCGGCACAACCTGAGCATATCCGCCGCCTGCCGCGCCTCCTTTCACTCCGAAACAAGGCCCCAAAGAAGGCTCGCGCAATGCAATAATTGCTTTTTTATCTAATTTCGCAAATGCCTGACCCAATCCAACCGTAGTTGTTGTCTTCCCTTCTCCCGCAGGAGTAGGATTAATGGCTGTCACCAATATTAATTTGCCATTCTTATTCTTTTGAATACGTTCCAAATACTCATCGGAAAGTTTTGCCTTATACTTACCGTACAACTCCAAATCATCAAATGATATTCCAAGTTGTTCGGCAATTTCCGTAATAGGTTTCATTTTTGCTTCCTGGGCAATTTGAATATCCGTTTTCATACAATCCTCATTTCTATACATTTAAAAAATTATCGTTCCTGTAAAAATTGCTCAAACTCGTTCATTGACATAAGAATTCGTCTGGGTTTGGTTCCTTCTTCCGGCCCTACAACACCCGCTTCCTCTAACTGGTCCATAATACGTGCCGCACGGTTAAAACCGATTTTAAATACACGTTGCAACATACCAATAGAGCCTTTTTCCTTTTCAATGACAAAGCGACCCGCTTCCGCGAAATATGTATCATAATCATCACCGCCACCGGCAATAGTGCTTCCGCCCGAAGATGTACTGTTAAGAATCGCTTCTTCAATACGTTCACCATAATCATTGGAAATCGATTGATTTTTAATAAAATCAACAACATCCGCAACTTCCTTATCGGAAACAAAAGCACCCTGTACACGGGCAGGCTTTGAATAACCCTGCGGGAAAAATAACATATCACCTTTACCGAGAAGTTTTTCTGCACCATTCGCATCTAAAATGGTTCTGGAATCAATACCGCTGGATACACTAAATGCAATTCGGCTGGGCATATTGGCTTTAATCAAACCTGTAATAACATCTACGGAAGGTCTTTGCGTTGCAATAATCAAATGAATACCGGCCGCACGCGCAAGTTGCGCCAGACGACAAATGGATTCTTCTACTTCTTTGGATGCAACCATCATCAAATCTGCCAACTCATCTACAATAATAATGATTTGCGGCATTTTTTTCATAGGAAGCCCCGTTTCATCGGTACTTCCGTTTTCTGCTTTCTGATTATATCCCTTAAGGTCACGTACCCCGGCATCAGCGAACTTTTTGTATCGTTCGGTCATTTCCGCAACACCCCAAGCCAAAGCGGCCGAAGCCTTCTTCGGATCGGTTACCACCGGTATCATCAGATGCGGAATGCCGTTATATACATTTAATTCAACCACTTTAGGATCAATCATAATCATTTTTACATCATCGGGATGTGCTTTGTATAAAATACTCATAATCAAAGTATTAATACATACCGACTTACCGGAACCGGTTGCCCCGGCAATTAAAACGTGAGGCATCTTGGCAATGTCCGTCACAACCAATTGTCCGCCAATATCCTTACCAACTGCAAACGCAAGATTGGAGGGGAAATTATTGAATTCATTGGTATCCAACAATTCTCTTAAATGCACTGCACTGCTGTTCTTGTTCGGCACTTCGATACCAACTGCCATTTTACCGGGAATCGGAGCTTCAATACGAATATCGGAAGCCGCAAGATTCAATTTAATATCATCTGCCAATGATAAAATTCTGCTGACTTTGACACCCTGTTCCGGATGTAATTCATATCTTGTAACCGCAGGACCTTTGCTGTAATCCGTTACTTTTACACGAACGCCAAAAGTTTCCAACGTCTCTTCCAATCGTTTGGCAGTAGCCGCCATATCTTCCGCATCATTTCCGCCTTTTGCGCCTTCTCCGCGCTTTAAAAGGTTAATGGGCGGGAATTTATAGACTTTCTTTTCTTTCGGCTTTTCCGCTTCTTTCAACACGGAATCCACTGAAAAACCGACAGCGCTTTTATCACGCGAACGAAGATGCGCTACCGGTTTGGCAGTTGTTTGTATCTCTTCTTTTATAACCGGCAAAGGCTCATCCATAACATTTACCGCTTCCTCTACAGGCTTTATTTCTTCTGCCGTACTTCTTCGAATCGGCTTTACAATGTCATCATCATCATGATTCACTTCATGCATAGTGCGAACGGATACCGGCTGTATCCAGTCATCCTCTTCGCCCGAATCCACATATTCAATTTGATGGATATCACTACTCTCTTTTTTTACGACAGGCGTTTCATTCAGCGCCTTTACTTCTTCCGTATCCGACAACGGGATTAGCGGCTGTTCTGTTTTGCCATTCTCAAATGACTCCTCTTTTTCAGACGTTTTTTTCACAGATTTACTGCTACCGCTCAAAGAAGTATCCATCGTAACACCACTTGCTCTTTTATGCCTGCGAAGCAAATGCTCGTCTTCGTTATATTCATCCTCAAATTGAGCATTTTTTACATCTTCACGCACATTTGCCGTAAATTCTTTTAAACGGCCACCTTCTTCTTTGGTGGTTTCATACAATTTTTTACTTCCCTGTTTTACACCTTTGATAAAAGACTTACCGGTTAATAAAACCAGGGCAATAATCGTTAAAACAATTAAAAGAAATACAGTTCCGGCTTTCCCGATTAATGCACAGATTCCAAGTGCAACAGCACCCCAAATCACTCCGCCGCCGTTCTGACCGTTATAGAATTCTTTTGGCCACCCTTTCACCTCGGCAAACGTCTCTAAATCACCATAACAAATCATATGCATAAGAACCCCTGCCACAAGGACAAGTGCAATCAAAGAGCCTATTTTAAACCATACAAAATAGTTATTACGATTGGAAATGCCCAAAGCCATTGCAAAAAAAGCAACAACAGGCACAATATAAGCCGTATAGCCAAACAATCCAAGCATAAAATGTTGGATATAGTCTCCAAAATTAAGTTCTTCAGAACCTCTGGGTGTACCGATAATACCGACAGTACATAAAAACACAAAAACAAGCACAGCAAAAGTCAAAATCAAAACAATCTCATCCATAATGGAATTATCGGGTTGCTGTACGTTCTGTCGCTTTTTTGTACTCTGAGACGTTGTACTACGGCCACGACCATTCGAAGAACCGTTGCGGCTGCGCGAATTGCTTGCGCTTGATGAATTACGACCATTACGGTTCGATGAAGTTGTTGTTTTTCTCGAGCCGTTCTGCCCGGAAGATGCTGCCATACCTTACTGCCTCCAAAAACATAATCATAACTGCACATAAAAAAGGCATATTATTACATTCTTGAACAGTATAACACTTTTTTGTCCTTTTGTCATTATATTGTAGATTAGTTTTTAGAAAAAACATTATATTGTGTTTTTTGTTTTATGAATAATTTCATAAAGTTTCTGCATAGCCGTACAAATTCCGCCCACTTCATTGATCAAACCTTCTTCCACAGCCTGGGCTCCCACCAAAATACTTCCGACGTCTTTGGTTAACTGTTCTGTTTCCATCATCAATTCATCCAATCTTTCTTCAGTGATTTTACTGTGAGAAGACACAAAACCGGTAATTCGGTTTTGCATTTGTTTAAAATATGCATACGTCTGGCTGGAACCGATTACTGTTCCGCTCATTCTTACGGGATGAATTACCATCGTCCCCGTTGGTACAATAAAAGAATAATCCGTGCTGACCGCAATCGGCACACCAATGGAATGACTTCCACCCAAAACCAAAGACACTTTCGGTTTACTGATGGATGCAATCATTTCTGCAATGGCAAGTCCGGCCTCTACATCTCCTCCCATAGTATGAAGCATTACCAAAACACCATCTACCTCTTTATCATCTTCTATCATCGCCAATTTAGGTAAAATATGCTCATATTTGGTTGTTTTGGAACCCGCACTCAAATTGTCATGACCTTCAATTTCCCCAATAATTGATATTAACTCTATCTTGTAATTTTTATTGTTTTGATTTAATTGTCCGGCACCGTATTCTTTGAGTTCATCCATTTTATTTTCTTCCGCCATATTGTCTCCTTATTTTTCAAACTATATTTTTTAGTAAAATGTCGTATTAAATTTTCCTGATAAACACTAAAAAAGAACCCTTTCGGATTCTTTTTTTAGTATACAATATTCCTATTTTTTTATTCTTAGCAACCATTATAAATCAAAATAATCTCTGCCTTTTAAATCCTTAAGATCATAGTCCATCTCTGATTCCTTCGGAATATAGTCATAATTTAATTCTTTCGCAACATGAGGTTTCGGACCGGGCAAAGGATTACGAATCATCTTAGGCTTTCTGTCCGGAATTGTTTTTACGGGAGCAGCATCTTCCGCCGCATCCGTAGGTTTTGCAGGCGGAAGTGTTCTAACCACGCTACGCGGCTCAATGGTTCCGGGTGTAACATCTGTTGTTTCTGATTTTACGGCAGATGTTTTTTCCTCCGCCTTGTTTATAACAGGCTGCTGATAATTTACACCCGTAAATTCACGAATACGTTCCAATTCTTCCGGTGTAAAAGTACTCTTGGAAGGATATCTGAAGTGACGTCTGGAAGGATTATATACCTTATATGCCGACGTTTCCGCAACACGCTGTGTTTCTGTACTTTCCGGAGATTGCGAAGCCGCAGCATCCGCATCTGCATTTTCCGTTTGCATCTGTACTTCAGCATTGTCGTTGCTCTGTTCTGTTACAGAATCCACAGGCATCGATACAACAGACTCTTCTGCCATTTCAATCGGCTGCACTTCTTCTGCAGTTGTAATCGTCTCTGTAAAAGCAACCGGTTCATTTGCATTCTCAACCACAACAGTTTCAACAGCAACCGATTCCATAACAGGTTCTGTCGTTGCTGCCAAATCAATATATCCTTCTCCGGTATTGGTTGCGGTAGTTTCAACAACCTGTTCCAAAACAACGTCCGTAACTTCGGGATATGTTTCTTCAGCCTTCGGCTGTACGGTTTGAGCCGCCATATAACTGACACCGGTATACCTACTGATTCTCTCCAAATCTTCCGGCGTAAAAGTACTCTTGGAAGGCGAACGCAATGAACGTCTTGAACGGCTGGGCGGTGTATATACAGCACCCGGATTATTCTGATACGGATAAGTAGTTGCCATACCCAAAGGCGGTCTGTCAACCTTCTTTACTACTGTCTTACTTTCAAAAACAGACTGACTTGCCGTATCTGTACTTGCAGTATAATCTGTTTTAACTTCATCTTCTTTTTTAACAACATATTCCGGCTTATTCTCAACAACTGTTGCATTTTCAGGTGCCGAAACAGGGACATCCGTTCTGCGACCAACACCGTAACTCTTCTTGGGCGCTTCATACATGGAGTCATCTGCCGCAGAATTCTTATTTCTTCCGGCCAAAGCAGGCTCTTCCATTGCCTTTCTGTGATTTACGGCATCCAAACGAATACTCTTTTCACCGGTTGCTTCCGCACGTCTGCGTTCCCTTTCTTCTTTACGCTTTGCCGTAGTTTCCTTATTTTTCTCCGCAATCGCGACATCTCTTTCGTTCTTACGGAAATCATTAATGGAAACCAAACCAATTGTTGCAAGTACAATCCAAAGATAACTTGCCAACAACGTGTAATCATAAGCACCAATACCTACAAATGATGCAACTGTAATAAATATAATCATAAACGCATAAGGAAATCCCTTATCCGTCTTGGTGCGTAAAAAACCAACAAACCAAAGACCCGCCATAATAAATACGGCTACGCAATCCCATTGTCCTTTATTCGGTGTAATAATCATAAGATTCAAACCACCCGCAGGGATAAATGAAGATATATACGCCATAACGGATGCCGGTCCGACTTCCGTTCCGCCGACCGGTAAAAACCAAAGCATTAAAAACAATGCCGCAACAAAGGAAATACTAAAAATCAAGATTTGCAAAAACGGCTTCTGAATACTTAACCATGCATCTTCATTTTTATATTGTGCAAAAGCAACAATTCCTATCACAAAAGCAATCAATCCTGCCATATCGAAATAAGTTAAAAATGCCGCAAACACACCAACAAGAATATAAAGGAATACATATATTTTTCCTTTTACTTTCTGTGCACGATTGGCCGAACCTAAGGAAACCAAAGCCCATACATACATTACAAAAAGCAACGTAAACAGAGCATCCGGTGTAATGGTTCGAACCGACATAAAACAACCGGGAAGGAATGATAATAATGCAACTGCAAACCATGCATACATACGCCCCAGCGACTTTTTCAGCATAAAATATGTAATTACAATCGTAATAACCTGTATTCCGGCCTGTACACCCATAGCCGCACTCGGAATATGACCAAGAAAACTTAATATAAATCCAAGAATACCACTGTAAATATAGGCTCCATTATTATGGACTGTAAACAGTTCGGCGCCACCTTGGCCAATAGCATAGTCATAAAATACAGTTGTACCTTCCAACTGACCGGTAGACGCAATTACTGCAATGGCACGAACCACTCCGGCAACAAAAACAACCATTGCCAAGGCAATCCACTCTCCGACACCTTGTAAAACAGGTGTTTCATCACTCATTTTGGGTAAAACATACTTTTCAAAAAGTTTATATAACCCAATCAGCAAAATAATGCCTACTATGGTGCCGCCGTATAAAACCAGCATCGGCATCCAGAAATCAGGCATTTCATTTTTAATATAGATTTCTATTGCCGCAATACCGATATTTGTAAAAAAGATAATGGAAAAGAATCCCCAAACGATATAACTAAGCCATGTCTTCGTTAATTTCATGTGAACTGCGCTCCCCTGTGAGTTTTTTCCTTCGTCTTACTCCTGCGTTTCTCCCCCAAGAAACGTTTCAATATTGTATCGTGGTCTATGCTTTACCTCAATATAAATCTTACCGATATATTGTCCGATTAATCCGATGGACAATAATTGCACACCACCGATAAACCAGATTGAAATCATCAAAGAAGTCCAACCTGGTTCTACGCTTCCAAAGAAATATGAGATAAGTGCATAAACAAACGCACATATACTTCCCAAAATAATAATACCACCCATAACGGTAATTAAACTGATGGGTTTTACACTAAAAGAAGTAATGCCTTCAATTGCAAGTGCAAGCATCTTTTTCAAAGGATATTTGGATTCGCCTGCCACGCGTTCCTTACGCTCATAGTAAACGCTGTCGGTTTTGTATCCGATCAAAGGAACCATACCTCTTAAGAAAAGATTACTTTCTTTAAATTCACTGAAATGTTTTACGGCACGCTGTGACATCAATCTAAAATCGGCATGATTGTAAACGGTTTTAACACCCATACTGCTCATCAATTTGTAAAATGCCTGAGCCGTGGTTCTTTTAAAGAAAGTATCAGATTTACGCTTATTACGGACGCCGTAAACAATATCACATCCGCCGTAATATTTATCCAACATTTCTTCAAAAACACCGATATCATCCTGTAAATCCGCATCAATGGATATGGTTACATCTGAACACTGCATAGCAGTCAAAAGACCTGCAGTTAATGCAAACTGATGTCCCACATTCCCCGCAAGTTTTAAACCGTATACATTGGGATACTTATTATGTTCCGCTTCAATCAGTTCCCATGTTTTATCCTTACTGCCGTCATCCACAAATAAAACAAAACTGTCTTCGGATATTTTATTTTTCTTCACCAAATCATCCAATGCCCCACGAAGTGCCTCCGATGAAATCGGAAGCATCTCTTCTTCGTTATAACAAGGCACTACAATTGCTAATTTATCCATAAAAATTCTCTTTCTACGCGTTCATTGCTTCCATTGCCTGGGTCAAATCGGCAATAATATCATCTGCATTTTCAATACCAACAGAAAAACGAATCAAATCAGGCTGTACACCTGCAGCAAGTAACTGTTCATCGTTCATCTGGCGATGTGTGTGGCTTGCAGGATGCAGTACACAAGAGCGCGCATCTGCAACGTGTGTTACAATGGCAATCATCTTAAGACTGTCCATAAACTTCACACTGGCATCTCTTCCGCCCTTCAAACCGAAGGTCAATACACCGCATGTGCCCTTAGGCATATATTTCATCGCTCTTTCATGATACTTATCGCTTTCCAAACCGGGATAATTTACCCATGCAACGTTTTCATTCTTCTGAAGCCACTGGGCAACTTTCAATGCATTTGCACAATGTCTTTCCATTCTCAAATGCAACGTTTCCAAACCAAGATTTAAAAGGAATGCATTCTGAGGTGACTGGATAGAACCCAAATCTCTCATCAACTGCGCCGTAGCCTTGGTAATATATGCACCTTTACCGAATTTCTCAGCATATGTAATGCCGTGATAAGATTCATCCGGTGTACAAAGTCCGGGGAATTTTTCAGCATGTGCCATCCAGTCAAAATTACCGGAATCCACAATGGCGCCGCCCACGGATACAGCATGACCGTCCATATACTTGGTAGTAGAATGAGTAACAATATCTACACCATATTCAAAAGGTCTGCAGTTAATCGGTGTAGGGAATGTATTGTCCACAATCACGGGAATTCCATTGGCATGAGCAACCTTAACAAACTTATCAAAATCCAATACAACCAAAGAAGGATTGGAAACGGACTCTGCTAAAATACATTTGGTATTCGGCTTAATTGCAGCCTGTAAGTCTTCTTCGGAAATTTCAGGGTCCACAACCGTTGTCTCAATTCCCATTTTAGCAACCGTCGTTGTTAAAAGGTTAAAAGTTCCGCCGTAAAGAGCCGAAGAAATAATGATATGATCCCCTGCTTCACAAATATTAAATACAGCATAAAAATTTGCTGCCTGACCGGAAGAAGTAAGCATTGCCGCAACGCCGCCTTCCATTTCACAGATTTTATTTGCCACATAATCATTTGTGGGATTCTGTAATCTTGTGTAAAAATAGCCGCTGTCTTCCAAATCAAACAACTTACCCATCTGTTCAGAAGTATCATACTTAAAAGTGGTACTCTGATAAATAGGTAATACTCTGGGCTCGCCTTTGGTAGGCTGCCAGCCGCCCTGAATACAGGTTGTTTCAATATTTCTCTTGCTCATATATTCTGTCTCCTTGTTCCGTCAATTATTCTTCTTCCCAGTTTGTATAAACATTCTGAACATCGTCATCATCTTCTAACAAATCCAGGGTTTTCTGAAGGTTCTTTACTGCTGCTTCATCCGTTAATGATACGTAATTCTGGGGAATCATAGTAACTTCCGCACTTGCCATGGGAATGCCTGCATCCTCCAATACCTTGGTAACATCCATAAGTCCGTCCGGTGCGGTAAGAATTTCAAAACTATCATCTTCTTCGTTAAAATCTTCCGCTCCGGCATCCAATACCAGCATCATCAATTCATCAGAATCCATATCACATTCTTCCTTATCAATGATCACCTGTCCTCTTTCGTCAAACATAAAGGAAACACAACCCTGAGTACCGATGTTTCCGTTTCCCTTTGTAAAAGCACTTCTCACATTGGCAGCAGTTCTGTTTCTGTTATCCGTCAAAGTTTCAACGATAATCGCAATACCGTTAGGACCGTATCCTTCGTATGTCACATGCTCATACACCACGTTACTGCCTTCTCCGGAAGCCTTTTTGATACCTCTTTCAATGGTATCATTCGGCATGTTATTAGCCTTTGCTTTAGCAATAACGGTTGCAAGTTTATAATTGTTTGCAGGATCGGGGCCGCCTTCTTTTACCGCAACAGCGATTTCACGACCGATAATGGTAAAAATCTTTCCCTTCGCCGCATCGTTCTTTTCCTTTTTATGCTTAATATTCGCAAATTTTGAATGTCCTGACATAATAGCCTCCTGTGTAATCTAAATAAATATCAAATTATATTGTATCATTATTTGTCGCTTTCTTCAACAAATTTTATCGCATCCGCTTCCTCTGTTTCATCCGTTGTTTCAGTCTCTTCCACGTTTCTGATGACAGACACGGTCTTGAAAATTTTATTCTCAATTTCAAGTGCCTTAAAATGATACCCTGCATAATCCATTTCAAAAAGTTCATCTTCCTCCGGAATATGTTCCAGTCGGGATATCATAAAACCGTTCAAGGTCTCAAAATTCTCGTCATCAAACGTAATACCCAGTTCTTCCTCCAATTCTTCCAACGGAGTCAAACCATCGATTTCATAGATGTTTTCACCCTTTTCTTCTATGTACTCTTCTTCCTCATCATATTCGTCAAGAATATTTCCTACAATTTCTTCCAAAATATCTTCCATGGCAACCAAACCGGAAGTTTGTCCGTACTCGTCCGATACAATTACCATCTGAAGTTTTTTCGACTGCATCTCCTGGAATAAATCATCGATATTTTTGGTTTCCGGCACAAAAACAGCCTCTCGCAGCAGTTCGGGATACGCAGATAACTTCGCTTTCGCTCTTCTGTTTTCATTTTGAAAACGAATGGCATCTTTAAAATGAAGAATACCCACAATATGGTCCAAATTTTCTTCATACACCGGATATCGACTGTTTTTTTCCGACAGCATAAAATCAATGGCATCCGGAAGATTCATTTCCACATCTATGGCAGTAATGCTGTTGCGGTTCGTCATAATGTCTTTGGCTTCCTTATCGCCATATTCGAAAATATTGGCAATCATTTCTGCCTCTTCCGCTTCCAATACGCCAAGTTCCTGTCCTTCATTTACCATGGAAATAATTTCTTCTTCGGTCACATCCGTTTTATTACCGGTCTTTTTTATGCCAAACAAACGAAGAATCGCCTTAGCCAAAAGATTCGTCAAATCCGTTAATGGTTTTAAAACAACCGAAACCGCCATTACAACAGTTGCAAATCCTGCCATTCTTTGTACCGATAAATGCCGCACCAGACGTCTCGGAATCAGAACCGCAAACGTCAGCATAAGTACAAACGACATAAAAATCACAATTATAAAAAAAACAGCGCTTAAAATTATCTGCGGTACAACTTGTAAAACTTCCGGCATTTTATCATAATTTGTTACAATAAAATCACAACACCATTCCAATAATTTAGGAATGCTGACTGCACCTAAAACTGCCGTTGTAGCAACAATGGCAATCAATGCCCTGTTCTCATAAGCAATTTCATTGTCATCAATATGACGCATTTTTTCTGTAAGTTTTGCACCCAGTTTTTCTTCATTTTTATCAATGTCCGTTCCCCGAATGGAATGAATCATGGCAATAAATCCACAAAACATGGCATCCATCAACAAAAGACAAACAAACAGCAGAATAAAACCTGTCATTTCCGCGTCCATTAATAAATTTCCTCCGTTAGTACAAGCACTTTGTCTCTTATGTATGGAGTTCCAAACTGATCATAAGTGCTTTATTTACTTTCTCCATAATCTCTTCGTCCAAATGGCAAACCATCTCATGAAGTCTTTTTTTATCGATGGTTCGCAGTTGTTCAAGTAAAATTACGGAATCTTTTACCATTTGATATTTATTTGAATCCAGTTCAATATGTGTGGGCAGTTTTGCTTTGTTCATTTTACTGGTAATGGCTGCCACTATAATAGTTGGACTATGTTTATTTCCCACATCATTCTGAATAATCAATACCGGTCGGATTCCACCCTGTTCCGAACCAACCACCGGTCTCAAATCCGCATAATATATATCTCCTCGTCTCATGCATACACCTTCATTTCCTTATCTTTACTTACTACTATTTCCTTTTTGTCAGGTTGTATACAAAAGAACTTTTGATTTTTGTAAAAATTATGCCAAGTCGTTGTGATAATCCTTGGAATAAACCTGTTCACCGTTTAAATAATATTCCTTGGGCACACGTTTACCGATATCACAAATCATTTCATAACGGAAACCGCCATACACATCACAAAGTTGTTCCACGGTAATCTCTTCCTCTCCGTCACGACCGATTAACGTAACTTTTTCACCTTCTTTGATTTCCGGCAAATGGGTAACATCAATCATAAACTGATCCATACAAACACGGCCCAATATAGGACATCTTTTTCCGGCCACAATTACACTACCGCAATTGGACAGTCCTCTCGGATAACCATCACCATAACCTACTGGTACGGTTGCCACTCTGGTTTCACCGGTCGTAACAAAAGTTCCGCCATAACTGATTTTGGCTCCTTCCGGCAAGGTTTTAATATATACAATTTTACTGTATAACGACAACGCAGGTTGCAATGTCATGGAATCCTTCTTCATTTCATCAGAAGGCCATACCCCGTACATGGAAATACCCACACGGCCTACATTAAATGCATCTTCTTTCATTTCCATAAGTCCGGCACTGTTAAAACAATGTCTTACTGGGAATGTATAACCTGTATTTTCTTTTATTAAATTAATAAAATTCTTAAACGATGACACTTGAGCATACGCATCACTCTTATCTTCCGCATCCCCATTGGCAAGATGTGTAAAAATGCCCTCTGCAAGAATTCCCGGCATAGCAAGCACTTCTTTGATGAAAGAAAGTCCTTTTTCGTCGGGACGAATTCCGATACGATGCATTCCGGTATCTACCTTAACATGCACTTTAGCAATTTTACCCAATTTCAAAGCCAAGGTCGAAATCTCTTCTGCCATATCTTTACGAAATACCGTAAAAGTAATATTTTCATTGATCAAATCTTCATAAGCATAAGGAAATGTATAGCCAAGAATCATAATCGGCTTAACAATACCGCATCTTCTTAGAATCAACGCCTCTTCCGCGGTTGCTGTTGCAAAACCGTAAATATAATCCATCTCTTCCAGACATCTGGCAATAGGCAATGCACCATGGCCGTAACCATCTGATTTAACTACCGCCATAATTTGCACGGCATCTCCCTGTTTGCTGTGAATTTCTTTTATATTGTTGATGATGGCATCCAAATTAACCGATGCACACACTCTTTCATAATGATTCACGGTGTTCCTCCTTCAGAATCCGTTTATTCTTCTATTACTTCCGCCAATGCATTGGCAATATCGCCCGCAATAAATGAATAGGTGTTGGAGCATTCCAACGCCTTATCCCCAGCCTTTCCGTGCAAAAATACCCCTTTCCATGCTGCATCAAAAGGAGCCTCTTTCTGCGCACACAAAGCACCTATGATTCCACTCAAAACATCTCCGCTACCTGCAGTTGCCATACCGCAATTGCCGTTTTGGTTTATATAAACATTTTCTCCGTCACTGACAACGGTACCTGCATCTTTTCCTACTACAATGCAACCGTATTCTCTCGCAAAACTTCTGACCGTCTCAATATAGTCGTTCTTTAACTCCGCAACATTTTTGCCTGTCAGCCGAGACAATTCTCCGGGATGCGGAGTGATAATTACATTGCCCTTATTTTGCATTTTCAAAAGTTCTTTTAAATCATTCTCTTTTGCAATACAATTCAAGGCATCCGCATCTGCCACAATCCTTTTATTACAATGTTTCAAAACTTGTTTTACCAAAAAACATGCTGTATCATCTGTAGAAAGTCCCGGACCGATAATAACACAATCCGACGCTTCTATAAGTTTACATAACTCTATTTTTATCTCGTTCGTCCGTTCTGTTATCTCATTTGTGTATCCTACATGCAACGTTCCGTCTGCGTTCGCATAATAAGTATGCAAAATGGCTTCCGGCAACATTGTCTGAATCGCCGTACGATTCATCTCATGGGTAAAGACATCTGCCAGACCGGCTCCGGTACGCAATGCCGCCAAAGCCGATAAATAACAGGCTCCATACATTGAGGAACTTCCTGCAATCACGAGAACCCTGCCAAAGGTACCTTTATTACCGTTTCTTGCCCGTTCTTTTAAAATAATACGCGAATCAATCTCCGCCGTAAAATTTTTGACCTGAAGTTCGGAAACATATTGCGTATCAATACCGATGTCTTCTACAAAAACCTTGCCACAATACTCTGCACCGGGATATAACAAATGCCCCGGTTTATAATAGGCAAACGCCACCGTTTCCGTTGCTTTCACGGCGGTTCCCATCACAGCGCCGGTATCAGTATGAATTCCGGATGGGATATCTGCCGCAATTACCTTTGCTCCTAAAGTGGACGCCGCATTCATTGCATCTGCAGCCTCTGCAAACACGCCTTCCACATTACGTGTCAGCCCAACGCCGAAAATACCGTCTACTATCATATCATATTCCGAAAAATCCAAGATGGTAATTGTCTTACCGCCCACTTTTACAAAAATATCATATTGTTTTCTTACGGACGGCTTCTGTTTTTCGACTACGCCGCACAAAAACACATCCGCCCGAATTCCCTGCATCAAAAGAATTCTTGCCACTGCCAAAGCATCCCCGCCGTTATTCCCGATACCGCATACACAAAGCACACGATTCGGCTTATAATGCAACACTCGGGAAACCACTGCAAGTGCAGCCCGTTCCATCAAAACTTCCTGACAGATTCCCAAATCTTCAATTGTTGTCTTGTCCGCAGTCTGCATTTCTCCGGCTGTCAAAACATATTTTTTATTCATATCTTAGGAATCCTTTTTATCCATTCCGAATTTCATATCAAACAATTCAATCACATCCGCACCGAAAATATCATGCATATAAGCATATAAATCCTGATTACGCCTTTGCATTTCTTCCTTGCGGACCATATTTTTCTTTAATTCCACGCGAATATTATTAATCCATTCCGTAATCGCTTCCACCTGCTCATGGTTTTCCTGGATATCTTCATAACATACTTCCATGGTTAAAAGCATAAGATTTTTATTTGCATTATTAATAAGTTTCGGCAAATCCAATGCTTCATCCTTATAGGCTTCCAATTTTTCATTGCATTCTTCAATCAGACGCTTGTTTTCTTCGATTTTCTTGGAAGTTTCAGGATGATCGGCATCCTCCATCATTTTTACAATTTCGTCCATAAGACGATTCTTGATCTTCTTAATATCCTTTGTTTCCGTATTGATTTTACCCTGTTGTTTTAAAAGGGAATTCAACTCATCCTCTGCTTTTTTGATTGCCGAAGTTGAATGCACCTGGCTGAAAAGTTGATGCCATTTATGGTCCAGTGTCAAAATCGGTATCTTTTTTTCAGCAAGAGCAGGAATATATTTTTCTTCTCTTCGTGACATAATTACGCCTTCTTTCTGTCCTACATTTCCCGGTCATCGTAAAAATATCTTTTTATTAATTAAGAACAACCATTTTTTACTCATTTTTACAATTAATCTTGTATGATAACTTCATCAAACTATCAGACAAATGAACATTTTCCACCGTAACATTCTTCGGCACATCCAAATCCACATGGGCAAAGTTCCAAATACCGCGAATTCCAAACTTAATTAACTGCTTGGCAATTTCCGTAGCACTGTTTTTAGGTACTGTAAGTACGGCAATGTCAATATTATTATCCTTGATAAAAGATTCCAGTTCCTCAATAGGACGAATCTGCATACCACGGACCTGTTTTCCCTGCAGGGCAGGATTGTTATCGAACATACCCTTAATCAAAAAGCCTCTTTTTTCAAAACTGACATAATTGGCCAATGCCTGTCCCAAATTACCGGAACCGATAATAATCAGATTGTGTTTTTTATCAAGTCCCAAAATCTTTGCAATTTCATTGTACAAATAGTCAACATTATATCCGTATCCCTGCTGACCAAAACCACCGAAATGATTAAAATCCTGACGAATCTGGGATGCCGTAATATTCATTCTTTTGCTTAATTCCTGAGACGAAATTCTCTCAACGCCCTCTTCTTTTAAATCGCCCAAAAATCTGAAATATCGGGGAAGTCTTGCGATAACCGCCTGCGAAATCCCTTTTTCTGCCATACAATTTTCCTCCTAAAATCCCATTGAAGTACATGTTCTCCAACAAAGGGCCAAACTAGTTATTATAAGCATCTTCATAGGCCTGATACCGCATAACCGCTTTGTCCTGATCTGCTTCTACCCCATAACCATAAAAATAACATTTTTGCTGCAGATTGCTGTACGCGCATTGGTTGTTGTGCCGGTTTTTGCATAAAAACTCTCGTTTTTTCAATGTCAACTACAGAAAACAATTTTTGATAAGCCTGCTCTACACTTGCACACTTCTTCCAATAAATCGCCTGATAAAATCAATTATCAGAAAGCATAATCGTTAATATTATAACATACTTCCTTCTTATTTGCACATAAAAATCTATTCTCTTTGCTTTTTTTCAAAAAATATCCTATAATCTTCTATGTGTTTTCCTATAAACACATAAATGAATATAAAAAATTGATGAAAAAGGTATATAAAAACTTAATTCCTAAATAACAAGTCGGAGAATAAATATGATTTTATCCTGTCAAAACATAAGCAAATCCTTTGGCGAAAAGGATGTATTAAAAAAAGTAACGTTCCACATAAACGACCACGAAAAAGTAGCTTTAATCGGCAATAACGGCGCCGGCAAAACTACTCTTTTTCACATTATTACCAAAGAACTGGACGCAGATGCCGGTGAAATATCCATCAAAAAAGATGCCACCATCGGTTATTTGTCACAGCATCACGATTACACTTCTACCAACACGGTGTATGATGAACTTCTTGTTGTTAAAGCAGATGTGATCCGTATGGAAGAACAACTTCGTCAAATGGAAGAAGACATGAAACATCTGACTGAAGAAAATCTGGATGCTCACATGAAAACATATCATGATAAAATGCATGCTTTTGATTTAGCCGGCGGTTATACCTATAAAAGCGATATTCAAGGGATTTTACGCGGACTTCAGTTCAAGGAAGAAGATTTTAATAAGCCCGTCTCTACTTTAAGCGGCGGAGAACGCACAAGACTTCTTTTAGGACGTATTCTGTTAGAAAAGCCCGATTTAATTCTTTTGGACGAGCCCACCAACTATTTGGACATTGAGTCTGTTCGTTGGTTGGAAAATTATCTTTTAAATGTAAAAAGTGCGGTGCTGGTAGTCTCCCACGACCGTTACTTTATCAATAAAATCGTAAGTAAAGTTGTTGAAATTGAAAGTGGCAACTCTTTGTGTTATGAAGGAAATTACGAAGATTTCATTGCTAAAAAGGAAGTTTGGCTGCAATCCCGCCTTGCCGCCTACGAAAACCAACAGCGCGAAATCAAGCACCAGGAAGAAGTAATCAGTAAACTCCGCTCCTTCAATCGTGAAAAATCAGTAAAGCGTGCCGACAGCCGCCAGAAATTGTTAGATCGAATCGAGCGTATTGATAAGCCAACGGAAGAAAAAGCAGATATGCAGTTTACCCTCTCTCCTGCCATCACCAGCGGAAATGATGTTTTATCTGTAGAAGGTCTTGCCAAATCCTACGGTGACAGAACTTTATTCCACAATGTTTCATTCGAAATAAAAAGAGGGGAACACATTGCATTAATCGGTCAAAACGGTACCGGAAAGACCAATATTCTTAAAATTATAAACGGTCTGATAAACGCAGATAACGGCGATGTAAAACTCGGTACAAATGTAACCATCGGTTATTTTGATCAGCAAAGCCGTGTTTTGGATGAAAACAAAACCGTATTTGATGAAATTTCAGATACTTATCCAAAACTTACCCAGACCGAAATACGTAATGTTCTTGCAGCCTTCCTTTTTACGGGCGACGAAGTCTTCCAACCCATCCGCTCTCTTAGCGGTGGTGAAAGGGGACGCGTTGTATTGGCAAAACTTATGCTTTCCGGTGCGAATTTCTTAATCCTGGACGAACCTACCAACCACTTGGACATGGTTTCCAAGGAAGTTCTGGAAGAAGCTTTGAACTCTTATACCGGCACGGTTTTATATGTATCCCATGACCGATATTTTATCAATCGTACCGCCAGCAGAATCCTACATTTGGACGGTTGTAAGGTTACTTCCTATCAGGGTGATTACGATTATTTCCTTGAGAAATCGTCACAGGATACGGAACGTTCGGCAGATTATATGAGTAGAAGTATTTCCGGTGCCGGAAATAACAGTTCCGCAAGCGGTTCCGTTTTATCTTCTGCCGACTCTGTTTCTGCCCTTTCCAATGCGAACGAAGGCTCACAAACCGAAGCCAAACTCGATTGGGCAAAACAAAAGGAATTACAGGCCGCCAAAAGAAAACGAGAAAATCAATTAGCCAAAACCGAAAAAGAGATCGAAGAACTGGAAACTAAAATTGCTGCTATACAGGAAGAAATGTCCAAACCCGAAATTGCATCTAACTCAGTGAAATTGCAGGAATTATGCAAAGAATGTGATGCTGCGCAAAGCAGACTGGATGAATTATATGTGTTATGGGAAGAATTGAGTGAAGAATAAATTATAATATTCCCCCATATCATACAAACAAAAAGACCGTTCATACACCTTTGAACGGTCTTTTATCATTGCTTGGTTATATCAAAAATTATTCCTCATTCCGGTCTTCTTTTTTTATATACTTCTCCGGAAATATAATATACCCTAAAACAAGCCCATATATAATGATTGCTATCATTATACTTCCATAATGTAAAATATAATCACTGAAATTCATAAGAAAGCCACTTATACCAACACGAAAGATATTAAAAATAAAATCAACAAAAAAATATATAACTCTGCCAATATAGGCAAATACTACTGCTTTACAAATTACTTTACTCCTTTTTTTCTTTTTATAATCCAAAAACAACATAAGAAAAACAAAAACAAATGCAATCCAAATAAAACTTGTCATAACAGTAGAAATAATCGATATCATATACGACGACGAAAGAAATTCATTCAAGATGACAAACAAAAAACCATCAAAAATTGCCAATGCTGTAATGAAATAAACGACCGGATTTGCCCTATTTCCTTTACCAATTATAATTGTATAAATCAAAACCATCGTCCAAGAAATCATTGGTCCTATATACCAATTATGTATAAAATTTATCCTTTGACCCCAATTCATCATTTCGTATATATCCAAATACATATCCCAATCATAATTTATAGTTTTAAAAAGCATTATGTTCGAAAATATATTATAAAATGCATACAATACTAAAAATGCACATAATGATATAAATGTTAGTTTACCCAATTTGGTTTTCATATGTATTATAATCCTTTCAAAAATATTATGTTTTAATACTACAACAACAAATAATATTCGAAATAAAACAATCCTAACTTACTTTAACGAATCTATACTTCATCACAATTCATTCTGCTCTTCCGTTTTTAAATACTTCTCCGGGAATAAAATATATCCCAGCACCAAACCGCCTACAATAAGCGAAATAAAAATTATGCCATACCATAATAAATTACTAAACACATTGTTAAAGTTTAAATAGGATATATTAATCAAAATACTTGCTATCTCTATCAAAAAATTTATTATTTCAAAAACAATCGCACAACAATAAACCGATATCATTGCTATATTCATTGTCTTTTTCATATTATTCTTTTTATAAAATATACATAATAAAATAAAAGTTAAAAACGCAGCAAATAAAATAAGAATAAACACAATTTTTAAAATAGGTAAAAGTCCATTGGATAATACGGCACCAAACAAATTAAATAAGATTGCAACTGCCGTAATTATATACACGGTAATATTAACTCTCTTGTTTAGTCCGATTACAATAGTATAAATCAAAGCAACCAGCCAACAAATTACAGGTCCAATCAGAAATGAAAAGGAAAGAGAACATATACCGCGAAAGCCACCAAATCCACCTAATATTTCACTTAAAAAATTCTCTAAGTTAAATATATCACTTAAAATACTTAATTCATACATTATCTTTAAAAATGTAAACATGCTATATATATTATAAAATATATACAAAACCAAAAAAGAACATAGCATTCCGAACGTTAATTTACCCAACTTATTTTTCATTTTTATTACTCTCCTCACCAATATAATATATTTTTTATATTATACTATTATATCGTTTTATTAGTATATTTTAAATACTAACATTTTGATAGTATATTGTCAATACTAATATGTAAGTTTCTAATATTTTTTACATAAAGCATATCTTGTAATCCTTTTACAGCCAATAAAGTACTATTTATACACTCACTATGAATGATAATAAAAAGAACGCATAAACCATTTTATACGTTGAAAGGTTTATGCGTTCTAATATTTACAATTACATTGCATCCATGGTTTCACGAATAGCCTTAATGAAATCCTGGCTGTTTAATGTTGTTACATTTTCAAGAGATGTAATCAATGCCAAGTCCTTAGTCATCTTACCGTCTTCGATAGTCTTAAGTGTTGCTCTCTCCAACTTATCCGCAAATGCACAAAGTTCGGGAGTATTATCTAACTCACCACGTTTTCTTAACGCACCTGTCCACGCAAAAATTGTTGCTACAGAGTTGGTTGAAGTTTCTTCGCCCTTTAAATGCTTGTAGTAATGTCTCTGAACGGTTCCGTGAGCCGCTTCATATTCATACACGCCACTAGGTGATACAAGCACGGAAGTCATCATGGCAAGTGAACCGAATGCGGAACTTACCATATCGGACATAACATCGCCGTCATAGTTTTTACAAGCCCAGATAAATCCGCCTTCCGCCTTCATAACACGAGCAACCGCGTCATCAATTAAGGTATAGAAGTAAGTGATACCTGTTTCTTCGAATTTGGTCTTATATTCTGCATCATAAATTTCCTGGAAAATATCCTTGAAATTATGGTCATACTTCTTAGAAATGGTATCTTTGGTTGCAAACCAAAGATCCTGCTTGGTATCAAGGGCATAGTTAAAGCATGCTCTTGCAAAACTTCCGATGGAATCATCAATGTTGTGAAGCCCCTGTACAATACCCGCTCTGTCAAAATTCTGAATGGTTGCTCTGGTTACTGTACCGTCATCTGCGGTAAATACCAATTCAGCCTTACCGGGTCCGTCAATCTTTAATTCGGTATTTTTATAAACATCACCGTATGCATGTCTTGCAATGGTAATGGGATTCTTCCAGTTGCGAACGCAGGGTTCGATGCCTTTTACAACGATAGGTGCGCGGAATACGGTACCGTCAAGCATTGCACGAATGGTTCCGTTAGGGCTCTTCCACATTTCTTTTAAGTCATATTCTGTCATTCTTGCCGCATTAGGAGTAATGGTTGCGCACTTAACAGCAACGCCATACTTCATGGTTGCGTTGGCAGAATCAATGGTAACCTGATCATCTGTTTCGTTTCTGTGTTCAAGACCCAAATCATAGTACTCTGTCTTTAAATCAATGTAAGGAAGTAAAAGTTCATCCTTAATCATCTGCCAGAGGATTCTGGTCATCTCATCTCCGTCCATCTCAACAAGAGGGGTAATCATTTTAATCTTTTCCATGTCTGTCTCCTTTTTGTTCTTTCATTGCAGAACATAATATTTTATAAAAATATGTCACCGAAACTTCTTTTATCTTACATAAACAGGAATGTGCATTTCTTCACAGAATGCTTTAATCTGTACATCTAATTCCTCGTCGGTCATAACAGTCACACGACCTTCTGCATACTGTACATCAACCCAGTCTTTTACTTTTACGACAATTTCATCCTTCTTATCTACCTGCGCTTCACCTTTTAAGCGGTAGTAAGTGTTCATCCAGTGAGCAATTCCCGCAAGACCGGATGTATTGGAAACTGCGCAGCAGGCAGGTTTTCCAAGGAATTTCTCTGTATCAAAGATATTGTAAATTTCTTCGTTCTTTAACAAACCGTCTGCGTGGATACCGGCTCTTGTTACATTGAAGTTCTTTCCTACAAAAGGTGTCATGGGCGGAATTTCATAACCCAATTCCTTCTCATAGTATTCTGCAAGTTCTGAAATGACTGTGGTGTCCATGCCGTTTAAGCCACCCTTAAGTTGGGCATATTCAAATACCATTGCTTCAAGAGGTGTATTACCGGTTCTTTCACCGATACCGAACAAGGAAGTATTAATTCCGGCACAACCATAAAGCCAAGCAGTGGTTGAGTTGGAAACCGCCTTATAAAAGTCGTTATGTCCGTGCCACTCCAATAAGTGATGAGGCACACCTGCATTTACATGGATGGCATAAATAATACCCTGAACGCTTCGGGGAATTACCGCACCGGGATAGTTTACACCATAACCCATGGTATCGCAAAGACGAATCTTAACGGGAATCTTGTACTCTGCCATCAATTTCATAAGTTCCATACAGAAAGGAACAACAAAACCGTAAATATCCGCTCTTGTTACGTCTTCTAAATGACATCTGGGACTGATTCCCTCATCCAGACACTGTCTGATTACATTCAGATAATGATTCAACGCCTGGCTTCTTGTCATTTTTAACTTTAAGAAAATATGATAATCGGAACAACTTACCAGAATACCGGTTTCCTTCATACCGATTTCTTTTACAAGTTTAAAATCTTGCTCACTTGCACGAATCCAACTGGTTACTTCAGGAAACTGATAACCGCGTTCCATGCATTTGTATACGGCATCTCTGTCCTTTTTACTGTATAAAAAGAATTCACTGGCACGAATCATACCATTGGGACCGCCTAATTTATGTAAGTAATCATAAATCGTTACAATCTGTTCCGTGGTATAAGGCGCTCTGGACTGCTGTCCGTCACGGAAAGTAGTATCCGTGATCCAAATTTCCTTCGGCATATTATGAGGTACGATTCTGTCGTTAAAAGGAATCTTGGGCACCTCGGAATAAGGGAACATATTTCGAAATACATTGGGTTTTTCCACATCATCCAGAATATACATATGCTCCTCAATCTGAAGCAGATTATTCTTAGGATTCATAGTTACCTGTCTGTTCTGAAAGTGTTCGTTTTCGCTCATTTTGTCCTCCATTTCTGTCCGATACACTTCGGACCTTGGACTTTTTATCCAAATTCTTATTATTCACCGTGTTTCATTTTAAACATCTATGTTCATAAAGTCAAATGTTTCTTTGTATTATACGATATTTTATTACTTGTTTTATCCCAATCTTAACCAAATATCAAAAAGAGCATATCTTTACGACATGCTCTTTTTCTCATATACGCTTTATTTTACTTCACAGGCTACGTATTTAACATTAACAGGCTGAACATAATCCTTAGCCTCACCTTTATAGGCCAGCAAAACACCATCTCCTACAATCAGATAATCACTGTCACCGTTTTCATACCAATCCTCAAGCCACGCAGTATGCGTAAACGCATTGCCTGCAATATAAGTAACACTGTCCGGAATCTTAACTTCCGATAAATCATCACAATGATAAAATGCGGCATAACCGATACTAGTGGTTCCTTCCGGAATTTCTACAGTCTTCACACTGCTTCGTGCAAATGCAAACTTTTCAATTTCTGTAACTCCTTCCGGAATCTCTACAACGCCCAGCGTATCTATTCCGTAAAATGCATTGGCAGGAACAACACCTGTATTTGCCATTTCCTTCAAATCATCATTGGCCTGTGCATTGGTTCCCGAAATTACCGTACCGCCGGCACTATCCATCAGAACAACCGCATTGTCACCGACAACAGTCGTGTATCCCATTACATCAGAACCGATTTCAATCGGTTTAGGAGCATTTGCTTCCTGCTCTGACTTTTCTTCGGCTTCTTTGATTGCCTCGTAATACTCTTTTTTGACATCATCCGCATAAGAAAGACTGTAGATGGGAGAAGTTGTAGCCGAAAGGTCATGCTCTTCAGCGTACTTACTGCCGTATGTACCATCAGCCGTATATAGATTCAACTTCGGACATCCGTCAAAAGCGGTATTATGAATTTTAATCACCGAATCCGGTATATAGACCTGTTCCAAATTGACACAATCTTCAAATGCTTTCATTCCGATTTCCGTCACTGCGAATGACATGGAAACGGATTTTAAATTTGCCGCATTGGAAAATGCATAAGGAGAAATTGCCTGAATTTTATCAGACAAAATAACATGTTCCACATTATTGCATCCCCAAAATGCATATTGACCAATCTCTTCCACTCGTTCATTCATAATATAAAAAGGCTCTTCTCTTCCGGGAAGCATTTGATAAACATAGGTCCTGTCCGCACTCATCAGGCAACCATCCAGACAGGTTAATGTAGTACTTTTGGTACTGACATCCAAATCCGTCAATGCAGAACAGCCGGCAAAAACACCGGAACCGACATCTGCCACACTTTTACCGATTGAAACATCACACAAAGATTTACAATTGGCAAACGCCGCAGAACCGATTTTCGTCACCGAATCCGGAATATCAATCTCCAAAAGATTATCACACTCTGCAAACGCATTGTATTCAATGGTTTCCAAACCGCTCGGCAAAACTACTTTTTTAATATAATCATTATCCTCAAAAGCCCCATATCCGATCACGCGAACCGAAGCAGGAACATATACCACCTCCGAACTGCCCATATATTTCATTAGAACAGTTCCGTCCATTTGAAATGCTTCTTTTTCACTGCTCGCCAATCCGGTTTGTTGCTTTGCTAAAATAAAAGAGAAGGTCAAAACAAGCACAACAACCGCTATCACACTGATCAGCAATTTCTTTTTCATATGCTTTGACCTCCCTTCTTTTTATAGTAGTTCAGCACCCATTCAGGTGCTGAACACTTACATTATTTTTTTACTTTTACTACTCGTTTATCTTTTTTTACAAAAAGGAATACCGCAACCGCTGCAAGACCCATAGATAAGAACCACTTCGGTGCTATTCCGTCACCGGTCTGAGGTGTTGAGTCTAAAACAGTTCCCGCACTCAAATCCGAAGTATCCGCATAAATAACATAAGGTGAAAAATGAGGAGCCACAAACGTAATACAAGGCACACCGTTAATCGTTGTAAACTTAGGTGCAATTTTGACCAGTTTTCCGTTTACAACATACGCAACCTTATTGTTTCCGGCATATTTCACCAAATCTTCCGGAATCGGAAGGGTTACGGTTACCCGTAACGAATCGGTATTTTCTACCTTCTTGGTTCCTGTGGAATCATAAAGCGAAATATCCATCGGGAAGTATCGAATATCGTCTAATGTGCCGTATTCTTCTTCCAATGCTTCTTTAATTTCTTCCTTTGCATACGCACTCTCGGTAATTTTCAAGATAAAATTATCCGTTGAACCACTTACGGTTGCTGATGCACTTCCCTCGTTGGGGATACCGTCTTTATCAATGGTTACCGTTGTATTCGGTTTTGTTACTACTGTAGTAGAACCGCCGCTGTTATTATTAGAACCGCTGTTATTATTGGTATTGCCGGATGAAGGTGCATCCTTATAAGTTGCAGTTACCGTAACATTTGCTGCAGGCATTGTCATTGTGGTTGCCGCCGTACTTAACGACGCAATATTGATACCCTGAGCATCCGTCACCCACTTATCAAACACTTTTCCTGCAGGCGGATTATCCGCAAGCAGAATTGCCGTCGCACCGGAAATATAACTACCGCTTCCATCACCGCTGACCACTGTCAAAGTATATAATTTAGGTTCTTTTGAAGTATTACTGCTACCTGAATCACTGGGTTTTTCACTGGGCGTTTCACTCGGATTTTCACTGGGTGTTTCGCTCGGTTTTTCACTGGGTGTTTCACTCGGCTTTTCACTGGGCGTTTCACTCGGATTTTCACTGGGTGTTTCACTCGGTGTCTCACTAGGTGTTTCACTAGGTGTTTCACTGGGTTCTTCTTTATCATCCGCAGGTGGAATAATTCTCTCATACTGCGCATAAATCGTTAAATCATCCGTTACATTTGTGAATGCAGGTCTCCAACCCGTAAAGGTATAATTCACTCTTGTAGGAGGGAACGGTTCCCTTGCATCTCCGCCTTCCGGTACAATCTGCTGATCTAAAACCTTATCATCATGATCCACAAATGTTACCGTATAGGTTACTTCATCTTCGGGTACATACGTTGCATATGTCTTGGTATTCTCCATGATACTGTTCGGCAAAGGCATCCATGTCTTAAAGACATAACCGGGCTTTGTAGGTGTTACGTTTGTTTCCGCATCCGCTCCGGCCGGCACAATAATGGTATCCAAAAGGGTCACTCCGTCATCATCATAGAACGATACCGTATATGTGATAGGCTTGTCTGAAACTACAATGTTAGTGAAGTTACTTGCATAATCGGCAGCCGGACTATCCGGTTCACAATAAAATGTAATTGTATGGTTATCACCCTCAAAAGCATCACTGTCAATTACGCTCAAGGACTTCGGAATTTCCAAATATCTGATATTACTTTCTCTAAAAGCATATTTGCCGATTTTACGAATACTTTCCGGTAAAATTACCGAGTATAACTGTTCCGTATTCTCAAAAGATGACTCCGGCAATTCCGTAATATTGGACTGTGTAAAATCAGCAGTTACAATACCGTCACAATCTGCAACCGCTTCCGGTGCAATGGTAGAAATACCAGCCAATTCATCAGCCGTTAAAGTACCGCTTCCCAAAGATACACCTCTTGCTTTCAACACTTCAAGCAAAGAAACTTTTTCACCGTTTGCAGTGCTGTAAATAACAGCATTTTCACAGGTATAATTAGGATTTGAACCAAATTCCACATGTGAAAGCGCATCACAACTAAGGAACGGAACTCTTCCAAACTCCTGTAAATCACTCAAAATGTCCACATCATTCAGACTCTTACATCCCTTAAAAGCATAATCACCAAGTTTAGCACATCCGTCATTAATATAAGCACCAACCAAATTCTCACAACCGGCAAAAGTATAGGGCTCAACAGTTTCCACACCGCTCATGGTAACAGACAGAATATCTTGATTTGCCGCACCTGCAGGATCTATCGCTTCACCTTCGGTATTCAAATTAGAGAAAATACCTTCTTTAATGGACTCAACCCCGGAAGGAATCACAGGATTCAATGCTGCATTTAAAATATCCTTCTGATCTTCCGTTAAAGTGTCACCATTGGTATATGCAAGACTTGCCGAAGCCGCCGCCTGTGCATAAGCCGGTGTAATATAAGGATAATCATCTTCCGTGTAATTCGACAAATCACTCATCTTCGGATAGTCAACCAATTCACTTTTACCGGTTTCCGGATTATATTCAACGGTTAAGTTACTGGGCCATCCTGTATAAAATGTAATATACGTCTGCTCCTGACTTCCGGTATTAATATTGCTTGAAGGATTCATTGCATATTCAAACGGAAGGCATCCTTCCACCGCATCTGCCGTAAAAGTAAGTTCCGGTTTGCTTGCTAATTCACAATCATCCAAAATCGGATCTACCACCTGGGTGTCAAAGGCACCCTCGCCGATATAACTCAAAGAAATCGGTGTTTCAAACATAACATCCGTCAAATTATGACATCCTTTAAACGCATCGTTTTCAATCGTGGTAATGGAAGAAGGGATGGTAATCTTGGTTAAATAATGATTTCTCTGGAAACTGTTACTTCCGATAGACGTAATTCTATATGGTCCGATTGCTCCGGGAATATCCACTTCTGCAATTCCTTCATCCATATGGAAATAAATCAACTCATTATTGTTATTGACCTGATATACAGTCTGTTTCTTAGGCAACGTACTGTCATCGGTAATTACTTTTTCATAGATTTCTTCATCCAAATACTTAAATGAAAAACTGTTTTCGGTAGAAATTGTATGAATTTCCGAATCTTCGGGGCCTTCAAAATAGAATTCTTCCGGTAACTGTGCCATCAAATCATCAAATTCGAATCCATTTTCAGCAACTAACTTTAACTGCGTATTCGGAATCTTGATATATTTTAATGACTTATCACCCTGAATCCACGAAATATCAAACTCATAATCCGCAGTTCCCTGATTATAAAATTCCGGAAACTCTAATCTCTCCAATGAAAGACAATCTTTAAACGCATTGGGTCCGATTCGCTGTAACAGCACCTGTTGTCCCGCGCCATTTAAGTCAATTTCCTTCATAGACGCACAGCCTTCAAATGCGGAATCACCGATTTTGGTAACCGCAACAGGCATCGTAAAATCCTGCAAACTTCGACACTGATAAAAGGCATGGTCACCCAAAATCTTAGTTGCCGAGTTAACCGGAATATTCGCATATTTCAAGTTAACACACTTTGCAAAAGCATAATTACCAATGGTATTAATACCATCATTTAACTCAATCCCCTGCAGGGATGCACACTCGTAGAAGGCATAATTACCGATACCCAAAAGATTCGGTCCGGTCTGTAATGTTGTAACGTTGGTAGCCTTTGAGAAGATACCTACATTCTCAGTATCATCCACTTTCCATGTATCCCCTTCTTTTACAACATGCTGGCTGGAAATATAAGCAACCTTTGCTTTCTGGATTCGCTGATGGCTCTCATCCACGGTAGCCTTAAAATCCTCAATGGAATCAGAACTATCATCACTGTCATAATAAAACTTTTCCGGTGCTCTTTCCTTTCCGTCTTCATCATAAAACCAACTGTCATACGTGGAATACAGACACGGATCGTAACGGTCAAGAACCTTATTCTCAACTTCTACTTCTACAGTCTCCATAATCGGATTACCATCTTCATCAAATTCACCGGTTTCCTGCTGCTTGGTTTCTGTGGTGATTTCCGTACGATAAACCGGATAATACAATACGTTTCCGCTCTTTCCTACCGCAACGTAACCACCGGAAGTACCTTGCGCATGTGTATATTTTACGTACGCATCCACGGTATCGGGAATCACAAGTAAACCACCGTCCAATGAACGCTCGTAATCGTATCCGGCAATAACGGCAACCTTATCACCGCCGCTGCCTTTATCAATATAGGCAAACTGAAACATACCGTCACCGGTAGTATAAATCTCTTCTCCATCCGGAATGATAGGAATATTACTTTCTTCAGTTTCCAAAGTAACTTCCGGAGTTTCTCCTGCCGCCTCCATCGCCTGTTCCGGTATCAAAGCCACTACCAGCGCCGTTGACAAACAGATTCCGCCCAAAGTCCTGCGGACCGCTTTTTTCATTCTGGTACTTAACTTTCTTTTTCCCTTTTTGGTGTTGCTCATTTCAAGTCCTCCTTATGTAAGACTGTCCTACTCTATTCGTTCCACAAAATTCATATATAAAATATCTATATGTAACCCATATACATTGCTTACTCCGTTATTCTTCGTGCCACAACCACAAAACGTCCGTTATCCTGCTGATAATCACAGGTGGATAATGTCAAAAGTTGGTCACCGTACTGTGCCACCACACCGGTATCATAGTAAGATAACGCCGCCATTTCATCCATATAGGAATTAAATTCCTCTTCCGAATTAGCATCCACAAATTCATAATATTTAAAATTAACATCCCCTTGGGAATACACTTTGTCGCGAAAAACAAACATCACTTCATAAGTGCCTTCCTCATAAATCGTGTCAAATTCAATATATTTGTGGTCTTTGTAATATGACTCGCTCTGGTATTTCTGCAGACTTCCGAACATTTTTCCGGACTTCATATGGTGTCCGTAAATAATCAAATTGGTACTGCGAGGATACGCACTACAGGATGCATCCAAAAAGATAGATCCGTTTTTGTCATATTCCTGATTAAAATTGTGATCCAGATAATATTCATTGTTCACGGTCTGCATAACAGGATAGTCAATTACTGTATCGGCAATTTTGACCCATCCTATTAGACTTTTATTCTGATTATATAAATCTTCGTACTTATATAATACTTTCGGAACCCCATCCTCCGTCTCTGTTAACTGGGCATAATACTTATCATCTTCACTGTTGAAAGGGATATACGGTTGATCATCTTTAATGGCATTGGCCAATTGGTTTGCATCCTGTTCCGTCCTTGCCGACATAAAAGAATACACACCGAAATATGTAAGACAACCGACTGCAATCGCTCCGCAGGTAAACAGAATTCCTTTCCGGATACGCTCTTTCTTCTTCAATTCCTTAAGAATCTGCGCCTGCATCTCCTCATCAAAATCTTCAAGAGATATCTTTTGACCGGATGTTTTCTTTTCACTGGTTTTTGTTACTTTTGCCGTTTTGGAAGACTTACCGTTTAAACCGTTCTTCTCCCTGCCGCTGCTTATTTTGGTCTCCAACGTTTTTCCGTCACGGAACGCAACATAAGCCTCGTATATCTCATCGTCAAACTCTTGTCCGATAACCGACTCAAATACAATCTGTCCGGTCTGTAAATGATTATACAATTCCTCTACAGACTTCGGATTCTTAAAATCTATCTTTTTTCTTATTTCTTCAATTTTGATTACATCACGTTCCGCAGCCTTATAATCTGCTTCATTGGTAAAGCGATGACCGCCTATTATTCTTCTCTCATCCGTCACGGTCTTTTTCCTCTGCACATAATATGCCTATAATAATTTCATCATATTCTATTTTACTATATCTCGCAATTTTTACAAGTGTTTTTACAATATATTGTGTAATTTTTAAAGTTTTTTATTTTTTTACTCTATTTTTTAAATTATTGGCAACTTAACCAAGCCTATTGTCATAAGTTAAACCATAAAAAGTTTTTTGGGAGGCCAAAATGAGCGATCTTCAGTGCGGATGCAATACCTCTTGCGATTGCAACAATTCTTGTAGCAATTCTAACAACTCATGCAGCAGTATTATCTGGATTATTATCCTTTTATGTTGTTGCGGTAACAAAGGCGGCTTCGGCAATTCCTGCGGTGGAAACAACAATGGTTGCGATTGTCTTTGGATTATCTTACTTTTATTCTGCTGCGGTAACGGTAACGGAAATTCCTTCTGTTAATCAGTAACTGCCAAGCCAAATTTACTTATTATGAGCCTGCGGCGGTGAAACTTTTCCGCCGCAGAATATTTTTATGCCGGCACATCAGGGCATAATTCTTTTCATATATTCATAAAATATTTTGAAAGGATGAATGCCTATGGAACAGTTAAAAGAAGACAAAGCCAGAATTTTTGATGAGTTTTACAGCAATGACAACCTTACCATGCTGAAAATTTTTTCCTATTTTATGAATGATGCGCAACGTCCCATGATTGCAATTCTGATTAAGTATATGGAATTCAATATCTGTATGCAAAGAAGTATGAAACATCATGAAACACCTTTTAGTCGTTGCCGGCATGACAAAGAGCTCGATTTGGAAGAAATCATGGAGGAAATCGGTGATTATCTCCCGCCGGAATATCGCGGCATGGCCGAACAAATGAAAAGCATGAAAGAAAATATTGAGATGTATTCTCAAATGATGGAAATGATGAATATGATGAATGAAAACAGCGATGCTTCCGCATCTGCTTGTGAATCATCTTCTGCATAAAACAGATTACAACGAAACAATATAGTATAAATAATGAGGTATTCTATGAAAGATATTTTCGAGAAAATTGAAAAAACCGGTGCCGTTGCCCCCGAAAAAATTACTTTTTTAAAAGAAATGTATCAGGGCACCAAAGGACTGCAAAAAGAAAAAAACAAAGACAAAACTATGGAATTTATGATGAACGTGGCAATGAAAAGCCGCCAACAAAATATCACTTTTACCAAAGATGAAATGAATCTGATCATACAATTATTAAAAGAAAATGCCACACCATCCGAAAATGCCATGATGGACACCATTATAAAAAAAGGCCTGAACAACTAAGTTTCAGGCCTTTCATAGTATTTTGCACTCTTATATTATATATTTTATTATCGCAATAATATTGTTGAACCATTAGGGTTTTACAACAATATTTACGATTCTTCCGGGCACGTAGATTTCTTTTACAATGGTTCCGGTTAATTTATCACCAAGTGCTGCTTTACCGGCTGCAATGGCATCTTCTTTGGAGGCATCTGCAGGGATTGTGGTAACCACTTTGGTTTTACCGTTCATCTGTACTGCGATTTCAACCTCAGTATCCTTCATTGCGCTTTCATCAGCCTCAGGCCATGCCACATGGAATACGCTGCCTTCATTCCCTAACTGAACCCAAAGTTCTTCTGCAATATGAGGCGCAAAAGGTGCAATCAACTTCGCCATTGCATTCAAGGTTTCTTTATCAACACCACCGTTTTTACTCATGTCGATTAACTTATTGTTATACTCCATAAAGCCGGAAACTACGGTATTTAAACTGAACTGGTTCAAACGCTGTGTAATATCATAAATCATCTTATTGCGTACTTTTACAAGTTCCGGTGTTTCTTTTACATCCAAGTCTTTATTGCTCATTACAAGGTTGTAGAAACGATTCAGGAAACGATATACACCGTCGATACCTCTTTCATCCCACTCGGAATCCAACTCGGGTGGACCTACGAATAATTCATATAATCTTAAGGAGTCGCAACCGTAATCTCTTACCAAATCATCGGGAGAAACCACATTTCCTTTGGACTTAGACATCTTAATACCGTTCTTACCGGTAATCATACCCTGGTTAAACAACTTCTTAAAAGGTTCGTCAAAGCCTACTACACCGATATCATATAAGAACTTGGTGTAGAATCTTGAATATAAAAGATGTAATACGGCATGCTCAACGCCACCGATATACATATCTACAGGCAATAACTCGTCTGCAATCTTACGGTCAACAAGCGCATTGGGATTCTTGGGATCCACGTAACGCAGGAAATACCAGGAAGAACCTGCCCACTGAGGCATTGTATTGGTTTCACGCTTTGCGGGAGCACCACATGCGGGACATGTTGTGTTAACCCACTCTGTAATGTCTGCAAGAGGTGATTCTCCGGTTCCGGTAGGCTGGTATGACTCCACATCAGGAAGTAACAAAGGAAGTTCTTCCTCGGGAACAGGTACACATCCGCACTTTTCGCAGTGAACAATAGGAATAGGCTCGCCCCAGTAACGCTGTCTTGAGAATACCCAGTCGCGTAACTTGTAGTTAACGGTCTTCTTACCAAAGCCCATCTTTTCAATCATAACGGGGGCTTCTGCTTTCAGGGTTGTGGACTCCATACCGTTCCATTCGCCGGAATTAATCATAGTTCCGCATGCGTCGGTATAAGCCTCTTCCATATTTTTAATTTCCTTACCATCCTTGGCAATAACCTGGATGATTGGAATATCAAATTTTTTCGCAAATTCAAAGTCACGGTCATCATGCGCAGGAACGCACATAATAGCACCGGTACCATAATCAGCCAATACATAGTCGGATAACCAAATGGGTAATTTACTTCCGTTCAAAGGATTGATTGCGTAACTTCCTGTAAACACACCGGTCTTTTCCTTATCCTGAAGACGGTCTACGTTAGACTTCATGGAAGCATCAAAGATATACTTCTCTACTGCAGCCTGTGTTTCAGGGGTAGCAAGTTCCTTGGCCATGGCATGTTCGGGAGCCAATACCATAAAAGTTGCACCATGTAAAGTGTCAGGTCTTGTGGTATAAACCGTGATTTCTTCATCCTTACCATCAACTTTGAAGTTTACTTCAGCACCATAAGAACGGCCAATCCAGTCGGTCTGCATCTTCTTAACCTTCTCAGGCCACTCTAATTTATCCAAGTCTTCCAATAATCTGTCAGCATACTTGGTAATACGAAGCATCCACTGCTTTAAGTTCTTCTTGGTTACATCGCTGCCGCAACGTTCACACTGTCCGTCCACAACTTCTTCGTTGGCAAGACCTGTTTTACAGGAAGGACACCAGTTAATGGGCATCTGCTTCTCATAAGCAAGACCTTCCTTGAACATTTTAACAAAAATCCACTGAGTCCACTTATAAAACTCGGGATCTGTAGTATTTACTTCTCTGTCCCAATCATAGATTGCAGCAATTTCATTAATCTGACGCTTGATGTTCGCAACATTTTCAGCGGTAGACTTTGAAGGGTGAACGCCCATCTTAATTGCATAGTTTTCTGCGGGAAGACCAAACGCATCCCATCCCATGGGATGAATCAGATAATATCCCTGCATCATTTTATAACGACTCCAAACATCAGAAATAACATATCCTCTCCAATGTCCTACATGCAAACCACTGCCTGAAGGATAAGGGAACATATCCAAGCAATAATATTTGGGCTTGGTTCCGTCCTGTACGTTTACAGGATTCTCTTCCCAATGTTTACGCCACTTCTGTTCAATTTCTCTGTGATGATACGGCACTGCCATAGTTTCCTCCGTTCTGCGCATCTTGCGCAACTCATTTACATCTTATTTATAAAAGCAAAATGCATCATTTCTGCTTATATTTTCCAAGCAAACATTTTAAACTCTTTCGCAAGGGATGTCAAGTAAACGAAAGGAAAAGACTTAATTGATAATAATGATTCTACTATTACATCATTTAACCAATTCTTAGACGATACAAAAGCACTCGTAGACCTCCCGGAAGAAACCTGTTTTCATTTTTCCAAGCAGGTTTTTATCTTTTATAAATTTACTTCTTCCCTCTGTAAAATTAAAACCATTTAAAATGGCGCAAATAAGTATTGACAGAATACTAACTTCGTGTTAGTATTAGTTTATTACCAATACCAAGTATTGGTTTTATACATTTATAATAAAAACGAAAGGAAAATAAAAAATGAAAAAAATTGTTGTTACTCTAATGCTTACATTGCTTGCAACTTCATTTGTTGCCTGTCAAAAACTTACTCCGGATGAATTAGATCCCAATTTAAACACCGGCAACACATCAAATTCCGATAACGTATCGGATGGTATGCCTGGCGACGGTATTGATGATGTTACCGGCGACTCCGCTTCTATTGTAGAAGTCGGTGTCGCAGAAACAGTGCTTTTGGATACTGCTGAATACAAAATCACTTTAGATGATACAGCAGCCAAATACAGCAAGGATGATAAATACAATAACGCTATTACCTTTAGTACAACTGCTGAAAATTTTACTAATCAAAAAGTAGCATTTTGTTTTACTAACGTTAAAATCAATGGCAAAGATATGCAAGATACCGAGGTCTCTGCATTAAGAGAAATTTACGGAACGGAAGTCGATGCAAACAGTCATAGTTATCCCGGAATTTTTATTCCTTATCAAAGCCTCTATGTTGCCGATGTCACAACTGTTGAAACCATTTCTTTTGTGATTGAAGTATACCCCGTTATCGGTTCTTACGGCGAACTCGGAGAACTGCTCTACTCTTCGGATGAAGTTACCATTGAAACGATTGTAGGATATGAAGGAGCCGACTTTGAGGATGATGACGAAGAGGACTATAAAGATGAAGATAAAGATGACGGTTATACCTATACCGAAGTAACCGTAGAAGAAAAGGTACTTGTAGATGATGAATTACTCAAAATCTGCACTACCGGTGATATCACATACGAAGAAGGTTATGCCCAGAAAATCGGTCTTACCTTTGAAAATAAAACCGGTGGCGATTTGATGATTACCTCAAGATATATCGCTGTAAACGGCTACAACCAAACAACATATCTTATGTTTAGTATTCCTGCCGGAGAAACCTTAAACACATCCATTGATTTATTTTATTACGATTTAATGATGTCTAACATTGATACAATTGCCACCATTGAATTTGCATTTGATGCAGGAATGATTGATGCTGTTACCTATGGTCCGATCACAATTGAAACCTCTGCTGCAGGCTATGAACAGCCCTTTGATTTTGATGGTACGACTATTTATAACGAAAACGGTGTTGAAGTGATTGCTTTAGATGAAACATCCGATATCTACAGTTTTAACGGTCCCGTATTTATTTTTATTAATAATACCGGCGGAGATATTCGAACAAACTTTGAAAATGTTACAATCAATGGCATCAGCGTAAGTAATGAAGGACACAGCAGACTTCCTTCCGGAATGTACAGTGTCAGATTAATGGACTATAGTCATGATATGTACGATAATGATATTGATACCATCGATGAATTTGCATGTACATTAACTATATACGGTGAAAACTTTGAAAAACTGGCAGATGCCGAACCCATCACAATAACATACTAAAAGTATTGGTATAAACATAATAATGTTTTATATAGTGTAAAAGGATTTCATAAAAGAAACCGGCTTGAAGATTATTCCTCAAGCCGGCTTTCTTATTTATTTAACACCCTTTTACAATTTCTTTATTCTTCATTATTTGCAGCAACTTTTTCTGCTCTTGCTTTCACTTCTGCTTCCTGAACATCGGAAGGAGCCTGCTCATAACGTGCAAATTCATACATGTAATCGCCGCGACCGCCTGTCATGGAACGTAAATCAGTACAGTAGCCGAATAAACTCATCATAGGAATATCCGCTTCTACCACGGTCTTGCCGTTTCCTGCAGGATTCATACCAAGTACACGGCCTCTTCTCTTATTTAAGTCACCCATAACGTCACCGGTATACTTATCGGGAACGGTAACCTTAAGAGATGCGATGGGTTCAAGGAGCACAGGACCTGCTTCCATAAAGCCTTTCTTAAATGCCTGGGTTGCAGCCATCTTAAATGCCATTTCGGAAGAGTCAACTGCATGGTAAGAACCATCATATAATGTAGCCTTCACACCCACTACAGGATATGCTGCCATAGGTCCGCGAAGCACTGCTTCTGATAAGCCTTTTTCTACTGCGGGGAAGAAGTTCTTAGGAACCGCACCACCAACTACGCATTCTTCAAATACATAAGGAGTTTCCATATCGCCAGAGGACTCGAAACGCATCTTAACATGACCATACTGGCCGTGTCCACCGGACTGTTTCTTATATTTGTATTCCACATCTGATTTCTTCTTAATTGTTTCACGGAACGCTACCTTAGGCTTGGTTAATTCAATACCAACCTTGTATTCATTTAAGAGACGGCTAACTACTACATCCAAGTGTAAATCACCCATACCGTAGAGTAACATCTGCTTATTCTCAGAATCGTTTACAGCCTTAATGGTCTGATCTTCATGCATCATCTTCTGTAAAGACTGAGCAATCTTATCTACATCACCCTTATTGACTGCATGGTATCTCTTATATGTATAAGGTGTAGGAAGGTCAACCTTACCGTAACGGATAATATGAGCCTTGGTTGATAAGGTATTACCGGTTCTTGCAGCGGTAATCTTAGCCAATGCACCGAGATCGCCGGCATGAAGTTCTTTTACTTCAACAGGCTTGTTGCCCTGAAGAACATAAATCTTACCAATCTTCTCCTCAACATCCTTTTCGTCATTGTATAAAAGATCGTCTGTCTTCAATACACCTGACATAACCTTAATCATGGAATATTTACCAATATAAGGGTCTACCAATGTCTTAAAGATATATGCGGATTTGGTCTTGGAGAAGTCATAATTTGCTTCAAATACTTCGTTTGTCTTTAAATCAATACCTGCAACCTGCATATTGTCCGGTGAAGGTAAATACTTAACGATATCATCCATCAATGTATAAATACCCTGACAGAGAATGTTTGAACCCATGGAAATAGGAACAATGCTTCTGTCATTTACGGACACTCTCAACGCTGCACGGATTTCATTCTCAGAGAATGTTTCTCCTGCGAAGTAACGCTCCATCATATCTTCACTTGTTTCAGCAATTGCTTCCATAAGTGTTTCTCTATAGTTCTCAAGATATTCCTTATTTGCATCAGGAATTTCACATTCCACAACTTCTTTACCTTCCCAACGATAGCCGGTTTCGGTAATAACATTAACATATCCTACAAACTTCTCATTCTCACGAATCGGGAGATGGAAGGGTGCAATCTTCTTTCCATACTTCTCGGTTAAATCTTCCACTACCTGACGGAAAGATGCATTATCAATATCCATTTCTGTTACGAAGAACATACGGGGAAGTTTATACTTTTCACAAAGTTCCCATGCACGCTCTGTACCAACTTCAACGCCTGCCTTACCGGAAACAACGATAATTGCTGCATCCGCTGCGCTGACTGCTTCTTCTGCTTCACCCACGAAATCAAAGAATCCCGGTGTATCCAAAAGGTTAATCTTAACATCATTCCACTCTAATGCAACCATAGATGTGGAAATTGAAATCTGTCTCTTAATTTCTTCCTTGCCATAGTCGCTGACTGTATTTCCGTCAGTTACCTTTCCCATTCTTGAGGTAAGTCCTGCCAGATAAGCCATAGCCTCTGTCAGACTTGTTTTACCACAACCACCGTGTCCTAAAATAGCCACGTTTCTTATTTTGTCTGTTGTGTAAATGTTCATGTCTTTTCCTCCAAACATCAAGTTATTTGGAACATGCGCGTAAACCGTTCCCCAATACGCCTGCCCGATATCTATTTTACTAAATTTTGATTAAATTTACAATGCAAATTTGACAATTTCACTAATTTTTTATGTATTATTTTTATTTTTCATTAAATTGTTTAAATTGTTTCTACAATTAAAACAACTTATACTGTATAAATTAAATACACGAATATAGTTCATAAATAAAAAATAACACAATATATCAAATAAAAAAGTCACATAGACCTTAATCAGTCTATGTGACATTCTATGTACCAATCAACCATTCAATACTAAATATTTCCGTTTGCCGTTTCAATGGTTTCATATGTTTCAATACGCTTCATATCCATCTCAGGCATTCCGACAAAAATGCCGCCGTATGCAAAGGTATCTGCCTTCTTCTCAATACGTACGATTTCAATAAAACAATGAATCATTTCCTTCGTCCAAATAGTCAGATATGCTTCATAAATCGCGCCAATGGTTAATGGAGTTTTACAATTAAAACCCGCACCGGTCTTGGAAATATCTACGATTTCGATAATCACTTCATCTGCAGTATCATCATCAAGACGCTTTACCATAATCTTAGCATCCAATTCCATTCTTTTGCTTCTTCTTCTTTCTTCCATTTTACTTCCCCGTTTCTTACTTAAAATAATTTACTGTAACTGTATCTCCAGATTTCCGTCCTGTGCACGCACATACAAAATCATAGAATCAATCTGTGTACCTGCGGGTACCTCTGATATCAAAACCACTTCTTTCCCTGATTCAACAGGCAATACCGTTCCAATGGTAGACAAATCATTTTCGATTAATGTCGTAAGGGCCGGTGCATAACTTCCGTCATTGATTTTGATTGCATAACTTGTACCTGTCTGAATCATATCGACTGCACAATCCGTGCCGCTCACATTGGATAACTGAAACTTTATAATTAAAAGTTCATTTCCTTCTGTAGGTGTCATTGCAAAGACTAATTCACCTTCGGAATGGTCCGGATATTGCGAAACAATATCATAACCCAAATAATCGAATTCTACTCCCGCAAGATTGGATGCATCTGCCATACTACCGATATCGGCATAACTTGGTGTTATATCCGTTTCAATCTCGTCAGGCTTACTTTCCTCAATCTTTTCCTGTTCCAGGCGTTCCTGTTCTTCTGCCTCCAATCTGGCAGCCTCTTCCTTTTCACGCTGTTCCTCCAGGGCTATGGTCAATTCCTCTTCTTCCAAAAGACTGTCCTGATAGTTTGCGTCGTATTGCAACAACAAATCAGCCATATACTGGGTAACCATATCCTGCTCATCCGTTGTCAGTTCAGGAATGGCCGAAGCACAACCGTTCAAGGATAAAATCAGACCGGAAGACAATATAGCCACAGTAAATTTAAGTTTATTCATATTGTCCTCCTTCTTTCCTTCGTATGTCAAAAAACATTCTCAAGGTCCGATACCGTCATATACATCGGCTACAACCCCATATTCCTTAACAGTATAACATCTAAAATTTATTTTAACAAGATACTTCAAACCAGAAAGTTACGCCATCTTCCTCATTCCTTACTCCATAGTCACGATTAATACCCTCCATTACCGCTTTTACAATGGAAAGTCCCACACCGCTGCCGCCATATTCCCTGGTACGTGCTTTATCCACCTTATAAAATTTTTCCCAAATATGATCAAGGCTCTCCTCCGGAATGTTTTTACCCGTGTTAAAAACACTGACTCGAAGCACCTCTTCCTTCTTTTCCAGCGTCACGCGAATGATACGTTCTCCTTCCGCATGATTCATAGCATTGGTAATATAGTTACGGAATACTTCCTCAATCTGAATTTCATCCGCCCAGACATAGACCGGCGAATCAATTTCACACTGAATATGAATATCATTCTGTTGAAACAGCAGTTCCATAGACTGCAGATAATTTTGAATCAGTTCCGTAATATCAAAACGTTCCATCTGTACCGGAATATTACCAAATTCCAATTCGTTCAAACTCAAAAGTTTCCTAACCATATCGTTCATTTTATTGGCTTCATCCATAATAACATCACAATAAAAATCCCGGCTGGCAGCATCTTCATCATTGATTCCCATTTTTAACCCTTCCGCATAACCTTGAATTAAGGCAATGGGTGTTTTTAACTCATGAGATACATTGGCAAGGAATTCACGCCGCATTTCATCAATCTTCTCTTTTTTCTCGATATCCTTGGTTAATTCATTATTTGCGGTTTTTAACTCGGAAATCGTATGCTCCAATTTGTTGGACATCTGATTCATATGCATTCCGAGACGGTCCACTTCATTATCGCCCTTTACTTCAAATTTTGCATCAAAATCCAGATTGGTCATACGCTCGGAAATCTCTGTCAGTTGTCGGATTGGCTTTGTAATACGGTTTGTGACGTAAATAACCAGGACACCACCTGTTATAGCCGAAATACTGGCTGCAAAAAACCAGAACTTATTGGATATATTTACGCTGTTTACAATACTTTCCATAGAGGAACGAATCAGGAACTGATATCCGTTGTCCAGAGTTCCCCACATTTCCAAGTATATATTCTGTGTCACATCATCTGTTGCCACCTGCAATACATAATGTTCCGTTTCTTCCACAACATCCGCATTGGGATTGTCATAAAAGAAATATTCCACCAATTCTTCTTTAATTGCTTCATCCTCGCCACGGACTGATGCGAGAATCTGGGAATTATTGTCCATAATGATAATATTAATACTGTATTTCTCACACAAATCAAGCATCTCATCCTGAAAAGTCTCGGACACCAGCGGATGCATTTTACTTAAATTATTAATCTGCAAATATGCATTTACGATGTCCCTCTGCTTAATCTGCACATGAAAATTACGCAAAAATAAGATATTCATGGCAATGGTCATAAGCACCGTCGCCAACATAATCATGATAAAAATTACTGAAAACTGTTTACGTATGGAATGTTTCATCTACTCTCCCTACCGGTTATTTATATGATATTCTCAATCTTTCACAAATTATAGTCACACTTATAATCTTGATAATTTTATCATTATTCCACCAAAGAGACAACGCAATCCATAAATGTTTCACAAAAAAAAATAATAAAAAACGCAGAACTGTTTTGTTACGGTTTCATCCCGTAAAACAATTCTACGTTTCATTTTTATATCGATAATAATTCAATTATATGTTTTGCGCACTCTTTCAGTTCATATTCCAACGCCGGTTCCGTTTGCGTCGTTCCCGACACCTTAAAAGGTCCGAAACCGTCAAATCCGATACATCCGAATTCTCCCAGTAAAATACTTTCTTTCGCTGAAATCAGTTCCCGTATCGTTCCGCTGTATTCGGCTTGATACACTCCATACGCATAAATCACAAAAACTTCTTTTCTCTCCGGCAATTTTTCCTTTAACTGTTTTATCAACGGTTTTCCGGCTTGAAAAGTATGTATTCCGGATACAATACCAATTCTGTCATAACATGATAAGTCAGGTATTTCCTTACTAATATCAAAGATGTCATATTTCATCTTATTCTCTTTTATATATTTTACAACATTACTCACATCATCCTTCTGTAAAGGATACAATAACAGAACTGTTTTAATAACATCACCTCATATCTTTTGTATTGACCGATGCAACCAAATATGAAATGACACAGGCACATCTTTAATAATAACGAATATTTTTAATAAAGTTACAAAAAATTTTTTTACCCAATGTTTACTCACACAATTCCAGAATTATTTCTGCAATTCTTGGACTGTGTATGATATAACTTCCGTGTTTCTCTCCTTTTAAAACAGTCAGTTTTCCATCGGGAATACAGTCTGCAATCCACTGCATATGCTTTTGTTTAATCATATCTTTGCTACCGCCGGTCAAGAAAACAGGAATTCCAATCCTACCAAGGTCTTCCGCTGTAATATCCGGTTCCGTCAGCATCAGTTTAAACAACGGGGAACGATTAAAGAAGTGTATTATTTTAAAAATAATATGCCATCCATTCACAAGCCCGTCCGGGTTCACATTCACACCACTTCCGATAACCTTGGATAAAAGATTCGGATATTTTATCGCCAGTAAAAGCCCTACAATACCGCCGTCACTGAAACCATAAAGAACCGGTCTTTCAAGTCCCAATTCTTCAATAAAACATCTGACATCCTCAGCAATATCACTATAATGCAACTCCGGCACTTTGTCGCTTTGTCCGTGGCCTCTGGTATCAATGGCATAGACGGTAAACCGTTTGGATAAAACCGCAATTGCTTCATCAAAAATCGTATGTTCTTCCCCATTTCCGTGCAACATAATCAATGGTTTGCCGGAACCGATACAGGTATAGAATAAATTTATGTGATTGACATGGATATACATAGGTTGTTCCTCCGTTTTAGGATAGTATATCATAACCTAAAACACACTTTAAATATAAACATTATAAAATCAGGTTTTGTTCCTCTTAACAGAATTTAATTAACAGTTGCTTATGCCATTAACTCTATAGCCTTATCCTTGGAAATTCCGAAATTCTGTATTACGGAATCCTGTATCTTGTCCTCCGTTATATTATACTCGCGAAGGGAATTGATATAAATCTTAATAACCATTTTAATTCCTTGTTCAATTCCTTGTTCAATTCCTTGTTCAATTCCCTGCTCAACGCCTTCATCATAACTTTCTTCTTTCTCATACTGTATCATCTCATGCAATGTCATATAACGGTGCCTCCTCTCTACGTTGTTCTTTATACTCGTCACTATCCTATGTATTTCCTTAATTTCATCATCCGTTACGTTCTCAGATTCCGAACTCACGAAATATCTCAATAAGTTTCTTAGACTTTCGTTTCCTCCGGCTTCTCCGTATGCATATAAAAATATTTTGGTAACACCATCCTCAAAAAAGATATCAACTGCTTCTTCTACCTTACTACGCACTGTATAAACCATACGGTTCAAATCAAATGGGTCTTCCGTAAGAATCCAAATAGAAACATATTCGGGCAGTTCAAGATAATCCTTACCGCTCCCCAGAAGTTTCACATCCGTCATTGCCTGACTGTAACGGCTACGTCTCGGCAACTCATTTGCCTTGTAACGATTCGGCTCAATATCATACACTCCGGCTACATTATTGTCCTCATACTCCATAATGCATAAGTCCATACGAATACCATGATGCATAATATCTACACCTTCCAGTTGTTTCTCCGGCATAACTGAAATTTCTTTAATTCTACGCCCTGTGGCTCTCTCAATAATTAGTTTCGCTATAAATTCTGCGTTCTGTGGATTTTCAGTAGATGCACTGAATAAAAATGAATCAACCAGGTTCAGATCCTGTAATGATTTAGATGTTTTCATAGACATGTCCTCTTATGACAGAGGAACAAAACCCGTAAAATAATCATATATTATTCGAATAAAAAATACAAGGGAAAGGCGTCGACAATTTGGCGAGAAATATTTAACATGTTATCTGACTATATTACACTAACATCATAATTTTTAATCTTCCTATACACTTCCATTCCCGCATTCCTACCAAAAGTTCTAAGCGAATTCAGATATAATTCTTTCGGCTTATCCGACATAATAACCATATCTACAATCTGCGAAATAAGATTTTCATAATCTGTGCCCATAAATACCTTCGTAATCCTGTCAGCAATACTCTTGCGTTCTTCATATTTAGCATATTCTGATATTAAGTCAAGGACATGCATTCGCTCTTTCACAAGATTCTTTCGTTTCCCTTCACCGCATATTGAATTTATTGCCTTCGCCAGTGATTTACAAAGAACGAATTGATTCTGCACCTGCAATCTGGGTTTCCAATAATCAATCAATGCCTTATAGTCTTTATCTGCACTGATAATTGCAATTTTAGCATCATGATCCACCGCAAATATTTCACCTATTTTTGAAGCAATATAAAAATCCAATGCATTCTTTCCTGCACTCTTCAACTTACAAATTTCCAAATTACAACCGGACTCTTCGATATGCTTCATTCGATAAGCCACAATTTTATCACATGCATCACTATAAAAAAATGAAACTGTATCCTCTTTCTCTAAAAATTCTGTCCCTTCCAATCCTGCATAATTTACATTCTCATAGTCTATTAAAAAATACATACACACGTCCTCCTATTTCCATTTATTTTTTCAATCTTTTTCTTTGTTTTTAGAAATTCAGAAGATATGGATGTGTAGTAAAAGGACTATGAATGACGTGAGATATCAAATAATATCTTCAATATATTAATCCGTATAAAAAGCCACTGCATCATTAATAAAAGTACGAATCTCATCAAACTCCGGCTTCATACTATCATATTTTCTTCTAAATACATCATCCTGCATCTGTTCTGCAAAATAATCATCAAAAGACCTTGGTTGCTTTCTATTTTTACTCAGTTTTTCAATCATTATAAAAGCATCATCAAGCGGAAGTTCTCTTCCATCTTCCACATCTTCTATACCCTTATCCAATGCCATAAACAAATTATTATCTTGAACATTTTTTCCAGACATTTTCATATAATTACCTCCATTGCTTTGCCTGACCACATTAATATGCACATTTTTAAATATTTAGTAAAATAAACATTTTATTCCTCTAATCAACATATAAATATTATATTCTTACTCTATATCTTCACAATGGTAAAAATGCACAAAAATAAGGACCTCATAAGAGATCCCTACTTTCGTCATATTTTACAACTTTTCCACAAACTCCACGCACGCCTTCACATCCGCCTCATCCGGATGCCCCTTGGCAAGACCTCCTACCAGTTTAAAAGGTCCAAAGGTATCAAATCCGAGACACCCGTACTCGCCCAAAAGCGTACAGTTCTTCTCATTCAGGATTTTCTTCGCCGAATCGGTATAGTCGTCTTTGGGGATACCATAAGTATATATGATAAAAGTCTCCTTGCCGGCGGGCAGATTTTCTTTCAAAAACTTCAGCATAGGCTTGCCCAAGTGAAAAGCATACACGCCGGAAGCAATGCCGATGCGGTCATAACCGGACAAATCGGGCTTGTCTTTGGTTACGTCGAGAATGTCAATTGAGTGTGGGTGTTTTGTACTGCCTCCACCAGTTTACGGGTGTTGTGGTGGTGGAAGGAGTATAGGAGGAGGCGGTGGGCATTGGGTGAATTCCTTTTATTCTTTTACTCTTATTCCATATTTTCTAATACTTTGAGAAATTGCTCTCTTTCTTCTCTATTGGGCATTTTTGCAGTATTAAAAATCATATCCCATGGCATTGTATCAAGCTGTATAAAATTAAGTGCCATCATTAAATGTGCAATCGCCAAACCAAATGCAATATTTTCATGTGTATTAATCTGATAACAAGAACAGGAATTTATCCCTGTATAAAACCTAGTTAGCAACACACCATCTATTATATTTCCATTTTTGTCATATAAATAGTGTCCGCAAAATGCAGTTGTAGATTTTCCCGCAATTACAGAATCAAAGCAATAATATTTCATTTCTTCTATATCTAATTTTAAGTCTTCTCTTATTGCTTTAAATAAAAAATGTGTTGTTTCACTACCCAACATTGTTTTATTACCATTAACATCAACACAATTAGCTGATAAAATCATACCATAAACCGGATTATAAATGCACGGATTCCAACCATTTGCTTCGCTATATTTATTGTTAAAAATATGCAATCCATCTATTACTGGTACTTTAGATTTACAATTTCTTGAATAACATAATTTCTTAACATTATAAACTTGTTTTATTGCCTTTTTTAATGTATTTTCATTTAATGTATACTTTGCTTCAATATAGGCATATACAGCTTCTACTGGTATTTGCTCTTTTTGCGTAAACTGATTTTCAACATCTAAAAATCTTAACGTAGGAAATAATTCTTGATCATAAATAATAACATCATCGCCTGCCGAATTACCATTTTTGTCTACAACAAATCCTCTACAAACACCATATTTCAATGGTAAAAAACGTCTCAAAAATTTACATACTGCTATTTCGAATTCATCTCCATAATCAAAATTATACTTTGCCTCTATATTACATAATTCATTCTCGAATTTTCTAGCAATATTATCTATAATTCCATTATAAATAAAATCATCCATATATTATTCTCCTTCCGTTTTACTATTTCTATAATATTTCTGTCATTCAAATATTACAACTTTCCCTATGCACTCGCATTCTTCTTATTCTGTTCAATTACCTTTCTAATGCCGGCCGACATCTCCTTTGCCATATACTACTTCTTCAAAACATAAACCATTTCTTTCATTTCCGGATTACTCTGACGTTCTTTTTTATACTCTTCCTCTAATTGTGCAACCCTTTCTTCAAGGCTCAATTTCTCCTCCGCATTAGCATCTGATTTTGCTTTCTCCTGTCTTTTGACTTTAAATCTTGTAACCCCTTACCATGTCGCTCCATCTCTGCATCATATCTTTCTGTCCAATGTTCTTTGAAGATTTTTGCTAATTCTCTAATATATTCCGAATTTTCCATTTCTTCAGATTTGTATTTGTATATGTTTGCTATAAGTTCTTCTTTATCTTTTATGCCATAGAAAATAGCCATAGCATTCCATATCGCTACCATCTCGAAGAAAAAAATGCATTTTAACATTACTCGGTTCTAATATATTTTAATCCATTCATTTTATATATGCCTCCAAAAGTTTATTAATTGAACTGCGCGCCTTCGACTTAATACAAGCATATATTTGGTTGACATCAAGTGTCAACTGGTAACCTAATTGAACTGAGCAATTTTATTACAAATCTAAACTATCGAAAAGAGTGGACTTTATTATATCCATCTCTGCTATTCAAACGCATCAAATCACTTGTCATTTACACATCAATGTATTAATTTTCATTTTCGCCTTTTCTTCAACTGATTTCATATAAAATTCCATATATTCCCAATCAATACTTTCATCGTCTTTTACCGGTAATGGGATCATGAAGTCCGTCTTCATATGACGGTTCAACTCATCTATAAATGCCTTATAATGTAATCTTCCTTCTCGAAATACCATCGTCGCAATATATAGTTTTTGATAATATGACATTTCCTTTTTAGGAATTAACACATTAACATTTTGACTTGTGTAAAAAGGCTTATCCTGAATAAAGCATGAACCAAGATATTCTCCGCCAAGTGAAATTGTCATATATCCTGCTTTATAAGGTTCCAATCCATCAATCTTATCAATAAAATCTGTAACACCGTTATTTGCATTAGCTCTACCAACAAAATTAACAGACGGAGCATTATCGCTCATTTTTACTTTATCAAGTTTTGTTCCACTATCAATAATAAATAAATCATCATCGTATAGATGGAATCTCTTGAATCGACTGACATCAATACTCTTTGTTGAATATTCCTGAGCCTTTATACAATTATCAACTGTGATTTTAGCTTTACATTTTATCGCATCAATATATTCATTCATATAATTCCAATTTGGAATATTATTTGATAAAACTGGTAATTTAATTACAAGATTTAAAATATCTGTTCTTGTCATTTTCTCAATGAAATCATACCTATCAGCTATTTTTGCTTTTATTACAGATATAAGAAACAAACTTTCATTTTCTGTCCACTTATGATTAAGTGCGTACATACCTTGAACATGTGGATACCCAACAAAATCATTGGCTTGATAAAAAAAGGAATCTGGGCTTTTTGCTGCAGTATCTGTAAATGTAATAATTCCTTTTTTTTCTGTGCAATCTCTATTTGTATATCCACCAACTCCATTATTAAAGCCAGAATTTACTATTACAGGATTTACACCATCATCTTCTAGTAAATCCTTATTTGTAACCTTATAGGCCTTTGTGGGATGAATATCAAACAACTCCGAAATAGTAAATTCTCCCCATTGTGATATATCAATTATCATTCTTCTTACCATCCTTTAACAGAATAGAAATACTACTATCATCATTTTGTAAAACTTCACTTGAATAAAGAACTTTACTCAAAAGGTTGCTCTGAAACGCTTTTACATCAATTCCATTCTTATACATCTCATAATCCATAACTGTTTTTATAAAATCTTCTTCAAATATTTCAAATGGTTTTTCTGGCTTTTGATATGAGAGATGCTCTGCAGGATTGATTATCTGACGAGTATTATACTTACTATCCATACCATCATGTATAGCCTGAATCCAATAGTCCTCAATTCCATTCCAACGGTTCTTGATATCCTGCCTTCCCTGATTCTTTACTGTTTCCAATCCATCTTCTTCAATATAATATCCTATGATATTTTGACCATTTTGAGGTTTATGGGCTTCAAAAACAAATATCGATGTTGTAACTCCAGTAAATAAATTCTCTGGTAATTTAATAATTGTAGTTACTCTATGGTCTTTAAGAACCTTATTTCCAAACTTCTTATCAGCTAAATCTTTTTCAAGTTTTTTATCAGGCAAAATAAAAGCACACATTGTTCCTGTTGGAACATTATCAAGAACTGCCTTGACAATAGTCATGCATCCGTATGCACGTTCAAAAGGAGGATTCATCAGAACCTTTGTTACACCCTTTGATTGACTATTGCTCTCAAGTTTAACTTTTATTTCTCTTATCCACTTGGCAGCATCATCTTTTCTTGTATCAAGTTGTTCAAGATTTGTCTTTCCATCTTTATGAATAAGCATATTAGCACACGCAAGAGCGTAGATTTCTCTATCAAATTCAATACCATACAACTGCTTTGCTTTAATTTCTCTTGCTTTATCAGTATTGATTCCACCCGCTTCTTTAATCATATTGCACATAGATTTTACAAGAAATGCTCCCGAACCACACGCAGCATCAAGAATCACATCATGCTGATTAACTTCAAGTAATCGATACATAAATGATGTAATGTGGTCTGGTGTAAACACCTGTCCTCTTTCTGATTTTCCTTTGTAACGGTTAAATTCATTAAAGAAGATAGCCATTACATCCTCACCATTCCAATTATCAGAATTAATCAAATCAGAAATCTCTGTAACCCAATCAATAAAATTATCAATAGCTTGCTGATTATCAGTGGTATTCATCTTAATTTCCGAATATACATCACATAATAAATCTAGTTTCTCATTTTGTTTTTTTGCATCTTTAAGACTCTTAGAAAGCTGACTAAGGATTGTCTGATGAAAAAGACTATACTCAGTTCCCTTATGAAGAATTGCCCCTTCTTTAACTGCTACCAAAGCACATGCTGTAAAAATCATTCTATGATTAAGATTTTTTACTCCAAACTCTTTATGAAGGCAGTTATTTATTTTCATTGTCAAATCATAAATTCTACCTTTATCAATCGAATCTGCCACAAACAATTTTGTATAATATTCTAATCTTTGAAGTGTAGCTGCAGGTGAAGGAACTTCATCATTGTTCATAAATACACGAATATCTTTACCATTGTACAAAATTCCTGCAACCTTAGAATAATGCCTATTAAGAATAACAATATTCTTTAAAAGTTCATTTTTCCATTTATCTTTTGAAATATCTTCTTTTTCTGATTTAGTTTCAAGAACAATAGCTACTCCATTCTGATTGTATGGAAGCAACCACCCATCAGGTTTATCGCTTACACCATTAAAATCCGTGGTTCCAAGTCTATTTCCTAACTGAATAAATGTAGTAAGCTGTCCAACACCAGAAATGAATTTTGATGTTTCAACATTATTCCCATGGGAATCTATAAATCCTAATGTAATACCTGCTTCATTTCTAACTTGATCCTCTGTACGAAATGCCATTTCATCCTCCTAAGTATCTGCTCCATCGTCTTTATTATTTGTTTCCTACTCGTAGACTCAGTAATTTTCTTTTATATTTACTCTCTGGATAATTCTTGCATGAATGAAGAATCCTCACTTATTTGACAAACATATCTAAGTAGTCTAAACCCAAAAATGCAAATTCTCTTCATGATTTCAAATAACACCCTTCTTCATCATATTCTATGTACCTGCTTTCACTTCATCTATATTGATATAATTGCATGTTTCGTTTGTCTTTTTTTAATTTTATCACATATATTCTAAATAAACCATAGAAAAAACGCCATTCGGAAGCAAGCTTCTATCTGGCACTCACAAGCAGAACTCAGTTCGCGAACAAGTTCGCTCACTGTCTGTGCTGTCGCACAATAAAAAGAGAGCCACAAGCACCCGCTTATGACTCCTATTACTCTGCTCTACTTCGCCAGGCTCAGTTCGATTTCGCTTCGCTTCATCTCACTGTCTGGCTGTCGCCAGATATGTCCTTGCACAATTAGCCTTGTGTGTGCAAGCACCCACCGGCTATTGCGCCAGTCCATGCCTAACTCGTAGCTAACACTCAAATTTATACCCCATACCCCATATCGTCTTGATCATATCGCCCTTTTCTCCGAGTTTTGATCTCAACTTCTTCACATGGGTATCTATAGTTCTGGCATCGCCAAAATAATCGTAATTCCATACGTTATTCAGAATCTTCTCTCTGGACAACGCAATGCCCTTATTCTCTACGAAATAAGTCAGCAGTTCGAATTCCTTATAACTTAACTCAATCAGTTCGCCGTCAGAACGCACCTCGTGGGCGGTTTTATCAATTATGATGCCGCCTGCCTCAACACAATCTTCTCCGGGAAGTTTACGGGAACGGCGAAGAATTGCTTCAATACGTGCCACAAGAATCTTCGGACTAAAAGGTTTGGAGATATATTCATCCACGCCCAACTGGAAGCCCTGCAGTTCGTCGCGTTCATCGCCCCGGGCGGTCAGCATAATAATAGGCACTTTGGAAGACTCCCTGATTTCCTTACATACCTCCCAACCGTCCATTTTAGGCATCATAACGTCCAAAACAATCAACGCTATATCTTTATCTTCATAAAAGAGATCCAGAGCCTTACAGCCGTCCTCAGCCTCAATTACATCAAAACCGGCTTTTACAAGGAAATCCTTCACCAGGATTCGCATTCTGGTCTCATCGTCTACCACAAGAATTTTTAACTTGTCCATTTCGTCCTCCTTTTACACAAGGCATTCATCGCGCTTATGTATTACCTAGCATTAGACTAGCAGACAACTATGTTAAAATTGTGAATTCACCACGCAAACTACAAATATCCGCAGAACACCGCAAATACGGGATCATTACGGTTCTTCCGATGTTATACCACCGTGCTCAATACCGTATTCGTTTTCATATTCAAGCACTCTAACTTCTCGTTCGCGAAGTTCCTGCTCCCATTCGGCATACTTATTAATTAAAGCATTTTCGTAATTCAAAATATTCGGATTACTTCCCGTCTTGGCAATAATAAACATAGCAATCACCAAAAGTGCAAGAACTACATTAATCCAAATGGATATGTTCAATTTCTTGGCAGCATCCTCTTTTTTCTTTACCATAAACTGCTGACGTTTCTGAATTGCTTCCTGTTCTCTTCTGGTGGTCAAATCAAATGTCGTATACAGAGGGATTGGTACTACTTCGCCCGGTGTATTGGGATTGGTATCAAGGATTTTCTTGACTTTTAACATAAATTCCAAGCCCACCGGTGTCTGGAACGTGCGCTTCTCAATGCTTTTATTATAAAGTTTATAGAGAAGTTCGATATCAGCCTGACCGATTTTTGGCTCCAACTTCTCAATCTTTTCCAGTTCTTCCTGGGCCATCATCACATCCTGTGTGTTGCTAAAGAGGTAATCCTTTACCTGATTCTCACGATTCATAATTCATCTCTGCTTTCTTACATCTTCTATATGCCAGCCAATACGGCAAGAAACACAATAAACCAAACATAACTGCTACAACCAAAGTCAATAACAGAATAATCAAAAAACCGCTAAAACGCGCTCCGACAAATCCCATAATCAGGGATAAAAATACCACGCCGATGAATGTGCCGACCGCCACATTCAGTTCCACGGGCGCTATCTTCGATTTCTGAATGATTACAACCAAACACCAGGGCAGCAAAAGCACCAACGAAATGACAAACAAGACAATACAATATGATATACCAATAATCAAACCAACGAGACCATTGGTACCTGCAACGAAAAGATTCATAATCCCCGTAAAATCAGCCCCATCAATATTTACATCATCCGCATATTCAATGGGATTAATCACTTTACCTACTTCAGTGCCGTAGCCCCACACTGCTAAAACCAATAACACCGCAATGATTATCATAGTTACCATGCGTGCAATTTGTCCTTTTGACATATGCAATTCCCCGCTTTCATTCCTGATTCTTTTACACAAAATAAAAGAAGAAAGAGCGCAAAAACCCTTTCTTCTCAAATGGAGTAGACGGGAGTCGAACCCGTGTCCAAAGACTTATTCCCTGTCCTTCTACTATCATAGATGGTTTTTTAGGATTCCCTCCGACGGACGGGAGCCATCACCCTTCCGCCTTCGGTAGCTTCATTTTACGCCCTGGCACTCAAAGCTTTGTGACAGTCGTTTCCTGCAAGGATGATGCCCTTACCCCCGCATGCAGGTGTACGGGGAAGGACAAGCTGCATTTAGGCAGCTACTGCTAATCTATTGTCAGCGTTTAATTTTAGGTTTGTGATTTGACGCATCACCTGCGGATAGCTTCTCCAGCTGCAAAACCCCTGTCGAAACCATGACTACCCCATGTTTCGAAAGTTCATTGCTTTCTACTTATATTTTATGCGATATGTGCCTCTTTCGTCAAGAGAATGCGATTCAATTTATAGTTGAATGCAATTATTTCATATATTTCTCTGACTGATAAGTGCATCAAATCATTATTTTATAATGTGAATTTTTGTGCTTCGATTAAAGACCGTTTTGACTGCGTCGGTGCTTAATGAAAAGGCTTGTTTACAAAACTTTAAATTTAGCATCCGCTACGTAGTCAAGCGAGCGAAAGCGCGTCTGTATCGAACACAAAATATTCACATACATATATTAAGGCACTTATCAGTCAGAGAAATATCTTATAAATTCTTCACCTTGAAATCCCTCTCGCTCTCCCGGCGCTGGTCCTTCTTGGCGATGTCATCACGCTTATCGTAAAGTTTTTTACCTTTGGCAAGCCCTATTTCAATTTTAGCCCTGCCGGACGTAAAATATACCTGAAGTGGCACCAAAGTATAACCTTTTTCTTTGATTTTACCGAGAAGTTTCATAATCTCACGTTTATGAAGCAACAACTTCTTAGGACGCAGGGGATCCTTATTGAAAATATTCCCCTTTTCATAGGGGCTGACATGCATGCCGTAGATAATCATCTCTCCATTTTCAATCCTTATAAAAGACTCCTTAATGCTGCACTTTCCTTGGCGAAGGGATTTCACCTCCGTACCGTGAAGTACGAGTCCCGCCTCATATTTTTCCTCGATAAAATAATCGTGGTATGCTTTTTTATTATTGGCAATTAACTTCATTCCTTCGTTTGCCATGTTTAACTCTCCTCATTTGCCCGCAGGCTTCTAACTCATATTTCGGCAGTTCTGCCGTAAAACTTAGTCCTCTTCCTCATCCTCTTCATATAAGAGAAAATCAATGGTCCTAAGCACCTCATCCGTGGAATTTACCAATACTTTGACCGGTTCGCCAAGGCGGTAAACTTTGCCGGAGTGAGTTCCTTTTAATTCCATATTTTTTTCATCATATGCATAAAAGTCATCCGTCAGAAGCGAAGTCCGTATCATTCCCTCCACCGTATTTGGAAGTTCCACATAGATACCCCAGGACGTAATGCCCGAGATAATACCCTCGAATACTTCTCCGATACGTTCCGACATGTACTGGACTTTCTTTAACTTATTGGTTTCACGCTCTGCTTCGGCAGCACGACGTTCCGTCTTGGAACTCTGGCTTGTAACCTTGGGCAGAATCGCATTATAATGCTCTATTTTATCATTATTTAAGCGGCCGCGCAATTCATCCTTAATAATCCTGTGAATCTGTAAATCCGGATATCTGCGAATCGGCGATGTAAAATGACAATATTGCTGACATGCCAGACCAAAATGCCCTGTACAAACCACGGAATACTGTGCCTGCTTCATACTGCGCAGGGCAAGTCTTGAAATCAATGCTTCCTCCGGCGTATCCTGAATTTTGGCAAGAAGTTTTTGCACTTCTTTCGGATGAATTTCATCTTTATAAGATTTAAAATAATAGCCGAAGTTTCGGATCAAAATCTGTAATTTTTCGATTTTGTCCGCATCGGGCACATCGTGAACACGATATACAAAAGGCAGTTCCTGCCAATAAAAATGTCCTGCTACGGTTTCGTTTGCCGCCAACATAAAATCTTCGATGATTTTCGTGGCAATATTGCGGTCATAAGGCTTAATATCAACAACTTTTCCCTTTTCATCCACAATAATCTTGCTCTCCGGCAAATCAAAATCAATGGAACCGCGTTTTCTTCGTTTTTCACGCAGAATCCCTGCCAGTTCCTGCATTAATTCAAACATGGGAACCAATTCGGTATATTTATCGCATTCTTCCTTATCTTTCTGTTCCAGAATTTTAGCCACGGAAGTATATGTCATTCTGCGATTGACTTTAATTACGGTTTCAGCCAGTTTATGCGATACAATATCACCGGTGGAATCAATCTGCATAATACAACTCAATGCAAGACGGTCCACGCCCTCATTTAAGGAGCAGATGCCGTTGCAAAGTCTGTGAGGAAGCATAGGGATAACGCGGTCTGCCAGATAGACGCTGGTGCCTCTTTTTAAGGCTTCACGGTCCAAGGCAGAGTTCTCCTGCACATAATTGGTCACGTCCGCAATATGGACGCCCAATTCATACATATCACCGTTTTTACAGATGCTGACTGCATCGTCTAAATCCTTGGCATCTTCGCCGTCAATGGTAACCATCACAACATCACGCAAGTCAAGTCTTCCCGCCATATCTGCCTCGGATACTTCCAATCCCACACGTTCTGCCTGATTCAGCACCTTCTCCGGAAACTTCGTGGGAATTTCATATCCTTCCACAATAGATAAAATATCCACGCCCGGATCCATGGCATGCCCGAGAATCTCAATAATACGACCCTCCGCACTTCTTCTGCCGTGAGGATATTCCGTAATCTCAGCCACAACCTTATGTCCGTCCATAGCGCCTTTTGCCGCCTCTTTCGGAATAAAAACATCCTCGCCGATACGCTGGTTATCCGGTACTACGAACCCAAAACTCTTAGACTTCTGGTAGGTACCCACCACACGACGAATGCCGCGCTCGATGATTTTGACCACCATACCTTCCTTGCGCTTTCCGTCCCCCGGATTTCCCGGAAACAACTCTACAAGCACCGTATCAGAATGCATGGCACCGTTTACATATTTTCCCGCAATAAAAACATCCCCTTCCAGTTCTTCGCTTTCCACAAAGCCGAACTCATGAGAGGTTCCCGTAAATACGCCCGTTATTGTAATTGTTTTTTGTTTTTTACCTTTTTTACCCATACTTTAACCTATAAAAAAACTCCTGCAAACCTGCAGGAGTGTAAAATAATCCGTTTCTAGAATAACGACATATTAAGAAGAACAGATAATACCATAAAAATAACTGCCAAAACGGTGGTGATTTTGATAAGCACGCCTTCCATGGAACGTCCTTTGTTCTTGCCCCAGTATGTGTCTGCCACACCGCTAAGTGCCGATAATCCGGTATTCTTGCCTTCCTGCATCAATACGATTCCTGCAAGTGCAATACTAACTATGATAAATACAACTGTAATAATAATTCTAACTGTTTCCATTATAATACTCCTATGATATGTTTGCCCAAAGACAAATTTACATCAGCTTTGTTATATTACCATAGACACGCAAGTTTTGCAAGTTTTATTTTTCATATCCCTTAATCGGTTGAAACGGTGTACTGTACTTCCCGCATCCTTTTAAATGTTCCTCAATACGCAACAACTGATTGTACTTGGCGTTACGGTCACTTCGACAGGGTGCACCGGTTTTGATCTGTCCCGCATTCAATCCGACGGCAAAATCTGCAATAAAGGAATCTTCCGTTTCACCGGAACGATGCGAAATAATGGTTTTAAAACCACTCTTTTTAGCAAGCATAACAGCTTCCGTTGCCTCTGTCACGGTACCGATTTGATTTAATTTGACCAAAATGGCATTGCCTGCATGAAGTTTAATGCCGGCCTCAAGTCGCAGTTTATTGGTTACAAACAGGTCATCTCCCACTAACTGCACTTTTTTTCCTAAGCGCTCCGTTAATAACTGCCAACCCTCAAGATCACTTTCCTGCAATGCATCTTCGATGGAAACAATCGGAAAATGGTCAATCAACATTTCATAATATGAAATCATTTCATTGGTGTCGCGATACATTTTTTCACCGCTCGTCTTACTTTCTCCCGGAAAATAATATACATCTTTATCAGGCTGATATAATTCACTGGACGCTGCATCCATTGCAATCACAACATCAATACCGGGCTCATATCCGGCATTTTGAATAGCATCTACAATCAATTGTAACACTGCAAAAGCATCTTTGACATCCGGAGCAAACCCACCTTCGTCACCTACCGCAGTAGACAACCCTTTTTCCTTACATAACTGCTTTAATTTCTGATAAATTTCCACACCAATGCGTAAGGCTTCCGTAAAATTCTCCGCCAAGACAGGCATAATCATAAACTCCTGGAAATCTACGGTATTGTCCGCATGCACGCCACCGTTTAAAATATTCATCATAGGCACGGGCATTACATCTGCACTGCTTCCCCCGATATAACGGTACAAAGGCATCCCCATGCTTTCCGCCGCTGCTCTTGCGCATGCCATAGATACAGCCAAGGTAGCATTTGCACCCAAATTCGCCTTATTGTCCGTACCATCCAAATGTCCCAACAGATGGTCAATATGTGCCTGTTGATACACATCCTCTCCAAGCAACGCCTCTTTTATAACTGTATTTACATTCTCTACCGCCTTATGAACTCCAAGCCCAAAATAGCGCTTCTCACCGTCTCTCTTTTCTACTGCTTCAAAGCGACCCGTACTGGCGCCGGAAGGTACACTTGCCCTCCCCTTAAAAAGACCGTTTACCGTTACTTCTGCTTCTACTGTAGGATTTCCTCTGGAATCCAGAATCTCTCTTGCGTGAACATCTGTAATTTTACCCACATTGGTCATGATGATATCTCCTTTTAAAATGAGTGTCTTACATATCCCAATTTGGTTTTGACAACTGATGTATTCATAGTGTTGTGTGGATTATTTTATATTCCAAAAGAACACGCTTCCGCTCGTTCGACCGATGTAACAGTACTAAGTTCGCAGTACATTACATTTCTGCTCACTAAGTGCTGACACGGTCGAAAACGGTTCTTTTGGAATAAAAATATCCACACAACAATTTCTGATATGAACATCAAAACCAAATTAGATATACATATTTGCATTCATTATGTCCTATATTTGGAAATATCATACATCTCACTTTTTTATCATAGTAAATCATAAAAAAACTGCCATTTGCTCTTAACAAATGACAGCTTATCACGCATCCCTTGCAGATGCTTCATATACTTGATTACTCTGAGCGAGTATTTTGTTTTTCGTTTGAAGACCGTTTTGAATGCGTCGGTGCTTAATAAAAAGGCTTGTTTACAAGACTTTGAATTTAGCATCCGTTACGTATTCAATCGAGCGGAAGCGTGTCTGAAAACGAATACAAAATATCCGCTCAGAGCCCCTCAAATCTTCCGGCATCCACATAGGATGCCCCAAATTATTTCTGAATCAACAATGACTTACCGGTCATTTCTGCAGGCTGTTCTTTACCCATGATTTCAATGAGGGTAGGAACGATATCTGCCAAACATCCGCCTTCACGTAAACCATATCCTTCTTTGTAATTTACAAGAATAAAAGGAACGGGATTTGTGGTATGTGCAGTAAACGGTTCTCCGGTTTCATAATCAACCAACTGCTCTGCATTACCGTGGTCAGCACAGATGAACATTACGCCGTCAACTTCCTTAATCGCTTCCACAGCCTTGCCAACGCATTCGTCCACTGCTTCAACAGCCTTGATTGCCGCATCCTGTACACCGGTATGACCTACCATGTCAGGGTTTGCAAAGTTGATTACAATTACATCATAAGAGCCGCTCTTGATTGCTTCCACAAGTTTGTCACATACGCCATAAGCGCTCATTTCGGGCTTTAAGTCGTAAGTAGCAACTTCCTTGGGTGAGTTCACAAGAATTCTTGTTTCGCCCTCATTAGGCTCCTCTACGCCACCGTTAAAGAAGAAGGTAACGTGTGCGTATTTTTCGGTTTCGGCGATTCTTGCCTGTGTCATATTGTTTGCTGCAAGCCATTCACCAAAGGTGTTGGTTACGCTGATTTTATGGAAAGCCACTTCCTTATTGGGAATTGTGGGATCATACTCTGAGAAGCATACAAATTTAAGGTCAAGACGTTTACGGTCAAATCCCTTGAAATCATCATCACAGAATGCTCTGGTAATTTCTCTTGCACGGTCGGGACGGAAGTTGAAGAATACAACACTGTCCTTGTCCTGAATAAGCGCTACGGGAGCACCGTTCTTCTGTACAACGGTAGGCTTAACAAATTCGTCTGTTTCATCTCTGTCATAAGATTCAGCCACAGCAGCCACTGCGCTGTCAGCAGTTAAACCTTCACCCTTTGTCATGGCAAGATAAGCCTTTTCAACTCTGTCATAGTTATTGTCACGGTCCATTGCATAGTAACGACCGCTTACCATAGCCACTTCACCAACGCCGATTTCAGCCATTTTCGCTTCTAACTGCTCTACATAATCCTTACCGCTTGCGGGAGGTGTGTCACGACCATCCAAGAAGCAATGAACATATACTTTCTTCAAATCATTCTTTTTCGCAAGTTCCAACAAACCGTAAAGATGTGTATTGTGGCTGTGTACACCACCGTCTGATAAAAGTCCGAACATATGAAGTGCGGAATCATTTTCCTTACAGTTCTTTACCGCATTTAACAATGCAGGATTCTCAAAGAAAGTTCCATCCTGGATTTCCTTTGTGATTCTGGTAAGTTCCTGATATACAATACGACCTGCACCCATATTTAAGTGACCAACCTCAGAGTTCCCCATCTGTCCGTCAGGAAGGCCTACTGCCATACCGCTTGCATACCCTTTTACAAAAGGATATTCCGCCATTAACTTGTCCATCACGGGAGTCTTTGCGCCCGCAACACAGTTGCCTTCTGTCTTTTCATTGAGACCATAGCCGTCAAGAATCATTAAAACTGTTGTTTTTTTGCTCATTTCCGTATTCTCCTACTCTTTTTTATTTTCATCCTAATTTTGGGTTTTTACAATACATATACATCTAAAATTAAGATTGATTATCTTCAAAATACCCTAAATACAGGCATTCTTCCAGTCCGAAATAGATTATACACAATTTTATGACGGTTAGCAACCTAAAACCCATAGAAAAAAACATTGAAATGTTATAAAATATAGTAATACTTTCACAAAAAATATCCGAAAAGGAGTCCTTATGATTACTCTGCTTTCTAAATTATTTATAAAAGACAATAAAAATTACGCATCTCCTTTGGTACGTACAGGTTACGGTATCCTTTGCGGTGCTGTCGGCATATTCTTAAATATATTGTTATTTGCAGGTAAATTGACCGCCGGACTCTTAAGCGGTTCCATTGCCATTATTGCCGATGCCGTAAACAACTTATCCGATGCCGGAAGCAGTGTCATTACATTGTTCGGCTTTAAAATGGCCGCTTCCAAGCCGGATTCCGACCATCCTTACGGTCACGGTCGAATGGAATACATCTCAGGCCTTTTGGTTTCTATTCTGATCCTTTTTATGGCTTACGAACTGATTAAGTCTTCCATTGATAAAATTATTCATCCCGAACCGATTACAGCCACTTGGATTACGGTACTTATTCTTGTCGTTTCAATTTTGACCAAATTTTATATGTTTTTTTATCAAAGAAGTGTCAGCCGCAAAATCTCCTCTGCTGCATTAAAAGCAACCGCAACAGACTCCATCAGTGATACAATTGCAACCGGCGTTGTACTGCTGTCTTCTCTTGCCGGCATCTTCTTTCATTGGAACATTGACGGTTATTGCGGTATCCTGGTTGGTCTTTTTATCGTATACTCCGGTATTCAGGCAATCAAAGAAACCATTTCACCTCTGCTTGGTCAGGCGCCCGACCCGGAACTTGTAGAAGAAATCCGCAATGTGATGATGGAGGAGCCTGCAATTCTCGGCATTCACGATTTAATGATTCATGATTACGGTCCCAGTCGTGTTATGGTCAGTCTTCACGCAGAAGTTTCTGCCTCATCAGACTTTTTGGAGATGCACGACATTATTGATAATTTAGAACGCCATATTCGTCAGAAACTAGGCTGCTTTGCTACCATACATATGGATCCTGTACTGGACAAAGACGAAGAAACCCAGTCCCTGAAGCGTCAGGTTACCAAAATCATTACCGGAATCGATGACAAATTAAGCATTCATGATTTTCGCGTTGTAAAAGGTCCTTCCCATACCAACTTAATTTTTGATGTTGTAAAACCCTATTCCTTAAAATTAGATGTAAAAGATTTGGACGATATTATCACGTATAAAATTCGTGACTGGAACGAAAACTACTACTGTGTCATTGAATATGATGAAGAATTCTGTACGAAAAAATAATAGCAAAATCCTAATTTGCAAAGTAAACATACACAAAAATTTCATATTTTCATTTTAAATAACCCTTTACAAAGTATCCTTTATGTGATAATGTAGTTTTAGATACTACGTGCAAGAGTTTTATTCTCTTTGTCTTGATTTTACATAAACATAAAGGAGAGTGTAAAAATGACTGATGTATGCAACTTTAATAATCAAACATTAGGTGAAGAAATATCAAATGCGGTTTCCCATGGTTTAGGGGCTGCTCTTTCCATTGCCGGAACTGCAGTAATGATTGTCACTGCCACATTAAACCACAAAGGACCTATGAGCATTGTGGGCGTATCCATTTATGGTGCGAGCCTGATTTTACTATATTTAACTTCTTGTCTTTATCATTCACTTGCGAATAATAAAGGGAAAAAAGTTTTCCAGATTCTGGACCATTGTATGATTTTTATATTAATTACGGGCACCTACACCCCTATCTGTTTCAGTATCATCGGCGGTTGGGTCGGCTGGACCATCTGGGGAATTAATATGGCATGTACTGCTCTCGGAGTTGTTTTAAATGCAATTAACCTTGCTAAATGGCATAAATTATCTCTCTGGCTTTATGTATTAATGGGTTGGTCCATTGTTTTGGCCGGTTTCGAAGTATTTACCTTAATTACTCCGGTAGGATGGGCAATGTTGCTTCTCGGCGGCGTCTTTTATACCGTTGGCATTATCTTCTATCGTGCCCAAAACCCCAAATACATGCATTTCATCTGGCATTTATTTGTGTTGGGCGGCAGTATTTGCCACTACTTCTTTGTATTACAGTATTGTTGCTATTAAGTTGTTTCTTGAATGCAATAACTGCGTGAATTATTTTGTTCCATAAAGAACCGTTGTGAAAGCGTCGGTACTTAACGAGTACAAATGAAATGCAGTACGAGTTTAGTATCCGTTACGTTTTCGCACGAGTGAGAGCGTGTTCTGTTGGAATAAAATAATTCACGCAGTTTTTTATTTCTCTAAAATATAACTATTATATAAAAATTCCACATCGTTTCATACTGACTTTTATTTTGTATTATGATATACTAATATGGCTTGAACAAATAGAAGGAAAATATATAATGAACAAGATAAAAAAGAATCCGAAAGCAATACTTGGTATCTTTTTGCTTCTGTGCGTATGCATAGAGGCTTTCTTTGAGTTTAAATTCCACAGAAGATTTGTTTTTTTATGGGATGATGTCTGGTATGGTACGGATTTGGTAACCGATACACCGCTGCAAAGCATTGGTGATATTATTAAGGCCCAGTACTGGCATTATTTTAACTGGGGCGGACGCGTGGTTAATCATGCGGTCCTGCAGTTTGTTTTAATGAATGGGGAACTATTTGCAGATATTTTGAATATGATTGTAACGTTTCTGTTAAGTTATATCATCTGCAAACTTGCCAATGCCAAATCATTGTTTACATACTGTATTGCTTTTATTTCATTGATTTCTTTTAACACGGATGTGAAATTAAGTATGTTCTGGCAGTCCGGATCCGTGAATTATCTATACTCTTCCGTATGGATTTTTGTCTTTTTATTGGTCTATCTACGACAGGTAAGAAATCCCGAGTATAAATCCCTGCCTCTGGCATTTTTATGGATGATTCCTTTGGGTCTGATTACCGGCTGGAGCAATGAAAATATGGGGCCGGCAAGTTTTCTGGCCGCAGTTCTTGTCATTTTTTATTTTATTAAAAAACTACATCAAAAAGCACCGCTGTGGATGTGGACCGGTATGATTTCATCCCTTATCGGCAGCGTACTTTTGATTCTCGCGCCGGGTAATTTTATTCGAAATACTCACGTGGAAGATATGACTTTGTTCGAAATACTCTATGACCGCTTTGATATGATGTTAATGGCCGGAATGAGTTTTCTCTTCCCTTCCGTACTGCTCACGCTTTTATTTTTGTTTTTATATTATAAAACCGGTAACCGCCTGCAACCATATCAGATATTAATGATGGTGATGGCTGCACTGGCTTACGGCGGAATGGCTTTGTCTCCTACATTTCCCAACCGTGCGGCATTTGGCATTATGTGTCTTTGCATCGCTTTGGTCTGTTCCTTCATCGAAGGCATTTTAGACAAAGACAAACGCTATCTTAAGTATGTATTTGCTTTTGCTGTTTGCAGTTGGGTCCTTGGCATCTATACTTTATATGCCTGCTTGAAACTGCCCTTTTAAATACCATAAATGACTGTAAGGAACGAAAACAACCACATTATGGGAGAAGAAACGTGAATAAAAAGACTGTTATGTCCAACATCATAAAAGTTTTACTCAGTATAGGCATTATAATCTTATCTGCCTATGCTTTTTATGCGTTGGTTCTGCATAACGGCATAGTTGAATCCATCACACTTCTTTGTAATACGGATTCATCAATTCCCCCTGCCGCTCTTGTTCTTCTTGGCATGGCAGTTCTCCTGCTCCTATTAGGCATTACTTATCTTTTTACAGCAGAGAAAAGTATTTCAACCCTATTTTATTGGATACTTATGTTTTTCGCTTTTACTTCCCTGCCGGATATGATGCAACTTGTAAAAATCGGTCAAATGCTTTCCGGCGGCGACAACGCCATTTTAACCTTCGATTTTGATTTATTAAGAAACTTATCTCTCCTTGGCGAATTTCCCAAGGAATTAGTTTTTATGCTGATTCTGCTCTGTTGTATGCTTCGTATCGACAAATTTTATATCAAGAAAAAAGAAATAGTGCTTCTCACACTATCTCTTCTTCTTTGTGTTGCAATGCTGATTCTTCCTGAATTATCCAATTTATTGCTGTTCGTAGCAATCTACCCGCTACTTATTATGGCACATGGTTTATTCAATGAATTTATGAAATCCGTTGATAAACGTTACGAAAAAATCATTGCATTTTCTCTTATTCTTATTTTAGTTGGTAAGTGCGTATTTCGTGCACTTCTAATCATTAACAGTTATCTGCTTGTGTAAGTATGTATTTGTCTATAAAAAAATACTCTAACGCACCGTTACAATTCGGACATTTATAAATCATATTATTCTCCTACATTACTAAAACATAGATGCACTCTCATTACGGATTACATGCATATTGGTTTGTGAAAAATCCACGAATTCGCCCTTACTGTCGCCCATTTTATTCGAACTACGCAATACGCACCCTAAAACCAATGTAGCTAAACTGCAACCTATAAAAATAGCACCGCAAATTATAACAATAATCATTCCCATAATTATACCTCCTGTCTATCACCTGCAAATTTAGCCGTCTGATTTAATTTCGTGAGTTTCATATTTTTCTTATAAACACTTATTTGACTAATGCCAATTAACAGTAATATAAGTCCAAGTACCAATAAAAATGCAAATATAACCATATTGACACCGGCATTGTAAAGTAAACATCCGCCAACACCCAAAATCGCACTTGTTACAACTGCTATTATTGCAAATAAAATACCCGCTTTCGCTTTATTACAGGGAACCGCACCAACTGCCTTACCTGTCTGTCCATTTACAAGCATAGTATAAGGTTCATTTTTATAACGGAAGGTAAGAAACCATACAGGCAATAATGCATATTCCGAATTACGAATGGTATGCTTGGGCTTACTCTTTAAAACAGCTGCATTTTCATTTCTAACCTGTCTTTTCATTTCAGCATCAAATAAATCCTTACATCTGCGAACTACGGCATTGGTTAACTGTCTTGCCGACAAATCGTATCTGTCTGCATAAAAGCCGGACAAATACGCCGGTTCAAATTCTCTTAATTCATCCATATTAAAAGGTTCCAGGCGCTGTGTTGATTCATCGTTCAATCGCTTAGATGCATCACAACTGATTTTTTTAAATTCACACTCTGCTTCAAAATCGACAAATCTTGTCTTTTTCTTATCTCCGACACCTTCGCTGTAAGTTACCCGCTGATTATCATAATAATACGCATCAAAAAGAAAATAGGGTACATAAATACCTTTTACATTTTCAACATCAAAATTCCTAATTTCCTTGGGCACCAAAAAACCTTTTCCGAAACGTTCCCGCACAATATCAAGTGCCTGCTCACGTGTAATTCGAAACGGCAATATATACTTGGGCATTTGTTCCTGCGAAACCCTGCTATATACAATAGTAGGCTGACCGCAATATGCACAATATGTAGATACTTCCGTATCACTTACCGAAAGTTCTGCGCCGCAGGAGGTGCAAGTGTATATTTTACACTCCATCATCTCCGGCTCTGCATAAATATTATTCTCTTCAATATGGTCCTCCGATTCGACTTTAGCAGCAGACATACCGTATTCATTCCAATATGCCACCGAAGGATTTTGAGACGCATAATCAAACTGTTTTTGATTTCCGGCCTCCATCTCCTGCATTGTATATCCGCCACCACAATGCACACATTCCATTTCATCCGTTATCGGATTATATTCTAACGCACCGTTACAATTTGGACATTTGTATATCATAGCACTCTACTCCTAAATATCATCCATAGTTTTTGTCATATAACTGCTTCACATCAATTACATGAAACGATCCCTCTTTGATAAAATCTTCATGCGTTCCTTTGCTGTCTCCAATCCGATTAGATAAATATAAACTGGTTCCAACAAAAAATACCCAAATCGCAGTGCCTATATAGATGCTGACCAAAATAAGTGTTTTTCCTAATACATCCATTCGTCACTCTCCTGCCTTTCTTTCACAAATTTAGCGGTCTTTGTCAATTTGGCTAGCAACAAATTCTTATTGTATTTTGAAAAATTAACAAAACCAAATATGTATAAAATCAAAGGTCCAACAAATCCTATCCCTATCATTCCAATAAGCGCACCAATCACTTCAAATTTGTAAAGTGCAAATATAATCAATCCTACAATCAGATGAATCAACAGGAATGAAATCAGCACTTTTTTCACATCAAAAGGGGTCGCACCCACAATTTTACCGTTTTGACCATTCATCAGAATCGTGTACGGTTCATTTTTGTAACGGAAGGTAAGAAACCACACCGGTAATAAAACATAGTCTGCTTTCTCAACACTGCACTTTGGATGTGTAATCTCTACTCTGCTTACAAACCCGGGATTGGCTCCCAATTCCCGTTCTACTCTTTTAACATATAAATCCTCACAACGTTGCTTTAAAACATCCATAAGCGCATTGGTATCCAAATCATACCGTTCTGCATAAAAACCGGATAAATATGCTGCATTAAATTCCTTTAAATCTTTAAAATCATAAGGCTCCAAACGTTGTGTCAGTTCATCCTCCAAATAAGAAGATGCATCGCAACTCATTTTTTCAAAGTCACATTCTGCCGTAAACCAATAGCCTTCCGTATGCTTAGAACTTTTATAAATATGAATTTTCTGATTATTGCGATAATGGACATCAAACATAAAGTGTGGTATATAAATTCCTCTAACCTTTTCAATTTCAAAATTCTTTACCGCTTTGGGTGTAAACAATCCCTTATGCACTTTCTTACGAATATCCCGAATTGCCTGCTCTCTGGTAATTTTAAAAGGAATTACATAATCCGGCTTTAATTCATTTGATACACGACTATAGACGATGGTTGGCTGACCGCAATATGCACACCAGGTAGAAACTTCCGTATCACTTACCGCCAGTTCCGCTCCACATGAGGTACAGGTGTAAATTTTACACTCCATACGTTCTTTGTTCGCATAGATATTATGTTCATCTTCAAAATCATTGATAACATGATCCGTTTCTGCTACCATCTCAGTTTTTGCAACAATCCCATCCCGCATAACAGAAGTCGCATTTTCTTCCGTTATGGTTGACATAACACTTTTTTCTGTGACATAATCATAAACTTTTTGACTTTTACTTTCCATTTCCTGTATGGTATATCCGCCACCGCAGTGTGCGCACTCCATCTCATCGGTCACAGGATTATATTCCAATGCACCATTACAATTCGGACACCTGTATATCATCGCTAAATCCTTTCAACACATTCGTCATTCATAAAACGAATTCATTCGTTTCTATAACGCTCAAAATGCCCACCTTACAAGTTTCTTTTACTGATAAAATGCATGGCATTCCCTGCAAAATTTGTAAATTCACCTTTACTGTCACCCATCTTATTGGATGCTTTTAAAACAAATCCAACAACCATTAAGGAAAAACCGCATCCGAGAGCCACACCAATTATCAAACTAAAAACAAATCCAAATCCCATTAATTATCATCCTGCCTTTCTCTCACAAATCTTGCTGTTCTTGATGCCTTGGTCAACTCAATATTCTTCTTCACGGAGCGGAATGCACCAATCCCCGTTGCATAAAAGAAAAATCCTACCGCACCAATAATCGCAATCAAATCTCCTGTAGAATCGCTATCCAAATCTACAAATCCGCCAAAGAAGAAATTTGCCAATATGGTAAAAATGATACTTGATATAACTGCCAATACTACGAACATGGAAACCAATTTCGCTTTGTCAAAGGGTACGGCACCTACTACTTTTCCGGTCTGACCGTTTACAAGCATGGTATAGGGTTCATTTTTATAACGGAAGGTAAGAAACCAGGCCGGAAGCAATGCATATTCTGCATTTTTGATTTGAAATTTCGGATTATTCTCCACGATACGTACATTACTTGCATTAACTGTTTTGGCAACTTCCTTATCAAACATCATCTTGGTTCTTCCCACTGCAACACCGGTCAGTTGCTTATCATCCAAATCATATCTGTCAGAATAAAAACCTGATAAATATCCCGGTTCAAATGGTTTAATACAACGTAAATCAAAAGGCTCCAGACGCTGCGAAGATTCATCATTCAACTGCTTGGAAGCATCACAGGTAATCCTCTTAAAATCACATTCTGCCTCACGCACGAAATATTTGGTTCTTTTATGTTTTCCGGAACCGACCGTACCACGCAAACGTTGCCAGTCATAATAGTAAACATCAAAAAGGAAGTAAGGAACATAAATACCTCTTACTTTTTCTACTTCAAAATTCTTAATTTCGCGGGGTACAAAAATACCTTTGTTCAATTTTTCACGGATGCCGTTTACAGCCTGATCCTTCTGAATGCGGAACGGCAACACCCATTTAGGCATCAATTCTCTGGAAACACGGCTGAATACAATAGTGGGCTGGCCGCAGTACGCACAGAAAGTAGATGCTTCCACACCGTTTACCGCAAGTTCCGCGCCGCAGGCCGTACAGGTGTAAATATTACACTCCATCGTATTTTGTGTTGCGTCACCGGAAGAATTAACAAACTCAACAGATACCGAATCATCTTCTATCATTTTCTGTATCATTTTATTCATTGCTTCCGCTTTCTGCGAATCTGCCGCCGTATTCCCTGCATTTTCATATGCTGCACCGGACATCGCCGTCATTTTTACTGCATTATCCTGCAATCTCTGATGTGCCATTGCTTCATGCGTAGTAAAAGCACTGCCACAGTAGGGACATTCCATTTTGTCATACGCCGGATTGTATTCCAGTGCTCCATCACATTTTGGACATTTACATATCATATTCCTGTTCTCCCATTCACTTGAGTATTTTTCTTTTCGTAATAAGATTTTAGTTCATAGTTCAAAACTTTTATATGTACTATTATACATTATTTAAAGTTGTTGCCTGTTTAAGAAGTGCATAGTAGTTCCGTTAAAATCATACAAATCGCCTTTACTGTTTCCGTGTTCATTTGATTTTTTTAATATAATGCCGGTAATCGCAAGGGCAACACCAATTCCCATAATCACTCCATACGCAATTGCTATGATTAAAAATATTCCATCCATTAGATATTATCCTGCCTTTCTTTCACATATTTAACCGTTTTCTGTGCCTTGGAAAGTTTAATATTTCTGGATACAGAAGTATATGCCGCGATTCCCGTACTATATACGGCAATAATACCCATTAATGCCATTACCAATATTCTTCCGTCAGTATCCACATATTGATTAAATAGTAGCGTACCGATAAATGTAAACAGTATGGTTGCAATCACTGCAATCGCGATGAATAAAGCAATTAACTTATCCTTTGTAAAAGGCACCGCACCTACCACTTTACCGGTCTGCCCATTTACCAATAGGGTATAGGGTATATTTTTATATCGGAATGTCATGAACCAGGCCGGCAATAAAACATACTGTGCTTTCTGCAATTGGAACTTCGGATTACTACTGAGAATTGTAGGGTTTTCAGCCATAGTATCTATCTTCATTTCGTTATCAAACATTTCCTTGCAACGAACTCTTACCACATTTTTTAATGTGTTTTCATTCATATCATAGCGGTCCGCATAAAAGCCCGATAAATAACCGATTTCAAAAGGACGTAATTCATTCAACTGATAAGGTTCCAATCGTTGTGAGGTTTCATCATTCAACATTTTAGATGCGTCACAGGTAAGATTCCGAAAATCACATTCTGCTTCCCGGATAAATGTTTCCTTCCTGCTGCTTCCTTCATACTTAACCGTTCCTCGTATTTTCTGGCAATCATAATAGTGTGCATCGAACAGGAAATACGGTATATAGATACCTCTTACTCTTTCCACTTCAAAATTTTTGATTGCTTTAGGAACAAAAAAACCATGGCTTAACCGTTCACGAATAACTGCCACCGCCTGTTCCTTTTGGATACTGAACGGAATAATTCTTTCAGGCCGTAATTCCTCGGATACGCGGCTGAACACAACTGTTGGTTGACCACAGTACGCACAAAAAGTGGCAGTTTCTACTCCATTGATAAATAGTTCTGCACCACAGGAAGTACAGGTATACACATTACCTTCCATAGTTTCAGTTGTTTCTACAGCTACATCATGAAGATTATTCTTCACCTCACCTGCAATTTCATCCGGTCGGTCTAAAGTATCCAATCCTTCGTTCGGATCTTCCATACGCTGTGCGTAAGGATTTGACTCCCAACCGCCACCATATGTATTATACTCACTTGCATTATTTGCGTTGGTATTGCTTACACCATTCGCCCGTTCTGCACCAAAAGGCTGATATACATTACCATTCCTATGGTCTGTCTGTTTTTGAACAGCCATTATCTCCATCATATCAAACGCAGTTCCGCAAAACGGACAATCCATTTTATCAGAAATCGGATTGTACTCCAGTGCACCATCACATTTTGGACATTTACAAATCATTACTTCATTCCCCTTTTTTACACTTTTATATCAATATAATATATTGTTTCTAAACCTTAAACCAACCGTTTCCGTCCGATCTGGAAATCATGCGAATCGGATATTTTGAAAAGGTCTTAAATTCGCCCTTATCATCCCCGAAACTGATATATTTCTCTAAAATTGCCGCTATCACAAACATAGCCACAGCAATACCCGTTGTTACACCTATCATCAATGAAATTACAATATTCATCAAATCCTGTCCTGCCTTTCTTTTACATATTCTTCTGTTTCATATGCTTTTGTACGCGTCATCGCATTTTTAATCTTATCCAACTTTAATTTTGCTTTATAAAGTAAAAATCCCGGTATGAATAATAAGATGGCGCCATACGTCCAATCAAAAGGATTTTTCATCCCGCATAGACCAAAGATTGTTATAAACACTGCCACAACAGCAGCAATCACAATAAACAGCACTTTCACTTTTCTTTTATCATAGGGTACGGTTCCCACAACTTTTCCGGTTTGACCGTTTACGGCAATGGTATAATTTTCAAAATTATGCCGGAATGTTACGAACCATACCGGTAATAATGTATACTCAACATTTTTAATCGCTCGCTTCGGGAAAGATAACTTTAATTGTGCACTTGGATCCGAAATAGTCTCTTTTATCTGGGCATCAAATAACTGTTTTGCTCTCCAATATGCATAATTTCGCATTCTGTCTTCATCATAATCGTATTTATCCGCATAATATCCGGATAAATATCCTGATTCAAAAGGTTTTCTGGTGCGGACATCAAAAGGTTCCAGACGCTGAGACAACTCATCATCCAATTGTTTGGAAGCATCCAAAGTTAATCCTTTTAACAAACATTCCGCTTCTCTGTCAAAAGTCTTGATGACTTTATTGTCGGAATTTTTTACTTCCCAATGCTGCATATCATAGTAATGAATATCAAAAACCCAACTGGGAATATAGATACCTCTTACCTTATCCACCGAAAAGTTTTTAATCTCTTTCGGTACGAAAAAACTACTGTTTAGTTTCTCACGAATTCCGTTAACTGCCTGTTCTTTATTAATGCGAAACAAAACAATCGATTGGGGTTTTAACTCTTTCGACACACGACTGAATACAACCGTAGGCTGACCGCAATATGCACAGAACGTTGCGGCTTCCGATTCATTAATGGCAAGTTCCGCACCACAGGATGTGCAGGTATAAATGTTGCACTCCATGGTTTCTATATTAGCCAGAAAGTCAACTTCCTGCTCTTCATTTCTCGCGACAGAATCTGAACTCACCTCATCAGAACCGGCGGGAACCTCATGAGAACCTTCTCCATCGATAATCACTTTCTGTGAACCGCTCTGTTGATTATATGTATGTTCTTTTCTTTCCTGCATCGATTCAATTTCTGCCAAAAGAAAGCCTTCACCACAGAATCCGCATTCCATCCTGTCAGTAATCGGATTATACTCTAACGCACCATTACAATTTGGACATTTATAAATCATATTGCACTTCCTATTTTTAAAATATTATTTCTTTGTAATAAACCTCATTTTCGTTTTATCAAAATCATACGTTCTTATCTTCGGGTCAACTCGATCTGTTTGCACAATACAAATGGAAACACACAGCATCGACAATCCGATTGACAAAAGAATAGCACCTAATATAGTAAATATAAATATATTCATTAGCTTCTCTCCTGCCTTTCTCTAACAAGTTTTGCCAGTTTATTATTTCGCGAATACTTTATTTTATCAATTACCCTATTTAAGAAATAAAGACCAAAACCTAGGATTATAATAGTCAAACACCAGACACAAAGCAAAAACATTATACTTTCTTCCCAAGGAGAAATAGCTATTCTATATGCAAAAGGTGATATGGCACCGCAGAAACCAAGAAACACAGAAATATAACAAAATATAAGTTTCGACATTTGAATAGGTAATATTCCGGCTTCTTTTCCGGTTTGTCCATTCACTATAATAGTATAAAATGAATTTTTATACGGAAAAGTATAAAAATAAATTGGCATCAAAGCATATTCATGAGAACGAATTTGCACTTTGGGTTGACTTTCCTCAATAATAACTTTATCATTGTTCCTCGGAGAACAACTTTTTTTCATATTCTCATTAAACCACGCTTCACAACGTTTCCAGACAGCATATTCCATTTGCGCTTCGCTACCATTAAACATATCAGCATAAAAACCGGACAAATAGGATTCATCAAACAGTTTCAGTTGTTTTAAATCAAAGGGATCAACACCTTGGGATAATTCATCAGGCAATGCAAAAGAAGCATCACACGGCACATTTACAAACTCACACTCCGCTTCTCTGTCAAAAAATCGCGGAAAACCGTGTTCATTTTCTACTCTTATTTTTTGCTTGTCATAATAATATAAATTCATCAGATAATATGGAACATATATGCCTTTGATCTGTTCTTCATTGACCTGTTTAACCCGCTTCGGGCACATATTACTATATTTCAATTTAAGACGTATATTTTCTGCTGCTTCTTCCTTCGATATAGAAAAAGGTATAATATATTTCGGTTTCTCTTCCTTGGAAACTCTGTCGAAAACAATCGTCGGTTGTCCGCAATAAGGACAAAAAGTAGACATTTCAATATCATTCACCACAAGTTCTCCGGCACAAGAAGTACAGGTATAGATTTTACACTCCATAACTTCCTTCTTGATATCCGATTCACCGGAAACACCATCGTTTAGTGAATCTTTATTCACTTTATCCGGGCGAAAAAAATTACCGCAAAATTTACATGTCAAATTTTGCATGGAAGGATTATATTCTAACGCACCGTTACATTCAGGACATCTACAAATCATTTTTATGCATCCTCCGTTTTAATCACTATTTTTAACAAAATACACCTTAACAACGTTTGACTATATGCTTGCAGACAATTCGACATCATTTATGTAATTTTACCATACTAAAGTAAAAAAGTATATAATTACAACAGCATAATAAAACACATTATTTTCACATTTTTAGCAAAATAAAATTTTCCGATGAGATAAAAAAGGACGCATACCCGAAAGTATGCGTCCTCATAAACTAAAAGGAATTATAAATTTTTGTAGTTCTCGATTATTAATTTCTTAAAAATTAATAGTTAACGATCTTACCAAAGTCAGCCTTCAAAGAAGCACCGCCAACAAGACCGCCGTCGATGTCTGCCTGGCCAAATAATTCAGCTGCATTGCCTGCATTTACAGAACCGCCGTACTGGATACGAACTGCTTCTGCTGTTGCATCATCGTACATTTCTTTGATGCATTCACGAATGCCCTTGCAAACTTCTTCAGCCTGCTCTGTAGTAGCAGTTTTACCTGTACCGATAGCCCAGATAGGTTCGTAAGCGATAACCATTTCTTTTACCTGATCTGCTGTAACACCAACTAAGTCAGACTTAATCTGTAATCTGATCCAGTCCATGGTAACGCCCATTTCTCTCTGCTCTAAAGATTCACCACAGCAAAGAATAGGAATAAGACCTGCTTCAATCGCCTTCTTAACCTTCTTGTTTAATAAAGCGTCATCTTCTTTGAAGTAGTCACGTCTTTCAGAGTGTCCGATGATAACATACTTAACACCTGCATCTACAAGCATTTCTGCTGAAATTTCACCTGTGTAAGCACCCTTTTCTTCAAAGTACATGTTTTCAGCACCTACTGCTACGTTTGTACCCTTGCAAGCTTCTACTACAGGTACGATATCGATAGCAGGAACACAGTAAACAACGTCTACTGAATCACTTGCTACGAGAGGTTTTAATTCTTCCACTAACTTTACAGCCTGGCTGGGAGTCATGTTCATTTTCCAGTTTCCGGCTACGATTTTTCTTCTTGCCATTTTTATTATCTCCTTAAATTGTTTTTACTTATCATTTGCTGCTGCAACACCGGGAAGTTCCTTACCCTCTAAGAATTCAAGGGAAGCACCGCCACCTGTAGAAATGTGAGACATCTTGTCGCCGAAACCTAACTGGTTAACAGCTGCTGCAGAGTCGCCACCACCGATAATGGTTGTAGCTTCTGTTTCTGCAAGAGCCTTCGCTACTGCAATTGTACCTGCAGCAAGTGTAGGGTTCTCAAATACACCCATAGGTCCGTTCCAAACAACAGTTTTAGCAGACTTAACAGCGTTTGCATATAATTCTGCAGTCTTAGGTCCGATATCAAGACCTTCCATATCAGCAGGAATAGCATCTGCATCTACATAAGATACTTCGATTTCAGCATCGATAGGGCTGGGGAATCCGGCTGCTACTGTTGTGTCGATGGGAAGTAATAATGTCTTGCCGAGTTTTTCAGCCTTAGCCATCATTTCATTACAGTAATCGATCTTTTCATCATCAACAAGTGAGTTACCGATTTCTTTACCCTGAGCCTTTAAGAATGTGTATGCCATACCACCACCGATGATAAGAGTATCACACTTCTCAAGAAGGTTAGAGATAACATTTAACTTATCAGCAACCTTTGCACCACCAAGGATGGCTACGAAAGGTCTTACAGGATTTTCAACTGCATTTCCGAGGAAATCAATTTCCTTCTGCATTAAGTAACCAACTGCAGCAGTATCAACCAATTCAGCAACACCAACATTTGAACAGTGTGCTCTGTGAGCGGTACCAAATGCATCGTTTACGAATACATCGCAAAGAGAAGCAAGTTCTTTAGAGAATGCTTCGCCGTTCTTGGTTTCTTCTGCACGATAACGTGTATTTTCAAGGAGAATAACATCTCCGTCCTTCATTGCTTCAACAGCAGCCTTTGCATTAGGGCCAACCACTTCAGGATCTGCAGCAAACTTAACTTCCTGTCCGAGAAGTTCAGATAACTTAACAGCAACGGGAGCCAAAGATAATTCAGGCTTAGGCTCTCCCTTGGGCTTACCAAGATGTGAGCAAAGAATAACCTTACCGCCATCAGCGATTAACTTCTTGATGGTAGGTAATGCAGCTGTCAATCTGTTTGTGTCTGTGATCACGCCTTCTTTTAAAGGAACGTTGAAGTCACATCTGCAAAGAACTCTTAATCCTTTTACATTAATATCATCTACTGATTTCTTGTTTAATGACATGATAAAATGCCTCCTTTTAAAATAATTAACTATCAATAAAGGCCCGGCCCAACAAGGCCGGACCTCTTTTACATTAAGGTTTCGATAATTCAATTAACTTATGCTAATTCAGCAAAGTACTTAATTGTTCTAACCATCTGGCTTACGTATGAGTTTTCGTTGTCATACCAAGAAACAACCTGTACTAAGTTGTCTTCGCCAACCATAGTCTGAGTTGCATCGAATAATGAACCGTATGTCATACCGATAACGTCGCTTGATACGATTTCATCTTCGTTGTAACCATAAGACTCTGTAGCAGCAGCCTTCATAGCAGCGTTGATTTCTTCCTTAGTTACAGACTTTTCTACAGTTGCTACAAGGATTGTTGTAGAACCTGTAGGGGTAGGTACACGCTGTGCAGAACCGATTAACTTACCGTTCAATTCAGGGATAACAAGACCGATAGCCTTAGCAGCACCTGTAGAGTTGGGAACGATGTTGATAGCACCTGCACGAGATCTTCTTAAGTCACCCTTTCTCTGAGGACCGTCAAGGATCATCTGATCGCCTGTGTAAGCATGGATTGTGCTCATGATACCAGACTTAATGCCTGCTAAATCGTTAAGAGCCTTAGCCATAGGAGCTAAGCAGTTTGTTGTACAAGAAGCTGCAGAGATAACTGTATCTTCTTTTGTTAATGTTTCGTGGTTTACATTGTAAACGATTGTAGGAAGGTCGTTTCCTGCAGGAGCAGAGATAACAACTTTCTTAGCACCAGCTGTAATATGTGCAGAAGCTTTTTCCTTAGATGTGTAGAAACCTGTACATTCAAGAACTACGTCTACATCTAAATCTCCCCAAGGAAGTTCAGCTGCGTTAGCCTTTGCATAAATCTTAATTTCTTTTCCATCAACGATGATAGAATCTTCTGTAGCAGAAACTTTATCAGCGAGAGCATACTTACCCTGAGCTGAATCATACTTTAACAAGTGTGCAAGCATCTTAGGGCTTGTTAAATCGTTGATTGCTACTACTTCGTATCCTTCTGCATTGAACATCTGTCTGAATGCAAGACGACCGATACGACCAAAACCGTTAATTGCTACTTTTACTGCCATTTTTCTAATTCCTCCTAGAAATAAATTTAGCTTTTTATGAAAATCATTTTTAGATTAAATGATTGTCAAACTTTTGTCAGCACTCTTATTTTACATAAACGGTAGCAAAAATTCAAGATGCTTTTTGCATTTTTAGGACAAAACTGGCATTTTTTTCTTTATTTTATTAAATTCGACACAAAAAGACAAAAATAACTCATTTTTATCGTGCAAAATTACCCTGCTTGCCATTCTTGGATGCTTTTTATATAATATCAGGAGAAGCATGATAGTTGATTATTACGATTCTCTTCTTATGTAATTTATTATTTTATAAAAGATATCTTTTATATGGTTTGATATTTATAAAAATCAAAGGAGCATTCATATGTTACGAAGCGATTTTCATATGCACAGTAATTTTTCGGGAGATTCTAAGGCAGCTTTGGGACACATGGTTCACGGCGCAGTTGCCAAAGGACTAAATACCATTTGCTTTACGGACCATAATGACCCTTTCTTTCCTTATCGCGAAGGCGAAGAAGGTATGTTTGACCTTGATACGGACCGTTATTTGGAAAGTCTGTTACAAACCGCAGAATTATATAGGGATAAAATTGATATCCGGCACGGCGTGGAAATCGGCATCCAAACCCACATATATAAGGAATTATCAGAATATATCCGCAAATATCCTTTTGATTTTGTTATCGGTTCATCGCATCTTTGTCTCGGTACAGATCCTTACTACCCCGCATTTTGGGAGGATCGCAGTTTAAAAGACGGATTAACTGTTTATTTGGAGGACATCCATCAAAATGTTCATAACTTCACGGACTATGATGTCTACGGGCATTTGGACTACATCGTCAGATATGCCCCCGGCAAAAATAAAGACTTCCGCTTCGCCGATTATGCCGATATTCTTGAAGACATTTTAAAAACCATTATTGACAAAGGTAAAGGAATTGAAGTAAACTCTGCAGGTTTTCGACAAGGTCTTGGCGCTCCCAATCCCTGTGCCGACATATTAAAACTGTATCGTTCTTTAGGCGGTGAAATACTCACCACCGGCAGTGATGCTCATAAACCGGAAGATATTGCTTCGGACTTTACCCAAACGGAAGCATTGATTCAAAGTTGCGGTTTTAAATATTATACGGTGTTTAAAAACCGTCAACCTGAATTTATAAAAATTGATTAATCTGTTTCTTTAGCCCTATCCGGCCAGTTTTTAATCCGGATAGGGTTCTTTGTTTATTCTGAACTATGCTTCGTTGTTTCTTTGTCCGTTTTATTCTGTCTGCGTTTTATTTCTCATACCTGCGTATTTTTATCATAAAAATAGTAACAAGAACCTTCCGAGGATTTTATATGCTTCTTTGTAAATTTTTCCAAAAACTCGGTCCTATCGTAACCGGCACTGCCATTTTAACCCTTGCATCCCTCACCACACGTCTTATCGGCTTTTTTTACAGAATGTTTCTGTCATCCAATTTCGGTGAAGAAGGCATGGGCATTTATCAATTAACATCTCCTGTCCTTGCTCTCACTTACGCATTCTGTATTTCCGGTTTTCAAACCGCAATTTCAAAATATGTCGCTGCCAAGGAAGGTCTGGGGCAACACCGTTCTGCAGCATATACTTTATTTCTGGGACTCTTCTTTTCATTGCTGCTAAGTATCCCTTGCACGTTTTGGGTATATATCAATGCAGATTATATCGGCGCAGTTCTTTTATCGGAAATACGAACCGCGCCTTTGATTCGACTGATTGCTTTATCCATTCCGCTCAGTTGCATTCACTCCTGTCTAAACGGTTACTTTCTGGGCCGTAAACAAGCCTCCGTCTCCGCTTCTACACAATTATTTGAACAGATTGCAAGAGTCACAAGCGTTTTTGTAATTTGTAATATAATGACCGCAAACGGTCAGACCCCTCCTCTATGCATTGCCGCCACCGGCCTGCTTATTGGTGAAGGTGCATCTACCCTGCTATCGGTCATTCTGTTTACAATTTCAGCACGCAATACCGGTTCAAACTCCCGCATTCCCTTCCGGAAAGAAGTATCCCAACTGACTGTAAGCATTATAAAAATGGCGGCAATCATAAATATTAACCGCATTATCGTTAATTTCTTTGCAAGCACAGAAACCATTATGCTTCCGCAAAGTCTTGAAAAATACGGACTTTCAACTTCTGATTCACTTTCTTTATATGGGGTTTTATGCGGAATGGTTCTTCCTCTATTACTATTTCCCAATGCCCTAACCGGTTCTGTTTCCGTCATGTTACTTCCTGCCATCTCCGAGGCGGACGAAAAAAAGCAGACCGAGCGAATACGAAGTATCGCAAATAAAACCTTTTTCTTCTGTTTCGGCCTGGGTGTAATATGTATGTTATTCTTTTTACTCGCCGGTAATTTTCTCGGACAAATGATGTTTCACAGTGAAATTGCCGGAGAATATATTGTTAAATTAAGTTTTATCTGTCCTTTATTATACTTATCTTCCGCCCTAAACAGTATACTAAACGGTAAAGGAAAAACCTTACAGTGTCTGGTTACCCAAGTACTCGGATTAGCAATCCGTATTGTTTTTCTTCTGTTCCTCATTCCGATTTACGGAATCAGCGCCTATATCGCGGGACTGATTGTAAGTCAGTTTATAAGTACGGTTCTCTGCCTGTTCTTTTTAAAAAAATATATTTAGATCTGTTCGCAATGCAGGTCATATCGTGTCTTCAAATTCTTTTATGCTTTTAACCTGCATTGCAAGTTTAAACCAATACAAAAAACCGCACCACCCTAAAGTGATACGGTTTTTCATTATATGTAGTTATTATGTGAAAGGAATTTACTTTCTCGGATGCGCATTGTCATACACTTCACGTAAATGATTGTGATTCAAATTCGCATAAATCTGTGTTGTAGAAATATCGGAATGTCCAAGCATCTCCTGTACACTCTTCAAATCCGCACCATTCTCTACAAGATGCGCTGCAAAGGAATGTCTCAAAGTATGCGGTGTAATATCTGCCACAATACCGGCCTTTTTAGCGTAATATTTGATAATCTTCCAAAATCCCTGACGGCTCATCTGTTCGCCGGAACAATTGGCAAACAACACATCTGACTCTTTGTTCTCTACCATTGCATCCCTGGTTCCGTTGATATAATTGATCAACGCCTGTTTTGCCTTGGTTCCGAACGGAATGACTCTCTCTTTATGTGCATCTCTGCATACGATAAATCCCATGGTAAGATTAATATCCGTTGTTTTTAACGAAATCAATTCGGTTACTCGAATACCGGTTGCATATAACAACTCCAGCATCGCTTTATCACGAATCTGTTTCGGACTGTCTCCGGAAGGCTGCTCCAGAAGTTTGGTAATATCTTTCTCTGAAAGAATTTCAGGAACTCTCTTCTCAATCTTCGGTGCTTTCAGACCGGTGGTTACATCTTCCTTGACAATATTTTCATTCAAAAGATACTGCCAAAATGCTTTCATGGAGGCGATGGTTCGCGAAACGGTAGCCGCCGCAAAATTTTCCTTCTCCATATATGTAACAAACCCCTGTACATCAGATGCCGATACCTTGTTCGCATCCAAAATACCTTTTCCGCGGAGATAATGATTCAACTTATTTAAATCTCTTTTATAGGATAACTCTGTATTTGTCGATGTTTTTTTAATATTATGCATATAGGAAATAAATGCATCTATCCGTTGTTCCATCAAACCAAATATCCTTCTCTCAAAGTACTTATGTCAATCATTGACTACGCAAGTATCATTATATTAAACTTTTCCAAGAAAAGCAATTAGAATTTTACACTTTTTTCACAGAATCCCCATAAAATAAGGCATTCTCACAACATCTCGTCTTTTTTGACCAATCCAATCAATATCTTGTGATTATTTACATAAAAATTTTTAAAAATATTTTTAGAAAAAATGGATTTACATAACACTCCAGCAACATTCCTATTATGACAACTGCAAAAGGAGCCACCTTTTGAATATACTTCCCTTCTTTTAGTTCAAAAGTTTTGCTCGTTTTTTGACCCGATTGGTTAATCTTTAATCGCATTCCTTTATACCGGAGCAAAAAAAGAAGCAAACGATAATATGCATAGCCATAAAAAAGATAATGCGGAAAAATACTTACAATAAATAAGATGCTTCCCAGTATCCCCTTCGCGATTATAAATTCCGTTATAAAAAAGCCGGCAAAGCCTCCGGCCAATACCACGCCACCCGCAAGAAAATACTTTCCCTTCCCGGATATACAAAGTATCGCAATAAAAAAGACCAGAGACAGGCGTTTTTTCAGTACATAAAATAGCATATCACCATATTGGATTTCAGAATATTTTAGATACAATAAAATATTGTCTAGCCATAAAAGTTTTCCTTCACTTTCCGGGTCTTTTATTGCAAATGCAAGAACCATTCCGATTACAAATCCAAGCACTAACAATACATAAATAATATTATTGGGCTGTAATTGGCGTTCCAAATGCCTGATTTTCAAAAAGCATACCTCTATAAATTACTTTATAAAAGGTATGCTTGTTTCATTTGTTTTATCACAAAAAAATCTATTCACTTTTATTTTAAATACTTATTTTTGTATGCCATAATTGCGGCAACAGTCTTGGAATCCATAATTTCACCGGCATAAATCATACGTTCCAATTCAGAAACTTCATACGGAATCACATTAATAAATTCATCTTCATCCAACTCCTGCTCTCCGCCTTTACCGGATATATGGGCCACATAAATCGATATTTTTTCATTACAGAATGCAACCGTAGTATTTACCACAATCAAAAATTCCAGTTTGTCGGTGGTATAGCCGGTCTCTTCCCTTAATTCTCGCATCGCAGCGTCATAATGCGGCTCATCCACGGTATCCACACCGCCGGCCGGAATTTCAATGGTATAACGGTCCAAAGCATTCCGATACTGCTTTACCATAAGAATTCTTCCGTCCTCAAGCACAGGTACCACTGCCGCCGCACCCTTGTGAGCAATAAAATCCCACACGGCAGTATTTCCGTTGGATATCTGTACTGTATCATGGTAATAATCTAAAATATGTCCTTTTGCTATCAATTCTCTTTTGATTCGTTTAATATCTTCCACGATTCTGCTCTCCCTTTTTGTTCTATTCACATATAAATTTTAGTTAGTTGTATTTTAACACAAATTAATTTTTGTTTCAAATAGGAATTATTTATTTTATAAATAATATAAAAACGAGCAGGTTTCCCTACTCGTTTTATCTTTTATGCTTCTAATAACTTTTCTACGCTTACTAATTTTACGCAAAGAACAAAAAGATTGGTTGCCATCGCCATTTCTTCCGGGGTGGGGAAAGAAGGTGCAATACGTATATTGCAGTCTTTCGGATCTTTACCGTAGGGATACGTTGCTCCGGCACCTGTTAATACAACACCGGCTTCTTTGCACTTTGCAACAATTGCCTTAGCACATCCATCCAAAGAATCAAAAGAGATAAAATATCCGCCATACGGCTTCGTCCAGGTACCAATACCAAGTCCGCCCAGTTCTTTTTCCATAACATCCAAAACCGCTTCAAACTTAGGTCTGATTATATCCGCATGCTTCTTCATATGTTCCTCCAAAGAAGTTACCTGATTAAAGAAACGAGCATGGCGCAACTGATTAATTTTATCATGACCAATGGTCTGAATTGTCATCTGGCTTTCAATGAATTTAATATTTTCAATGGATGATGCCACTGCCGAAATTCCGGAACCCGGGAAACTAATCTTTGATGTAGATGCAAAGATATATACCATATCAGGATTGCCGGCTTTCTCGCACTCTTCTAAAATATTTAAAATTTCATCGCGCTTATCTTCATATAAATGATGAATACCGTATGCATTATCCCAGTAAATTCTAAAATCTTCTGCTGCAGGTTTCAAATTGGCAAATCTTTTAATCACATCATCAGAATAAGAAATTCCTGTAGGATTTGAATACTTCGGAACACACCAGATACCTTTTACAGTTGAATCATTATTTACATACTCTTCTACCATATCCATATCAGGTCCGTCATCGTAAAGAGGAATGTTAATCATCTCAATGCCAAAATATTCTGTTATCTTAAAATGTCTGTCATAACCGGGTACAGGACACAAAAATTTAACCTTATCCAATTTAGCCCACGGTGTTGAACCATTTACACCCTTTGTCATAGAACGTGAAACAGTATCATACATAATGTTCAAACTGGAGTTCCCGCAAATCACTACGTTATCTTTCTGAACCCCCATCATGGCAGCCATAAGACGTCTGCACTCTCCGATACCATCCAAATCACCGTAATTACGGGTATCATTACCAAGAACCGTTTTCATATCAGAATTGCTGTTAATAACATCAAGCATAGGCATAGATAATTCAAGTTGTGAAACGCCCGGCTTACCTCTTGACATATCCAATTTCAATCCTTTGCCTTTTGCATCCTCATATTCTGCTAAAAGTTGTTCTCTTAATGATAAAAGTTCTTCTCTGCTTAATTCCTGATATTTCTTCATATTCGCTCCATAATGCCGATTATGCAATCGCTTTTTATTTTTACTCCATAGTATAATACTACAAAAGCACGTGTTACACAAGGAAAAATTGATATTTTTTTATCACGCAATTAATAACCTAAAACCTATCATTTTATTGTTAAGGTAACAAAAAACCTCTTACGGCATAAACCGTAAGAGGCTTTAAATTATTTTGCGTAATCAATTACACGAGATTCTCTGATAACATTAACCTTAATCTGTCCAGGATAAGCCAATTCCGCTTCAATCTGCTTGGAAATATCACGGGCTAACAATACCATGTCATCATCTGTAACCTGTTCGGGAACTACCATTACACGAACTTCTCTACCTGCCTGAATAGCAAATGACTTGTCTACGCCTTTGAAATTGTTGGTTATTTCTTCTAATTGTTTTAAACGTGATGTATATGTTTCAAGGGTTTCTCTTCTTGCACCGGGTCTTGCAGCTGAAATAGCGTCTGCGGCCTGTACAATACAAGAGATTAATGATGTAGGTTCTACATCGCCGTGATGCGACTCAACGGCATTAATAACTGTAGCAGATTCTTTGTATTTCTTACACAAATCTGCACCCAACTGGATATGGGAACCTTCCATTTCCTGGTCAACGGATTTACCGATATCATGTAACAAACCGGCTCTCTTAGCCATTCTGACATCTAATCCCATTTCAGCAGCCAAAAGACCTGAAAGTTGTGCAACTTCAATGGAATGCTTTAATGCATTCTGACCATAACTGGTTCTAAAACGCATCTTACCAAGAAGTCTTACAAGTTCAGGATGTACACCATGCACACCAACATCAAGGCATGCAGATTCTCCTTCTTCTTTAATCAAAGTTTCAACTTCTTTTCTGGCCTTTTCAACCGTCTCTTCAATTCTTGCAGGATGGATACGACCATCTACAATTAATTTTTCAAGAGCGATTCTTGCAACTTCTCTACGAATAGGATCAAAACCTGAAAGAACAACTGCTTCCGGAGTATCATCAATAATCAACTCAACACCGGTCATAGTCTCTAACGTACGGATATTTCTACCCTCACGTCCGATAATTCTACCCTTCATTTCATCACTGGGAAGCTGAACAACCGAAATTGCTACTTCTGATACATGGTCAGCAGCACATTTCTGAATAGCATTTACTACATACTCTTTTGCTTTCTTATCCGCTTCCTCTTTCGCTCTGCTCTCCATTTCTTTAATCAGCACAGCGGTTTCATGTTTTACATCTTCTTCAACAATTTTCAACAAGTATTCTTTTGCTTGTTCAGAGGTTAAACCTGAAATTCGTTCCAGTTCCTGTACTCGTTGCTCGTTTAACTTCGAAATAATTTCTTTCTGCTTCGCTAATTCTTCTTCCTTTGCAGCAAGTGCATTTTCCTTTTTCTCGATAGAATCTAACTTCTTATCAACGCTTTCTTCCTTTTGCTGAATTCTACGTTCAGAGCGTTGTACTTCGGCACGACGTTCTTTTACTTCTTTATCAAGTTCATTCTTTGCTTTAATAGACTCTTCCTTGATTTCAAGTAAACCTTCACGTTTCTTTGCCTCAGCGGTTTTCAAAGCTTCATCGATAATTTCTCTGGCTTTCTCTTCTGCATTACCAATCTGTTTTGCAACTTTCTTTTTGTAAACAGAAAGTGCAATCCATGCAGAAACCACAGCGGAAACAATGACTGCAATAAGAATAGCGATCAACATAACCAGTAAACTAACTTCGGGCATGTACAGGATCACCTCCTTATTTAATTTTCATTGTACAATTATCTAATAGGACCAAAAGCCCTAATATGCGATATTACAACATATCTAGTTTAATCTTTTTCCAATATTATGTCAAGTAATAATTGCCTTTTTCCACTGTTCAGTTACAGATTTTTCCATTCAAAATTTTTCATACAAAAAACAATATCGTTCACTTCAAAACCTTTACGAAACAAATATGCTTTTGTCTTCTCTCGCTCTGTACAATCTGCCTCATTATCACTGTATTTCCTCTTGCGCAGAAATCCTCGGATGCATTCTAATTCTTCACTTTCCTCTTCCGGACTTATTAATTCATTCAAAATAATGCAAATGTCATCTTTCGTAATTCCTTTTCGCTGTAATTCCAACAGAATCTGCTTTCGGCTCTTGCGATTCCTGTAGGTTCTGTAATATGCCTCCACATAACGTCTGTCATCCAAATAATGAAATCCATATAAATATTCAATCGCTTCATTAATCACTTGTACCGGATAACCATCACCTTTTAACTTATTTCTCATTTCATTTTCGGTATAATCCCTGCTTTGTAACAGTTTCATGCATCGCGCCTTAGCTCTGTGAGGTAATATTTCTTTGATAAGAATATGCAACTGCTGTTCCGATATTTCTTTGCCTTCTTCAATGGCATAACGTCTCAAATCTTTTTTATATAATACAATCGGCAAAGTATCTTCCAGTAGGATACGACATTTTGTTTTAGAAAAATCTTCAATTTTTATTACTTTCATATATCACCTCTTAAAACAAACAGGGACACATGTTTTGTGTCCCCATCATCGCCACCTTCTTTTACGGTTCGTTTTTGGTATTGCTTATTGCTGCACAAGTAAAAACCGTCTTACTCTTCTTTTGTTGCTTTAGAAGCCTTCTTTTCTTTCTTTCCATCCATTTCAGATGCTGTTCCTTCTAAGCCATAATGGGCTCTAACCTTCTGCTCCACTTCAGCACAAATATCAGGATTTTCAATCAGGAATGTTTTGGCATTTTCTCTACCCTGACCGATTTTATTACCTTCGTAAGCATACCAAGCACCACTCTTATTGATAATTCCAACTTCTGCCGCAAGATCCAATACATCACCTTCGAAGGAAATACCTTCACCAAACATAATGTCAAATTCAGCCTCTTTAAAAGGAGGTGCAATCTTATTCTTTACGATTTTTGCACGGGTACGGTTACCGGTAATATCTCCACCCTGCTTTAACTGCTCAACACGTCTGATTTCCATTCTGACAGATGAATAGAATTTTAATGCATTACCACCGGTTGTAACCTGAGGATTACCATAAAACACACCAACTTTTTCACGTAACTGATTGATAAAAATAACGGTACAGTTAGAACGTCCGATGGCACCCGTAAGTTTTCTTAAAGCCTGAGACATTAATCTTGCCTGCAAACCTACATGAGAATCTCCCATTTCACCATCCAATTCAGCCTTAGGTACCAAAGCCGCAACAGAGTCAACCACGACAATATCAATTGCTCCGGAACGTACCATTGTTTCAGTAATTTCCAATGCCTGTTCTCCATTATCCGGCTGAGATATATACATATTATCAACATCTACACCAATTGCCTTGGCATAAGCAGGATCCAATGCATGCTCTGCATCAATAAATCCGGCAATTCCGCCGCGCTTCTGCACCTCTGCAATCATATGTAAGGTTACCGTGGTTTTACCACTGGATTCCGGGCCATAAATCTCTACAATACGTCCTTTCGGAATTCCACCTAAACCTAATGCAATATCCAAGCTCAAGGAACCGGTAGGAATAGTCTCCACGTTCATCTGAGTGGCAGGATCACCGAGTTTCATAACGGAACCTTTACCAAACTGTCTCTCAATCTGTGATAATGCCGCATCCAATGCTTTCATCTTTTCTTCTCTATCCATTTTCTTCTCCTTTTCCTTGAACATTTGTTCTGTATATACAATAAAACAAATGTTCGATTTTGTCAATTCTTTTTTCTGTTTTTTTACAATTCGAATTATACATTCTTATTTGTCCAATAAATGACCCTCAATACGCATCACCGACCTTGTTTTTAATAAAAAAATGGAATAAGTGGCAGAAACGCCGGAACTTTTCCGATGATATGAGACAAAATAATTCGTTTCATATCTTTTTAAATGATTTCTACAGCCAGTGTAGCATTTGTCAACAGTGTTTTCAAGCATTTGACATCGACAAATATCGACACTACATTTATGTTTCCAAACACAAATATGCGCATTTAAACTTATTTTATAATAAAGAATAGGTAACATTAACTGCTACCTATTCCTGTTTTTTATACATTTTTTACTTCAAGTAATCTTCATAATCGGACAATGTAATACTAACCCAACCCCATGTATATTCTGCGGTCTGGTAATTATATCCGATTTCCATTCCGTAAGGAGAAAAGAAAATTATATTAGTATCCGGCGACGAAAGCAATTCTGCAATCTTCTGATCATCCGCATTTACAACACCGACAACATCCGTACCGTTTTGAGCATCGTTTCTTTCACGGAACATTGCCGCAAAGTCCTCATCAATCTCCAAAATAGACCCGTTATCCATAATCTTACCGTTTACAAGGTCAATATTGATACCGTAAATATAATGTTCTTGCCGATAATCACCGTCATATACATTTACATCCAGGAGAATACTCATCTTCTCACCGTCATTATACGGTATAAAAGAATCAATCAGGAAAGTCACATCCGAAGCAGAAGCATCAAAAGGCTTTTGACCGTCCAAATACCCCCAAAAATCATTCAATGTCATTTCCATAATCTGTTGATTTAAAGAATCTTCATTGGGAATGGTATCTCCGCGGAACTGGATATATGCAACATTGGCATTTACCACCATATTATTCATTACATTGCTGTAGTTGATAAAATGTCTTTCCAATCCATAATCATAACCGGTATCAATACAATCCACAAAAGGCTCATAGTACTGTCCCGTAAAATCACTCATTGCATAATTGTCATGATTGGAACCAAACGTACTCATATAATCCTTATTTAAAAATAAGTCATTGCTTCCGTCATCCGTATCCGAATAAACCAATGCAGAAGAAGTATACGAATTCCAGTCAAAATTACTAAAATCAAGACGCCCTAATTCTCTTCCGTATACAGTAACGGCATAAGCATCGGGAACATCCGGTGTCTCTGGTACTGTCACAGTAATGTCTGAGTCATCAATCTCATACTCTATCTGCGGCACAATACCCGTTCCGGTTGAAACTGATGTGTTAGTAGTACCGAATGCCATCATACCCATAAGCACAATCATGGCAAACACAAGCACTATTATACCCAAAAATAAAATAATACCGATAATCAAAAGCCAAATCCACCAATGACTCTTCTTTTTAGGCTCATAATAGGAATATTGCATATCGGACTGCACATTCACGCCCTGACCTTTCGCCTGATTATGTTCATATCCCTGTGAGCGCTGTCCTTGAGGCTGATACTGTCCGTATCCCTGAGACTGTTGTCCCTGAGGCTGATACTGTCCGTATCCCTGCGATTGTTGTTCTCCGGGCTGATACTGTCCGTATCCCTGCGATTGTTGTCCTCCGGGCTGATATCTGCCATAGTCCTGACGAACCGTCTCATTTTTCTTTTCTTCCGGAACGGTCTCCTGCTTTTTTTCTCCCGTAGTGGACATGCCGCAATTCACACAAGTTCCCGGTGCGGTAATGCCTCCGCAATACGGACAAAAAACATACTCGTTATAATTTCCCATTTTTTTACACCTTTTTTATTACTTTAAAAACGCAATTTCCGTCATATATTCCAAAATACACTTACGCATTAACGTTAATGCTGCAGCAGTTGCATTTTCACGAACCTTCTCACGATTGCCGTTAAAATGGTATTCCTTTACGGTTACTTTGCCTTTTACACTGCAGGCAATATATACAAGTCCTACCGGTTTCTTGGCAGAACCACCGTCCGGACCGGCAAGACCGGTTACCGATACGCAAACATCTGCTTTGGAAACCATTTCAACACCTTTAACCATTTCTTTCGCTACTTCTTCACTGACTGCAGTATGTTTCTCAAGCGTTCTCTTCTTAACGCCGAGTATTTTCTTTTTTGCCTTATTGGAATAAGTAACATGCCCCATCTTAAATACTTCGGATACACCGGGCACATTAATCAGACGGGCTGAAATCATACCGCCCGTACAGGACTCTACCGTTGATACGGTTAATTTATTTGCCACAAGCAAATCAACCACTGCATTTTCAAGCGCAACATCATCCTCTGTGGTATAAATATATTCGGCAAGTCTGGTTTTTAACTGTTTTATAACAGGTTTCATCAACTTATTTGCGGCTTTTGCATCTCCGGCCTTGGCTGTTACGCGCAAATGAACTTCACCGGTTTTGGCATAAGGTGCAATGGTGGGATTACTCTGATTATTCAACATATCCTGAATCATGTCAGCCACTTTACTTTCACCGATACCACAAAGTTTTACCGTAGTAGAAATAATCACCTCAGGATTTTTCTTTTTCAAATAATCCGTCACATATTCCTCAAACATCGGTTTCATTTCCTTCGGAGGCCCGGGCAGTAAAATTGCACATTTTTCATCACTTTCCACGATTATTCCGGGAGCCGTTCCGTTATTGTTATACATTACGATGGCACCTTCCGGAACCAAAGCCTGCTTCCAGTTATTTTCCGTAATCTCAATACCGCGGTTATCAAAATATGTCTGAATCATCTCGCGGGCTTTCGCATCCTCCACAAGTTTCTTCTTCATTGCTTTTGCAACCACTTCTTTGGTTAAATCATCATCGGTAGGTCCCAAACCTCCGGTTAAAATCAAAACATCCGAACGCTTCAGACCTGCTTTCACCACTTCTTGCAATCTTTCCTCATTGTCTCCTACAACGGTTTGATAAAAGCATGACAAACCGCAGGATGCACACTGTTCCGCAAGATATGCTGCATTGGTATTTACAATATTTCCAAGTAAAAGTTCCGTTCCCACTGAAATCAATTCAACAACCATTCTTTTATCCATCCTTTTCAAGTTTCTTTTATAAAATATATAACAACTTGATTGTACATTTGTCTAAAATACCGATGTACTTTTATTTCTCATCTTTCAATACGTGACGATTCTTAATCAGACAATCAATCAGCGAATATACGGTAAGGAATAAAACAATCCATCCCAATATTACACTGATCCAATAAAAAATATCCAATCCCGGAATCATGAAACCAATCATCACCATCTGCATTGTGGTTTTTACCTTACCCCACATATTGGCAGCAATGACAACGCCTTTATCCGATGCAACCAATCTGAATCCGCTGATGATAAAATCTCTTGCAATAATAATTAATACCAGAAATACATTAATGCGTCCCAAAGCCAGCAAACAAATCAAAGCACTGCAGACAAGAAGTTTATCCGCCAGCGGATCCATAAATTTGCCGAAATTAGAGATCATATTGTACTTTCTTGCAATATATCCGTCAAAAAAATCCGTTACCGATGCAAGAATAAATACACCAAGCGCACACCAGTTTAATACAAGTTGAGACACGGTACCGTTTTCTACCAAGTTTGCCACGCCCGGAATCTGCGATGCCATTATTAAAACGATAAAAACAGGAACCAGAATCACTCGCATCAAAGTAATTTTATTCGCTAAATTCATCTTCCAATTCTCCAATCAAATCATATTCATTCGAACCTGTAATACGGACATATGCAAAATCACCCGACATCAGTTCTTTGGTTGTATTGATAAAAAGATATCCGTCCACACCCGGAGCATCCATATAAGTCCGGGCAATGTAAGCATCTTCTCCCGCTATTCTGCCCTCTATCATAGCAAGCACGGTTTTACCAAGCATGGCTTCCGCCTTTTCAAAGGCTATCGCCTGCTGGAGTTCCATAATCTCTCCCCGACGCTCTTCCTTGCATTCTTCTTCAATCTGATCCTCCATAAGGGCTGCAGGAGTATCTTCTTCTTTGGAATATGTAAACACTCCCAATCGGTCAAATTCCATGGAATCCACAAAATCCATTACTTCCTCATGATCTTCTTCCGTTTCTCCCGGGAAACCGCTAATCAGTGTAGTTCGCAGGCAAATATCAGGAATACGTGCTCTTAATTTGCTAATGATATCTTCCAACTCTGCCCTGCTTGTCCGACGGCCCATTCTTTTTAAGATGCGGTCGGAAGCATGCTGTACCGGTATGTCTAAGTAATGACATACCTTATCATTATTTGCAATGGCATCTATTAATGCATCATCAATTTCTTCCGGATAACAATATAGAATACGAATCCATCTCAAGCCTCTGATTGCGGATAATTCCGATAAAAGTTCCGGCAATTTCTTTTCACCGTAAAGGTCTGTACCGTAAATGGTAGTCTCCTGTGCAACCAGAATCAATTCCTTTACACCAACTTCATCCACCAACTGTTTTGCCTGTTCAATCAACTCATCCATTGGCACGGAACGATACGTTCCCCTGACCTTCGGAATCACACAATAGGTACAGTGCTTGTCACAGCCTTCGGCAATTTTTAAGTAAGCATAATGACCACCGGTGGTAACTAATCTTTTATTCAGTTTCGGCAAAGGTTTGTTGGTATCCGGCAATATGTTTGCAGGCGTTCCGGCCAAAACACTTTCCAAAGCCTCTACAATATCCGCAATTGCCTGTGTGCCCATAATCACATCAACTTCGGGAATTTCTTCCTGAATTTCTTCCTGATAACGTTGTGCAAGGCAACCGGTTACGATTAACGCCTTGATACGACCTTCCTTTTTCAAATCAGCCATAGCAAGAATTTCATCCACACTTTCCTGCTTTGCATCATGAATAAAGCAGCAGGTATTTACAACCACCGCCTCTGCCTGTGTTTCATCATCTGTAATTTCATAGCCTTTTTGTGATAAATAACCTAACATGGTTTCGGTGTCCACCAGATTTTTATCACATCCCAGGGATATAAAAAGTATTTTCATATCACAATTCCTAAAATCATTTTTGTCATACAGGGGATTTTTCTATCGTTTATACCCCAAAACAGCACTGTACATGCCGTAGATTTCAAAAATGTGCCCCCAAAAAGGGCACATTTCTCTCTCATTATTCTTCGTCGCCGACAATTTTCAACTTTGCTTCACTCAATTCTTCCACAGCAATAGAAAGGGCTTTTTTGCCATCAGCCTTTACCATGGGCTCATCTCCATCAATGATTTCACGAGCTCTTTTTGACGTAGCCATAACAATCGAATAACGGCTGTTTACAACCGGTGCTTCGCCCTGCTCAACCTCTTTGTTTACTACATCCATTAAATCTGAATAAGACGGGTGTAACATATTTTTACTCTCCTTCCGAAAAGCCATTCAGCTCTTCTTTTAAATTTACTATTAATTTAGAAACCCTGTCAGGGGTACTGTGTGCTGATTGGATTACATTATGAGTATATTTCACGCATGCTTCCAAATCATCATTCACAATAATATTATCATATAAAGCCATACTGTCCGCTTCTTCCGCGGCTCTGCGCATACGCTTATTGATTACTTCTTCCGTTTCGGTTCCTCTGCCTGCCAGACGTTCTTTCAATACTTTGGCAGAAGGCGGTGTCACAAATAATAACAAAGTTTCAGGAAATTTCTCCTTAATTTGCAAAGCACCCTGCACTTCAATCTCCAGAATCACATCCTTACCATTGGCGAGTTGCTCCTCTACGTAAGCCTTCGGCGTGCCATAAAAGTTATCACAATACTGCGCGTACTCCAACAAGCCGTCACGCTCAATAGTGCTTGTAAATTCCTCTCTGGTTACAAAGAAATACGATTTGCCATGTTCTTCACCGGGTCTTGGCAGACGGGTGGTCATGGATATGCTCAAAGCATAATTATCATATTCTTCCAAAAGACGCTTTACCAAGGTTCCCTTGCCGGAACCGGAAAAACCGGATAAAACCACTAAAATACCTTTGTTTGTCATATCATTTACTCCTGCGTACCCTAACGAATTCTGTCTGTAACCGCTCTCTTCCCTAACGACACATTCCCCAATGATAAAAAATACTTATTCAATATTCTGAATCTGCTCACGAATTTTTTCAATCTCGGTCTTTAATTCAATTGCAACATTGGAAATCTCAAGGTCGTTGGCCTTGGAAAGCGTAGTATTTGCTTCACGGTTCATTTCCTGGGCAATAAAATCCAATTTACGTCCGACACTTCCGCCCTGCATAAGTGTTTCTTTGGTAGTTTCGATATGACTGCGCAAACGAACCAATTCTTCATCCACACAGGACTTATCTGCAAAAATGGTTACCTCTGTCAAAATACGTGCTTCATCCACGTTACTCTCAAGCAGTTCTTTTACTTTTTCTTCCAAGCGCTGCTTATATTCCTGTACAATGGCAGGGGAACGTTCCGCAATAAAATCTACATGCTTTAACATTCCGTCCAATTTGGAAATCATATCATTACGAAGGTTCTCACCTTCTTTTATTCTGGTTTCCACAAAACCTTCTGCAGCCTTACGGATTGCTTTTTCAAGCATATTCCAAAGTTCTTCCTCATCAATATCCACATCTTCCATGGAAAATACTTCGGGATAACGGGAAAGCGTTGATACCCTGATGTCATCATCCAAACCGAATTCTTCCGCCATCTGACGAAGATATTTCAAATACTCAGCCGCCAAATCATGGTTGTATTTAATGCTGACATTCTGTTCCGTCAAATCCTCATAAGTAATGAATACATCCACTTTACCTCTCTGGATATATTCTTTTAATACATTACGGATTGCTGCCTCAAAGAAATTCAACTTCTTAGGCATTTTAATGTTTAAATCAAGATATCTGTGATTTACTGACTTAATTTCAACCGTACATTTACGGTTTCCTTCGGCAACTTCAAATCTGCCGAAGCCTGTCATACTTTTAACCATTTAACTATACTCCATTCTAACATACCATACTTAATCTGCCGCATAACCTTCCCCTTGGTAATATCTTCAAATATATATAAAGATACAGAACGGCACACTCTTTTTTATTATACTTCATCAATTTGCCATCGTCAACGCAAACCTTTGCAGATTTGTTTCAATCATCATTGAAAAATTGGTGTAATACACTACAAATCCGGGTTCTCCGCCGCCGGGACGCTTTACATGCTTTTTACGGATATAATCCACTTCAGTTTTCTCCTGCGCATTGTTTTTGGAATAAACCGCCGCAAGGCAGGCTGCCGCTTCAAATACTTCATCCGGCATATCCCACTCTGTTGCCGGATTGGCATTTCGTGATTTTACAATAACATGAGACCCCGGAACGCCTTTGGCATGGAACCACCAGTCATTTCCGTTGGCCATTTTAAAAGTAACTTCTTCATTCTGGAGATTATTTTTTCCCACATAAATGTCATATTCATCATACATAACATAATGCAGCGGTTTATTGACAATTTTTTTATTCTTTTTGTCGTAACTTTTCTTTATAAAGCCACGCTCAGCAAGTTCGGCCTGAATCTGTTGTAAATCCGCTTTGGTGGAAGCAAGATTTAAAAAAGTCTGTACAGACTCCAAATAGGCAATCTCCGCTTCATTTTCCATAGTCTGTGTCGCCAAAGCCTCTTCGGTACGTTTCATCTTGCCGTATTTATCAAAAAAACGGATTGCATTCTCTTTTATGCTCAAGGTATCATCCAACGGAATCGTAATTTCCTCATTGGTGTAATAATTAAGTACCTTTGCTTCTTTCGAACCGTCTTCCAACTGATAACCGTAGGCATTTAGCAGTTCACCGTATATTTTATACTTTTCACGCTCTCCGGCATCTTTTAACTGCTTTTGCTGCAGGTCAAGTTTTTTATAATCTCTTTCCAAAACAGTCTGCACTGTCTTGCGCAAGTGAAGTGACTTTTGGCGCATAACATCTTCTTTGTTTTTGGATGCATAAAACTCATATAAAAGTTGGGAAACACTGTCAAAAAACTGCTTTTGTTCCTTTGGATAAGAAAGAACGTCCATTACGGCAAATTCCTTCACACTTCCGTTTTCAAGAATCATACAGGGATTGTATTTCTGTTGTTTTACAACCTCCATCGTACGCTCAAATTCCCCGTATAAACGCTTCAAAACCTCCTCTTCCAGATCTCCTGCCATAATACGGTCATCCACATCGGCATTGTTACAAATCTCTCTCGCCATAAAGGGTGAAATACCGGTATAGGACTGATATATCATCTTAAAAGGTGCCTGCCGACTTTCTTTGGCAACACCTGCGAATTCATCATAATCCGTGGATAATGCATTCTTCTTTTCCACAGTTACCGGTATAAAATATTCCCTCTGGGGCAAAACCTCTCTTACGGAACTCATAACCGCTGAAACATGTTTTAAACTGTCCAAAATCACATTTTGATGATCACACAAAATCAAATTACTGTATTTTCCCATCAATTCAAAGCAAAGAACTCGGATACAGGTATCTCCCATTTCATCCAAATGTTCCACTTTTATCTGAATGACACGTTCCAATCCGGGCTGCATTACCTCTACTACTCTGCCGCCCTGAAGATACTTACGGAGCACCATACAAAAATTCGGTGCTGTCAACGGTGACGGTTTATTTTCCTCGGTAAGATAAATCAAAGGCAGAGACGCGGACGCAGAAATGAAAAGACGATACTGACCGCTTAAACTTTTTATCGTTAACAACACTTCGTCTTTTTCCGGTTGTGAAATTTTGGTAATGCGTCCGCCAATTATTTTTTCGGATAACTCGTGAACCATACCTGCAATTGTGATTCCGTCAAACGCCATACTTTTCTCCTATAACATAACAAAAGCGTTGCATCACAATCAATGCAACGCCTTTATTCTTTTTCTCTTACTAGCCGATTAACCAGTCATACATTTCCTGGTATTTCGCAGCGGATACTTCCCATGAGAAGTCAGCCGCCATAGCACGGTCTACCATCTTATTCCATTCACGCTTCTTATCATAATAAATTTTCTCAGCGTAACGAATAGTATTTAACATTTCATGTGCATTATAATTTACAAAACTAAAACCGGTACCTGTACCTTCATACTCATTGTAAGGTTCTACCGTATCCTTCAAACCGCCGGTTTCACGTACGATAGGCAATGTACCGTAACGAAGCGCCATTAACTGGCTCAAACCGCAGGGTTCAAATAAAGAAGGCATAAGGAACGCATCACATGCCGCATAAATTTTATGTGACATAGCCTCTGAATAATAAATATTGGCAGATACCTTATTATTGTATTTCCAATCAAAGTGACGGAACATGTTTTCATACTGTTCTTCGCCGGTACCCAATACAACAATCTGCACCGCATCCTGACACAACTCGTCCATCATATAAGCAATCAAATCAAAGCCCTTCTGATCTGTCAAACGTGATACGATACCAATCATCATAATCTTATCATTTTCTTCCAAACCAAGTTCTTTTTGAAGAAGTCTCTTATTTTTAATCTTCTCTTTACGGAAGTTCTTAGCGTCATACTTTACTTCAATGTATTTATCGCTTTCGGGATTATAGTCGGTATAATCAATACCGTTTACAATACCGCGCAAATCACGTTCTCTTGCACGCATCAATCCGTCAAGGCTTTCACCGTAAAAAGGAGTCATAATTTCTTTTGCATAAGTCTCACTTACGGTAGTAATGGCGTCTGCATAAACCAAGCCGCCCTTTAAGAGGTTCGCATTTTTGTATGCTTCCAACTTGTCCGGCGTAAAGAAATAATCAGGAAGTCCGGTCATGTCTTTAATGGTTTTTACATCCCACTTGCCCTGGAATTTCAAGTTATGAATTGTCATAATTGATTTGATTCCATGGAAAAATTCATTGCCCTGGAAACGTTCTTTTAAGTATACGGGGATAAGACCTGTCTGCCAGTCATGACAGTGGATTACATCAGGTCTGAAGCCTAACAAAGGCATTGCAGACAATGCTGCCTTGGAGAAAAACGCAAACTTCTCAATATCCTCCAACACATTACTGCTGTAAGGGCGGAAACCGCCGAATTTGGATTCGTTATCAATGAAATAGTAAATTACGCCGTCCACTTCCGCTTCCAAAATACCAACGTATTCACTTTTCCAGTTGAAATCCATATAAAAGGATGTTTTATATACCATTTTATCTCTCAATTCCTGAGGAATGCAGGTATATTTCGGTATCATGACACGCACATCAAAATAGCGCTTGTCCACACATTTGGGAAGAGATCCGACAACGTCAGCCAATCCTCCGGTTTTGATAAATGGAACTCCTTCTGAAGCCACAAACAAGATGTTTTTCATCACTTCGTCCTCCGCAATTTTCCTTTTGGTTTCCTAAAATTCCCTTTTAAGAATGTAAACACACTCATGATCTGAGTCTTTTACATCATCATTTGTTATTATACATCATTTCTCCGACGAATGAAAGATATATTTTCCCAAAATCTACCGATATTGCAAACGGATTTTATCAGCAATGAGCGCAACAAATTCCGAATTCGTCGGTTTGCCTTTCCCGGTATTGATTGTATAACCAAACATTGCATCCAATGTCTCCATTTTACCGCGGCTCCAAGCCACTTCGATGGCATGACGAATGGCACGTTCCACGCGACTTGGTGTGGTCTGAAATTTCTTGGCGATGGTCGGATATAATATTTTGGTAATGGAATTCAACATCTCGGTATCGTTTACGGAAATCATAATTGCTTCCCTTAAATACTGATAACCTTTGATATGGGCAGGCACTCCGATTTCATGAATAATGTCTGTTACATCTTTCTCCAGATCATGCTCTTCTATTTTTTCGGAAGCATCCTGATATGCTTTTACCGTAGCAGGACTGGTTTTACCACCGGGCACCGTAATCATAATTTGAAATTCTTTTTCTTCATGAAGTAAATCCGACAACATTTTAAACATCTTGTCATTATCTTGCGTAGTCATTAAATTCAGCTGTTCCATGATTTCCTCCATTTTCTTTTTTTCGGGGGCGTCTTGATTATATATAACTTAATATCGTTTTTTCAACTGATTTCAACCGCATATAAAATCACTATTCGACAATTTTAGAAAAGAAAAAGAGAAACCCTGTTACAAGTTTCTCTTTTTCTTTCGTTCTTTCTTTTTTTCGACACGTTCACTTATCATATTTTGGCGAAAATCTATTCGTCATTTTCTTTCATAAAAGTTCTTAACTCAGCCAAACGGTCAAAGGCATGTTTTTTTCCCATACGATAGGCCGCTTCTAATTTATCGGGATTACTCTCGGTACGGCCGGTATCAAAACCTGCATCCGGTGCAAAAATAAACACACTTCCCTCTTTACGTAAACGGTACAATTCATCCAAAGACTCATTATAATTAATATGACGGAGTTTCATTGCTTTAATAAAATTAGGATACTTATGTAATACAATGCGCATCAGCCATATTAACTTATTCTTTGACTTTCGATACCCCTCCGGTCTGGTAAGAATTACAATATTTTTCTCAAATCCCTTTTCCCGCATCCAACGAATGGGAATGGAATCCGCAATTCCACCGTCCAAATATGCTCCGCCGTCAATTTCTACCACCTTAGACACCAAGGGCATAGATGCCGAAGCACGAAACCACTCCAGTTCTTTGTCATCACTTGTATAACAGCGTTTATACACTGCTTTACCTGTATTGACATCCGTACAGGTTGCATAAAACTCCATGGGATTCTCCTGAAATGTTTTGTAATCAAACGGATCCAGTTCCTTGGGCAACTGACTGTAACAGAATTCCTTATCAAAAATATCTCCGGTTTTCAGAAGCGATTTAAAACTACCGTATCTGGAGTCCCTACAATATTTCTTATTGTAGCGGATTGCTCTTCCGATTTGCTTTGACTTATAATTACATCCAAATACCGTTCCTGCGGACACACCTACAATTCCGTCTATTTGTATTTCATTTTCCAACATAACATCCAGAACGCCTGCGGTATACATTCCACGCATTCCGCCGCCTTCCAAGACCATACCGATTTTCATTCCACACCTCTTACGAAGTATATTCTATCATTTATATGATATCTATGTATGCCAACACATAAGCATAAATTTCTTCACAAAATATACTTTCACAAAATTTACAAATCCAATATAATATATTATAAACCTTTTTTTAACAATTTTTAAACTTTTTTTATTATTTTTACAAAGATATTATATATCGGAGGCTTTTATGAAGAAATATATGAAATATGCCAAACAATACCGCTACAGTTTCCTGCTGGGGCCTTTTTTTATGGTATTAGAGGCCTGCGGAGAATTTATTCTCCCGTATATTAACGCCAATTTAATTAATGTTGGTGCCGCAAACGGAGATACGGACTATGTAATCCGTCAGGGAATTTTTATGGCTTTGATTGCGCTTGCTATGTTGATTACAGGTGTTCTCGGAGCCAAATATACCATTGATGCTTCTACCGGAATGGCAGCAGGAATCCGCAAAGATGTTTTTGGTAAAATCCAAACCTTTTCCTTTGCGGATATTGATGAATTCAGTACCGGTTCTTTAATCACACGAATTACGAATGATATCACACAGATTCAAAATTTTACCCAAACTCTGCTTCGCGGCTGTTTCCGAAGTCCCGTTATGCTCATTGGTGCATTGATTATGTCGTTTGTATTAAACCCTTCTCTCGCACTGGCAATTCTGATTATTGTCCCCATTCTTGCCATTGCCATTACTTTAATCATTAAAACGGCATCTCCCCGCTATACCAAAATGCAACAGGCAATTGACGGTCTGAACAATGATGTGGGTGAAACCATTACAAATATAAAAGTAATCAAATCCTTCGTGCGGGAAGACTATGAAATTGCAGGATTTGGCAAGGTAAATGACGATTTGGTGAACAAAAGTACCTCTGCCTTAAAAGTAATGTTACTGATGCAACCGGTATCTGCCCTTGCAGTAAATATTACTACCCTTGCGGTAGTTTGGATTTCCGGTCGTCAGATTATGGTTGGTGATATGGAACTTGGTACATTAACCGCTTTTATTACATATCTGTCTCAGATTTTAACTGCGCTTACCTTCCTTGCAAATATTGTTTTACAGGGCACCAGAGCCGCGGCTTCCGATAAGCGTGTATCCGAAGTCCTTGATAATATCGTGGAGTTGACGGATGAAAATGCTGCACATAAAGATACAGGCATCACCCGTGGCGATATTGAATTCAAGAAGGTTTCTTTCAAATATTTTAAAAATAACAAAGAATATGTACTTTCCGACATCAACCTGAAAATCAATGCCGGCGAACTGATTGGGATTGTAGGCTCCACCGGTAGCGGAAAAAGCACACTGGTTTCATTAATCCCAAGATTATACGACGCTAATGAAGGCGAAGTTCTTGTGGACGGAATCAATGTAAAAGAACTGTCTTTTAGCAACTTACGTGACAGCATTGCCTTTGTGTTACAGAAAAATACTCTTTTTGCAGGAACCATCGCGGAAAACTTACGTTGGGGCAATGAAAATGCCTCTGACGAAGAAGTAAAACACGCCGCAAGTCTTGCCCAAGCGGATGGTTTTATCACAGGATTCCCCGATGGGTACGAAACGGAACTCGGACAGGGCGGCGTTAACTTATCCGGCGGTCAAAAGCAGAGACTCTGTATCGCGCGCGCATTGTTAAAAAAACCGCGTATTATTATTTTAGATGACTCTACTTCTGCCGTGGACAATGCCACGGATGCTTCCATTCGTAAAGCATTTCGTGATGAACTTCCCGGAGTTACGAAACTGATCATTGCACAGCGGATCTCTTCTATTCAGGATGCAGATTGTATTTTGGTTCTGGATGAAGGAAAAGTGGCAGGTTTTGATACCCACAATGCATTATTGAAATCTTGCGAAGAATACCGGGAAATCTATTATTCTCAGAATGACAAGGAGGATTAAGACATGGATACAACAACAAAAAATCGTCTTGCTGCCAAATACGGCTCCTCTGCACAAAAAGAGTCCGGCTCTTCTGCCGCTACAATGAATGTAACCGGCAAACGCGGAAATATGGGTGCTACCGGTAAACCAAAAGAGATGTGGAAGACAATCAAACGTCTGCTTACATATTTATCAAAAGAACGCTTTTTATTTATGATCGCACTGCTTTGCTCCGTTATTTTCACCATTGCAAACCTGATTGCATCCTATATTTTACGTCCGATTATGAATAAATTTATCTACTTCGATGCCTCTAATTCGGATTTAACCGGACGCTTACAGGGATTAGGCTTAGGGCTTGGGGTTATGGCTGTTATTTATGCAGTTGCAGTCTTCTCTCAATGGGCACAGCAACGGATTATGCTGACGGTTTCCCAAAACTCCCTGAAGCATATGCGAAATGACCTGTATCGCAAGATACAAAGTCTTCCCATGCGTTACTTTGATACCCACGCAACCGGCGATATTATGAGTCGTTTTACCAATGACGTAGATGCCATCGGCGAAATGTTGAACACTACTCTGATTCAAATCATTTCCGGTGCCATCACCATCGTAGGAACCATAATATTAATGCTTTATACCAATCCGATTCTTGGTGCGATTACCATTGTAATGACACCGCTTTTAACCCTGGCAAGTAAACTTATCATAAAATACGGACAGAATGCTTACATCCAACAACAACGCAGCCTTGGTATGCTCAATGCCTTTTCAGAAGAAACCATTTCCGGACAGAAGGTCGTTAAGGTGTTCAATCATGAACAGATTGCCATGGAAGAATTCGAATATTTAAACAACCAACTTTGTCAGGCTCAGAAAAAGGCTCAGTTTACAGCCGGCATTATGGGACCGGTCACGCACCAACTTTGTAATGTTTCTTATGCAATTACAGCCTGTGTGGGCGGATTATTGGTAATCTTGAAAGGATTTGATATTGGCGGTTTGACGATTTCATTAAATTACACCCGTTCTTTTAACCGTCCGATTAATGAAATCTCTATGCAGATGAACACGGTATTTTCGGCCCTTGCCGGTGCCGAACGAATTTTTGAAGTGTTGGACGAAGAACCGGAAACTCCGGATAAAGATACAGTAAGGCCTGACCGTATAAAAGGACATATTCGTTTAAACAACGTCAGTTTCGGTTATGTACCGGAAGTTACGGTTTTACATGATATTACACTGTATGCAAAACCCGGACAAAAAATCGCTTTTGTCGGTTCCACCGGTGCAGGTAAAACCACGGTAACCAACCTTTTATCACGCTTTTACGATAATCTGACCGGAGAAATCACCATAGATGATATTCCCATCGAAAAACTGGAACGTTCTTATCTGCGTCAGAACATTGCTATGGTTCTGCAGGATACTCACCTGTTTACCGGAACTGTTCGCGAAAACATCCGATACGGAAGATTGGATGCCACTGATGAAGAAGTTATTCAAGCGGCTAAAATTGCCTCTGCCCACTCTTTTATCATGCACTTGCCCAATGGTTATGACACGGTATTGGAAAGTGACGGCGCAAACCTTTCACAAGGTCAGCGACAATTGCTGAATATCGCTAGAGCGGCGATTAGCAAAGCCCCCATTTTAGTACTGGATGAGGCGACAAGTTCCGTCGATACCCGAACAGAAAAACACATCGAAGAAGGTATGGATGCCATTATGGAAAGCCGCACTACTTTCGTGATTGCACACCGCTTATCCACTGTCCGTAAAGCCAATGCTATTATGGTGCTGGAAAAAGGCCGTATTGTAGAGCGCGGTACTCACGAGGAATTAATGGCTGCCAACGGCAGATATGCAGATTTGTATAATCAAATTGCAGAATTAGATTAAAGAATATTACATAAAATAACCCCCTTTGTCAGGCTTGATTACCTGCAAAAGGGGATTCACTTCTCCGTTGAAATATCAACTTTAATCTTTGAAATTTTTACTTCATTTCTCTTCTGCGCTTTACAATCATTTCGGTCACATCAGTCAAGACCAAATCACCATTTTGGTTTTTTACATAGAACGTAATCTCTACGATGCCATTCTTTTCGTTACGCTCTTTAAGCCCTGTCACAACCACTTCTGCAGTCAGTTCATCCCCCGCAAATACCGGTTTGAACCACTCAATCTTGGTAGATTTACCCGCAAGAAGTTCTTCTCCCGCCAAATCAATCTGCAGATAATTCGCCCATACCGACATAAACGACATTACGCCGGGGGCAATCAATTGACCGAAATGAGTACATTTGGCATACTCCTCATCCGTATGCAAGGGGATATTATCATATCTTTTGGCGAATGCAACCATCTCCTCTTTTTCAATGATTACCGGTGCAATTTGAAGTGTTTCATGTAATATAAAATCATCAAAATACATATTTTTCATCCATTCTTTGATTATATTAATCCATAATATATGCTTTTATATCGCAAATAAATTTACCTATAAATTTCTTTCAAACTCATTTTATTATACATATTTTTCAGTACTTTGCAACGGATACAATAACTGTCGCAAAAGTTTCTTACCATATTTTACAACTTGAAATTGAGTATAAATGCCTTTAGGATTGTTTTGTAACATTTTTGTAATATTTGTTACAAATTTTACCATTTGAAAGGAGATACTTATGAGAAAGGTAACTTTATTTACAACAACTGCATTGACAGTATTGTTGGTTGGCGGACAGGCAATTACAACGCATGCCGCAGTGCCTAACTTCCATGCATATAATCTTGGAAACGGGAAAGTTTACACATATCAGTTAGGCTGTAACTCCCAAACACTTCCAGGTATTCTACAGAACTGTTTGCCCGATATTACACTTCCTAACTGCAATGATTCACAGGATTGCAACACACCAAGTTGCAATATTCCAAATTGTGATCAGTTCAACTGTAATGCACCGGATATCAATCGGCCCGAAACCAACCTCCCAGGTACAAACAATCCCGGCAATAACGACTCCGGCAACAGCGGATCCACGGAAGAAAACCTTCCCGGCAACAATGACACGAGTGAGCACGCTTTTATTCAGGAAGTTGTGAACCTTGTAAACGCAGAACGTGCCAAAAAAGGCCTTGCGCCTTTAACTATTGACACCAAAATACAGGCAGCCGCAATGGTTCGCGCGAAAGAATGTGAGCAGTCATTCTCTCACACTCGTCCTGACGGAAGTTCTTTTGCCACTGCATTAAAAGAACAGAACGTTTCCTACAGAAGCGCCGGTGAAAACATTGCCTATGGCCAGCGTACTCCCGAAGAAGTTATGAAGGCCTGGATGAACAGTTCCGGACACCGCGCAAACATTATGAATGCAAACTTTACTACCATCGGCGTCGGCTACTATGAAAATGCCAACGGAACCGACTACTGGTGCCAGATTTTTACAAGATAAAAGTATAAAAGGGATAAATCCAAGGATTTATCCCTAATTCTTCCTATTCTCCGGCTCCGACACCGATATATGCCAAAAGCATATCCGTATCCGATACATCCACCAGAATGAATTTATGATTGATGCTATAGTAAAAATCAGTTCGGATAGACATATCTTCCATATGTGCATCTAAAAAGATATTATAATATCCGTAAACATCATCATATTCTACATCCAACAGGCCCAAATCTGCACTTTTACCGATATAAAAGTATCTGGCATCCGTAGTACTATGAAAATATCTCAGGTGTTGCTGATCACTTTCCAGTTCCTCCCATTCGCCACCCAGTTCACTCAAATATTCTTCAATAAACGCATTATATTCTTCGGATGTACAGTCAACCATATCAAGTTGTGTCGGACGGAATGGTGCAATGGCATCTTCTTTTATGCCGGCATAATACTTTTCTAATTGAAATTCCATATTAAAGCCGGACTCCGTTACTTCAAAAATATCTAATTTATTTTGTTCAATTACATCGGCTAGCGTTCCTTCTTTTACATCTTCATCCGTCACATCGAACTTATCGGTAAGGAATTCCGGCGTCACCTCTACAATATCACCTTCACAACTTAAATATTCATCACCGCAGATAGTATTCACACGACTGATAAACTCGCTCCAGCCCTCCGGAAAATCGTTATAACCATATACTGCTTTTGATTGCTTCACACCGTTTTCATCATAATAATGAAGATAAATGCGATAAGTTCCTATATCTTCTGCATCATGGTCGGAAGATTCCAAATTCATAACATAGTCCGTCAGGTATATGTAATCCTCTTCCGAAAGATTTTCGCGCGCTATCGCATTCTCGAAATCATAAATACTACACTTGGAAGTTTCAGAATGAATCTTACAATAATAATGAGGATATCTGATGTGATAAATATCCGCTTCATTCTCCATGGCACACCAAACTTCTAACTGTTCAATCTTATTTACTTTTAAATCTTTTTCCGCTTTGCAACCAACAAAACAGAACATCATTACAAATGTTATAACCAATAATACTGTTGCTTTTTTCATTTTTCTCTCCTCAATCGTTTTGGGATATCAATATACCCTTTCATAATAGATACGCATATATCCATTACTTTTATGGAGTAAAGTTAAAAAATCATATTTTTATCTTTCGCAAAACAATTCTACAATTTAATATTCTATTTCCAGAAAATCAAAAATCGCTTCCGGACATTCTTTGCATGCAAAAATATATTTCCCGCAGGGACTGTAAACAAAATACATATCAATCGTGCCAAAAGATGTATATGCCCAGACAATTCCGTACGGATATCCTTCTGCGTAGGGCTCCACCAACTCCATTTGTTCAAAATCCACAGTTCTGCCGATATAAAAATACTGTCCGGTTTCAATATTTTCAAAATAACGCAATCCGGTTTTGATGCTTCTTGTTTCTATCCATGCCGGATTATCGATGCGTTCAAGCATGTCATTCACAAAAGTATTATACTCTTCTTCCGTACTCTCGACTTCCTTTAATTCATAAGCCATATATGGCTCCAACCACTCTTCATGAACTGATACGTTATAATCTTCGATGTATCCCTGCATACTGAAATTTTGGGTAATATCATATATATCTAAAAGACTATAATCAATGACATCCTGTAAAGTTCCTTCCCTAACGTCATCTTCCGTCACACCAAACCATTCCGTTAACAATGCATCCGAAAACCTTACTACCTTACCTTTTCCGGGAAGATATTCATCACCACAAATTTTATTAACACGATCAATAAATCGGTTCCAACCCATAGGAAATTCATTATATCCCATAATTGTTTTTTCTTTTAATTCTCCGTCTTCCGTATAATAGTTAATCATTATATAATATGTTGAATACAACTCATCTCCAGGTTCATATTTTCCCGATTGAACAGATTCCATTAAATCAGGAAGACTTTCCACATAATTAACAATGTAATTATAATCCTTCTTCGACATTTCCAATGTATCTATCGGATTCTCCAAATTATATGAAGTACATTTTCCGCCACCCTCATCTGTTACAATATAGTAAGTGTTCGGATATCTGACGTGATAGATTCCCGCATCATTTTCCACAAAAGTACGAACATGCAAATCCAAAATACAGGCCTCGCCCTCGCCGCATGAAGTGTATGCGCCCGTTAATAACTGAATTGTAAAATATCCCACCACTGCTATTGCAATCAACAACGCAACAATGGAACCGGCTATAATGATAAATGATTTATTCTGAAATAATTTTTTCATAACTTTCCTCCTTATAAAAATTTTATATTTAGTATCTTATCACTACTATCTTGTTTTTGCAACATTTTTTTAATTTATAAAAAGAGTGTACAATCTTTCCTGATTGCACACTCTGTCAAAACATAAAACTAATCCGCTATTTTACCCTTTTTATATTTTAATTATACTGTTAATTTCGCAAATGTCATTCTCCGTTTGGAACATATCGGTTATAAATCTCTACATGATCATAAATGCATCGCCAACTGCTGGTTGCCCCTGCTGTAACACAGATATACGGTGTTCCGTCCGCATACTCTTCATAACTTACCGCGCAACTTCCGGATTCTGTCACATATCCTGTTTTGGCTCCGACCACCAAACCGCCGGTATCTTTATCTTCGATTCTTCGCAAAAACCAGTTCGAAATCTCGATTCCTTCCGGATGCTGTGTCGTAGGGGTGGTTGTATAAATATGAGCCGACAATACTTCTCTACACAACTCATTCTCCATAGCCGCATCCATAATCACCGCCATATCATAAACCGTACAATAGTGATTGTTATCATATAACCCTACACAGTTTGTAAAATGTGCACTGTCCGACAATCCCAGTTCTTCCAATTTGGCATTCATCATATCTACAAACGCCTCATGCGAGCCTGCTACATAAGTTGCAAGTCCCACGGCCGCATCCCCACCGGAGGGAAGAACGGTTCCGTAAAACAAATCCCTTACCGTTACAACTTCTCCGTCCAAAAATCCTACATAACTGCAATCATTGATATAGGCATAATCCGTAATCTCAAGCGTCATTGTAAAAGTATCATCCAAATCTGATTTTTCAATGGCTTCCGCTGCCACCAGAACAGTCAAAACTATGGTCATGGATGCCGGCGAAATCCGGTCATAAGTTCCGTTTGCGGCAACAATTGTATCGTCATTCACATTAACTAAAATAGAATGTGTACTGATGACTTCTTCACTGTAAATATTCACTGTATTCGGCGTAGAATCAAACTGATATGTCTTCTTTTCGCCTTGCGCGGAAGTTTCCGATGTGTTCATTCCTTCCGTGCTTTGCTCCGTCGACGGTTCTTCCAAATCCGGTTCTGTTGTAACTTCATTATCATTAGATTCCGTCACCAAACTACCGGTATCTGATTCCTCCTCTTCTTCACCGGGCTTTGAATCCGGCGAACTTGCTTCAATACCTGCTTCTTCCGGGAACCCTTCCCTACTCTCTGTATCTGCCGTATCTCTTCTGTTTACAACACCTATACCAATCGCAATCATAATAAAAATAACACCTGCAGATAAAAGCATTGATACAATCAGTTTTTTTCGTTTTTCCTGCTTTCTTTTTTCCAAGCGACGCAGTCTTCTGCGCTCCATCTCTTTATAGAATTCTCTGTCTTTCTCCGAATTCTCTGTATAATCATAAATCGGCTCCATATTGGTCTCCGGCTTCTGTTTCTATCATTTTATAAATTCAAAATTGCACGTCTCATACTTTCAGACGGTCCTTTCTATTATTATATCGATTCCCGAAAATAAAACAATAACTATCATACATTTCTGTTTATAAAAAACACCCAAACCGTGTCTTTTTCATATTATAAAAATAAATACAAAAAAGAATTTCAGAACTGTTTTATATTTCCATAAAACATCCTAAAATTCTTAAGAATCGAGACATTATGCGTGAAATTCTTTATAACCGTGATGCTGCAGTTACTTATGCAAGGCGATGGGCAATGCATCGGAATCCGTCCTATTATAATTTCGAAAAAATCGGTGGTGATTGCACCAACTTTGCTTCCCAAAGCATTTATGCCGGTGCCCGCGTCATGAATTATACCCCCACCTTTGGTTGGTTCTACCGCTCTTCTTATGACCGTAGTCCCTCCTGGAGTGGCGTGGAATATCTGTATCACTTTTTAATCAACAACCGCTCTGTCGGTCCTTTTGCCCGCGAAGTATCTGCATCGGAAGTAATGCCCGGTGATATCGTACAACTTGGCACCGCCGACGGACACTTTTATCATTCACCGGTTATTACCTCTGTCACTCCTGAAATTCTGGTTGCCGCCCATACTTTTGATGCCCTAGACAGGCCACTGTCAACCTATGTATATGAACGTGCTCGTTTCCTGCACATTGACGGTGTAAGAACCTGGTAAAATTTGCTATATTGCGCTTTATCCCTTTTATATAAAACTCGTAATGAATATTTCCAAACCAATGCCGATTAAAATCACACCGCCTACAATTCCGGCTTTGCCCGCAAGTTTGGTCCCTGCTTTTTTACCAATCACGAGTCCTGCAAAACATATGATAAAAGTAACCGCGCCAATTAAAAGACAGGCCAGCAATGCTTCCATACAATTATATTCAGAAATGGTAAAACCAACAGAAAGCGCATCAATGGAAGTGGCTATCCCCTGTAACAAAAGACCTTTCAAACCAACGCTCGGTTTATCCTCTTGTGCATCTTTATTTTTAATGCCCTCATAAAGCATTTTACCGCCGATATATCCAAGCAGAATCAACGCAATCCAGGGAATAAACTTTTCAAATATACCAAAAAGCCTTGCAATCGTGGAAACACAAATCCAACCAATCATGGGCATTGCAAACTGAAATCCGGCAAAAACACCTGCTACACCGCACATCTTATGTTTCTTCATTTTGGGTTCATTCAAACCGTTTGCCAAAGACACTGAAAAAGCATCCATAGCAAGACCTACACCCAACAAAACACTTTTGACAAAAAAAGCAACTCCTAAATTCATTTCTTATACTCCTGATTTTTCATCTTTTTCAAGAAACGCCCTCACATCTTTACACCATACTTCCGGCTCATAAATGGCGCATTCCAAATGTGCTTTGCCTTTATAACAGATTACCTCCGACTCCGGATAGGCTTTCTTTAATAACTTTGCTGATTTCTTGGAATACATTTCATTCATTTTCGTACCGTGAATATAAAGAATCCGGCTGTCATTTCGAATGATGGTATACAAAGCACTTGTACTCGCCGAATGCACGATATTGCCAAGAGATTCATCGCTCATATTATCAGCAAGTTTTAAGTAACTGTCAAGATACTTCTTTGGCAGGAAGTTCTTCTCGAAATTTTTCAAAGTCTTCGCGTCCCTCCCCTTGGACTTATGTATAATATCCAGATAATTCTTCGTCATAAAAGTTTCCATCATCTTAGGATACGGAACCAGCGGTGCACCGTCCATAATTAGATTGCGCACTTTCAAACGCTGATTCTTCCAAACCACGTGAGCAATGGCACCGCCCATGGAAAAACCACACAAAACATCTACCTGATTTATGCCCTTTTGAAAGAAAAACTCTTCGATTTCCTTTGCCTCTGCTTCCAACGACTCAAACTTCGTGGACTTATCCTGAGTATGTCCATCCAATTCCACAGCGTACACATGATAGTCCACCTGAAAATATTCAATCTCTTCCATCATGCTGTCCCAGGGCTGAATCACACCATGAATCAAAACCATAATCGGGTTATTTTCATCTCCAAATTCGTAAAAATTCATCCATTTCTCCTTAATGATACATTCCTTCATTGACTATAAATTAAATCAATACATATTTTGAGTTCCTTATTTTGCTTAATACATTCTATTTTTCAAATTCATACATACGATATAACGATTTTGAAAACTTACCTGCAAACAATCTTCTAAAAATAAACTTTTCCAAACCTTTTAATTCATTGATTTTTTCTTCCGGCGTCATATTATGCTCTTTGATGAATTTAAAATTATGTATTTTACAATTTGATTTACGAACATTCTCAGACAATTTCGTAGGCTCATCCAAACCGTAAACCACGGTCACTCCTACATCATTGATTGGATTTTTATGTTTAGACGCCTTAGCCGCCTTGGTTGTATAACAATCCATCAAAATATGAATGCTTGTAAAGTGACTGCTTAAATCAACAAGAAGTTGCTCTAATTCTTCCGGTTTTAAATACATGCTGATGCCTTCCAACACCACAATTGCATCCGTTCCGCTGATATTTGATAAGTATGCAGTATCTCTGGCATCAGAAGCAACCATATGATAAGTATCTGTCTCTTCGTAATATTTCTTGCGCTCTTTTATCACATCTGCAAAATCAATGTCGTACCAGCGGCCTTCGTTGCCCACTCTATGAATTCTGCTGTCCATACCGCATCCAATGTGCAAAACCGCCGCCTCGGGATTCTTTCGCATCATTCCTCGGAGCCACTCATCAAACACCCAGGCGCGCATACCCATATAATAGGCAAGCCACTTAGACTTGGATTTCCCTTTTAAAGGAAAACTTTCCTGCGCCCAAATATGCTCCGCCGTGGGATCTTTTAAAATAATGTTCTTTTTACTGACCTTCGCCTTGCCGTACAAAGGAATATATAAAGTTTTGTTTACACCGTTCATATTTTACCTCGCATGTATTACTTCAACCTCTGTTACATAATATAACGCTACAATTATATGAATCATCCAACTTAAAACAATGACAAAATCCCTGCCAAAACAGCCGCCAGAATCGGATAGACAACCAAAGTTCCGATCCATTTGTGAATCTTGGTTTTCTTAGGAATATAGGGCTTTAAATCTTCCGTACCCGGAATCAACCACGCTTTGGTTTTGCCCACCCAAAACCAGTCGATAAAGAGACGGTCAAACAAACCCTCAATCATTAAAATAATGGTGATTTGTACGAATATATCCATAAATCCTCTGGCACCGTTGATGAAATATACCATCGCAGGGACAAATACCAGAATCGGAACAAACAGGAAAACTCCGGCTACTGCATAATCCTTTTTAATCTTTGCCTTGGTTGTAAGCCCGAGTTCCACAACTCTTTCCTGCACTTCCGGCTCATAAAAGTATACGCATCCCACCGCTCCGTTTGCAGTGCCAACAACGCAAATCATCAATAAAATAAAACACATAGTTAAGCCTTCAATAATAAGTAACATTTTTACTCTCCTTCACACTCGCTTTCTTTTCGCTTGCATGTAACAAATATAAAAGACCCACGACCGGCGTTCTGCCGGTTGTGAGTCTCACCATTTCATGCATTACCGGGTGCATTTACGCACCGTATTGACGATAATTACAATACATTCTAACAAATGTACTGATTACTCCCTCATAACTTGCTTCAAGTGTAAGTTAATTTTTTCCATTTGTCAAGAATTAAAATAAGTCTGCCTGATCCACAGTCTTAATGCCTGCACCTGCCAAAGCAGCCGCTGCCACCTGATTGTCATCCACACGAAGAATCATGTACGCTCCATGCTTTTCAGAAAGAGATGCATAAGTATATTCCACAATAACATTAGACTCTGAAAGCACTTCAAGGATTGCTGCCAAACTTCCGGGTTCATCGGAAATGGGTGCTGCAAGAACCTTCGTCATTGTAGTAAGGAAACCACCTTCTCTTAAGGCTTCATTTGCCTTCTCGGGATCTTCACAAATAATACGAAGAATACCGAAGTCCTGTGTGTCCGCAATAGACAATGCTCTTAAGTTAATGTTATGGCTTGCAATAAACTTTGTTGCTTCTGCAAGTTTACCTTTTTTATTCTCAATAAAAACTGAAATCTGTTTTACGCTCATAATTAAAACCCCCTTTTATTTAGTCATGAAGCTTTCTTCTATCGATTACTCTGACAGCCTTGCCTTCACTTCTTGTGATGGTCTTAGGTGCAACAAGATGAACCTTAGGATTGATACCAAGCATAGTCTTAATTGCATTTGCAAGAGCCTTTTCTTTGGCTGTCAAATCCTTCATGGTATCTGTAAACTGTTCCGGTGTAAGTTCTACAGAGATATCAAGAGTATCGGTATTGTTTACACGGTCTACTTCGATTAAGTAGTTCTCTGAATAACCTTCCTTGAGAAGAACGGTTTCAATCTGTGAAGGGAATACGTTAACGCCACGGATAATCATCATATCATCACTTCTACCCATAGGCTTGCTCATCTTAATCAAAGTACGTCCGCAAGAACATTTCTTTCTGGAAAGTACGCAGATATCTCTTGTACGATATCTGAGAAGCGGGAATCCTTCCTTATCAAGGCTTGTAAATACCAATTCACCCTTCTCGCCTTCCGGAAGCACTTCGCCTGTTTCAGGGTCAATGATTTCTGCAAGGAAGTGGTCTTCGTTAATATGCATACCGGTCTGCTCTTCACATTCGAAAGATACACCCGGTCCGCTTGTTTCAGTAAGACCATAGATATCATATGCCTTAATACCGAGAGACTTCTCGATGTTGCGACGCATTTCTTCCGTCCAAGGTTCTGCACCGAAGATACCAGCCTTCAAATCAAGGTCTTCGGGCTTAAGTCCCATTTCTTTTACGGTTTCACCGATATATGCTGCGTAAGAAGGTGTACAGCAGATGATGGTAGAATGTAAATCCTGCATAAACTGAATCTGACGTTCTGTATTACCGGAAGACATAGGAAGTGTCAAACAACCAACCTTATGAGAACCGCCGTTTAATCCGGGTCCACCTGTAAAAAGTCCATAACCGTAAGCAACCTGGCAAACGTCTTCATTGGTTCCGCCAACTGCCATAATTGCACGCGCACAGCATTCTTCCCACATATCAACATCCTTCTGGGTATAGAATGCCACAACGCGGCGACCGGTTGTACCGCTGGTAGACTGAATACGAACACAATTCTTTAAATCAGTACCCAGTAATCCGTAAGGGTATGCATCTCTTAAATCTGCTTTGGTTAAAAAAGGTAACTTATGTAAGTCATCAATTGACTGAATATCCTCAGGCTTAACACCTTTCTCATCCATTAAATTACGGTAATATTCCACATTTTCGTAAACGCGTTTTACCTGTTTTACAAGTTTTTCATTCTGGATTGCACGCATCTCCTCCAAGGAAGCGCATTCAACCTCCGGCTGATAGTAATTTGCCATTTCTTTTATCTCCCTTCACGGCCATCTGTTTTTTATCGTTTTACATCCTAAAGATGGTCATTTTCAATAATAAAATTATAGTTTTCCCATTGTTTTTTGTCAATATTTTCGATAAAAGGAAACAAACTTTTACCATATCTTTATGTTAAAATATGTTATAATGTTCACGTAGAGAAAAACAAGCGACGCTGAATGCGACGAAATAATAAACGAAAGGTGTGAATTCCATTGCAGTTTATGCGTTCTAAATTCAAAGAAAAAATGGCGGAAACCTTAAAAGCAGTTTTTCCGATTTTGATTATCGTTTTGCTTTTATGTTTTTCGATTGCCCCGATTCCACCCGGAATATTAATGACTTTTTTGGTGGGTGCTGTCCTGCTTACGATTGGAATGTTGTTCTTTAACGTTGGTGTGGAACTCTCCATGACTCCCATTGGTGAGCGTGTAGGTACCATTATGACCAAGTCAAAAAATCTGTTTTTAATAATTTTTATTACGTTGGTAATGGGGTTCTTTATCACCATATCCGAACCGGATTTACAGGTGCTTGCCCAGCAGGTTCCTTCCGTACCCAATCTGGTGTTAATCCTTGCGGTAGCCCTCGGGGTTGCCATTTTCCTTGTACTTGCCGTTTTACGTATGCTGTTCAGCATTCCTTTATCCTTTTTACTGGTATTCTTTTATATCATTGTATTTGGGTTAGCAATGTTTGCACCGGCAGATTTCCTTGCCATTGCTTTTGACTCCGGCGGTGTTACCACCGGCCCTATGACCGTACCTTTTATTATGGCATTTGGTGTGGGTGTTTCCGCAATCCGAAGCGATAAGCATGCAGCAGATGACAGTTTCGGTCTTGTATCCATGTCATCCATCGGACCGATTCTCGCCGTGTTAATTTTAAGTTTAATTTTTAAACCGGAACAAACCGAGCAAGTATCGGAGGCGATACCTACCATTTCAGACACTGTAGTTCTGTGGAAACTGTTCGCAACCGAAATTCCTACATATATGATGGAAATTGCACTTTCTTTGTTGCCGATTATTGTTTTCTTTGGAATTTTTCAGTTAATTTCAAGAGACATCAATAAACGTACCTTGATTAAAATCTGTGTCGGTTTGGCATATACCTATATTGGTTTGGTACTCTTTTTAACCGGCGTAAATGTCGGTTTTATGCCCGCAGGTAATTTCCTCGGTCAAACCATAGCATCTCTCCCCTACGCATGGATCATCATCCCAATCGGTATGATAATCGGTTACTTCATCGTATTGGCAGAGCCTGCTGTATTCGTCCTTACCAAACAGGTAGAAGAAATTACTTCAGGTGCTATTTCAGCAAAGGCTATGGGAACCAGTTTATCTATCGGTGTGGCTGCTTCCGTTGGACTTGCCATGATTCGAGTACTGACCGGAATCTCCATTTTATGGTTATTGATTCCCGGATATGCAATTGCATTGATTTTAACCTTTTTTGTTCCTAAAATTTTTACCGCCATCGCATTCGACTCCGGTGGTGTTGCCTCCGGTCCAATGACCGCTACTTTCCTGCTTCCTTTTGCAATGGGAGCCTGCGAAGCTTTAGGCGGAAACATTATTACGGATGCTTTTGGGATTGTAGCCATGGTTGCCATGACGCCGCTGATTACGATTCAGATTATGGGACTGATCTTCAAGATAAAAGAAAGCAAACTTCACAAAGAGACCGTGTACCAAACCGGTCATACCCCACTGGATACTTTCGGCGATATGGATATCATCGAACTGTAATGCAACCTTAAATCTTTTTTGACTGAAATAAAAAGGAGGCTGTCGTGAGTAATATTTATATGATGACTACCATCGTAGACAGAAAAAAAATAAATCAATATTTGCAGTTATATCAAAAAAACAACTTATATGTTATGTTCGTATCCCTTGGTTACGGAACCGCAACAAATGAAATACTGGATTATCTTGGCTTGGACACCAACGATAAAGCAGTTGCCTTTTCTATTATCGAAGATCATACATGGGCAACCGTAAAAAAACAATTACAGAAAGAACTTCAAATCGATGCCCCCGGCGGCGGAATTGCTTTTACGATTCCTTTAAGCAGTGTGGGTGGCAAAAAAACCTTACAATATCTGATTGAAAGCCAGGATTATATCAAAGAGGAGGAATCAACCTTGCAGAACACAGATCACGAACTTATTATTGTTATTGCCGAACACGGATATACAGAATTAATTATGGATGCCGCAAGGGATGCCGGAGCTTACGGCGGAACCGTAATACATGCCAAAGGCACAGGAATTGAAGCTGCTGATAAATTTATGGGTGTTACCCTAGCCGCAGAAAAAGAAGTAATCTACATCGTCACAAAAACGGAACAAAAAAATCCAATCATGAAAGCGATTATGGAAAAAGCCGGCTTGGAAACCAAAGCAAAAGCCGTAGTTTTCTCTCTTCCCGTTACTGACACTGCAGGTTTAAGACTTGTTGAGGACTAAATTCGCATAAAATAATATATAAAGCTGTTATCCTATGGAAACATACCGGTAACAGCTTTTATAAAAGGACATATTACCATGGCAAATATTATACACATTACCGATTTACATATCCCTGAATTAAAAATATATTCCGAATTATCTGAAACGCAATTAATGCGCATCTATGAACCCAAGCCCGGACTTTTTATCGCAGAAAGTCCCAAGGTGATTGTGCGTGCTCTTGATGCAGGTTGCGTCCCGGTATCGGTTTTGGTGGAAACCAAACACATAAAAGACGATGTTTTGGAAATCATTGAACGATGCGGTAATATACCTGTGTATACGGCAGATTATGATATTCTAATAAATCTCACAGGGTATGCACTAACGCGAGGTCTGTTATGTGCCATGTACCGCCCTGCGCTTCCTACCGTAGAAGATATTTGTAAAAATGCCCGCCGCGTGGCTGTTTTAGAGAATGTAATGAACCCCACCAACATAGGTGCCATCTTCCGTTCTGCCGCTGCTCTGAATATGGATGCAGTGCTTTTAACCGGCGGATGCAGTGACCCCTTATATCGCCGAGCTTCCCGCGTCAGTATGGGAACGGTTTTTCAAGTCCCCTGGACTTTTATCGAAACCAAGAACTGCTCATGGCCCGAGGACAGCATGGGACTTTTAAAAGAATTAGGGTTCAAGACTGCAGCAATGGCTCTGGATGATAATTCCGTAAGTATTGATGATGCCGCTCTTATGTCTGAAGAGAAACTTGCCATTATTCTTGGTACAGAAGGTGACGGACTTGCTGCCTCTACCATTGCCAACTGTGATTATACGGTTAAAATTCCTATGTCACATGGCGTGGACTCCCTGAATGTAGCCGCCGCAAGTGCTGTGGCATTCTGGCAGTTGGGGAAACAATTATAAAAAATCCATTTTTCAGATTCAACTAATATCAAAAACCGGGGCCGAAAACTTCACCCCGGTTATTTTTTATTCTATACTAAATTATAGATTTTAATATCTAAAAATCACTGCTTACATTTTTTATCCAACTTATTCCACAGTTTAAACGTCATGGGCCATACTCCGCCTGCTACTGCGGTAATCAGAAAATAGCGGATTCCGTCTGCAATAAAACTGCCGTTTAACAATGCATACAGCGGTTCTTTTAATCCGGACTTAATTGCAAGTAAAACCAAAAGTCCCGGTACTAATTTCAGGATTTGTACCCACCACACGCCTTTGGTCTCAAAATGCGTATAATGCACATCCATCTCATAGGAAAGCCATAAACCGAGAATACAACCGAGAATTTTATAAGCATTTTTCACACCGCTTTCATAGTTGTGCATATCAATGTCCACAGGGAAAGGATATAACAATACAAATGCCAGAAATGCTACTGCAATTACGAGCAACACACCCATAAAGCAACGCATATATTTCGGCTTCTCAAGTACTTTTCCGATGATGGGATATAATCCAAAAACCAACACCAACGCTATCACAATGGATACACCCACGTCTGCCGGCGTATGTACACCGAGATACATTCTTGACAACGGAACCAAAACACACAATATAATACAAATAATACGTATCCAATTATTCTTACAAACTCTGGCAATACCGCCGTACATACCGACTGCGGTCTGGGTATGTCCGCTCGGAAACGAATATCCCGTCGCCTCCGCTCTCGCACTTTCTACAATGGTAAAATTGGGATCTTTTACCCAAGGTCTCGGAATTCGGAACCATAATTTCAGAAACTGATTTGTGACCATTCCCATAAAACCCACGAAAAGAAGATAATATCCTTTCTTTTTATCAATGCACCAGAAGAAAAGAAGTCCTACCAATATAAAAATAGTCTCCTCTCCCATATGTGTCACTGCTGAGAAAAAAGCATCTGCGACAGGTGTTCTGATACCTTCCAAAAATCTTAAGAATTCCATATATCCTCCCACGTAAACCATTCAAAGTATTCTTCTCTCTTATATTCTTCCCAATGGCCGTCAAAATAATAGCCCACGTACAGGCCGTCTTCATCCCACTTCAGGTTATATTCACCATCATTCTGGTATCCGTCATCCGTGCCGCAACGGCCGATTTGGTAAGCAATATTGCCTTTCTCAACCTGATATACATGAATGCCGCCGGTTTTCAAATTAGAAGTCTCGCAGATTACTATGGTATGTTCCCCGCATTCATATTCAAAGTATTGTCTGCTTTCCCAGAAATCCGCATAATTATAACTTCCCAATCGCACCCCGATCAATGCAACCACAAGACTATACAATCCTAATACAATACCGATTCCGACTCTTCTGGCAAAAATAATATTTGCAACCTTTCGTTGCTCCGCTTGCTTTATTTTATACGCTTTACGACAACAATATCCAAAGAAAAAGAATGATATCAGCCATGTTAAAACTGCAATCACGCCAAAAATCGCTTTACAAATCGGCACCACGCTCTGCCCCGGAATGTAAAAGAAAAATCCCGGAATATTACTCGGACTAAATGAATTGGCGATACAAGCCCATAAAACTATGGTATTCATACAGGACCACTTCAGTGTCATTCTTTTATACAATGTAATGTTTCGTTCTGTTTTATCCATAAAAACCTCTGTAAAGGATATATACCATGTATACGCTACCTATACATTATATTCATTTGAAAATAAAATTGCAATGTATTGAAAATTGAGCCCGACTTTGAATGCATTGACATGTCTATTGCATATGCATATAATATGAATATTGCTTACATATTTGGAGGTTATGATGGTTCTCTACTATTCTGCAACAGGAAATACCGAATATATCGCACAGGAAATTGCACGCCGCCTTGATGACGAGTGCATCGATTTGCTGAATCGCATTAAAAATCACGATTACAGTGAACTGCATTCCGAAAAGCCCTTTATTATATGCGCCCCGGTTTACGTATGCGAAATGCCGCGTTTTATGAGTAAATATCTGAAAAAACAGACTTTTAGCGGTAACCGAAATGTATATTTTATCTTTACCAGCGGCGGATACTGCGGCATCTCCGGCCAACTTGCCAAATGGATGTTTCGTAAGAAAAAAATGAACTATATGGGGCGTGCAGAATTCAAAATGCCCCGCAACTATGTGGCAAATGATTCTTATCCCATGCTTGCCAAAGAAGAGGTTGAAGAACGTATCACCAATTCCTATAAAATGATTGCGCCGGTAGTAGAAACCATTCAAAGCGGTAATAAATTAAAAGCGCGACATATCTTTCTGTTTGAAACCATTATTACCCTGCCCTTTAATCCGGTATGGTGCAAATATAAACTTCTTGCGAAAGATTTTTATTCAACAGATGCCTGTATCGGATGCGGGAAATGCGTAAAATTATGTCCTTTAAACAACATCACGTTGAAAGATAAAGCCCCTGTTTGGAGTGATCATTGCTCCCATTGTATGGCCTGTATCGGCAACTGCCCTACCCGTGCAATTGAATATGGCAACATTACACAAGAAAAGGAGCAATATAATTTCGGTAAGTATAAATATGTGGCAGATGCTTTGTCGAAAGATACTTTAAAATAGTTGTATATTATATATAAAAACACGATAAGCCGGTTCGTCCAACTTATCGTGTTTCTTTTTACCAGCCCAAATCCATCAGCCAGTTATTTAACAGTCTCTCACGGTCCTTCTCCTGAACATCGTTCCCTTTCGGACTGTTATACTCGCCCTTGATATTACCGTCCACAATATACAACACACGGGAACACTTTGCCGCCACTTTGGCATCATGAGTTACCATCATAATAGTGGTTCCCTCTTCATTTAATTTCACCAATTCTTTCATTACTTCATTGGATGCGGTTCTGTTTAAGGCACCTGTAGGCTCATCCGCAAATAAAACCTTGGGCTTGTTAATCATACTTCTGCAAATGCAGGCTCTCTGCAACTGTCCGCCTGACACTTCATTGATATCATTGTCTGCTACTTCAATAATATCAAGTTTACGCATTAAGTCTTCGCCACGTTTCGTCTTCTCTTTCTTGCTTTCCTTGGTCTTTTTACTTTCCATTGCAGGCAATACAATATTATCCAAAATCGTCAAATTCTTCATCATATACATCTGCTGGAAGATAAAACCCATCTCATCCAAACGCAAAGACGCCAATTCGTTGCTTTTTAACTTGGTGATATCCTTACCGTCAAATACAACACTTCCGCCGGTAGCACCATCCATTCCGGATACCGCATATAAAAGTGTGGATTTGCCGGAGCCGGAAGGCCCCATAATTGCTACCATTTCACCGTCTTCTACCTTAAAATTCACATTCTTTAACACATTGTTCTGTCTTTTATTTACAACATAGGTTTTACACAAATCTTTTACTTCCAAAACTGCCATTTCATTTTCCTCCATTTAGTTGATGACACATAATTATTCAATATTTGCTGTGTCGCTACTTTTTATTGTCTTTGTATAAAGAGCGGTCATCCAGGTTACTACCACCGTCATTCCGAGAACAATTCCGGGGTACAGCAAGAAAATCTGTAACGGGTCAATGTTGAAATCCACATCAACCGCACCCATAATTCCAAAAATCGGTGTAATACACAGTTCCGTCATAGGAATGGAAAGTGCTGCTGCAAATACTACCGCAATCAAACCTACCAATCCAAATCGACATACATGCCACTTCATAATCGCACTGTCTTTAAAACCAATTGCTTTTAAAATAGCAATCTGACTCTTTTCATCCGCAATAAAACTTCTTTCCATTAAGATCGTTACAAGAATTACTACAACCAGTGTGATGCCAAGTAATAAGAACTGCACGCTTTCCAAAGTACCGGCCACTCCCGTACAATCTATACAATACTCTGTAGCATTCATGACGTTTTCACAATCAAATACTTCTTTCACACGCTCTTTACGAAGTTCGATTTCCGCTTCCGCAGGTTCATCCAAGAAATCAATCTGATATGCCATTGTTGCTGAAATATGTCCAAAATCCGTGGGCGCATCCTCATGTAATCGGATAATTTCGCCCAATTGGTTTAAGGTTTGATAATATGCCGTAACCATACATTCCATATCTTCCTCACCAAAATGAACGGTAATTGTATCACCTATTTGGGCGCCGGTCAGTTCAGAAATCTGGGGTGTAATTGCAATCTCGTATTTATTTTCAGGTGCCGCGCCTTCCAAATATACATATTCGTCACAATCAGTATTCAAGCCCTGCTGACAGGAAAATACATAATCATTTCCGTTAAAAGTCATAGGATACTTATACTGAATTTCAATACATAACTCTGCCGGCGTTCCTGCTTCCCTAAGTTCCTCTTCTGTTTCGCTCAGTATGTCCTGCATATCCTCTTTTGTACCGGTCATCATAGAACTCGTAAGCGCCTCTGCATCATTTACATACAGATCACTCTCAGTTACTAATGTACTTAAAAGATTCGGACTTTTCATGGTTGCCGTAGTATTTACCAGCATTAACACAAACAAGGTACAAAGACTAAAGGAAATCATAATAGTCAGATATCTTTTGGGGTTGCTAAGAATATCATTCAACGCCATAAAGATGGCATTTCCTGCCGGAAATTTCTGAATTCGCAAAACAGTTTTGTTTTTATATCGTTCTCCGGTCTGTCCATTACGGATCGCATCTACCGGAGTAGATTTCTTCACTTTACCGGTACAAAGATATGCAAAGAAAACAATAATACAAACGACCAAAACAGCACCCAATGCATTGATAAGGATTGCATTGTCATTTCCAAGCATCATCTTTTTATTAACGGAATCCAGTAAAAGTTTCCCGAACGGAATGCTTGCAAAGAAACCGCAGATTGCACCTGCAATGGCAAGCATCAAATATTTTACAATATATAAACTTCTGATTTTACCGTTGGATAATCCAATCGCCTTCATAACACCGATTTCACGATATTCTTCCGAAATTGTAAATGTAATAGTGAATTTCAGTACTACAAAGGACACAATAATAAGACATACGCTTAATATGAGTACAATAAAAGCAAGAATCATATCCATTACATAAGTGGTTTTAATAACTGCGCGAGTTCCATCAAATGCCACATTGGAAACTTTTGTCATTGCTGACTTTACTGCCCCTAAATCATTCGTATCAATATAGCAAATTTCACCGCTGTAATTATTAACAATCTCTTCATTCAGAAGAATTGTATTCATATCTTCTTCGCTCATAACAAATCGTGAATTACCCATAAAATCAGAACCTAAAAGTGCATCTTTCGCTATTCCGTCAATAACAAATTCAAGTTCTGTTCCGCTATGTTCAAAACAAATTACATCGCCGGGCTCTAATCCGTTATCTTCCATAAAACTGCCTTTTACATAAACATATCCCTGTTCAACATCCGTAATCGGCTCGTTATCCATATTAAAAAATGTAATCTTTGAATCTTCTATAGACTGATAAATTGGCGTACTGTTAAGTTCGGTTTTCTCACCGTCCTCCAAAGTAATATCACTTTGCGATCCAAATACAACAAGTTCCAAGCGATAATCTTCTATTGCTTCTTCTGTTTCCAGCATCTCATCAAGGGCACCAACCGCGCCATCACCCATCGTTATGATGATAAAATCACCCACACCGGCCTTATCCAGATAATAATCGGTGCCGTTCATTACGGTAATCACGTTATTGATACCGCTGGCCACAAACATGGTTGCCAATATAATGAACAAAAAGAGAATAATGTTCATTGTCTTTTTTCTTTTTAAATCATTTTTTAAGATATGAAATATCATTTCGTAACTCCTTTCTCTTGTTCTGAACTCATCATACAAGAGAAATTATTAAATAATCATTAAATTGACATTGCTTTCTTCTTGTGCTATTTTTATAACACAAGTTCGAAATCTCTTTTAATTCCGTCGTTTAGATGGGTCGAGTAATTTGGGACTTTTTTATTTTAAATTATAATATTATATATTAAATCAAGCCGGCCATTCAATATAAAAGAATAGCCGGCTGTTTTTATTGGATATATTCAATTCGGAAAACTGAAATTTACTTTATTCCATACTTCTCAATAATATAATCCATATCCTTATCTCCTCTACCTGAAAGATTAATAAGAATAGTGCCTTTACCCATTTGCTTAGCCAACTTCACGCCATAAGCAACTGCATGAGAACTTTCGATTGCCGGAATAATGCCTTCCATTCGTGAAAGTTCAAAAAATGCATCTATCGTTTCATCATCACTTACCACATCATATTTAACTCTGCCAAGGTCATGTAAAAAAGCGTGTTCCGGTCCGGATGACGGATAATCAAGACCACTTGCAACGGAATACACCGGAGCAGGATCTCCCTTTTCATCCTTTAGCATAATACTATTAAAACCATGCATGATACCTTCTTCTCCATAGGTAAGACTGGCTGCATGTTCACCAAGAGCAGTACCTCTTCCGAGTGGCTCAACACCATAAATATCAACCGGATCATTTAAGAATCCGGAAAACAATCCCATAGCATTAGAACCACCACCCACGCAGGCAACAACCGCATCCGGCAATTCCCCTGTCATTTCTACGAATTGTTCTCTTGCCTCAATTCCTACCACACTCTGAAAATCCCTAACCATCATAGGAAACGGATGTGGCCCCACAACAGAACCAATACAATAAATCGCATCCTTATATTCTTTACAGTATGCCATAAACGCTGCATCAACAGCTTCTTTGAGTGTTTGTAATCCATCTGTCACTTCTATAACTTTGGCACCAAGTATTTTCATTCTCGCAACATTAGGTGCTTGTTTTTTTATATCCACAGCTCCCATATAGATGTCGCACTCCAATCCAAAATAGGCTGCGGCTGTTGCAAGTGCAACACCATGCTGACCGGCTCCGGTCTCTGCGATAACCTTTTTCTTTCCCATATACTTTGCAAGAAGAACTTCTCCCATACAATGATTCAACTTATGTGCGCCCGTATGATTTAAATCCTCTCGCTTTACATAAAGTTGGACTCCCGTTCCAATCTTATCAGATAACCTTGCCAGATGCGAAATCGGTGTAGGTCTGCCCTGAAACTCCTTACGGATACGACGCAGTTCACTAATAAATTTTCTCGACTTACATATCGTCTGATATGCTTCACTGATTTCATTCATAGCGGTTTGTAATTCCGGTGGTATATAAGAGCCGCCATATTTTCCAAAATACCCATTAGCATCCGGGTAATTTTTAAAGTAAGTGTCAAATTCAATATTATTATACATCATAGTATTATCCTCCAATTTTGATTATTGTTTCATTAACTGTTTCCTATCTGTCCTATTCATATTTTCCGGCGCATAAGCGCCACCACAATTTTAGCACCATGCTTCACACCTCCTGGTAATATAATCATTCTTCTGTCAATGAAGCATAAAAAACGTCCTTGACAGAAGAATAAAATCTGTCAAGGACGAATACGATACTTAATTAAAAGATACACGCTCCGCGGTGCCACCTTGATTTACAGCTATGTTGCTGTACACTTAGCAGGATACCAACATATCCCCGGCAACTGACGTATGCCCAAACGTCGCAGAATACTAGGTGCGTATATACACTTTTGGCTGCGCCCTCAGCGGTCCATTTGACAACTTGTTTCTCACCTGATTCTCAGCACCACAGGCTCTCTGTAAAGGCATCATTGCCGTTATCTCCGCTTCAACGGTTTATATAATATATTAAATTATTTTGAATTATAGAACCAGTTTTTTTATATGTCAAGTAGTTTTTCAATCTCTTATGAAACTTCAAATTTGTCAACCTTACGCTTTCCTTACAACTACCGTCACCGTAAAACTCTCTTCACCGCTCTTGGCATAAACTTCCCCGTCCATTTTATGCATCAATGTTTTACAAATGTATAATCCAAGGCCGTTTCCTTTCACACCGTGACTATTGCTTCCCCTGTAAAAAGAGTCAAAAAGGTTCGGCAATTCCTCATTTTTTAATCCATTGCCGGAATTCTCAATATGAATCAACTTGCAGTCTTCTTCATCCTCAAATGTAATGCGGACACTTCGCCCGTCACCGTATTTGATGGCATTCTCCATAATGTTCTGAAGAACTTCAATTAAACGGTTCTGATCGCCTTTTAAGAGACATTCGTCAAAACTTCCCACAGTAAAATCCGTATGAACAACCGATAATTTCTCCCGATAATACGCCTGAATCGAATCAATAACCGCAGACAAATACACTTCGCCATTCTTCACTTCCAAATTTAGAAAATCCTCTCTGGACGCAGTTACAATTTCATCTACATAACCTTTGATTTCTTTGACATTTCGCGCAATTCCCTGCAGGGCCTCATCGCGCTTCTCTTTCGTATCATATAAATCTTCCGCCAAAGCCTTGGAATACAATTCGATAGATGACAACGGGGTCTTGATATCATGAGACAAAGATAGAATCAAGGTCTTGCGGTCCTTTTGGAATTCCAGTTCTTTCTCTTTATTGTCTTCCAACTTTTCACGAAGCATATCCATGCCCCAAAGGAAACGTCCGAACAACTTGCTCTTTTCTTCCTTTACGGGGGTGGACAAATTACCCTTTGCCAATTCGTAAGATAAATTGCTCATGGCATGGAAAGGCTTCAGTACTTTTCTATACACGTATATAAGCACCACGACGGTAATAAGCATCATTCCAACCAAGGCAATATTCATCCAAATAATAATATTGCGCTCTTGGTTTGCACGGTATTCAATTCGATATAAATTGTCGTTGATTTCTTCTACCACATAGTCATTGTTGCAAGTCTCTTCCGACTTAAAAACAGCAACTTTTACAATGGTTTCATAGGCGGATAAATCCATTGTCTCAACCTGTTCCACCGTTAAGTTCTGCTCCTCAATTTCTCTTGCTACGCGGGCAGTTTCCACGCGGTAAAGACGCCCTGTATCGCTTTCGCTTTGATGAATATAGATTCCGTTACAAAGCAAAACCAAAACAACCTCTATGATTAAAATCAAACAAACAAAGCCTTTAAATCTATTCAAATCTGTATCCTACTCCCCACTCCGTAATAATATGTTTCGGTTTCTTCGGCTCTTCTTCAATCTTCTCACGAAGCCACTTGATATGCACCGTCAAAGTCTGTAACTCAGAGTCACTGTCGCTTCCCCAAACCGTATTGAACAGGAATTCTTTCTTCATTGTGACGTTTTTATTCTCAATCAGAAGTTTTAACAGTTCGAATTCCTTCTCCGTAATATCCTTCTTCTGTCCGTCCACAAATAAACTCTGTTGTACGGTATTCAAGCGGAGATTTCCTTCCACGATTTCTTCCTGTCCGTATTTTCTCTTAAAAATGCCTTTTATCTTAGCAATTAAAATATCAATATCGTAAGGCTTCTCAATATAATCGTCCGCTCCGAGATTCAGGCCTTTTAATTTGTCATTCTTCTCCACCTTGGCGCTGGCAATTAAAATGTGGGTATTGGATGTCTCTCTGATTTTGGAACAAACCGCAAAGCCATCCATACCGGGAAGCATAATATCCAGCACAATTAACTTGGCACCGTACTTTTCGTACAACGCCAAGGCTTTTTCTCCTGTATCCGCAATACTTACTGCATAATTTTCTTTTCTTAAGAAATCACAAAGTAAGGTGCCGATTTCTTTATTATCTTCTACAATTATAATATCTAACATAGCATTTACCTACTTCACTTTTATCTGCTTTTATCATAAGAAAATCTATGAATGGTTGTCAATACGAAATCCATTGTGTCAAATACATAAAAGTATTAAAAACGAACCGCACTCGCAATCTGCTCTCATTATATTACTGTAATTAAAAACAGTTGTCCGGGAATTCCGAACAACTGCTTTTATTACTGTTTTACTTCTTTTTTCATATTCTCTTTCGCTACGGAAAGCATTAACTTAATACGATTTTCCTGATTTACCTTGGTTGCGCCCGGGTCGTACTCGATGTCCACGGCATTTAACTTAGGCTCAATGCGTCGTATTTTATTCAGCATACCTTTGACGGACACGTGACAGGGAAGACAACCAAAAGGCTGTACACAGATAACATTTTCGTACCCGTGTGCCACAAACTCCATCATTTCTGCTGCAATGTACCAGCCCTCGCCCATACTGTTTCCGGTATTAATAATACCTTCCGCACGTTTCTTTAACACTTCCACACGCTCCGGTGCCACGAAACAGTCAAACTCTTCCATAATGCTAATCATCATATTTTCCATATGGAACATATATTTCATTGCAATTTCGAGAATCAGACGTTTCATAGGCTTACCGCCGTAAAGGCGCAGGTCTTCCAATGCGCCGTTGGTTTTATAAATACCAAAGCCCAAAACACTGGGGAAATAAGTTTCACAATCCTGGTCACGAAGGAACTGCTCTAAATCGTTGTTCGCCGGCGCAGAATACTTAAGGTACAATTCCCCTACCACGGCAACTTTTACCTTGGGAACTTTCTTCACTTCAATATCAGCAAACTCCTGAAGCATTGTGCGGATATTCTTCTTGATTTCCTTATGGCTGTATCCTTTGCCCTTGGTGTAACGCTCGCCAAAATAAGCGGTCCACTTCTGCATCATACGGTCCGCATCACCCTTATTTACTTCGTAAGGACGCACCTGGTTCGCCGCAATCATCATCATATCGCCATACATCAATGCGGATAAAAGCATACGATAACCGCGAATGGAGATATCGATACCGGAATTTAATTCCAGGCCCCAAATATTTGCAGAGATAAAAGGAATCTGCGGATAACCCGCGCGTTCCATTGATTTACGCATCAGATTGATATAGTTTGAATCCCTGCAACCACCGCCGGACTGTGTAATCACCATAGCGATTTTATCAGGGTTATACTTACCGCTTTCCACGGCATTAATCATCTGACCGGTAACCAATACGCCGGGATAACACAAATCATTGTGCACGTATTTTAAGCCCTTCTCAATCGCTTCCGCTCCACCGCTTTCGATGATTTTAACATTCAATCCCTCTTTGGCAAAAACAGGAAGAATGATAGAAGCATGAATCGGTGCCATCATAGGACACAGAATGGTATATTCTTTTTTCATTTTTTTGGTAAATTTCACCCTTGGTCTGTAATGGGTTTTATTCTGTTCCAAAAAACTAATCCTCCTTTTTTTGCTCGATTGCCGCAAGCAAACTTCTCAAGCGAATTTTAACCGCTCCTAAATTCGTAACTTCGTCGATTTTTAACTGGGTATAAAGCATACCGGCCGTCTCAAGAATTTCTCTGGTTTCATCAGACGTAATGGCATCCAAACCGCAACCGAAGGAAACCAAATGTACCATATAAACATCTTTTTGCATGGTTACGTATTTGGCAGCCGCAAACAGTCTTGCGTGGTAGGTCCACTGATTTCTGATATTGACATCAAACTTCGGCACCAAAGACGCTACGGAATCTTCTGTGATTACCGCAAAGCCAAGGGCCGCAATCAACTTATGAATGCCGTGATTGATTTCAGGGTCAACATGATAAGGTCTGCCCGCAAGAAGCACAATCTTTTTATCCTGCTTTCTTGCTTCTTCCATAATCACCTGTGCCTGCATTTCTACCTTCTTGGTAAATGCTGCATACTCTTTATAAGCAAGGTCGCTTGCCTTCTTCACCTCAGCCTTAGTGAATGTACCCAGGGTACGATTCAGAATCTCATGCATTTTACCGGGGAACTTGTTTCTCTGGTGCGGTCCCACGTATTCATAGATATATTTGATATCGCCAAAATGCACCGTATTGGCCTCAATTACCTCAGGATAGCCGGCAATTACGGCACAGTTATAATGGTTTTTACCCTTCTTTTCATCGAAGTTATAGGTCATACAGGGATAAAAGATGGTATCCACGTTCATCTCAATTAACTTCATAATATGGCCGTGTACCAGCTTTGCCGGGAAACAAACCGTATCGGAAGGAATGGTTCCCTGCCCCTTTAAGTAAAGTTCACGATTCGAAAAGCCTGATGTCTTTACCTGATAACCCAAAGAAGTAAAAAATGCATGCCAGAAAGGCAACATTTCATACATATTAAGGCCCATGGGCAGACCGATTACACCTTTGGTCTTACTTTCATCCGGCTGATACTCTGAAAGAAGTTTTAACTTATACTCATAGAGATTTAACGAATCGTCCTGTTCTTTCTTGGTTACGGGCTTTTCACAGCGGTTACCGCCGATGAATTTGCGGCCGTTGCCGAAATCATTTACCGTAAGGCTACAGTGGTTGTTACACCCCTTACAGGTAATGTTTCTTGTCGTATAAGTAAAATTCTCCAATGCTTCTTTATCTAAAATCTCCGAAACCTTGTCCGACTTCTTCTTTTTTGCAATATCGCAGGCATACAATGCCGCACCGTAAGCACCCATCATACCGGCAATATCCGGTCGGATGACTTCTACACCCATCTCTTTTTCAAAGGCGCGAAGTACCGCGTCATTCTGGAAGGTACCGCCCTGTACCACAATTCTTTTACCCAATTCATCTGCGCTATGCACACGGATAACCTTATACAACGCATTCTTTACAACACTGATGGAAAGACCTGCCGAGATATCCTCTACGGTCACGCCTTCCTTCTGCGCCTGTTTTACGGATGAATTCATAAATACGGTACATCTGGAACCCAAATCCACAGGTTTGGTCGCAAAAAGTCCGCGCTTTGCAAATTCATCAATTTCATAACTCATGGAATTGGCAAAGGTCTGTAAAAACGAACCACAGCCTGATGAACATGCTTCATTCAAATAAATATTATCAATGGCACCGTTACGAATCTTAAAGCACTTCATATCCTGGCCACCGATATCAATGATAAATTCCACATCCGGCATAAAATATTTCGCCGCCGTAAAATGTGCCACAGTCTCAACAACACCTAAATCCACGCCCAAGGCATTACGAATCATATCTTCACCGTAACCTGTTACAGCGGAAGATACAATTTTAACATTGGGGTGCTTTTTATACATTTCAATCAAGGCATCTTTTACTACTTCGATAGGACGCCCCTGATTCGACTGGTAACTGGAATAAACTACTGCACCTTCAGGGTCTGTAAGCACAACTTTCAAAGTGGTGGAACCGGAATCGATTCCAAGATAACCTTCTCCGTCATAGTTCTCTTCTACACGTTTTGCCACCTGATGCGAAGCATGACGCGTTGCGAAGGCTTCATATTCCTCCTCATTTGCAAACAACGGATCCAAGGTTGCCTGACGCAAAGAATCCTGTTCTTTGGTTATAATATCAAGGGTCTCCTGCAAATCAACCGCTTCTTCCGCACACAATGCCGCTCCTAACGCAACAAAAAACAGGGAATCATCCGGGCAGGTACCCACACAATTCAATGTTTTATCAAAAGCTTCACGAAGTTGTGACATAAAGGTTAAAGGTCCGCCAAGGTACACAATATTTCCTTCAATCGGTCGTCCTTGTGCCAAACCGGTAATGGTCTGATTTACAATTGCATAAAAAATACTTGCGGAAATATCTTCTTTTCTTGCGCCCTGATTTAAAAGGGGCTGGATATCTGTTTTAGCGAACACACCGCAACGGGAAGCAATAGAATAAATCTTCTCATGCTTCTCTGCCAATTCATTCATCTCATCCGCGGTAATCTGCATCAAACTTGCCATCTGATCCGCAAATGCGCCAGTACCGCCGGCACAGGTTCCGTTCATACGGACTTCCAAATTACCTTGCATAAAAAGAATCTTGGCATCTTCACCACCTAATTCGATTACGACATCCGTCTCCGGCAACCGCTTACTGATGGCAACCTTAGTTGCATACACTTCCTGCACAAAGCGAATTCCTGCTCTTTCGGCAATCCCCATTCCCGCAGACCCGGAAATCGCACAAACAACAGGTTCCTTAATTTGGAACCTGTCGATGAGACCTTTTATAATTTCTTCCGCCTTTTCCGTAATCATCGTATAATGGCGTTCGTAACTTGTATGAATGATTTTATCCTGATCGTCTAAAACAACACACTTAATTGTGGTTGAACCGATATCAATACCTATTCTCATGATAAAACTCCGTTCTTTCCCAAAATATCAAACGTTTGCATACTATTTTTTGCATATTTAAACCATTTTTCTCAGATATTTCAGGTATTTCAAATCAACCTTAGACCATGTAAATCCCAAATCATTTAACATACGAATTGTAAAATCGTTTCGCATGGTAATATTCTTAGAGATGGACGCAATGGAACTGTAAAAGGATAAAATTGCCACTTCTTTGTCCTGAATTTTTTCTTTTACCTGTTTATCAAATACCTTCTGCGGTACTCTTTTACAATGAATCAAAAGTCGCTTGGTAAGATTCTCCACACTGTACATATTCGGATTGTACAAATGATAGATATTGTTTACGCGGCTGTGCAGGGCAAGTAACACAAAGGCAATCGCACACTCATCCACCGCTGTAAAATCAATGGGATAAGCATTCAATTCGTCACTATATACTCTTACCTTCAAAAGACCCTTACATCTTCCGATAAAACCGTTATCCTGAGCATTTTTCTGGAACTTACCGTCAAACATTCGCCAGGTAAGATTACCGATACGATAAATATTCGCTTTCAAACCTTCTTTTCTGGCCATTAATACACGTTCTTCCGCCTTATATTTGGAACGGATATATACGTTCTGCACATAATTCTGTCCGATATCCAAACAGTTCTCATCAAAAATTGCATCCGGATTGGTCTGACTTACGGTACCTGCACCGCAAACACTTGCCGTAGACGTATGGTGAAGCACAGCATTAGCGTCCTTACAGAAATCGATAACATTCTGGGTACCGATTACATTGGTACGCTCAAAATCCGAATAATGACCGGCATGCTGCACATTGGCTGCCGTATGAATTACCATATCTACGCGACGAACCAGTTTCTCATACTTTTCACGATTTAAACCGAAATGTTCTTTTTCAATATCCCCTACAGCAACTTTATAGGACATGAATTCGAACTCTTTCGGGAAATATTCCTTCATGGTTGCATGTAATCTCTCTTCATTACGTACCAGACAAACCACGTTCATCTTTTTCTTTAAAAGTTGCCATAAAATATGTGCTCCAAGGAAACCGGTCGCACCTGTAAGAAGAATATACTTAGGATGTGTTTCATATTCCAAATTGGAATTATGAATAATTAAACTGTTTACATCCACATTACCTTCTTTATCGTTTTCATGGTCATTTAATAACAGGGTTCGCTCCAATTTCTCTGCCGTGGCATATTCATAAATATCCTGTGCCTGAATTCCGAGAATGGCAGCCACTTCAAACGCCGAAAGACTGTCGCCGCCCATTTCAAAGAAGTCATCATAGATTCCAACTTTTTCTCTGCTCAAAACCTGCGCAAAAGCATCTGTTATACGCTTCTGCTCTTCAGTTTTCGGTGCAACATATTCCACTTTCTTTTTATTTAACTGTTCTTCCAAACGCTCCATAGTCTCTTTACGTTTGGTTTTCAAAGTAGTAGTCTTAGGCAATTCCCATGAAACAAAATGCGTTGCCGTAATCTTCTGATATGTGGGAAGATTTTCATTCACCACTCCAATTTCAGCCTTAATGGATTTACGCAATTCTCTGTCACTATACAAAGTAGGTACAACAACTGCGGCAATACGGTTCCCTTCCGCATACACCATGACATCTTTTACACCGGAAATGGGTTTGATTTTAGCCTCAAGTTCTTCCGGATAAACATTTTTGCCATTATCTAAAATAATCAAATTCTTAGAACGTCCTGTAATCTGTAAAAATCCGTCTTCGTCAAAATGGCCCAAGTCGCCGGTATGGAACCAACCGTCTGCATCAATTGCTTCCCTGGTTGCTTCTTCATTTTTGTAATATCCAAGCATAATGCCGGGGCCTTTTACAAGAATTTCGCCATCCACAATTTTGGACTCTAAATAACTTACAACCTTACCTACCGTACCTGTGCGTTTCGTAGTAGGATTCTCCGCTGCCACCAAAGGCGCACATTCCGTAAGACCATAGCCCTGATACATATTAATTCCGAATTGGTCAAAATATTCCACAACCTCCGGACGAAGCGCAGCTCCGCCTACAATAATGTTGGTAATATTTCCGCCAAGACGGTCAATAATCTTTTTATATAGTTTTCTTCTTGCATCAATACGCAATGCACGAAGCACTTTGGATACCCTCCTTGCAAACTTAAGCAAACGTTTTTCTTTTCCCTTGGAAGTTGCCTCTTTTAACTTCTTATAAAAGACTTCCGCAATAGCGGGCACCACAAGGATAACCGCAGGCTTAAAAAGTTGCATATTGCTTACGATGTTTTCCATTTTATCGTTGATGCAAATGGTTGCACCGCAATTAAGCGTACCGAGATTATCTACGGTAAGCTCAAAAGTATGGTGGATGGGCAACACCGACATAACCACAGGATTTCCCTTCACATTGCTTGCATAATCCAGACGATAAATTTCATTGATATTGGCCATAATGTTTTCCTGGGAAAGCATTACACCCTTGCTCACTCCTGTTGTTCCTGATGTAAAAAGCAACTCTGCCATTTCCTTAGGATTAATCGCAGGAAGCGCCTCGGATTCCGTTTTCATTGCATCCGTAAAACGTACATCCGTAAAACAAAGAAGATCTCTGTTCCCTGCATAATCGTGGAAATATGAAGCAAATTCATCCGAATAAAAGACAAAATCCACATCACCCATATCAAGAAGATTATAAATGTCAGATTTCGGCAACATTTTATCCAAAGGAATCACCACATTGTTACTACATGCAATCGCAAGAAAACTTACAATCCATTCATAACTGGTTCCGCCCAAAATCGCAATATGCTTTCTTTGATATCCTGATTTATTCAACCAGGTAGCAAGCGAAAAAATATTATCGCGAAACTCCGGATAAGTTTTGGATACTACCTTGCCGTCAACCAAATAACGATAGGCATCCCTGTCTGCATATCGCTCTGCTATGCTGTTTACATATTCCTGCAAATCCACAAGTGTACTACTCATCTCAATCTCCCATTCAAACAATGCCCAAAGACACCACTATGAAACATTATATCAATATTTGTCGAATAATGAAAGATGTTTATGCGGATTTTATTATGTATTTATTAATATTTTATAATAAAAATAATAACCATCACAGAAAAGTAAATCTCTGTGATGGTTATATCCAATACCATTTCAACTATATCATTCTTATAATCCAATCATATCGGCTCAAATGATACATACTATTCTTAATAAATACTTAAATCCATGACCTGACTAAATCTTTTCAGCATTTCTACACCTGCAACGCTGTTGCCATGCTTATCCAACGCCGGCGCAAATACACCGATACCCATTCTGTTCGGTATCACTCCCATAATTCCTCCACCGACACCACTCTTTGCAGGGAAGCCTACATTTAATGCAAATCCGCCCGAGCCATCGTACATACCGCAAGTGGCTAAAGTTGCATTGACATATCTGGCAAATTCCTTCGAAAAAATTTCTTCGCCGGTAGCAGGATTCCTACCATGATGTGCAAAAACATTTGCAATTTGTGCCAAATCCTTGCAATTGACAAGAATGGAACACGCTTTAAAATAACAATCCAGAATCTCTTCTACCGGGTCATCTATTAAACCATATGCCTTTAACATATATGACAGAGCACGATTCTTATTACCGGTTTCCTTTTCGGACAAGTATACAGATTCATCCACATCCAGTTCGTCATTTCCTGCTAACTTACGTGCAAGTTCCAATAAACGTGCAAATTTTATATCATAAGTATCGCCTTCAATCAACGTACATAATGCGATTGCTCCTGTATTAATCATGGGATTGATATTGGCACCGGTAAGTGCCTGGTCACTATAGTTAAACGCATCAAACGGTTTACCCGTGGCTTCCACACCTACCAATGCCCGTACTTTCTCACTTCCGCTATCCATCAATGCCAACAGAAGAATCAATGGTTTCACAACGCTCTGCATTGTAAAAGTATCAAAGCAGTCTCCCGCATGAAAATTTTCGCCATTCTCTGAAATGACATAAATTCCGACTTTATTAGGATTCACAACTGCAAGTTGTGGTATATAGTGGGCAACCTGGCCCTGCGATGCGTAATGGCCGCAGTCCGTGACAATCTGTTCCAGTAATGTGTTCATAATAGTGACTCCGAATCTTATTATAGATAAAATATACCACAGAACCTTCGCCTTCTCAACCAAATACTATTGATTATAATTTTATACAACAATATTAAAAACTTTTATTTCTATTATGCATTTATTATTCATGCCAATGTTCCAACATCTCTTCAATAAAAATCCCATACCCCTTCTCAGGGTCATTCACCAGCACATGTGTCACTGCACCAATAATCTTCCCGTCTTGGATGATAGGCGAGCCCGACAGTCACGTGTCAAGTAGGGAGCAACACTTTTTTCAAAAAATTTTAATTTTTTTCATTTCAAGGAGTTAGGCAGTAATTGTATCAGCAAAATTCCAGATGATTTGTACTGCATTACCGGGATATACTCGTATTTCCTTAA
>JAFUNC010000001.1 GCA_017473115.1 Lachnospiraceae bacterium
AATGTATGACCGGTCAAAACCAAAGGATAATAGGGCAATACAAAATCTATATTGCATTGCTTGGCCAATTTGATTAGCCCCTTTGCCTGTTTGGGTTTTGGATATTTCAACATCCCACCGCCTACCAGATAAAAGCAAAGTTTTCGCTTTTCTTTTTTATGCTTATACCATACTACGGTAGAGCCTGCCACCTGAGCAGTTTCTATATCCAGCTCCGCATCTGACATGTTGGGAATCACCACACCCTTATATGCCTTTCGAAAAAGTTTTTGGCTCTTTTCAGGTGGCAGTGCCATAATTTTTTGCATGTTTAACACTTTAAACATTTTTAGTAAAAATTTGTACTTAAATGACATAACCAATTTCTCCTATCTTCTCAACAATCCGACCTACCAAAATACAGGTTTCGTAAGAATAACTCTATCCCACAAACAAAAGTCCCAGAAACATCACAGTTCCTGCAATATTTCCCTTAGCAGGAAGCTTTGTAGGCAAAAGAATAATAAACAATGGCAATGTATTAAATACACATACCCATCTCGGTAAATCCGTCTGTCCACTAACTACCGCTATAAAAAAGGTCACTGCAAACACCAACAAACCTATGTAACCCGCATACATCGTAACAGCTGTTTTCTTAAAAAACTCCGCCACCGCTTCCGAAGCTTCTTTTGACCTTCCCATTCTCACAAAAAACCATTCCACCGTTCCGCAAAAGACATGGTGGGAAACGATCGGCAAAAAATATACGATTGCCGCTATGTACATAATGGTCGCACATACTGTCGAAAAATCACTCATCCAATCCGCAAGCCCGATATATCCGAATACAGACATGGTAAGAGCCAATACTCCAAGCAACATTCCAAACATGATGTTTTTTAAAGACATTCCTTCAAAGCTTTTATATGCTTTGTCATAATCATTTAATGTGGTAAGGTCCACCTTTCCTTTGGGACCATATGCAAATAAACAATCTGTAATTCCGCAAAGAATGTGACCTACCATAGCAGCTAGTAATAGAATTTTCATGGTATTATTTCTCCATCTTATCGTTTCTTAAAAGCATTAAAACTACACCTTACCAAATCACCGTGCATATCCACGCCATCAATGCACACATAAAAGGGTATGCTATCAGCCTTACCATCTGTTCTTTTTTATTATATCCAAATTGGTTGTACCCCTCGCACCCTTCTGTTTCCGGAAAATAATGCTGGAAGAAATATGTTCTCGTAATCAAAAAATAATCCAAAAACAAAATGTCAAATATTTTCTCTCCGTACAGAACAATCAAAAACCGTGCATAAAACTGCTTAATTGGGGCATTGGGTAAAGTGCTACCGCCGTCCAAATCGCCAAAAACATAACCGTACAAAACAGAATCGTAATGAATATCGTTGTAAGCGTACCTTCAAAAGAACCAAGAATGCTGTATATTTCTTTTGTTCTCAACACTACAGCACTGATAAAAGCCGCGCACAAAAACATCAACATTCCGCGATAAAAGGCATCCACATGCTTCCCCGGATTTCGATATAATTCCCTGTCTGCATCCAGTCCTTCAATTTTAGTTCTTTTGGTATTTCTCCACCACACAAGGTCGATAACCAACAAATCAAATAAGTTAAGTCCCTGCCCCAAGATAAGAAAATACACAAAACATCCCACAAAGCCCTCTTGGGGGAACAACAATCCAACCAAAACAAATACCACACTGAATAAAATCAAATTGGAAACAAAGGATTGCATCATGGTTTTCGGTTTGGGAATCATCGCTACAAGCAAATCGTTGCTTCTTACTCTATTTTGTATTTCATCCGGGTAGGAATAAAAGCTTTTCATATTCTTTTTTAATGTACCGGTTCCCAAATAACACATCAGAAAGAAAAACCCGTATAAAAGAATTAAGACTAAAATCTTAAGCATTTAAGTTCTCCTCTTAATGTCAACATAATTGATATATTTTTATATTCCTCTGCAGTTCTCATTTTTCTTATTCCCTCACTACTTTCTTAAGATTACAATCTTATTTGAAATATTGGCCACCACGGGAATCTTTTTTACAATACGATAAATTGGTACAAACACTGCCATACCTTCTGCCAGCGAATAGTCTGCAACATGTTTAAAAGCAGGCAATTTCTCTGCCAGAAGCTTACCGTTTTTAATGCCCCATGTAAACTTCGCTTCGCTTTGGTCTATGGACTTTTCCTTTATATTTTTTACGATAAAAGGATTCATAACCTCCACGAGAACCGTGGCTTTTTTGAACTTTTTATCGATAATATCAAAGATCTTTACCACATCTTCCTCGGAAAGATACATGGTGAGGCCTTCGATAATGACAAGAACAGACTCCCCGGCATATTCAATTTTATCTGCCCAGGCTTCGTCCATTGCCGACTCTGCAAACTGATAAATTACCGGTCCCTGTTCTTCCATAAATCTTGAACGCACATTTATGGTATCAGGCAAATCAATGTTGTACCATCTTTTATATTTTCCTTCGTTACGATAACATCTGGTATCCAATCCGCAGGCAATGTTCACTACGATTGCATTTTCATGCTTGCGCAGATAGTCCGATACCATTTTATCCAACAGAATCGTTCTTGCAATGACTCCGTTTCCCATGGCTGCGTCCTTATCCGCAAGGGTGAAATCGTAATCCAACTTCTCTACAATTTCCACCGCTTTTTCATCATGAATAACAGCATTTTCTTTTTTCGTTTCCTTTGCTCTTGCGTACATGGTCTGCAACATGGTTTCCGGCACACCGTTGATTGAAATTTTTTCTTGTTTGTTCATTCTTTCCTGTCCTCGATTCTATTTATCCTATAGTACTGATGGCCACAACCAGGCACATCAGAGAAGTACCTATACTGTTCATAATGATAGCTGGCATATCATAAAATACATCCTTATCCACAGCTCTGAGAATCCAACCGATGACACTTGTCACTATTGGATTACATACAAGCATCCATGTGGGCACATCCAAATAACCGTTCAAGATGGCCGCTATAAAGCAAAAGGTGGGTACCAAAAGCGGTATATACAATATCACAAAGGGAACCTTTAATGCCGTATAGTATCCCTCCAACACATCATCCGCCAGCTCAAACTGATTCGTTTTCATGATACGTTTATAGAGAATCGGCTGAATGCTTAAAGTCGTATGTATAAAAAAAGCTCCCATGGTTCCAACCAAAGCAGTCAGTTTAATCACAAATGCCATGGTTGCATTTGAAGGTTCCACCTGCATGGCAAGTGCATAGTATCCAAGTCCTCCCAAGGGACAACCTATCATTCCACAGATTACAGAAAGCCGAAACCTCCACTCGCTCATTTTCAGCCAGTTGCTGTCAATGTTTTTTGAGGTTCCAAGCTTCTCATTTCCTTTCCCCTTTAAATCCATAAGCATATCTCCGGTAGCGGTACACAAACCACCACACACACCTAATATTGCAAAAATGAAATTCATTCCTTTCCCTCCTTTACGACTTTTTACCAAATCACAAAGTCCGACAATAATAATTCCTACACTCCCATCCCTGCCACAAGCAGTACAATTGCAAACATGGAAAAGCCTACACCTAAAGTTCCTATGATTTTTACACCGCACTTTTTCAAAGCCATAAGTACGATTGTAGAAACAATCGGATTCAATAGAATAAAAAGTTTCGGTACATTAAGCGCGCCTGTTAATATTGCTACCGATACCATAATCGTAGTTCCCAAATAAAGGCTAAGAAAACCTAATACCATAGGCACCATAGTAGTTTTATCTATGCTTTTTATTGCATTCTCTGCATCTTCTATTCCCAGTTTGCCATGCAATCTTTGATATAGCATCGGTTTCTGGCAAAAGACAACATGACAGAGAAGCCCTGTATATGCACCCACAATGGTATTTATTTTTAGTGCCATACCCAATGCAGGGCTGTTTACTGTAATCAGTTCAGCCAGCATCCACATGGTAAGATAGGTTCCCGGTTGTCCTAAAAATGATAACCAGAAGGAAAGTGTAAATCTGCTTTCCGGCACTTCTGCCCACCATAAGGATATCCTCCCGTGCTGTAGTTTTTGCGACTCTGCCTTTCCCGGTTTTACCAAAGGCACATCTGCCAGCGCACATATTAAACCACTTATAATACCTATCATTCCGATAATCATATAAACATTCATAAAACCGGTTACTCCCAACATCAACTATACTACTATATTCTGCAACATCTGAAATTACACAACTCGTCAGATTTTATGCAAATGTAATCTCTATCATCTGACACCTTTTTGTTTTATCCACAAAACGGAAGATACAATTAGCCACAAAGCCGTACCTTTTATCAAGAGGTCTGTATCCTGTCATATAGCCCTTGCGGATAACCTGTGTAAAATCAGTGCTCCATTGCTTTAATTCAGACTCATCCTCAACGCTGAAATAAACACCTACGCTGTCCATATCCGATGACTCCAACCAGGTCTTCGCCATGCTTTTTAAACCGGTAGCACTGGTAGCATCAAACACAATTTTTCCGCCTTTAAATCGCTTCGCCATAGCTGTGAACAGTTTCTTCACATCTTCCTTTTTAAAATAATAGAATACGCCGGACGCAAAAAACACTATTCCGTCCTCTTCTCGGTAATCAATCTGCTCAAACCATGAAAAATCCATGACATTTGCAGCAATATTGGTTTCTCTCTCCCGTTCCGGAATCAACTCATTTCGAACTGCTATCACATCCGGAAAATCAATATTGTAGCCTTTTGCCGTTCCATTATCAACCTGTCGAAAGGTGGTATCCAGTCCACAACCGATATTTACCACGCAGGCATTTGGATGCGACTTTAAATAATCCCTGCATACGCTTGCCATATCATATTGTCTGGTGGCACCCATAATGGCACCAATCTTCGCTTTCATCCTTCCGGGTGCTTTAAATTCATAATCCACTCGTTCAAAGAGTTCCTGACAATCCCTGTCATTAAAAATATCCGGGTACATGTCCATTGCAAATTTGCGTCCGTACAAAGGAATCATTAAAGTTTCCTGTACAGTACCTTTTTGAATTTTATATTTTTTATTGCTCATTTCTGCCCTCACTTCGGTTAGCATTTGCTAACTAGATTATACAATTCTTTTTCCTCATTGTAAAGTTGCTTTTAATCTACTTATAAAAAACAAAAGAGGCGATAAAAACCGCCTCTCCTGACAAATTTATGCCACACTTCTGACATTTTCTTTTTTATTTACAAATCTCTTATGAGTTCTTACCATACTTTCTCATCAAAAAATACAGTCCGAAAAACATCATACTGCTGCCCACATTCATTGCCCCCATTCCTGCAAAAATAATAGCTGCCACCATAGTAAAAGGTATGGTATTAATCAGGCAGGCCCATTTCGGAAAACAGGTTTTCTTTCGGATAACCGCAATGAAAAGTGTCACGCATACCATAAATACGCCGATGTTGCACATTGCGGATGTTACGGATGTTTCAAAAAAGTAAGACAGCATAATTTCATGCGCCTGCTCTGTGGCTCCTGCTTTTACAAAGTGCCACAGCATACTTGTACAGGTAAAATGCATTACCGCACCTGCCACACAGGTAAGCGCTGTACCAATCTGCACCACGCGGGCAGATTTGCCGGCCGTAGCTTTTAGAATGTTCGCAATCTGAAAATAACCGGGCATAATAAGCATCATGGCAATTACACCAACTATGCCGGAAATTGTGAACTGTAAAGACGATGCTCCCTGCAACATGGTAGCGGTTTTTTCATAATCGAATAACCCCATTACATCCAATCTGCCATTCGGCAAAAAATACAACAACAAATCGCCGCCAAGCCAGCATAACAAATGACCAAAAGCTCCGCACAACAATAATTTAGAATTTACGCTTTCACATTTCATATTTTATTCACCTTTCAATAACTACACTTCATCTTTTAACCGATTTTGGAACCGCTGCAAGTCTTCGTTTAAATGCTTTGCATCAATGGTTCTTTTAATTTTATAGATTAAATAAGAACACAAATACGCACACACCATGTATAATCCAAAGCAAATGCATACAACTACACTACCCTCGAACCAACCGCCGAAATGACCTGCAACGGCATACACTAACGCACTGAAAATTACCGATATCCATTCTCTAAGTCTTAAAGCATCAACTTCATCAAAATCATAATGCAACAGATTCTGTATCCAACCTATTAAATATGCTAAAAGAACCATCTCCAACATATGTAAGATACTTGCCTGTGTGAAGTTGGTAATCCATCTGTAAATACAATAAAAGCAAAGGATTAAAAAAAACATCAAACAACACTTGATTTCGACTCCGATTTTTTTGGTCAGATAACATTCAAACAGGTATTTTATTTTCTTACTCATCAAAAGCCTCTCCTTTCAATCTTCTGCGAAACTCGGACGCATAGGTTCGCGAAATGATAATATGCTCACCGTTACACATCGTGGCATCAATACGATTTGATGCCAGACTATCCAACACTTTTACCTTATCAATGTTCATTATCATTGATTTACTGCATCGGAAAAATCGAAGGGAATTCAACATTCTTTCAAGCTGGGTAAGCGTGTACTCCACCCGTACAACATCATCTTCCAAGTAAACAAAAGTCTTTCGGTCGACACTTTCGATATAAAGAATTTGCTTCACATCTACCACAATATGAGATCCGTCTTTGCTTCCAACGAGTTTCTTTTCCGCGAAACTCATAAAATTCATGATATGCTCTACTTCCTGATTCAGATTCTGATATCTGAGGATCAGTTCATCATCACCCTGTTTTATCTGCTCAATTGTGTATTTCATAGGACATCCTCTTTATTTTGTAAATTTACGATTTCATTTTATCAATGTCGCATTTATCTTGCAATATCACATAACATAAGTGACACTTTTTGCTGCGCAAGCTACACATAAACAAATCGCCGCCACCCTTATAACGGGCGCCGGCGACTGATTCTCCTATCCTTTTCTACCATTCTTTTATAACTTTGCTTAGTTTCTTATCAATATCAATTCTTGTAGCCTTGCATTCCCTCGGATACTGTTTCCCTTTCAATTCATCAAATGCAATACGCTTTCCCTAATCATTTTAACGAATTTCCACTACCTTATACCCTGCCTTTTCAATCACGGCACGAAGGGCATCATCCGACACTTCTTTTTCCATGGATGCAATCGCCTGCTTCTTACTTAAATTTACCTTACCGGCAACGCCCTCCATTTCATTTAAGACACGCTCTACTCTATTTTTACAATGGTCACAGGTCATCCCCTCAATAATGATTGTTTTACGGGCAATTACATTTTTTAACTTCTTTTTCTTCACTTTTACGGATGAACCACCGCCGCAACAACTGCTCTCTCCCTTAAAATGTTTCACGGTATAAATTACGCCGATGATAACAACAATGACCAAAACTCCAATAATAACAATGTTTTCCATTTTATATGTCTTCCCTTTATTCAAAGTACATTTTTTATGCCTTGCGGTTAGTTATTGCTAACTACAATTTATTCTATCCCTCTTTTTTTAAGAAGTCAACTCTGCTTTTTTATTCTTTTATAAAATTAAATCGTTTATTTTTCGTAAATGTTGTGTGAATCTTTTTATTTCATAAAGAACCGTTTTCAACAGCGTCAGTACTTAACGAGCAGAACTGTAACGTACTGCGAGTTTAGTACTGCTACGTCTGTGGAACGAGCGAGAGCGTGTTCTGTTGAAATAAAAAGATTCACACCACTCTCAAAAACGAATTTTATAAAAAGTATCAAAAAAATACTTTCTTTTGCAACCTTTTTGCATTATACTTTGTTTTATAAGTAGAAGCGAACAAAAAAGTATTGTAAAAAACACATTTACATACAGGAATCGCATTTAACATAAACAGATTGGAGAAGCAGTATGAACAACACAAGAATCACTTCAGAAGAAATGGAGAAAAGCAGACTCATTATTCAGAATATTAACAACTACTATTATTCTAAAATGGTAGGCCAGTTTCAGTTGGGTACCTCCCTACTGGTAACTTTGATGTGTAACGGACATATTTTGGTAGAGTCCGTACCGGGCCTTGCCAAAACCACCGCTGCCAAAATTATGACTGAAGCGGTGAACGGTAGTTTTTCACGTATCCAGTGTACACCGGACCTTTTACCCAGCGACATCATCGGTAGCCAGATTTTTAACTACTCTACCAACTCATTCGAAACCAAAATCGGTCCCGTTATGGCAAACTTCCTTTTATTAGACGAAATCAACCGTTCCAGTGCCAAGACACAGTCAGCCATGTTGGAAGTAATGCAGGAACGCCAGGTCACCATCGGCGGCGAATGTTTTGAGATGCCTGAAATTTTTACGGTAATCGCAACACAGAACCCCATCGAGCAGGAAGGTACCTATCTCCTTGCCGAAGCACAGTTGGATCGTTTCTTAATCAAAGAGAAATTATTTTATCCGAATAAAAACGAAGAATTCGAAATTTTAAACCGTATTGAAAAAGATGTGTTTGCTACACGTCAGTCAGTGGCATCCATTGAAGATGTAGCCTTCCTTCAGGCACTTACCAGACGTGTTTACTTGGACGATTCCATTAAACAATATATTATTCAGATTATTGATGCCACAAGAAATCCCGTAGCATATATCGGACCTCAGTTGGCACAGTATATTACCTTGGGAGCAAGTACCCGTGGCGCCATCGCTCTGATGGAAGCAGCTAAGGCAATCGCCTTAATCAACGGCAGAGACTTTGTCATCCCCGAAGACGTAAAAAATGTAATCTACAGCGTTTTAAGACATCGTATTTCTTTGAATTACGCTGCAATTGCAGACAACGTAACCTCAGAAAACATTATTAACAATATTTTAGGAGTAATCCCTACACCATGATAAATCATATTACTAAAATTCAAGCCAAGGTTAGTGTTTATGCAAAAAAGAAAACCAGCAATATTTTCGACGGCTCCTACAAATCCATTTACACCGGTAACGGTATGGATTTTGAAAACCTTCGAGAATACATACCCGGCGACAACATCAGGGATATCGATTGGAAGGCATCTGCCCGAAATAAAAATCTCCTGATTAAAGAGTACATCGCCGAAAAGAAACACAATGTTATGCTGGTATTTGATACAGGCAAAAATTTTATGGCAGATACCCAGGCAGGCGAACTGAAAAAGAATGTTGCACTAAATGCAGGCGGCACCCTTGCTTACCTCGCGGCACAGAACAGGGATAATGTAGGTGCAATTTATAACCGCAACGGTATGATTCAGTTTTTCCCGCTTCGAATGGGCGTGAATCACTTGGAACACATTCTCACGTCCTACGAGAAAGAAGATTTTGCCGGTTACGACAGTGACATTAATAAAACTTTGGACTACATTATCAAAAATATACCCAAAAAGATGATTATTTTCGTAATCACGGATGCCGGCGGCATTCATAATATCAGCGACAATACCATCAAAAAACTCTGTGTACAACACGATTTGCTTTTTGTAAGCATAGGAGACGCTACATTAACCGGTCATCCGTCATTTGACGTCCGTCGTTCCCGTTATGTCTCAGAGTACATTACCGGCAATAAGAAACTGATGGATTTGGAAAAGAAAACCCGTGAGAAAATCGCTTACGAGAACTCGCGCAAACTTCTCCGCAACCAGATTGTTACTACGGAAATTCACAGCGAAAATGATATTATCGATAAAAGTTTGGAATTATTAGAAAGGCATAAATATGCAAGCAATAACCGTTGAGATGCAAGAATCTTTTTCTTACTGGCCTGTTATTTTATTTATTATCATCGGATTAATAGGAACCGGTTTGATACTGTTTCTTCGCATAAAACCCAGAAAAAAGAAACCCCGGGTACCCGTACCCAAACCTGTGGCTCCGGCCAATATCATGGCTTTAAAAGCAAAATATTTGAAGGCTTTGGATGATATCGGCGAAAAACGAAACGCCAACAAAATCAACGACCGCCAGGCCTTTCAGGCCGTCAGTCGCGTTGTCCGTAACTTTGTATACGCCGCTACCGGCATCAAAGTTCAGAATTTTACATTGATGGAAATTCATGCAGCAGGAATTCCACTTTTATATGAATTGATTTCCCAATGCTACATACCGGAATTCGCCATTGAAAATAATACAAATATTTATGAAGTAATTAACAAAGCAAGGACGGTAATCTCACAATGGAATTAATGCACCCGATAGTACTCTTTATCGGCATTCCTCTTGTCTGTATCCTGATTCTTTTTTCTCACAGAAAAAAAGATACCTTCGGGAAAGGAAAAAAGGTTGCCAATACCAAGTTCATAGAAGATACTCCTCTGTACAAAAAACTGATGCGGGAATATAAAGTTTTTACCATAACATCTATGATAAGCCTGTGGATTTGTCTTATTCTCGTCGTTACCATGCTGGCACGCCCCGTAAAAGTAGATGTTGTCAGTACGGAACTGCGTAACCGTGATATTTTTATCTGTATGGACGTTTCCACCTCCATCGACGAATTAAACCTTGAAATCTGTACCGAATTAAAAGAAGTGGTCAAAGGGTTGGACGGTGAACGTTTCGGAATCAGTATTTTTAACGGTAAATCCGTTCTTTTGGTTCCTCTCACTTCCGATTACGATTACGTATTGGAAATGCTGGACAAACTGGAACGCTGTTTTAAGCAGAGTATTGCCTACGAAAACGGTAATTTATCATATGATGGGTTTGATTTATACGGCTTTAAATACGACGGTACCCTGTGGGAAGACGGCCGCGGCAGTTCTTTTATCGGCGACGGTCTGGCTTCCTGCCTGTATAACTTCCCGGATTTAAAAGAAAATGATGACCGCAGCCGTATGATTATTTTTATCACGGATAATGAATTAAACGAAATCACAGGTACCTCTTTTGTGACTTTGGAAGAAGCGGCAACACTTTGCGCCGCAAACAATGTAAAAGTATATGCAGTAACACCGCAACGCTTCGCAGACCCCGTTACCTTCCAAAATGCAATTAACAGTACCGGCGGCAAGCACTATGCCCACACTTCCGATAAAATATTTGACCAATTGTTACACGATATCAAACTGACCGGCACATCCGTTATGGAGGATACCAAAGTCATAATAACCGACAAACCGGAAGTATTGTTTATTTTTGTAATGATTCTTATGGGCATACATTTCTTCTTTAGCAGAAAGGCAAAGTTATGATTATAAATCCTATTATTCCGATTTGGCTTATGATCATCCTATGTGGAGTTTTCTTGATTTTTAAGCGAAAAGGAGCGTTTCATTTTATCAGGCAGATTGTGATTGTGGTTTTACTTTTTCTCATTAATCTGCGCATTATGGTGCCGGATCCCGACGCCGAAACCGTGCAAAAAAAGGTAGATGTATTGTTTGTCGTAGACAACACCATCAGTATGCAGGCCTTAGACTACGGCACGGACAACAGCACACGAATGTCTGCAGTCAGAACCGACTGTGCCTACATTATGGAAAAACTTCCCGGTGCCCAGTTCTCTGTGGTTTCTTTTGCCGATACAAGAGCGCAACTTTTACTTCCTTATACCATTGACACCACAAATGTCATGTGGACCTTAAACAGTCTGAAAGGCCAGGCAAGTTTGTATGCCACCGGTAGCGATTTCGAAAGCGTTTTAACTTATATGGAAGAACTGCTGGATCGGGAAAATGACCACCTGCAGATTGTCTTTTTTATCAGCGACGGCGAAATGACTCAGACCCACATCTATGAACTAGAATCCCATCCCGCATTAAAAGATTATATCGATTGCGGTGCGGTTTTAGGATACGGTACGGAAAAAGGCGGCAAAATGTACGCACCCGCATTCTCCAGTGATGAAGAATTGGAAGAACTTTATTATTACGATGAAAATTACGACCGCCAGCCCGCCCTCTCTTGCATTGATGAGGAGAATCTGCAAACCATTGCTTCCGATATGGGTGTAGATTATGTACATATGACCGAAACAAGTCAAATTGATGCTACCATCAACAAGGTTTTAAAAGAAATCGAAACTGCCGGTGATTCCATGGAAGAAGACACCATAGCAGGTTATTCCGATACCTTCTTTTATCTCCTGATTCCCTTCCTTCCTTTGCTTATAATTGATTTTATTTATTACAGCAGAAAGGTTATTTTGTAGAAAAGGAACATTGTAATTATGAAAAGAAAAATTATCGCAGTAGTTTTTATACTGTTCATTATGCTCTGCTGCTTCCTGTTTTTCCGATATATTTTTATATATAATAAGGGCAATCAATTGTATGAACGCTTTGATTATCCCGGTGCCATTGAACAATATCAAAACGCATTGGAAGCCCATCCGCCTCACTTTAAAGAATGCTCGGTTCGCGTAAATCTGGCCCTTGCCATGATTTATAATATGGGCGAAGATTTTGCAGCTCCGGAAAATATCGAAAACAGCATCGAAACTTTAACGGAAGCCAGAGATATCCTTCTGGAAGACGGCTGTGCTTCGGATGAAGGCGTCGGACACAGCGAGCCTGCTCAGAAGTTAAAAGAGGAAATTGACAAACTGCTGGAGCAGTTACAACAGCAACAAGAATCCCAGTCCGGCGGCTCCGAAAACGAAAATGACGGTTCTCAGGACCAGCAGGATGGCCAATCCTCCGTGAATGAGGAAATCGAGCAACAGATTCAACAGGAATTACAGGATATTCAGACCGGTGCTTATGAAGAACGTCAGGAATACCAGCAGTTGGAAGATGAATTAAATTCCGAGTTGAATTTTGAATATGGATTTGATATCTGGTAAATATGTATAACGAAAAATCTCAACGACCGGCTAATCCGGACGTTGAGATTTTTTCTCTTCTTTCTTTTCTTCTTTTTTATCTTTTCCACCCATACCCAAATCAGCAGGTATGATGTTTTGCTCGATTACCACATATCTCTCACTCTGCATTTTTTCAATGATTGCAGGGTCTAATTCGAACATTTCACTTAATTCTTCATTGCTGACAGAAGGCTGGAATGTTCTGCGGTGTAATTTTCCAAACTTATGATAATTATAATTCTTCCAAACAATCAATAAAATGCCGAATATCAAAAAGGCTATAAAATAGATAAAGAAATACTCCTGAATGACCAACACCATTTCCCTGGTATAAAAGAGAAATTCAAACAGCGGCCAACCGTACTTAATTGCCAGAGAACCGTAAATCAAATATACAACATATGTTAAAAGCACTGACCATCCTAAAATGGTTAAAATCCATTCTATGATTTTCTTCCATAACTTTTGCTTGCCGTATATTAAATGGTTCTCAATATCATATTCTACTTCCTGATTCAACGGTTTTTGATGTATCTTGTCAAAACCCATACAATGCTCCTTTCTAAGGCAAAAACATATTATAGTCCGCCTCCGGCATCTTTACTCCATATACTGTTACAGACCGCGGTCAGGACTGTCCCATGTAGCCGTCTTTTTCCGCTTTCTTAAAAGTGCCGGAATACTTACAATTACAATAATGGCGTTGATATACCAATAAAGAAACGGGTACCAGACAGCCGTTACCGCATTTTTAAATAACTGTTTATCGTACTTTGTATCCAGAAGAATGGCTACCATAAATTGAATCAATCCAACCACGGACAAAAACAAACTCTTCCAAATATAAGGAAATACAAAAAACTCATCCTGACGGAACCATCCGATAATCATCAGTATCGTCAAAAACAACCAACACAGTGCCCAAACAATGGAAATCAACTGTTCTATGTATACCGGCGTCATACGACGTGTTTTCCAGTCTTTGAAGATATTGCCGTGACGGCGGATAATCTCCATACCGCCTTCTGCCCATCTTTTACGCTGCTTGTACAAGCCTTTTACGGTCTCAGGTACCAACATCATACAAAGTGCCCTGGGCTCATAGCGGATATCCCAGAACTTCTTTTCCAGTTTCCAGGTAACACCAATATCTTCGGTAATCATATCGCGATCCCACAAACGGCAGTTTAAAAGTGCTCTTTTACGGAACGCAACTACCACACCGGATACAGTCATAACCTTACCCCATATTCTCTGGGTTCTTTTAATTAAACTGATGATACTGGAGTATTCACACAACTGAATCTTCGCAAGCAGGGAACTACGATTTCGCACACGGGGATTTCCCGTAACCGCGCCTACACGCTCTCCGTTAAACGGATTCGTAAAATGAGGAACAATATAATTTAACGCATCCGGCATAATATAGGAGTCTGAATCCACACCCATAAGAATTTCGCCTCTTGCCGCAATCAAACCCAGATAAAGGGCATTGGCTTTCCCGTTATTCTCTTTTAAATCAATAAATCGCAATCTGTCATAAATCGGCAACAGTTCCTGTATCACTTCCGAAGTCCGGTCACTGCTTCCGTCATTAATCGCAATAATTTCATAATTGGGATAACGCAACTGAGACAACTCCGCTACCGTAACTTCGATGGTTTCTTCCTCGTTATAACAGGGAACCAATATGGACACCATCGGCGTTTCATATAAGGGAAGCGGCTTTTTTCTTTCATTGCTGAAATAAAATATAATTGCGCCCACAATCCACGCCGCCGACATAATTGCCGGATACCAAAATACAAAAATCTCTATATATCGAAGCATTCTCTTGCCTTCCTTTTATATTTCTATAACACACTAACGGGTTATATCGACATAATTTGACAAAAATATTAATGAAAAAAACAGAATCTTCACCAAATATGAAGATTCTGTCACGAACAAAAATCTGTATTTTTTATTTATCACATACATTACCGTTTTTTACAACGCTTATAACCTCTTCCCAGTTATCCAAAACATATCGTCCGATTATCGGGTCATACATGGTTCCCAGATTTTTTTCAATTTCATTATAACAGTATTCAAAAGACATTGCCTTTCTGTAACAACGATTGGAAGTCATGGCATCAATACTGTCACAAATGGCTAGAATTCTTGCGCCTACGGGAATTTCAGCACCTTTGGCTCCTGTAGGATACCCTTTGCCGTCATATCGCTCGTGATGCATCAACACAATATTGGACAATTCACTTAAGCGATGGGACTTATTTAAAATATCCGCACCAATCTGCGGATGCTTTTTTATAAAAGCAAACTCCTCATCCGTCAGTCTGCTGTCTTTGTTCAAAACCGCATCCGGCACACCGATTTTACCAATATCATGTAAATGGCCGGCAATATGTATCTTCTCGGTATCATGCTCCTTAAGTCCCATTAGACGACACACCACCAATGCCATATCACTGACTCTGTGAGAATGGCCTGCCGTATAAGGATCTTTCGCATCCAACGCCGATGCTATACATTCCACAATTTCATGAAAATCTATTTCATTGGAACAAAAATCACACTCATGCATTTTTATTCTCCTTCCAAAATCACTGTTTTTCTTCTGTTTACTATAACACATTCTCTAATATTTTGAATATAGAAATTCCCTAATTTTATCCACAACAAAACCTCCACCCGAAGGCGGAGGCTCTGTTTTGAGATTATGATTAAGTATGTTGGTCAACCAAATTAGTCTTGGGTTTGTTCTGCAGCAGTGCCGCAATTACAGCCGCCCTGACGCTTTTTTGCGCATTCGCCGGCATGGGGACATCCCACACAAACCGCACCTTTTTTCTTCTCTTTTATTATGTATGCCACTGCTCCGCCTATAATCAGGAGGATAACTGCTACAATAATAAAATTCTCCATACGTTACCTCTTTATAAATAATCATTTATCTGTTTTAATGCGAACCGGTTTTAAGAATAATTCATATTTTATTATGATTATGCAACTTTCTTCAATTCGTATTCTTTCTTCATTTTCTTGTTGGTGTTAACAATGAGACCAATAATAACTGCCACAATAGCAACTACTGCAACAAGACCACCAATTGTTCCGCCAATGTTTAAGGTTGCAGGCGCAGTGAACAAAGTACCGATAGTATATACCAAATATCCCACGGTAAAACCGGTTGCAAACTGAAGCATAATTCCGCCGAAGAGCCACTTCTTATCCTTAATTTCGGAATTCATGGCACCCATCGCTGCAAAGCAGGGAGGTGTATAAAGGTTAAACATAAGGTAAGCAAGTGCTGCAACCTTCGTAAGACCCATAGCAACCGCAACTTCATTTGCGCCACCTGTTAATGCTAATTCTTCTGTATCAATAAAGTTTGTTAGTGCATAGCAAACGGCCAATGTACCAACAACGTTTTCTTTTGCAATAAAACCTGTAATGGCTGCTGCCGCAAGCTGCCAAGAAACAATACCCACGATAGGAACCAAAAGGTATGCAGCAGGAGAAGCAATCGTCGCAAGAATAGACGTATTTTCCATACCTTCTTCTACCAACTGGAACTGCCAATTGAAACTCTGCATAATCTGTACCACGGTATTACATACCAGAATGATGGTACCTGCTTTTACGATGTATGCCCAACCACGTGAACACATGGAAAGGAATGCAATCTTCAAACTGGGAAGTTTGTATTCAGGAAGTTCGATAATAAAGAAGGACTTTCTATATTTATGTCCTGCAATTTTATTTACAAGCAATGCGCCGAGTAAGATAAAAAGAATACCTACAAAGTACATTACAACACCAACCCACTTTGCATCTGCAAAGAATGCGCCTGCGAACAATGCGATAACAGGAAGTTTCGCACCACAAGGCATAAAAGGTGTTAACATAGCAGTAGCCTTACGTTCTCTTTCGTTACGGATGGTACGACAAGCCATAACACCGGGAATTGCACAACCGGTACCGATTACCATAGGGATAACAGACTTACCGGAAAGACCTACTTTTTTAAAGATAGGATCCAATACAACCGTTGCTCTTGCCATATAACCGCAGTCTTCCAATAAAGCAATGAGGAAGTACATTACCATTACCAAAGGGAGGAAACCAACTACGGCACCTACACCACCGATAATACCATCCACTAATAAAGCCTGAAGGAAAGGATGAGCACCTTCTACAAGACCGGCAACCCATTCCTGGAATACTTCAATCCATCCGACTAACCAATCGGCAATCCATGTACCTACGGTAGACTGTGAGATGTAGAATACAAGCCACATTACCAAAGCAAAAATAGGAATACCTAAAAGGGGATGAGTGATAACCGCATCGAATTTATCCTGCGCGTTTTTCTTATTTGTTTCTGTTTTACGTTTTTCAACAGAAGCCACGATTCCGTTTACGAAATCAAAACGCTTCTTATCCGCTTCAACAACCTGCTTTTTATCATTTAAATCAATATCCGCCTGTACATAAGGTGCCTTCTGCGCCTGTCCTGCGCGTTCTACCGCTGCCTTAACCACTTCATTAAGACCATTGTGATCGCCTGATGACGTAGATACGGTTTCGATTACAGGGCATCCTAACTTCTCAGACAATGCATTTTCATCGATTTCGTTACCTTTTTTATCGTTGACGTCACTCTTATTTAACGCAACAACAACCGGAATTCCCAATTCCATAAGCTGTGTTGTAAAAAACAAACTGCGACTCAAATTTGTTGCATCAACAATGTTAATAATAACATCGGGATTTTCATTTTTAACATAACCGCTGGTAATACTTTCTTCTGAAGTAAAAGGCGACATTGAATATGCGCCGGGAAGGTCGACTGCAATTAATTCTTCTGCACCTTCATAAAAATTCTTTTTAATGGGGCTTTCCTTTTTATCCACAGTAACACCGGCCCAGTTACCAACACGTTCCTTACGACCTGTAAGCGCATTGTACATGGTAGTTTTACCACTATTCGGATTACCTGTTAATGCTATTCTCATGGGGACTATTCTCCTGTTCTACAATTGTGGGTCAGATAGTATGTAATCTTTCCCTATCACTTTTCTGATTTTTTAAAAGTAATACATGCATTCTCTACTGTTTGTATGTACTTATTCCGGTTGTTCCACTAGAATTGCTTCTGCCAACTGGTTATCAATGTTGTATCTTCCGTCTTTAATCGCAACAACACAACCACGCTTCTTACGGGCTATCACCGTAATCGGCTCACCGCTGTAGCAACCCAGAGAAAAAAGAAATGCGTCCAGTTCTTCATCCTCCGTAACAACCTCTTTTACGATATACTCCTCTTCGAGGTTCACTTCATTTAAGTTCATTAGGTGCGCTCCTATCACTTGTTCGGTTAGTATCCGCTAACTCTTCTTTAAATGTAATAACACAAAAAAAAATGTTTGTAAAGCGTTTTTTTTGCTAAATCCGCCTCTTTTTTCATATTTTATGCTATTTTTATTAAATTGATGCCACAAAAGTTAGTTTTTGCTAACTTCTGCTTTTATAGTGAAAAACATTTTCTTTTTAAAAAATACGCATAGGGCAGACTGTTGAATTTTTCCCTTTTTTATGATATTCTGTGACTAATATGTAAAGGGGTGTTATCATATGAATTTATTAGAATCCGGTGAAATGTATCTGGAAACCATTTATACATTATCCAAGCGCAGCGACTTTGTACGCTCCATTGACATCTGCGAAGAAATGGGGTTCTCAAAGCCCAGTGTCAGCCGTGCCATGAAACTGTTAAAAAATGACGGTTATATTGAAATGGAAACTACCGGCCGCATCACCTTAACCGAAAAAGGGTTAAACGTAGCAACCAAGATTTACAACCGCCATACTCTGTTGACGGAATTCTTTATCAAACTTGGTATCAGCGAACAAACCGCCGTTGATGATGCATGCAAAATTGAGCATGTCATCAGCGATGAATCCATGGAGGCCATTCAAAAATTTATATAGGAATAATTTTTCCTTTATAATAAAAACGCGGGATAGTTTTGCATCTTCATAAAAATAATCAATATAAATATTTAAGGGCAATTCAGTATCTCTGAATTGCCCTTTGCTTATTGTTTCATTTCTTTGATTATATATTTAGCATATCTTTTGCTTTACACGGTTAACGCACCTGTACGCTGGTTGCACTCACGGAATTGGTGGTAGACACAATCAGTCCGATATCAGATACCGTTTTACCGCTTTCAATGGTTCCGTTGAAGGATTCCGGCGTTATAATCAACTTATTACCTTCTACCTTACCTGTCGCACACCAAATCTGATCGATGTTTGCACTCTGCGCCAAATCAATCTCTACCGTCCAGCCTGTCACGGAAGAGCCGCCTTTGTTCTCAATACTGATGTTTAACTGGGTACAATATTTACCGCCGCTTTCCCAAGCGTTGGCTGCCGTTACGGTAGCATACAGGTTATTGCCGCTTCCGCTGCCGGAAGGGAGTGTTGCCTGTTGGTTATTTCCGCCATTATTGGCATTATTGTTTGCATTCTGGTTATTATTATTCTGATTATTTGTGTTATTATCTGCCGTATTATTGGAATTACCGCCGTTTCCTGATGTAACAGGCGACTGTCCGTTTAACAGGCCCGCACCTTGATCAGTATGTTCGTTCAATACGCCCACTAACCATTTGCCGGATTCAGACAGTTCATCATAGGTCCAGCCTGACTTTTTATGACATCCGCTTGAAATTAAGGAAGAAGACTCTGCCTTGTTGGACAAATTCCATGCCACAAAACCGACATCATACTGATCCAATAAATCAATCCATACATTAGCCTGCTCGATATTGTTATGTCCGTTTCCGGAAGCATCACAAATACTGAACTCCGAAATAATCACGGGAAGGCCTTTGTTGATGGCCGTAGTCATTCGGTTCCGGATATCATCACGATGGGTTTCCGCATAAAAATGCACCGCATACACAATATTATCGTACTCCGTAATAGGGTCATTTGCCGCATCATCCACATACTGACACCAATTAGGTGTTCCTACAATGATAATGGCATTAGGGTCGTTGGCACGGATGACAGGTATCACTTCCAAGGCATAACTTTTTACCTGGCTCCAACTTGTACCGCCATTGGGTTCATTACAGATTTCATATATTACATTGTCTTGATCTTTGAATTCCTTGGACATTTCATCAAAGAATGCAATGGAATCACTTTTATACTTGTTGGGATCCAAATCATGTAAAATATGCCAGTCCACGATAGCGTACATTCCCAAATCCGTAGCGTAATTAACACCATCTTTTACAAGAGCCTTTAAACTGTCTTTATTGCCGCCTTCACAGTAACCGCCGTTCTCGGCCGTATACATGGCAAGGCGGATGGTATTTGCTCCCCAATCATCTCGAATGGAAAGAAACGCATCTTTATTTACATAGTCCGGAAACCATGCAAGTCCGTGTGTACTTACCCCTGCAATCTGAAAAGTTTCGCCATTGGCATCTACGATTACGGTACCGTCTACCCGCAATGCCCCGTGCATTTCATAAGGTGTTCCGGTTGCTGCGGTAACGTTTTCCTCCGTTTCCGTGTTCTCTTCTGTCACGGATTCCTCCTCTTTTACCTCTTCAGAACTTGCGGCCTGGGAATTACTTTCTTCGGAAACCTCTTCTTTTACGTCATCATGCTCCGAAGTTGTTTCTGAACCTGCTGTCTGCAAGGATTCCTCTTCGCTTTCTTCCGTACTGCCTGCACTCTCCGTAGAATCATCCGTATCGCTGCTAACCTCCGAAGATACCCCGGAGTCGTTTCCGGATATAATCTCCACTACATTATTTACGTATTTACAACCCGTAACGGCAAACAAAGCAATTGCTATTAACATTATCACCCATAATTTTACTGTTTTTTTCATTTTTTCCTCTGTTACTTTTATATTAACTCATACATCAACGCAACGTGTTTCGGAAACCGCGCATCTTTTATGATATCGTTTCCACTCACAAGTCTATCACACGTCGCCCGTTCTCACAAGCGGACTTTAGTCATCAATGTCAAAATTTTCCAGCATGGATTTCTTTGCAATCGGTCTGGTATCTCCATGTTTTACCATTATCATGGTGAAAAATGCTAAAACTGAGAATCCGCACGCATAGGGGAACAGCGTTGTGTAACTAACCATCTGTAATAATACGCCGGACAAAACCGGAGTCAGAATCTGTGCCGCCATTGAGAATACATAATAATATCCTGTATATTTTCCCACATCCCCGTCGTTGGCAATTTCCACTACCATGGGGAATGAATTCACGTTGATTGCGCCCCAGCACACACCCACAATAACAAATCCCAAATTAATCATAAAATGATATTGTGTAAAAAGACCGACATAAAAAAATCCGATAAACAATCCTATGATACCCATAAGGATACTTTTTTTACGACCGATTTTACTTGCCAGAAAACCTAACGGAATATAACTGATAACCGCCGCCACGGTTGCCACCATCGGACAATCCGCGTAACCGCCGTTTTCCAGTTCCCAAACTTCCGTTGCATAACGCGAAAACGCACTGGTAACTGCATTGTAAGCCATATACCAGAATGCCACGGATAAAAGAAGAAAAATTAAACTCTTTTTCTTCGGTTTGCTTAATTTACGCTTACCTCCGTCTGTAACACTTTCCTCTTCATCCTCTTCCATCAGTTCCGGATGCGCTTTCTCCAGGGTACGTGCCTCTTCACCCCACTTTTTTTCATTCACGGTTAACATCATAACCGAAATACTGATTATCATAAAAATAATTACGGACCAGAACAATGCCGTATAGTCAGGAGTCTTACCGTCTCCTACCACAAGTCCCGTCATCACAAGCGCATAGATAGCGCCTACGGTACCCATCAGATTTATAATCGCATTGCCCTTACTTCGCAAAGGTCTCGGTGTCACATCCGGCATTAACGCCACGGAAGGAGAACGGAAGAATGCCATAAAAAGCAATACCAATCCGGTGGAAATCAAAAACAGCGGCAGATTTCTCGCATTATCACCAATGGGCATAAACGCAATGGCAATTACGGTCAGTGCCGTACCGACTACGATAAAAGGCTTTCTCTTGCCCCATTTGGTATCCACCTTATCGGAAAGCGTTCCGAACAACGGCAGTAAAAACAGAGCCAATACATTATCGGCCGCCATTACAACACCGGTAACGATTTCATTCATACCAAAACTGTTTTTTAGTATCAGCGGAACAATATTGTCATAGGTCTGCCAAAAGGAATAAATTGCCATAAATGCAAGTCCTGTCAATATTGTTCTTCTATAATTTAATTTCATAAGGAACCTCCTGAAATAACACGACAAAAAGCGTTGCGTTTTTCTATAAAAAAGAGTACCATAAAAGAGAGAAAAAAGAAACTTTTTCGGCTATTTTATCTTTTTTTAAGATTTTATAAAAAGTCGAAAATGACTTTTACGGAGGACAAATGAAAGTATATATTATTTATATTGTAGGCATTATCCTCGCCTATATGATTGGAAGTGTCAGCACTTCCCTGATTGTATCCAAGGCCAAAAACAAAGATCTCCGCTCGGGAGGTTCCAAGAATCTGGGCGCATCCAATACCACTCTTTTGATGGGCTGGAAATACGGTGTACTGGTAGGCGTTTGCGATATTCTCAAAGGAACTCTCGTGGTACTCCTTGCCAAATGGATTTTCCCGGAGTACACCTACCTTCCCTTCTGTGTTGCCACGGCAGCCGTGCTGGGACACATTTTCCCCTTTTATCTCAAAGGAAAAGGCGGCAAAGGGTTTGCCACTTACGTAGGTATCATGCTTGGACTGGATTGGCGCTTTTTTATCATTATGGGAATCGGCATTATTTTGATTACGCTGATTACGGATTATATCGCATTGGCTACTTTCACAACGGTAACTACATTCCCGATTTGGCTGTTTTTTATGAGCCCCGTAAAATGGGCATTTCTGATTCCCGTCATCGCTTCTGTGATTATTATCGTGAAGCATTTTGAAAACATCAAACGAATGATTAAGAAAGAAGAACTGGGCCTTCGGGCATCTTTTAAGAAAAAGAAAGCATCATAAAATTGAATATTTAAATAGTATAAAAAAGTCTCGGAACATTTTCCGAGACTTTCATTTTTATTCATTTCTACACTGTCTGTTACTCAAGAACACCCTTGGTCGTTTTACCCACATGGCAAAGTGCGATTGCTCCCGGGCCGGTATGCGCACCGATTACGGGACCGATATCACTAAGGATAATTTCGGTATCGGGATACTCAGCCTTAATCATATCTGCAAGATGGTTTACGTCTTTCTCACAATCACTGTGAGAGATAAATACGTAGGGAAGTTCTTCAAACTTCTGCGTTTTCTTTAGCATATCGAACAACTCATTAATGGAAGTTTTACGGCCACGTACTTTACCGATATTGGAAAGTTTACCATTCTCATCCACAATGATAATCGGCTTAAACTGTAATACGGTACCTGCAACCGCAGAAGCCGCGCTAATACGTCCGCCGCGCTTTAAAAAGAATAAATCATTGACTGTTACGTGATGATGCACACGCTGTTTCATGGCTTCTACCGCTTCTAATGTCGCTTCAATGCTTTCGCCGGCTTCACGAAGTTTCGCCGCATGATACACCACAAGTCCCTGCCCTACGGAACCGCACAACGTGTCTGTATGCAGAATCTTTCTGTCGGGATATTTCTCTTTTAATTCTTCCAGTACCATTGCACCATTGCTGTATGTAACCGACAACCCGGATGAAAATCCCAAATATAAAATATCCTTGCCCTCATCCAGCGCCGCTTTCATATTCTCTTCAAAATGTCCCAATGTAACCGCCGAGGTTTTGGCATTGGCACCGTTTCTTAACTGTTCATAAAAATCCTTAATGTCAATATCCCTGTTCAACACGGGAGGTTTATCATCAATAATAACTTCTAACTGCATTACCTTCAAATCAAACTGCTCAATCACCGCTTTGGGAAGGTCACAGGATGAATCTGTGAAAATCTCAAAATTTGCCATTATACGTACTCCTTACGATTGTTTTTCTCTTCCTTAACAGTTTAACCGCAGTACATCCCATTAGGCAAATTATATTTTTATAAATAAAATTACGACTTTCTAAAATAATTATAAAAATCTCCCTAAATAAGCCTCTTTATCGGTTCATTCCAGGGAGATTTCCATGTAATTATTCAATTGATATCTTCTATATTGTCATAAGATACTCCACATCAAAGCGCACAATCGCCGCCTGAATTTCCTCACACTGCTTCGCATACGTTTCCGGCACCTTATAGTTCTTCAACTCTGCTGCCAGTTCATCCAATGCCGAGATATCCATATTCTCCGCCGCTTGTCGTATTTTATCTACAAATTCTTTCCAGCCGAACTCCTCTAACGGCGTAAGGTTTTCTTCATCACTGCCTGCAAATTCTTGCAATATTTCTTTGTAGGCCAGCCACTTCTCTATGAAAATCGGCATCATTGCATCGATAGGTCCTCTTTGGTTATTACGGGCCGCATCTTCCATGACCTTGGCCATTCCCGCCAAAGGAATGATTCCAACCGTCGCTGCGGAGTTTTTCATACTGTGAATTTTGGTACAGTATTGTTTAAATCCGTTCTCCTCATCCATCTTCTTATACAGTTTCTGTAATTCAAGAGCCTCCGCTTCCAAAGAATCACGGAAAAAAGCCAATGTCTGCAACAGATCCTCACGACTGTTAAAATGCTTTTCCGCATATCCCCAGTCCAAACCGTTTACAATGGGCAGTTCTTCAGCAGGTTCTTGAGGTTCCGCAATATTCTCCGGCTCTACTGTATGCAGGAGCTTCTTTTTCAAAAGAGTTTTTATAACCTTTTCCAATTTATGATAATCAATGGGTTTTGAGAGGTATGCACGGAATCCCTCTTTGATAATGTAGCGGTCTTTCGCACCGATAACGGCGTTGGCGGTTACCACCACCACCGGCGTCTTTTTACAAGGATACTCCTCCATTTCTTTCATCTTATGATACGTCTCAATACCATCCATTTCCGGCATCATATGATCCATAAAAATAATATCATAATAGTTCTCGCGCACCATCAAAAGACATTCCGCGCCACTGGCCGCCTCATCTACCTGAATTTTGGTTTTAGATAAAAGTGCCCTGAATACCTTACGATTCATTTTATTATCATCAACAACCAGAACTTTGGCATCCGGCGCTTCAAATAAAGGTGTATAGGTATAGTTTTGTTCCGGTTGCTCATCCTTATTCTTTTTGACTTCCGCAATCGTGGTATTCTCCACAATACCCTGTTGCAGAACAAAAGAAAACTCCGAACCTTTTCCGTACTCGCTTTCCACCTTCATTTTACTTCCCATTTCTGCCAGCAGACGAAAGGTAATGGGTAGACCGAGACCGCTGCCCTCCACATTACGGTTTTTATTAATATCAAATCTCTCGTAGGGAATCATAATCCGGTCAATATCTTCCTGCTTGATACCCTGTCCGGTATCTTTTACCGCAAAATAAATCTGCGCCTGCTTCTCATCGCTCTCCGGTTTCAGACCTACCTGCATGGATACGCAACCTTCTGACGTATATTTAAAAGCATTTCCCAAAAGATTTACAAGAACCTGCTTAATATGAATGTCGTCACCGTATAACTTATCCGGAATATTCTGGTCAACCTCTACATAAAAGTCCAACGACTTTTCTTTTGCCTTAAAATCCATCATACCGGTTACTTCATCCAACATGTTGCTGAGACTATATTCTACGGGCACAATGGCCATTTTACCGGCTTCAATTTTGGTAATGTCAAGAATATCATTGATAATACTTAACAGCGACTTCGTCGCCCCTTGGACATCCGCCGCATATTCCTTGATTTTGTTCTGATCATCCTCACGCAAAATCATCTCTGTCATACCTACCATGGAATTAATGGGGGTACGTATTTCGTGAGACATATTGGCAAGAAAATCCGTCTTGGCACGATTGGCAATATCGGCACGCTGTGTTTCTTTTTTCAGCAAATCAACAAGAATGGCGTCCGGATTCTCTACCATAAGATAAAAGCACAAATTAAGCAGGGTAATACCCAGACAGGAAATCAATGCCGTAGGTACAAATGCCTGATAAGCGGCAATTAACGCCTCACTCAGCATAACAATTAAAATTGCCCCATTTTTACGTCTCGGTAATAACCGGCCATATCGAAACAGCATTACAATAATCAGAAGGACATAAATTGCAATACTGATATAAATATTAATGGGACCGGGGCCATAAGAGTAATTGCCTTGAGGTGTCTCTTTAAAATAAATCGGCAGGAAAATAACACCAAAAAAAGAGATGACCAGCGGAATATAGACCCATCGCATCTTTTTATACCGCTCACCAATCTCTTCTTCGATAACCGTTTCAATGTATTTATATACAACAAAAAAAATCGCCAACATGAATGCCATAAAACCCTGATGTACCAATCTGTTGATCCAAGGCGCTACCGTATCCATATTATGTACGGTAATTACAGATAAAACATCCATAATCAACTGCAAAAAAGAAGTAATCAAAAGTGCAGAGTACCACTTATGCGAGCGTGTCTTCTCTTTAGCAGAAACAAAATAGAATAACGCAATAAAGAAAACAATAATACAACAGATAATTTGGGTTTTACACATAATCATATTTTACTTACCCCTCAATGCTTCTTCAATGACCCCCATCATATTCATGGCATTTACAGGCTTCAAAATATATCCTGCGGGACGCAAACTTAATAACTGCTGAACAATGTCAGCCTCTGCTGCGCTGGTCAGAAAAACAATCGGAATATCTTTGTATTCATCATTCGCTTTTAACTGGATATACAAATCCCTGCCATTGATTTCCGGCATATCATAATCCAATAGGATTAAATTAGGCTTTCTCTTCTCCATTGCCATATAGGCCTGATTTGCAGACGCTGCTACGGAAACCGAATATCTTTCATCCAAGAGCACTTTCATGTTTCTTAATACTAATGCATTGTCATCAATAATTAAAATATGTGCACTGTTTGTTTTGTAAAATGTATATGTATTTGCCATTTCTTCACCCCGTCCGGTACGAATACCTTTAAAATATCGTATCCTTACTAAAACACATTATAACAAATGTATATCAAAAAGAAAATACATATTTTAGGATTACCATGCATTTGGAATGTATTCGTTTTTAGGATTGCACAAATTGGCGTATAATCGGAATTCCTATGGATACATCCGTTCCGGTTTCTTCATTGATTTCCATATGAAAGCGGAAGAATATCGTATTACCGGCGCTATTATTGTAGGGTAGGGCATAAGCCATTGTATAAACGTTCTCGCCGATTGCGATATTTTCCCAAAAACTTGCTTCCGTATAAGACAAATTCTCTCCGCCATAATCCAAGGAGGACAAAAAGTATATACCGTAGTAACGACAATAATAATCGGTGAAATAACTGGGAAACATATCTGCAACAGACGCTACCTCGGCGGAAACAACTGATAACAGACTTGCAGCCTCCGTTCCGGGGATTTTTTGCTGATTATAAAAATCCTTTCCGTTCAGAATTAAATTTACCTCCTCCGTACTTACCGCATCATATGTAGGCGTCTGAGTACTTAGGAGTCGGATATAATAAATAGTCTCCGTTTCCGAATCCACAATCAGTTCCATTCGGCCACCCAGTTCCGGTATATCAAAGATCATATACCAAAACATCAAAATCACTCCGTCTTCATAATCGTTCCCGTATACAATGTAGCAATCACAGGTCTTTAAATCCGTGGCATTCATACGCGCAGAAACACTGTTAAATGTAATCGGCATCATTTCTTCCAAACACTTCATATATGTCTGATTTTTTACGCCGGCAATCAATACATTGAACTCATTGATATCTATGCTCTTAGCAATTTTAGATATGGTTATGTTTCCATAACCGATACCCGCCAAACGATTCATTCTTGCATTTACTTCACGGGGATAATCAGACTCCTTGGTAAGTACTTCAAATGTTTCGCGATTGGCAAACTGTATTCTGTCCAACTGCCGGTAATCCGTTACCATAAAAACAGCCTTAGGCAGAAATACAGCCAGAGCGAGCGATATTATTAAGATAAAAATGCTCCAGACAGAGCCTGCCTTTTTCTTTCGTTTCATACTTCCTCCCGAGGTCTTGAAAATAAAATTTGTACCACAGTACCTTCTCCTAACTTACTGTGAATATGCATGGTTGCATCATGTAGGGTGACAATTTTCTGACAAAGCGCCATACCGATTCCTGCACCCCCCTCTTTTCGGGAACGGGACTTATCTACCATATAAAATGCCTCCGTAATACGGTGGATTTCTTCCTCCGGTATCCCTCTTCCGTTATCAGATACCTTAATTTCATAACTTCCCTCTGCCAGGCGAATTCCATGAAGACTTACGCTTCCCCCTTCTTCCACGGCTTTGACTGCGTTGTCGCACAAATTATATAGCACGGATAAAATCAAGTCTTTATCCACATATACCCATGCTTTCTCCATGGATATTTTTCCTTTTATATTCTTCTTTTCAAAAACAGGACGCATGGTAATACGGAGATTCTCTTCCAGTTCCTTCGTGGAAACCGCTTTGGTTTTCAGAGGATTTTTATCTACCTCTGCCAGTTCCAGCAGTTTGTGGGACAGATTCTCCAAACGTTTTCCCTGGGTATAGATGTAATAATATGCTTCACTCCGCTCCTCATCCGTCATATCCACGGTATTTAGCATATCTGCATAACCGATAATAGATGTCAGCGGCGTTTTCAATTCATGAGCAAAAGCGGTTGTAAAACTTTCCTTCTGCAATGCCTCCAGTTCTTTTTGATGCATATGATCTACAATAGCATCTGTCATTTGGTTGAAATTCTCCGCCAAGGTGCCAATTTCATCATTCCCGGACACTTCGCAACGCTTTTCATAATTGCCTTTCGTAATATCATTTACCACATGATTCAAATTACGAATCGGTCTTGTAATATAACGCGACAATATAAAAATGCATACACCACCCAGAACCAACAAAATTCCGAGCGAAATACAATATCGCGTCAGCAACATTTGTCTTGCCTCATAAACCTCCGTTATGTTACGACTCATCCCAAGGTAAATGCCCTTGTCATTGACATAGGACTTGCATACCGTAACAATATAATATTCATCATTTATTTTAGCCACGGATACGGCATAATTATCCTCTTTTTCCGGAGTAACAGTAGCGGATATCACTGTATTTGCCTCTACATCATAACTGACAATCTCCGTCTGTTCCATAAGTTCCGTAAGATTTCGAGGAAGTGCATTCCCTACCTCTTTTATTTTATGGGCAAGTTCTTCATTGATACCCGCATTGCAGTAATACTGCGTAGTATCATCCCATACAAGACAATAATTTCCGTTGGTCTCTATACCAAATGCAATACTATCCATAACATTTGGCACAGCATAATCCTCGCCAAAACTAGCCAACGGCATATATGCATTTTCAAAAATCAATTGAAACATACCGCTTTCGGCATTGGCACGGTCCATTTCTCTATCCATTGCTTTTGTAAAATACGACGACAACATCCAAATACCAAACACCGTAAAAATTGCAGTCAACAATGCTGTCATCATAAAAAAAAGTTTATTGGCAAATTTCATGTTTTATCTCCAAAGAGTATTTATATGGGACAGCCCTTGTGCTTTCCGTTTCAAAAAATACTCTGCCTTTTACACATTAAGTCGATATCCTACTTTATAAACCGCAACAATTTTATCTTCCCATTTTAACTTCTTCTTAAGGCGCTGCACGTGCAAATCCACGGTACGACTCTGTTCCGCGTACTCACCGCCCCATACACTTTCATAAATGGCATCGCGATAAAGAGCAATATTGCGATTTCGCACAAACAATAATAACAGGTCAAATTCCTTCATGGTTAATGAAATTTCTTCCTCTCCTTTTTTCACCAATCGGGAGGTTTCATTAATGACAATGTCATGCACTTCAACGATCTGATTCGATTTATTGTAACGTCGTAATACCGCTTCCACTCTTGCCAGTAATTCCACAATTTCAAAAGGCTTGGGCAAATAATCATCCGCTCCCAGACGCAATCCTTTTACTTTATGTTCCGTACTTCCCAATGCCGTCAAAAAAATCACCGGAAAATTTAATTTTTTAGCATATTCCAAAAGTTCATAACCATCAATTCCCGGAAGCATGATATCCAATAAAATCAAGTCAAAACTTTCATTCATCATAAAATCTGCCGCTTCCGTTCCGTTCTGTGCCCAGACACAGGAGTATCCTGCCTTGGTCAAATTCACTTTTACAAGGTTTGCAATCGGTTCTTCGTCTTCAGCAATGAGTATTTTTAACATAAGAATTCCTCTTTTGGGTAAAGTGTATCTTTTCTTCTGAAGCATTCGTTGAATACCTTATCAGTATAGCACGATTTCATTCAAAAGAAGTCTTTTTCACGGTAATTGTAAAAGAAAAATGTATCAGGTTTGTATCAAAAACATACCCCGCGGTTATATTCCGCGGGGCATAATTTCAAATAGACTTTTTCAATTTCATATATTCTCGTATAAGCAATTCGGTCAGTCTTAATATGTATATTTCTTTACCTGTTCACTTAACTTCTCTGAATGTTCAGAATTGATACGCGAAGTTTCACTCAAATTCTCCAAACTTTCTGCTATCACACCGGTAGAACGTGCAAGATCATTGGCCTCTTCTGCCGTTGTAAAAATAGTTGAAGCAATGTTCTGAACATCTGCATTTATACCTGCGATATTCTGCGAAATATATGCGCTTTGATTTCCGATTTCAGTCATCTGGTTACCGATGGTATCCGTAGTCGCACCGTATTCTTCGCCCAACGCCGCAAAGGAATCATAATCTGCAGCAACATCTTCGGATACAAAGCGAATCATCTCTTCCAGAACCGCAGTAAGTTCGCCTACCGCCGACTGCACCTGACCGTTAATTTCATTAATTTCTGCGACAGCACGGTCAATCTGATCACTTAAGTTCTCAACCTCCGTTGCAACTACCGCAAAACCACGACCTGCATCACCTGCTCTTGCCGCTTCAATCTGTGCATTTAAACTTAACATTCTGGTCTGATTTGCAATAAGACCGATTTCTTCCGCAATCTGTTTTACACGCATAATTTGCTGTGCATCTTCACCGGCCTGCTCCATTCTGCCCTGCAACTCGCTGATGGAATTCATTGCATTCTGACGGTTGGTAACCGCTTGTGCGGAAGTCACCTGTGCATTGGAATTTGCCTGCTGTACCATTTGGCAAATAGCGTCTACATTCCTTGCAAAAGCAGCCACCTGCTCTGCACTTTCAGAAAGACTTTCCGAAAGAATTTTACTGGATGTAGCACTTTTCTCCATATTGACGCTGATGTCCTCAATTTCAGTGTTCATCCCCGACATAATACGGGTATTTTCGTCCACCGTGGTTTTTAACTCATCACCCGTAACCAAAATCTCTTCCGTTGAAGTCGCAACTTCTTTTACAAGTTCGCGAATCTGGCGAATAAATGCATTCATATTGCCCGCGATTACTTCCAATTCGTCGCCACTGTAAATATCAATTTCTTTGGTTAAGTCTCCGGAACCGCCGGATAATTCTTTTACCTTATTATTCAACTTCTTCATGCCACGCTTGAACTTGCTCATCAAAAGCCCCAAAAGAAGAAGACTTACCCCATAGGTTCCCACAAAAACAATAATAACCAAATTCCGCAGGGCGGTCATCTGCTCATCAATCCAATTCGCACTGATATCAACACCTACTGCACCTACAACCGTATCACCATCAAATATCGGACTGTATGCCGATACATGACTTCCCCACTCGTCTGTAAACGGCTCGTCATCTGCCGCCGTAATCGCATCCGAAAAAGCAATTACCAAACCTTCTGTAGCCTCACATTCGTCGCCGATTGCCGCCGGCTCTTCCGGGTCGGAATCCACAACAAAAATAAACTGTTCTTCGCCTACCTGGCGCAAAGTATATATATACTCAATCTCTGCATTGTCACGGAACAAAGAAAGTTCATCAATAATCGTATTGTATGCTTCGCTTCCTTCATCACCGGGCTGAATATCTTTCAACAAATCGCCGCTGACATTCATTGCCGCGCACTGGGCAATATTTTTAACATTGGTTTGAATCTGTCCGAATAACGCAGATTCCGAACGCTTATAAGCCGCAATTCCAAGTACAGCATTTCCCGCGAGCAACAGGATTGCAAGCCAAATAAACAACTGATTAAAAATACTAATCTTTCGTACCTTCATACATTCCTCTCCTTTACACTATAGTTTCCCCATATTAGATATGTTTCAATAAATTCTGACATTATTCCCCAGAGAATTTATACAACAATTATACTACAAGCGACTTATTATGAAAAGGTAAATATATAAAAGTGACTTAAAAAAACCTCTCAGGCATTCCCTACTTCTCCGGCCTACACTGCCACATCTTCCTTCGGTTTAAACTCAATTACCAAATTCATATTCAAACCATCCGCCAAACGCTTCAATGTCGATACGGAAGGATTCGCCAAACCACGCTCTATCTTACTTATGTCCGCCTGATAAATTCCGGTCTTCTCCGCCAATTCCTTCTGCGTCATACCCACTGTTTCCCTTGCCAAAGATAACCGATATGCTAACAAACGATTCACATCTGCCTTTGCTTTCTTAGACATCTCAATAAGAATGCCATCTTCCCAAAGAGTCTGTGCATCCACATCCAAATCATCATTCCACGAAACACCATAACCACCGGCGTCAACTTTAACATCTTTAAATAACTTCTTATCTTCTTTCAAGTTCTGAAACTGCGGAAATCTTGTCAACATATAATCCATATTATAGTTCTTCACTTCACCGTTCATAAATTCAACATCCAGTGAAAAATCATCTTTCCCAACAGCAGAAATAATCTTATTCGTCATAACCATCTCTCCTCTATTCTATCGGACGCAAGGTTGTAAACTCCTGCGTCTCCCACATCTCCAACAACTGTTCTTTATAGTAAACAATAAAATTCGTTACAAAACTTCTCATCTTCTTATCCAAATCGCCTTCAAACATCTCGCCGTCATCTAATGAAAATAACCCAAACGCTTCTCCATATTGCGCATGAATATGCGGTGGATTATGTTCCTTTTGTCTTAAGTACATTCTGAGGATGATTCCTCGAAATCTTGCGATTACCGGCACCCTGCCACCTCCTTTCTTTGATTTTATAATATAGGATATATCCTATATTGTCAAGCAAAAAAATATATAATAAAAAAACTCCCGCAACCGTCTGATTCCGGGAGTTCATTCAACTTATTCCATTTTAAAATGACCATTTGATTAAGTATTAATTTACATTTTCTTGAATGTAATCAGCATACGGAGTTACCCACATATCACCATAACGAAGTGTATCCGAAACTGAGCTTAATAAAGCTTCGAAACTTGTTTTGGGTTCTTCCGACCAAAATTCACCAAATTTATCTCCATTGCTTGCAATAGCATATTCATCAAATTGAATTGCTAATAATCGATCTTCAATATTTAATGTGACATCTTGAAATAAAACTCTGTTAGCATAATTAACTTCATCATTAAACTCAATAGCAGAACCCTCCATATGCCAATTTGTTATAGCATACGCATCCGCAGTTGATTCTATCCCCTCCTCATATATAACCGCCAAATCTTCCATGGTATATCCCCATGTCGTCAATATGGTAATCAAGTCCTCTTCCGTAATATAATCCAAATTCGCCGCTATTACCAATGATTTAATATATTCCGGATCATCGTACACATATTTTTCTGCTAATTCATCACATAAGGCAATAATTGTATTTGCGGAATAATCAACCTCAACCGTCTCTTCACCGATTTCTTCCGACAGCGCTTCCGAATTCTCCTCGCCGACTTCCTCTAAATTTATACTCTCCTCTGCCACAGAAGCAGTCTCCGAACTCACTTCCTCTTCCTTAACCGCATCCTTATTGCTACAGCCAACAAACATGATTGCCATAAGAGACATAAGCAATATAGCATTTAATACTTTCCTTTTCATGGTCTTCCTCCTTAAATTTCTTTTATCCTACTTTATCATACTTAATACTACTTTTCAATATTTTATCGCACATAATGTTATGTTACATATTAGAAGGCAGGTGATAAAAATGAAACCATTAAAAACAAAAGTCAGCATTACTTTAGATGAAGATATCGTTGAAAAACTCAAGAACTTAGCAGAAGCAGATGACCGTTCTTTCAGCCAGTATATTAATATGATTTTAAAAGAACATGTAAGCAAAAAAGTATGCGACAAAAAAACCGGAGATGCAAATTAATGCATTTCCGGTTTTTGTTTCATACTTATGATTTTTATATGATAAAAAGAATTAAGAAACAAGTTCCTTTTATCTAAAACTATACAATACCCTGCGCAGTCATAGCATCTACAACCTTCAAGAATCCTGCGATGTTAGCACCTGCAACATAGTTGCCTTCCATACCGTACTGCTTAGCAGCTGCATCAAGGTTACGGAAGATATTAACCATAATTCCCTGGAGTTTCTCATCAACTTCTTCGAATGTCCAGTGAAGTCTTTCAGAGTTCTGGCTCATTTCGAGAGCGGATGTAGCAACACCGCCTGCGTTTGCAGCCTTACCGGGTGCAAAGATTACGCCGTTTGCCTGGAAATATTCTGTTGCTTCGATGGAAGTAGGCATATTAGCACCTTCTGCAACAACTTTTACACCGTTAGCAACAAGGTTCTTAGCATCTTCAAGAAGCAATTCGTTCTGAGTTGCACAAGGAAGAGCGATGTCAACCTTAACAGTCCACTGATTTGTGCCTTCAGCCTTCTTGTCATGATACTGAGCAGAAGGTCTTGCAGCAGCGTATTCTGTTAATCTTGCTCTCTTCACTTCTTTTACTTCTTTTAAAAGGTCGATATCAATTCCTTCGGGATCGTAAATCCAACCGGTTGAGTCAGATACGGTAACAACCTTAGCACCCATTTCGGTTGCCTTTTCAGCAGCATAGATTGCTACATTACCGGAACCGGAAACTGCAACGGTCTGACCTGCAATATCCATGTTGTTTGCCTTTAACATTTCCTTTGTGAAGTATAACAAGCCGTATCCTGTAGCTTCTTTTCTTGCAAGGGAACCGCCGTAAGAAAGACCTTTACCTGTAAGAACGCCTTCGTATACGTTGCGGATTCTCTTGTACTGTCCGTACATATAACCGATTTCTCTTGCACCTGTACCGATATCACCTGCGGGAACGTCGGTGTCAGCGCCGATGTGCTTGCAAAGTTCGGTCATAAAACTCTGGCAAAATGCCATGATTTCTCTGTCTGACTTACCCTTAGGATCGAAATCAGAACCACCCTTACCACCACCGATGGGAAGGCCTGTCAAAGAGTTCTTAAATACCTGTTCAAAACCTAAGAATTTGATAATACCTAAGTTTACGGAAGGATGTAAACGGATACCTCCCTTGTAAGGTCCGATAGCACTGTTAAACTGTACTCTGAATGCGTTGTTTACCTGAACCTGTCCCTTGTCATCAACCCAAGGAACTCTGAAGAGGATCTGTCTTTCAGGGGTAACCATTCTTTCAAGAAGAGCATCTCTTCTGTATGCTTCCTCATTTGCTTCCACTACAATACGGAGAGATTCTAAAACCTCTTTTACCGCCTGATGGAACTCCGGCTGAGCGGGGTTTTTCTCAACCACCATAGCAATGACTTCATCAACGTATGACATATTAGTGTCCTCCTTATATAAAAATAAATATAAACATATTGATCCTTTTATGTACGATAGAACTTCGTTCATAAAAAAAATCCTCCTTTTGAAGGAAGATTCTCTCCAAAAGGCGCGGGAAAACCAAGGCTCCACAGCCTAAAACTCCCGGGACGCCTTTAGTCCACGGCTATTATATAACACCTTTTTATGTATTTGCAATCTTTTTTTACTTTTTTTTGATAAAGCGTTACAATATGCAATTATATTTTGTCGAATATGCGCGCATTATGTATGCGGGCCGGAAGAGGAGAAGACCGGCCCGCCAGAAACACACAACACTATAAAATGAACATTTCGATATTTGGATAAATATCAAAATCGATATTGGCATTTATAATTTTAATAAAAGCAACTTTCGTATTAAGGTAAAACATCCATGGGATTTACGGCAACGCCGTCTTTGGTCATCTTAAAATACAGATTACTTCCCTCACTGCTATAATATACACTGGGCTCGGCCACGGTTCCGATTACGGTTCCTGCTTCAACGACATCACCCGCTTTTACGGAAACATTATCCAACTGACCGTAAGTAAGTTCATAACCTTCGCCGATATCCATAACAATAACATTTCCCAATTCGGTGTTGCTGTAAACTTCTTTAATGACACCATTTGCAGATGCGTGTACATTTTTACCGATTTCCGCCTTGATGACCAACGCCGGATTATAACGGTACTGTCCAAGTGTCTCAAAGTAAATTGTCTTGTCCATACTGTAATTCATAATCAAATCACCGTATAAGGGCCAATCCATTTTCATTGCGGTAGGAAAATTATAATTTGCGGCAATAGCATTTTCTGCTCCGGCCTCTACCCCGGAATCACTCTCTTCCTGCTCCGATACGGAATCGGATTCATTTTCCGCTGTCTTGCTGTCTTCCTGTTCCCCTGCCTCTTTCGCCGTTACCTTTTCACCGGTAAGTTGTGCCTGTACACCGGGAGAATCAACTTCCCAAAAGTCGGGATCCGCATCCAAATCATCCGCAACAATCAAATCCGGTTCGTAAACATTCAGATTTTCAGCAATTTCACTGGTTTTATCAGCCACATTCTGTCCTTCCAATTCTGACAAATCCACACGGTATTCATCGCTCTCTTTGCTTTGCTCTCTCACATAAACACCTGCCATGGTCAATGCGGTTAAAACAAAAGCAGATGCGGAAATCATAATTATTCTTTCTTTTCTTAAACTATTCTTTTTTCTTCTCATAAAAAACCTCGTTTCCGTGCTGTGTAAACACTTAAGATAAAAGTATTTTTACCATTTTGAAAACGATTATTCACTTTACGATATAAAACATTTTTCGTTTGTAAGTTTAAATTTTTTAAAAATAAGATATCTCTCCAAAAGTACATTATGCCGAAATATCGCTTCTGTTTTCCTTACGTATTTCAATGCCCGGATAATAGTATTCCAAAATCTCCGCAAAACTCCAACCTTTCAATGCCAATGCATTGGCACCGTATAGACTCAAACCGAATCCGTGACCGCATCCTCTTATATAAAAAATATACACACCCTCTTTATAATCATATTCAAAACAGGCCGATGGCAAAGCATAATATGCACAAAAATCTTCTCCGCTTATTTCTGTTCCTTTGATGCGCACTAATAATGCATAGCCACGGGAATCACTTGCAAGCACTTCAAAATCTTCCCCCAGGCTTTCCCCTCTTATTTCTCTGGTTGAATAATATCCGTTGGCATACATATCCTCCGCAGACTCCACGGAACGGATATACGGCAAGGGAGTTTCCCAAACCTCACTGTCCCTCGTAATGCCGGAACTCAATTTATGAAACGGCACTTCCACAATTTCTCCCTCATAAAAAAGAACGATACCTTCCGTAGTTGTTACTACGTTTTGATATCGTTGTATATTCGCTTCATATTCTTTTCCCCACAGAATCCGAAGTTCTTCATCTGTATAAAAACTTTCCCTTGCAAGAGTTTTCTCATGCAACACACTGCTGACGGCATTGCTGCGCAATATGATTGCAATGGCTTTCAATGTTTCATCTTTGTATGCAACCTCTGAATTTCTGGCAAGGGCTCCTACCAGATAAGTTTCAATTTGAATACATTCCTTTTGCTCTCCTACCTCCACACATACGGTTTGGGACATAGTCCCGAACTCCGCCACGCCTCTCGGCTGTATTCCGTTAATCGCCAAATGTAATATGTAGGGTAAAATGCAAATGAAAAAGGAAACTGCACTGATTAGAATCATTCGCTCTTTCAATACCGCTTCCTTTTCCAACTTTTTCAATTTTTTCCTTCTTTCTGTGTTCATATACTTCCGCAATCACATCATAATCACGATTCCCCGATAGGCATTCAACTTAATAAAACGTCTATCTCTGTTTCAGTATATGCACACAGCCGATGTTACATGCTCGAATATATCCTCCCTGCAACATCTTTATAATCTAAAGCCGTTTACTCCTACTTCGAATGAACCCCAAGCCTCTAAGAAACGTCCGTCACAATGTCGACCTCGCCCTATTGTTGCTCCTGCTACAGAATTCACAGAAATGTCACTTTCTTTGTTATTGGTTACAACAGAAACCTCAACAGTTGAAAGTGACACCGCTCCATCAGCCTCTTAAAAAATTGACCTCCACCCGAAGCGGACTATCGACTTAACAAAGTCGCATCCATGTCTAATAGTATGTATCCCCTTGAACACATCCGCTACCTTGTCGCGTTTAGATTTTTTGTAAGTTTAAGATATCACACTTTTAGATAAAAATAAATACCTTTTTACCAATAATAAACAAATTGACACGAAATAAAAAAAGGAGGTTTTATATGGAGAACAAGAGTAAATCACCTTATATATGTTCTCACGGACGCTTCCGCTCGCTTATGTCACGTAACGGTACATAGGATTGCAAAAAACGCAATCCAAGTACCGACGGTCATAAAACGCCGCTCGAACAAAATATAAGGTGATTTGCTCTTGTGCTTAGATAAAAACACTTGATCATATAATTATCTAAGCACATATTATACTTATCCGCACTTAAATATATAATTTGTACATATCAATAAGCATAAAAAATGTGCAATACATCATCCGACATATTGCACATCTTATCATCTTAAATTCTATTGTAGTTAATTAAGCAGCCCTTCAAAATGATTTCGCGCTCTTCATTGGTTAATTCTCCAACCTTAAGTTCGAATTCAGTAGTCTTACCATCGGCAATAGTGTAAGCCTTAATAATTTCGGTCTTATCTTCGATTGCCTTACGGATTCCGGGTACGTAGATATAGTCCAAGTTCTTGAAAGGAAGTTCACCTTCGGGAATTAAGAAGGGAAGCATACCCCAGTTAATTAAGTTGGAGCGATATCTCTTGGTAGCGTATTCGTTGGCAATGTTTGCCCAGCCGCCAAGTACCTTCTGGCAACTTGCAGCCTGTTCACGGGCAGAACCGTCGCCGGGTTTTACTGCGAAGATTGTGCTACCGATACCGATGTTCTTCTTTTCTACGCCGGGGAAGTTTGCTTCAATAGTATCGTAAACTGCTTTTAATTCAGCCACTTCTTCTACGGGGCACTTGCCGTCTTCTCTTGCCTTCTCAGCCTTCTGCACTTCCTTGGCTCTGCCTACATAAGCAGGGTCTTTTCTGGAAAGTGTGAATTCTGCCAAGCCCAAAGGATTGGAACGGAAGGATGAAGTTTCACCGGAAGGAATCAACTCATCAGTGGTGGTTACGGGATCGTGAATCTCAGATACAACCTTTAACAGCAAGTCATCTGTTAATTCGCACATTGCAGGCCAGTCTTTAATGTTGGGACCAAACTTAATATCTACGGAAGGATCTGCCACGCCCTTGGAGTCGTATACACGATTTGTGTAGATGCTGCTGTCAAAGTAATATTTGTATTTGCTTAACTCGCCGTCAAATTCAGCCGCAGAAGTAAGAATACCCTTATTAGCAGCAGTTGCTGCGATAGAACGGGCATCCATAAGGGCAACAGATGAAATCTGGCCGTTCTGGAGCTTAGAACCTTCACGGTTGGGAAAGTTACGGGTTGAGTGTCTGATACTTAATGCATTGTTTGCGGGTGTATCTCCTGCACCGAAGCAAGGTCCGCAGAATGCAGTCTTCATAATGGCACCGGACTGCATAATGGTTGCTGCACAACCGTTCTTCACCAATTCCATATATACGGGCATAGATGCGGGATATACGCTTAATGTAAATTCATCCGCACCGATGAAGTTTCCTTTTAAAATGTCCGCAGCAGCGCAGATATTCTCAAAACCGCCGCCGGCACAACCTGCGATAATACCCTGGTCTACATAGAGTTTACCATTACGCACCTTATCTTTTAAGGTGTAATCCACAGCACCGTCAAGGCTGACTGCCGCACGCTTCTCCACATCATCGAGGATGTCCATAAGGTTGGCATTCAATTCATCGATGGTGTAAGTGTTGCTGGGATGGAAAGGCATGGCAATCATAGGCTTAATTGCAGACAAATCAACTGTGATTACGCCGTCGTAGTATGCCACTGCTCCGGGATTTAACTCCTTGTACTCTTCTTTACGACCATGAATCTCATAGAATTCTTCCACCTGAGCATCAGTCTGCCAAATAGATGAAAGACATGTGGTTTCTGTGGTCATTACATCGATACCGATACGGAAATCGGGAGTTAAAGATGCCACACCGGGACCTACGAATTCCATTACTTTATTTTTAACATAGCCGTTGGCAAATACTGCACCGATAATAGCAAGGGCAACGTCCTGAGGACCAACACCCTTGGCAGGTGCACCTGTCATGTATACTGCCACTACACCGGGCATGTTAATGTCGTATGTCTGATTTAATAACTGCTTAACAAGTTCGGGACCGCCTTCACCCATAGCCATGGTACCCAATGCACCGTAACGGGTATGAGAGTCGGAACCGAGAATCATCTTGCCGCCGCCTGCCATCATTTCACGGGCAAACTGGTGAATAACCGCCTGATGAGGGGGTACATATACACCGCCGTATTTTTTCGCACAGGAAAGACCAAACATGTGATCATCCTCGTTAATGGTGCCGCCTACCGCACATAAAGAGTTGTGGCAGTTGGTAAGTACATAAGGAATAGGGAACTTTTCAAGTCCGGATGCTCTCGCGGTCTGAATAATTCCTACGAAAGTAATGTCGTGGGAAGTCAACTTATCAAATTTGATTTTTAACTTATCCATATTACCTGAAGTATTATGGCTTTCGAGAATTCCATAAGCAATGGTTTCTTTTCTTGCTTCTGCTTCGGTTACATTCTTACCGGTTTTCTGAGCAATAATTGCTGCCGCATCGGCATTGTCATACACAAGTTCAGTACCGTTAATAAGATATGCACCGCTGTTGCTTAACTGAATCATTATAAATCCTCCTCTTTTATTTCATCGCCGGTTATGTGAAGCACAATTCCGCTTCTAACAAAACCTGCGTTGCCTACAATTTGAATCACCGGCTTTTCGCCTTCTATATAATCTTTATCATAAAAATGAACGTGTCCTGCCAGAACCGCCACAACCGGACTGTCTTTGGCTGTCGTAGCCTCCACAAAGGCCGCAGATTCTTCCGAAGGATAGATGCCTCCGTAATTACCGCCTCCGATGACTACCGGCGAACTCCACACTTCTTTGGCATGCCCTAATACGGATTGCGTCATAAAAGGAACATGAACAAGCACAATCACAGGCTTACCCATTTGCAGAACTTTCAAATACTCATTCAAAGCATCGGGATGTACCTGATTGGAACTGTTATCGACGGATACTACCAGAAACTCTCCCATATCCATCACTTCAATAGTCCCTTTTTCTTCAATGACCGGCTGAAGCAACGGAATGTATTCTGTCTGCGCTTTTTCGGTCATATATTCCCAAGGGTACGTCCAATCGTGATTTCCCAGCGTATATAAATAGGGCATTTGTAACTTGGACACATTTTCATTTAAAAATGCAATGTTGGATGCAGAAGGATAATCTATAATATCGCCACCAAACAACACCGCATCCACGCCTCTTTCATTGGCGTATTCCATCCAGTACGGAAACTGTTCTTCTGCCGGCACGCCCGCCGCATCACAAAATCCCGGATACCGACTGTCTGCATTTTCTTTTATCTGTGCATCATCTTCTTCAGATTGCACTATCACATGGGTGTCCGTAATGAAAAGCAGTTCGTAGTCCTTTTCAAGCCCTTCAATGACCAAGTGCTCTTCTTTAACATGTTCCTGCGCAATCATCACTTCCACGGTATCTATTTTATTTTGGTATAGCTTTGCCATAAATAAGCAAAGCAATATGCACATTACCGCAATGCCCGATAATATGCATATTGTCTTTGATTTGTTTTTCATTATTTCTTTAATACAACCTTGTCAAGTTTCCAGATTTCATCAACATACTGCTGGATAGTTCTGTCAGAAGTAAACTTACCGGAGCATGCTACGTTTAAAATAGCGCTTTCTGCCCAGCGTGCTTCGTCCTGGTATGCTTCTTCCACCTTCTTCTGTGCTGCCGCATATGACTTGAAGTCCTTTAAGATAAAATATGTGTCAGCCTTAGAAGTACTTTCGGTATTCAAAAGCGAATTGTAAAGGTGACGGAATCTCTCTGTATCATCGGGAGAATATGTTCCGTTGATTAACTGCATCAATACCTTACGTACGTCCTGATCGTTGTTGAAGATTTCCATAGGATCATAGCCGCCGTTGTTTTCAAAGTTGATAACTTCGTCTGAAGAAAGACCGAAAATAAATGCATGCTCTGCACCAACTTCTTCTACGATTTCCACGTTAGCACCGTCCATAGTTCCCAATGTAAGGGCACCGTTCAACATAAACTTCATGTTACCTGTACCGGATGCTTCCTTAGAAGCGGTAGAAATCTGCTCAGATACATCTGCTGCCGCAAAAATCCATTCAGCATTGGACACACGGTAGTTTTCAATAAATACAACCTTAATCTTTCCGTTGATTGATGCATCGTTGTTGATCACATCAGCAACTGCGTTGATTAACTTAATGGTAAGTTTCGCATTACGGTAACCTGCCGCTGCCTTAGCACCGAAAATGAAAGTTCTGGGATAGAATTCCATATCGGGATGTTCTTTTAATTCATTGTAAAGATACATTACATGAAGGATGTTGAGCAACTGTCTCTTGTACTCATGCAATCTCTTAACCTGAACATCGAAGATAGAGCGAGGATCTACTTCAATACCGTTGTGCTCTAAAATATATTTTGCAAGGCGAACCTTATTCTGATACTTAATGTTCATGAACTCAGCCTGAGCCTTTTTATCCTTAGCATATACTTTAAGGCCTTCCATCTTGGGAAGATCTGTAATCCACTCGTCACCGATGTGGTCGGTTACCCAATCTGCAAGAAGGGGATTACCGTGAAGAAGGAATCTTCTCTGGGTAATACCGTTGGTCTTGTTGTTGAACTTCTCGGGCATCATCTCATAGAAATCTCTTAATTCCTGATTCTTTAAGATTTCGGTATGAAGTCTTGCAACACCGTTTACAGAGTAGCCTGCAACGATAGCAAGGTGAGCCATTTTAACCTGACCGTCGTATACGATAGCCATTTTACGAATCTTATCCTGGTTTCCGGGATATTTTGATTCGATTTCACAGATAAATCTGCGGTTGATTTCTTCTACAATCTGGTAGATTCTGGGAAGAAGACGGCTGAATAATTCGATAGGCCATTTCTCCAAAGCTTCTGACATGATTGTATGGTTGGTATAAGCACAGGTATTGGTTGTTACATACCATGCTTCATCCCATGTAAGATAATATTCATCCATAAGGATACGCATTAATTCGGCAATTGCTACGGTAGGATGTGTATCGTTTAACTGGAACGTTACTTTTTCATACAACTTCTTAATATCGTCATGATTTCTCATATACTTCGCTACTGCTTCCTGAACAGATGCAGAGATGAAGAAGTACTGCTGTTTTAATCTTAATTCCTTACCTGCATAGTGGTTGTCGTTGGGATAAAGTACTTCAACGATGTTTCTTGCAAGGTTTTCCTGCTCAACAGCCTTCTGGTAATCACCCTTATCAAAAGAGTCAAGGCGGAAGCAGTCGATAGGCTGAGCATCCCAGATACGAAGGGTATTTACGATGCCGTTTCCGTAACCTACGATGGGAAGGTCGTAAGGAACAGCCTTAACAGCCTGATAGCCTTCCTGGTAGTAGTTGTTTCTGCCGTTTTCATCTACTCTAACATTTACATATCCGCCAAAACGAACTTCCTTGGTATATTCAGGACGACGAAGTTCAAAAGGATTACCGTCTGCAAGCCAGTTATCGGGAACCTCTACCTGATATCCGTCTCTGATTTCCTGCTTGAACATACCGTAACGGTAACGGATACCGCATCCGTATGCAGAATATCCCAAAGTTGCAAGGGAATCAAGGAAACATGCTGCCAAACGGCCCAAACCACCGTTACCGAGTGCTGCATCGGGTTCCTGATCTTCTACGATATTGATATCAACACCAAGTTCTTCCAAAGCATCCTTTGCATCCTTGTATGCCATAAGGTTAATCATGTTGTTACCGAGCGCACGACCCATTAAGAATTCCATTGACAAATAGTAAACTGTCTTGGGATCTTCTTTTTCGTATGCTTCCTGGGTCTTTAACCAGTTGTCAACAATCTGATCCTTGATTGCGTAAGATACAGCCTGGAAAATCTGCTGCTCTGTCGCTTCATCCATGTTTTTACGATACAATGTCTTAACGTTGTATAAAACGCTGCGCTTGAACAATTCTTTGTCAAACTTGAACACTGCATTTGCTGCTTTGGTTTCTTTCTTTGCAGGTGTTGCTTTTTTTGCTGCTGCCATTTTCTTTCCTCCATATAGTTAGTTAAGAATGTGTTTACACATTCATAAAATGTTTTCCCCAAAACATTGCTATATATTTACTGCTTCTGTACGCCGATGGTTACGTCTTCCCCGTTGACATTCCATTCTTTTGCGCCGTCACAGTCAGCACCGTAAACGATTTCGTCTGCCAGTACTTTTACAGAGATTGCATTTTCGTTCTTTTTCACAACGTCAGCAACTCTGTCATTTCCGCTGATATAAACCTTAATATGGTCCATAACTTCAAATCCGGAATCCTTACGCATGGTCTGAACCTTGCTGATTACCTCATACATAAAGCCTTCTTCGATTAATTCTTCCGTCAGGTTGGTATCCAAAATAACAGTTACATTGTTGTCTGCTTCGGTTACATAGCCTTCTTTCTGCTTCATATCGATAAGAAGATCTTCTTCTGCGAGAGATACTTCGGTTCCGTCCACATCAAAGGTTAACGCACCCTTTTCTTTTAAAATATCCATTGCATCGTTGCCGTCAACACTGCCGAGATACTTCTGGATGCCGCCCAACTGCTTACCGTACTTAGGACCTACGGTACGAAGCTGAGGCTTAAAAGTATAGGTGGTAAATTCTCTTACCTCATCGGTAAAGACAACCTTTTTCACATTTAATTCATCTTCGATGATTTCCTGATAAAATTCGCCCAAGGTAAAAGGAGCTTTTACAAACATGGTCGCGATAGGCTGGCGATTCTTGATGTTTGCGGTATTTCTGCATGCACGACCTAAAACTACGGTCTTTAATACCGCTTCCATATCCTCTTCCAACTTTTTATCGATCATGGATTCGTCCGCAACGGGGAAATCACATAAGTGAACACTTTCCGGTGCGTTTGCATCGATGCTGCAAACCAAGTTGCGGTAAATCTGCTCTGTCATAAAAGGAATCATGGGTGCTGCAACCTTAGAGATGGTTACAAGGGCTGTGTAAAGTGTCATGTATGCATTGATTTTATCCTGCTCCATGCCCTTAGCCCAGAAACGCTCACGGCCGCGACGCACATACCAGTTACTCATTTCATCTACAAACTCCTGAAGTGCTCTTGCTGCTTCGGGGATGCGATAGTTTGCCAAATCATCGTCCACTTCCTTGATTACGGAATTCATCTTGGAAAGGAGCCACTTGTCCATAACCGGTAATTTATCGTATTCCAATGTATATTTGGTTGCATCAAAATTGTCGATGTTTGCATACAGAACGAAGAATGCGTAGGTATTCCAAAGAGTACCCATGAACTTACGCTGGCCTTCCTGTACTGCCTTGCCGTGGAAACGGTTGGGTAACCAGGGAGCAGAGTTAATGTAGAAATACCAACGGATGGCATCTGCACCGTAAGTCTCCAATGCGTCGAAAGGATCAACCGCATTACCCTTGGATTTACTCATCTTCTGTCCGTTTTCATCCTGTACATGGCCCAAAACGATTACGTTCTCGTAAGGTGCCTTATTAAATAAAAGTGTAGATTCTGCTAAAAGTGAGTAGAACCAACCTCTTGTCTGGTCAACCGCCTCAGAAATAAACTGAGCAGGGAACTGTGCCTCAAACTTATCCTTATTTTCAAAAGGATAGTGGTGCTGTGCAAAAGGCATTGCACCTGAGTCAAACCAGCAGTCGATTACTTCGGATACACGCTTCATGGTGCCGCCACACTTCTCACAAGGGAAGGTAACTTCATCAATGAAGGGTCTGTGTAATTCCACACCGCCTTCGGGATAGTTATCGCTTAACTGCTTTAATTCCTCGCGGCTTCCGATGGAATGCATATGTCCGCATTCGCTACATTCCCAAATGTTAAGGGGTGTACCCCAGTAACGGTTACGGGAAATACCCCAATCCTGGATATTTTCCAACCAGTCACCGAAACGACCCTTACCGATGGATTCGGGAATCCAGTTAATGGTGTTGTTGTTACGGATTAAGTCCTCTTTTACAGCGGTCATCTTGATGAACCAAGATTCGCGTGCGTAGTAAATCAGCGGAGTATCACATCTCCAACAGTGAGGATAACTATGTTCGAATTTCGGTGCATCGTAGAGAAGACCGTTCTTTTCAAGTTCAACCAATACATGCTTGTCCGCATCCTTACAGAAAGTTCCTGCCCAAGGAGTTTCCTTGGTCATTTCACCCTTGGAGTCAACCAACTGAACAAAAGGTAAGTCATAGTTGCGGCCTACATTGGCATCATCTTCACCGAATGCGGGAGCAATATGAACCACACCGGTACCGTCTGTCAATGTTACATAAGTATCGCAGGTTACGAAATATGCCTTTTTATTCTGCTTTGCACAGATTTCAACCGCATGGTCAAACAAAGGCTCATATTCCTTGTATTCCAAATCTTTACCGATATATGTTTCAAGGATTTCATAAGCAGGCTTGCCCTCTTCTGCTAATCTTCCGAGAACGGTGTCAAGAAGGGCTTTGGCCATATAGTACACATTGCCGTCAGCTGCTTTTACCTTGCAGTATTCTTCATTGGGATTTACACAAAGTGCCACATTAGAAGGTAAGGTCCAAGGTGTGGTTGTCCATGCCAAAATGTATGCATCTTCGCCTTTTACCTTGAAACGGGCAATAGCGGAGCGTTCTTTTACATCTTTATAACCCTGTGCCACTTCATGAGAAGAAAGGGATGTTCCGCAACGAGGGCAGTAAGGCACAATTTTAAAACCTTTGTATAAAAGGCCCTTATTCCAGATTTCTTTCAATGCCCACCATTCGGACTCGATAAAATCATCATGATATGTTACATAAGGATCGTCCATGTCAGCCCAGAAACCAACGGTTCCGGAGAAATCCTCCCACATACCTTTGTATTTCCAAACACTTTCCTTACACTTACCGATAAAAGGTTCCAGACCGTATTCTTCAATCTGCTCCTTACCGTCAAGTCCCAGTAACTTTTCTACTTCAATTTCAACAGGAAGTCCATGAGTATCCCAGCCTGCTTTACGGGGAACCATATAACCTTTCATGGTTCTGTAGCGGGGAATCATGTCCTTGATAACACGTGTTAAAACGTGACCGATATGAGGCTTTCCGTTTGCGGTAGGCGGTCCGTCATAAAAGGTATACGTTTCGCCTTCCTTACGGTTCTCCATACTTTTACGGAAAATATCCTGCTCTTTCCAGAAGTTCTCTACTTCTTTTTCACGCTGTACGAAATTCAAATCCGTTGCAACTTTGTTGTACATGATATGTACTCCTTTCTATCTAAAAAGCCCGAAAATGGGCGCAACTATCCCAAGGATAGACGCAGTCCAAACCTATTTTATCTTTGAAAGGTAGGGTTGTCAAGATAAAGGTGCGGAATTCATAAAAAACGCTTTGGAAACAATTCCAAAGCGTTTTTTATCGTTATCGTTTCAATATACGTATGTTAAATTCCCACTTCGCCGTCATGGGACATTAAGGCTACCGTATTCACCTGTTCCAATTTTTTAATCTCTTTTACCATCTCGGCATCTTTTTCTTTTATGGATACCAAAAGAAGCAAGTCCATATTGTCCGAAGTAAGATTTCTGGATTTTACCTTGTACTTTTTCACATAGTTACCTACCACTTCCATAATGGCATCTTCCGCATCCGGATCTTTTGCATTAATCACCAACAGTTTCGGCTCTTTGACTGCAGGAAGGAATTCAAGCACTACCACCGCTATTGTTACAAATAATGAAACAATCAGTACTAACTCGAACAATCCTGTTCCGCAAACGATACCGGCAGAAATTGCCCAAAATAAATAAACCAAATCCATGGGATTCTTAATTGCGGTTCGAAATCTTACGATAGACAACGCACCTACCATACCGAGGGAAATCACAACGCTGGACTGAATTGCAAGAATAATTGCAGCAGTCAGCATGGTCAGTGCCACCAGCGAAATATTAAAACTTTTGGAATAAAAAGTCTTCTGCGACATCAATCGGTACACAAAATATATGTATAGTCCCACACATGCCGCAATCAGCATGGTTACGCATATATCAGTGGTTGTGATATTGGAAGCAACAAATCCTTCCAAAAAAGATTTTTTAAGTACATCTGCAAAACTCATTTTTCCTCTTCCTTTTCTAATATAAAATTTATAATCCTATTTTCTTCCTGCACATAACATACTTCGAAAAAGCCGTATGGCGGAGCATTGACAATTCCATCTCTCTTCGTATGAATTCCGGAAAGAATTCATCATATTTTACTTCCAGAATATGATAACCCGAAGTCAACACAGGCTGTAAATGTATTTCTTTCTTTCCGAATTCCTCTATTCGGCCGCCGGCTGAAATATTCCTGTCAAACGTAATTCGCACATTCCCGGCCTGATAAACATAAGGTGTTCTTTGGTACTCTACGATTACCTTAGGCTTCATCAGTTTGGTTTTTTGCTGTGCCGCAAATTTTTGAATCAATTCCGAATCTTCTTCCCGCGGGCAATACTCTCCTTTTAAAAGGGCGTCGCACTGTTCCCTGCTTAAACGGGAGGATTCTTTGTGATTTTTACCGTTGCGCTTTTCCTTGCACTCCAACGTAATATAATCCATATTTCCGTCATAGATGCGGATACGCATTTTCTCGCGGGCATCTACACCGTCTATATTCTCATAAAAACAACTGTTTGCAACATCATCAAAGTATACGCTTCTTACTGTATACGTTCCCTGTTCACCCGCATGACTGTCCCGGTGACAGATATTTTTGATTCTCGCCTCAATCAATGCAAGTTGCATATCACTGCACAGATACTTGATTTCGTTGCGATATTTCTTTTCTATTTTATCATTCACCGATTAACTCTTCCTCCAACCAGTCTCTTCTTCCCTGAAGAAACTCTTTTATAAAACGGAAATCTTCATCTACATTTTCCCTGCCCATCAGTACGGCTTCCATTTGAACAGACTCATAGATGGTATTTTCATATTCATCCAAACCGTTTTCAATCAACTCATCCAGATACGGCATCAGTTCTTCCGCGTACAATTCTTTTACTGCCTCTTGAAAATCAGGTTTTGCCCACAACTGCTCACTCCAAATGGCGCGATTTACATACAGGTCTTTCGGGTCTCTTAACATTTCCTGATCACCCCACAGACTGTTTCCTATGCCCGTGTCAAAATCCCAAACCGGACCGGCATACATTTTATCCTCTCCTTCCGGCTTATAAAAGAAATAACTGGAAAAACCCGCATCAATATTCTTGCTGATTTCTTCAATCAGGTAACGCAGGGCAAACGATTCCAAATCAATATAATCCAAATAATATTTCTCATTGGAATTATAACCGTCCGGCGCATACAGGGCTTCCTCAAACTCCTGTACATACGAAGAAATATACAACACCTGATTATAAGACGCATGCTCGGGACCCTTTACCAGTATGGGAATTCCTTCCCTCGTAATAAAACCGCTGCTCTCCAGATTATATCGGTGAATGTAAGTTTCCACTTCCAGAAGATAACCTCCCGAAATATCTGCGGGATCGTTCTCTACCAGATATCCCTTCACCGCAATCTCTCCCGGAACATTAAATTGGCTGTACTCGTCCAGAGGAAGATCATTTAAAACCTCCATTTGCTCTTCCAAATCACCGATTTCCAACCGTCCGCTTGCCACGGTAATCTTTTCCGTCAGCAGATAACAGCCATAGTATTCATTATCGATATACAAGTCTACCCATTCCGAATCTACACTGTTTTCCAAACCGCATTCCACGGCCATATCCATAAAAATCTTGTTTCGCATACAGGTAGCATCCAAAGCACCACCCTGTAAAACCCAGCCTCTGCCGGGAGTCATACCCAATAAAGAAACCAAACCTTCCGTTTTAAATGTATAACTCTTCTTGGCCGCACTCCAACTGGAATTACCGCGTCCGTGAAAAGATTCCATATTACCCGCATACTCCGGTTCCCCGGTTCCGGACAGCACGGAAATCTCTCCGTTAACCATATTGGCCTTATCTTCATGCACATAGTCCATTTGCCCTTCGGTATGAATCCAAACCGAAGGAAGTGCAGAACCTTTCATAATCTGAAACGTGACTGTCCTATCATTCACCGTAACGTTATAATCTTTATTTTCTTCGAAAACATAAGATGTAGCCGATTTCTCTTCTACCGGATTCCCTTCAAATTCAACTATGCAGTTTTCTGCTCCGGAAGAAACAACATAGACTTCCGACAAATTCATATAATCCGGAAGGAATAAGTAATTTCTTTCATCGGCATAACCCTGCTGCATATTTACTTTGGCAATTGTATACTCCTCGCCGCGCATTTTAGTACTACTGCTAAAATCCATGCGCTGTTCAACCAGTGATATCTGCACTTCACCCTCTGCATTATGTATATTAAGGAATATCACTGTTTTTGGGTGTTTGAATACTCCCACATACACCAGAAGAAACAAAACACTCAATACTACAAGGAGTAATGCGGCTTTTCTTTTCTCGAACATGTTGTTTCCTATGCCGATTATCTTTCTAAAAGATAATAAAACACTCTTTCCTTTCCTGCATTTTAGCGCTCTTATTTTACTATATCTTATATGGCAATGCAAGGCATACCTAAGATACCCGCCCTCTGCATTTTAAGATGAAAAAGGTTACTCCGCCTTTTCTCCGCATACCATACGTTCCAGTTCTTCCATACTTTCCGCTTCGTTAATCCTTCTGCGGAGTGCGGCAGAATTATGATACCCGCTTGTATACCAGGCCACATGCTGTCTCATTTCCCGGACAGCGGTATACTCGCCTTTGCATTCCAAAAGCATCTTTCCGTGACGAAGAATCATCTGTTGCATTTCTTCCATCGGCGGCTTTCCCACAACTTCTCCGGTTTCAAAATATTTTATTATATTCTGAAAAATCCACGGGTTTCCTCTGGCCGCCCGCCCAATCATAATACCGTCACAACCGGTTTCTTTCATAAGGCGTTTGGCACTTTCGCCGTCTGTTACATCGCCGTTGCCGATTACCGGAATGGATAACGCATCTTTTACCCGGCCAATGATTTCCCAATCAGCAGTTCCCGAATAAAACTGTTGTCTGGTACGTCCGTGCACCGCCACTGCCGCCGCACCGCTTTCCTGGGCAATCCGGGCAATCTCTACCGCATTGATGGAATCCTCATCAAAACCGGCACGAATTTTAACCGTAAGAGGTTTGCAGATAGCACCTGCCACCGCCTCCACAATCTGCCCTACCAAAACAGGATTTTTCATCAAAGCACTGCCTTCGCCGTTATTTACTACCTTCGGAACCGGACACCCCATATTAATATCCATAATCTGAAAAGGCAATTCTTCAATACGCTTCGCGGCTTCTGCCATCACATCCGGCTCGGAACCGAATAATTGCAGGGATACACAGGTTTCTCTCGGATCTATTTTCATCATATCCCAGGTTGCTTTATTATGATAGGTGATGGCTTTGGCACTTACCATTTCCATACAATTCAGTCCCGCACCCATTTCACTGCATAAAACACGAAATGGCAGGTCTGTTACTCCTGCCATGGGTGCCAAAATAAAAGGATTTTTTAAGTTTACATCTCCAATCTGTAAGGTGTTCACCTAATGCTTTCCTCCGCTCTTTTGATTTTTTTCATAAATCAGGCGCAAGCCCTCTAACGTCAACTGTCTGTCGTAGATATCAATCGCATCGGTTTCTTCACTGATAATGCTTCCCAATCCACCGGTTGCTACTACTTTTAAATTTTCAAGACCGCTTTCTTCTTTTACTTTCTTAATAATGTACTCGGTCTGTCCGATTTGCCCGTATACAAGACCGGCCTGCATACTGCTGATTGTCTCTTGGGCTAAAATCGACGCCGGTTTCTTAATTTCAATCTTCGGCAGTTTTGCGGTATCTTCCCACAAAGCCCTTGCGGAAATTTTAATACCGGGCGCAGTGATACCTGCTGCAAAAGAACCGTCTTCCGTTACCAAATCATAAGTGGTCGCGGTGCCGAAATCCAACACAAGCACAGGACCGCCGTACTTTTCATAGGCCGCTACCGCATCCACAATACGGTCCGCACCTACTTCTCTGGGATTCTCAGTAATGATTTTAATACCGGTTTTAATGCCGGGGCCTACAATCAAAGGCTTGGTTTCAATATAACGCTCAATAGAACCGACCAAAGCATGCATTACATTGGGTACAACGCTGGCAATGATGGCACCCTCTATTTTCTTTTTATCAATGTTATTTAATTTGAGCAAATCACAAATTGCCATGCCGAACTCATCAGAGGTTCTCTCTAATTTTGACATTAATTTGAATTTGACTAAAAGATTGTCGCCGTCATATACGCCGAAGTTGGTATTTGTATTACCTACGTCTACAACCAGAAGCATAAGATTACCTCGCATTCATTTTGCTCTTATTGCATTTTTCAGCATTATTACCGAATTCCGTAAATTCTATTCTTCCACTTCCTTAAGCAGTTCTTCTATCGATTCGCCCTGCACAAAGACACGATGATAAATCTTTAAAGATTCAAAAAATTCTTGGCGGTTTCGTCTGATTTCCTGCACTAAAAGTCCACTGGAAATTTCATCGTAATAAATGTCGGTTTCGTCCGCATTGGTTTCCAGGGAAAGACTGCCGTCCTCTTCAAACACCATGGTAAAAACGCCGCCCACTTCCTCGGTAAAAAGCACGCAGATAATCTGCAACTCATCTTTTACCGCCTGAGGAAGTTTGGAAAACTGCTCATTTAAATAATATTTCTGTTCATAAGCATTGGCTCCGCAGAGCACAACTCTTTTATCACTCATTCTCAAATGCCCCCAGTGTTGCCGCCATCATCGCTTTGATGGTATGCATTCTGTTTTCAGCCTCATCAAATACTCTTGAATATGAAGATTCAAACACTTCATCCGTTACTTCCAATTCACTCAATCCATATTTTTCACCAATCTGCTTACCGATAGTGGTTTTATGATCATGATAAGAAGGCAGGCAATGTAAAAAGATTGCATTTTCTCCGGCATTCTTCATAACATCCATCGTAACACGATAAGGAGTCAAATCCTTAATTCTTTCTACCCATACATTATCAGGCTCACCCATGGATACCCATACATCGGTGTAGATAACATCCACATCCTTGGTACCCTCTTCCACATCTTCGGTAAAGCGTAAGGTTGCACCGCTTTCCTTGGCATATTCTTCGCACTGCTTAATCAATGCTTCATCAGGGAAATATCTCTTAGGCGCACAAGCGGTAAAATGCATACCCATTTTCGCGCAGGCAATCATAAGGGAATTACCCATGTTGTAGCGTGCATCACCCATGTATGTTAATTTTACGCCTTTTAAGCGGCCCAACTGTTCCTGAATGGTTAAAAGATCTGCCAGCATCTGTGTAGGATGGTATTCGTTGGTCAAACCGTTCCATACGGGTACATCGGAGCATTTCGCAAGTTCTTCTACAATAGACTGTCCGTATCCGCGGTATTCAATACCGTCGTACATACGGCTCAATACTCTTGCGGTATCCGCAATGCTTTCCTTCTTGCCAATCTGGCTAACGGAAGGATCCAAATATGTAACACCCATACCCAGGTCAAACGCAGCCACTTCAAAAGAACATCTGGTTCTGGTACTGGTTTTTTCAAAAATCAGAACGATATTTTTTCCGCGAAGGACATCCATAGGGATGCCCTTCTTCTTTTTATCTTTTAAATCTGCGGACAACTTCAGGAAATATTCAATTTCTTCCGCTGTAAAATCTTTTAAGGTTAAAAAATCGCGACCTTTTAACTGCACGCTCATTTTAGTCTCCTCCGTAAATACTTTTCATCCATGAATCATTTAATATAAAATTGATAAATTCAGTCGATATGCTTATTCTCTAATACCGCTTTATTTATTCAAAATTTCCTTTGCACTTGCTGCAAGACCTGCAATTCCCTGAATCTCGGAAGGAATGATAATCTTGGTGGCATTGCCGTTGGCTGCTGCCGCAAACGCCTCAAGGCTCTTTAACTTAAGAACAGCCTCGTCTGCACCTGCTTCACGAATCATACGGATACCTTCTGCATTTGCCTGCTGTACTTTAAGGATTGCTTCTGCCTGACCTTCTGCTTCTTTAATCTTCTTCTCTTTCTCAGCTTCCGCACGAAGAATTGCAGACTGCTTTTCAGCCTCTGCTTCAAGGATAGCAGATGCTTTTTTACCTTCTGCTTCCAAAATCGCTGCTTTCTTCTCACCTTCTGCCTTGGTTACGGCTTCACGACGTTCACGTTCTGCCTTCATCTGCTTCTCCATTGCATCCTGGATTGCTGCAGGAGGCATAATATTCTTCAACTCAACACGATTTACCTTAATTCCCCAAGGATCCGTAGCAATATCCAAAGACGCACGCATCTTGGTATTAATGATTTCACGGGAAGTAAGCGTCTGGTCAAGTTCCATCTCACCGATGATGTTACGAAGTGTGGTTGCGGTTAAGTTTTCAATTGCCATAAGAGGATTTTCCACACCGTATACAAACAATTTGGGATCCGTAATCTGATAAAATACGACGGTATCAATACGCATGGTAACATTATCGCTGGTAATAACGGGCTGAGGCGGGAAATCCACAACCTGTTCTTTTAAAACAACTCTCTTGGCAATTCTGTCTACAAGCGGCAGTTTAAAGTGAAAACCTACAGACCAGGTTCCCTGATAAGCACCGAGACGTTCCACAACGTAAGCCTGCGCCTGGGGAACAATCTTAAAGCATGATAATGCTACAGTTACCAAAATCACTAAAAGTACAATGAGTACACATAATAATGCACCTAAGCCTTCACCGGCCAAAAACATTCCATTCATTCCTTTTTTCCTCCATTTTACTTATACTGAAAAATTTCCTGATTGTCTGCATTGTGCTCCTGCGGGCATTTTACGACAATTAATTTAACCCCTTCAATCGCGTGAACCAAAGCAAACTCTCCTTTTTCAAAGGTTATGGCGTCTTCTTTGGAGCGGGCTGTCCATTCCAAACCTGAAGCAATTGCCACACCGGTTGCACGGACATTATCCACTGCCTCCGTAACCATTACTTTTTTACCGATTAAGTCCTCCGAATTGGTCTTCTGGATTTTATCCGTAAAATATTTCTTGGCAATCGGTTTGGTAAAAAGCAACGTAATGGCAGACACTACCACAAATGCAATGAGCTGCAACCACCAGGGACCGCCGAACACTGCTACCACTGCCGCAAAAAGGGCACCAATCGCGAACCAGATGCAAACCAGACCCAACGTTGCCACTTCCACAACAACCAGGGCAATCATAATAACCAGCCATACAATAGCCATGATTAAAGACATCTGTTGTACCTCCTTTGAAAATTACTTCCATCATACAACAAAGTATTTTAAGATTCAAGTATATTCCCATCCTTAATTTGTATATCCGGCCGGTGCTTTTACCATAAAAAAAGTTCCTTTTCTCACATATATTTTACGTAAGAAAAAGAACTTTTATTATTTTTATTCATTAATAAAATACGTGGTCGCCCAGAACATATCCGGTCTTATTTCCCGCACGTCTGAAGTATAAAGCATCGCCAACCGTAGTTTCACCTGCTAAAGCTGCTCTTGCGGCCTGAATACATTCATCATTCACACCGGCTGCCAATCGGGCTGCTACCTTACCGTTTCCTGCGGGTGTAAACTGCCCCGGTGCATAAATTACTTCCGCAATGGTATTCGGGAATCGTCCGCTTTTAACGCGGTTACAAACTACCGCACCAACTCCGAGTTTACCTTCATAACTCTGATTACCGGCTTCACACTGAATCAATGCTGCAAGAAGCATCACTTCTTCTTCCGAACCGGGAAGTGCTCCCAGATTGGTCGTTAACTGTGCTTTTTCCAATGCCAACAGGTATTCGCGCTCACGAATCTGCTCCATGGTTTCGCCGTCTTCTATGAAAAATTCCGTACTTACAAATTTACTGGATATATAACCTGTATATTTGCCGTATTCAATGGCAACCCATCCGTCCAGTTCTTCCACAACTTCATACTGGCTGTCAATTTCCAAAAGGCCGTATACACCGGCATCCTGAGAAGGTTCTTTACGAACTCTTAATGCCTCCGCTTCAATGGTAGCAATGGTAACACCTACCTCTTCTGCATATGCCCAGGCTTCATCGCCAAATAAAAGGTAATCATTACTTACCCAGCCTACCAGTTCGCCGGATTGTAACTTAGTCCATCCGTCTGCTCGCTCTAAAATGGTTCCGCCGCAATCCTCATAAAGTAAACCTACTTTTTCAGATTCACTGTTGGCTTCTGCGCGAACATTTACCGATTTGTCCACATTGGCCATAACCAGTTTGCTGCGCTCTTCCACTTCTTCTTGCGCTTCGTCTACTTTGTCTTGAAAAGACGTATCTTCCGAAAGAATATCTGCCTCTACGACTACAGATGCACCTGCATTCAAATCAAAATCGTGATCTGAATCGGTTGCCCGCACGGTCAGTGTCGCCCAATCTCCGGCCAAAACGACAAGAACAACGGCCAGAAAAAGACACAAACCACGCTTTCGTGCGTTGGTATTCATTATCTTCCTCCATATTTTTCCACAAATGTTACAACTTTGTTACGTTCACCAATATTAACAAAGAAATGTAGTTTTGTCAAATTTTTGCTTTTATTTTATGAAAAAAGTACGTTTTTATGCTATAAAAACGTACTTTCTTTGTGGAATATTATATACTTTTTCCTGTCAAATTTCTTCTTTATGCTGAACTTAAACCTGCATTTTCTTCATACTTTTGTAATATTTACAGTTTCTTTGACTTATCAATACAAGCCTCAACTGCATCCATAATCGCTCCGCGGAAATTCATTTCTTCCAACACTTTTACTGCCTGAATAGTGGTTCCGCCGGGAGAGCAAACCATATCTTTTAATTCACCGGGATGTTTTCCGGTTTCCAGCACCATTTTGGCACTGCCCATAACTGCCTGCGCAGCAAATTCGTAAGCCTTTCCTCTGGGCATGCCTGCCGCCACCGCAGCATCCGCCATCGCTTCGATAAACATAAAAACATAAGCCGGCGCACTTCCGCTGACACCTACAACCGCATCCATTTGGTTTTCGGGAACTTCCACCGCACGTCCAAAACTTTTCAGAAGTTTCATAACTTTCGCCATATCTTCTTCCGTTACATACTCATTTTTACAGCAACCGGTACATCCTTCGCCCACCAATGCCGGAGTATTAGGCATACATCTGACAACTTTTACCTTACGGCCAAGATTCTCTTCAAAATATGCCAGGGTCTTACCGGGAGCAATGGATACCACAATACAATCTTTACGGACATCATCCTTAAAAGTACGTAATGCTTCATCCATAAACTGAGGTTTTACCGCAAGAAAAAGAATATCTGCTTCTTCCGCCACCGTAGAGTTGCTGGTACACGTATTAATTAAATAAGTAAGTGCTGCTTCGTCTGCTGCTGCCGCCGAAATATCCGAACCGTAAATATCCTTAGGTTCCACCCCTGCTTTAGCAATAATTCCGCCGATAATGGCCCTTGCCATGTTTCCCAAACCAATAAAACCGATTTTCATATTTTTACCCTTCCTTGCTTTCTGATATGTATGAAAAAATTCTTTTAGAAATGTCAGAACCTGTCCTATATTACATTCCTTTTTCCTATATGCAATACATTACACTCTTTCATTATATCTTCTTCCCGCCGTAAAACAATACCATAAAAAGAATTATTTTCATAAAAAACGGCAAAGATTTTTCTTTGTATACATTATTTTTCGCTTCTTCGCTGACGATATGCCTCATACATCAGGATGGAAGCCGCCACAGATGCATTTAAAGATTCCACGCAGCCCTCCATAGGCAAATAGCAACAGTTCCCTGCTTTAGCAACTGTTTCGGAGCGAAGACCGTTTCCTTCGTTACCGATTACAAACGCACTTCCTTCCATATAAGAATAGGTATCATAGATTTCACTGGAATCCAAAGCCGCCGCATAAACATTTACACCCTGTTTCTTTAATTCTACAATAACGCTGCCCAAATCTTCCGTATAAAAATGCGGTACCCTGTATACCGATCCCATGGTAGAACGAATCACCTTCGGATTGTAAATATCCACACAATCTTTGCTCATAATAATACCGGTTACTCCGGCTCCCTCTGCAGTTCGTAAAATGGTACCCAAATTCCCGGGATCCTGAAGATTCTCAAGTAATACAAATAGCGGCTTGTCCGTCGCCTTTAATAAATCCTCAAGTTTGTCCTCTTTTATGGCAATGACACATAAAATTCCCTGCGGTGTCACCGTATCGGACATTTTTTTGTATACATCATCCGAAACTACTTCATAAGGCACTTTTTGTAAACGCTCTTTGCACGCCGCCTCCAATTCGCCTTCTTTTTTCAGAAAACTTTCCGATACATACACTTCGCAAAGCCTGTCAGCCGGCGCCTCAAGAAACATTTTACAGCCCTCTGCAATAAACTTCTGCTCCTTTTTACGGAGTTTCGCCTTTTCACGCAAAGTACATACCCATTTAATTTTACCGTTGGATGCTGATGTAATCATTCTCTTCTCCTACTAAAAAAAGCGAAATGCTTAACACTTCGCTCAAAAAAATAATCCCGATTTGCTGATTTAGTTTCCAACATTAACTACTGTGTGGATATTTTTATTCCATAAGGAACCGTTTTGAATGCGTCAGCACTTAATGAGCAAGAAGTATTTCTTGCGAATTTAGTACTGCTACGTATTCAATCGAGCGAGAGCGCGTTCTGTTGGAATATAAAATAATCCACACAGCACGCTTGTACTAAAAACAAATCACCAAATCGGGACTACACCTTACTGTGATAACTGTCTGCTTACCATGAACTCGTATTCAGGAATGTCCTTCGTCATTGCAAGTGCTTCATCAATGTCAAAATCCGTAAAATCACCATTTCGATAACCAACTACACGGTTTGTCTTGCCTTCGCAAAGAATGTCTGCTGCATAAGCACCCATAATGGACGCATAAAATCTGTCCTTACATGTGGGCGAACCACCACGCTGCATGTATCCCAAAATGGTTGCGCGGGTTTCAATACCGGTAGCTGCTTCGATACGTCTTGCCATAGAGGTAGAATGACCGATACCTTCTGCATTGATTATGATATGATGCTTTTTTCCTTTTTTACGGTTCTGGATAATGTTGTTAATGATATTCTGCTCGTTATAGTCGTATTTCTCGGGAATTAAAATATCCTCTGCGCCGTTGGCAACACCACACCAAAGCGCAATATATCCTGCGTTACGTCCCATAACTTCAATGATACTGCATCTTTCGTGAGAAGATGACGTATCACGCACCTTGTCGATTGCCTGCATTGCGGTATTAATCGCTGTGTCAAAACCGATGGTGTAATCGGTACATGCAATATCAAGGTCGATGGTTCCGGGAATACCTACGGTATTAATCCCTTGCTTGGAAAGTGCCAACGCGCCACGGTAAGAACCGTCGCCGCCGATTACCACAATACCGTCAATACCGTGCTTGCGACAAATTTCCGCACCTTTTGCCTGACCTTCCTCCGTTACAAATTCCGAACAACGCGCAGTACCTAAAATCGTACCACCCTTCTGAATCGTATCGGAAACCGAAGACTTATTCATATCAACGATTTCTTCTGCAAGAAGTCCCTGATAACCTCTTTTTATACCTTTAACGGCAACGCCGTTCTGGATTGCTTTACGTACTACGGCACGGATTGCCGCATTCATACCGGGCGCATCACCGCCACTGGTTAAAACTCCGATGGTTTTGATTGTATCAGACATATCTGCCTCCTGTTACAACATTTACTGACCGCAGTGCTCCCAAAAGAATACCAATCCTCTTTTATATTTAAAAGACATCCTTCTTAAGTTTTCACACATTCCGTCCACAATATCATAATCTAATTCTTTGCGGTTTTCAATCTTTTTATGAGAAAAGAAATGGGTTTTATTGCACAACAATGCTTTCATCACCCAATTTTTCTTTTAATTTGTCCAAAAGAAGTCCTTCCGCATTCACGGTAAGACTGCGGCCCAAAGACTTCATCTGCTTCTCTTCCGCCAGATAAATGACAACTTCATCCCTTCCGTCAGAATCTGACAGCAACCGGCGAATCTCCACTTCCAGTGCATCGTGTTCTTCCTTATTGCGAAGTTTTATCCACAACTTACGGGGTTTGTCGGAGAAACTTTCCACTTTTTCACAAATTACTTTCGCATCTTTCTCTTCTTCAATCTGTACACGTCCGGATATAAATACCTTGGCATCCTCCGCAATTTTGGTTGAAAACTTCTCAAACGCCTTTGGGAACATAATTACTTCTACGCTACCCACCAAATCTTCCAAAGTCACATACGCCATCATTTGATTGCTCTTGGTATATTTCACACGTTTTTCCGTAATCATACCGCCGATGGTAACACGTTCTTCATCACGTACCTTAATACTGTCCTCGTCTGCCAGTCCGGCACCTTTTTCGCCTTCACCGCTTTCTTCACGATAAAAGTCCGTGGTAATGTTGGTGGCATATTTTTTAAGAAGTGACAGGTACGATTCTAACGGATGTCCGCTGATGTATACACCAAGCACCTCTTTTTCAAAAGTGAGTAAAAGTTCTTTATTAAATTCACCCACATTGGGAAGCGCGATTTCAAAACTCTCTTTTTCATCCTCGCCGGCCAAGTCAAACAGGGTCACCTGACCTGCCATACTGTTCTTTTTATCCTTATGGACACGGTCCATAGCCTGCACATAAATACTTAAGAACTGCTTTCTTGTACCGCCAAGACTATCGAATGCTCCCGCCTTGATAAAATTCTCCACCGCGCGCTTATTCACGTCTTTGTCTGCCATTCGCACAATAAAATCATTGATATTCGTAAAAGGACCTCTCGCCTCACGTTCTTCTACAATAGATTCAATCACCGGGCGCCCCACACTTTTAATTGCGGTTAAGGCATAACGGATGGCATTGTCGGATACCGAGAAATTAACCTCACCCTTATTGATATCGGGGGGAAGAATTTGAATCCCCATTTCTTTTGCTACCTGAATGTATTCCGAAACTTTACCTGCGTTGGTGATGACAGAAGTAAGCAATGCCGCCATATACTCTACGGGATAATAGTATTTCAAATATGCGGTCTGATAAGAAACCACGGCGTACGCCGCCGCATGGGACTTGTTGAATGCATACTTGGCGAAATCAATCATTTTATCATAAATCTGATTACCCACTTTATCACTGATGCCGTTGCCCACACAACCCGGAATATTCAGTTCTTTGTTACCGTATACAAAATATTCGCGCTCCTTCTCCATAACCGCGGTTTTCTTTTTACTCATGGCACGGCGCACCTCATCGCTTCGGCCAAGGGTATAGCCACCCAGGTCACGCACAATCTGCATAACCTGTTCCTGGTATACGATACATCCGTAGGTCGGTGCTAAAATAGGCTCCAATTCCGGGCAAAGGTAAGTAATCGCTTCCGGATTATTTTTACCGCCGATATACTGGGGGATAAAATCCATAGGACCGGGACGATACAAAGAAATACCCGCAATAATGTCTTCCAGACTCTGAGGCTTTAACTCTTTCATGAAACTCTTCATGCCGCCGCTTTCCAACTGGAACACACCTTCGCATTTTCCGGTTCCGATGTAGTCGAGAACCTTTTTGTCCGCATAATCAATTTCTTCCATCACAAGATGAATCCCTCTTGTTTTCTCGATGGTACGCTGGGCATTCTGAATTACCGTAAGATTGCGAAGTCCAAGGAAATCCATTTTTAAAAGTCCTAATTCTTCCAGTGTTGTCATGGTGTACTGAGTGGTAATGGCACCGTCACCGCCACGACTTAAAGGCACAAAATCATCTGCCGCACTGGGACAGATCAAAACGCCTGCCGCGTGCATGGACGTATTTCGCGGAAGACCTTCCAAGCGCATACTCATATCAATCAGATGCTGAATCTGTAAGTCGTTCTCATATTTTTCTCTTAGTTCCGGATTCATTTCCAAGGCTTTTTGAATCGTAATATTAAGTTCCTGAGGAATCATTTTGGCAATGCTGTCTGCCAGAGCATAGGGCAAATCCAATACACGTGCCACATCACGGATGGCATTCCTTGCTGCCATAGTACCGAAAGTAACAATCTGTACCACCTTTTCAGCACCGTATTTTTTACCAACATAATCAATGACTTCCTGACGTCGTTCCACGCAGAAGTCAATATCAATATCAGGCATGGAGATACGTTCCGGATTTAAGAAACGCTCGAACAGCAACTGATAATGAATCGGGTCAATATTAGTAATATGCAGACAATAAGATACGATGCTTCCCGCCGCACTGCCTCGGCCCGGACCTACCATAATATCATTGGCTTTCGCATAATTGATAAAATCCCATACAATCAGGAAATAATCCACATAACCCATCTGCTCTATTACCTGAAGTTCATACTTCATACGTTCCATCAGGGTACCGTCATCATTAGGATAATGTTTCGCAAAACCATCTTCACAAAGTTTATGAAGGTAAGATACGGGAGTATATCCCTCCGGCACCTCATAGTGTGGTAACTTCGTCTCGTGAAAACGGATTTCCACGTTACAACGCTCCGCAATTTTTACAGTATTATCCAAAGCCTCCTGGGCATAGGGGAACAAAGCCCGCATTTCTTCCTCGGACTTCACGTAATACTGACCGCCGTCATAACGCATACGGTCCTCATCGGTAACTTTTTTACCGGTCTGAATACATAATAAGAGGTCGTGGGCCTCCACATCATCTTCATAAGTGTAATGCACGTCGTTAGTTGCAACCAAAGGGATGTTTAACTCCTTGCTCATCTTCATAAGCGCCGTATTTACGGTAGCCTGGTCCGCCATGCCGTGGTCCTGTAACTCCAGGAAATAATTGCCCTCGCCAAAGCAATCCAGATACTTTAACGCCTGCTTCTTCGCCTCTTCATAAAGACCCTTAATGATATAACGCTGCACTTCGCCCGCAAGACAAGCCGACAACGCAATAATGCCTTCGTGGTACTCCCGCAACACTTCCACATCCACACGGGGCTTATAGTAATATCCTTCCGTAAAACCTTTGGATACAATCTTCATCAGATTCTGATAACCCAAATCGTTTTCGGCAAGCAAAACAAGATGGTAATATCTGTCCTCACCACCGGTTAATTCCTTATCAAAACGGGAGTTGGGCGCCACATACACCTCACACCCCATAATCGGCTTAATGCCCTGGGCCTTCGCCTCTTTATAAAAGTCGATACAGCCGTACATTACACCGTGGTCGGTAATGGCAGCACTGGTCATACCCAGTTCTTTTACCCGTTTGACATATTCTTTTATCTTGTTGGAACCGTCCAAAAGACTATATTCCGTATGCACATGCAAATGTGTAAATGCCATGGCTGTTACTCCTTTGTTTTGTATATTAGTACATATGTACTGAACTTCTTACATCTCACTAATAATTTTTATTACTGAAATAATAATAGAAATTATTATGGTGCTCCCAACGACAATCAAGGTAATACCTTGTTCACTCTTAAAAAAATCCTTCTTTTTCTCTTTTTCTTTCCGTGCAGCCAGTTGCTCAACAATCGGCAATCTTGCCCGACAATGCTCTGCTCTTTGGTCCGCATCCAGGTATCCAGGTACAGACTCAAAATATCGGAGCGCCCTTTTGATATCCTCCGGATTGTCAGAATCTATTAACTTAAAATGCTCATTATACTTTTCCCGACGCTTACTGTTATCATACTGAGAAAGTTTAATCGTAATCTGCTTATAATAGTTGGGAGCATCCTTATAGCCTTTTAATTTCCGAAATACCGTTTCGCATTTATTATAATCATCGTTACTTTGGGCTTGATGAAACAACTCGATTGCTGAATCATAATTTTTTTCAATATCCTCCGGCAAAGCATTATTCAACCTTGTATTTAACATATCAAGATAAAAGGTATCTCCCGACTGAATCTTCTCCAACAGATTTTCATCTGTCCCCGGCAAATCCCAGACTTCCATATCCTTGCCTTCAAATATACCCATAAGGGCGAGTTTTTTGCAGACTCTCGCCTCCATACACTGCGGCTTTACTTTTAAAATATTCTCCGCACACTCGCTTGTCGCAGACCAGTCTCTCGCCTTCATACCGGCATACATCTGTCCCATCAGGCCACCGCCTATAAGTCTGTCTTCTTCTGCCGCAATCTCGTTATAAATTTTACAGATACCGCGGAGCATATCCTGCTGGAAGCCCAGTTCACCCATATTGATTGCCTGCAAATGCTTAAACTCCTCCGGCAACTCATAGGGGTCCATATCTTTGTATGCGGGGATTAAAACTTTCTTCGCGCCACTCTTAATCATAGCAAGATAACGACTCCACTCGTTCCGCACCCAGATGGCATTGAAATGCTCTTCCTTCGTACCCACCGCAATCATAATCTTTGCCGACTGCAGGGCTGCATAAATATAGGGCTCGTAAGCGACGCCTATCTTATCATCCAGTGTAACTCTTGAGAAGAAAACTTTATAGCCATCTTTGGTTAAAAGTTCATAAATGTCTGTAGCAAGAACGCTGTCTAAGGCTCTTCTTCCGTTTTCATCGGTTTCTTTGTAACAGATAAAAATATCAAAGGGTTCTTCTCTCTTGGAAATCTCAAGTATTTCCTTCTGGATACCGTTAATTTCTTCGGCTTCCGTCCTGTAAATCACAGCCTGTTCTTCGTCAGCGTATTGTATCGCCGCCTTATAGTTGGCATTGTCAAAAACAGACACCGGCTGCATGCGGTTAATGGTGGGAATTCTTTTTGCTCCTACAGTTTCTTCCACGTATTCAATACCAAACTCGCATAAAAGTGCCAGCCAGTACATTTCCGCATCCGTGGAATCCTCGTTCAGAATCTCCTCGTATAAAGCCAGCGCCTTGTCAAATTCAAGGTTACGGCGATACCCATCCGCCTTCTCATATAGTCCCGCAATTCTCTCACTGTCAGGGCAGGGAAGGGTCTGCTTTGTTCCGCAATACTCACAGGTTATGATTTTTTCTTTTCCGGCGGGTGTCAGTACGCCACCACACATTTTACATTTATGGTTCATCGGTTTTCCTTTTTTGACGTCAATTAAATAAGAACACTTCAGACTACGAATTAAGTAACATTAATACTATAAACCCGATAATTATAATCGCTACAACCACCACCGTAATGGGTCCTTTAACCCGGTCCGCCGTCTCTTCTGCGCGCACCATTTTCAAGTGCGCTTCACAACGGGCAATGTCTTTGCTTTTTAATAATGATGACTTTGATTCTTTCATTAACTTCAGCGCAGTCTCCACATCTGACACTATCCTTGATGTGGAGAGTTTTATCATCTCATTATATTCATCTTCCTCACGCTTACGAAGTTCTTCCATGCGTTCCTTAACATGAGTGCACATTTTGGCGGAATCACGATATCCCTTAAGACTTCTTAAAATTTCCACACAATCAGTCAATTCTTCGGGAAATTTAGCCTTCTCGTACTTTTCCTTGCAGTCCTGATACAATCTCTCCGGCCACTCTGGCAATTGCCGTGAAAGCGATTTTTTTAATTCTTTAACCTCTTCCTCAGTCCCTTTTTCTAAGATTTCCAATACAGGTTTCTCAGGTGGATACGTTGTCCAGACACGATAATCATACCCATCCGAAACATGCATTGCCGCCATTAACTTACCTGTCTCTGCCTGAATGTTTCCGGGATTTTCCCGTAAAATTTTATCTGCCCAGCGCTCTGCCTCTTCCCATTTTTTATCTTCCAGAAAAAGAATCATACGGTTCACCAAAGGCGCCACGTCAAGCGCAGGGACCTTCGGAATTTCAGGCGCAATAATCTTTCGGATACCTCTCACCAAATCCTGTTGGTATCCAAGTTCACCCAAATTAACTGCCTGCAAATGCTTAAACTCCTCGGGCAACGCATAAGGGTCCATATCCTTGTAGGCAGGGATTAAAACCTTCTTCGCGCCGCTTTTAATCAAAGCAAGATAACGGCTCCACTCATTTCTCACCCAAACCGCATTGTAGTGCTCGGGCTTCGTGCCCACCGCAATCATCACCTTGGAAGACTGCAGGGCCGCATAGATATAAGGCTCATATGCCACACCTAACTTATCATCCAGCGTCACTCTTGAGAAGAACACCTTATATCCTTCTTTGGTCAGAAGCTCATAGATATCCGTAGCAAGAACGCTGTCCAAGGTTCTTCTGCCCTGGCCGTCCCCCTCTTTATAGCAAATGAAAATATCAAAAGGCTCTTCCTTCTTGGAAATCTCAAGAATTCCCTTCTGGATTGCACTGATTTCTTCCGCTTCCGCCTTATAAATTACCGCCTGTTCTTCCGTGGCATACTTTAATGCCGCCTTATAATTTGCATTGTCAAAAACAGATACCGGCTGCATGCGGTTGATGGTCGGAATTCTCTTAGCACCTAAGGCTTCTTCCACGTACTCTATACCAAACTCGCATAAAAGTGCCAGCCAGTAGCACTCCGCATCCGTGGAATCCTCGTTCAGAATCTCCTCATACAATGCCAGTGCCTTGTCAAATTCAAGATTACGGCGATACCCATCTGCCTTCTCATAAAGGCCTGCAATCCTTTCACTGTCGGGACAGGGAATGGTCTGCTTTGTACCGCAATATTCACAGGTTATGATTTTCTCGGTTCCGGCGGGTGTAAGCGCACCGCCACACATTTTACATTTATGATTCATATTTTTATCCTTTTAAAATAAAAGACCTTCCATACTTTTTGGTTCGAATCCTTAAGAACAACTCTCGATTAAAACAAAGATTCCATAAATAATGATAATGAATACACTAACACCTAATTTAATCCAAGCAGCGGTTCCGTTGTTCCTACGAAATGACTTGGCTCCATACTGATTCTCTGCCTCTAACCTATGGGCATTTCGAAAAACGGCATCCTCTGCTTTCTGCTTTTCATACTCAAGCCGTTCCACCTTCGCTTTGCACTGAATGACCCAATCAGCGCAATCCCGGTAATTCCGATGCTCTTCAAAGAACTTTAGGGCTCTTTTACACATATCAATGTCATCGCGATTCATTAAATCCCGATTGAAATTGTATAAATCCTCCAGTTTCTTCTCTTCGGCAGTCTTCACTCTCTGCTTACATTCTTCCAGTTTGTCCTTGGAATCCCTGTAATCGCCCAGACTCTCAAATACCTTCTGACACTCCAAAAGAGGCTCCGGCATAATGGAATTCTCCATCTTCCAAGCCGCATCCTTATAGAGTTGTTCTCTGGCGTCCGCTCCGCCTTCTTCGGATGCCCTTTGCATAAACGTTTTGAGTTCCGCATCACCGAAACGAAGGATTTTTTTATAATTATCATTTTGTTCAAACAACTGTCCGCAGGTAAGCAAACCTTCTTTGGTACTTACTTTTAAATCCACCAACAACTTACCTAAGTAAGCCTGTGCATTCTGAGGTGTCACATTCAGCACTTTTTCAAAGCATTCGTTTGCTCCTTCCCAATCCTGATCCTCTGCATACAAAAATCCACGATCCAACACTGCTGCCGTATTAACGGATACCGCTGCTGTCACCGCATCACTCTTGTCATCCTGCGAAGCCAAAAGTTTGCGAATACCCGAAATCATATCCTGCTGGAAGCCCAGTTCACCCATATTAATAGCCTGCAAATGCGCGAATTCCATCGGCATATTGTAAGGATCCATATCCTTATAAGCAGGAATCAAAGTCTTCTTCGCGCCGTTTTTAATCAAAGCAAGGTAACGGCTCCACTCATTCTTTACCCATACCGCTTCAAAATGTTCCGGCTTGGTACCTACCGCAATCATTACTTTGGAAGACTGCAATGCTGCGAAAATATAAGGCTCATAAGCCTCACCAAACTTATCGTCCAACGTCACACGGGCATAAAATACCTTATAACCTTCTTTCTGCAAAACTTCATACAGGTCTGCCGCCAACACACTGTCCAAGGTTCTTCTGCCGTTTTCGTCGGTTTCTTTATAGCAGATAAAAATATCAAACGGCTCTTCTTTCTTGGAAATTTCAAGAATCCCCTTTTGAATTTCGTTTATTTTTTTTGCCTCTTCTTCATATACGCCACGTTGCTTCTCGTCCGCATATTGCAACGCCTGCTTATAATTTTCATCATCGAAAACAGAGGTGTACTGGGTACGGTTTACCGTAGGCACACGCTTATTACTACCGGGCTCTTCCACATACTCCACGCCATATTTACAAAGCACAACGGACCAGTACGCATCCGCGTCCTCCGGATGTTCACTCGCAATTTCCTCATACAAGGCCTGAGCTTTATCGAATTCATTATTTTTACGATAATGTTCCGCACGATTGTACAAATTACCCACACGCTCATCATCATACTTGGGCAACGACTGCATCGTACCGCAATATTCGCATTCAACAACACTGTCTCCCGGATTGAATTTCAGTGTGGCATCACACATTTTACATTTAAAAACCATAACTTATCCCCTTACTGCATTTCTACAATAATGCCATTTACTGCTGCATTTAAACTTCTTTTATCTTTTTGCAATATGCTCTTGCGCCCTTTTGCAATATACTCTTTCACATTTTTACAATACACTCTTGCACCTTAAACATAGGCCGATGCCACCATAACAACCAACATTACCACAACGATTAAAATAGCCGCTCCTACTGCTATGTAAGGAATCACCGTAGCCTTCTTTTCAAAGGAATCTATCATATCTTCCATGGAAGCCCCTCCGGACGCTTTCATATTCCGGTTTCGGGCAGCATTCCTTTTCCGTGCCTCGCGAAATACTCCACCCTCTCTGACATACTTCTTATCTACCCATTCCCTTAACTCTTTTACCTTTTCGTCTGCATCCCGATATCCGGGCACGCTTTTAAAATATCTAAGGGCCGCTTCCAATTCTTCCAAATCATCCTCATAAGTAAGGTTACAATAGCGCTGATACTTCTCATACTCTCTCTTGTCCACAACCTCTACGGCTCTCTGACGACATTTCTCAGCCATCTCCTTAGAATCCTTGTAGTCACCGAGACGTTCAAACTTCTCCGCGCATTTTAAAAGGGCATCCTCAAAAAGGGTATTCTCATACACGCGGACGGTCTGCTCATAAATTGCCTCGCACTCCAATTCCCTGGAACGCTCCAGTGCATCGTTTACAAACAAAATCATCTCCTCATTGCCAAGCATAAGGATTTTACGATAATTCTCATTGTGTTCAAACGGGGTAGGACACTTCTCCAATTCATTTCTGCCGGTCAGTTTCAAATCAAACAATAACTTACCCAAATATGCTCTTATATTGGTTTTATCCTCTTTTAAAACCTTATCAAAACATTCTCCTGCCAGAGGCCATTCCTTCTCTTCCAGAGCAAAGAATCCTCTGTCCAAAAGTCCGTCCACATTGACGTATTCCTCATTTTCGTCTTCTGCAGGTTTCTCTTCCGACTCAAATATTTTACGGATACCGCTAAGCAAATCCTGCTGAAAGCCCAATTCTCCCAAATGAATTGCCTGCAAATGGGCAAATTCCTTCGGCATATCATAAGGGTTCATATCTTTATATGCCGGAATCAGGGTTTTTTTCGCGCCGTTTTTAATCAGACCCAGGTAGCGGCTCCATTCGTTCTTCACCCATACCGCCTCAAAGTGTTCCGGTTTGGTACCTACCGAAATCATTACCTTGGATGACTGCAGGGCCGCAAATATGTAAGGCTCGTACGCCTCGCCAAACTTATCATCCAACGTAATACGCGCAAAAAAGACTTTATATCCCGCTCCCTGTAATGTCTCATATAACTCTGCCGCCAACACACTGTCCAAGGTTCTTCTGCCGTCTTCATCGGTTTCTTTATAGCAGATAAAAATATCAAAAGGCTCTTCCTTGCGGGAAATCGCCAAAATCTCCTTTTGAATTTCATCAATGCGCTTTGCCTCCGCTTCGTACACTGTACGTTGTTCCGGCGTAGCATATTTTACGGCATTTAAATACTCAGCATCGTCTAAAATCGTATCGTTCTGGGTGCGATTTACCGTAGGCACGCGTTTTCCGTCCTCTTCCACGTATTCGATACCGTATTTGCAGAGAATAACCGACCAGTAAAGTTCCGAATCTTCCGGATTCTCTTCCAAAATCTGCTCATAAAGTGCCTGTGCCTTATCAAACTCATTGTTGCGACGATAGTGACTCGCCCTGTCGTAGAGATTCAACATTCTTTCATCATTAAAACAAGGCAGGGTCTGCTCTGAACCACAGTATTCACAAACCACAACGCGTTCGCCCGTCTTTACCGGCAACGCGGCATCACACATTTTACACTTAAAAACCATAAAATACCCCTCTTTTACTTCCGGCTTTGCATTTTCAAACCGGTTGCCGCCCAACTTGCATCTCGTCTTTAAATCATTTGCCGGTCAGCCTACTTCTTATCTTCAAATACCCAACTCATAAACTCGCCAAATGCGGTAAACGCATCTTCCATACCGTCATCCTCTTTTGCATTACTTTGGGCTATACGTTGATCTGCCGCGCCTACCACATACATATTCAAAATTCTCCGACACTCCTGCGCCTTGTCTGCACAGTCCTTATAACCGGTATTCGCCTCAAAATACTTCAGTGCCACTTCAATCTTCTTCGAATCACTTTCCCGCATCAAAGCACAATAAAATTTGTAAGAATCTTCTTTCTGCTTTTCCTCTGCGCCGGCAGCACGCTTACGACATTCCTCTGCCAGTGCCTGACTATCCTTATAATCGCCCATCTCTTCAAATTTTTTAGCACAGTCTAATAAAATTGCAGGATAAATGGTATTTCTGGCAGTTTTGCAGGTTTCCTGGTATTTTGCTTCGTACTCATTCTCTTTTACCAGTTCAAGCGCGTCCTGCACAAATTTCTTTAACGATTCGTCACCAAACCGAAGCACACGCTGGTAATTGGCATCCTCTTCAAAACTCACCGCCGCGGTACCGAGACTTTCCTTGCGGGGAATCTTTAAGGAAATCAACAACTTGCCAAGATATGCTTCCGCTGTTCTCGGATTATTGTTTAATACCATTTCCAAACATTCATCCGCAAAATCCCAATCCTCGCTCTCTAAATAAATAAATGCTCTTTGTACAAGTCCGTCAACACTTACCGCGCCGTTTGAACCCGTTGCCTTAGGCGCAGGATTTTGTACGCCGAGAATCTTGCGGATACCGTGTAACAAATCCTGATGGAAACCGAGTTCTCCCATATTAATTGCCTGCAAATGCGCAAACTCCTCGGGCATCGCATAAGGGTCCATATCCTTGTATGCAGGTATCAAAGTCTTCTTCGCACCTTTTTTAATCATACCAAGATAACGGCTCCATTCATTACGCACCCATACCGCATTGAAATATTCCGGCTTGGTACCAATGGCAATCATAATCTTGGAAGACTGTAATGCCGCAAATATGTAAGGCTCATACGCCACACCAAACTTATCGTCCAAAGTTACCCTGGCAAAGAACACCTTGTATCCGGCATCCGTCAATTTATCGTAAATATCCGTTGCAAGTACACTGTCCATGGTTCTTCTGCCGCGTTCATCCGTCTCTTTATAACAGATAAAAATGTCATAGGGCTCTTCCGTATTGGAAATTGCTAAAATACCCTTCTGTATTTCGTTGATGGCATTGGCTTCCGCCTGATACACCGTACTCTGTTCGGGCTGTGCATATTTTAAGGCAGCCTTATAATTCTGGTCATCAAAAATAGAGGTAACCTGCATACGATTGATGGTCGGAATCCGTTTCCCGTCTTCCTCCACGTACTCAATACCGTACTGACACAAAATAATGGACCAGTATGCTTCCGCATCCGTCGGACATTCATTCAGAATTTCTTCATAAAGAGCAAGAGCCTTATCAAACTCATTATTTTTACGATAATGGTCTGCACGATTATAGAGATTAGCCACACGCTCGTTGTTAATCTGAGGCACTGTTTGTGTAGTCCCGCAATATTCACAGGTGGTAATTTTATCTCCTTCCTGAATATTTAAAGAAGCATCACACATTTTACATTTAAAAACCATAATTTTCCCCTCCGAATTCTATTCCATTCTTTTCCTCTTAAAAATAACCTCTTTGATCCACAATTTCTCCGGTAAATTTATCATATACCGTAACAGATAAACCGTTATAAACACCATTCATGGGCTCACCGTTAATCTGAACCCTGTTTAAAACATCCAACTGATTCCAGATTCTCAATGTGTCCCTTTCATTCAAATCATAATTATATTCTTCCATCATTCCGCTGTTCATATAATATAGGATTTCACCATTCTCATAAATCCATTTACCGCCGAGATAATATTCCGATGTCGGAATTCCAAACAGTTCGGTAAATCCCATTAACTCTAATGTAGAATCCTGATATGTACCATCCAGTGAAATAATAACGGTAATATCTTCGCTCTCTGCCAATTTGGTAAAATATTGCCATGCATCTTTCGTTGATTTTAACGCTTCCTGATAAGCCTTATGCTCCATATACACGGAACATTCATCCCATAAATAATAGGCTTCATCTCCTCTATGGTCCTCAAAATCATAATTCGCGGTCAGATACTCTCCGAAATAAGACGTAAGTTTATTTGCTCCCGTAGTATTTAAATGTGATTCATCCGTAAAATCGGTATTATAATCAAATCCGACTTCCTCTATCAAATCATTATAATTTATACACGCGATTTTTAACTCTTCAAGATACTCTTCAGCTCCTTTAATGATCATTTGCTCGTCTTCAGGCAATTTATTTGGTGCCAAGAACATCACCAAAGTGAATCCTTCCTCTTCCGACAATTGCTTCAAATCATCAATCCATTTCTTATTACTGTCGCTTAATGGCACACTTTCCTGTACACTTGTGGCAATTCCGCTTACCGGCGTAGCATGATAATTGCAGAAAAAGCCTCTGCCATAAATACTTAACTCATTCTGCACAAAATCATACGTCTGTAATTCCCGATATCTTGTATGCACAATAGGCCAGCGAAGAATATAATCTGCCTGTTCTTCCTTCTCAATATAACTTTGGACCAGATCAATAGAGTTTGCTGAAGTTTTCATAGATAACATATTTCGATATACGTTACTTTCCACTCCATGTTCTTCAAACACTAATCCCCACATATCAATGCACACCACTTTCGGAGATTGCGTCTTCAACAATTCCTTCAGCGTATGGTATGTAGAAGATTTATCCTGACCGGATATTGCCATATCAAACGCACTGATTCCGTAGGTATCCCACAATACTGACGGATTAATTCCGCAATAACAATGACTGCTTCCCATAAAAACCAAATCAATCAATCCGTCTTCAGTAGCATATAACTGCTGTGTTGCGGAAAGATATGCCCCTGTAGTATCTTTCCAGGATAATATTTTATATACATGGCAAATACAAAATATAACAATGATGCCAAATACAACCGCTCTCGTTAGTTTCTTCATTTTTATCCTCTTTCGTTAAAAATCAAAATAAATAAATTTCGATGAATCGAAATTAATTCCGTATTTGCCGTATACCAAAACAGCCAAAATAAAGAACAATAAAACTGCCCATCGGAACCATAAGTTCTGCTTCATAAGGAATCCGGCAACTGAAATATCCTTTTTGTATTTTAACAAATCCACTATTACTAAGCAGAGCAGTGCAATCATTAAAACGTTCATTTCAATAACATCCAAACCGATATTATACAGACTCTGGTCAAATAATACCCATGGATTCCATTTGGTAAATAACCTTTGTATATAATAAATTGCCTGGTCTATACTTCCTGCCCTGAAAAAAATCCACGCAAAAGTTGTGAGAGCAAAGGTGATTGCCATTTGACCGAATTTATAACTAAATGCGGATGTATCTACACGAAGCCATTTAATGACCTTGCTGCGAACCGGAGAAAGTACATCTCCAGCAATTTGATATACTCCATGCAATCCGCCCCAAATCACATAAGTCCATGCTGCGCCGTGCCATAATCCGCTTACCAAAAATGTAATCATTAGGTTGCAATATTTTCTGATTCTGCCACAACGATTTCCTCCCAAAGGAATGTACAAATAGTCTTTAAACCACGAACTTAATGATATATGCCATCTGCGCCAGAATTCTTTGATACTTGTTGAAAAATAAGGCACCTTGAAATTTTCCATCAATTCGAATCCCATTACTTTAGCAGCACCGATTGCAATGGTCGAATAACCGTTAAAATCACAATATATCTGAATCGCAAAGGCCACCGCTCCCAGAATCAATTCTATCGTGCCGTATGCATAAATATTTAAAAAGATTTGATTCACGAAAATGGCAATTCGGTCTGCAATTACCATCTTCATAAAAAGGCCCCAAAAAATCAAAATAACGCCTTCTGCTGCCTTATCATAGTTCCACATCTTTTCAGTATCTATTTTTTTGAGTTGCGTCAATAAATTCTTAGACCTTTCAATGGGACCTGCAACCAACTGCGGAAAGAAAGATACAAACAAAGCATAACGCAAGGGATTTTTCTCTGCTTTTAATTCTCCGCGGTACACATCCATCGTATACCCTAACGCCTGAAACGTATAAAAGGATATGCCAACCGGTAAAATAATATCAAAGGGATTGCTGATAAGTTCTACATTGACAACCGCTAATATCCTGTTGATATTCGCCAGTGCAAAATCAAAATATTTGAAGACAAATAAAATACCCAAATTGCTGATAAAACTCATGGCAACAACGCCTTTTTTACCACGAACGGTTTTGGACTTTTCAATCAAAAGACCGGATATCCATGTAATAATCGTAGATATCGCAATCAATATTGCATATTTCGCATTCCAACACATATAAAAATAGTAACTGCTAATCAGCAACCATATATATCTGACTTTTTTCGGAATGATAAAATATAACAACACAACTATTGGAAAAAATATAAAAAAATCTATGGAATTAAAAAGCATTCTCCGTTTTTCTCCTTTGTAAAACCTATCCTTATATTATACACTTTTCGACCTTATATCACAATACTCTACACTCAATCCCCAACTTTTTACATAGGGAAATTCCTGCTTTATTTTCCTTCTTGCAACGTGCTTTTATTTTATACTCCGGAAACACTTCCTGCATATAGGTTACAGCCGCTTTACACGCTTCGTAGGCGTATCCCTGACGCTGATATTGAGGGATAATCATAAAACCCAATTCCACAGTTTCTTCCTGCTCATCGGATAGTTCACAATTTTGAAATCCAACCCTTCCGATCAATTCTTTGGTTTCCTTTAACTCGACGAACCACATTCCAAACCCGAAGAGCCCGTATACTTTGTCAATATACTCCGCAATATATTCTTTTTCTTCCTCCCGATTCCCGGGTAAATCTTCCATAAATTCTACAACAGACTTATCTTCATAAAGACGATACAGTGCTTCCGTATCCCCTACGCACATCTCGCGGATACATAAACGCTCTGTTTCCCCGATGGTCCACGGTATTTTCTTTTCGCGCTGATAAATCCTGATAAAATACCTGTCATCCGCATCCTCAAAACCTTCAATAAAATAACGGTTTTGAGGAAAACTTTCGCTTTGATTCCCTTCGTGCAGATACACCAAAACCGCTTGATTTTGCGACTTATATTCAGATGCTTTGGCGGAAGAATCCGTAATATATAACACTGTTTCGGAATCAATATTCTCCTGCGTTGCTTCACTTTTATTTATGCATAGAATATGACAACGCCCTATCATTTCTTTGATACGGTTCGGTTTTTCTGCATAAAATAAGTCTAATATGATTTTTTCGGGTTTTTTCTCTTTTATCACTTTTATCCCTCCAAGGATTATGATAGAATGTATGCGGACACAATGCACCGGGCAACCGTAAAACAGAAACCCGGTGAGTGTGCAAACCATGATAAATTCTAATCATGGTAAAAAATACGTGATAATATGATTATAACACGTTCAAGAAAGGAATAACACAAAATGGCACAGAATCCTATTGTAACTATTACTATGGCTGACGATTCCGTAATTAAGACTGAACTTTATCCTGAAATCGCACCGGAATCCGTAAACAATTTTATCTCTTTGATTAACAAAAAATTCTATGACGGACTTACCTTCCACAGAGTCATCTATGGCTTTATGATTCAGGGCGGATGTCCTCAGGGAACCGGTACAGGCGGTCCCGGCTATCACATTAAGGGTGAATTTTCACAGAATGGTTTTGAGAACAACTTAAAGCACACCCCCGGCGTACTTTCTATGGCACGCTCCATGTTCCCCGACTCCGCAGGAAGCCAGTTCTTCTTAATGCACAAGGATGCTCCCCATTTGGACGGTGCATACGCTGCATTCGGTAAAGTAATTGAAGGTATGGAAGTTGTAAATACAATCGCAGAAGTGGATACTGATTATTCAGATAAGCCCTTAACACCTCAGGTAATGAAGAGTGTGACAGTGGATACTTTTGGTGTGGAATATCCCGAACCGAAGCATTGTTAATTGGTCTTCTTCATATTTCATTCACATTTTTTTAACAGAATATTGATTTACATAACATTATTCTGCAAAAATTGTTATCTATACTCATAATCAGATAACAAGATATTTTACGTATAGATAACACAAAACACCAAATAACTTTTTCAAAAAATGAATGCCCGGTAACATATCGTTACCGGGCATCCTCCTTTTATAAGGTCATATTCTATATTTCTTAAGCCTTGCCTACAGAACCGAATAATTCCATTTTTTCCTTAACAGTAGCCTTGATTGCTTCTGCACCGGGAGCAAGTAACTTACGAGGGTCAAATCCCTTACCTTCTAAGTCCTTACCAGCTTCGATGTACTTACGTGTAGCATCTGCAAATGATAACTGGCATTCTGTGTTAACGTTAATCTTAGATACACCAAGGTCAATTGCCTTCTTGATCATATCAGCAGGGATACCTGTACCACCGTGAAGAACGAGAGGCATATCACCTGTTAACTGCTGGATTGCATCAAGAGTTTCGAAACTTAATCCCTTCCAGTTTGCAGGATATTTTCCGTGGATGTTACCGATACCTGCTGCAAGGAAGTCGATACCAAGATCAGCGATCATCTTACATTCGTTAGGATCTGCACATTCACCTGCACCTACAACACCATCTTCTTCACCACCGATTGAACCAACTTCAGCTTCAAGAGAAATTCCCTTTGCTGCACAGTCAGCAACCAACTGCTTTGTCTTAGCGATGTTTTCTTCGATAGGATAGTGTGAACCATCAAACATAACTGATGAGAAACCAGCTTCGATACACTTATAGCAGTGTTCGAAACTACCATGGTCAAGGTGAAGAGCTACGGGAACAGTGATTCCTAATTCTTCGATCATACCGTTAACCATACCTACAACAGTCTTGTAACCTGTCATGTACTTACCTGCACCCTCAGATACACCAAGGATAACGGGTGACTGGCATTCCTGTGCTGTTAAAAGAATAGACTTTGTCCACTCTAAGTTGTTGATGTTGAACTGTCCAACAGCATAGTGACCAGCTTTTGCTTTCTGAAGCATTTCTTTTGCTGAAACTAACATTTTATCTACCTCCGATTGTTAATTTTATTAAGTATCGGGACAATTATATCCTATTTTATGCCAAAATTCAAGTAGGACAAGGGATATTAATAGCATATCTTACATACAAACTTGACCTTTTCGTACTTCTTGTATTTAGGTTTACGAAGATAGTTGCCTTCTTAAATTTTCAATTTCTTGTCGTAAAAGAAAAATTATTTTCTTATCTTCTGCACGCTCCTTTGCGTATGCCTTTTCCGCCTCCATCTTCCCCTGCCGAATTCCTTGCTCTATTCCTTGCTGCATTCCCTGCTGCATTCCTTCTTCCCTGGCGTCCTCTATCGCTTCCTCACGTTGTATTTCCCATATCATTTCCTGCGTCACTTCATACCATTCCATTGCAATTATCTCCTCTCCGTATTTTCTGAAAAATTCCAACAATATCCCTTCTTCAATGCATTCCATAATCGCCTCACGCATTGCTTCATCCGGACTCATTACAACTGATTTCTTTCTTACCTTCTCCACAAAAACGGCATACTCTCTTAAGATTTCACACTTTACAAACAGTTCTTCATTATAGCCCGGATTAATGTTCACAACCGTGGCCGTCCACTCAAATCCGCCGGTCTCATCAGTCACCAGAAACGCATCCGATAAACGCAGTTCCCGTCTTCCTTCCGGCATATCCTCTATAGGACCGTTGTAAAATACAATATACTTGGGCACCGGAATCCTGACCAGTTTCTTCTGATTCAAAACCGTCGTCGGAATCAATTTCCGGTACAAATCCGCGAAATAATACAAGCCTCTCAACGGCATATTGTTACTAAAGGTGCTCTGATGTTCATACAAATTCATCGCACTGTCAAAGACGAAGGATACATCATTCTTCATTCGCACAAACAATACGTCCTCCAACACCTTAAACTCTAAGTCTTCCTCATTGGTATAATCCGTGCCATTCATCGCATTGTATAAACTTAAGGCATATTTCTTCTTTCGTGTAAAAAGGTAAACAAAAAGATTGTTTTTGTACTGACGGTTAGCCTGTCTTTTCCCTTGGGCATGTCTTTTCATAGCATCTTCCTTTCTACTTGCAGGAAGATAAAACCATCATTATCACATTTCTCTTCCTGCCAATTTAATTGAATCATTGAAATAAGCAAGAATTCATGCAGAAATGTTATAAAAATAGAATGATAGAATCATAGAAAAATAGATTTCTAAAGAATTGCTTTGCTTCTTTGTAGGCATAGATTAACACCGAAAAATGTTTATGTCAATATCGGTAAAATGCACAACATCTCCAAAATATAATGTAGAAAAAAGCCCTGTAACACTGATGGTTACAGGACTTTAATATGTCAAGGAATCTTGCTTTCTACTAAATATTCACTTTTAAAATTTTAATACTTTATTATATATTATCAGCCTTGCGTGACCTGAATAAAAGGATAAAAAATTATTCTCCTTCCTTAGTGATGTAAATGGTGAAATCTTCTTCAGTACCATCCTCATATACTACCGTAAAAGATACTTCCAAATCTGTACCAGTGGTTTCAACATATATGGCCCATTGATTCTCTTTGGATTCTGATTTTAAAGTATCAATATAATCAACATTTGCTCTAATATCGACAATGTTATTATTTGTAGATATTACTGTTACAGAATTATCACCTTCTAATGTGTACTTTTCACCATTAGGAATAATTGCCTGTTCTGTTCCTATAGAGAAATTGTACCATATAATTGTAGTTTGATTTAGTTCTTCCAAATAAGTCATTAATTCTACTTTATTTGCATAATTAACATACTCCACTCCACCTGCTTCTTCCTCCACACTCTCAGACTCTGCTTCAGAAGTTACCTCCTCTGACACTTCCTCCGAAACAGATTCCGACACCACTTCCGATTCTATCACTTCCGCTTCCGGCACTTCTGCCCCATTACATCCTACTAACCCAACAACAAGCATACTTCCCACAGCCAACACTACCGCAAGTCTTTTCCAACACTTATTTAACATTTTATCATCCTCCTGTTTTTATCTCAGAAAACACCACATTGTCTCTTATTGTGTTCCTCCTGTAATTGACTCAAATTATAGCCCGTTTGCGGGCTATTGTCAATGAACGGACTAATTTTTACCATATATGTATATAATTCTTTACAAAGATAAAAAAGTATTCACATGTCATGTATTTTTAATTATCTGTAACTTTTATCTTAGCATTCTATCAATTGGAGAATATACTATATGATCGTTTACGACCGACTTTGGACTACCCTCAAAGAAAAGGGTATTTCCCAGTACAAGTTAATCAAAGATTACAATATCAGTACCGGCCAATTGGACCGCTTGCGCAAAAACGGCAACGTGAACGCTTATACTTTAAACCAGTTGTGTGAAATTCTGGATTGCAGACTGGAAGATATTGCAGAATACAGAAAAGAATCTTAAAAATTGCGCGATGCTTTTCTGTTGAAAATAACCACTCTATAACTTATACTTAATTCACAAATCACTTATGAGGCAGAATTCTTCTGCTTAGACTTTCTTAAGTCAATTTGATTTTCTTTTATAAATCCCTACTAACAATATTCTGATAGTTAAAGATTATCTATGCACACTTATTATCTTCGCACACTCTTTTCCTAATTTATTTCACTTAAATTACTAAGAAGAAAGGAATATTTGAATGGATGAACAACGAAAACAGGAATTTTTAGATTTTATAGAAAGTGCCTGCCAAAGCACGACCAATTATAGAAGATTTCAGTTAAACCAAACAATACCACAAAGACTGGCCGATGCAATCAAAGACATTCTTGGTATTGATGTTTCTGATTATAAAAATGAAATATATGAAGATATTGTGAGACATATAGAAAAACGTCACGGAAAACAAGGAATAGCCGATCAAAGCATGAAAGATATCAATAAATTTGGGCGAATAAATGATATCTTAGAAAATTTTGATGAAATAAAAAAGGCAGATACAAGTAGAAAATTTAAAAATAGTGATGGTTCAAAAGCCAAGACTATTGAAATTAAAAAGGAATATATTGGGGAACTGGGACATTTGATTGAGGCAGTTCCTGTTAATAATAATAAAAGTTTAGAAGTGGTTTCAATGTACAACGAAAACAAATTAGAGGATACTGAGCAGGTGCCCGATGATTTAAAATCCCCAGGACATACGCCCGAGACGCAACCCACTAACAATGTATCCTCTAATCAAAATATATAATTCTCCAAAGAAACTGTCAATATGAATTTCTTCCTACTCCTTCCAACTCAACCTGTGTAATTCGCCCTCCATCTGCATCTGGGCAAAATTATTCTGACACAATGCCTCATACAACACAATACTTACCGAATTGGATAAATTCAACGACCTTATCTTTTCAAGCATGGGAATACGGATACAGGTATCCTCATAATCCACAAGAATTTCTTCCGGAATTCCGGCACTTTCCTTCCCGAACATAATATAATCGTCCGGTCCATACTCCACATCCGTATAACAATGATGCGCCTTCGTAGTGGCCATATAAATCTTGGCATTGGGATTCTTCTCTAAAAATTCCTCGAAGTTAATATATCTTCTGACGTCCAAATGCTCCCAATAATCCATCCCCGCACGCTTGATTTCCTTCTCATTCAAACGAAAACCCAGGGGCTCAATCAAGTGAAGTACTGTATTTGTAGCAACGCAGGTTCGTCCGATATTTCCGGTATTTCCCGCAATTTCGGGCTGATATAAAACGATGTGCATATTTTTTTCCTCCGTCAAAAACAGCACTTTTATCCACAGACAAAAGTGCCGCTTTACTCTTTTACTTACTGTTTTCTTCTCTCAAACGTGCAATAAAACGTTTCATTCTTCCCAAAGCAACTTTCAAGTCATCAATGGAATATGCATAGGAAATTCGAAGGAACCCTTCGCCGCAGTCTCCAAAAGCCGTGCCGGGTACTACCGCAACCTTCTCTTCTTCCAGAAAACGCATTGCAAAGTCCTCACTGGTCATACCGAATTCCTTAATACACGGGAATACATAAAATGCACCGTAAGGCTCAAAACATTCCAATCCCATCTCTCGGAACTGATACATCAGAAATCTACGACGCTGGTTATAAGCCTCACGCATTTCAGCCACATCGCCGTCACCGTGCTTTAACGCCTCTACTGCAGCATACTGGCTGGTGGTAGGCGCACACATAATGGCAAACTGGTGAAGTTTGGTCATCTGCTTCATAATCAATTCAGGTCCGCAGGCATAACCCAAACGCCATCCTGTCATGGCATATGCCTTAGAAAAACCGTTAATCATAATGGTTCTCTCTTTCATGCCGGGCAAAGTTGCAATCGAAACATGCGCTTCATTATAACTTAACTCCGAATAGATTTCATCGGAAATTACATAGAGGTCGTGCTTCAAAACCACCTCTGCAATTGCCTCCAAATCCTTCTTCTCCATAATGGCTCCGGTAGGATTGTTAGGGAATGCAAGGATTAAAATCTTCGTTTTGTCCGTAATGGCAGCCTCTAACTCCTCTGCCGTCAAACGGAATTCATTCTCATGTTTTAAGTTAATGATTACGGGCACTGCATCAGCCATCACCGCACAGGGCTCGTAAGATACATAACAAGGCTGGGGGATGATTACCTCATCTCCCGGATTTACCATACAGCGGAGCGCAATGTCAATTGCTTCGGAACCGCCTACGGTTACAAGAATTTCGTTGATGGGATCATATTTAATTCCCTGCTTACGCATTATGTAATTGCTGATTTCACATCTTAATTCTTTTAAACCTGCATTGGAGGTATAAAAGGTTTTACCCTTCTCAAGGGAGTAGATACCCTCGTCACGGATGTGCCAGGGTGTATCAAAATCGGGCTCACCAACACCTAAGGAAATTGCATCCGGCATTTCACTTACGATGTCAAAAAACTTACGGATGCCCGAAGGTTTTACATCGACGATTTTGTCTGAAAGCGGATTTCTCATGGTGTCATTTTTAACCTTTCATCGTTATTTGCCATAATGGTGCCATGGTCTTTGTATTTCTTTAAAATAAAGTGTGTTGCGGTACTTAATACGCTGTCCAAAGTAGAAAGTTTATCGGATACGAAACTTGATACTTCTTTTAAGGACTTTCCTTCCAAAGTAATTAAAATATCGTATGCTCCGGATAAAAGATATACCGCATTTACTTCGGGATAGTTATAAATTCGCTCTGCAATATGGTCAAATCCCTGGCCTCTCTGAGGTGTTACACGTACTTCAATCAAAGCACTTACCTTTTCAACAGAAGTTTTTTCCCAATCAATTAAAGTGTGATATCCGCAGATGATTTTCTCCTCTTCCATTCTTGAGATTTCATTCATCAAATCCACTTCACTCATTCCAAGCATAATGGCCAATTCTTTTAAATCAATTCTGCTGTTTTTTTCGATCATTTTTAAAATCTGTTCACGCATATATTTCTCCAATCCGAGATTATAAAATCCCTGTTTATTATCAAATATACTAATTTTCAAATTTTATTATAACGATTTTATCTTGTTAACACAATAAAAAAGTAACGTTACACGCTTTTATATTCCTGAACAAAACCATTATAATACCTTGTACAATTCATCCGACTTCGGCGCCTCAAGAAAACGTTTTTCGCCTTCATTTAACACTGCCTTATCGTTATTATCCGTTGTTTTACCGATTACCACTGCCGGAATTCCTGCCTCTTCCAAGGCTTTCGCACAGTCGTAACCGTTCTCGGCGACAATTAACATAGACCCCGAAGAAATCAGGCAATAGGGATTTAAGTCAAAAAATTCGCAAACCTCCACCGTTTCCTGTCGTATGGGAATTTTCTTTAAATCCACTTCCACGCCGACGCCCGCGCTGACAGATAACTCCCACAATGCTCCGAATACGCCGCCTTCGGTAATGTCATGCATTGCTACGGCACCGTTCGCTACCGCAATTCTTGCCTCCGGCAATACGGATAAAAATTGTTCAAACCCTTTCGCTTCTTCAATCAAGGGTCTCGGATATCTGGTAAGAAGATCTTCTTCCTTTTCTTTGGCCAAAATAGAAGTTCCTTCCAACCCTACCCATTTGGTTACAACAATATCCATCCCCGGTTTTGCATTGCTTGTAGTGGTCAGACAACCTTTTTTTGCCTTTCCGATGCCGGTTACGGTCAATACAGGTCTGTTTACCGCTGTGGTAAGTTCCGTGTGTCCGCCCAAAGGCTGAATTCCCAAAGAAGCACATGTTTCTTTGTACTGATCCATTATAATTTTTAAGCGGGACTCTTTGTAATTCTCCGGTAACAGTGCCGTACATAATAGGCCGATAGGTTCTGCTCCTTCTGCTGCCAAGTCATTCACCGCCACATGTACAGCCAGACGTCCGATATCCGTTGCCGTACCGGTTATGGGGTCTGTACTTGTAACAAAAACTTCGTCTTCTTTTAATGCCAAAACGGCGCAGTCCTCCCCTAGAGCTGCGCCGATTAAAACTTCTTCTCTTGTATTTTTGATTCCTTTCAGAATGGTTCTTTTTAACACATTCTCGGATACTTTACCGATTTTCATATTATCTTTTCCGCCTTTTCATCCGATTATCCGGACCCTCCGGCGTACTCTCCGTTCTACCGGTTTACTGATACCGCATTATTGTGCAGCACCTGTTATTTCTGCCACTTCCTGTGCATAGAGCACTGCTGCCACGCCTTTTACATGCTCAATATTATTGGTTCCGCATGCCGCCAGAATCTCAGCCTGACGCTCCGGATTGGCCGTTGCCACACCAACCACAGCGGTTCGGGGAGACATCGAATACGAACTTGAATTTACCTGCTCTCTCGATACTTCCACGCCGTCCACATAAACTACTTTCCAAAGTTGCGCTTTATAGCCTGTATGTGCAGACTGCACCTTTACATAACCTACGCCCTGACCGGCATCTGCAATGATTCTCTCATAATCCGGCTGGATTACCTGTAAAATTACATTTTCATATGCAATGGTACGATTCTCATCTCTGGTTTCCACACCGTAGATATTAAAGGTAATCTTCTTATCCTCACTGGTATAACCTTCAATATAAATAGGGTAATCCGTATTGTTTACAAAACGGAAATCCTTACCTGCGGATTCTGAAATAGCTGCATCTCCGGATACCTGTGTATACGTTACAATCATAGAATGATTATGGCGTTCCGTCACTTCAAGTTCTGCATTTAAAACAGCATTGTAAAGCGTTGTAGACACCTGGCAGATACCGCCGCCCATACTGTCAACAACCATACCGCTCAAATAAGAACCCGCCATAAAATAACCGTTGTCATAGGTAAACGGTTTTACATTATCATAAAAAGAATACTCTTCGCCGGGATAAATCACCGAACCGTTAATCAATGCCGCGCCATTGGCTACATTGGCGCTTCTTGCCTTACCGGAAGAAGAGAAACTGGTTGTAAAGGAACCTAACAAATCGTTTACCGCAAGCAAATCTTCTGCTTTACCAACCGGTTCTTCTACCTTAGCCACCAAATCAATCACAAAACCTTCTTCTGTCATATTCTCTGCTGAAGAAAGTGCCGCCTTGATTGCTTCCGCAGATGCCGCTTCATCCACAACCGCACCCACGACTTCATCATGAATGACAAATTCACCGTTAATGCGTTCCATTGTGGCATTCTGGGCATGCTGGTCAAATTCCGTACATTTTTCCTGAATGACCTGTGCGATCAAAGCATCATCAAAACGATATTCCAAACGATAAACCATACCGTTATTTTCCAAATCTTTTACTTCTTTATAACGTGCAATGGGATTCCCTGTGGTTCCGATTGACAATGCATCCTCCACAATATCGGTATTTACCCATTCCATACCGAAGTCTGCTGCCGTTACCACGATTTCATTTCCCTGTGCTGCACGAAGGGTTACAGGCATTGTTTTCACCTTTTCCAGATATTCTTCCACTGCTGCATTTACTTCCTCCGCGGTCATGCCGGATACATCAATATCTTCAATATAAACTCCGGTTTTCATTGTTGCAGACTCTTCCGCTTTTACCAAAAGAGAACTGCCGCAGACAAGGCATACCGCCATTAATGTAATTGTTGTGAACTTGATAAATTTTTTCATAGTTCCCTTTCTGTTTTGCTTATCCCCAAATTTCTCGTGTAACCCTTTTTTCATTGAAAAAAAAACTGAATTATTTTATACTTATCTTATGTAGGTACACTACACCATCTACCGTTTTTCCTATTGAAATGCGTATGTTAAAGCAGGTAATATCATTGCGATTACAAGAACAATGATAATGACGGTGGAAATGATTTTCTTTGCTTTTTTACTGTGAAGATTCATCATAATGTGCTCCTCCGTTTCTAAATCTGTTATTATATGAATGTTTGTGGAGTATATATTTAAACCCACTCCCCCACGTTAATCGTCATACTGAAAGGATATTATATATGAAGATTGCTTTTTTGGCAAGTATTATCGTATTTTGCATATGGCTGGCCTACGAAATTCGCAAACATAACCAAAAAAACAAACAGGTGTTGGACAGTTATCTGGAAAAAGAACAAAAAGCCAATGCCACCCGCCCAAAATCGCTGGATAGTTTGAACTATATACACATACCTGACAGTGTTTATGCGGCACTTCCTGCGCCACTTCCTTCCCACCTGGAAGACTGCTCCAGACTTTTGCAACATTTAAAACAAAATAAAATCGTAAATCTGTCCCATATTTCCAACACCGACCTAAAATTAAAATACGGTGCATCCAATCTGGATATTTTATCGGAATATGACCAGAATTACATTAGTCTTCTTCGCGTTTTACACACTTTAAGCGAGTATCATTACGAAAACGGTAATATAGAAACCGCACAAACTCTTTTGGAATTTGCTGTCCAAATCCAAAGCGACAATATCAGCACTTATAAAATGCTCGCCAAAATTTACTGTGACAACGGCGAAGACGCCAAACTTGATTATTTAATTAGCGCGGCAAGCCTTTTGCCCGGTTTAACGCAGAAACCTATTTTGCGTTTTTTAAAGTCTTTGCGTACTGAGGACACAGATCCTGAAGAAAGCATTCTTGACATTTTGGATTAGGTGCCTTGCAAATGGTACGTCCCAACTGAATAATGTGTATATTATAGAGAATCCAATGATCCTTCGGAAGTTTTTTCATTAAATCGAATTCAACTTTCGTGGGATCTTCTTCTTTTGTAATACCTAATTTCTTACTGATTCGTTTTACATGGGTATCCACCACTACACTGGGCTCATTAAATATATTTCCCCGAATCACATTGGCCGTCTTTCGTCCCACTCCGGGCAGGGCCGTTAACTCTTCCAGACTCGAAGGTACTTCTCCGCCGTGAACCTCCATTAATCTTTTACAACAGCCAATGATATTCACAGCCTTATTATGATAAAATCCCGTGGAATGAATATCTTTCTCCAGTTCTTTTACCTCTGCCTTGGCAAAAGCCTCCACATTGGGATACTTCCGAAACAAATCCTTGGTTACAATATTCACTCTTGCGTCTGTACACTGGGCACTTAAAATCGTCGCAATCAGCAACTGCCATGCATTTTCATGATCCAGGTAACATCTGTATTCGGTTCCGTATTCCGTATCCAGACGATCCAAAATCGCCTGAATTCGTTCTTTTTGTGTCATATAATTCCTTCTTTCGTTATCCATTGAGAACCGGTCCGACTCCGTCTTTCCAAAATTTATATCAGAAACTATTATTAATAAATTCTGTTCCCGCATTCCCCGTAATCGGATTGCGTTTCCGATAATCAAAGAATACTGCGCCTATGTACTCCGAACTCTCTGTTCCATCCCAAACATCCATATCCCACACAGGATACCGGAAATATTCCAAATGGGTCAAATGCATCATCTGTTTTGCGGTGTATTCAGAGTAATCTTTCAGTAAAAACGGTGTCTCCTCTTCTTTTTTATAAAAATTCCAAACCAAGTCTTCCTGCAACTTCCTATCCTGTAAAAAGACCGGACGGCTTTTTAACTTTTCACGCAAGTACAAATCATAGGTCAATAACTCACGATAGACTTCTTTATAATCCGCATTCACTTCACAGGCAAAATCCAGCAACACTTCATAACGGTAACTGCGGGAGGGTGCCTGTACAAAAAATCCTTTTCGCTCATAAAATTGCGCCAATGCTTCGTACAAAGCAAAGGGGAATTCAAATTGTTTCTCAAGGAAAGCAATCGTATGCACGAACTGACCACTGTTATGGTAGAGTTCCAACATCTCTTCCACGCGTTTTAATCCTATCACATCTTCATAGGAAATCCAATTGGTAGATAATACCTCATACGGAGGGTTTTGCTCACATAAGATACCGTATTCTTTCATCCTTTCACCGATATAAGAACCGGACAATACCTTCAAAAATCCAAGTTGCAAATCGTCAGGTTCCATAGTGTATACGTCATTAAAAGATCGGATAAAAGAGTCTTTATTCTCGTACGGAAGTCCTACAATTAAATCCAAGTGTAAATGAATATTGTGAAAACTTCTCAGGCGGGCCACATTATCTTTTAATTTGTCCATATCCGTAGTGCGTTTGATTTCTGCCAGTGTCGTCGTATTGGTCGTCTGGACACCGATTTCCAACTGCACCTGACCGGGTCTGAATTTGGCTAACAGTTCCAGTTCTTCTTCGTTTAAAATATCCGCTGCAATTTCAAAATGAAAGTTCGTCACACCATTGTCGTGTTCATATATGTACTGCCATATCGCCATAGCGTGACTGTGCTTGCAATTAAACGTACGATCAATGAATTTGACCTGCGGTACCTTGTGTTCCAAGAAGAAATCCAATTCTTTTTTTACCATATCCATAGGACGAAAACGGACTTGTTTATCAATGGAAGATAGGCAATAAGAACAGCGGAAGGGACAACCGCGGGACGTCTCGTAGTATATAATACGGTTTTCAAATGCTTCCTTTAGTATATTGCCTTCAGCATACCAGAAAGGGATGTCCGCCAAATCAAGGACCTGCGGTGCGCCGGTGTTAAAATCACGGGTTACGATGCCGGGAATTTTCGCAAGGTCAGTTTCACGGTTTCCGATATGACAACTTTTTTCTATTCCTTGTTCATCACTCTTTTCGGCATTTTGGGAATATAATGCGGCATAATATTCCGCCACCTTATAAAATGTATATTCGCCTTCACCAACCATAATACCGGTCACCTGCGGAAATTCATCCAAAACAGACTCTGCCCGGTAACTTACTTCAGGGCCTCCAAGCCAAATAGGCACTTCCGGCAAAAGTTTTTTTAAATCCGGTAAAAGTTTCGAAATCACAGCCCAATTCCAGATGTAACAGGAAAGGGCAATTACATCAGGCTTTCGCAAATAAATATCCCTGCGAATGTCTTCTGCCTGCTGATTGATGGTATATTCCGCGATTTCAATATTGTTTTTATATTCTCCGGCACAGGCTTTTAAACTGTAAATCGCCGGGTTGGAATGTATGTACTTGGCATTGATTCCAATGAGTAAAATCTTCATACTGACTCCTGTCATCTACTTTTCATATATTTTATAACTAAAATATCCTTCTTTTTCCGCTCACTTACCTTTTATTTCAATGCGGTCCAGAATCCCCTGTACTCCAACATTCTTATGGGTTAAATACATCCTGCACACATCATTGGCAAACTCTTTATCGACTTTGAGTTTTGCGGCAATTTTATCTACGGATAGACCCTTATCAATTAAGTGTATCATCTTTTTGACCGTGTTATGGAGATGTGCATTTTTCTGCGCTACCGCAACCACAGAATCACAGTTTGCAATACCTGCCTTTTTATCAGTCTCTCGGTCTCTGCCTACGGATTCATCCCTTTCCAACACGGCTGTTTTGGCATGTCCGTAAAAAATCCTCTTCGGATTCGTGGCAAGAAGCCGCTTCCAACTCTCTTGTACATCCGGTTCCTCGTGTGCTTCCAGTTCGTACAAAGGATACAAATCCCCCACAAAAACATCTCCGGAATCCAAAATCAGAGAAATACTGTCGTCACTGTGGCCCGGTGTAGGAATCACTTCACCATTCAGCCCTAATTCCCGAAGAAAATCCCTGCTCTCGTCAAATTTAATTACCCTGACCGTCTCTTCCTCAATTGGTGCATATGCGAATCTTTTATCTCTTTCAAATATATAGTCCGAAGCGTGAACAAACTCCTTCTGACTTTCCATCACAACCACAGTCATACCCTGCTTCGCCAGTTCACCCGCAAGTCCCATGTGATCCGGATGAAAATGGGAAACCAGCAGATATTTTATATCCGAAAGTTTCAAATTCTGCTCTCCCAACTCCTGACACATTTTCATAAAAGTACCGGCCCAGCCGGTATCGAACATCAACTGACCTTTTGTGCCGGAAATCACATATGTATTTGTATTGTCGTACTGTAATTCGTAAATCATAGTATACCTTTTTCTATCGAATAAACCATTTCTTCCATAATAATACAAAAAGACATTAACTAACAACTGTTTTTAGCCGATATATGTTACGTAACATGGATGTATCTTTCTTTTATAAGGTGTTTCACACGACTTCCCTACGAAACGGGCGATACGAACACCGGGGCAAGGAGGCCTTAAAATATGAAAATAGAAGAAGCGAGACAGATTTATAATACCCAGATTCGGCAGTATAACGAACACAAATGGGCACTTTCGCAGCAAAGAGAGAAACTGCAAAAAAATATGGAACTCTCTATCGGCGATAAAACACAAAATGAGAAAGAAGCCGTTAAACTGGATTTAACCATTCAGGCTTTGGATGAGAAACAGACCGAATATCAGGAATACATGGCAAAACTCATGGAACAGTGGAGTTCGACCGCTAATATGGTTTCTTCCATGCAACAGGGCGAGGCGATGGGTGACGCCATGGATGATTTAGGAAAAATCATGGAAGTTGCCAGACGCATCATGAACGGAGATATCGTTCCTCCCTCTGATGAGCGCAAACTGATGGAATTTAGCGAAGAACTGTATCAGGCAGCCAAAAATATTGCCGCCATGAAAAAAAATCAGGAGAAAGAGGAACACGAATCCCTTTGGGAAGACGACGAACCTACAGAACTTGAGGATCCTACGGAAGTTGCCAATAATACGGAAGCCTTTGCTGACGGCCCCGCAGTCGTAACCGTGGAAGAAACCGTGGCTTCTGTAGAAGTTCCCTCTGAATAAGTATTCTGTTAGATTTATATATAAAAAGGCTGTGGTAATGAAGTGCCGATGCACACTTTTACCACAGCCTTTTATAATGTTTCGCTTATCATTTTGCCGTATAAATTTTTTTACAATTACAATTCGAACTTACACTCCCAATACCCCTTAATCGGCAAATCCTGGTCTGCCTTGGCAGTTCCCACAAATTCCGTGATAATCAGTGTATAATTTCCGCTCTCTAATTCATCCAAAGAAAGTGCAACGCTTACCTTTCCGTCCGTAATTGCAACCGTTTCGGAAGAAATACCTTCCGCAACAACATCTCCTTTCGCATCAGCAATGTGATACTTCTGTACACCGAAGCCTTCAATATATGCATAGGGCGCCTCCTCTGCTTTTAACAGAACTGCATCCACGACCAAACAATCACCGCTTACTGCTGCATTCACTGTAATCTCTTCCGTTGCCTGCTCATAGGTTGTGCCCACAACTGCGCCGTCCCATCTTGTTACATCCGCAAAAAATCCCTCTAACTTATCACTTCCGGCCATAACCGTAATACCTCCAAGACCTAAGCATAAAGCAACTGCTGCCGCAACGGTAGCAATACGGGGCCACTTTTTTCCGGTACGATTTTTTGCGTTTTTTCTATTTGTATCTGCTGCTGTATTTTTCGCCATAAAAATATTCTCCTTCTCATTTACTTCTGCAGTTCTGCAGTTTTCCAATATACGCTCCTGCATTGCAAGGGGCATCTTAATATTTTCAATCTCTTCTTTTAAACGGTTTCTTTCCATCCTACAGATACTCCTTTCGATAAACTTCCTCTAATAACTTACGCCCCTTTTGAAGCCGCATTTTTACGGCAGAGGGAGTTTTCCCTACCATACGGGCAATGTCTTTGACGGGATATTCTTCCACATAATATAAAATCAGTACCAGCCTGAACTTCTCAGGCAGGGCCATAAGGGCATCCAAAATACCACTGTTTTCATTATCACCGCTTTTATATTCGTAAATGTCCGTATCTTCTGCCAAAGGATGCTTAGCCCGAAAGCGCAGCATATCCTTACACTGATTACCGACAACCGTCAGAAGCCAAGCCTTCTTATGTTCTTCATCCGTGAATGCAGGGGCTTTGCGGTAGTATTTGAACATGGTCTCCTGCAGAGCATCTTCCGCATCCGCACTGTTCCCAAGCATCACAATGCATAATCGAAAAAGCATATTACCATAGGCATCCATCACCTGTTCCAAATCACCGGCCGGCCGCGCCAATTTCTCTTTCATACTCCCTACCTCCTTTCACTTATTACACGCATGAGAACTGTTTTTGGTCAATTTTTTATTAAAATTGTGCTCTTGGACAACACTGCTCTTACGTTGACACACTTTTGAAATCATCTTATAATATTTTTAATACGAACAATACAGAAGTACATACTTTCAAGGAGTATTTATGAAAACTTTAAATGAACTATCAGATCAACTAAACAAATATAAATTCTACGAACGATTTTTTATTGTATTTCTATTAGGTTCCTTGGCTTTATGGATATTTGAAATATTTAGTTTTGGTGGTCAAAGCGACCAAATCGATTTATTTTACGGTCGCCTGACAGACTTTCTCGCAGATACAACCAACGTAGTCGGATATTCTGCGGAGCGAAACGTATATGAATGTACCTATTACACGGGATTAGGCGAAAAGGCCTACCCTCCTCTTACTTATATGGGCATGTATTTCTTCTCACGGTTGGTAAATATGTCCCCTTATTTTGAACAAAACTCATTTCTGGATATGTATAAAGAACCGCTGTTTCTGTTTTTCCTAATTTTAACCATGATTTTCTGGATGATTCTTTTTTATGAATTGATCCGTTCCACAAAAAGCGGTTCCACCATAACCAAACTGTTGTTTTGCGCAAGTATACTGTTTTCTTATCCGATGATTTATTCGTTGGAGCGTGCAAATACCATCATACCTACTGCCTTTTTCATCACACTCTACATTATGTACTACGATTCCGACCATAAAGTAATGAAAGAACTGGCACTGATTTCTCTGGCGTTTGCCGTAGCCTTTAAAATGACTCCGGCTGTATTGGGCATTTTACTTTTATATAAAAAAGATTGGAAAGCCGCACTGCGGGCGGTTCTGTACGGAATCATCGTGGGAATCGGACCATTTTTCTTCTTCGAAGGGGGATTGAGCAATCTCTTTAAAATGTTCCGTAATATGCAATATAATCTGGAACTCTATCCCAGCACAGACGGATGTACTATTTTGTCTTCCATGTTAACTTTTAAAGTACCCTATAGTGAGACATTGGAAACCATTTGTACTTTAGGCACTTACGCAGTGTGCGCCCTGTTTCTTATTTGTACCCCTTTATTAAAGAAAAAATGGCAACAGGTCTTGGCAATTACGCTTGTACTTCTTATTTTGCCCTCTCACTCGGGAACCTATTGTATCATTTACTTAATTCCTGCATGTTTACTTTTTATGAATGAAGAAAAACATAAATTAGCAGAATTATTGATATTATTGGGCTATATTCTTATATTTTATACATATCAGGATGACCTGAGAAGCACATATTTGAGTTACAATATGTCTATCATGATATTTGTCATTTTCATAACAGTACAATGTATATTTGTATTAATAACTGCAATAAAAAGAATACCGAAAAGATATAAAAAAGAGGGGAGTAAATAAATATGAAGACTTTAACCATTGTAGTCCCTACTTTTAACGAAGCAGGCAATGTTTCCAAATTATGTGATGAATTGGAAAAGTATCTAAGTAACATTCCATATTCTGTTTTGTTCGTAGACGATAGTGTGGATAATACCCCTGAAGTAATAAAAGAAATTATGCAGACAAATCCGAAAGTCCAGTTACATCACCGCGAAGACGAAAAAGGTCTGCCAACTGCTGTCTTGAAAGGGTTTGAACTGGCACAGGGAGACTATATTGCCGTTATGGATGCGGACTTACAACATCCGCCCCATATTATCTATGATATGTATGTGGCAATATCTACAGGTGATGCAGACCTCTGCATTCCCAGCCGTTTTATTCCGGGCGGAAGTGACGGCGGATTGAATTTATATCGGAGTTTCGTATCCGGAACAGCAAGATATATGGGTAAAATCGTGCTTCCCTGTCTGCGCAAAATAACCGACCCTACCAGCGGTCTTTTTATGTTTAAAAGAGAAATTATGCAGGATGCCTATGAAATGAAACCCATCGGTTGGAAAATTATGATTGAGGTGCTTGCGACCTGCACTTTTGATAAAATTATTGAAATACCCTATTCGTTCCAAAACAGAACTGCCGGCGAGTCAAAACTTTCATCCAAAGTTACGCTGCAATATATCAAGCAGATTTTTGACCTTCGCAAGCGTGGTAAAAAACAAAAACATATCGTAGTGGAACGTTGGTCCTTGCAGGATCTTGCCACAAAAAAAGAAACTTTTTAAAAGTTTCTTTTTTTAATGTAATATTTCTTATTCATACCGGTTACTGATTACCATAAAGTCCACTGTTCCGCCATCCGTTGTAAAATGAGTCTGTTCATCTAAGTGAATGGTAAATTTTTTAACCGAATTACCTTCGCTGTCATACAAATTGCCGCTCTGTACTTTCAAATCCACCGTTCCTTCGCTTCCAATGTCCGTAATGATTACGGTAACCTCTCCCACGGTTATGGACTCTCCCTGTAAATACTCCTGCGTTAATTCAACATTGCCGGCTGTATCAGATTGCAGTTCTCCCCTTGTCGTAACGGTTGCCCAAGTATGGGTATTAATATAGGTAAAATAGGGATTTACCAGAAAAAACATCAAAAACAGCCCCAATAAAACAGACAACACTATTACAACAGATGCTATCACAATCACCGTTTTCTTTTTCATACATTGTCCCCTTTTTTCTTTATTCTACAATCTGATAATCAATAATGACCCAGTCATAGGCATCATAATCCATCATCGTACCGCAATATTTACAAATACCGCCTTCCACCAGCGATATGGTGGCACCGCAATGCTGACAGGTAAACATGGAAATATCACTTTTATGCTTATAAACACGTTGTTTTGCCAGCGTCACTTCCAGTATTCTTCTTTTCTCTTTGACTTGCTTGCCTTCATCAATTAAAACACGAACGCCGCGATGCAGTTTAATATATTGGTAATTCTTATCCATCCGGTAATCCTGAATCATAAAACGACCAGCTTCACATCGGATGACATTCCGATTTTCCGGCAGATAAGGTGTAATATCACATTTTACAAAAGCTGCTACATCCTGCGGATGCTCCGCAAAATGAACGGACTTAATTTTACTGTCCAGGGAAGCAATAAACTCTTCCATAACAATTCCCGGATTATTTTGACAAAGTATATTTAAGAAATGATTATGTACATCCTGTTCCTGACTCAATTTGGGCACATTAACAATCATAAGCACGCCAGTAACCAGCATTCCGATCGGAATAAGTATGGCAATCGGGGGAAAAAATTGTATAAAAGGCGCCGGTAAAAAAATGGAACCAACAAATGCTCCAATCCAATGACCTATATGAGCCCTGTTACCCCTCTGTTCATGCCGGCCGTAAACGCGATTGACAGAGATTACCTTATCCTTATAAGCAGAAATATCAAACTTACTGTTACAGTAATCACAACCATCCAGGAGTTTTTCCAAAGGCATTTCCGCACCGCAATTGGGACATATATACAGACCGTTCCCAGTTGTGGAGCGTAAAACATAATAATCAATGTCACATCTGCGAACCACCTGACCCACAACTTTGTTATCCCTGATATAACGGATATCGTACTTTGTGTCTTGCATCACTTTGCTCACCACGTACTTGCCGTCATTAAAATATTTTATAAAAGTAACCCTAAAATCTCCTCTGTGTTTATAATGCGTAGGAACAATAGCATATTCCTTGTGATGTACGAATAATCTTTGCTTTTCCAAACGCTTCTTCTCAAGATACATGCTGTACCAGTGTTCTTGGGTAACGCAGGACATAGGATTCTCTTTATCAGCGCGTTGTCTGTCAAACCACTGAATCATTTCATTTTTATAATGCCAAACCAAATCATATAAATGCATCCAGTCCCCATTGACATAGCCATGCTGCTTGCCGGGAGCCACAAAATCTATGTCCCGTCCGTATCTGTTATAAAATTCCTGTAAATCCATAAATACTCTGTTTCCTTTCGCATTGCCCGGGAATCCCCCTCTGCCAATAACACTCTATAACCCTGCTAAAAGTTGCAAAAATACCGCTTACCGTCCAAAAACTACCGATGACCGCTATTTTGCTGACAAAAAACACAAGTTGTGTATAATGTAAATCACAGGCGGCACAAGGGAAAACGTTTTCCTTTTATATTTTAACACAAACCCGGGAAATAAAAAACCGCCATAAAAGCATGCATGGAGGAAATATGAAATTTCGAATTGTAATTGATAAAGAAAGAGAAGAAGAGATTGTTGCCAGAGTCCATCAAAGGACACCTCTCATTGATGAATTGGAAGCCTTGGTAATTGCCGACGGTACAGTGGGACAGATTACAGGCTATGATGAAAATGATATTAAGATGCTGGACATCAATGAAGTCGAATCCTTTTATGTCGAGGGCGGTAAAACCTACGCTTCCTACAGCGATAAAAAGCAGTATCGCGTTAAAATGCACCTATACGAACTGGAGGCTGTGCTCCCTAAGGAGTTTGAGAAGATTAACAAGTCCAATATTGCGAATATGAAGCAAATCGTACGGTTCCGCACCTCACTAAACGGTGCGGTTGACGCAGAATTTAAAAGCGGTTTCAGTGACTATATTTCGAGAAGATGTTTTGCAGAATTAAAAAGGAGGTATTCATTATGAAAAAGTTTTGGATTGAATTTATGAAAAGAGGTATGGTGGCAGCCTGGGGCGGACCAGCAATTGTGTGTATTGTTTGGGCATGTTTAAAAGCAGCCGGTGTTGTTACTTTCATCGAAGTTGATACCGTGATTTTAGCAGTAGTTTCCTCTATGCTTATGGCCTTTGTTGCCGCAGGCATTTCGGTAGTTTATCAAATGGAACAACTGCCGAAAGGAATGGCGGCTCTGATTCAGATGGCAGTACTTTATGTGGATTATCTTGTTATTTATCTAATCAATGGCTGGATGCCCTTAAAGGCAGTTGGTATTTTTACTATCATTTTCTTGGTGTGCTTTGCTATTATTTGGGCGATTATTTATCTGTCTACAAGAAATTCCGTGAAAAAGATGAATGAGAAGTTGAATCAATAAAAAGTAAAGGGGCGAAACTATCGCCCCTTTAAATCATATACAGTTTAAACAATACATTATCTGCTCCTTCAACGCAATACTTAATTGATTCTCTAACATTTCACAAGTCGTCTTCACATCACGCTCTCCGTTCAGATAATACTGCACTTTCTCTTCCAAATGTAATAAGTTGTTTATAGTTGTATTTTGGTTTTTGCAAAGAATACCAGAGCAATAATCAAAGAAATAATGCTTAATAATTCCAAAAATGTAATCACCAGAAAAACTGCCACTGCTATGCCGTCAATAACAAAAATAAATGTACAAGGCAAAAATAAAACCATGGTAATGATACCAAGTATGGAACTTGCAATTCCAAATCCTCTGCTTGCTTTTTTACGTTTTTCACGTTTCAGGAATGAGACAAGGCATGTTATACAATGTGCAATGGCCAAGACAAAAAGAGGAATAAACATTATTCCTAATATCATTTGATAAAAAATAATCCATCCACCGCCATTTGGATCCTGACGGGCAGCAAAAACAAGATAAATGTTAAAAATAAGCAGGGAAACAAGAAGAAGACAGGTATAAATAGCCGGTATTCCCAGTGAAATATGTGCTTTTTTAAGAAAATTATTCGTTTTGTTCATAGTTAGTCTCCTTTGTTTTCTACACTTTCATTATGTAAATAAAGATATATTTTATTTTCTTACTTGTCAATCGCATTCCGGCTCACGATTCATTATAATAAAAGAAAATGAATAAGTTTTTCCGTCATCATAATTTTCTACCTCCTGTTTTATTATAGCATAAGTTACTCTTTTTGTATAATTTGCACATAGACAAATATGTTTTTTCACTGTTATTCTCGTATTAGAGGGACAGAAAGATGAATGATAATATGAACGACAAAGAACTTATTATTGTTACGATTGATAAGTACACCGATTTACAGAAGATAAAAAAAGCAAACGGAGACCATAAGAATGCCGAACTTGATTACCAAATTAAGGTAACACTGGCTAAGCTTGCTTCCCTGGGTGTTTCCGTAGAAGACATCACAATTGAATAGAGACAAAAACACCGCCCATACGAGCGGTGTTTTCATATTGGTTTCACATTTACAAAAAAGGATGCACCATAAAACGATTGGTGCACCCTCTGCTTTTACGCTGTCTCAATACTGTCAGCCTTCGCCAAACCGTATTTTTCAACTGCTGCTTCACGCATCTTATATTTTAAAATCTTACCTGCTGCATTCATAGGGAATCCGTCTACGATATCCACATACTTAGGCACTTTGTGTTTCGCCATGTTGGCGCGAACATAATCTTTGATTTCCTGCTCAGTTAAGGTTTCGCCGTCCTTGGGAACAACACAGGCCATGATTTCTTCGCCCAACTGCTCATCGGGAACACCGATAACCTGAACATCTTTTACTTTATCGTGAGTATAGATGAATTCTTCGATTTCCTTCGGGTAAATGTTTTCACCACCACGGATAATCATATCTTTCAAACGTCCTGTGATACGGAAGTTTCCTTCGGGTGTCATACAAGCCAGGTCACCGGTATGAAGCCAACCGTCTTTGTCGATAGCCGCTGCGGTTGCCTGAGGCATCTTGTAGTAACCCTTCATGATGTTGTAGCCTCTTGCTACGAATTCACCGTTTTCGCCAACAGGCATTTCTTCGCCGGTTTCGGGATCAACGATTTTACATTCAACACCGGGCAAAGGACCGCCTACGGTACCCACGCGGACTTCCAAAGGATCATCGGTGGTACTCATGGTACATCCGGGAGATGCTTCCGTCTGACCGTAAACGATGGTGATTTCTTTCATGTTCATTTTATCAACTACGTCCTGCATAACGGAGATAGGGCAAGGACTGCCTGCCATAATACCGGTACGCATGTAAGAAAAGTCTGTTTTAGCAAAATCTTCATGCTCAAGCATGGCAATGAACATAGTAGGAACACCGTGGAAACAGGTAATTCTTTCCTGGTTAATACATGCCAATGCAGGCTTAGTTGAGAAGTAAGGAATCGGTGATAAGGTAACACCATGGGTCATGGAAGCGGTCATGGCAAGTACCATACCGAAGCAGTGGAACATAGGCACCTGAATCATCATACGGTCTGCGGTAGACAAATCCATTCTGTCACCGATACATTTACCATTATTTACTACGTTATAGTGTGTAAGCATTACACCCTTCGGGAATCCGGTGGTACCTGAGGTGTACTGCATGTTACATACGTCATGCTTATCAACCAAAGATGCACGACGATATACTTCCTCAATAGGCACGTTATCTGCCAAAGCAATCGCATCGCTCCAAGTTAAGCAACCGGGCTGCTTAGAGGTTACATTGATTACGTGACGTAAGAAAGGTAATCTCTTGCAATGCAACGCCTTGCCGGGTACATTGGTTGCCAATTCAGGGCATAATTCCTGAATAATCTCTGCATAATTAGAATCTCTGTATCCGTCAATGAGAATCAAGGTATGGGTATCTGAGTTACGAAGCAAATATTCTGCTTCGTGAATTTTATAAGCAGTATTCATGGTAACCAAAACCGCACCAATCTTCGTACAAGCCCAAAAAGCAATGTACCACTGGGGAATATTGGTTGCCCAAACTGCCACGTGAGTACCGGATTTTACGCCCAATGCAATCAAAGAGCGGGCAAACTGGTCTACATCATCACGGAATTCAGAGTAGGTTCTGGTATAATCCAAGGTTGTATAACGGAAAGCGTACTGATCGGGAAATTCCTCCACCATGCGGTCCAATACCTGAGGGAAGGTTTTATCAATGATTTCTTCCTTCTTCCATACGTACTGGCCGGTACCTCTTTTATTGCGGTACAAGGTCTTACCTACAACAATGGCTTCCTTCTGGTACTGACTCATGTAATTTACGAAGTGAGGGAATACAATACCAGCATCTCCCAATTCCTCCAACCATGCAGGAATCCATTCAAAAGAAACATAACCTTCATAGTTAACAGACTGTAATGCCAACATCAACTCATCAATCGGTAAAGTACCTTCGCCCATTAAGCAGTACTCAATATTGCCGTCAACCACCTCAGAATCTTTGATATGTACGTGTTTAACGTATGCGCCCAAGTTCTGAATGGTCTTCTCAGGAGTTTCATTACCGTAACGAACGGTGTGGTGAATATCCCACAATGCAGCTACGTTGTCACGGGCAAATACATTTAAAACATTGCGAAGACGCTCTGTATCGGTGTAGGGACCTACTGTTTCAATTAAAATAGAGATACCGTTGTTGTCAGCCTCACGATAGGTTCTCTTGATACACTCGATGACTGCGTCATCATTCACCTCGGTATCCATGGAATGCTTACCTGCGCGAATACGAATGCAGGGGCATTTTACGATTTTGGCAATTTTAATGTATTCTTCGATTTCCGCTACATTCTCTTCAATCTTGGTTTCGTCGGATACATCACAGGTGGTATCCAAACAGGGAATGGTTAATTCCATCTGCGCCAGTTTGTGTGCGGTTTCTACAATATTTTCACTGTTAAAAGGGCGGTTTTTGCCGGAGAACACTTCTCTTTTTACATCATGGATTTCGATACCGTCGAACTGTAAATCCTTGGCAGTTACATAAAAGTCTGTCCAGTCAAAATCATCCCAGCCGTTTGTACTAAATGATAATTTCATGTTTTATCTCCTATTCTTATCCGTTTTCGGATAATGCTATTTTAAATTACTGATTCGCATTCTGCTCTTCGTGAACAATCTTGTTTAATGCATTAACATATGCACGGATACTTGCGCCGATGATATCGGTTGAGATACCGTTACCGGAGTAAACCTTGTTACCCACGCGTATTTTTACAAATGCAGAACCTACCGCTTCACTACCTTCGGTTACAGACTGAATCTGGAAATCTTCCAAATCATAGTGGTGTCCAACAATCATTTCGATTGCGAGTAATGCTGCTTCAATGGGACCGTCTCCTGAACTTAATCCCTTCATGGGAGTACCTTTTTTATCCAAAGTAACCTGTGCGGTGGGAGTAATGATGTTACCGCTGTTGATTACGTAATCTACCAACTGATAAGTAGGAGGAACCTGAAGCGCTGCGGTTGCAATGATTGCTTCCAATTCCTTGGCACCAACGGGCTTCTTCGCAGATACACGCTTGAATTCCTTGAATACTTTAGCGTTATCATCGTCAGAAAGTTCATAACCTAATTTCTTAACTGCCTTAATCACTGCTGCAATATCAGCCTGTGCGGTTAAATTCACATCCTCGTGAGCATCATTTCCTGTAGTCTCACCAAAAGGTGTTTTACCGGTTTTCTTATTGCTGTCAAGCCAAGTCATCTGACGCACGGCTCTTGCAAGTTCGCCCTGGGAAATGCCGCATGCAACGCCCATTGCATCACCCTTCATGGTTACAGTATGTACCACGGTTTCCAAAGAAGGTGTTGCATTACCGATTAAGGATGCCTTAATCTGAGTTGCACCTGCCTGTGCTGCTGCAAAAACATTTGCGTTTGCTACATTTAATTCATCTGAGCAGGTTACGGAAATGGTTACATTTTCCATTGCCGCCACATTTGCTTTAATATCTTCAATAAATTTCTTAAATTCTTCCGGGAACATAACGCCTGCGGTATCACAGATGTCAATGGTAGTTGCTCCGCTTTCGATGGCTGCTTCAATTACCTGACAAAGGAAGGGCATCTCACTTCTGGTTGCATCCTGTGCAGAGAATTCAACATCGGCACATTTGCTCTTTGCATAGGCTATCGTTTCTTTTACTGCTTCTAAAACCTTAGCCGGCTTCTTTCCGCAAATGAATTCCATCTGAACTGCGGAAGTAGGTGCACAGATGCGAATTCTGGGCTTTGCGGCAGTGGAAACAGCATCCCATGCCTTATCGACTTCTTCCTTGCAGATTCCTGCGCCAACGGATAAAATACTTTCTTTGATCATAGGTGCGAGAGATTTCACCAATAGTGCATCTGTTTTATCCTTGGCTACATTGGGCATCTCGATTACATCCACATTTCTCTTTTCGAGTTGCTTGGCAACCTCCATTTTTTCCTTGAAACTCATGGAAAATTCCGCTCTTTCTGAACTTTCTCTGATTGTTACATCTGCAATACTGATTTTCTTCATTTCTTTCTCTCCTTTATATATTTAAAATATTGAATTGTATTTTTGTTCGCCCGCCCTAAACAGGTTCATACAGATGAAGAATGTGTATTGCACATTCTTCTGCGCGCGAGCGGTGTTGCGAAGCAACTAATTTCCTTGCCGCGAGCTATGCATATATGGATTTTTTAATTTGTCGAAGTGTCGACAAATTAAAAAGTCCCTAGAATCCTTCCGGATTCCAGGGACGATAAATCAATTTACCGCGGTACCACCCATATTACTGTCGATACAGTCACTCATTACGAATACCATCATATTCGCAGCTCTGATAACGGTGCTTGCCGGAATTCTTTACTGAATCAATCTTGTTCGAGAATTCTGCTCCGGAGTGAGACTGCCTTCGTTCTTAGGTATCGGCTCGCATCAACCGCCGACTTTCTGAAACTGCCAAACGACGCATAATTCCTTCATTGCATTTGATTATTCAACTGTTTTACATAATAAAAAAGTTTCTTTTGATTGTCAAGATATTTTTATAAAAATTTTTAATTTACTAAAAACTTAACGCAAGCAAATGCATTAAATAATATACCGCCGCTCCCGGCAACAACAAACCGGCATCCCATATGAGACAACCGCTTATGTACTTCTTCCACCACTCTTTTTTTTCGCTGTCCTTCTTTTTTGCCATAAAATAGCGAACTACTGCCACAATCGTTACAATAACGGCTCCTCCGATAATTACCGGATAAACAACTGCCAATACTATTATAATTGCCCAATATAATATTACAAAAGGCATAAGAATTGCACGAACCGCAAGATCAGAATGTTGAATTGCAACATAAATTAAAAGAGCACAAATCGTCAGAATTACCGGCACCAAATCACACCAAATAACAGGATTTATCTTTCGCTTTTTTGAAGGTTTTTTTAACCTGTAAGCAGACATAAATCCACAAAACATACTCGATAAAATTCCCACCGGAAATGCCTTGAGATTTAATGTTATCATTAATATTGTGGAAAATATTTCGTTTCCCATTGCAATTCCCCCTTACATAACTTATAACTTTAATCTAAGTATAACAAAAAAGGTGTACTTTCGTACACCTTTTTATATGTTTTATGATTAGTTTGTGATAACCTGCTCTGTTTCTTTGTCGAATACGTGAATCTTTTCAACATCCATAGCAAACTTGATAACGTCGCCGGGTCTTGCAGTTGTTCTGGAATCAACTCTTGCAGTCATAGGGAACATTTCAAGATCGAAGTATAAGTAAACTTCTGCACCAAGTAATTCGTATACCTTAATGGTAGATTCAAATACGCTCATAGGTGAAGTTTCTACGTACATTTCGCTATCATATACGTCTTCAGGACGGATACCGAATGTTACGCTTCTTCCGTCATAGCCGCCTTCGATTAACTTCTTAGACTTAGCGGGAGGAAGAGGAATAGCGTGACCAGCCACCTTAAGGTATGCTGTTTCACCCTGTACTTCTACGATTGCATCAAGGAAGTTCATCTGAGGTGATCCCATGAAACCTGCTACGAACAAGTTCTGAGGCTTGTCATAAAGGTTCTGAGGTGTGTCAACCTGCTGGATAACACCGTCCTTCATAACTACGATTCTTGTACCAAGTGTCATAGCTTCTGTCTGGTCATGTGTTACGTAGATGATGGTGGTGCCTAATCTCTGATGTAACTTAGCGATTTCGATACGCATCTGTACACGCAACTTAGCATCCAAGTTTGACAAAGGCTCGTCCATAAGGAATACCTTAGGGTTACGAACGATTGCACGACCCATAGCAACACGCTGTCTCTGACCACCGGATAAAGCCTTAGGCTTACGGTCTAACAACGGAGTTAAGTCAAGAATCTTAGCTGCTTCTTTTACCATCTTATCGATTTCGTCCTTCGGTACTTTTCTTAACTTAAGACCGAAAGCCATGTTTTCATATACTGTCATATGAGGATACAAAGCGTAGTTCTGGAATACCATCGCGATATCTCTGTCCTTAGGCTCTACCTCGTTAACAAGTCTTTCACCGATTCTTAATTCACCTGAACTGATGTCTTCCAAACCAGCGATCATACGGAGTGTAGTAGACTTACCACATCCTGAAGGTCCTACGAAGATGATGAATTCCTGATCAGCGATTTCAAGGTTAAAATCTTTAACTGCTTCGAATCCGTTAGGATATACTTTGCAAATGTTTTTTAAGGATAATCCTGCCATTTTATTGCCTCCTGATTGTTTTTCTATGGTTCCACAGGAACCGCGTCTTTTTAGATTATATAGAAAAAGTCGATAAATTACTATGCCACAATTACACAATTTTTTTTGAAATCCTTGTAAAAATTGCCCCGAAAACCTTCAAATCACAAAATCCTTGAGCAGATTGCACAATCATTTTGTTTTTGTCTGTACAAATTGCCCAAGGATTCTTCTATTAATTCATTATTTTATGATTCCGTACCGAAATCAGTTCATTCTTTTTTCACAGTTTCTTCTTCATCATCAGATTCTTTTATATCAGCGGAACTCTCCTCTTCGTCATCCGCCTCGGTTTCTTCCGCAAAATCATCTTCATCCGCAGGTTTCTTTTTGGCATCTTCATCGCCCAAAGCAACAAATACCTTAATCATCCTCGTTGCCGTAAAATAAGTCACCGCAGAAAATTCCACAAACAAAAGCAGGGGAATAACCGCAGGTGCAAAAGCACCCAATACCACTACTACACCGTTCAAAACCAATAAACCGATGGAACGGGGAAACTGGACAATGCTGATAAAAAGAGCATTTTTTAAGGTTGTTCCCACTTTATTTTCATAACGTGCCTGCAGCGGAAATACATAAATCAGCACAAATCCCATCAATACCGTAAGCAACAGTACAATGACCATAATGACGGAACGTACGCCTTCGGTAATCCCTTCAAACTCAAACGATAACAGATAATAATTTGCTCCGATAAAAATAATACCAACCATACAAATCAGCCAAATAACGGTACCTTTTTTAAAATTCTTAGCAAACGCCTTAAAATAGGGCTTAATAATACCGTTGTCTCTGTCCAACGCCATACGTATCATCACGTCGTAGCAGGCAGACACCGCCGCCCCCACCGTTACAATGGGTAACGAACAAAGAATGGTAAGTATTGAAAGAAGCATACAGTCAAATATCCTGCTTAAGCCTCTAATCAAGGGACTGTCCAAATCAAATAACCACTTTCTCACGTGTTTTTCCTCCGATTTATTTATCTCATACCCATTCCGTAAATGCGAGTATGAATCGATTTTTTCTTCTTATACCTGAAGTACCTGCAGTACTGCCAGATATTTGCTATGTAAGGAGTCCACATTCCATGCAATACTGTCGGAACGCTCCCAGAATTTCTCCTGGGCACCGGCCTTATCGCCGGCGATGACTTTTGCCACATCTTCCTTCCATTCCGGGACTACAACCGCTTTAATATTTGTACTCTGAAGTCCCAAACAGAACATTGCAAAATCCAGATATTGCTGTTTCGCCAAGTCATTCAAATGAAGATGCTCAAGAAGTTCTTCTACCTCGGGCATATACTGCTCATATCGCAGATTCTCAAAAATCTTCTCATTGGCACACACATCATTTAACAAGTCAAACACTTCCTGAGAGTATTTGGTTCCTACCTGTTTCGCAAACATATGACTGTCGAAATTCTGTCCCATTGCATGCTGATAAACATCCGCCGCCTCTGCAATACTTAAAACATCGGTTTCAAATCCCCACATGTAATCTCTCTTGGGGATTTTGTTATAGCCCACACGGTGGAATAAAAGCATTTTAGCCTTACTTTCCATAGGCGGAAAATATTCGCTCAATAAAAGAAAACCAAACACACTGTGTGCCCTGTATTTATTGAATTCATAATTCAACATATTGTCCATATTATCGGTTTTATACACACCCACATCGTGAAGTGCAGCCAACACAAAGAAATCAGCCAGGACGGATGGCGCATATTTACCCGTATGTTTTAGCATTTTATACATTATGTACGCAGTTCTGATTCCGTGATCTATCGGACGCTGGTCCAGCGACCGTAAACTATCGCATATTGCATAAAAAACATCTTTTCCTTTTAAGTTCTCCATACGTAACTCTCCCTGTTGTTATTTTCCCTTTTTTGAAATACCCCTAACATAACTCTTTCCGCATAGGCGTGATGTACATTCCCGCCTCCAACTTTTGCGGTGCCAAATCCCGAAAACCCAGTTTATGATAAAATTCTACCGCATATGGCGAAGAATTAACAGTACAAAATGGTATATTTTTTTCTTTTAAAAAATTCCATACCTGCTCCGTTAATGCCCGGCCGATTCCCTGTCTGTGATAATGCTCATCCACAAATAGAAGAGAAATGAGTTTACCGCTTCGCAGGGAAACCAGACCGACAATCCGGTTTCCGTCCAAAGCAACCCATAAACGATATTCATGAATCAAAAACATTTTCCGAAGAGCATTATCCGAAATAAAATCCAAAAAATTTTTTACACCCTCCGGAGTGTACTCGCAAGCCTCAAACCTCTTAAAAGTGCGCCACGCCAATGCCATGGCATCCTCCCATTCCTCCGGTTTCGCCTCACGAATCTCATACTTACATTTTTCGTGCATAAAATCTCCAATGGAATACACAAATTCTGATATACAGTGATACTGCCGTTTATCCGTTTGTATTCTCTGTTAAAAATCACTCCGCCTCCACGCGGTTCGGCGATTTCTCGCCACGTTCCACACAAAGCGCATTCTCAAGTGTGACCCTTGCAATGGCCTCCATGGCTTCTTTGGTAAAAAAGCCCATGTGAGATGTCACCATAACATTAGGGAACGTCATAAGTCTTGCCAGGTTATCGTCACGAATGATTTCGTTGGAACGGTCCTCATAAAAGAGTCCTTCCTCTTCCTCATATACGTCAAGCGCCACGCCGGCAAATTTTTTATCCAACAGAGCATCGATTAAATCGTCTGTATGAATCAAGGCTCCGCGGGATGTGTTAATCAAATAAACATCTTTTTTCATCATTTCAATAGTACGTTTATTGATCAGATGCTTTGTGGAACTTGTCAACGGACAATGCAGGGTAATCAAATCCGCATTTTTAACCAGTTCTTCCATGGATACATATTCTACATCCAAACCTTCCACAGGATAGGGATCATAGGCAAGAATCTTCATGTTAAACCCTTTTAAAATACGAATCATGGACTGGCCGATTTTACCGGTTCCCACGACACCTGCAGTTTTACCGGATAAATCCGTACCCATAAGACCGTTGATATTCATATTAAAATCACGGCTTCGAATGTAAGCCCTGTGGATATTTCGATTAATACAGAGGAACAGGCCCATAGCATATTCCGCTACCGCATCCGGTGAATAACTGGGCACACGTAAAACTTCTACCTTGCCTTTAGCCGCTTTTAAGTCCACATGGTTAAAACCTGCACATCGTAAAAGAATTGCCTTCACACCCATGGCATGCATTTTATCTATCATACTTGCATTCACCGGGTCATTTACGAAAATACAAATCGCTTCGCTTCCCTGCGCAAGTACCAATGTTTCTTCATTCAATGCCGCCTCCACGAAATGTACGTCAACACCGTATTCCTTGGAAAGCGGTCCAAACCAAATTTCATCATACGGTTTTCTTCCATAAAATGTTACTTTCATAGTAAACCTCCTGTCTGATGAAGCCCTGTTTCATATTTTACAAAATAGCATATCTGTCGCTACAATCCGCTTGTCTCATTTATACAGTGAAAGCACCTTGCATACGCTACGCACTCTCCTCTGCCTTGCCGGCCACGAAATCCACAACAGCATTCCACAACGTTGAAAAAAAACTCTTCACGCTGTCCCACAAATCTGCTTTTACTTCTTCCGTAAAAACGCCGTCTATTACTTCCTGGGTTTCCGTGAGAACCGTTTCCTGCGCTTCTTCCACTGCCGCGGATACGGATTCTTCGGTAATCGCATTGCCGTTATTCTCGAAAAAAGCAACAATTTCGTCGTGTTTGACAAACACTGCCACAAAGATGGTCAAAACTAAACAGATAATCAGCAACCTGCTTATTAATTTTTTCATATTCACCGTTCCTCCCAGGTCAGGTTTTTATCAAATGTACGGGCTTCATAACCTTAATATGCCCTTTTATAATAAAAGGTATTCGAATGGCTTCGCCACTTTTATAAAAGTTATAAAACCCGTATTTACGCAACCTGAAATTAGCAAATCTCTGCTCCGGCAGGCATTTCCTTCTCAGGAACCATAAGTGCTAAGTTGCCTTCTGCATCTTCCGCACACAGAATCATACCCTCTGACACAATTCCCGCAAGGGTGGCGGGCTTCAAGTTCACAAGAACCATAACCTTCTTGCCTACCATTTCTTCTGCACTGTAGTGCTGCTTAATACCGGAAACAATCTGTTTTACACTGCTGCCGATACGAACCTGTGAACAAAGTAACTTTTTAGACTTCTTTACTTCTTCGCAGGCAATGATTTCGCCCACCTGGAACTGCATCTTGCCAAAATCATCATAAAGAATTTCTTCCTTGGGTTCAATATCTATCACAGAATTTCCAAAGTTTTCCGCTTCGGCTGCTTCTTCTGCAGGTGCAACAGTTGCCGCACGCTCTGCAAACATAGCGGTTGCCTTCTCGATTACTTCGTCTTCTTTTAATCTTGCAAAAAGGATTTCCGGTGTTTCGGTTACCTTATTATCGCTGGGATATAAGCCGAATTCTTTTAACTGGTCGAAGTCGCGAAGTTCGGTATTTAACTGCTCTGCAATCTTCTTGGCAGTTGTGGGTAAGAAACTCTCTAAAAGGGATGCACCGATGATGATGCCCTCTGTTAAGTTGTAAAGTACGGTTGCAAGGCGGTCTGCCTTTGCTTCGTCCTTCGCAAGTACCCAGGGTTCGGTTTCGTCGATGTATTTGTTACAACGTTTAAACAATGCAAAAATTTCAGTAAGCGCATCTGCCACGTGAAGGGTTTCCATTTTAGCAAGAACCTTATCAAGTGTACCTGTAGCCACTGCTTTTAAGTCTTCATCAACTGCTTCGGTAACGCCCTTGTTGCTTACCACACCGCCAAAATACTTGTTTGACATGGAGATGGTTCTGTTTACAAGGTTACCTAAGGTGTTAGCAAGGTCAGAATTGATACGCTCCACCAATAATTCCCATGAAATGGTACCGTCGTTTTCAAAAGGCATTTCGTGAAGTACGAAGTAACGTACTGCATCCACGCCGAAGAATTCTACCAAATCGTCCGCATAGATTACGTTGCCCTTAGACTTACTCATCTTGCCGTCGCCCTGCAATAACCAAGGATGACCGAATACCTGCTTAGGCAGGGGCTCATCCAACGCCATTAAGAAAATAGGCCAGTAAATCGTATGGAAACGGATAATATCCTTACCGATTAAGTGAAGGTCTGCGGGCCAGTTTTTGCCGTACATATCATCGTGGTTGCCATCTGCATCGTAGCCAATACCGGTGATGTAGTTGGTAAGGGCGTCAAGCCATACATAAACTACGTGTCTGTCATCGAAATCTACAGGGATACCCCATTTAAAAGAAGTTCTGGATACACAAAGATCCTGTAATCCCGGAAAAAGGAAGTTATTCATCATTTCATTTTTACGGGAAACGGGCTGAATAAATTCCGGATGTGTATTGATATGTTCAATTAATCTGTCAGCGTATTTGCTCATCTTAAAGAAGTAAGCTTCTTCCTTGGCAGGCTTAACATCTCTGCCACAGTCGGGGCACTTGCCGTCTTTTAACTGGGACTCTGTCCAGAAAGACTCACAGGGTGTACAGTAAAGGCCTTCGTATGCGCCCTTGTAGATATCGCCCTTGTCGTATAACTTCTTGAAAATCTTCTGTACCTGCTTCTCATGATAATCATCTGTGGTACGGATAAACTTGTCATAAGAAGTATCCATCAAATCCCACAAGCCCTTGATGGTACCTGCTACATCATCTACGAACTCCTTGGGTGTGATGCCGGCTTCCGCTGCTTTTAACTCGATTTTCTGACCGTGCTCGTCGGTTCCTGTTTGGAAGAATACATCATATCCTTCTTTTCTTTTAAAACGGGCGATGCTGTCCGCAAGGACAATTTCATAACTGTTGCCGATGTGGGGCTTGCCTGAAGTATAGGCAATCGCCGTCGTAATGTAATACTTTCCTTTGTTTTCCATTTTAGTTGCCTCCTATTTTTCGCGTATTGCGTTGTATTTTATAAAAATTAAAATTATTTCTTAACCTCATCCAAACTGTAAATATACTTAAAGGCGATTATTTCCGAAGAATCGCTTGCCTGACCCTCTAACTCGTCCTTCAAAGAATTGTTCTCATCGATGATAAAATAAATACACTTACATCCGTATTCCACCGCTTTGGGCATAAAATAATCCGCCACCCACTGCGTATCCTCAGGAATATTCTCGAACCCGGTTCGCGTATCTGCCACATAATCGCAGTTTTTGTGCTCTTTTATAATGTTTAAGGCGTATTCCAGCGGTGCTCTGTAATCTTCGTTGCAACAGAACTTCTTCCATTTGACGAAGACTACGTTGTAACCCTGCTCATATTTGACTTCGCAGAATTCTGTTTGATACATACGGGCTCCTTTCTTTAACTATCTACTTTTATCCACCTTGCGATACATTTTCATTCACCTAAACTTCTAAAAATTTCCGGTCAGAATCTGAAAGAGTACTATAATAACCATAATAACTGCCACAAAAAAGAAAAAACCTGCCACGAAGAGACCCTTTTTCATTTTCGTTTTTCTGATGACTTTCATTGCAGCTTCTTCTGTATCAAAAATGCTCGGGTCATCTTTTAAGAATTCGCGGATTTTGTCGGTTCTTTTATTTTCGCAGATATAATGGTCTCCACTAATCTCACGAATTTTCCAAATGCTCACTATTTGACTAGTGAAATTGATTGTGTATAAGTAGTCTCCTATTTGTTTCATACTTTTGCCCCCTTAAAATCCAAATCTCCTGCATCTGTTTTCTTCTTCAAACAACTTCATTTTCTACAATACAACTAACCGTTTATACACACGCAAACCACCACAACTGCAACAATGCCGATAAAAATCATTCCCACGCCAATCATACCAAGTTTACGGGCATTTCCGGCTTTAGGGTCATATATGCAACGGGGATTCTCCGGCGAAATCAGAAGTTCTCTTACTTCGCCCACCTTTGCATACCCTCTGTTTGCATAGACCTTTTCATGACTTCTATAAACCTGACCCTTGTATGTGTATTCGTATATTGATCTCCTCTGGTTTAATTTCCCACTCCCGGAAGCATGTTCGTGAGAAATACATTTTCCCTGAACACGCTCTGTCATATATTTCTTTGCAGCAAATGCGGTGCGGAATTCGCTCAGGCAAAGCCCCAATCCCACTACTAAAGTAAAGGATAAACCGATTATATCTTTATACGTAAAAGACGGCAAAAACATTTTACTGCAGATAATGCCTATAATGCTCAATACGATGAACACCACAAGCAAAATCACAAAATATCCTACCAGTCCCTTGCGAAGTGGTGAAGGTCCTGTTTGTCCGTTTTCTGCTGCTCTAAATTTAAATCTGTTGGCGTCCTCCAGATTCGCCTGACTAGCATCACCCATATACATCTGTCCGGCTTTTACTTCTATGCCAATGGAATTAATATCGTCCGGGCTGAGACTCTCCAATCCGCCTTCCGTAATTTTTCGAATCAATTCCGGGTCCGATATCTTCATTCCAAAGGGATTGTTTTCCTGATCTTCTATCCTCATTTGTTAATCCTCCGTACTGATTATGTATAAAACATGCTTCACCAATTTCAAAATTTTTGATACCTTTTACATATTTCGGGACTTCCTAAATTCACCTAAACTTTTCAAGGCGATACAACAGACCGTCTTCCAATTCATCTTTACCATCTTTGTATACATATCCCATTTTTTTATAAAATTCTACTGCGGTAATTGATGCAGGAATTTCAACTCGCTTAGCTCTCAAAAAATATTCGTCCATCTCAAGTGCTTCTATGATTCTTTTACCGACACCTTTTCCCTGATAATTAGGCAAGACAAAAATAGTCAGTAAAATACTTTCGGTTACACTGCCCCAATATCCTGCAATTGCCCCGCATCCAACTATTTTCGAACCATCACAGGCAACATACATATGTCCTTCATTGGCTCTTGCAATCAGAACTTCTGCAGAATGCGAAGATATATTGGCTTCAATATATTCACTCGCATAATCCTTACTATTACTTATTTTTAGTGTTTCGGCAATTACATCTGATAATTCTATCGCGTCTTCTGTTTTAAATCTTCTGATTTCCATCTTCTTTTCCTATAAATCCCTTCTACGCACAAGGCAGGTATGCGGTAAGCCGTATTCTGCGCGTTGCGAAGAATATTAGAATTTCTTGGTTCTTTTCTTCGTAAAACAGGGATTTTCCGACACGATGTCGGAAAAAGGCTTAATCGAGCACGGATGCGAGTTTAAGCCAGTCCCGTTACTTCCTTACACAACCTTCCTAAAGAACTTAGAAATTCTTATATTCGCAGAACCAAGCAAGAATACGGCTTACCGCATACCTGCTCGTCCTTATAAAAATAAAAAAACGCCCCCTGTTTCCAGAAGGCGAATTGACCGCGTTACCACTTCTTTTCATCTGCTCCTCACGAAAGCAGACCTCATCGGGTACCTGTGATACCCTGTCGCTTTAACGGGCGAATCCCGTCGCAGTCTTGCCGCTATGCGGTTCGGTGCGCCACTCCAAAGCCATCTTCAACCGTACGTTACATCTGTTCCTCTCAGCCGGTTTGCACCGGGAACATTCTCTGTGAATGCCTGTTACGGCCTACTCTCTTTTTCATTGCGTTTGTTTTATTATGTTCCTTATCAATCTAACATATTCGGGCGGGAATTGTAAAGGGGAATTTATGAATTGATATTGGCAGTTTCCTTTTCTTTTTATTCCAAAATCTCCTTATCCTCTCCCGTCAACAGTTTTCCAAATTTTTCTCGTTTAAGGTCACAAATTGTGACTTTAAATAATTTTCAGATATTCCTTCTCGTGAAATCACAATTTGTGATTTCAAGGAAATAAGCTCATCTCGCGTCAACTGAAATATGAAATCTTCCGGAAATCTTGCAATGTTACGCTTTACTTGTTGATTTAGGTTTTTTACTTCATACCCATAAATATCCGCCAAGTCATAATCCAACATCACCTGTTGCCCACGTATACAATACACTCGACTCCTAATTCCTTCTACTGTAATTATTTCCCCGCTTTTCTCATTTGCCTCTGAACTCATTATTATATCTTCATTCAAATACTAACCTCCTTATGATTTTATTTAAGTTGTGAAAAATCCGAGAGAACTCTCGATGACAAAAAGAAATTATTCGTAAAATAATGGCGGGGAATTCCCCGCCATTATGAATGAACTTACTATTTTATTATATGAAATCCATCTCCGATACGCAAGATGATTTGTCAGAAAACTCGTCGACAAAAATCGACAATTCCGCCTACAACTCCGTATAAAACATCCCCATCAGCAACTGCACACCGATAGACACCGCCGTAATCGCCGCCCAACAGGTAAATCCCATAAGGATAGGCTTTCCGCCCTTTTTCACCAGATTAATCAGGTTGGTATTCAGGCCGATGGCGCACATTGCCATAGCAATAAAAAACTTCGCCAGCCACTTCATTGCCTTCACAAATGTACCGCTATAAATAACCGTAAAATCACTCTCCGGCAGAAGCCCTACAATTGTTGTAATCACCGAAGCACCTATAAAATACAAAATAAACCACGGGAATATCTTTTTAAAAGAAAATTCACTGCCTTTATTCCCCGATTTCTTGGCTTTATAGGTACGAAACAGCGCCAATGCCAAGGTAATAGGAATAATAGCAAGGGTTCGCACCAACTTAACCGTAACCGCAGATGAAAGAATTCCTTCCACTCCGTATAAGCCTTCCGCTGTGGACGCTACCGCAGTTACAGATGAAGTATCATTTACCGCAGTTCCCGCAAAAATTGCAAAACCTTCCGAACCAAAGCCGATTGCCTGTCCGAAATACGGGAACACCAAAGCTGCAATCACGTTAAAAAGGAAAATAACCGAAACCGATTGCGCCACTTCTTCATCATCCGCATCAATCACCGGCGCCGTTGCCGCAATGGCGGAACCACCACATATGGAAGAACCAACGCCGATAAGGCAAGACACCTTTTTATCCATTTTTAAGACCTTCATCATAAGGAAGGCCATGATAAGCGACGTACTAATCGTCGAAATGATAACAGGCAGACTCTGGCCACCCATCTTCGCAATGGTTCCCAGATTGAGACTAAATCCTAAAATAATAACCGCCCACTGTAGAATCTTCTTTGAAGTAAATTTAATGCCGTCTTTTAAGTTATCATGTGCAGGAAGCTTAGGCGCAACCATCGCAATCATCATACCCATTAAAATGGAGAATACCGGCGCTCCGATAATCTCCATTGAAAAGTTCCCTATTTTACATTCGCTTAAAATCGTGGCGATGCCTGCGATTAATATACAAAATAGTATACCCGTTATTTTTTTCATCTCTTGTATCTCCAATTTTTATTTCACTCGGTTATTCATACAATTCATAACCACGCTAATCATCATTTCTTTCTCATCCGGCTTAGATTCCGCTATCATAATGGTTAATGCCACCAATGTATGATCATCAATCAATTTTTGACCTTCATGGAACAAGGCTCCATTTTTATCGAGAAAATATAAAAACATTGTAGCCGCAATTCTTTTATTTCCATCAAAGAAACTATGATTCTTTGTGACGAAGTATAAGAGATTTGCCGCCTTCTCTTCCAAACTCGGATAAATTTCTTTTCCGGCAAACGACTGATAAATATTACCGATACTTCCCTTAAAAGAATCATCCTTTTCCCTGCCAAAAAGGTCAGATTCCATTCCAAATCTCATAGCCGAAATCACTTCCATACATTCTTCATATGTAAGGGTATATATCGATTCATTTCCTTTTGGTCTGCCCATCCGCTGATGATCGTAATCATCTAACAAATTCAAGGCAGTATTATATCTTTCAATAACCGATAAAATTTGTTTGCTGTCCAAAGAAGTTTCTGCACGTCTCATAATTCGTATTACCTCGCCAAGCTGACTCATACGATTATTATTGACAGCATATCCCTGTATAATGTATTTTTTTAAAACCGAATTCGCCCATTTACGAAACTCGACACCTCGTAATGATTTTACACGGTAACCGACAGAAATAATAACATCAAGACTATAGAATTTTACGGGTTTATCTGAATTTGCAATGTGCAAAAAATGCACATTGCTTTTCTCTTCGACTTCCTGTTCTTTAAAAACGTTATTTATATGCCTTGTGATTACGGTTCTGTCCACATCAAATAACATTGTCATTTGCGCTTGATTTAACCACACCGTTTCATTTTCTACCATTACCGGTATGGAAACGCTTTTATCTTTTGTCTCAAACAATACGATTTCGTTCTTTTCCATCATATAACCCCTCCTTCGTATCTTTGAAACCATTATAACTTTTTATTTGTAAATGCACATTGTGCAAATCGCTGAATTACACATCCATCTGAAGCTCAACCGGACAATGATCGGAACCCAAAATATCCGTATGAATCTTCGCGCCCTTTAACTTGTCCTTCAAGGCACCTGACACGAGAAAATAGTCAATACGCCAGCCTGCGTTCTTGGCTCTTGCGCTGAATCGGTAAGACCACCAAGAATAAATATTCTCCATATCGGGATAAAAGTATCGGAATGTATCGATAAAACCATTCTCAAGAACTACACTGAATTTGCCACGCTCTTCATCGGTAAAACCGGCATTTTTACGGTTGGTTTTCGGATTCTTTAAGTCGATTTCCTTGTGGGCTACGTTCAAGTCACCGCAGTACACCACAGGCTTGCTTTCTTCCAACTTCTTAATATAAGCAAGGAAATCATCTTCCCAACGCATACGATAATCCAAACGGGCAAGACCGTCCTGTGAGTTGGGTACATACACCGTAATCATATAAAAATTATCATACTCCAGAGTAATCACGCGCCCCTCGTGGTCGTGCTCCTCCACGCCGATACCATATTTTACACTAATCGGTTTATGCTTGGTAAAAATCGCGGTTCCGGAATACCCTTTCTTCTCCGCATAGTTCCAGTACTGCTCATAACCCGGCAAATCCAGTTCAATCTGCCCTTCCTGCAACTTGGTCTCCTGCAAGCAGAAGAAGTCCGCATCTATTTCATTAAAGAAATCCATAAAACCCTTTTCGCGGCAGGCTCTGATTCCGTTTACGTTCCATGATATAAATTTCATATTTTACCCTCACCTTTTTATCATAATCATCTTACTTTCACCCAAAGTGGATTTATAAATTTTAATTATATTTCCTTATCCATCTTACTGTTTTTTCAGGTAAAAGACAATCAAAAAGTCCCAATTTTTATATTTGTGCAAAAATATTTCGGTTGCTGTGTGGATATTTTTATTCCACAAAGAACCGTTTGAAAACGTCGGTACTTAACGAACAAACGAATTCTATTCGTATGGTGAGTTTAGTATCCGTTACGTTTTCAATCGAGCGAGAGCGCGTTCTGTTGGAATATAAAATACTCCACACAGCAACCGCCATCTCTCCTACACAAATATAAAAATTGGGACTGACCACCTATTTCTTAAACTCCACATCCTTATTTAAGAAATGCTGCAATTTCTCGCTCTTGGGATGCTCAAATACTTCCTCGGGAGTACCCATCTCCTCGATCACACCATCCGCCACAAAAATCACCTTGGTTGCCACTCTTCTTGCAAACTCCATTTCGTGGGTTACCACAATCATGGTGCTGTCGGAAGATTTTAAGCCTTCGATTACCTTCAATACTTCACCGGTAAGTTCGGGATCCAGTGCGCTTGTAGGCTCATCAAAGCAAAGAATGTCGGGATTGAGAATCAATGCTCTTGCAATTGCCACACGCTGCTGCTGACCACCGGACAATTCGCAAGGGTAAGCATCCTTTTTGTCCGCAAGTCCCACTCTGTCCAAAAGAGCCAAAGCCTGTCTTTCAATTTCCCCAAAAGCAATGCGTTTCTCTTCCCTGCTGCCACCGTTCTTTTTGATACGCTCCGCTTCCAAAAGTTCCGCTGCCAAAGTCAGATTTCTCAATACATTATACTGAGGGAACAGATTAAACTGCTGGAACACCAAACCGAAATGCAAACGGTTCTGACGAATCTGGGATTCACTTAACGTATACGCGGTTTCCGCATCATAAATCACCGTATCATTTACCATAATGGTTCCCGCATCCGGAGTTACCAACTGATTTAAGCATCTGAGAAGGGTGGTTTTACCGCCACCTGAAGACCCGATAATCGCCAGCACTTCACCTTTTTCCAAAGAAAAGGAAATTCCTTTCAATACTTCTTCCTTGCCATATACTTTTCGAATATTATCAACCTGTAACAAAGCCATCTTTTTTACCTGCCTTTCTCTTCACTAACCTGCGTAATAGTTTAACTTCTTCTCAATCTTATTAAAGAGAATGGTTAAAATACCCGTAAAGAGCAGATAAAATGCGCCAATGTAGAAGATAGGCCAGATAATCGCGTGAAGACCTACGATATCCTGCGCCGCTTTCAAAAGTTCCACTACGGAAACAACGCGGGCAAGGGACGTATCTTTTACGAGAGTGATGATTTCGTTACCCATAGGAGGCAAAATTCTTTTAATTACCTGGAACAATACCACGCGGAAGAAAATCTGTGTCTTGGTCATACCAAGCACCTGTCCGGCCTCATACTGCCCGGCGGGGATACTCTCGATACCGCCGCGGTAAATCTCTGAGAAATAGGCCGCATAATTCACAATAAAAGCTACCACAACCGCAGGGAATCGATCCAAGCCCTGAACACCGAAAATAAGTCCCGGTCCGTAAAATACCAGAATAACCTGTAACATCAAAGGCGTTCCTCGGATAATCCAAACAATCCCTCTTGTCAAATAGCGCAAGGGCTTGAATTTGGACATGGATCCGAAAGCAATCACAAGTCCCAAAGGTAACGCACCAAGCAATGTGATAAAAAACAGGATTAAGGTAACTTTAAAACCGTCCAGCAATTGTAATGTAACTTCTAAAAAACTCATATGTACTCCTTCTCTTTTGAGGAAATCCAAGGTTTATGCACTTTTAGCGCATTCCACATTCTATCTTACCTTATTATACAGAAAAAGGGCAAGCAAACTTGCCCTTATCTTTTATAAATTTAATCTAAAATCTTAGTAAACTACGTTAACACCATACTTTTCGCCAAGTGCCTGCATTGTGCCGTCTGCCATAAGTTCAGCAATTGCACCGTTGATTTTTTCCAAAGTCTGAGCATCTTCCAAACGTAAACCGATCGCATACTCTTCTTTTGCAAGTTCAATGCCTTCCACAACCATAAGATCGCTGTAGTCTGTTTCTTCTGTAATTACGGCTCTAGCAAGTACCCAGTCAAGTACGCATGCCTGACATGTGCCGGATTTTACTTCAAGAAGACCATCCTTCTGAGCAGATACACCAACAAATTCGTTGGTAGAAAGAATTGCATCATCCTCGATTGCGCTCTGTCCTGCAGAACCGCTTTCTGCACAGATGGTGATACCTGTAAAATCTTCGATTGTCTTATATGTATCCGCATTTTCCTTCTGGATTACTACAACCTGCATATTTTCTACGTAAGAAGTAGAGAATGCCATATCTTCTTTTCTTTCTTCGGTAACGGTAAGACCGTTCCAGATACAGTCGATTGATTTAGACTGTAATTCGAATTCCTTCTGATCCCATTCGATTACCTGGAATACAGGATCTACGCCTAACTTTGCGCAAACAGCCTCTGCGAATTCGGTATCAAAACCGGTTAAGTTACCTTCTTCATCATAGTAGTTCATGGGTTCGTAAAGAGTAATACCGATTACAAGTGTACCCTTATCTTCGATATAAGCCCAGTCTTCTTTCTGAGAAGAGCAGCCTGCCAATAAAGTAGCCATCATCAATGTTGCCAATAAAACTGCGACAATTTTCTTCATTTTTCCTCCATCCCGGATTTTATATTCATCCGTATTTTAATACTTTTCTCTGTTAAAGCACTAACATACTAGCATGTAAAATCTGTCCTTGTCAACCGAATTCAGAGTTAGATTTTCTTATAAGATAAAAAAGTTGTATGGATTATTTTATATTCCAACAGAACACGCTCTCGCTCGTTCGACTGCTGTAACAGTACTAAACTCGCAATACATTACATTTTTGCTCGTTAAGTGCTGACACAGTCGAAAACGGTTCTTTACGGAATAAAAATATCCATACAACACATTCACTATAACGAAAAGTAAACATATATGTCAAAAAATAAAAAATTGCGCGGACTATAAATAATCCGCGCAACATACTTTCCCATTAATAATTATCAACATTATGAATTCAGATACGCTACCTGCTCTTCGGTTAAGACGTCAATTGCCTTGCCAAGGAATGCTAACTTTCTTGCAGCCACGTTGTTATCTACTTCCTTGGGAACGTCGATTAACTTGGTGTTTAATTCGTTTGCATGCTCAACAAGATATTTTGCAGACAATGCCTGAATTGCAAAACTCATATCCATAATCTCCGCAGGATGTCCGTCGCCGGCTGCCAAGTTTACAAGACGGCCTTCGGCAAGGATGAAGATCCACTGGCCGGTAGGCAACTTATATCCCATAATGTTCTTACGCATTTCCTTCTTTTCTACGGCAATTTCTTTTAATCTTGCCATATCGATTTCACAGTCAAAATGTCCTGCGTTACAAAGGATTGCACCGTCCTTCATTACCGCAAAATCACTTTCGTCGATAACTTTGTTGCATCCGGTTACGGTTACAAAGAAGTCACCCAGTTTTGCTGCCTCGTTCATAGGCATTACTTCAAATCCGTCCATAACCGCTTCAATTGCTTTAATCGGGTCGATTTCGGTTACGATAACCTTCGCACCCAAGCCTTTCGCACGCATTGCAGTACCCTTACCGCACCAGCCGTAACCCGCAACAACAACGGTTTTTCCTGCTACGATTAAATTGGTGGTACGATTAATACCGTCCCATACAGACTGGCCTGTACCGTAACGGTTATCGAATAAATGCTTGCAATCAGCGTTGTTTACTTTTACCATGGGGAACATTAACTCCCCTGCCGCATCCATTGCTTCCAAACGGATGATACCTGTGGTGGTTTCTTCACAGCCGCCGATTACATTGGGAATTAAGTCACGGAATTCGGTATGCATCATATGTACCAAATCACCGCCGTCATCAATAATGATGTTAGGACCTACTTCCAAAACCTTACGGATGTGATGGTTGTATTCTTCTTCTGTTGCATCATACCATGCATGTACTTCAAGGCCTGCTGCCACCAACGCTGCGGCTACATCATCCTGAGTTGATAAAGGATTGGAACCTGTTACATACATTTCGGCACCGCCTGCTGCCAGCACCTTACACAAATATGCTGTCTTTGCCTCCAAATGTACGGATAAAGCCACTTTTTTTCCTGCAAAAGGCTTTGTCTTGCTGAATTCCTCTTCCAACATTCTCAAAAGGTCGCAATTTCTTTTTACCCATTCTATTTTACGCTCGCCGCTTTCGGCTAAGTTAATATCTCTGATTTCACTGCTCATATTCATTCTCCTTATCAAAGTTTATCCAACGTCATTTCTTCCTTTCGGACTTTTTTATTATATATGAAAAGAAGACAGACTGGCAAGATGAATATCCGCAAAGCCGGTTATTTTTTCTTACTTTATGTCACATGAAAATAAATTTTGTACCCCATGGCAGACTACTCTTTGATTTCCTCATAAATTTCCCGAATCAAAAACAGACTGATCGGGCCCAAAATAATTCCCCCGATACTGAAAAACTGCATTCCGAAAAATACCGACAGCAAAACCACAATCGGATATACATTTAATTTATTTCCGATTAATTTCGGTTCTAAAATCTGTCTCAAAAACACACAAATTCCGTATACCAAAAGACAGCCGATTCCCTGCCATACATTCCCTTGTAAAAACAAAAAAATCGCTATGGGAAGCAATACAATTCCGCTTCCGATAAAAGGCAGCATATCCAAAAAACCTGTCAAAAATCCCCATAAATACCAGCGTTGTACGCCGCAAACCAGAAGTCCCGCCATAGATACGGCCGAAACGCAAAGAACGATAATAGCCTGCGCCTTAACATAAATTTTAAGAAGTGTAAGAATTTTGCGGCTCAGTTCTCTCATCTTTACAAATCCCTTGCTCTTACCCAATGCCGTTTTGATCCGGTCATAATCCTTGACAAGAAGGATTATGGCGATAACGGTTACTACAATTGCAAACACTGCATCAAAAACGGTACCTGCGTAAGAATAGGACGCATCCAATGCTTTCGGTGCAACATGATCCGTTACACTCACTACAAGATTTTCTGCACTTTCCATCACGCGTCTCTCAAGCCGCCCTGCATCCACCTGCATTTTTTCTCCCACAAAATCACAACAGGTGTGCAGAACATCCACACAACAATCCTTGAAATAGTCGCCGTTTTGTCTGAAATCTCCTACCATATCCATACAGCGGCAAATACCGAACCACCCGGCCAGCAAAAGAAGTGCCGCCAGCATTCCAAGCAGTACACCCGCCAATATCCCAACGGGTATTTTTGTTTTTGCATTTATCTTCTTTAAGAAAGGAAGAAAAATCAACACAAAAAGAAATGCAATGAGAAAAGGCGCCAAAAAACTTACCGCATAACGAAAAAACAGCAGCACGCCTGCCGTAATCACCGTCAATTTGATAAAATTATGCTTCCACAAACCAAGTAAAAAACTCATACCGCACCTCTCCTTTGCCCCGAATAAAAGACTTTAAGAAAAAATTTTTCTTAAATCCAATCGTGTTTGTTAAGGTTAGTATGAGTTTTTTATCCTAAAATAATCATTGTAATTTTTTACTGTATTATTGAAACTGCTAAAAAATTTCCGGTGCCGTGAAACTTACTTTTTTCCCCGTATTTGGATGTATAAAAGTCAATCGGAAGGCACAAAGTTTTAATCCTTTTCCCACTTTGGCCGATAATTCCGACGAACCCGGCGTTCCGTATTTTGTATCCCCGAGAATCGGATGTCCCGCATTAGACATCTGCACACGAATCTGATGGTGTCTGCCGGTAAAAAGTGTAATCTCCACTTCGGAATATATTTCTTCCTCTACTGCAGTTTCCTGCAACACGCGATACGAAAGTTTGGCTTTTTTACCCTGCTGTACTTCCCTGCTTCCTATCTTTACCACCCGGGATGTATTTGTTTTACCGTCTTTGAGCAAAATATCTTCCAACACACTCTCTTTTTCAGAAAATGCTCCGTACACCCGCGCACGATACATTTTCTCTGCCCTACCGTCCTGCACCTGCGCCGAAAGAGAAGCAGCGGCCGCCGGCGTTTTGGCGAATACAAGCACACCGCTTACGGGTTGGTCCAAACGATGTACCACACCGAGATACGGCTCTTTTCCTGTCGTATCTGATTTTTCTGCAAGATAATTTTTTAACTCGCTGACCATATCCTGCTGAAAAACACCGGCAGTCTGTACCGCGATTCCCGCAGGCTTATAACATACCAAAATATCATTGTCTTCATATATGATTTGCGTTTTCATCCGTTTTATCACCTTTTTGCAACATAAGTTTCGGGACCGACATATCCTGTCTCCTCCCACTTATTTGTTTTTCCCATATAAAATATTATACCGGCGTTTTTATGGTATCACACACAAAAAAAGCTTTCAATCCCAACGGCACACACTTTTTTATTGAAGTAAAATTGCCGATATGCTAAAATTCCAGGTAGTAAAGGCTTTTACGGAGGCATACATGAAAGAAAAAAACAAGTTATTCGGCAATGTGCTTATTTTTGCCGGAATACTTCTCCTCTTGGCAGTTGAATATCTTGCACATTCCAAGTGTGTATTTGTAATGGATGATTTATGGTACAGCACCAATCTGGTCACCGGCGAACCTTTACAGACATTAAGCGATGTATGGGAAAGTCAGGTCTGGCACTTTTTCAATTGGGGCGGACGCAATATTACCCACGGAATTCTTCAGATTACACTGATGTGGGGGGAGACCGCAGCCAACATATTGAATCTGATTATGATGTTGACTCTGGTTTGGCTGATTTGCGTAATCGCCGGTTGTAAAAAACCGTTTTGGTTTCTTTTGGCCGCATCCCTAATGATTAGTTTTAATGCTAACTTTATGGACAGTATGTTTTGGCAGTCCGGTACCGTTAACTATGTATATTCTTCCGTATGGATTTTATTGTTTTTATGGGTATACTTAAGAGAAACTTCTGCAATCGAAGGCAGTAAACTTCCTCTTGTTTCCATTTGGATTGTTCCTCTCGGCCTGATTACGGGTTGGAGCAATGAAAATATGGGGCCTGCAAGTTGCCTGATTGCCGTAGCGGTTATTCTTTACATTCATAAAATAATAAAACGCAAGCCCGCTGTTTGGATGTATTTGGGTGCAGCATGCTCCCTTCTCGGCAGTATTCTTGTGGTGATTGCTCCGGGAAACTTCGTGCGAACCGCAGAACTTCCCGAAACCGATTTATGGACAAGTATCAGTGAACGCTTTTTAAGCATGTTACGCGCCGGTGCGGATTATCTGTTTCCTGCCGCGGCACTTTTCCTTCTTGTACTTTTCGTCTATACAGCCGTATACGAAAAGAAATTAAAGCCTTTTCAGTGGTTTTTACTTGCACACGGAGTACTTTCCTACGGTGCCATGGTCCTGTCACCCCATTATCCGGACAGAGCAACCTTCGGTACCATGTGCGTGTTTATTATTTTGATTATATCGATGTTGAAGGAACTTATGCCCCTGTCAAAATCCAAGAAAACATTACTCTGCCTTTTGACTTCCGGCAGTTGGCTCTATGCAGTATATATTTTACTTCTTTATATCGCATAATTTACGTATAAAAGAATCAGAAACGGGAGTTTTCAAGTATGTCGCAAACTCTGAAAAAGAAAAATATAATAGCAAATATTATCTTTCTTGCTGTTTCGGCAGGATTGATTCTTTTTGCCTTTTGGGCGCTTCATGATATTCAAACCGCCCAAGGCGCAGGCTTATATCTTGCCCTGATGCAAAACGCCCCGGACCGTCAACCTTATGATCTCTTAATTGACAGTCTCGGCGGGCTCGGTATGGTATTAACCACCCTTTTACCTGTAATTTTCCTGAAAAAAATTACTCCCGGTTCCTATCTGCGGTTTCTTTGCATCTATCTTGCTTTTGTGCCCATGATTAATCCGGGAACTTTGGTGCATATAAATGAACAGTTCAGCCAATGGAAACTTTGTACATTTTCCTCTTTTACGGACATTTTACATTCCTTTGCCTCCCTGGCGGACTTGTTGGTTATTATACTTCCTCTTTTGTTGATTTTACTTACATTTTCCGCAAAAGAAGACAAATTGCAACTGAAAATCCACAGCAAAGTACTGCTCATTATAACAGCAGTTATGTCTGCCATTTATGTTCTTTTTCCGGGTATTTCGGAATACAGTTTATTTTTGGCGTACTTTTGTATGGTAATTCTTTTGTTTGAAGAAGGCGAAAAACTGCAGGAACGCATGTCTTCCAAGAAATGGCTTATTTGGCTGCTGTATATCCTCTGCGGTCTCAAAGGAATTTACCGTATAATTATGTTGCTTCAGACAACACATTTATAGTAAAGGAGCATTGTATGTTTAAAAAAATACCCTCACAAAAATTGAAGTTTCTGCTTCCGGTTTGGCTGGTTCTTGCCATTCTCGGCAATATCGGAACCTGCTATTTATTGGAACTTTCCGGTAGCGAAACTTTCCTTTCATCTCTTTTTATAAAAATTATTTTCTGCCTTTTGAATGCTGCTCTTCTTTTCTGTACCTGCATTCAATGGATGGAAATCAAGGATAAAAAGCATAGAATCCGCCGTATTGCCTATTCTTACGGCTTTGCGTTCCTTCTTGCCTTATCCTATGTGTTGGGTTACCAACTTAAAGTAGACGGTATGACAGCGCTTGGCGTCAAAGGAAAACTCTTCATTCTTTTTATATCCATGGCTCTGGGCATTGCTTTTACATCCCTTCCCAACCTCTGGTTTATGCTGATGGACCGGGTAAAAAGCAAACGTAATACTGAATTAAGGACCTTTGATAAAAAAAGTTGCACGAAATTTTTCTGGATTTCCTTCGGGATTATTTTTGTCAGTTGGATTCCTGCCTTTTTGGCATACTATCCTGCTATTATGTCCTATGATTTTCACAGACAGATGGTAGAAGCCTATGGTGGACATATGAACACCCACCATCCTTTGATTCACACAGGTTTGATTCGTTTGTTTTATCTTCTGGGCGTCGAAATCGGCTCCTATGAAATTGCTATGTCCCTTTTCAGTATTTTACAAATGCTGGTATTGGCGGCTTGTTTTGCTTACTCTTGCGTTATGTTAAACCGCCTTACCGGAAAAAAATGGCCATGCTGGCTTTCTACAGCCGTTTTTGCCCTGCTTCCCATTCATCCGGTTTTGGCATTGAGTATGACTAAAGATATCTTCTTCACGGCATTCTTCCTGCTTATGGTTACACTTATGTTGGAATACAGAATGTCCGGCACCAAAAAGATGCGTATTATTTTGTTCATTGCCATGCTTCTTACCGGAATCCTGATGCTTATGTTCCGAAACAATGCGGCTTATGCTTTTGTGATTTTCAGTATTTTTTATATTATATTCAGCCAAAAGCAACGCTTGCTTCTGTTGATTCTCTGCATCTTAATTGTTGTGGGCGGACACAGCGGAAAAGCCATTCTGCAGGATGTTACCGGCGCAAGCAGCGGCAGTAAAATCGAAATGGTAAGCGTTATGTTGCAACAGATGAACCGTACCGGACATAATCACATGGGATATCATACCCAGGAACAATATGACATTTTAAGTTATTATATTCCGGAACGGTGCTGGCCCAAATACAATCCCATCATCGCTGACGGAGTAAAACATAACGTTGGTTTACATGATTTCGATAACTGGACAAACGATATACCGCAAACCATAAAAGACTGGATTACCATCGGACTTGCTTATCCCAATGATTACCTGGATGCATTCCTTCATTTAACTCTGGGATATTGGTTTATTGACGATATGACCCACGCAGAGGTATTGGGCTATGGTGTGGATTCCAATTTAGGATTGCTTTATACCTTTAATGCTTCGACCTCCCAGTATTTTGACGGTATTGAATCACACTCTTATTTACCGGGAGTGTTGCTCTGGTATTCCAAGGTAGTAAATGCCAACGAGTATCAATACTGGCCTATAATATCACTGTTATTTAAGCCGTCCTTTTATGTATGGACAATGGTACTTTGTATTATGTCAGTATTCTACCTCAAAGAAAAAAATAAAATGATTTTAATACTGTTTCCTTTTATTTATTTCTTAACCCTTCTGTTGGGACCGGTAGTGAACTTCCGCTACATTTATCCGATTGTTGCAGTCATTCCGCTGTTCCTGGCATGGGTATTTTCTCCAAAAGACTGGAAGAATTCTTATATTGCCTTACCCAAATCCAAGAAAAAATAAAATAAATGCCGCTGTGTGAATCCAATCCACACAGCGGTTATTTTTTGTTCAAACGTAATTCATTTCCCTGATACATAAAAAGATTTCAGAATTTGCTATACTTTAAACCGATATCCTACGCCCCATATCGTTTCGATATATTCAGGCTTATCACTGGTTTTTTCAATCTTCTCGCGAATCTTTTTGATATGCACGGTTACCGTGGCAATGTCTCCCACAGATTCCATGTCCCAAATTTCACGGAACAACTCTGCCTTAGAAAATACATGATTGGGATGGCTTGCAAGGAAGGTAAGCAAATCAAATTCCTTCGTGGTAAAAATCTTCTCTTCTCCCTCTACAAACACCCGGCGCGCAGTTTTATCAATGCGGAGTCCGCGGATTTCAATCACTTCGTTTTTACTCTTCACCTGGCCTACCAAACGCTCATATCTTGACAGGTGGGCTTTCACACGGGCTACCAGTTCACTGGGGCTGAACGGTTTAGTCATATAATCATCCGCACCCATTCCAAGGCCGTAAACCTTATCCAGGTCCTCTTTTTTGGCACTTACCATAATGATGGGAATATTTTTCTGCTCACGAATGGTCCGGCATACTTCATAACCCTCCATTCCCGGCAACATCAAATCTAAAATTACCAAATCATAATCATTGTCAAGTGCTTCTTTTGCACCAAGAGCACCGTCACCGCAAACCGCAACTTCAAAACCGTTCATTTCCAGATAGTCCCGTTGTAACTCTGCGATTGCTACTTCATCTTCAATAATTAAAATTTTACTCATTCTTCAGTCCCTCCTTCTTTGGAACCTGCCTCTTCTGAGGAATTTTTATTCCCCGATTTCTTTTTACTTCCTTCGGACTTCTTTGGCGTAAAACGCTCCTTGATGCCCTTTTCCAATTCATTGATACCAAAACGCTCCAAGGATACTTTTTCAGCTTCGGTTTCAATACGTTTGGCTGTATTTTTAATCATTTTTTCAATTTTATTGAACGGTCCGGTTTCACCGGTTTCCTCTGCATTTTCTTCCTCTGCGATACATTTACGTAACGTAAAATGAATGGTCAGACCTTTGCCTTCCTCACCGGTGGCCCAAATCTCGCCGCCATGCTCCTCTACAATCTTTTTACTGATAGAAAGGCCAATGCCGCTGCCGCCCTGCGCAGAATTACGGGATGCATCCGTACGATAAAACCTCTCAAAAATTTTATCCATATCTTCGGCAGGAATACCCTTTCCGTTATCAGACATATCCACCTGCACCTGATTCTTCAAATTCGCTACGTGGATGGATATAAAAGCACCCTCTTGCCGGCGGTATTTTACACTGTTATTTATAATATTATTAATGACTCGTTTTAACTGCTCCGGGTCTGCCCAAATCTGAATGTGGTTCTCCAGCTCGTTGATATACTCAAAACGGATACCCTTCTGCTCTAAATCGAGCCCAACTTCCTCAATACAGTCACCGAAATAATCTGCCACACTGATCTGATGGAAGCGATAGGGAATACTTTTTGCATCCAACTGGGAATAAACGGTCAACTCATTAATAAGCAAATCCATATCATTTGCTTTATTGTAAATGGTACGAATGTATTTATTCATCTTTTCGGGCGTATCCGCTACCCCGTCCATGATACCTTCTACATAACCTTTGATTGAAGTAATGGGCGTTTTAAGATCATGCGAAATATTGCGGATTAACTCTTTGTTGGTTTTCTCCACCAACGCCTTTTCCTCCGCAGTGCTTTTTAACTGCTTTCTCATAGTCTCGAAATTATCAAAAAGGTCTTTGATTTCACCCTTTTCTTTCGTAACAAGCTCCGTGTTCAAATCGCCTTCGGCAATTTTTTGCATCGCTTCTTTTAACTGGTTCATCGGCGTAAAAATACTGCGACGCAGCCACCAGATTAACAGAATACCCGTTACCACCAACACGATAATCATGGCAATAAGCATTGCGGTAACAAGCGCCTCCGAAACCATGGTATTTACTTTCGTAACCAGATAAATGCTTCCTTCGCTTCCGTCCGCAAAAGTAAATTCCAGTTTTTTAACCAGACGTCTTATATCCTTAAAATAATACTCCAAATCCGTATCGGCCAGGTCCGTCAATTGATGGATGACCGGATCATACTGGCTTTCCTGGGAAACATAGTATAAAGTCTGACCTTTTTTCACAACAAGGAAGGCCGATACTTCCTGCAAACTCTCGTCCACGGCAGCAAGAAACTCTTTATCCGCTAATTTTTCCGGGTCACTAACCGCATATTCCTTAATGGCATCAAAGTGATCATTGATTACTTCATCATATACAGAGGCCGGATTGGATGCAAAAGAAAAACTGATACTGTCTTCCCCGTAAGTATCCCGCATTCCCAACACCGTAGCGGCACCAATCACCAAATACGCAATGGTGGTCAACAGAATCGGTAACACCACAATAATTATAAAAGTAATCCACAGTTTGGTCTTTAATTTCATACAAATTCCCACGCTTGATTTTTATCTTCCTTGAGTATAACATAATCCGCAGAGGGAACGGCCTTTTTTTTCTAAAATTTTTATAAAAAAGCCATAAAAAGGAACCGGTTCCGCCGTATCCTTAACAGATACACGACAAAAGGAGGTTTTTTATGAAAAAAAAATACGCCAAATACATTGCACTACTAACCTTAATTCCTATCGTATTTCTTACGGGATGCGGCAGTAACTCAGCCTTTGAATTTAACATTATGAATGAGTTATTTGCGGAATTTGAAGAACCGGAAGAGCCGGAAACACCTGACGTGGAAATCCCTTCAGATTACGTGCGTCCTGTTTTACCGGAAGAATTGAATGAAGCCTACATAAATTTCTCCGTGGAACTTTTGAAAAGAAGTCTTACAGAAGGTGAAAACAGTATGATTTCTCCGGCTTCCGTGGAATTTGCCCTTGCAATGGCTTTAAACGGTGCCGAAGGCGATACCTTAAACGAAATGTTAACCGTACTGTGCCCCAATGCCACAACCGAAGAACTCAATGCTTTCGTAAAAGATTTGGACAGCATGATGACTTACAGTACCGGCGCGGAGTTCCATATTGCAAATTCTATGTGGACCAACGAAACCATTCTGGGTGACTGCTTAAATGAAACCTTTGCAAACACCATAAAAGAAGATATGAACGCAGAAGCGCATATGCTTCCTTTTAACGATAAAGCAGTAGAAGAAATCAATGACTGGGTAAACGAAAATACCGATGGTATGATTACCGAACTTTTGAATGAAATACCCCCCGAAGTAGCAATGTATTTAATCAATGCCATTGCTTTTGAGGGCGAATGGGAAGAGGAATATAATGAATATCAAATCGATGAGAACGGCATTTTCACCAATGCCGCAGGTGCGGAAGAGCAGGCAAGAATGTTAAATGAAACCAGCGTTGACTACTTCGAAAACGATAGTGCCACCGGTTTTATGAAATACTATGAAGGCAGGGAATATGCCTTCCTGGCAATGCTTCCCAAGGAAGAAGGCGCCATTGAAGACTTTGTAACAAACATGACTGCGGAGGATTATATGGCCTTTTATGAAAGTCATACCACCGAATATGATGTAATCACCAAGTTACCCTGCTTTACTTACTCCTATAGTCTTACTATGAACGATGCCTTAACAGATATGGGAATGCCTACCGCATTTACCGAAGGTCTGGCAGACTTTTCCCCTATGGTAACAGACCCTACCGTAAATTTATATATCAGTAACGTCATTCATAAAACTTACATTGAACTGGATGAAAACGGCACCAAAGCGGCTGCGGTAACTGCAGTGGAAATGCAGTGTGAATCCTGTGCAGAACCGGAACTGAGAGAGATTAAGGAAGTCATTTTAGACAGACCTTTCGTCTATGCCATTGTGGATGTAGAAAGCGGTCTGCCCGTATTCATCGGAACCATAAATTCGGTAGCGAAGTAAAAATCATCGAGCACCTTTTGCAGTATAATGTTGCAAAGGTGCTCTTTTTGTTACTTTACTCAGATACACGGATAAGCCTTTTAACGGATATTTTTCATTCCGGTTACATACGGAAAAACTTATACATCAAATACAACCGAAATTTTTGTTCCTTTGTTCCGTTCACTCTCCATGGTAATTTTGCCGTAGTGATATTGTACAGCATGTTTTACAATCGATAATCCCAAACCCGTGCCCCCCGATTGTTTGGAATGACTTTTATCAACACGATAAAAACGTTCAAACACCTTATCATGATGTTCGGGCGAGATACCTATGCCGGTATCCTCCACACACAAAGTGACACTCTCCGGCTTCTGTTCAATCAATACTTTTACCCGGCCGCCCGGATTGTTATACTTAATGGCATTATCACATAAATTGTAAATAACTTCATATAACAATCTGCGTACCCCTTTTATCGTTCCGGTATCGCCGTTTATCTCCAGCGAAACATTCTTATGCTCCGCTGCATCCGTAAGCGTTTCGCGTACTTCTTCCGCCAAACTGCGGAGAGATACATCCTCATAAAGCATCTCCATACCTTCATCCAATTCCGATAATCGTATAATATCATCAATCAGCGTCACCAGACCGGACGCATCTTTATGAATACGCTTCACAAATTGCGGCACATCTTCGGGTCGGACAATACCGTTTTCCATTAGTTCGGCAGAACCGATAATGGATTGCAGAGGTGTTTTTAACTCATGAGATACATTTGCCGTAAATTCCCTTCGGTTTCGTTCCGCATTTACCTGCTCGGTAATATCAAAAGCAAGAATAACCATACCGTGCGTAATTCCCTCAGAATCAATGCGACTCAAATCAAATTGATATTCTTTACCGTTCTTTTTCATTCGGAAATTCGCATGCCCGCATTCCTCTGCTTCCTTTAAGGCCATACGCATATCCTTTTTACGCTCACTATTCAGAAAATCCTCTCCTATGCAATCGACTCCTGTGTTAAACAATGTTCTTGCCGCCGGATTTATACTGATAATTCTGCCCGCATTGTCCAATAGTACAAGGGCTTCCTTCATATTATCCGTAATCTGGTTAAATTCATCCTGCTTATGTTGCAACATACGCATCTGTCTCTTAATTTGCAGATGCTGCGCATGAATACGGTGAAGAAGCGGAGATAACTCATCATATACATCATTTTCCAAGGGCTCTTCCAGATTCAGTCCGTTTAACGGTTCTACGACACGCTTTGCCATACGATGTGCAAGCCATGCTGAAAGTATAATCGCAATGATCAGAACAATACCAATAGGCTGGAGCATTCCCCTTACCAGAAAAAGAGCAGTCGCGTGTCCCACTGAAATACGAAGAACACTACCGTCCTTCAGACGTACTGCTTCATATATAGTTTGCTGCATTAAGGTAGATGACTGGCGGATACTGCTTCCCGTACCGGAAACAAGGGCTTCTTGAATTTCTTCGCGGTCGGCATGATTTTCCATAACTGCAACATCCGCATGACTGTCATAAATAACCGTTCCGTCAGAATCTACCCATGTCAGACGATAGCGACTGGATTTCAATCCTTCCAAATAACTCCCGCCAAGTTGTTCTGTTGCACTTGCTACCAAATTTAACTCATCTTTTAACCGGGCTTCCTGCACATTACTAAAATACTGATAGAGCACGCCGGTAATAATAATAAGACTTGCTACTAAAACGGCAACTGCCACGGATAGGATGGACTTAAAGATTTTACTTGTCATAATCTGCCTCCCACCGGTATCCTACATTACGTACCGTCTCTATCCTTTTGCCATAATCGTCTAATTTCTGGCGCAACGTACGGATATGTGAATCCAGAGTGCGGGAGTCTCCCATATAATCCGTTTTCCATACCTGCGAAAACATTTGCTCTCTGGTATATACCATTCCGGGATGAGAAAGAAACATTCGAAGCAATTCAAATTCCTTAAAGGTCAGTTGAATTCTCTTTCCGTCTGCAGCAACGGTATGTTCCTCCGTATTCACAATTAATCCACCTGCTTTTAGCAATTTGATTGCCTGCTGTGGTTTGCTGCGACGCAATACCGCTTTTACCCTGGATACCATTTCCATTATGCTAAAAGGTTTTACCATATAATCGTCGGCACCCAAATCCAATCCTCGGATACGGTCGTATTCCTGGCCCTTGGCTGTTGCCAGAATAACAGGAATATTGTGATATTCAGCAGATTCTTTCATTTTTGTCAAAATTTCAATTCCGTCCATTCCGGGTAGCATAACATCCAGAACAATTAGTTCCGGTTTCTCGCTCTTTAATGCTTCCCACGCGGAAATTCCTTCTTCAAATCCCTTCGTTTCGAACCCTGCAGAATTCAGTGCATATAATTCGATGTCGCGGATGCTTGAATCATCCTCTACGCACCATATCATCTTTACACCTCCTTGTGTGTACCGGTTACGGAATAAATCACCCACTCGGCAATATTGGTAGCATGATCTCCAATGCGTTCAAAATACTTCGAAATCATCAAAAGGTCAAGTACAAACTCGCCATCAGAAGAATTTTCTGCAATTATGTTGAGAATACTACTTTTTATCTTAGAAAAATAATCATCTACCACATCATCCCTGGCTATCACTTTATACGCCAGATTCACATCTTTTTTAACAAAAGCATCCACACTGGAAGTAACCATTTGTATGGTTTCCCGAGCCATTTCCTCAATTAAATTCACGTCTTCCATGGTTCGGCCATCTAAAAAAGTAACTATTTCTGCAATATCTTCTGCCTGATCTCCAATACGCTCCATATCCGTAATCATTTTAAGTGCGGCAGAAATCAATCGCAAATCCCCGGCAACCGGCTGTTGATGAAGCAGAAGTTTCATACAACGTCCCTCTATATCGCGCTCCATTTGATCAATACCCGAGCCGTTTGCTTTTACCCGGTATGCCAACTCCAAATCGCCTGTCATCAGCGCTTTGGATGCCAACGCAATGGCTTCTTCACACATAGCGCCCATTTCAATAATTTCTCTGTTCAATTCAAAAAGTTGTTCATCAAACCGATTTCTCATGTTTCTCTCCTTAACCAAATCTTCCGGTAATATAATCTTCCGTCCGCTTATCTCCGGGGGTTGAAAAGATATTATCTGTCTTATCAAATTCAACCAACTCACCTAACAGGAAAAATGCCGTGTAGTCAGACACTCGAACGGCCTGTTGCATATTATGTGTCACCATGACTATGGTATAGTTCTCTTTTAATTCCATAACCAGTTCCTCAATTCGCGAAGTGGATATCGGATCAAGAGCAGAAGTCGGCTCATCCATCAACAAAACCTTCGGTTGAACGGCCAAAGCCCTGGCAATACACAAACGCTGCTGCTGACCGCCAGACATACCAAGTGCGTTCTTTTTTAACCGGTCCTTTACCTCATCCCAGATGGCAGCGTCCCGCAACGCCCGCTCTACAATTTCATCTAATTTTACTTTATTCGTAATTCCATGGGTTCGGGGACCGTACGCTACATTGTCATATATACTCATAGGAAACGGATTCGGCTTCTGGAATACCATGCCGATTTCTTTGCGAAGATTGTTAACGTCCACCTCTTTTGCAAAAATATCCGTTCCTTCATAGCGGACATCACCTGTAATTTTCACCCCCGGAATTAAGTCATTCATACGATTTAGGGTTTTTAAAAACGTGGATTTTCCACAGCCGGAAGGACCGATAAACGCTGTAATACTTTTAGGCATAATTTCGATATTTACATTTTTTAAGGCCTGATGTTCTCCATACCACAGACACATATCTTTTACTGAAATAATACTACTCATATACTTCTCCTTTTTGCGAAATGTCTTTGCACCAAGGTTGCGGCAAAATTAATCAGCAATGTCAGCAACATCAGAATGGCAGCAATGGCAAATGCCACGCCAAACTCTCCCTGCTCCTTTGCATAAACATAAAGTGCTACCGTCAGGGTTGCGCCCGGAGCCGCCAATCCGTCTACCAGGCCATTTACGGCATGGGCAAAGCCGGCAGTAAAAAGTAATGCCGCAGATTCGCCAAGAATACGACCAACAGACAGAATACACCCCGTAATAACACCATCCACACATCCCGGAAGGACCACAGTACGTACTACTCTCCATTTTCCTGCTCCTAATCCAAAAGCACCCTCCCGATACGACTGCGGAACGGTTTTCAGGCTTTCCTGCGTCGTCCGCATAATCGTGGGGAGATTCATAATAACCAACGTCAACGCTCCGGCCATCAGACAAGTTCCCATATGATTGGAAAATAAGAGCATACCCACCAGACCATATATAATGGACGGTATACCGGAAAGTGCTTCCGCTGCATACTCAATAATGCTTACCATTTTTTTACTGGTTGCGTATTCCGTCAGATAGACAGCTGCACCCACACCCAAAGGCAATACAAGCAAAAGCGTCGCAAATACTATGTATAATGTATTTAAAATATCCGGCAAAATACCAATTTTCTCCGTCAGATAACTTGGCTTGCTCATCAATAACTCCGGCGTAATATTCGGTATTCCGCATATTAATATATACAATAAAAGAAACAGTACCAGCGCAGCAGTCAGACCAACGGATAAATACATTATTGCCTTTGTAAAAACTTCAAAACTTTTTCTTTTGTTCAGAAATAATTGTTTTAACATAGCCTACTCCTTTTCACGTTTCAGGAAAAAGTTTAGTGCTGCATTGATAAACATGATAAAAAGAAACAAAACCAATGCAATAGAGAACAACGCCTGCTGTTGCAAGCCACTGGAATAAGACATTTCACCGGCAACAGCCGTAGTCAGGAAGCGAACACTCTGAAAAAGAGAATTCGGCATATTGGGCGCATTTCCGGCAACCATCATAACCGCCATTGCTTCTCCGATGGCGCGACCGACACCCAGTACAACTGCAGCCGCAATCCCGCTTTTGGCTGCCGGGACGGACACCCTGAAGTAAGTTTCTACAGGCGTTGCTCCCAAAGCGAGCGAAGCATCCTCATATTCTTTTGGAACGGCATCTAAGGCGGTAACGGACATTTTTATAATCGATGGTAAAATCATAATCGCCAACACAATAATTGCGGCCAGGAGTCCGGCTCCATCCGGCACCTGAAAAACTTTTCGGATACCGGGAACCAATACCAGCATGCCTACCAACCCAAAAACAACAGACGGAATGCCGGCAAGAAGACTGACAACGGACTGCATTGCAGACTTTACCTTCGGGCATGCAAGTTTAGACAGATATACCGCCGTCATAAAACCAACCGGCACGCCAATTACAATAGCTCCTGCCGTTCCGAAAATACTTGTCAGTATAAAAGGCAGAATTCCATATTTTGCCTCCTTTGCCGTAGACGCCCATTCCGTTCCGAACAAAAAATTGATTGGTCCGATTTTACAAATAGCCGGAATGCCTGAAATAACCAAATACATTGTAATTAATAAAACACATCCAACCGTAATCAAGCCCAGCAGCAAAAATATACCGTGAATAAAATTCTCAAGAAATTGATTTTTTTTCATAATACGATCCTCTTAACCGAATAATGAGCCGCACTTCCTCTTTGCTTTTATTTAATTTGCCGGAACCACGCCTGCTGCTGAAATAATATCGTTTGCATCACCGGAAGTAATGTAATCAAAGAACTTCTGAGCCTCTTCACTCAGTGCTTCATCCTCTTTTGTTACCAGTATAAACGGGCGCTGTAACAGATACGTACCGTCTTTAATATTTTCTTCCGTAGCCGCAACTCCGTCGATTGTAAGGATTTTGACACTATCCTTTACAGAGGCAACCGAAACATAACCGATTGCTCCCGGATTTTGAGAAACCGCTGTAATCACATCTCCGGTCGATGTCAATTCCTGACGATAGTTGCAAGCATCTACACTATCAATAATCGACTCAAAACCGTCTCTTGTTCCGGAACCTGCCTCTCGGCCAACCAACACAATTTCAGCGTCCTTACCACCGATTTCTGACCAATTTATGATTTCTCCCACATAAATTTGTGCAATGGTTTCCAGACTTAAATCCGTCACCGTGTTTTCATTATTGACAATGATTGCGATGCCGTCATATGCCAGAACAGTGCTCTTCAAGCCCAATGCTTTCTCTTCTTCTTTTAATTCGCGGGAAGATAAACCAATATCACAGCGCCCTTCTTCAACCGCTTTAATTCCGGATCCGGATCCTGTCGGATTATAAGTAAACACGATTCCCGTATTATTCTGAAAAGCCTCTCCAAGTCCGCCAATTACCTTTTCCATAGATGTAGAGCCATCGGTAGAAACAGAACCCGCATTTTCTGCTCCGCAACCAACCAAAACAAAACACATCAACATCATACTTAACATTGTTATTACTAATTTTTTCATTTTAATATCTCCTTTTAAAGAATTTTTGTTTGCTGCTTTATAATCATCATTCTAAAAGCGATATGTAAAATCTAAAATACAGAGAATGTAAAATTTAGGTCAAATTAAAAAAGCCATATCGACAATATTTCTGTCAATATGACCTTTTCCGTTTTTATTCGATATTAAAATTAATGCTCCACTCACCCTCGATACTGCCGGCGCGGACTTCACCTTCACCCCAAAGGGTGTAGTTTGCAAGTTCTTCTTCCGGTACAACGAAATAATATTCTTCCAGAGAGACGGTTTCTCCTTTCACTTCTTCCTGCCAACCCACTGCCAAATTAGCATAAACCTGATTTCCGGCTTCATCCAAAAGATAAATGTTCATATGACGATCTGCCGCTTTGAAGTTCCCCCTGAAAAGTTGTACTTTAAGTATCCCTTCCTCATAGGAAACTGCTGTAAGTTCCATTGTTTCAGGATCCATTTCTCCTACCGGCACATTCATTACAAGATGCCCCGGTCTTGGATCAGTTTCATCTCCGGACCATGACAGCCTGTTTAATAACGGATTTTCCTGGCCCATTCCGCTGCGGCCGTTTAGACTCACTGCTTTCAAATCATAAGACGTATCCATATTCTCAAGCGAAATCTCTTCCGTATAACTTTGGCAATCTGTCAGAAGTTGATATACGTTAAATTCCATACGTTCCGTATCAAAAGTCCCTTCAGTACTGGTCAAATCAATCTGAAAATATGCCTTATCCTGTACTTCATCATATTCCATAAAATAACATCCGCCTACATTACTCTCTCCGCTATAACTTTTCAGGTGATAACTGTCATACATATCCACTTCTCCGCGGATATAATCTCCCGTCCCGTCATCCGTAAAAGAAACCAGTATTTCTGCGGTATTTCCATTAATTTTGGCCGCTTCCAAATTTAATACAATGCCTGAACTGCTGTCTGTTTTTTGCACAGGAATTAAATAATTAAGCAAGTCCGGCGCATTTCGCTCTAACACTCCGTAAAAGGCCGGAATATTCTCCGCTGCCACCGGCACTCCCATAAAAAGGCCAAGGCAAACCACAAGGCAAACTGCTGCCACCATGCCCGGGAACATGCCTACTGCCCTTCTGTTTCTCCTTTTTTTGCGACTTAATTTACCCATTTCCGCACTTTGAGCAAAATTGTCGCCTTTCTTTTCTTCTAACAAACTTTTCTCAATCCAGCCCTGTATCGCTTCATCACTGATTACTGCGGCCCCAGCGCCGATTTTATCGTATGCACTTTTATATATATTCTGAAACATTACACATCCTCCTTTAACCAATTTTTCAGCATCGTTCGTGCTCTGGTAAGTCTGGCCCTTACATTGGAAGGCTGAAGTTTCAGCGCAGCTGCAATCTCTTCTACACTCATTTCTTCATAGTAAAAAAGGTGTATCACAACCCGATATTTTATAGGTAAGCGCTTTACGGTTTCTACGATCCTTTCTTCCTCATCCGTAAGTGTGATCTGTGAAAGAACTCCTGCCGTATCGCCGGAAATATCCTTTACACTTCCGTCCATCTGGGTTTCAACCGGCCGCTCTGTACATTCGGCAGCCTGCGCGAAAATCGCGTCCATACTTACCATTTTCTGTCGCCAAGCCGACTTCCACAGATTTTTACAAAGGTTTGTTGTAACGCGGATAAACCACGCTCTCTCGTGTTCCGGGCTCTCAAATGCGGGGTTTTTACGAATATATCGTATAAAAACTTCCTGTCTAATATCCTCTGCATCCTGAACCGTTTTGACCATGGAAAAGGCAAGGCGGTATACACTATCTGAATTTCTTTTAATTGTCTCTGTCACCTGTTCTATTCGCGAATTTGGGTGCATTTTATCACCGTCCTTTCACTTAATATACAATTCAAATGCATAAAAGGCTACAAACTATTATTTAAAATATTAAAAAGTCTCCGACTATTCCGTCGGAGACTTTCTTTTACATTTCTTCAATTCTCTGTTTGATATAACGTTCCAATAAATCCACGGTTGCATCAATACCCAACTTACTGCTGTTAATGCAAATCTCGTAGTTTCTGGAATCGCCCCATTTGGTATCGCAGAAATAATTGTGATATGCCTTTCTTTTCTTGGACTGGCTTTCAATAAATTTGATCGCCTTCTTTTCAGTCATATCATGATATTTCATAACGCGGACAACCTTCTTATCCATATCACCAAGGATAAAAATAGTAATCAGACCTTTGTTTCCTTTTAAAACTTCTTCTGCACATCTTCCCACTACCACGAAAGATTCACCTTCGTCTGCCTTCTTACGCAGGAAATCAAACTGCATCTGTGCGATATTTACATGAGGAGAACTGCTGTGTCCCTTGACAGTTCTTGATAAAACCCTGTTGGGCAGTTCATCATAAGGTTCGATGTTCTCTACCTTAACATTTTTACGAGCCGCAACCTCTCTCATGATGTGATAATCATACAGAGGCAACTCGAATTTTTTGGCAAGAATTTCGGCAATTTCGTGACCTGCACTGGCAAACTCACGACCAATCGAAATAATAACTTGTTTTTTCTCCATTCTGTCAGCCCCTTTCCTTTTACAGATAGCGCATCCAGACAATCAACATGGAAATTACCATTACAATAATCGTTGCGGGAACCATATATTTGCAATATTTGCCCCAGCCAATGGGATATCCTTCTTTCGCCGCCACGGAAGTACCTACAACATTTGCAGATGCTCCAATCGGGGTCGCACTTCCGCCGACATCGGTACCCATTGCCAACGCCCAGGCCAAAACGGATAAATCAATACCCTGAGTTGCCGCAAGGCTCTTAATAACGGGGATCATAGTAGCCGCAAACGGAATGTTATCAATAAAAGCACTGGCGATACCGGAAATCCAGATGATGATTGCAAGCATCAAATACATATTTCCGCCACTGATTTTACCGATAAATGCAGCGATAATCTCCAAAGTACCGGTCTGCTCCAAACCACCTACTACAACAAACAAGCCGACAAAGAACAAAATTGTTTTGTAATCTACCTTTTTTAATAACTCAAATGCAGACTTTCCGGCCGCAATCAAAGTTACAATCGAGATAAAAAGTCCAATGGTAGCCACCGTTAAGCCGGTCTGAGCATGGGTTACCAGCAGGACAATTGCTACACCGAAAATAATGCAACTGATAATAAAACCTTTTTTATTTTCAATTTTGTTCGCACATTTTGTTGTATCCAGTTCCTCGGATGCTACACCGGCAACCAATTGCTTTCTGAATACGATATAAAAATATAATACCACAACAATCAAAGAAATTCCAGCGATTACACCGGTGTTCATAATAAAATCACTAAAACTGTATCCCAAAGAAGTTCCGATAATAATGTTAGGAGGATCTCCGCACATAGTCGCGGAACCGCCTAAGTTTGCACAGAAAATTTCCGCCAAAATCATGGGAATCGGATTAAATTTCAATAACTGTGCTAATTCCACGGTAACTGCTGCCAGAAAAAGAATAACAGTGATACTGTCGATAAACATTGCCAAAACTGCCGACATAATCATAAAGGTCAGGAAAATAGGCACTGTCTGGAATTTTACCATTTTGGCAATTGCCATACATAACCAGCGGAAGAAACCGGCTTTTGCCATACCTTCTACCATAATCATCATACCCGCGATGAAAATAATAGTCGCCCAGTTAATTCCACTGGTGCTTTCACTTGCGGTACCCGCTTCATACCAAAATCCCAATGTAAACATCGGCGCAATATTGAGTGTTTCCCATATTGCATGCAAATCTTTCATTGCAAGACCAAATACTAAGATTAAGGTCGCAAGACCACATCCTAAAGTTACATAGTGACGTTCAATTTTTTCAGTGATAATCATAATAAACATTACCAAGAAAATAGTGACTGCCAAAATTTGTGCTAACATGACTTTTCCTTCTTTCTTTTTTGTGAAGAATCTTATATCTAAGTTATTATAAAAAGAATTCTTATCTTTTGTTCCTAAATCTGTTATTTAACTCTTCATACGGAAACTACGGCTAACGTTCTATAATATATTTGCAAATCGGATTTCCCATGGATGAAAATTTCTCTTCGTACTCCGTCATAATATTTCCGGCCATCATCTCTTTATCCGCATGCAAATCATAGGAAAGTTTCACAATTTTCCAGCCGGCCTCCGGCACTTCCTCCACCGCAAAGTCAAACAAAGCGCGATTATCCGTTTTAAATTCGATTATTCCGTCCGATTTCAGGCATTCATTATAGCGTGCCAGAAATTCGCGGCTCTCCAAACGACGCTTCGCATGTCTGTCTTTAGGCCACGGATCCGAGAAGTTCAAATATATACGGTCAACTTCTCCTTTCGCGAAAACCTCGTTGATATCCTCCGCATCCATTCGTATAAAAATCAAGTTGGGAAGTTCCTCAACTTCCATCTTCTGGATTGCTCTCAACAAAACAGTGGAATATTTCTCAATTCCCACATAATTAATATCCGGATTTTCCTTAGCAAGTTGCATAATAAACTTGCCTTTACCCATACCGATTTCAATACGGACCGGATGATTGTTTCCAAAAACTTCACTCCATTTTCCCTTACGCTCTTCCGGGTTATGAATGACAAACCGACTGTCCGCAATATACTCTCTGGAGCCTGTTACATTTCTAAGTCTCATTTTTTCACCATTCCAAAGTGCTTTTACACTATCCTCTTATCTTTTAACCACACGTATGCATTCAAACACAGAAAAAGCGCATTGACCTGCTTTTATAAGTACAATGCTCTTCCTTTGAGTTTCCCTTTATACACACTTTTTTCACAAAACCACACTCATTTTACACCTTTTAAAAATAAAAGCAACCGATTTTTGTAAAAAGGTACAAAATTTGCTGTTTCTTAAGTTGCGTAACACAAAAAAGCGGGGGAGAAAATCTCCCCCTGCGTCTACAACACCTTCAAAAGTCTCACATAAAACTCCACTGTCTTAATCAAAGTTTCAATGGGCACTCTCTCATCATTTCCGTGAATCATTCCGCGTTCTTCTTTGGACAAATACATTGCCGAAAAACGATACACCCGGTCCGTAATGCGACAATAATGTCTGGAATCGCTGCAAGCCATCATCAAATAAGGTGATACAATGGCCTCCGGCCAGGTCTGACGAATAACATCTTTTAACTTAAACCACTCTTCACAAGAAGTGTCAGAATATATGGACGGATTCATACCGTTTACCAATTCCGGCGTAATGGCATCGTTTCCGATAACCTTCTTTAAATATTCTGTAGCCGAATCAATCGTATCATTGCCGAGCAGTCGCATATTGATACCAAAACTTGCCTTTGGCGGAAGTACATTGTAGGCCTTACTTCCTTCCATGCGGGTTACCGCTACGGTGGTACGCATCAGTGCATTCATTTCCCCACCGGACTTTTTACAAATCATATCCAATACAGGCTCAAACAGCCACAAATTGGCAAAAATCATACGATACAGAAAAGTAGAATGCCGTCCTAAGGTATCAAACATCTCTGCAACCGGTTTTGTCAACTGCCTTTTAAAAGGATGTCCTTCGATGTCCGTCACAGCCTGACTTAACTGTCCTAAAATAGTATGTACCGGAGGAGTTGAAGCATGTCCGCCCTGGGAATCAATGTTGAAATTCATATTCACACTACCTTTTTCGCCAATACCGATTAATGCACACTGTCCGGGTACGCCGGGGAATACTTTATCCACAACGGCACCGCCCTCATCCACAACAATGGCCGGCTTTACTCCCTTTTTCTCTAAGTGGCTTACAATATCGGCACAGGAGTCTCCGTCAATCTCTTCCTCCCCGGAAAATGATAAATAAAGGTCATTCTCGGGCACATAGTGTTCTGCCAATAATTGCTCTAAGGCTTCCATCACGCCGCACAGGGTTCCTTTGGTATCCAGGGTACCGCGTCCCCAGATACATCCGTCTTCAATCAATCCGTCAAATGCCGGTTTGGTCCACCCTTCTTCTTCCACAGGTACTACATCATAATGTGCCATACATACCGAAGGCTTATCGGATGTTTTTCCTTTTAATAAAAATAAAAGTCCTGTTTTTCCTACTTTCTCAAATTCACATTTTTCGTGGATGAGAGGAAAACGTTCTTTTAAAAGTGCCTCAAACTTGGTAAATTCGGCACGGTCTACCAAGGATTCGTCTCGGTTTGAAACCGTTTTACACCGAATCATATCCACCATATCCTGAAGGATTTTATCCTCATTAAAAGTAAGAGGTTCTGCCTTGATTTCCGGCAACTTCTCCGGTTTGAACATCAACGTTCTTATTATAATTACTGCAAACAGAATCAGGACAATTCCTCCGATTCCGCCTAAAATATATCCAATCATGAAATCCTCCGCAATACATCTTTCTTAACGTTTTTTATTGGGCAGGCAAAATACTTTTTATACATCTTTTATGTATCATTACCAAGTTATCTCTGCTTCCTATACCCATCCCTTTTTATACATAATACGAGCCGCAATCAGGGCAATTACCACACCTACGGGCACCAAAACACCTACGGAACTTGCAAGAGAAGGTACACATAAGAAGAGAATTACCATAAAAATCAACGGCGTAATGGCAAGTTTCCAGTTTTTGCTTACGTAGACTACCGCAAGACCGCCAAACAATGCAGGCAGAATGTTGTCAAAAGCAGGTGCCAGTACCGGAGAATCAAGAATGGGTGATACTACCGTCAAAAGACATACACCCACTACAAGAACCAAGGTAGTTACTATGGAGCAGGTAGCAATAGCAAGTGTTGAAATTACTTCGCCTTCTTCACTGCCGGGAGTCACTTCTGCATTTTCCATGGCATTTAATGCACTGGGGGCTTTTAAACTGGTTAAGTTACCGGTTACAAACGCAAGATACGTACCACCCACACCAAGCATGGGGGTATAGGTAATAACTTCAATCACACCTACTGTCCAGTAGATTGGTGCAACGCCCAATAATCCTTTCAGCACCGCAGTTCCGGAAGGCCATGCATCATAATACAAACAAATCGCAACGGGTACCATTGAGATGATAACCACTGCAGTCCAAATCCAAATTTTACCGTATAAGTCGGTTTTCTTCATATAATCACTCATTTGCATATACCTCCTTTCTTAACCAATCAGCGGTGTAATCACCGCCGCAAAAATCATAGCACCTACCATACTGATGGCAAGAGCATATGTTTCCAACCACTGCATTTTACACTTTTTAATCAAAAGGCCGCAAACCGACATAAGCACGGCTGATACCAGCAATACAAAAATAGGAATCCATCCTGCAAGTCCGTTTCTGACATCCGCAAAAACCATACCAAGAAAAGCAGAAATCATACCGAGAAACATAGAGGTCAAGAACATATCACCCCATTTTTGGTCTTTATTCTTGATTTTAACCATACCACCCTGAATCTTCTTCATAAGAATGGGAGGAAGGATAATGCTGGGCATAATTCCTAAGGTCATAACCCAAGCAATGGCTGAATATGTTTTAGGGTCCGTAATCGTCTCCGACAAGGAAATATTCAACGCATTCGCCGTAGAAGTCGCCGCCGGCAATTCATAGGTGATAGCACCGATTACACTCATTCGAATCCAAGGAAGCGGAATCCCGAGAAATTTGGATAAAGTTACGATACCAATCAAAATGGATACCGCAGGGGCAATGGTGAACACCGCCGTTGAAATAATGGTTTTACGGAGTTTAGCCGTACTGATACCTAACTCCTTACCTCTACGATATGACCTTACCAGGAAAAATCCGGACTGCGCCAAAACAAAAATAATGACGCAAATTGCCACGATGTAGAGAAACAAACTGTTTACATTAAAATCCATAAAATTGTCCTCCCGACTCTTCTGTTTTTTCTGTTTATTAAAAATATTTTACACAACTATAAATATACAAGCAAGGATATTTTGGCATATCTGCCCGTATGACAAGGAAAAATAAAATTGTGAATTTTACGCATTTAGACTTTGGTTTTTTACAAAAATGGTGTATGATAGTGACTGTGTAATTTCAGATAATGCCGTAATGTTTCTGATGCGCAATTATCCTTCCTGCTGTCGTAATTGATAAGCAAATCGTACACGCATGCAAAATAGAATAGTTACAGCGAATAATATATTATGAGGATTCTTTCATGTTTATAAAGAAGTTAAAAATCTGGAGTGCCCTGGCAATGAGTGTTATCATATTTGCAGGTTCCTCTCTTACAGCACATGCTGCTCCCCGGGACTATATGGCGGAAATGGAAGCCCGTAAAACTCTGCCGGTGCAAACCAACGAGATTCCAGGCTGGCCTCAGGGTCCTGCCATCGGTGCACAGTCAGCAATTCTGATGGATGCCGAAACCGGAGCGATTTTATATGCAAAAGGGATTGATGAAAAACATTATCCTGCCAGCACCACCAAAATAATGACCTGCCTTTTGGCAGTGGAAAACAGTGATTTGGATGAAATGGTCACCTTCTCCCACGAAGCGGTTTTCAGCATTGAGCCCGGTTCTTCCAATATCGGAATGGACGAAGGACAATCCATCACCATGAATCAGGCCTTGCACGGCATTCTGATTCTTTCGGCAAATGAAGTTGCCAATGCCGTAGGCGAGCACGTGGCCGGTGATGCCCAATCTTTTGTGGATATGATGAATGCCAAGGCTCAAGAATTAGGTTGTACCAATACCCACTTTATGAATGCCCACGGACTTCATAATGAAGAACATTATACGACGGCTAGAGATCTTGCTACCATTGCGAGAGAATTCTTCAGTCATGATGTACTGGCAAATATCTCCGGTATGACTTACTGTACCTTTGAAGCCACGGAAACCCAGCCGGATTCATTCTCTCTTGCCACCAAAAATATGTTGGTGGAAGGCAAGGAATATGAATATGAATGGCTGGTGGGCAGCAAAACAGGTTATACCTCGCAGTCCCGACAAACCCTGGTCTCCTGCGCAAAAAAAGACGGTATGGAACTCATCTGTGTGGTTTTTGTAGAAGAATCTCCTTACCAGTTTACAGACACCATCGCTTTGTTTGATTACGGTTTTGAAAATTTCCAGCGGGTTAAAATTTCCGACCATGAAACCGGTTATACTATGGCAAATACCGGCTTTTTAGAGTCCGGTTCCGATATTTTCGGTAATTCCAAACCTTTTATTTCCTTAGCGGATGATACTTATGTTATCATTCCGAACTCTGCTTCTTTTACCGACTTGACTTCGTCTCTGGTTTATGATACCAAACACGCCGGTGCCGTGGCAGAAGTACAATATTTTTATGAAAATAATTACGTAGGCGAAACCTATGTAAAAGTAACAGGTCAAAGTCCTATGGTATTTAATCCTGACGACGGCAGTTTGTCGGACGGGAGTAACGTAGATTCCTCCGAGGCACTTTCCGGTAATACGGCAGAAAGTGAACTTTCTTCGGAAGAAACATCTTCCGAGGTTCAGGGCGAAAATACCGATCCAAATCATAGCGATGTGGAAGTCACCAGTGAAGTGATGGAAGGATTAATTGCTGAGCAACTTTCCGACGCCAACAGTGAAACAGCATCCTCAGAGAACAAACCGGTAACCAACGAAGACGGCGACAGTATTTTTATTAATATCAAAGTTGTAATTATTATAGTAGCCGTGCTTGCTACTCTTATAATCGGCCTGCTTTTATTTAAGGCTATTTCGGAAAACTATCACTTCGCCAAACGGCGCATGGCCCGTAAGCGAAGAAAAAGGAGACGCACCAAGTACGACTCCTCTGAATTTAAAAATATTAAGTTTTAATTAATGGGAACCTCTGCTGCTTCTAATATGTCATAATATTTGGAAAGTTGCAGGGGTTCAAACATTTTCTTGTCAATAATCTGACCGTGAAGAATGATGCCTTCCTGAGCCACAATGAGGATTGCCATATCCCCCATCTCAATACGATGCTTAATATTTGCATACAGGAAATCTCTGTTTCCCTTAGGCGTTACCACGCGGAAGAACTTCTCATAAAACTGCACCGTCATCATAACGGGTTCCCCGTAAAATTCCTTGAAATTACCGTAAGAAACCGCTGCTCCGTATAAATACCCCATCCAGGACATCATAAAAACGTAAATACCCAATACAAGAAAAATCAACCACAAAATATACCACTGTAAGGGATATACAAACACAAACGATACAAGCATCAAAAGTAATCCGATGATAAAAGTATTCCGACGCCACTTTTTATGAAAAATGCCATAGGTTTGTCTGGCATAGCGTTTGTTCATTTCTTTGGTTAAAATAAACGTATTTTCCAGAAGAATATCTCCGATAAGTGATTTCTTACTTTTGGCATTGGGCGTCTCAAGGCTTCCGCCCGCATTCTGTCCCGGTATAAAATTGTGATTGTAACGTTTGCGTTTCACGCTTGGGTCTGTATATTTAATCTTTTTACTCATTTTTTTAACAGGCCTGTCTTCCTGTATCCTTTGAATTATTTATGAATTTAATTGCTTACCTTAACTTTCCTGTTTCCCTGCTTTACGCTTTTCGCGACGCATCTGACGGATGTGTTCTCTTTTGGCCACAATTTCGTCTACTTCTTCTTCCGAAATAAACTTCTGGGTTTTCACCACATAGACACCGTCTTCACTTTTCTTCAAACGGATTTTACCCTTCATAAAACCATGTTTATCACAGACGGACACACTATAAAAATGTTTGGGATTGGCCGCAAACCAACGAATCTTCTTGCGAAGGTTCTTTTTGCAAAGATAACACTTTGTAGAAATGACCTCCCGATCCTGCATTGCCTCGGTTTTATCCTCAAATTCTTTTGATATATATTTCGCGTAGTCGTGAAACAAGACTTTCACCTCATCTTTACGACTTTTAGGCACATGAAATACATCATAAGAATAATTCTCAAAAATCGAAACCTCTTCCATGGCTTCCATGACTTTCGCTGTATAATATGCATCGGAAAATGCCCGATGAAAGGGAATATCCTGCTCAATCTGAAGATACTCTACAGCATATTCCAGAGAACGTCTGACTTTACGGTCTTTATCAAAAGCAATGCTGAAAAGTTTCTGCACATCCAGATAGGGAAACGGACGCAGTGCCAATGGCGGCATCTCGTGATATTTCATATTGCGTTGCAGTTCCGTTAAATCCTGTGTCCCCCAAGTACAAAAGATGTATTCCTCACCGCACCACTCAAAAAAGTCCTTCATGGTATCCGTAAATGACTTTCCGTAGTTCAACTCTTTGGTATTCAAATGTATTAATTTACCTGTGATGCGGTTCATCTCTTTATAAACCACGGGCTTCACAATCTGGGTAAATTCACCGATGATTTGTCGGTTCTCATTTAAAAGAATGGCTCCCATTTCCACAATCTCAAAAGGGAGGTCCGGATTTACCAGTTCATTTTTATCCGGCTGATTCCACTCCAAGTCCAAAACAACGTAATTCAAGGTTTTCTTCCTTCCGTAACTAAAATGTTTTTCCGCCTATATTATAACTTACTTTTGGGGGAATGACTAGAGTGAACTCCCAAAACATTCATTAACGCTTCCTGCAAAACTCTGGAAACATTAATTCCGGCTTTTTCTGCTTCATAATTTAACCAACTTGGCAATGCTACATTTCTTCTGACAGTACGCGTATCTATCTTTCGTCGGTATTCTGTAGAGTCCATATCAATCAAAGAAATAACCGTTTCTCCCTCCTTGGCAAAGATACCTTTTAAAACATCTAAATCCTTCATTTTGGAAGGAGCCGGAATCTCCTGTTTAGCATCTTCCAACGATACACATTTTAATTCCATAGCATCTCTGGCCATCTTAAAAGCATCATTCATATCTTTTCCTTCCGTCAATATTTCCAAATCAGGAACTTCTACCAAAATAATATCTTTTGCTTTCGTAAAATATACAGGATATACTGCCTTCATAACAAATCTCTCCTTTTTAAAATTGCATAAGCAAGCACTTCATTAATTTCTTTATGTCGCGGAATTTCTTCCCGTTCATTTCCTCTTACGTATATATCATGATTACTACCATGTCGCTCAAAGACAAAACCACCTTTCTCCAGTAGTTTAATCAATATTCTACGCTTCAATTATATTTCTCCTTTCTACTATTATACACACTAATTGTGTATTTTACAACGCGCTGTACACAAAAAATACACACTGATTTTTTGAATTATAACTATAACATATTGTATTTTATTCTTTTGTACTATTCATTGGAAAATTCTTGGACGAATGTCCGAATATCAGAGGGTACATGTAACCCTGATTTGGTAAACTTATTATAAAAAATATACCATAAACCGTCAATGTAAAATAAAAAAGCCACACGACTTTTCATCGCGCAGCCCTTCTCTTTGTTATTACTTTTCTTCTGTGCAGACCAACTCTTTTAAGGCACGATCCACTTCAGGAAACTCTTTCCGCAAAGAAAGCGGCTTTCCCTCTTTGCTTAGGAAACAATGCTTGCTTTTTCCCTGAGATACCAACTCCCCTGTAGCCACGTTGGTCATTGTATAGCGAATCACCAATTTTACACCGTTAAAACTCTCTATTTCCGGTCGGATACAAATTTCATCGTCAAAGGTTGTGGTACGCTTATACTCACATTCCACACCGATTACCGGCGAAATGATGCCTTCGCTCTCCATTTTGGCATAACCATATCCAATCTGGTCTAAGAAATCCACACGGGCTTCTTCCATCCAACGGATATAGTTGGAGTGATGGGTCACTCCCATTTTATCAGTTTCGTAATAATGTACTTTGTGGATGTAATCTTTCATAACTACCTCTCTGTATTTAGCATCAGTTTCTTTTCATTTGTCCTTTTTATCATACTCTGTTGACAGTATTTTGACAATTAAATTTTCCTCGGTGTCATCACTATTCTCTCTGTTTTTGGGGGATTTACGGGACATTTTATACACCATTTGTCCTATCACAATCAAAATACATCCTACCGCATAACAAATAATATCCTTTATATCAAACACCGAGCCGATTAACACACTGAGAAATCGGTTATCCTGCAGTCCCAGTACTTCCACAATCCGAAAATACTGCATCACTTCGACCAATACCGCAAAACACAATATAAAAGACGGCAACATCCTAATTTTCTCCGGCACAAAGATCCTGATAAAAGTATAGAGCACCATCACCACAAGCACATCCCCTATGTACGGACGAACGAAATCATCGTGGATAAAAAGTGCGATTAGCACTTCGACGGTTAGTAACATAATTGTAATTATGGTGTATGTAATTCGTTTTTTCATGTTGCTTTAACCTCATCAATCATAAGACTTTTTATATGTATAAAGGAATCCGACTATATATTCTGCTATTGCGTCTTTGTGGTAAGGATTTAAGTTTTCTTAGCATATCTCCTCTTAACTCAGCAATCCGCAGACACGACGTCTGCGAAAACCGCAATCGAACCATGGATGGTGAGTTTGCGGTGTTTGCGTCCATTATACACTACTTCTATGAGATATGCTTAGAAAACTTTATTCCTGAACACTTAAGCAAAACAGAATATATAGTCAGATTCCTTCCACATACAAAAGCGGCCCCTTCATAAGAAGAGGCCGAGGGAATTTATACTACCTGCACTTTAATCATATTTGTGGTTCCGGACACGCCGATGGGCACACCGGAAGTAATAACCGCAACATCACCTTTTTCAAGGTAACCATTTTCCTCAGAAACATGAATTGCATGCTCAAAAAGTCCGAATACTTCCTGCTTTTCACTGAGTACCAAGGGTGCTACGCCCCAAGACAAGTTCAACTGGCGGCTTACCTTCTCGTCAGTGGTACAACCGATGACATCACAGTCGGGACGATATCTTGAAATCATATAGGCGGAACGACCGGACTTGGTTACCGTAACAATCGCCTTGGCATTTAAGTCATGAGCGGTTGTACAGGTTGCGTGGCAAATCGCGTCGGTAATATCAGGATTTGCCTGACGGTCACGATTAAAAAATCTCTTACGGTAATCAATATCTGCCTCGGTACGCTCTGCGATACGAACCATCGTTGCCAAAGCCTGCACAGGATATGCGCCTGCTGCCGTTTCACCGGAAAGCATAATTGCACTGGTTCCGTCGTAAATTGCGTTCGCAACGTCTGCCGTCTCCGCACGGGTAGGACGGGGATTCTTCATCATGGAATCCAACATCTGCGTAGCGGTAATAACCACTTTACCTGCTTCGTAAGCTTTCTTAATAATCATCTTCTGGATTACCGGCACGTCTTCACCGGGAATTTCCACACCCATATCACCGCGGGCAACCATTACACCGTCAGAGTTTGCAATAATGTCGTCAATATTCTCTACACCTTCACGGTTTTCAATTTTCGCAATGATATGAATATTCTGTCCGCCGTTCTGGTCAAGAAGGGTACGGATTGCAATGACATCATCTTCCGTACGTACAAAAGATGCCGCAATAAAATCCACATCCTGTTCAATACCAAAAATAATATCCTGCTTGTCCTTCTCACTTAAATAAGGCATAGAAAGGTGAGCATCGGGCACATTTACGCCCTTTTTGTTCGATACGGTACCGCCGTTTAAAACCTTACAAACAATATCCTTACCCTCTAATTTCAGAACGATCATTTCAATAAGACCGTCATCAATTAAGATTCTGGTTCCCATGGATACGTCTCTGTAAAGTGTAGGGTAAGAAAGGCTTACACCACGCTCGTTCCCGGGCTGTTCTTCAGAATACAAAACAAACTCCTGACCTTCTTTTAACTCTACCTTGCCGTTCTCAAAATCGCGAATACGAACTTCAGGTCCTTTAGTATCCAAAAGGATACCCACAGGCTTGCCTGCTGCCGCTCTTGCCGCTTTTAAACGGTCCATTCTTGCTTTATGTTCTTCGTAACTGCCGTGTGAAAAGTTGCATCTTGCAACATTCATACCGGTTTCGATTAATTTCTCTACAACACCTTCTTTGTCCGTTGCGGGACCCATTGTACAGACGATTTTTGTTTTACGCATTCAAATACTCTCTTTTCTATATATGATAAAAATATTTCACTATGCACTATCTATGCATACTAGAGCTCATTCTTCCGAATTTCTCTTCACCTTCAAATATCCTTTATTATGTCAAATAATGAAGTAAGCGTCAACCTTTTTGGGGATTTTTGCCATTGTGTTTTACACATATTTTTTCCGATATATGGTCCGTTATACACATAATTTTTGCAAAATAAAAAGAATTCTTCTTTCCCAAGCAGAAAAGGAATTCTTTCTATCAAATAATTATACAAGATAAATATATGAATGTTTAATCATCACTTCCCGCACTTTGCCCTATACTCCGTAGGCGTACATCCCAGAACCTTGTGAAAGGTCTCGGCAAAATAACTGGAACTTCCGAAGCCGCACAGCAAGGCGATATCTGTCATACTGTTTTTACCTGCCATAAGGAGTTCTACACTTTTGGAAACACGATACTCCGTCAGATATTCCACCGGCGATTTTGCCAAAAACTTCTTAAAAATCTGGCAGCAGGCGCTGCGGGACACCAGACCCGCCATAGCAATTTCATTTAAGGAAATCTTCTGCTGATATTGCTGTTGCACAAACCCTATCATACGATGCATCGCCTCCAGTTTCTTGGCATCCACATAGGACATGGGCTCCGGAGCCGCCGTAATACACGCACCCAATTGTTTGATAATGCCGTAGATTAACGACATCATCTCCAGTTCAAATCCGTCTTTGGCCTGTCGCATAACCTTATTCAATCTGCAAACCAAATCTATTAACTCTTTTTCGCGGATGATTTCAGGATGCAAAATCATAAAAGAAGGCGTATTTTCGCCCGAAATGGCATCCATATATTTCTTGGCATACTTTGCCTCCGTCATTCCCGGATGAAAAATCGTACACTGAAATTCACATTTATACTCATTTTCCCAATAACCATAGTGCATTCTTCCGGAATTCACAAAAATCATTTGACCCTTTTTTAACTTGCATTGCACGCCGTCCACACTGTAGCACATTTCACCGTCTGCCACATACACAAATTCCAAATCATTGTGCCAATGATTCACAATGGACAAAAGCGGGGCTTCTTCCTGCTTTGTAATAGTTGCTTTTACGGGAATATTCTCATAGTTATAATCCAATACTTCCGACTTATCGTCCAAAAGTTCCGTGGAATACATAAACCCTCTTGCCGCCATACGGACTCCTTTCTGCGTTTCCTTTGTAAAAAAACATTCTGCTGCATCACATGTTTACTGCATCTCTGACAATTTTCCACCGGTTCTCGTCAGATTTTTAAGCCACTTGTATTTTCTGAAATTCCAAAATACCGCCGGAAGTTTAATAATTTCATCCGTATTGATCAGAATATATACCCACAACACCGGCAATTTTAAGATAAAAGCAGCAACCAAACCGATGGGTACCGTAACCGCCCACATGGTTACAATGTCGCAGATACAACCGAATTTGGAATCACCGCCTGCGGGGAAAATTCCTGCTACTACGGTCATATTTATGGATTTACCGATTACGTAATAAGAGCACACGATTAGCATTACCCTCAGATATCCCTGAGCCGTCTCTGTCAAACTTGTAAACATGGGAACAAAAGGAATCACACAGAGCACAATTGCACCCGCAACAATACCGGTAATAATGGCAATGTTCAGCAAAAGATTACCGTATGCCTTGGCCAAATCTCTTTTACCCTGTCCGAGAAGTGAACCGACCATGACACTGCTGGCGATAGCCACACCGGTACATACGCAAATTGCAAGGTTTTTAACAATATTAGCAATGGAGTTGGCTGCTGCCGCATCGCTGCCCAAATGCCCCATGATAACGGAATACATGGTAAAACCTAATCCCCATCCCAACTGGTTTCCAAAAAGCGGAAGCGTGTATTTCCAGAAATCTTTGACTAAAACCTTATCGCTGCGAAGAACATATTTTAAACGGATTTTAATACTGCCGGGCATGCACATAATAATCATTGCCCACAAGGTTTCCACCAGTTTGGATAATACGGTGGCAATGGCCGCTCCCGCAATTCCCAATTCCGGAAAAGGACCGATACCGAAAATAAGCAATGCATTAAAGATAATGTTGATAACCACGGATACCGCGCTGATAATGGCGCACATTCCTGCTTTTTCACAGTTCTTCATAATGGTTAAATACACCTGCGAAATTGCCAAAAGCAGATACGAAAGTCCCACATATCGCAGGTAAACCGCTCCATATTCAATCAATATAGGATCCGATGCAAAGGCCCGCATCATAAGTTCCGGTGTAAAAATCGAACCCAGCACAAAAGGAAGCGATACCAATACGGTATACTTCAATCCGATGCCCAGAATCTTTTCAATGGAATCCTTATCCTGAATCCCCCAATACTGCGCTGCAAAAATTGACACGCCGGAGGTCAGGGCAAATTCAAATAAGGTAAAAACAAACATTACCTGGGTTGCCAGAGATACTGCCGAAAGAGCATCCTGATTCAAAAAACCCATCATTACTGCATCCGATACACCCACCAGCGCAATCATTAACTGCTGGAAAGCCATGGGAACAACCAACTGAATTAATTTTTTATAAAAGTCTTTTTTCTGTAATTTATCCATAATGGTATATTATATACTCCTCTTTCTTATCTTTCAATGCGATTTTAGTACGAATTTTAAAATATATCTATAACTTTTTCGATGATTTTTATAACAATCGTACAATGTGTCGCATTTTTAAGTGAATATTTCAAGAAGAATATGTTTAAGATTCGCTTATCGAGAAAAGTAATCCTTAATTCCCATTGCGCTTTATCGGAAAAATCCGCCATTTCGTCGGAAAACTCTTCTTTGTTACTTTTATTTCAAATCTTACTTTGTTAATATCTCTCTTGATGTTTCATATCATATAACACTTTCTTTTATAAAACGCAAAAAATTTATAAAAAGTAAAAGGAGTAAAAAAATGAAAAAAATCAAGTATTTATTATTAGTAGGTGCAATGGCAGTTTGCCTTGCCGGTTGTTCTGCAACTGCCGACGAAATTACAAGCGAAAATGCAGGTAACAGTGAAGTGGTGGAAGAAAATGGTAACGCAGAAACTTCAGAAAATGCGGCATCAGAAGAAGTCATTACAGAAGAAGAAACTTTCTGCGGGGACTGGGAAGTTGTAGAAGAATGGGGCAAAACACCCTTCTGGTTAAAATACGGTCTTCAGGGACAGGAAGTAAAAGATTTATCGCAGACCACCCTTTTTGGATGTATGACTCCGGGTGCGACCGTAGAAGAAATACTTTCAAGTGGCGAATATAATTATTTCTATGTCTCTCCTTCATGGCAGGATAGGGTAGAAACATCTGATGTGAATGAGATTCTGAATTTACAGACTGAATATCCCATCAACCCCGGTGATTCCATTAAAATCAGCATGTACAGATCCGAAGAAGAAGTTTATTTTATCGATATGATTGTTTATAACCTGACTGATAGCGAACTTAGCGTAAGTGAAGTTCTCGCTAACAACCAATACTATATTGAAGAATACCATGAAGGTTACTATATTGATGAATTCAATGCAGAAAGACCTGACCTTGTATTTAACCTTGAAGGTCCTTTTGACAGAACCTACTTAATTCAAATGACGGATATTCTCGGCAGACCGGATGTTATTTATACAGGTATTACCGCTGATTCCCTGGAAGAGTTTCAGGAAAAAATTAAGACAGGCGAGGGTATCCCTTGTTACTCTATGGTTTATGAAGAAGATGCAGGTAAATTAATTGTAGAACCCATGGAAAGCAATCTTACCAATAATTATGAGTTAACTCAGGTAAACATCGTTTATGTTACAAATGACCTTTATACTTATCTTCGTGATGAAACCAACAGTGGTGCTCTTATTTATGAAGATGAAGTATTCATTTACGATCAGGCTCAATAATATATTTTAATATCCGTCTCCCGCTGATGTCCAAGGCACAGCGGGAGATTTCCTATTACCGAAAAGGATAGGGCTATATCAGAAAATGTAGAAAAAAAGTAATCTCTTTGATATACTTGGTTTGACAAAGTATTACTGTATTTATCTAAAACGGCATTCAACATGTATCATACTTATTGTAAAAGGACTTTTATATGGAACTCTCACAAACTTACCAAATACATATCTGCGATGATATAAAAGAGCATGCTTTGGAACTTAAGAATCTTCTGCAGTCCCTTGACCCAAGCCGGCACGTTGAAATCACTGTCAGTTCCTCGGCAAAAGAATTTCTCGCTCTGCTGTCATCCGTAGAAAACGGCGAAACCCCGCCCTGGAATATTCTTTTTATGGATATCTGTTTGCCGGAAAGCGACGGCATTACTTTGGGTAAAAAAATACGGGAACTCTGTCCGGACACTTATCTTATCCTCGTTTCTTCCCATTCGGAATATGCCATAAAAGGATACGAAGCCGCGGCTTACCGCTACTTACTGAAACCGGTGAAAAAAGAGGATTTGCTGACTCTTATGGCTGACATTCAGGCAGATTACGATAAAAAAAGAAAGTTACTGATTAAAGGCCGAAAGAACAGTGCCTACGTAGCATTAAACGATATTCTCTATATCAGTGCCGAAGATAAATATGCCATTGTCTATACTCCAAACGGACATTTTATCTGTGATATAAGTTTGAACAAATACGAAGAGCAGTTAAAAGACTATGGTTTTTATCGTATTCATCGCAAGTATCTTGTAAATGTTTACCATCACCGCAGTCTCAACAATAACCATGCATGCTTAAGTGACGGTACTACCCTGCCTGTAAGTAAGTCCAAAACCGGTGCTTACCGGAATTTTATTTTCTCATATATGCGTGAAGAATTAATATAAAACGGAGAATCCCATGACAGAAGTTATTCAAGTTTCTATTTTGGTTATGACCAATGTTTTTGTGGTCTTAAATACCATCCTTATTCTAAAATATGTCTATGGCCGGGATATGCGCTACGATGCCAAATCCCTGACAATTACCGGCCTTTCATTTCTGATTATGGACATTATCATCTCATTTTGTCTTCCGCAGGAATTGGACCAACTGGCGTCTTTAGGCATTAATACCGGGCTTTTGATTGCAGTCTTTTTTATGTGCCGTTCCAAAAGATTCGTTACGGTGATTCTGATAATCCCCGCTATTCTTTTTTATGTGCAGACCGGTTCCATTCTGACAACTCTGGAACTTTTTACGGGACTGGACAAATTTCAGTCCGTTGCAAGCAACGGCGAAGTAATTACGCCCCTATTTATTCTATGCGATCCGCTGCTGTTTGCCGTTTTACTTCTTCTCATTCATAAAACAGACCGCAGAATTCAGAACACTGCCTTAAATGCCGTGGAAGTTATCGTTCTGCTTATTTTTAATGCGGTAGGCTTCTTTGCCGCCGGTATTATCCGCACCTTAAAAGCCGAAAACCCCTACTATTTTGTAATATCATCATTAATTCTTTTTGCGTTTGAAATCCTGCTTCTCTATGCAATTTATCACAGAAAGCGCTCCGGCTATTTTCGCAGGCTCTCTGCGGAATATAAGAAGCAGTTTGAGGCAGAGTACAATTTTTTCAAGGACTACAAAACAAGCCAGGAAGATACCATCCGCTTTCGCCATGATTGGAAAAATCATATGCTTCTGCTGCGGGAAATGCTGGCAAAAGGCGAATATTCCAAAGCAGAAGAATACTTCTCCCGCTTAAGCGGAAACACGCCGGAAGGTGTCACCAAAACCGCAACCGGCTGCGAATTGGCCGATATGATGATTGGAATGAAAAGCATGCAAATGGACGAGTTGAATATTGCTTTTCATTTTAAAGGTAATCTGAAAGCCTTAAATAGTTTAGAGCAGGTAGACTGTTGCGTACTTCTTGCCAATCTTTTGGACAACGCCATGGAAGCAAATACCAAAGCAGACGCCAATCGCCATATTACACTGGTAAGTCGCGAAACAGAAAGTCTTCTCTATGTTGAAATGCGAAACCCTCTTGCAGAAGAATTGTTAAAAGACGGTAACCGCCTTCTTTCTACCAAAAAGACCGACACCCCCTCAGGCATCGGTCTTGAAAATGTATTTGCTGTTGTTACAAAATATCACGGCGAATGCCGTTGTTTTACGGAAAACGAGGAGTTTGTATTCCAATTACTTCTTCCGCTCTCTTAGTTTACGACTCGGAAATTGTCTTCTCCGAACCGGAAACTATTCCGTAAATAAAGCATCGTAATCATAATTCATATAAAAGTTATGCAGAGTCTCATAATGCTCTTCATAATTTTCTTTGGTAATTTCGTACTTACCCTCGCTCATCCATTGAAGAATCTTGGTATGCAAGTCACCGTTATGATGGGCAATGTCCTTATAATAGTTCAAATCGCAGATACTTTCATAATCTTCAAAGAAGCAAAATACGCGGACATTATCGTATTCCAGTAACTTCTCAATATAAAATTTCTCTGCGAGAAGATATCGCTCCAACTCTCCGGTTCGATGCCAGAAATCAAAGTAATAAATGCTATACGGTGAAAAATATATATAAAATTCCGTATCCGGATTCTCTGCAATCAGCGAGGTGATGTTTTGCTCAATGGATGCTTCCATTGCGGCATATTCTTCTTCCGTAATGCCCTTTTGTTCATCAACTTTCTCTATCTCGTCCCTATTGTAAGTACTATCCACTACTTCCTTGCCATATTGGGAGTAGGCGTGCCAGTTTACATAGTCGTCCATTGACATATAGTTGTTTCCGTCAGCAAGATAACCGTGCAAATTCTGCACACTTTTCACCAGAATATCTTTGTTAAATAAATAGCCCGCATCGTTTAATACATTGTCATCGTACAGATATGTGGGACAATTATCGTAATTCATCAAATCCTTATCATCAAACAAAGCATTCACATCCAGACAACGCACGACTATTTTAATATCCGGATTATATGCAAATGCAACTTCCAGATTATCATTTACTTCTTTGTAACTTCCACCGGAAAAAGGCACTTTTACCGCATTCACTCCAAACAATTCATTCATCTGGGAAGGTCGGAAGCACTGTGTCATGGAACTTCCGGTGATGATGGCGTCATATTCAAAATGTTTTACGATTCCGTTATTCTGATAGCGCTCCTCTTTTAACTCGTACTTCACGAAATCCAAAGGGGCATGATAGTGAAAGTAGGGGTCGATAAACGCATTAAAACCGCCGAATACTGCCAATATCAGCACAAACGATATGAGAATAGCCGCAATCCATTTGGTATTTTTATCCTTCACATCCAAACCTCACTTTAGAAATTAAAATATAAAAACTCGCTGATGCCTTCCATGGAGAATACACTCCAAACCAATAAAAACAATGTAATGATAAACGTCAAAACCGTAGGTTTAAAAGTCTTCATCTTTTCATAGGCGTTGGGGCTGCCCAGCATCAGAATCAGGACTACCGCAAACCATCCCACCAAAATCACCTGGGGATAAGCACCTCTAACGGATAAAATATCCATAATCTCCACCAATTCCGGAGATTCAATTTTAGTGACAAACTCCATATTAAATCCGCTAAAATCAAAACTTACCGCTTTACGCAATATGGTCAATGCCTGATGAAAGTTATCCGCACGGAAAAATACCCAAGTCACATTGATAAAGGTAAACGTAATCAGCCAGTTCAATGCCGGATGAAGTTTATCAAAAAACTTCTTAAAGATTCGGGTAATCACATTAAATATACCATGCAGGACACCCCATAAAACAAAGGTCCAACTTGCGCCGTGCCAAAAACCGCTGATTAAGAAAACAAGCATCACGTTGATATAGGTTCTGACGGTTCCTTTCCGGCTGCCACCCAAAGGAATATATACATATTTGGTAAAGAATCGAGTCAGCGTCATATGCCATCTGTCCCAGAATTCCGTAATGGTAAACGCCTTATAGGGCGAATCAAAGTTCACCGGTAACTCCAGATTCATCATTTTACCGATACCGATAGCCATATCACAGTAACCGCTGAAATCGAAATAAATCTGAATGGTATACCCCAAAATTACCGCAAGGGCAGTGGGTGTATTTAAATATTCAAACGTATCATATCCGTAAGCAACCATTCGTCCGAAAGTATCCGCTACCAATACTTTTTTCGCCAAACCAAATGTAAAAATATAAATACCTTTTGCAAAATTTTCGCTGTTAAATTTCTTCTTGGAAAGGTCCATAAACTGCGGAACCAGTTCGTCATGAGTCACAATGGGACCTGCAATCAACTGCGGAAAATAGGTTACAAAACAGGCATAATGCAAAAAATTATACTTAGGAATCTCTCCCCGGTACGCGTCCACAATAAACGAAATTTGCTGAAACGTGAAGAAACTGATACCCAGCGGAAGCGCAATCCGAAGAAACGGAATCTCCGTCTTAAAAATACCGTTGATGTTTCCGATAAAGAAATCCATATACTTAAAGTACAGTAAAATACCGATATTTACGGCTACACCGGCAATCATCAGGACTTTTTTAATCTTTTGGTCCGTTTTATTCAAAAGAAGATAAAAACCATAATTAATCAAAACACTAAAGATTAAAATAAAAAGATAATTTATGTTGTTGTACCCGTAAAACCACAACGACATTCCCAAAAGAAATGCCATCGCAAGATTGTATTTTTTTAAATGATTCAGACCGAAATACCCTATGATACAAAGGCCTAAAAACAGCAATATAAAAATATAGGAATTAAATAACATATTTCAATGCTCTCCTATTTTATTTTTTACATAAAATTTCCGTAATACCGCATCTATCATACCATATCCCTTTTGCTACTGCAAACCTCTGATCACACGGATTCTTTAATCTTTACCGCTTAATAACTCAACAGCAAGACTTCTTACATCATCTCTTCGGAATCGTACAGAATGGTAAAGGGACCGTCATTGACCAGCGACACTTCCATATCGGCTCCAAAGATTCCGGTCTCTGTTTTTACACCGCTCTCACGACATTTGCCAATAATATATTCATACATATCGTTGGCAAAATCCGGTGCTCCCGCCCGGATAAAAGAAGGTCGGTTTCCTTTTTTACAATCCGCATACAGGGTAAACTGGGACACCAGAAGCAATGAACCATCCACATCCTCCAACGCCAGATTGGTCTTGCCTTCCGCATCCGCAAAAATACGAAGGCCTAACAATTTCTTTACCAGTTTGTCCGCAATTTCTTTTGTATCTTCATTAGATACTCCGATAAACACCAAAAAACCTTTCCCGATTGCACCGGTGGTTTTTCCTTCTACCACCACTTTGGCTTCTTTTACACGCTGGATTACAAATTTCATATTTTATCTCCCGGTTTGATTTTTATTCTGTTCTGAAATGCCGAAATGATTGCCGACACTTCAAATATCTTCATTTTATCTCACAATTTTAACATTTTATATGCTATAATCATTTTCGGGCTTTACTGATTTCATACAAGTATCCGCCCCGACTTTTACCAGTATAACATAAGAATGAGAGAAAATAAAAATGAATATTGCGGTAACTTACGAAAACGGACAAATTTTTCAGCATTTCGGACATACGGAACAGTTTAAGGTATATGAAATCGAAAACAACACTGTGACAAACAGTTATGTTGTAGATACCAACGGCCAGGGGCACGGCGCACTGGCAGGTTTTTTATCCTTACATAATATTGAAGTGTTAATCTGCGGCGGCATCGGCGGCGGCGCACAGATGGCTCTGGCCAATGCCGGCATCAAACTCTACGGCGGCGTAAGCGGAGATGCGGATGCTGCAGTTGCAGCTTATCTCGCAGGTAACCTTGAGTTTAATCCCAACGTACAGTGTAATCACCACGGACATGACCACGGTGAAGGACATAATTGCGGCAACCATGGTTGCGGAAGTCACAGTTGTCATTAATAGATTTTTGATTTCTTGCTTCATAAAATTTACTTTTCCGGAGCAAAGATTCTTTTATATATAAGAATTATTTTCCGAAAATAGTTAATAATTTTATAAAAAGAAATGGACAACTTTCTTTTTAAAAAATATAATAAAATCACCATAAAACCAAAAGGAGGGTTACACCTATGTCCAAATACGCAGGTACACAAACAGAAAAAAACTTAATGGCAGCTTTTTCCGGAGAATCAGAGGCCAGAAACAAATACACTTATTTTGCTTCCAAGGCAAAAAAGGAAGGTTATGAACAGATTGCGGCTCTTTTCTTAAAGACTGCAGATAACGAAAAAGAACATGCCAAATTATGGTTCAAAGAATTAGAAGGCATCGGCAATACTGCAGAAAATCTTATTTCTGCTGCTGCAGGTGAAAACTACGAATGGACCGATATGTACGATGGTTTCGCCAAAACTGCTGAAGAAGAAGGTTTCCCTGAGTTGGCTGCCAAATTCCGTATGGTGGCTGCAATTGAGAAGCATCATGAAGAGCGCTACCGTGCATTGTTACACAATGTGGAAGCTGCAGAAGTATTTGCCAAGAGCGAAGTAAAGGTTTGGGAATGCCGCAACTGCGGTCATATCGTGGTTGGCACCAAGGCTCCCGAAATCTGCCCTACCTGTGCACATCCGCAAAGTTATTTTGAAATTCACGCAGAAAACTACTAAATTTTTACGTTTTCACACCAAGGAAAACGTATTCTGCTGAAATATGAAGTTTCATATTACATTTTTTAAAATAATGAAAACGAATATAAAAGGTCTGCAGTCCTTTCGGTACTGCAGACCTTTTAACCTTATTCAGGCACTTCTCTGATTAGTATTCTTTGTTTTTGTTAGACTTATTTTCTGTTTTATCATAAGCATTGTTCTTAGAAGCATTCTTTGCTTTGTTGTTATTTTTATCTTCTGTCTTGTAACAATCCTTATTTGCATTGTATGACTTATCGTTGTAGTTATCCTTCATGATGCACCTCTCCTTCCAATTGAAATCTTTTTCTTTTCGCATTCTATTGTGAATGAAACGCAAACGTGCTTTGCGTTTCAAAACACATCCACGTTTCTGAAACTATTGTTTGCAGGTTTGTGTGTTTATAAACTGGAAGTTTTTTGCTATAATTTTTTAAAAATGAAACCTTTCGACCTTTTTATGTGTTTTATTGATATAAGAGCCTAAAATAAGAATGCGCATTACAAATGAAGGAGAAAACAATGACAGAGGAATTATTCTGCCAACACTATGAAAAATATAAGAATACGGTGTATTCGGTGATATTTAACTACGTGCAGAATACGGAAGATACCGCGGACCTTTTACAGGAGGTCTTTATCAAATTGTTCTCTACAGAGAATATATTTGACACTGATGAATATTTGAAAGCCTGGCTGATTCGGGTTTCCATTAACTTATGTAAAAATCACTTAAGAAGTGCAAAAGTACGCAAGATTGTCCCTTTAGAGGAAGATATTCCCTTCTTTGATAAAAATGAGGAAAACGATTTGCTAAAAGTTGTTTTTACACTACCGGAGAAATACCGAATCCCCATTCACCTATTCTATTACGAATCTTACAGCATTAAGGAAATAGGCGATATTTTGGATATGCCGGAGGCAACAGTCAAAATCCGACTGAAACGAGGCCGCGAGAAACTAGGTAAAATCTTGAACAAGGAGGATTGGTTGTAATGAAAACGAATGAACTTTATATAGAACAGATCAATCAATTCTGCGAAGCCAATTGTAAGGTAACTGCCGAGGATATTCTTACCAAGGCAAAGCAGAGACAGGCAGAGAACGTGTTGGCCGAAACACCGGCTGCAAAAACTGCCGAAAAAACACGTTCCGCAAAAGAGGAAATGCAAACTACTGCATCTTCCGAAGAAAAAGAAACAATTTCCAAAAAAACAGGCAAAGTAATAACAATGCCCTCAGGCAAAAAGGCGATGTTCCGCTTAAGCCATATAGTAGCCGCATGTTTGGCAATTTTCCTTTTAACCGGTACTACTATCCTTGCTTTTAGCGGCAAAATCGGACACTTCTTCGGCGATGCAGGAGTAACCGTAGTTGCTTTTGACGAACGCAAAATGGAATTCTTTTTCCGGGATGTTCTTAACGACGAAACAACAGCCGAACTGGTTGGCAAAGGCTATTTATACGAAATTAACCAGGTACAGGAAGATGAAAACTTCCGTATAGAGGTGATTGCAGCTTCAGGCGATGTAGACAATGCTAAATTAGCGGTTGATGTATATCTTAAGGACGAACATCTGGCAGCAGCAAACGACCGCATTTACTTAATCGGCTATCTTGCAAATCCCGGTGAAGAACCGGTCAAAGATCCCAACGGTTGCAGAGTAACCGAAGCTTATGGCACTAAAGATGAAACCGTAGACAATTTATATCATGTTCTTTTAGATATCGATTCTAGCCATTCGGAAGTTGTATATTGCTTCTCCACTGTTATTACTACTTTTGCTTCCGATGAAGATCAACCATTATATGTATATGATTTATTGCCCGAATTGGAAAGAAATCCTTTCTGGAGATGGCACTCACTGGATTTGCGTTTTAATATAACCATACCGGAAGATGCTTACAGCCGGATTATAAACCGCCGCTACAGAGATATCGCTTATCACGGTGCAACATATGAATACCATTTGGATACGGTGGAATACGGCTTTTATGATACAAGACTTATGTTCCATTTCGACTATGACAGCGATTTTATTCCAAGCAATGAAGAAGGCGCAACAGCGTATGAAAGATATATGGCTACAGAATTCAATAGTATGTTACAGGATGCCGCGTTGATCGTGGATGGTACAGAATACAAATATGACAATAACAATCTCCTTCCTTGGTCTACGTGCTATTCCGGAGAGGGAGAAGACAACACCAACCGTTGCGAACTTACTATTTTCTTTCCTTCCGCAAACTACTTCGAATCCGAAAGTATTCTTTTACGAATCGGTGACGAAACCTATGATTTAAAAGAAAGTGAATAAACATGAGAAAATATATCAAAGTTTTTTTTAAAAAACGTTTTACGAAAAAAAATATTATTATTTTTTCTATTGTCCTCGTTATTTTCACACTTCTGGTCCTCTTTGGACCGGATACAACCATTGAATACGATTGGTTAAAACAAGAAAACGGTATCGGTTATCATAAAATAAATTCCAATCATATCAAAATGACTTGTCCCGGCGATTGGCTGAATGAGTCCGTTTATGCTTATACCTTGGAACACGGGACAGGTTCGGCTCCGTACGAATATAACGTACCCACCGATAAACTTATCCTTTTTTATGCGAAGGATTATATTAATGGCAAGAAGCACCCTGCTTCCATAACCATTACCTATCTTTCAGACCAAACAACACCGGTAAAAGATCAGGCGCTGGCCTTTGCTTCTACGCTTCAAACAACGGATGACTACAAGTTCATAGGCGAGGAAGCAACCACTTGGGAAGATGTAGGACGGTACTATTATCTGCACAACGACGACCACTATGCAGATCCGTTTCCTTCTTATGAGTGGGATCTTGCAGTTTGGAAGTATGAATATATCGATAAAAGTACCAATCAAAAGTGCGAAACCCTCTTCTTTGAAAGAGCAGACGGCCTTTATTCCATTGATATGAAATATCCGCGTTTGAGCAAAGATATAAAAGAAGGAATGTATGCCTTGTTTGAAAATATTGATTTCCAAATCGACTTAGAAATCGACCAGCAGATGGAGGATGCGCTTTCTTGTACAACAAAGAAAACAGACGATGAAGAACTGATTGTAGTAGTTACCTATGACGGAGAAGTTACGATTGATAAGTTATATTGTGAACTGGAAAGTTATTCTTCGGAAGGTTCCGAATTATCTGTCTCCTATGCTACAACTATGGAACATGATGTAAAACCCGGAGAAACCGTAGTGTTTACCTTTGATGCAAGAACCGTAAGTGACTTTGAAGGCATTGAACCTCGTGTTTTTGCTGCCTGGAGTGCACATGATATAAAAGACGGCAGCAATAGAGCTTACTAAAAAGGAGCAATAATTATGAAAAACAAAAAAATAATAATTGGCGTGACAATTGCTTTTTTATCAATTATCATTTTACTGGGTGGCATTGCTCTTGCAATATTTCTCCCACTCAAAGATTACCTGGATGAAACACCGAAAATCACACCGGACCCTACCATTACGGTAGCACACGGTGAAACCTTATCGGTATCGGACCTTTGTCAGGTAGAATGTAAAGGAAATTATACTCTTTCTTTGAGTATTACCGAAACACAGATTCCCGACGCTGTAGTAAGCGCAGACAAACAATCCATTTATGTGGGATCTTCTGCCGGTGTAATTATCGTAGAAATTATGGGCAGAGGAGAAAATGCCGAAAGCAGATGCGTAAATGCGCGAATTCTGGTAGACTTGGATTAAGAAATCTCCACCGTATCTTTGAAAGGAACACCGATGAACAAGACAAAAAAAATCGTTATTATTGCAATAATTGCCGTGCTTTTAACGGCTGTACTGTATTTTATCATTCTTCATCCCCGCATTAAAACATACTTATCAACTGTCGCAATCTATGAAGAATTCGGCGGCAATCGTGATATTGGTGAGCCAATTATCGAATACGATCATTCTAACGTAACGGATGAATCTCTGGTTCTGACAGACTTTGGAACCTTTCGTCTCGGTATTCCGTCCGACTGGGAAGACCGGAGCAAAGAAGACTCTGAATTCACCACATATTGCACCATCGGAGCTGCAAACGCGGTAGGAAAAGAACTTGAACCGAATGAGGAAATTATGGTTTTTAATCCTGCGGGAAATGATAATTCTTCCATTGTACTCTTAAATAATGAAGAATTGTATGAAGAATCCGGATTTTCAGATGCGGATATCAGACACTTAACAAGAGGATTTGAGAAATTAGGCTACGAAATGCCGGATAGTGCTTATGCCACCTTAAAATGTGCACATTCCATTACTCCGGATGACTATAATTTCTTAAAATATGATGAATCGCTTGCTTTTACCTACGCCCTTGTTTTCAGGGCCGGCAGTCTGTACTACTCTAATGGCAACACTGCTAAAACATATTATTACGAAACTGACAATAAATGTGCAATCATTAATGAACAATACAGACCGGACTACGACGGAAAATATCATTTTAAAATGGAAGTTTATGATGCGGATGACTTAAACACAGGATATATATTTACTATGACGGTAACAGATAAGGAAACCGCTTATGCGATTATTAATTCATTGACCTTTGATGACTAACGCACATATTGCTTTTATTCGTTGCCATTACATAAAATCAGCCCTCTGCTTTGTTGATTTTCATCAAAAGCAGGGGGCTTTCATTTTATAATTCTCTCAATTCAAATTTTGCAATCATTTCTTCTAAACCAATTGCCTGTGCGGAAAGTTCCTGGCTGATTGCCGAAGTTTCTTCCGCAGATGCGGAGTTGCTCTGCACTACAGTAGAAATCTGGTCAATTCTTGCCTGAATCTGCTTTAACATATCAGCCTGTTCCTGAGATGCTTCCGCTGCACCTGCTGCCGCTCCTGCAAAGGATTCCATGTTGGAAAGGGCGGTACCGATGGATTCCATCGTATATTCCACCATAATACTTCCGTTCTCGATTTCAGTAAGAGACTTACTGATTAACTCTCTGGTGGTAACCGCTGACTGACGGCTGTCTGCTGCCAATTTACCAATCTGGTCTGCTACTACTGCAAAACCTCTGCCGGCTTCTCCGGCTCTTGCTGCTTCAATAGATGCATTTAACGATAACAGGTTGGTCTGTGCCGCAATACCTTCGATTGCTGCAATAATGTTTTCGATTTCTTTTGAAGTATTAGTGATACGTTCCATTGCCTCTGTAAGTTTACCGATTTTTTCACGGCTGCTTTCAGCATCCTGCGCTGCTTCCTGTGCACTGTTTGCAGCACCCATAGCATTTTGGGCACTGTCTTCGGCAATATTGGTTACGTCAGCAATAGTAGCCGTAAGTTCGTCTACCGCGCATGCCTGCTCGCTTGCACCTTCCGCCAATTCCTGCGCACTGCCTGCCAACTGCTCAGAACCAACCATAACATGCTGGGAAGATTCCTTAATCTGACGCAAGGTTGCATCTAACTGACTGTTTAACTGGTTCATGGCAACAATCAAAGTTTCAAAATCCCCTACGTACAAATCCGCTGCAGAAGAAGTCACATTGAAATTGCCTTCTGCCATTTCAGCAAGTAAACTTCCGGAATCGGTTATCACTGCTTTCAATTGACCGCAGGTATCTTTTAAATCCTGTGCAAGTTCTCCTAATTCATCGCTGCTTTCATATGTAATATCAACATCAAAATCGCCTGCTTTTAACTTATTTACAGCATCTTTTAATTCAAAAATCGGCACGACAATGGAATCTGCCAAACTGGTTGAAACGGTTTTACACAAAATAATGGTCAGCATTTCCGCAATTAGTAATACAACAATTACTACGATACCCAGTGTAATCGGCAATCCGTTCTTTGCCATATTAATGCATAAAAGAATAATTCCTGCCATCGCAATCATCGCGGTAATGGAAACGCCTGCGATTACAGGTCCAAAACCCAAACTGAATTTCTTCTGCATCTTAGCATTTAAAAGTCGTTTGTTCAATTTTACTTTCTTTTGTTTCTTTGCCATTGTAGTCCCTCCAATACTTTTATAGTAATGCACCTCCTATCGGGATGCATTTTATCAAATTATCCGCATATTTCCCCTAAACGGACAATTTTTCATACACTTACGTTAATTATATCACTTATTGCCAAAAATAAAAGAAAAAATATAAAAAACTGTATCCCGCAGAATACAGTTTCTTACTAATTTACTTATTTCTTAACAAGCAGGCTGTCTATATATTGCTTTGCGGCTCGCGCGGAACGATTACCGCGACCGAGAACAAATCGTTCAGCACCGGCAAAAAGTTCTTCTTCGGACATTTGAATGCCGTTTTCCTCTGCCAAATGACTTACGATATTCAGATACGTTTTTTTATCCGGACGGTTAAAAGTAATCTGTAAACCAAATCGCTCGGAAAGAGAAATGATTTCCTGCATGGTATCATTACGATGTACGTCGTCACCGTCCCTGTCGGAGAACTTCTCTTTCACTAAATGGCGTCGATTGCTGGTGGCATAAATCACCACATTGCCTGATTTGGCAGAAACCGAACCCTCCAAAATCGCTTTCAACGCGCTGAAATTGTCATCATCTTTTACAAAGGATAAATCATCAATGAAAAGTATGAATTTCAAGGGATTTTTGCTTAATTCATCCACAATTGCCGGAATTGCATGAAGTTGTTCCTTACGGATTTCTAAAATGCGCAGACCCTTATCGTACAATTCGTTTACCACAGCTTTGATGGTAGATGACTTGCCGGTACCTGCGTCGCCGGTCAATAAAATATTGGCAGCAGGCTTTCCTTCCAGCAAAGCATAAGTATTGTCAAGAATCAACTGCTGCTCTCTTTTATAATCAATCAGTTCGGATAAACGGATGGAATCCGGCGAATGCACCGGTGTAATCCGCCCCTCCGTACTCACATAAAACATACGGGATCTTGCATACATACCATAACCATATCTGTGAATATTGGTGCAACGGTGGTTGTATTCCTTAACCAGATTGATTTGCTTTGTTTCAAACGTTGGAAGATAACCATCATAAAATAAATCCTCCCGAAGTTTTTGCGGTGTAAGATTTGCAATCTGCTGCAGGATTTCTAACTCTTTTAAAACAGCCTCTTCTATAAAAGTTTCCGGTTTTTTGCCTTGTCCGATACTTCGGATATATATGTTTTCATCGTCGTTTACAATTCTTTGGATATAATCCGCAAAATTACTTTCATCCGAAAGATATAGTTTTCCCACGGTCTGACAATATCCGCTCACGGCAAGTAAAGGATCCTGATTACCAAGATCCTTTAAATATTCGCATAGTGCTTCTATTACCGGGTCTTTCAGAAGATTGCGAAAGACCGTCAATGAATATAACTGAATTAAAAATTCTTTTTTCATTATAAAATTACACTTTCTGTAGTTTACCTACAATCTATATATCCACTGTAAAACACTTCAAAAACTTTTAGTCGTACTACTCCAGAATCGCTCCTTTGGCACCGCTGGAAACCAAAGATGCATAGCGCTTCAAGTAGCCTTTTAACTCCTTGGTTTTGGGCACAAAATCCTTCATACGAGCGGCAAGTTCTTCATCGCTGATCTTTAATTCCAAAGTGTTTTCAGGAATATTGATGCTGATGATATCACCCTCTTTTACCACACCGATGACACCGCCGCTGGCTGCTTCCGGCGAAACATGGCCGATGCAGGCACCTCTTGTGGCACCACTAAAACGTCCGTCGGTAATTAAGGCAACACTGCTGCCAAGTCCCATACCCATAATCGCAGAGGTAGGATTTAACATTTCACGCATGCCGGGACCGCCTTTCGGTCCTTCGTAACGGATAACCACTACATCGCCGGGCTTGATTTGACCTGCATTAATAGCCGCCTGGGCATCTTCTTCACATTCAAATACTCTTGCAGGGCCTTCATGTACCAGCATTTCCGGTAAAACAGCAGAGCGTTTTACAACACTGCCGTCCGGCGCCAAATTTCCGCGAAGTACGGCAATACCGCCGGTTTCGCTGTAAGGATTTTCAATCGGGCGGATAACATCGTGATTTAAATTGACGCAGTCTTTGATGTTTTCACCTATGGTTTTACCTGTAACGGTCATACAATCCGTATGTAAAAGACTTTTTTTAGACAGTTCGTTCATAACGGCATATACACCGCCGGCCTCATCCAATTCCTCAATATATGTTCTTCCTGCAGGGGCAAGATGACAGAGATTGGGGGTCTTTTCACTGATTTTATTGGCAATATCAAGATTAATTTCAATGCCACACTCATGGGCAATCGCCGGAAGATGCAACATACTGTTGGTAGAGCAACCAAGTGCCATATCCACGGTAAGCGCATTATAAAATGCTTCCAACGTCATAATGTCCAACGGACGGATGTTCTTCTCAAGCATTTTCATAACAGCCATACCTGCATGCTTTGCAAGTTCAATACGAGCAGAATAAACTGCAGGGATTGTACCGTTACCCTTAAGTCCCATACCCAAAGCCTCCGTTAAGCAGTTCATGGAATTTGCGGTATACATACCGGAGCAGGAACCGCAGGTAGGGCAGGTTTTGCACTCGTATTCGTGCAATTTCTCTATCGAAATTTTACCGGCATTGTACTCACCTACCGCCTCCGAAATAGAAGAAAAACTGGTTTTGGCGCCATCGATATGGCCCGCTAACATAGGACCGCCGCTTACGAACACCGTAGGGATATTAAGACGAGCTGCTGCCATCAAAAGGCCAGGCACGTTTTTATCACAGTTCGGTACCATAACCAAAGCATCAAAACCATGTGCATTTACCATAGCCTCTGTAGAATCTGCAATCAAATCACGGGTAATCAGGGAATATTTCATACCTTTATGCCCCATGGCAATACCGTCGCAAACCGCAATGGCGGGGAACACAATAGGTGTTCCTCCTGCCATGGCTACGCCCATACGGACTGCTTCTACGATTTTATCAATATTCATATGTCCCGGTACGATTTCGTTATAAGAACTGACAATACCTACCAAAGGACGCTTTATTTCTTCATCCGTCAGGCCCAATGCATGATACAATGCACGATGGGGTGCATTCTGAGGGCCTGCTTTTAAGGAATCACTAAACATTTTGGAGTCCTCCTATCTATATAGATTGTGCTATGCTTAGTCTTGCGGGCGAGTAATTTTCCCTCCGCAACCTGTGCATCACATATGAATACCTAAGCATTAGTTGTTGATTAACTTATCCTCTCCGTTCCAACTGTAAAGTTTACGGATATCCTCACCTACAACCTCTGAAGGATGCTCTGCTGCAAGTTTACGCATAGCCTTGAAGTGTACCTGACTTCCCGCATCTGACATATCCAACAAGAAATCTTTGGCAAAAGTACCATCCTGGATATCACTTAAAATCTTCTTCATAGCTTTTTTCGTATCTTCTGTGATAATCTTGGGCCCTGTTACGTAATCACCGTATTCCGCAGTATTGGAAATAGAGTAACGCATTCCTGCAAAACCGCTCTGGTAAATTAAATCTACGATAAGTTTCATTTCATGAATACATTCGAAGTAAGCATTTCTGGGATCATAACCTGCTTCTACCAAGGTCTCGAAACCAGCCTGCATCAAAGCACAAACGCCACCGCAAAGTACTGCCTGTTCACCGAAAAGGTCGGTTTCGGTTTCCGTACGGAAGTTGGTTTCAAGCACACCTGCGCGGGCACCGCCGATACCCAAAGCATATGCCAAACCGATATCCCATGCATCACCTGTTGCATCCTGCTCAACAGCAATCAAACAAGGAACACCCTTACCTGCCTGGTATTCGCTTCTTACAGTATGACCGGGTCCCTTGGGCGCAATCATAATAACGTTTACGTTTGCGGGGGGCTTAATGCATCCGAAGTGAATGTTAAAACCGTGTGCGAATGCCAAAGTCTTGCCTTCTGTTAAGTTAGGCTCAATGCTCTCTTTATAAAGTTTTGCCTGCTTTTCATCATTAATAAGAATCATAATGACATCTGCTGCCTTTGCCGCATCTGCCGCGGTCATAACCTTAAGACCCTGTGATTCAGCTTTTGCCCAACTTTTACTTCCTTCATACAAACCAACAATAACATCTACACCACTGTCTTTTAAGTTCAACGCATGCGCATGTCCCTGTGAACCGTAACCGATGATTGCTACGGTCTTTCCGCTTAATTTCTGTAAATCACAATCCTGCTGATAAAATATTCTATTCATTTTTTGTCCTCTTTTCCTTTTATGATGGGGCGAAATTTATTTACTCTACAAATGCTTTCGCAAATAATGCATTCCGCTGGGGCACGCTCTCGCTAGTTGTCGCACACAGCGGTACATAAGGTTCTAAAATACAGAACCTAAGTACCGGCGGCTCCAAACTACCCTGCGCAGGAATGATTTATTTGCTTCAGCAATATACTTTTCCTAAATTTCGCCAGAATTTATAATACTTACTCTGTCCGTTAAAATGACTCTTTGCCTTAATTTGCTTCCTCGCGAATGGTTGTTCCGCCGCACTGTAATGCAACAAGTCCGGTACGGCAGATTTCCATGATATTAAAATCACGCATAATATCGATAAAATCATCGATTTTTTTACGGTCGCCCGTCAACTGCATCACAATGGATTCTCTTGTATAATCCACTGTTTTTGCCTCAAACGCCTCTGCTGCGGAGCGGATTTCCTCACGGGTTTCGGGAGAATTTGCTACCTTAATCAAAAGCAATTCACGGCTAACGGAATCTTTTGCGTGAAGTTCCTTGATGGAAATTACGTCGGGAAGTTTATAAAATTGATTAATCAACTGGTTCTTTTTACTCTCTTCTCCCTCGAACAAAATGGTAATTCGGGAATAATCCGGTGACTCTGTCTCACTAACGGTAAGGCAGGCAATATTAAACTGTCTGCGTCGGAACATACTGGTTACACGATTCAAAACACCGGACTGGTTGTTAACCAAAATCGCTATTGTATATCTCTCCATCCTAGTCACCTACCTTTACAATAATGTCATCCATGGAACCTCCGGGAGGAAGCATGGGAAGTACGAATTCATCTTTATCAATTCTGCAATCCACGATAAAAGGTCCGTCGCAGGCGAACGCTTTGGCAAGCGCGCCGTCCAACTCTTCCAATGTAGTTGCTACCGCACCATCCGCACCAAAGGCCTGAGCCAATTTCACAAAATCAGTCTGACGGTCCAATATAGTGTTGGAATAATGCTTATCGAAGAACAAGGTTTGCCACTGGCGAACCATACCGAGTACTCCGTTGTTCATCAGTAAAATAACCATCGGCACATTATATGTAACGGCTGTTGCCATCTCATTTAAGTTCATACCAAAACTACCGTCACCGGTAACAAGTACGGATCTTTCACGGGTTGCCATAGCCGCACCGATTGCTGCACCCATACCAAAACCCATGGTTCCCAAGCCGCCGCTTGAAATAAATCTGCGGGTCTTTTTGAATTCCACAGTCTGGGCAGCCCACATCTGGTGCTGACCTACGTCGGTTGCTACCGCTGTATTTTCGCCTAAGTATTTGTTTAAAGCCATAAGACAATTGCGGGGTGTCATGCCTTCGCGATTATCCTGTACGCGTTTTTCTTCTTCACGGAATGCGGCAACTTTTGCCATCCATTCCGGCTTTTCATTCTTTTTAATCAAAGGTAAAAGTTTCGCAAGGGTCATTTTGATATCACCGCGAAGCATATGCGCATCGTTGGTGGTTTTACCAAGTTCGGCACCTTCAATATCAATATGTACAATCTTGGCACCTACAGAGAACTTCGCACGATTGCCGGTTACACGGTCATTAAAACGTGCGCCCAATGCAATGATACAATCCGCATTATGCATTGCCATGGAAGAAGCATAATGTCCGTGCATACCCTGCATTCCAAGGAATCTGGGGTGATCGGTAGGAACGCCTGAAATACCCATCATGGAGCATCCGATGGGAGCATCAATCAACTCTGCCAACTGAAGCATTTCTTCCTGAGCTTCCGAAGTAATCATACCGCCGCCAAAGTAGATAAAAGGTCTCTCAGCCGTGTTGATACAATCTGCTGCCGGAGAAATACGGATTTCCTTGGCACAAATTCTGCCACCGGGAACCACAGGTGCCTTCGGCTCATACTCGTATTTTGCCTGCTGGATATCCTTTGGAACATCGATTAAAACAGGACCGGGACGACCGGAAGCCGCAATTACAAAGGCTTCACGAATGGTGTCCGCCAAATCCTCAATCTTTCCTACGAAGTAATTATGTTTTGTAATCGGCAACGTAACACCGGTGATATCGATTTCCTGAAAACTGTCAGAACCGATCTGGGATGTCATAACGTTACCGGTAATCGCTACCATCGGTACGGAATCAATATATGCAGTTGCAATACCGGTTACCAAATTGGTTGCGCCGGGACCTGAAGTAGCAATTACTACGCCGGGCTTTCCGGTTGCTCTGGCATATCCGTCTGCCGCATGTGCCGCGCCCTGTTCATGAGCGGCAAGTATATGGGTAATTTCATCCTGATATTTATAAAGGGAATCATAGACATTGATAATCTGTCCTCCGGGATAACCGAAGACGGTTTCACACCCTTGTTCAATTAATGTTTTTACAATAATATCTGCGCCGGATAATAACACTTTATTTCTCCTTTCGTAAATGCAATCTGATTTGTTTGCCCATTTCTTTACAACCTATTTTAACACATTTCTGCGCTTCTTCAACATCTGCGGGCATAATATCTGCGGTTCTGTAACCTTCATCTAAAACTGCAGAAACAGCCTTTTCGATACAATCCGCCTCTCCTGGCATATCAAAACTGTATTTTAGCATCATAGCCGCAGAAAGAATGGTTCCGATGGGGTTGGCCATATCGGTGCCTGCAATATCAGGGGCAGAACCGTGAATGGGCTCATATAATCCGCAACTTGTACTTCCCAAACTGGAGGAAGGAATCATTCCGATAGAACCTGTAATCATAGAAGCCTCATCGGATAAAATATCACCAAACATGTTCTCCGTAACCACTACGTCAAACTGGGCGGGATTTTTAACAATCTGCATTGCGCAATTATCCACAAGCATATCGGTTAAAGTAACGTCGGGATACTCTTCCGCCAACTTATGCATTACTTTTTTCCACAGGCGGCTGCTGTCCAAAACATTGCTTTTTTCTACCGAACATAACTGTTTGTTACGCTTTCTTGCGGTTTCAAAACCGATGCGGCCGATTCTTTCAATCTCGCTTTCCGTATAGGTAAGCTCGTCGATTGCTTTTAATTCGCCGTTCTCTTCCACTGTCTCATGCTTACCAAAGTAAATTCCGCCAATTAATTCACGGACAATGATAAAATCAATGCCTTTTTCCACAATGGCGGGGCTTAAAGGTGAAGCTGCCGCAAGCTGCGGCCAAATTTTAGCAGGACGGTTGTTGCTGTATACGCCCATTCCTGCTCTCAACCGTAAAAGTCCTTTTTCCGGACGCATATGCCCCGGCACATCATTCCACTTCGGTCCGCCTACGGCACCCAGCAAAACGCTGTCGGAATTCACGCATTTATCCAGCATTTCCTGCGGAAGCGGGTCACCCCATTTATCAATGGCACATCCGCCCATATCCACTTCCTCGTATGTAAAATTATGTCCATAGAGTTTGGCCACTTCATCCAAAACCTGCAAGGCCTCACCTACGATCTCGGGGCCGATGCCATCGCCCCGGATGACTGCAATTTTTTTATCCATGATTTAGTCCTCCTTTAATGATGCAAGGAGCCCGCCTTTGGCAATAATATTTTGAATAAAATCAGGGAAGGGCTGTGCCTTGTATGTTTTACCGGTAGTTAAATTCTCAATGACACCGGTGTCAAAATCTACTTTTACTTCGTCGCCTGCGTTGATTTCTTCTGCCGCCTCGGGACATTCCAAAATAGGAAGTCCTATGTTAATGGCATTTCGATAAAAGATTCTCGCAAAACTCTTGGCAATGACACACCCTGTTTTACAGGTTTTGATCACCAGAGGTGCATGCTCGCGGGAAGAGCCGCAACCAAAGTTCCAACCGGCCACCATAACATCTCCGGGCTGAACTTTTTTCACGAATTCCGTATCGATGTCTTCCATACAGTGAAGTGCCAATTCTTCAGCCTTCGGTGTATTTAAGTAACGGGCAGGGATAATAACGTCCGTATCCACATTGTCGGGATATTTAAAAACTTTTCCTTGTGTATTCATGCTTACACCTCCTTCGGACAGGTAATGTAACCTGTCAATGCACTTGCTGCGGCAGTTGCGGGACTTGCAAGATATACCTCGCTGTCTACGTGTCCCATTCTGCCTACAAAGTTACGGTTTGTGGTAGCGATACAACGCTCGCCCGCCGCCAGGATACCCATATATCCGCCGAGGCAGGGACCGCAGGTCGGTGTGGATACTACTGCGCCCGCATCAATAAATGCGGTAACATAGCCTTTTTCCACACATTCCTTCATAATCTGCATGGTAGCAGGAATGATAATACAACGCACGCCGTCGGCAACTTTATTTCCTTTCAAATAACGATAAGCGGTTTCCATATCTTCCATTCGGCCGTTGGTGCAACTTCCGATAACAACCTGATCCACCTTAATTTCGGATAATTCGGTAGCAGGCTTTGTATTCTCAGGCAAATGGGGGCAACTTACGATAGGCACCATTTTCGATAAATCAATCTCTATGGTCTTTTCATATTCTGCGTCCGCATCTGCGCTAAATTCCACCGGCTGTCTTTCGCATCTGCCTTCCATGTAAGAACGGGTTATATCATCCACAGGGAAAATACCGTTTTTTGCGCCGGCTTCAATGGCCATGTTGCAGATACAGAGACGGTCGTCCATACTAAGGCTTGCCACGCCTTCTCCTGTAAATTCCATGCTTTTATACAGGGCACCGTCTACGCCAATCTGGCCGATAATATAGAGAATTACATCCTTACCGCTGCAATTTGCGGGAAGTTTGCCCTTTAATTCAAAACGAATTGCGGAAGGAACCTTAAACCATGCCATTCCGGTGGCCATACCTGCTGCCATATCGGTACTTCCCACGCCGGTGGAAAAAGCACCAAGCGCACCGTATGTACAAGTGTGACTGTCGGCACCGATGATACAGTCTCCGGCGGTTACCACGCCCTGCTCAGGGAGAAGGGCATGCTCAATACCCATTTTACCCACATCATAAAAGTGACTCACGCAATGCTCACAGGCAAATTCGCGACAGGTTTTGGACTGCTCTGCTGCCTTAATATCTTTATTGGGAACAAAGTGGTCCAGTACGATTGCCACCCGATCTTTATCAAAAACTTTGTCAAACCCGGCTTTCTTAAATTCATTGACAGCCACCGGAGTCGTAATATCATTACCAAGCACAATATCAAGTTTAGCATTGATCAACTGACCGACGGTTACGGTTTCTAAATCGGCGTGATGTGCGAGGATTTTTTGTGTCATTGTCATTCCCATGATTATTTCTCCTTTCGAACCATATTATTGTAAGCGCTAAGCAGTGCTTTCGCACCTGCGCGGATAATGTCTGTATGGGTTCCTACGCCCCAATGAAGTTTGCCGTCGCCACCATCGATTCCGATGTAAGCGGCCGCCACACTCTGGGAACCTTTGCCGTGCATACTATGCTGGGTGTAGACTTCCAACTTGTATTTATCACCGGTAAAAGCCTTCAATGCGTTGCTGACAGCATCCAAAGAACCGTTACCTGTCGTATTCATTTCCGTGGCTACGCCATCTTTGATAAAAGTAATTCTACCTTCCACCCGCTCAGCAGACTGAACGAACTCCATCTGGTCAAGGGCCACAGGATTGTCACAATCAAAGTAGGAATCCATAAAAATATCAAAAATCTCGGATACCTTAAGCTCCTTGTGTTCGTGGTCGGACACATCCTTGCAAAGATACGAGAAATGTTCTCTCATCTTAGGCGGCAAATCGTAACCGTAGGACTGTTCCAGAAGATAACCGATACCGCCCTTACCGCTCTGGGAATTGACTCGGATAACATCTGCGTCATAGGTACGTCCGATGTCCTTCGGATCGATAGGAATGTAAGGCACGGTCCACTGATGCAAATTCTTTTCTTCACGCCACTTCATACCCTTGGCGATCGCATCCTGGTGACTGCCGGAAAATGCCGCAAACACTAAGGCACCGGCATAAGGCGAACGCTCGTATACGTGCATTCTTGTGCATCTTTCATACACTTCCACCAAATCTTTTATATTGGAAAAATCAAGTCCGGGGTCCACTCCGTGGGAATACATATTCAATGCCAAAGTGATGATATCCACGTTACCGGTTCTCTCACCGTTACCAAAAAGCGTACCTTCCACACGATCCGCTCCTGCTAAAAGTGCAAGCTCTGTATCCGCAACACCGGTTCCGCGGTCGTTGTGTGGATGAAGGGACACAGTTACATACTCGCGGTATTTTAAGTTTTCACTCATATATTCCACCTGGCTTGCGTAGACGTGAGGTAAACTCATTTCCACGGTTACCGGCAAATTAATAATAACATTGTTGTCAGGTCCAGGTTCCAAAACGTCCAAGACCGCATTGCAAACTTCCAAAGCATATTCCGGCTCGGTTCCGGTAAAACTCTCCGGCGAATACTCAAAACGAAAGTTTCCTTCATATTCGGCTGCCAGTTTCTTGACCAATTTAGCGCCGTCTACGGCAATTTGCTTAATTTCTTCCTTTGACTTTCTGAAAACCTGCTCACGCTGTGCCACACTAACAGAATTATAAAAGTGGATAATGGCACTGGGTGCGCCTTTACAGGCGTCAAAAGTTTTACGAATAATGTGCTCACGGCACTGGGTCAATACCTGAACGGTCACGTCCTCGGGTATCATATTGTTTTCAATCAAAGTTCTTAAAAAAATATACTCTGTTTCGGAAGCGGCAGGAAATCCTACTTCAATTTCCTTAAACCCAACTTTTAAAAGCCACTGATAATATTCCAATTTTTCTTCCAGGCTCATAGGAATAACCAGACTCTGGTTGCCGTCACGCATATCGACGCTGCACCAGACAGGAGCTTTGTCTACGTGGTCCTTTTGGACCCATTTATAATGATTTCCCGGCGCCGGGAAATACCCTGTTGCATATTTTGTTGCATCCATATATTTTATTCTCCGTTTTTTTATAGTTCTGCTTTGCATAAAACTTCAATACTTGATATATTCTCTACCTGATTTAGGATCTCACTGTGCAAAGCAATATTTATGCAGTTGCTATCTTACAACTCTGCCACTGCGTCCACTTCCACAAGAACATTCTTCGGAAGTTCTCTGACTGCCACGCAAGAACGGGCGGGTTTTTCTGTAAAATATTTGCCGTAAACTTCATTGAATAGGGCAAAATCCTCCATATTACGTAGGTAGCAGGTGGTTTTTACCACCTTGCTTAGGGAAGTACCTGCCGCTTTTAATACGGCGCTCAGGTTCTCGCAAACCTGTTCGGTCTGTCCGCAGATATCGGAGGCTTCCACATTTCCGGATAGTGGATTAATGGCAATCTGACCGGATGTATAAACCATGTTTCCGGCGATAACTGCCTGTGAATAAGGTCCGATTGCTGCGGGTGCATTTGTTGTGTAAACTGTTTTGCTCATATTTGGCCTCCTTTTTATTTTGACATCTTTCTAAAAGATATTATTTGCTTTAATTTTTTTAAAAGTATGTATCTTGATATTTTTAATTTTCTGTTTTTATAAGTTTTATAATAATCCGAATCGCAATTACACAATCTTGAAGCCTTCCTTCTTAAGAGCTGCGGTGATTTCTTCTACATGTTCGTAATTTCTGGTTTCCATAGCGATTCGTAAGTAACAACCGTTTACGCTCTCGGTATCGCCGGCACGTTCGTGGTGAACGCTGGTTACGTTACCGCCGCAATCTGCGATGATACGGGATACGTCTTTTAACTGGCCCGGCTTATCGATTAATTCGATTAACAAACTGGTGGAACGGCCGGACTTCATAAGACCGCGCTTGATTACCCTGTTTAGGCTGGTTACGTCGATGTTTCCGCCGGACACCACGCTGACCACTTTTTTACCCTGAATGGGAAATTTCTCAAACATAGCCGCCGCCACGGATACTGCTCCGGCACCTTCCGCAATCATTTTTTGCTTCTCGATTAAGGTAAGAATTGCGGATGCGATTTCATCCTCTGTCACCAATGCAATATCATCTACGTATTTGTTAATTAATTCAAAAGTATTTACGCCCGGCTGTTTTACGGCAATACCGTCGGCAATGGTAGAGACGCTGTCGAGGCACTGGATTTGGCCTGCCTTTACGGAATTGTACATACTGGCCGCACCTGCTGCCTGTACGCCGTATACCTTAATGGAGGGTCGGATGGATTTGATTGCATATGCGATTCCGGCAATCAATCCGCCACCGCCGATGGGTACGATTACCGCATCCACATCATCCATATCGTTGGTGATTTCCAAACCGATGGTCCCCTGTCCGGCAATGACTGCTTCGTCATCAAACGGATGAACGAAGGTATAACCCATTTCGTCTCTTAACTGTAATGCCTTCTGATAAGCATCATCATAACAACCGTTTACCAGACAAACCTGTGCTCCGTATGATTTGGTGGCCTCCACCTTGGAAATCGGTGCGCCGTTTGGTAAACAAATCAAGGAAGGAATTCCCTGCTTCGACGCCGCAAGGGCAACTCCCTGGGCATGATTTCCTGCAGAACAGGCAATTACACCGCGTTTTTTTTCTTCTTCCGAGAGAGTGGCAATTTTATAACCGGAACCTCTCAACTTAAAAGAACCTGTCTTCTGTAAATTCTCCGGCTTTAGAAATAAGTCGCAACCGGGTGCAATTCCATCGGATGCTACCACTTTCGTGGGACGGATAATGTCTTTTAATACAACCTGTGCATCAAAAATTTGGTCAAGTGTCAACATAACTACCTCCTACTGATAATCTTGTAATCACTTCGAGAGAAACAGAACCAAAATCCACTTAGCAAAATCCGGCTTACGACGCAGAAGAAAACAAAAAACCCGCCTCAAAGCTTACATTTTGCTTTGAGACGGGTGTAAATTCATTGCACTCGCGGTACCACTCAAATTGCGGATAATATATCCACCACCTCTTCGAAGTCTATCAACTCCTATGCACTAACGTAGCATTCACGGGAAACGCCTACTCGAAATATATTCTTTGGGGCTTCCGGCTCGGAAGGGATAAAAACTCTGCACCATTTTGCCGGGATCACACCATCCCCGACTCTCTGTGAAAACGTTCCTGCAGGTTTCGTCTTCGTCATTGCCTTTTATTTTATCGAAGTCCATCAACCTCTATGCACTGACGTAGCATTCACGGATCCCCCTACGCACCTTATCGGGTTCAGGTTCACAGCTCAGAAGGGAGAGGTACAAAACTTCATACATACCGATTCACACCAACCATCGGCTCTCTGCAATGCGCCTGTATTGACCATTCTTCGTCACAGCCTTTGTTTTTCAATTTTTATAGATACATAATATTCCTCCGCGTTGAAGTTGTCAAGCACTAAAGTGATAAATTTTTTAAATATTTTTTGATTTAACCTAAAATTTAGTAAAATTTAATGATTTATCGCCTGTTTTCGGACGTTTGCAACTTTTAATGTTCCTTTGTTTTGTGATAAAATAAGTGTATATGGGGTTTTGTACTTATTTGTATTTGATTTTATGATATATCAAAGAACATTATGACTCCCAATCAACAGTTGAAATATTCGAGGCACCAATGAAGAAAAAGAAAGAAACCTGGAGAAAACCGCATCATCAGCCAATTATATCCATTGCGCTGCCCTTTCTTGATCTGTACACCAGATGTACGTATCACATTAAGGTAGAAAACAGACGCAAGGATAAGCGCCAGTATCTGATTCTGTTTAACCATCAGACGGCGTTTGACCAGTTTTTTGTGTCTATGGCTTTTTATCGTCCCATTTATTATGTGGCTTCGGAAGATTTATTCTCTAAAGGCTGGGTTTCTTCCGTGATTCGTTTTTTGGTAAATCCGATTCCGATTAAAAAACAGGCTACGGATCTCAAAGCAGTTATGACTTGTATGCGTGTTGCCAAAGAAGGCGGCACCATTGCCATGGCTCCGGAGGGAAACCGTACTTTTAGCGGTAAAACCGAATATATGAACCCGGCGGTGGCGCGACTTGCCCAAAAGTTAAAACTTCCCATCGCGATTTTCCGTATTGAGGGCGGTTACGGCGTACATCCCCGTTGGGCAGATGACGTCCGCAAAGGCAAAATGAAAGCCTACATCTCTCGGGTCATTGAACCGGAAGAATATAATAAACTTTCCGCAGATGATTTTTATACACTTTTAACGCAGGAGTTATATATGAATGAAGCGGTGGCAGATGCCTGCTTCACCCATAAAAACAGCGCAGAATACTTAGAACGTGCCATGTATGTGTGCCCCCATTGCGGTTTGTCGGAATTTTACAGTGAAAAAGATATTACTTCATGTAAAAAATGCGGTGTGAAAATTCAATACCTGCCCACTAAAGAATTAAAAGGCGTGGACAAGGAATTTCCCTTCCGCTTCGTCAATGACTGGTACGAATACCAGAAGGACTTTGTCAATAAACTGGACCCGGCAGAATTTTATGAAAAACCTATGTATATTGAAAAAGTTTCCTTATCCGAGGTTCTTTTATACAAGAAAAAAGTCCCTATGTATGACGGTGAACTCAGCCTCTACGGCAATCAATTTGTGATAAAAGGAGAAGAAGAATTGATTTTACCTTTTGATCAGGTTTCTGCGGTATCGGTACTGGGACGTAATAAACTGAACATTTATTTCGGTGACAAACTCTATCAGATAAAAAGCGATAAACATTTTAATGCATTGAAATATGTGAATATATATTATCGTTATAAAAATACATGCGGAGGAGAGAACGATGAACAATTTTTGGGACTCTAGCGTCTGGGGAACATTTAACCTGGTCGCAATGCTTCTGATAAGCCTCTTGATTGCAAATATTATGAAAAGACGCATCAAATTCTTACGTTATTCCCTGATTCCTACTTCGGTTCTCGGTGGTGTGATTCTTTTAATCGTTGCTGAAATCGTAGGTGCTTTTACGAAAGTACCTTTCTTCGATACCAACTTTTTCGGCGGCAACGGCTATATGATGCTTGAGATGATTACATATCATACTCTGGCGCTGGGCTTTATTGCTTCCACTTTTAAAGCAGCCAAAGGCAAACTTGGCAAAAAGCGGACCATCGAAATTTTTAACACCGGTGTAACTACCGTATCTACTTACCTGCTTCAGGCAATCGTCGGTTTCGGTATTACTATGATTGCAACTCTTTTTATTAAAGATTTCTTCGCGGCGGCAGGCGTTTTGCTTCCCTTCGGCTATGGCCAGGGAACCGGGCAGGCAATGAATTACGGCAATATTTATGAAACAGAATACGGCTTCGTTGGTGGTAAGAACTTTGGTCTCACCGTTGCCGCTTTAGGTTTCTTAAGTGCCAGCATCGGCGGTGTATTCCACTTAAACCTTTTAAAAAAACGCGGTAAAATTACCATGCAGGGAGAAGAACTGGTCGAAACCAACTTAGGACCGATTCAAGGTGAAAACGAAATTCCCATGAACGGCAGCATGGATAAAACCACGGTACAGATTGCCTTTGTTGCAGTTGCTTACTTAATTGCTTTTGGTATTATGCAAGGCTTGGGTGCCTTACTTCCCGGTATGAAATCCGTAATCTTCGGTTTTAACTTCTTACTTGGTACGCTCTCCGCAACCTTGGTAAAAACCGTATTAAACTTCTTAAACAAGAAGAAAATTGTAAAACGCGAATACTTAAACGACTTCTTAATGACCCGTGTCAGCAACTTTTTCTTTGATATTATGGTTGTAGCCGGCGTTGCCGCAATCCGCTTAAGTATTTTGGAAAATTACTGGGGCATCATATTAATCCTTGGTGTTGTGGGGCTATTAATTACTTACTTCTACAACCGGCTTGTTGCCGTGAAATTGTTCCCGGAATATCAGGAAGAGCAGTTCCTTACTATGTACGGTATGCTTACCGGTACCGCAAGTACAGGTATCATTCTCCTTCGCGAGATTGATAATGATTTCAAAACTCCCGCGGCGGACAACATGGTTTACCAGAATTTCCCGGCAATTGTGTTCGGTTTTCCCATGATGTTGCTTGCAACACTGGCACCGCAAAAACCGGCGCTGACCATGGTGATTTTAATAATATTCTTTATTGTGATGAATGTGATATTGTTTAGATCCTTTATTTTTAGAAGGAAGAAGAAAGCGGAAACTGAATAAATTACAAATTATATAGCAAACAAAAACCGGATTGTGGAATAATCTACAATCCGGTTTTTTAATTGCATACTATTATTTTAGTTTGGCTGCTAATCTTTTATTTCGACCTACTCCTCAAGATAAATGCTCACACGGTTCTCTATAATCTCTGCCACTTCCTCTGCTGACTTCTGCCCCATAAAATAGGCCGCCGCTTCTTCCATAATAATATTATATATTGTATCCTTTATTTGATAGCGCTCATTCGCACCATAAATTAGTGTTTCCATTTCCGCAACTTCCTCAGCCGTTAATGGCTCCACCACCACGGTTCCGAAATCTTCGCCCAAAATACAATTTTGTCCGTACAAATATGCATCGCCGAAATTCTCTGTATCCGACATCATGGCAAACATTTCATCTACCACATCCTTACGGGTTGCCAGGGCGCCAAAATTTATTTCATATTTTTTCTGATACTCATAACTTAAAAATACTTCTAAGAAATCCCACACCACATCTTTGTGCTCGGAATGCGCAAACATACCGAAACTTAATGCCGGTGATAAAAGTGCTCGCCCGTTTCCGTCTTCACTTGGATATCCGATTAATGCCATATCGCCGGACTGCCTGATGTAATTTTGCACCTCGCAAATATAATTTGGTGTTAGGGTAAGCACCAGAAAATGGTTTTCCCGGAAAGTATTTAATTCACTGACATATTCGTAATTATCTTCCATATCAGCAGTCTGTCCTACACTACAACTCTCCAGTAAACTATAAAAATCCTCATTGGTAAAATCACAGATGCCGTCACTGTAATTCACAAAGGAATTGATATCCATCGGAAGGGCATTTGCCAACAACTGCACACCGGATGCTTTTGGCGCAACTGTTCGCATATAGGCAATATACTGTTCTCGATTCCAGCCGTTTTCTGCATCTTTGACCCCTACCTGCTCCAAGTATTCCGTATTGGCACAAATGGTATAAAAGTAACAATAGGGCGCCACCTCATACAAGGCCCCATCCATTTCCAATGCATTTAAGAAGGTTTCTTCCAGATTCTCCAGATTCACCGTCTCGGAATTGGCAATATAGGGATTCAAATCCTCGAATACTCCCTTATTTGCAAGAGAAGTATATTCCACCGACGATAATTCCACGAAGTCAAATTGTTCTCCTGCTGCAATACGGTTGCTTAAGGTTCCCAACGGGTCTTCCTCTCCCGATAAATCCACGGTTTCAATATAATACTCCGTATTTGATGCATTAAAATCTGCAATTTCCGACTGAATGGAAAACTGCCAAGGGTCTAATTTTACGTATCTTATGACGGTTCTGTCAGAGATATCTCCGGCATCAGGGCTTGGATACATATGTCCCAGAATATTTCCTTCAAATGTATGACTTACAATTCCCCAAAGACTTTCCCTGCTTTCAATGTATACAGTACTAAAAAGTCCTACATAACCATCATAATTTACCTGCTCATCTTTTAATAATAACTCCGATTCACCCGCCTCAAAGGAATATCCGTAAATATTAAAATCAGCATTATAGGCAATGTCTATACCAATTTCCAGATTTGCTCCAACCAGATTATCCGCTTTTTCAATTGCCTCAATTTGCACCACTTTATTATTATCATCAATATAAAAGACCTGTTTTTCATTGATAAAGTATACGGTATTTCCCTCACACCTTATTACTGCGCCATAATTTTCAGGGTCCACTTCCAGCTCTGTAATTTTTTCGTCACTACCGTCCTGATGCAATAAATATAAAGTATACCCTTTTTCATCCCCTGCAAATAAATAAATGTTCCCATCTTCACGCACTTCGATATAGTGATTATATTCATATTCTTCATAAGTAACCAAATGGGAGAGATCCCTGTTTTCTACTAAGTTCCCTGTTTTATCATGAATTTTTATGGTTGTATTCACATACTCGGAAATCTGAGTCTTAGCATCATGATGAGTCCATTCTGTCAAAGAATAAATATATTCTCCCGTATAATCAAAATCATAAATGAAATAATTTTCTTTTACATGACCCTCAGAATCTCTTTCACATAGAAGCGCATCTTCTAAAGGAATAATTTCTCCCTCTGACACTTCTCCGGTTTCGGACGACCAGGTTTTACTGCAGAAAACAATCCGGTCTTCATAGGCATCATATTCCCCTATTCCTCCTACACTGATAATGGCAATCTCATCTTCCAACAGGAAATTCTCTCGTGCCATACCGGTAAAAGAATACTTCTCCAGCGTCCAAGGTGGCAAATTTTCTACGGTTTCTTCTTCTTTCGCACAAGCCGCAAATAAAACACAAAAACTGATAATCAGCATCCATAAAAAAGATATTTTATGCCTTTTTTTCATATAACACCTCCCAACTGTATCACTTGTTATGATACAGTTATAAGGCTTTTTATTATAAACGTCAATATAAAAATAAAAAACACTGCAAATTTCTTTGCAATGTTTCAAAAATGCTCCCAGCAGGAATCGAACCTGCAACTAGCCCTTAGGAGGGGCTTGTTATATCCATTTAACTATGGAAGCTTGTATTGGGAGAATCTTATAAAAATCTATAAGACCTTTCCTTAAAATAAATTTGCAAGCGGATAAGGTTCTCTTACCCGCCTGCATCATTATATCATTTTTATCTTATGAATGGAAATAGATTTTATCATTTTATAAAATATATTTTTACTGTTTCGGCTGCCAGGGCCAATCGCCGTTTGCATTTTCCTGTGTTCCGTAAGTATTATTACCGGTGTAAGAATCGGATGTACCATATGTATTGTTCTGGCCGTAGGTATCTGTTGCTCCATAACTATTGCTCTGACCATAGGAATTCGTTCCGCCATAAGACGTATCCCCATAAACCAGACCGTCATACGGCTTATCATATTGGTTGGACGCTCCATAATGATTTCCGCCGTAATTTGTGCCACCATACAAATCCATACTTCCGGTTTGGCTTACACCCATATAAGTATGTCCGGCAAATTCTTCTTTTTCTTTTTTATCTTGATAAAAGAGGATTCCCAACATAATAAGCAAAATCACATCGCATACAATACCAATACCCAATGTTATCTTGGATGCCTGCATATTTCCGCGCACAATCATATAAGGACACATGATTCTGTCGATTTCACTATCGGTATATTCACAACTGCGAAGATAGTCGCGCATAAATTCTTTCTGCTGGGAACTCATTTTTTCTACGGTTCCGTCAATGTACAATGTGGTCATACCATAATCCACAGTACCTGTCGTATCATAATACCAGGCGTCACTCTCCGCCAAAACCTGCTCAATTACATTGTAATCACTGGGATTTGCCAGATGCAAACCGATGTAATAATCAATATTATAAAAACCTCTCTCATCCACATACAAGTGAGGAATGGCATAGCCGCGACCCGATTCTCTGGAACTTGTAGTGATTCCAAACGTTTTCTGCTCACTGTTTTCCTGATAAAACTGCCCCCATACCATATCAACGGTAAAATGGACATGGTCTCCCGCCTCAAGGGTTCCCCAGTCAACCGTATTCATATCAATCGGATCTTTGGACATTTTAATGACATCTTTTCCACCCATAAAGGTGAGTATAATACCCAACGCTCCAATAAAAAATATAAGTTTCCACCACTTCTTCATCTTTTGCACCTTTCCTTATGAATTTCTTTTACACATATTATTATAAGAACATATTACTATGCAGTAAATAATTTTATCGGTGTTTCATACGCAACATTCTTAAACATCCGGATAATTCACATATCCCTGCATCCAAATAATTCCCTTAAAACGTCGGCCCACCGCAGGTTCACCGTACAAATCTTCTTTGTTGATGCACACATCAAAAAGCAAATCATTTGCCGATACAGTCATAATATAACACTCTTCTTTCGTAAAAGAGTTTTTTATGAGCCGGCAATCTTTAATCTCGCCGAGCACCGAGTAATGGTCACATTCCACACCATAAGGCATAAAAAACGTATCCACCAGAGAATATATATCCTCGGTATAAATTCGTTTAGAAATATTGGAATACATATCCATATCATCCAGCGTCAAAGTTTCAATGGCCTCTTCGTCACCCTGTCTTGCTTTGGTAAGCAAGGCATTTCGCTTGGTAATTACCTTCCGGACACGGGCCTCATCTTCCTGCTGCTTTTCAATTGGCATCATAATTCTTCCCTGACAAGATAAAGCACTCAAAGACAGAGTATACGGCGTATTGTTAAAACGTCCGCTGTTTTTTAATTTCAAACTTGTAATCATATTTTGTAAGTAAAAAATTAAAATGACTCCGACTTTTACATCATCGCATACACCGGCATAAGATTCCTTTTCCGCATGACGCTCAATGGTGATTTCCTCTACGGAACTGATTACTTTAGAGCGCAAATAAGGAAAATAGTATCTGGCACCGGAGTTCTCCAAGTCCTCAAAGTCTTCGAACTCGCCTCGGACACAAATTCCAATATCTTCGGCAAAATCCTTGCAATATTCGCCTAACATACTTTTATCATCCGTAGAAATGTAATTCTTCTCATTGGCTTCAGAAATTACCTGTTGAATGAGCGCTTCCATCTCCTTGTAGGTTTTATACTTACTAAAACCAATCGCCCGTAAATATTTATGCAAGAATTTCACCTCCCTTATTTTAAAATATATTTTTTCGATATGTTATATAAACTACAAAAATAGTAGGGGCTTATACTCTCATTGTTTTATAAGCCCCTATTCTTATTCTTTTTTATTATATATAAAATCCTATTTTCAGCATTTTATACTTTTACTTTATAAAAATTATCTGATTTCGCTCTTGCCACCCATGTAAGGTCTCAATGCTTCAGGGATGCGAACTGAACCGTCTTCCTGATAGTTGTTCTCCAAGAACGCAATGAGTGCACGGGGAGTAGCCAATACAGTGTTGTTTAATGTATGCACATAGTAAGTGCCGTTTTCGCCCTTGGTACGAATTTTCAAACGTCTTGCCTGAGCATCACCTAAAGTAGAGCAAGAACCAACCTCAAAATACTTCTGCTGTCTGGGGCTCCATGCTTCCACGTCGCAAGATTTTACTTTTAAGTCAGCCAAGTCACCGCTACAACATTCCAAAGTACGTACGGGGATATCCAAACTGCGGAAGAATTCAACTGAATACTGCCACATCTTGTTATACCAATCCATAGAATCTTCAGGCTTACACAAAACTACCATTTCCTGCTTTTCAAACTGATGCACACGATAAACACCACGCTCTTCCATACCGTGAGCACCTACCTCTTTACGGAAGCAGGGAGAGTATGAAGTCATTGCGATGGGCAACTGGCTTTCTTCCACGATTTCGCCCTGGAACTTACCAATCATGGAATGCTCTGAAGTACCGATTAAGAATAAATCTTCTCCTTCAATCTTGTACATCATGGCTTCCATTTCCGCAAAACTCATTACACCGTTTACTACATCGCTACGAATCATAAAAGGAGGAATACAGTAAGTAAATCCTTTTTCAATCATAAAATCTCTTGCATAACTGATCATTGCGGAATGAATTCTGGCAGCATCACCCATTAAGTAGTAAAATCCTTCACCACTGGTTCTTCCCGCAGCTTTTTTATCCAAACCATTCATGTTATTAATGATATCTGCGTGGAAAGGCACTTCGTATGCCGGAACAACCGGATCACCATATTTCTGGATTTCCACGTTTTCGGAATCATCCTTACCGATAGGAACGCTTTCATCAATGATATTGGGAATTACCATCATAATTTTGGTAGTCTTTTCTTCCAATTCCTTCTGCTTTGCTTCCAATTCTGTCAAACGCTGTGCACCTTCGGCAACCTGCTTCTTAACTTCTTCAGCCTCTTCTTTTTTCCCCTGAGCCATCAAAGCACCAATCTGCTTCGCAATTTTATTTTTATTTGCTTTGATATCATCAACTTCCTGCTGAGTTTTTCTTCGTTCTGAATCAAGCGCAATTACCTCATCAACCAAAGGCAGTTTTTCATCCTGGAATTTCTTGCGAATATTCTCCTTCACCAATTCGGGATTTTCTCTTAAAAACTTAATATCAATCATACTATCCTCCATTTAAGGCATCTGCCATATTTTTCTTTGGAATTCATCTTTACTATTATAATACTTTATTTCATAAATATAAATAAAATATTGGAGATTCTCTGCTTTTCTGTTTTTTATAAAAACAGTTATATAGCATATTCTATTATTTTTACGATTCGTCGCTCATTGCTTTTTCCAAAGCATATCTCTCTTCGTTGCCTAATTCAATTTCGCTTTCACCATTTTTAATCTTTTTGGTGTAGGAATAGCATCCGTCGCTGCTGTGTACTGAATTAAGGATAAAACCGTCGTTCTCTTCATCCAGCATTACAAGACAAAAACTGAGTTTACCGCCCATTTCCTTAAAAGCATCATATTTTACGATGGCAGACTTTTGGAACGTAGTTTTATGCTTTTTGTACAAATCCTTAATCTGCTTGGTATGTACGTCCGAATTTTTCTTCAAAATATCGTGCACTTCACACAATTCGGTTATTTGGCTTTCTAAGGATTTGGCATTTTTACCCTGCAAAAACTTCTCGTATTTTTTCTGAAGTTTTTTATTTTGGTTAATTTGGATAATAACCAACACTGCCAACGCAATGATACATACCAACATAAAAATCAATACGTATGCAATATCCAAATTTCCCAATCCCATATTTTCTAATAATTTGCTGTTCATATTTCACCTTTTATTCTGATGTTTTTAAATTATATTATACTACAGTTATAATTTTTATATTTTTACAATGGAATATACTTATAAAATATACTTACAAAAATACACTACAATTATAACGTAAGTTACATTTATTGTAAGTCTACTTCATAATGATTTCCATTAAACGGTCCAATTCTTCATGAGAGAAAAATTCTACTTCAATTTTGCCGGCACCGTTTTCTTTGGCAACAATGCTTACCTTGGTACTTAATTTCTCTTTTAAAGTTTCCTCAATTTCCTGATAAATTGCAGTAAGTTGTTTTTATTTGCTCTTCTTCTGTACCTTTGTTTTACCTAAATTTTTTACCAATTTTTCAATATCGCGTACAGATAATTTTTCATCAAAGACTTTCTGTGCTAAAATATATTGTTGCTCAGGATCCTCGATAGCAAGTAAGGCTCTTGCATGTCCGGTGGAAATCATTTCATCGATTACCATCTGTTGCACATCATCGGACAACTTTAACAAACGCATAGAGTTAGTTACAGCAGTACGGCTCTTGGATACACGTTCCGCAACTTCATCCTGCTTTAAATTGAATTCTGTGAGAAGTCTCTTATATGCCTGAGCTTCTTCAATGGGATTCAAATCTTCTCGCTGAATATTCTCAATCAAAGCAATTTCTACAATTTCCTGTTCGGTTAAATTACGAATGATGACAGGAACTTCCTTTAATCCTGCAATGTTTGCTGCACGCCAACGACGTTCGCCGGCAATGATTTCATAATAATCTTCTCTCTCCTGAACAAGGATGGGCTGAAGCACACCAAACTGCTTAATTGATTCAGCCAATTCCTGCAAAGCATCTTCATCAAAATTTTTACGGGGCTGCTCACGATTAGGCTCAACCTTAGAGATCTTTACATTTACAACACCATCTTTATCTGCTGCTTTTCCGGGCTTTTCCACTGTTTTCGCAACTCCGCCACTGGGAATTAAAGCATCCAATCCTTTCCCGATTCTTGCTTTCTTTGCATCTTTATTCTGTCCGCCTAAAGCCATTTTACTTATCCTCCTCTTACGCAACCCTTCCCCGGGATATTTATTCTTTTATTGTTTCTTTCCTTATTATTAGCGATTAGCCTGAATGATTTCCTTAGCCAACGCAAGATAACTTGTAGAACCTGCTGACTTCGGATCATAAATTGTAATAGGCTGACCAAAACTGGGAGCCTCTGCAAGTCTGATATTTCTGGGAATGACGGTATCAAAAATCTTTTCATCCAGATTCTGTTTTACATTTTCCACCACTTCTGCAGAAAGATTTGTTCTGGAATCATACATAGTAAATACCACGCCTTCCATTTCTAAATCTTCATTTAATCTTGACTTTACAAGATTAATGGTATGTATCAACTGGCTCAAACCTTCCAAAGCATAGTACTCACATTGAATGGGAACCAACACACTGTTGGCTGCAGACATTGCATTTACCGTAAGCATACTTAAAGAAGGAGGACAATCAATTAAAATAAAATCGTATTTATCCTTTACCCAATCCAATTCATTTTTTAAAATGTATTCTTTATTTTCTACATCAATGGTTTCAATTTCAATTGCTGCTAAGTTCACATTGGTAGGAAGCATGTCCAAATTCGGAATAACATCCTGAATAATACATTCCTGAATGGAGCATTCTCCTAACATTAACTCATACACCGTATTATCTAATTCATTCTTCTCTACACCAAATCCACTGGTTGCATTTCCCTGAGGGTCAGTATCAATAATTAATACTTTCTTACCTTGTTCTGCTAATGCTGCTGCTAAATTAATTGATGTTGTAGTCTTACCTACTCCACCTTTCTGATTCGCTACTGCAATAATTTTTCCCATATTACACTCCAATCTGTTTAGGATTATTTTCACTCTCTTTTTCAACTATGTGATTATACCACTAATTTTAAAGTTTATCTATAAGAAAAAGTGTTTTTTTCTTGGATTTAACTTTATATTTTATCCATAAATAACTAGATATAGTGGTGGTGGATTTGTGGATAAAATGTGTGAAACTTTCTTTTTTTGAATGTTTCACATGTTTTTATAAAATGTTTCACAATATTATAACTAGATATTGATTCAATGTTTCACGTGAAACATTATATATTGTGTTTGCTATTTTATCCTCCACAAATGTTTCACGTGAAACATTTACACATAAAAACTGTGGATAAAATATAGGAAAACATACAAAAAACCACAAGATATAGACTAATTATAATAAAATTATTTTTAAAAATTAATATTCTATATAGCATAACCGGGAAACAAATTTATTAAAATATAAAACATACATATCACATTTAAATTAAAAAGAGGTCTATTTCTAAACCTCTTTTATTATTATAAATCAATATAATGATATTTTACAGCGTATATCACTGCCTGCGTTCTGTCATGGACATTGAATTTACGATATATATTTGATAAATGATTCTTTACGGTTTCTTCCCTAATATGTAAATAATAAGCAATCTCTTTATTCACCATACCGGTAGCAACACAAGTAATAATCTCTTTTTCACGAGTAGTGAGTTTCGTATCATCAACAAAGTATGTTTTATTATGATAATGAGAAAAGAAACGTTGCATACCGGAATCAATAAAGTACGAGCCTCCATAAATACTTTTCATTGCATACTCAAAAGTAAATAAAGAAATATCTGAAAGTAAAAAACCCTCTACTCCCACATCCAATGCTTTCGTGAAAAAATAGTAATCTAATAAATCAAAGACTAATAGAATCTTGATACGAAAGAATTTTTCTTTTATAATTTTTAATAAGAACAACTCTTCGTGACATATCTTAGTAAACTTACATAGTAAAATATCAATATCCTGATAACGAGAATCCAGAAAATACATACAGTTTCTGATATCTTTTACACAAAATATAATATTATACTTTTCTTTATTCCTTCTTAAAAACGAAACGCCTTTCCATAATTCCTTGTCATTGTTAACAACCCCAACATGGATTTGCACTAATTATCTCCTTCCGGAACTCTGACCAACTGCACAAGACATTCCGAAATTTGAGCAACCTCCTGTTTCATTTCTTTTAACTCAAGTTTAGCACGCATAGAATCATTAAAAATATAAGTATCCATCATATCAATTCTATGAGAAAGATATTCTATCTTATCCAATACACCATCATTAATTTCTTTCTTCAGTGTATCCCTTTTTTGTTCGTACTCATTTATAACAAGATTCTTCTGTTCTTCAAATGATTTCTGTTCTTTATCAAAAGAATCTTTTACTGAAATAATATCTTTTAAAATTTCTTTATTTTTTGTCAAGACAGCAATGGTAGAATTCAACTTATTTATTTTTTCTTCGCAAATTCTTTTGTTGCTTTCCAAACGAACAATCTCGTCTTTTTTCTTTTGGGTATCCGTGAAATCAATTACATTACCGGTGTCATAAACACTCTCCTGAACAGAGCCGGAATTTTTAGAAATAACACCTCTGGGCGAAAAGACAAAAGTATCACTGTTTTGATGATTACTTAAGTAAGACAAATAATCCTGTGCATCTTTGATATCATTCTCCATCTGCACAAGATCCTTCTTCGTAATTTCTAATTCCTCACAATAACTTAAATAAAGTTCTTTGATGGAATCATAAACAATACGAACTTCTTCCGTGTTAAAAATTTTTTCCTGCATAAATCCCCCACAAGAAATTTCACAACAAAAAAATGTTATAAAATCTCTGACAATAATAACGAAAGTTTTTAAAATAAGTTACAAACCATATAATGTAATATGCACAAGGCATAAGACAATTTATTTAAAAATAAGTAAACCTATAAAAAATATTATTTTATAATATCATATCCATAAAATATAAATAAAGAACTATATATGTAATTAATTATAAAGGCTCCTTACCGGGCAAACCTGCTTTTCTGGGATACTTCTTTGATGTGGATTTTGTCTTCTCAATCACCAAAAGATTACGATATATATCAGACTCCGGTAACTGAAAATCTATTTGGTCTTTTACGACACCGCCCAAGGTAACAATAGCCTTGTTGGCAGCCTGTAACTCTTCTGCTAATTTTTCGGATTTATAAGAAACAAAATGTCCGCCTACTTTTACAAAAGGAAGGCAATATTCCGAAAGAGTAGAAAGATTGGCAACTGCTCTGGAAACAGAAAAATCGAACTGCTCACGATACTTTGGATTTCTTGCCAAATCTTCCGCACGGGAATGCACCGTCTCTACATTTGTTAATCCAAGTTGAAGAATTACTTCAGTCAAAAATTTTATTCTTTTATTCAAAGAATCCATCAAAGTAAACTTCGCTCCCGGAAAAAGAATCGCCAAAGGAATTCCCGGGAAACCTGCGCCGGTTCCCACATCAATCATGGTAAACTTCATCTGTGATAAAAGAGAAGTATCAAACTGATTGTCTGTCTTTTTATTTACTTTTGTAATTTTATTATCAGTAGTACAATAATAATTCTTCACATAGTGAACAAAAGACATACTATCGAGAAAATGCTTCTTCATTACTTCATCAAATTCCGTAATAGCAGTCAAATTCATAAAAGAATTCCACTCTACCAACAACTCATAGAATTTTAGAAACTGCTCATCTTGTTGATTGGTAAGAGTAATTCCCCACTCATCCAAATCCTTATGAAATTGTGTCAGTTTGGATACATCCATAAAATGACCTCACTTCAAAATTCTATACTAAAAATCATATAACAAACATTCAAATGTATTTATAAAAAAGTTATACAAATATGAAATATTTATCTTTATAAAAATACATCATTATGAAACATTTTAATTCTTCCGATTCATCTGCTCCAAATAAATCAACAACACCGAAACGTCCGCCGGTGAAACTCCACTGATTCTGGATGCCTGTCCGATAGAAATCGGTTTGAACATTTTTAACTTTTGGCGGGCTTCCAAACGAAGACTTGAAATATCGTCATAATCAATATCTGCAGGAATGCGGCGCTTCTCGGTTTTCTTAAACTGTTCCACCTGTCGAAGCTGACGTTCAATGTAACCTTCATATTTGATATTAATCAATACCTGCTCAATAACTTCTTCCGATAAAGGCTGCCTGTCTTTATCAATTTCGGCCAATACATCATAATCAAGTTCCGGTCTGCAGATTAATTCCGCCAAAGAAGCCGCAGTACGAAGTGCCGCAGAACCATGAGCCTCCAAGAAAGCCTGTACCTCTTTGTTACCTCCGATTTTAGTTTCCTTCAAACGGGCAACTTCCGCTGCAATCTGTTCTTCCTTTTCTAAAACATGATTATATTGTTCATCGGATATCAATCCTACCTGGTGACCGAACTTACGAAGTCTTAAATCCGCATTGTCCTGACGAAGTAAAAGTCGATATTCCGCACGGGAAGTCATCATTCGATAGGGTTCACGATTGTCCTTGGTTACCAAGTCATCAATCAATACTCCTATATAAGCTTCGCTTCGATCTAAAATCAAAGGTTCTTTACCTTTTAACATTTGACAAGCATTGATTCCGGCAATTAACCCTTGCGCTGCAGCTTCTTCATAACCGCTGCTTCCGTTGAACTGTCCTGCAGAGAATAAATTACCTACATTTTTAATTTCAAGTGAAGGTGTTAATTCACCTGATTCCAAACAATCATACTCAATGGCGTAGGCATTACGCACAATGCGGCAATTCTCCATACCGGGTACCGTTCTATACATTGCAATCTGTACATCCTCCGGAAGAGAAGATGACATACCGCCTACATACATTTCATTAGTATAAAGTCCCTCCGGCTCAATGAAAACCTGATGCCTTTCCTTATCCGCAAATTTTACAACCTTATCTTCAATGGACGGACAATATCTCGGTCCGGTTCCTTCAATGATTCCGGCATAAATCGGCGAACGATCCAAATTGCCACGTATGATTTCGTGAGTTTTTTCATTGGTATAAGTTAAGTAACAACTTACCTGTTCTCTTTGAATATCCGCAGGATTGGTTGAGAATGAAAAAGGAATAATTTTTTCATCGCCCACCTGTTCTTCCATCTTACTAAAATCCAAACTTCTTTTATCCATACGGGCAGGAGTACCTGTTTTAAAACGACGAAGTTTCACACCAAGCTTCTCCAGAGATTCCGTCAAATGATTCGCTGCCTGTAAACCATTGGGTCCGGTATATGTAATGGATTCACCACACAAACAACGGGCCTTCAAATAAGTACCGGTACAAAGAATCACTGCCTTACATTCATAAATCGTACCCGTAAAAATTCTCACACCGCAAACTACAGGCTTACCATCTGCACCTTCTTCCGTAAGTATTTCGCAAACTTCACCTTGCTTAATCGTTAAGTTTTCTTGATTTTCCAGAACCTGACGCATACTTCTGGTGTAGTCCGCCTTATCTGCCTGGGCACGAAGAGAGTGAACCGCCGGTCCTTTGGACACATTCAGCATCTTAGACTGGATAAACGTTTTATCAATATTTTTACCCATTTCGCCGCCCAAGGCATCCAGTTCACGAACCAAGTGACCCTTAGAAGTTCCGCCAATGTTAGGATTGCAGGGCATAAGTGCAATACTTTCTACACTCACCGTAAAAATAGTTGTATCAAATCCAAGTCGCGCGCACGCCAAAGCGGCCTCGCAACCTGCGTGACCTGCACCAACGACACATATGTCAGTTTTAATTCTTGCTTCCGGCATAATTTTATCCTTCTTACTAATATATAAATTTTTCTTTTTATTAAAAATAACAATATAAATATATAAATAAAATAAAGTACTTATAAACTATTATAAAAAATATAATTTTATAAAAGATATAAGTAAACGAATTTCTTATAAATTTAATAAAGATTTTAAACTTAGCATATGCTTTATCATATGAATTCAAAGCATCATGAAATCTGGTTCTGATATCGCTCCAGCCACGCTGATCCAAATCATCATTCGATGTACATTCAAAATCCATAAGTTTTAACATAATATCGTGCATTCGTTCTTTCAAATTTGTTTTGGAACAAATAAGGTAACATCCTCCATCTTCTTGCGAATTTTTCCGACCTGCCATGTTTTCAATGATAAGAACTTTCTGTTTTTTATCCAGAGTATGGAATTCTTCCATAAAATCAAGTAATTTATTACAACTCTCTTCCAAATTTGTTTTAGTCGATTTGATAACATTTAAAAGATTACTATGTCGGAGCCAAATTTCTTCCGGACAATCAAGAATATGTTCAAAAAAATCCTGAATAAGTTCCTGCCTCCACTGTTCCATCAGTTCCGGACTGATTCTCATATTATCAAATTGTCTGTTTTTCACAGGATCATCATGCCACATATGATATCTATGTCCGTGAAATTTTTTAAAAAATTCTTCTGCTTCTTTCAGATTCATTAACATATACTCCATATTAATAAAATTCTGTTTGTACTAAAATACAATGATATTAAGTATTTTAATTTATTTTATATAATCAAGCAATTCCCCGCAACGTTCCATAGTCATATCTGCCAAAGTGTCATAGTAAGCCACAGGTGCACCGCTTCCGCCTTCCCATTCGTCAGCATTTGCCTGAGCTTGTGCTTCTTTTTGAGAAACCCACTCGCGCTGCTCGTTTAATAATTTATCGTACTCTTCGCCTTCAACTTCATACCGAACAATATCCCATAAATAATTCAAACAATAATCTGCGATTTCATAACGACATTTCGCATTATCCACCATTTCCGCAGTAGAAGTAGTTTCCGCTGCAAGTTCGGTATAATAATCATAAGATTCTTTATAGTGATTATAATTCATAGTAGCATCTTCCAAAGCAGAAAGTCTTTCAAAAGAGCAGATTCCGTAAGCATTTTCTTCATCCACAATGATTGGCATGGTTAAAACCACATCACTATCATTATAATAAGAAATCCATATTATAATATCTTCAGATAACATAGTAAGAGGAGTTCCGGGCAAATATACCTTAAAAGTATCATTTCCACCCAGACAATAAGCATCCGTATAAATATAACGGATACCGTCTTCAATCTCTTCTGTTCCGGGAACTTCTTTATAATGAATTTCCCTCATTGTCATTTCATAAGTATATTCATCAATCTTTTTTAAATTTTCAAAATAACCGGAATAATTACTGCTGTAACATGTACCATAAGGATATGCATCGGCATTGCTTCCCATATCGGAATCATAATATTTTCCCTTAAAATAACCGTCACGTTCAATGTTAAACTCTTCACTCCAGCCACCGGCTCCGCTGGAAAAATAATACGAATATTGAGAAAGAACTTCAAAAGTAAGATTATCAATTATTTCATAATTTACTTCTTCCGTTTCATTATTTTCTTCAGTTTCCCCATTATTCTCTGTTTCTTTTTCTTCCTCAAACTCCGAAAAATCTTCTAATTCTGTATTGCTGTCTGATTCTGCATTTTCCTCAGATATCTCATTTACTTCAGAATTTTCTTCTGTCTGATCTTTCTCAGGCTCTGCACTTTCTTCAATTTCAATATTTTCCTGTAAAATCAAATCCGTATCAATATTTTCTGATGTATTCTCAGAAATATGATTACATGCCATAAAAGTACATACACTTAAAATTGTTAAAAATGTAAAGCACACTTTTCTTTTCATAAAAAATCCCTCTATTTACCCATACAGAATTTCGAGAAAATTTCATTCACCAAATCTTCACCAACTTCTTCACCGATGATTTCACCAAGACATGCATATGCATTCATCAAATCAATGGAATAAAAGTCTTCCGGCATATCATCTTCCAAACTTTGTTGAACCATCTTCATGCTATGAAGAGCAGAAGATAAAGCCTCTTTTTGCCGAAGTGACGATATTGTCACTTCATCATCAAAAGAAATCTGACCGCTGAAAAATTTCTCTTTGATAAGAATTGTAAAAGCTTCCAGGCCTTCCTTTTCTTTGGCTGAAATTGTAAGAAAATCAGCAGTTTCTCCTGTTATTTTCTTAATATCTTCTTCACTTACAACCACATCCAAATCCGACTTATTTAATAAAATAATCGTTTTAGACATATCTAATAATGCAATAATTTCTCTGTCACTTTTATCTAAACTGACAGAACTGTCAACTATATAAACCATCAAATCTGCTTTTTCTAAAGCTTCTTTGGCTTTGTTTACACCAATCTTTTCAACCACATCTTCCGTCTCACGGATTCCTGCTGTATCAATCAAATTCAATGTCATACCATTCAAATATACTGATTCTTCTAACGTATCTCTGGTAGTTCCGGCAATATCTGTAACAATTGCACGGTCCTCTCCTAATAATAAATTTAAAAAAGAAGACTTACCTGCATTGGGCTTACCTACAATAACCGTATTAATACCTTCTTTGATTAATCTTCCGTTATCTGCGGAATTTAACAATTTCTCAATGACCGCGATAATATTTAATGATTTCTCGAACAATCTCTCATGGAAACCGTCCAAACTGATATGCTCAGGATCATCAAGCGCAGATTCTATAAAAGCAATTTCATAAATGATATCTTCCCGCAAAGCCTTGATTTTACGATACAAATCACCTTTTAAGTGCGTCATGGAATTTTTACGGGCTGCCTCATTTTTGGACTGAATCAAATCCATAATTGCTTCCGCCTTGGTTAAATCAATTCGCCCATTCAAAAAAGCCCGCTTTGTAAATTCACCGGGTTCGGACAATCTTGCACCGTTTTTAAGAACCGTCTGCAAAATACGGTTCATCACATAGACACCACCATGACAATCAATTTCCACCGTATCTTCCATGGTAAAAGAATTAGGCGCCTTCATAAGAAGCACCATAACTTCATCTATGATTTCTTTTTCATCATAAATATGGCCATAATGTACCGTATGACTTGACATTTCCAATATGGACTTACCGCTTTTTGCCTTAAAAATGCGATTTGCAACTTCAAAAGCCTCATCCCCGGAAATTCGAATAATTCCGATTCCGGAAGGAGAAAGTGCAGTTGCAATTGCAGCAATTGTATCTGTCATTCTGACCGGTTCCTTTCATATATCATCGTGTCGATTATATCCTATTCTATAGTAAAATGTCCAGTAAACACAGGGATTTTTATCTTTTTAAAACCATAAAATATTGAAACAATAAAAAATCCACTTTCATACATCTGTATAAAAGTGGATTTTGTTTTTATTATTTCTTAAGTGAAACAACTACCTTTCTGTAAGGTTCTTCTCCTTCACTGTGAGTTGTTACATATTTATCATTCTGAAGAGCGGAATGAATAATTCTTCTTTCATAAGGATTCATAGGCTCTAAAGATACGCTTCTCTTAGTTCTCTTAACCTTAAACGCGATGTTCTTAGCAAGATTTTCAAGAGTTAATTTTCTTCTTTCACGATAGTTCTCGGTATCAACCTTAACTCTTATGTATTCTGAAGTTCCTTTGTTTACTACCAATGATACAAGATACTGTAAGGAATCAAGTGTCTGACCTCTCTTACCAATTAAAACACCCATATCTTCACCATTTAAAACAACTTCTAAAGTCTTTTCTTCTTCTGAATAAGTTGCTTCCACAGTTGCGGGAATATCCATTGAAGCAAGCACATCTTTTAAGAAATCTTTTGCTTTATCTTCAACACTTACTTCTTTTACAAGTACACGGGCTTTAATCACTGCAGGCTTTGCATTAAATCCTAAAAAACCTGAAGAACCTTCTTCTACTACTTCATATTCAAGGCTGTCACTTGCTACGGTAAAATGCTGACATGCATTTGTAATTGCATCCTGGACAGTCTTTGCACTAAATTCCATGAATTCCATAGATAACCTCCTAATTTAATACCAACTCTAACATTACTTATTATTTTTTTCATTATACTGCTTTACCATATTAGCCTTAGCTGCAAGACTTCCGGGTTTTGCATTTTTATTGGTTTTATTGTAATATTCTGTTGCTTTTTTCATTTCTTCCTGCTTCTGTTCAGCAGTTTTTACAGGTGCTTTCGGCTGTACATTACGGGTAGAATTTTTTGCTCTTTCATTGATACCTTCTACCAACGCACCCTGTCTTTTCATTTTTTCACGATATTTTTCAGTATTCTTTGCAATTACTGCATCCAAATCAACACTGTCAAAATATTTGTTAATAGCAATCATCTGAATCATTCTGATAACTGCACCGGCAACCCAGTAAAGACCCATACCTGCAGGTAAAGTAAAACAGAAAAATGCTGACATAAGAGGCATTATCGTATTCATTGTCTTCATGGAAGCCATCATAGGATTTTCTTCCGGTGTTGCATTATTATTTGTCTGAGCAGGTGATAATTTCACATTTAACCACTGTGTGAAAGCAGATAAAAGAGGAATTGCAACTGCACCGATAATAATAAGCCAGTTTCTTTCATCGGCAACCCATTCCATTTTAATGGTATCCCAAGGTGAATATCCGATGTTTAAACCAAGAAAATTATTATAAGTACCTAATTGATCTAAAGTTGCAGTAATTTCTCCGCTTAATTCAGGATATTTTTCAGTAAGTGCAGTCCAATCTGCATTACTTGCTCTGTTTAAAACATCAATATAAGTATTCTGTACATATTCAACAGTACCTGCCGCATATTCATCACTTTTAAACTGTTTACTGAAACCTGCAGCACTGGTTAATGTCTGAATAAATTCAGAACTTCCGCTTTTTGCAATTAAAGAATCTACCAAAGGGAAAAATGCTTCTTTTACTTTCGCAACATAAGCAGGAATAGAATAAATAACACGATACAATGCAAATAAAATAGGCATCTGAATCAATAATTGTAAACAACTACCGGTAGGATTTACGCCATATTTTGCATAAATTTCTCTGGTTTCATTCTGCATCTTCATCATGGAATCATTATCATTTTTTCCCTGATATTTTTTTTGAATTGCCTGAAGTTCAGGATTCATTTTGGCAGAAAACTTAGAAAACTTCTGCTGTTTGATGGTCAAAGGCATCATCAACAGATAAACAACTAAGGTAAAAAGGATAATAGCCAAACCAATATTAGGAATACCAACTTTATCCAATACCCAAAAAATTCCTTCCATAATATAACCCAAAATAATTGCAACGGGTTTTAATATTCCGGAAGTTTGTGTCAAAATAAGTCCAGTCAATTTCTTACCTCCGTTTTATTTTAAGGTACCGGGTCATACCCACCCTTAGAAAAGGGATTACACCTTAAAATTCTCCACACAGTCAAAAGAGAGCCCTTAATTGCACCATATTTCTCAATTGCTTCCAATCCGTATTGGGAACAAGTCGGTGTATAAGGACAACATGTTGATTTCAGTGGAGACAAATATTTTTTATAAAATTTAATCATAGCAATCAATATTTTTTTCATATTAATATACCATACTGCTTCATAATACTTTTATAATAAGTAAATTCTGTGAAATTATACCTTAATTATCCAATTTTTTACTATGAAGCTTCCATAGATGTAATAATGCACTTTCCGCCTCCTGATATGTGAAGTCGGCAGCATTGTTTCTCGCAATGACTACTATATCTAAACCACTATTAAATATATTTTCCTGTAGTCTGTAACTTTCTTTGATGAGTCTCTTCACGCGATGTCTTATCACGCTGTTCCCCACCTTTTTACTAACGGATATTCCCAATCTGTTTCCCTGAAGTTGATTTTTCGACACATACATTACTAAATATTTGTTGGCATAGGATCTGCCACTCCTGAAAACTTTTTGAAAATCCCTATTGCTTCTTAATGAATCAGTAAATTCCATATTTATCTTTCCTTAAATAAAAAGATATAAAACCAGTTTCTTCCATATATAATATAAAATTATCCTATAAAGGAAAAAATAGGCCACAAATTGCGGCCTATGCTGATAACTGCTTTCTTCCTTTTGCTCTTCTGGCAGCCAAAACTTTTCTTCCGCCGGGAGTGCTCATTCTTGCTCTAAAGCCGTGAACTTTTGATCTCTGTCTTTTCTTAGGCTGAAATGTCATTTTCATAGTCTAACACCTCCTTTACTTATGTCGAAACATCATTTGCAATTATATAGGAAGAAACTGCCCTAGTCAAGGAAAAAATCATATTTTATGTAAAATAAAAAATACTATTTTTTTTATAAAATTTTTTTATTTTTATAAAAATCTATATCTTGTCCTTTCATTTTTATCCACATACAAAATCTAGATTAGTGGTTACAAATAAAAAATTTACATAATTTAATCCACAAAATGCGAATTACTTGTGGATAACTTTTTATAAAATATGGATAATTTTAACTTAAATAAAAAAAACAAGCCTATTTTAGTTAAATTTTTATGCTAATAACTCTTATAAAGTTATAAACATACATGTGAATAACTTAGTTATAATAAATATTATGGTAATTATAATGTTTACATAATATTTAACTGAATAAACATTTGAAATTTTTATGGTTATGGGGTAAAATTATATTGGGTTTATTTCGATATAAGCAATTTTATAATTTATTTACAATAGATAAGGAAACAGATATGAGTGACGTAGGTAATAATTGGGAACTGATCAAAGAAACATTAAAAAAAGAATACGACTTATCCATCGTTGCATATAACACCTGGATTGCCCCCTTAAAATTTCACAGTGAAGAGGGCAATGTTATTAATGTGCTTATTCCCGGCGAACAGGCTCATATTTTAAACTATATTGTTAAAAAATATAAAGATTTCTTCCAGGTTACCATTTCTGAAATGATGGACCGGAGTTATGATGTAAATTTTATATTGGAATCCACTGCTCCTTCTGAAAAAAAGGAAGAAAAAGAAGAAAGAAAAATAGAAAACAGCAACGATTATATTTATAAACAGGCTAATTTAGTAGCAAAATATACTTTTGACAATTTTGTCGTAGGTAATAATAATAACTTTGCCCACTCTGCTGCTCTTGCAGTTGCGGAATCTCCCGGAGAAGATTTTAACCCTCTTTTTATTTATGGCGGTTCCGGTTTAGGTAAAACTCACTTAATGCATTCCATTGGCCATTATATTATTGATAATAATCCTTCCATGAAGGTTTTATATGTAGATAGTGAAACGTTTACAAATGAGGTAATTGAAGGAATTCGTAGCGGTACTTCTTCCGCAATGAATAAATTAAGAGATAAGTATCGTACCGTTGATGTACTTTTAATCGACGATATTCAATTTATTATAGGTAAAGAAAGTACCCAGGAAGAGTTTTTCCATACTTTTAATACCTTATATAATGATGGAAAAGCAATTATAATTTCATCCGATAAGCATCCAAAACAAATGGAAACATTGGATGAAAGATTTATTTCCCGTTTCCAGATGGGACTTCTTGCCGATATTCAGCCTCCTAATTATGAAACAAGAGCTGCTATTCTTTACAAGTTGGCAGAAACAAGTCATAAAGAAGTAAGTAATGAAGTAATTGAATTTATTGCAGAAAACATAAAATCCAATATTCGTGAATTGGAAGGTGCTTTTAATAAGTTAGTTGCTTTTGCTAAAATTAATAATCAAAATATTACAAAAGAACTGGCAGAAGAAGCCTTAAAAGATATGATTTATCCGGACAAACCCAAAATGATTACCCCTACCATTATTATTCAGGTAGTTGCGGAACATTATGGCGTTAAGGCTGAAGATATTACTTCCAAAAAAAGAAATGCCGAATTTGTTCTTCCCAGACAGGTTGTTATGTATCTTTGCAGGGAATTAAGAGAATTCTCTTTAACCGACATTGCCAAAATTTTGGACAAAAAAGATCATACTACCATTATGCATGGTGTAAATAAAATTGAAGAACAATTAAAAACCAATCCTGATTTGGTAAATCAAATTGATATTATAAAAAAGAAAATTAACCCCATTTAATGTGGATAAAAAAGTTTATAATCAAATATAAAGTGTTTATAATTATTTTTCACTTAAATTTCAATTTTTAAGGCTTAAAAGAAGATGTTGATAACTTTGGATAAAAAGTTAAGTTATCCGTGAGTTTTTCTTAAGTTATCCATTCCATTTTACCCTTAAATTTAGTATAATAATTAGGGTTATCCACATTTAAACACCTATTACTAATAATAATACTAATTAATTAATAAATAATATGTTGAAAAGAGGTCGTGTTTTTCGACTTTAAGCAGGGAAGGAGTTTATACACATTATGAAACTTATTATTTCAAAATCAAATCTTTTAAAAGGTGTTCAGATTGTATCAAAGGCAGTTTCTTCCAAAACTACCATGTCTATTTTAGAATGTATTTTAATTGATGCTGATAAAGGAAATATTCGTCTTGTAGCAAATGATATGGAACTTGCAATTGAAACAATTGTAGAAGGTAATATTATTGAAAGAGGTACTGTAGCACTTCCTTGTAAAATTTTCTCTGATATTGTAAGAAGTTTTCCGGACGGAGATATTACTCTTGAAACAGAAGATAATTATAATACATTTCTTACCTGTGAAAAATCCAAATTTAACATCATCGGAAGAAATCCTGAAGAATTCAGTGATATTCCTCAGGTAGACAGACAGGAAGGTATTGTTCTTTCACAGTTTACTTTGAAAGAAATTATTCGTCAGACTATCTTCTCAATCAGTGATAACGATACTAACAAAGCAATGGGTGGTGAATTATTTGATATTAAGGGAGATTGTTTTAAGGTTGTATCCCTTGATGGTCACAGAATTTCCATCCGTAAGGTATTTTTAAAGAATTCTTATGAAGACAATAAGGTAATCGTTCCCGGTAAGACTTTAAATGAATTAATGAAAATTCTCAGCGGTGAAACAGATAAAGATTTAACTCTTTATTTAACAGATAAGCATATTGTATTTGAATTTGATGAAACTGTAATGGTTTCCAGAATCATTGAAGGTGAATATTTTAAGATTGATCAGATGTTATCCACCGATTATGAAACCAAATTAAAAGTAAATCGTAAGGTATTCTTAGACTGTATTAACAGAGCAACTCTTCTTGTAAAAGAAGGAGATAAAAAACCGGTTATCATTACAATCAATGATGAAGCTATGGAATTAAAGATTAATTCAGTAGTTGGTAGCATGAAGGAAGAAATAATCATTACTAAAGAAGGTAAGGATTTAATGATTGGTTTCAATCCTAAGTTCTTAATTGATGCCCTTCGTGTGATTGATGATGAAGAAGTTACTCTTTATCTCGTAAATCCCAAGGCTCCCTGCTTTATCAGAGATGAAGAACAGAATTATGTTTATTTGATTCTCCCGGTTAACTTTACAACCGTTAATTAATTTTATTTTATAAAAATATATTTAAATTCTTTAAAAGGAAATAATATGGAAGAATTAAAATTAAGAGATGATTTTATCAAATTGGGCCAGGCTTTAAAGGCTGCTAATATGGTTTTTAACGGTGCAGATGCAAAGTTTGAAATTCAGGACGGCAGAGTAAAAGTAAACGGTGAAGTAGAATTACAACGCGGTAAAAAACTTTATGACGGGGATATTGTGGAATATGAAGGTCGTAAAGTAAAAATTGTGAAGTAATTATATTATTTTATAAAATATAGTTTATTGATAAAAAGGTGGCAAGGTAATTTAAAGTATGTATATAAAGTCACTTGAATTGGAAAATTTCAGAAATTATGACAAATTAGAATTATCTTTCGATAAGGGAACCAATATTTTATATGGTGATAATGCTCAGGGAAAAACAAATATTTTAGAGTCGGTTTTTCTTGCATCAACAACCAAATCCCATAAAGGAAGCAAAGACAAAGAAGTCATTCAATTCGGAAAAGATGAAGGTCATATACGTATTTATCTTGAAAAAGATGAATTAGAGTACAGAATTGATATGCATCTTCGTAAATCCGGAAGCAAAGGCATAGCCATTAACAAAGAAAAAATTAAGAAAGCATCTGAATTGGTTGGTCTTTTGAATGTGGTTTTGTTTTCACCGGAAGATTTAAATATTATCAAAGACGGTCCTTCTTACAGAAGAAGATTTGTAGATTTGGAACTTTGTCAATTAGATCAGTTTTATATTTATAATTTAACAAATTACAATAAAATTATTAATCAAAGAAATATTCTTTTGAAAGATTTATATTTTAACCCTTCTTTAAGAGAAACTTTAACTATATGGGATACCCAGTTAGAATCTTACGGAAGTAAAATTATCGAAAGAAGACAGCAGTTCTGTGAACAATTAAATGAAATTATCTATGATATTCATCAAAAATTGTCAGGCGGAAAAGAAGAAATCAAAATTATATACGAACCGAATGTTTCATCTACCGAGATAGGAAGCATGTTAAAAAAATGCCAGGAAAAAGATATTAAGAGTAAAATGACTTCGGTAGGACCTCACAGAGATGATTTTGCTTTTATGGTAAATGGTATTGATATTCGTAAATTTGGTTCTCAAGGGCAGCAAAGAACCGCTGCTTTATCATTAAAACTTGCGGAAATTGAATTGGTAAAAAAGATTACCAAAGAATGTCCGGTTCTTCTTTTGGATGATGTTTTATCAGAATTGGACAGTAGTCGTCAAAATCAACTTTTAAACAGTATAGGTGATATTCAAACAATTATAACCTGTACCGGTTTAGATGAATTTGTGAATAACAGATTTGAAATTGATAAGGTTTATAAGGTTGTAAACGGCACAGTGGAAGAATAATAAATTAATTTTTATAAAAATGATTAAAGTGTGTTTATCACACCGGAATGGAGAAAATATATGAGTCAGCAGGAATACGGCGCGGATCAAATTCAAATTTTGGAAGGCTTGGAAGCCGTTCGTAAAAGACCGGGTATGTATATTGGAAGTACATCTGCGAGAGGTCTTCATCATCTTGTTTACGAAATTGTGGACAATTCCATTGATGAAGCTTTGGCAGGTTTTTGTGATACCATTGTAATTACTTTGAATAAAGATAATTCCGTAACAGTTGTGGATAACGGACGTGGTATTCCCGTAGGAATCAATGCGAAAGCAGGCATTCCTGCGGTTGAAGTTGTATTTACCATTCTTCATGCCGGCGGTAAATTCGGCGGTGGAGGGTACAAAGTATCCGGCGGACTTCATGGTGTAGGTGCGTCTGTTGTTAATGCGCTTTCAAACTGGTTGGAAGTTGAAATCAGAAGAGAGGGTAAAATTTATAAACAACGTTATGAAAGAGGACATGTTATGTATCCTCTGGAAGTAATCGGAGAATGCAGCGAAGAAGAATCCGGAACAAAAGTTACTTTCTTCCCGGATGATACTATTTTTGAAGAAACCGTATTCGATTTTGATATTTTAAAACAAAGATTCCGTGAAATGGCTTTCTTAACCAAAGGTCTTAGAATTACTTTGGTAGATGACAGGGAAGAAGAGCCGAAAGAAAGAAGTTTCCATTATGAGGGCGGTATTAAGGAATTTGTTCAGTATTTGAACAAAGGTAAAACACCTCTTTATGAGAATATTCTTTACTTTGAAGGAACCAAAAACGGTGTTTATGTAGAAGTTGCTCTTCAGCATAATGATTCTTATAACGAAAGTACATATAGTTTTGTAAATAATATTAATACACCGGAGGGTGGTACTCATTTAGCAGGTTTTAGAAATTCTTTAACCAAGACTTTTAATGATTATGCCCGCGGAAGTAAACTTTTGAAAGACAGTGAAGCAAATCTTTCCGGTGAAGATATTCGTGAAGGTTTGACTTCCATTATTTCAGTTAAAATTGAAGAACCTCAGTTTGAAGGACAAACAAAACAGAAATTAGGTAATTCCGAAGCAAGAGTTGCAGTAGATAATATTGTAAGTGAACAACTTACTTACTTTTTAGAGCAGAATCCTTCAGTAGCAAAAATGATTTGTGAAAAATCAATTTTAGCTCAGAGAGCAAGAGAAGCGGCACGTAAAGCCCGTGATTTAACCAGACGTAAAACTGCTTTGGAAGGTATGGCTCTTCCCGGTAAATTAGCAGATTGTTCCGATAAGGATCCTAGAAATTGTGAAATTTACATTGTCGAGGGAGATTCTGCGGGTGGTAGTGCGAAGACTGCACGAAGCCGTGCAACCCAGGCGATTTTACCTCTTCGTGGTAAAATCCTTAACGTAGAAAAGGCAAGATTGGATAAAATTTATGCCAATGCGGAAATTAAAGCGATGATTACTGCATTTGGTACCGGTATTCATGACGATTTTGATATTAGTAAGTTAAGATATCATAAAATTATTATTATGACCGATGCCGATGTTGACGGTGCTCACATCAGTACTCTTTTGCTTACGTTCCTGTATCGTTTTATGCCGGAATTAATCAAACAGGGTTATGTATATTTGGCACAGCCCCCTCTCTATAAGTTAGAAAAGAACAAAAAAGTTTGGTATGCTTATTCAGATGAAGAATTGGATAAAATTCTCAGTGAAGTGGGACGTGACCAAAATAATAAGATTCAGCGTTATAAAGGTCTTGGTGAAATGGATGCGGAACAGCTTTGGGAAACAACCATGGATCCTGAGAAGAGAATTCTTCTTCGTGTAACCATGGACGAGCAGGCCGAATCAGAGACAGATTTAACTTTTACCGTACTTATGGGTGATAAAGTTGAGCCTCGTCGTGAATTTATTGAAGAAAATGCAAGATTTGTTAAGAATCTTGATATTTAATATTTTTTACTATCCTAAAATAGGTAAATATGATTTGAATTTGAATGGATAAGTCTTATTTTAAGACATAAAGATTGGAGCCAATAAAATGGATGATACAATTTTTGATAAAGTGCAAGAAGTCGATTTAAAGAAGACGATGGAAACCTGTTATATCGACTATGCCATGAGCGTTATTGCCGCCCGTGCATTACCTGATGTAAGAGACGGTTTAAAACCGGTACAGAGACGTGTTCTCTATTCCATGGAAGAATTAGGTAACAGACCTGATAAGCCGCATAGAAAAAGTGCCCGTATTGTCGGTGATACCATGGGTAAATATCACCCTCATGGTGACAGTTCCATCTATGGTGCTTTGGTTAATATGGCCCAGGAATGGTCTACAAGATATCCTCTCGTTGACGGTCATGGTAACTTCGGTTCCGTGGACGGTGACGGTGCTGCGGCTATGCGATATACCGAAGCAAGATTATCAAAGATTTCTGTAGAATTATTGGCAGATATCGGTAAAAATACGGTTGATTTTGTACCTAACTTTGATGAAACAGAGCAGGAACCTGTTGTTTTACCTAGCCGTTATCCGAATCTTTTAGTAAATGGTACTACAGGTATTGCGGTAGGTATGGCTACTAATATTCCTCCTCACAATCTTCGCGAAACCATTAATGCAGTAGTTAAAATCATTGATAATCGTGTGGAAGAAGACCGTGCAACCGAAATTGAAGAAATTCTTGATATTATCAAAGGACCGGATTTCCCTACAGGTGCTACAATTCTTGGTACCAGAGGTATTGAAGAAGCATATCGTACCGGCCGCGGTAAAATCAGAGTTCGTGCAGTAACGGATATCGAGACTTTACAGAACGGTAAAAACAGAATCGTTGTTACCGAATTACCTTATATGGTAAATAAGGCCCGTCTTCTTGAAAAAATTGCCGAACTTGTAAAAGAAAAGAAAATTGACGGTATTACCGATTTACGTGATGAATCCAATCGTGAAGGTATGCGAATGGTTGTGGAACTCCGCAGAGATGTAAATCCGAATGTAGTTTTAAATCATTTGTATAAGCATACTCAGTTACAGGATACTTTTGGTGTTATTATGCTTGCGCTTGTGAACAATGAACCTAAAGTTCTTAATATTCTTGAGATGTTGACACATTATTTGGATCATCAGAAGGAAGTTGTTACAAGAAGAACAAAGTATGATTTAAATAAAGCAGAAGAGAGAGATCATATTTTACAGGGATATTTGATTGCTTTGGATAATATTGATGAAGTCATTTCGATTATCCGTGGAAGTAAAGATACTCAGGCTGCTAAAATTGCTTTGATGGAGCGTTTCGGTTTTACGGAAGTACAGGCACAAAATATCGTAGATATGCGTCTGCGTGCGTTAACCGGTTTGGAACGCGAAAAAATTGAGAATGAGCATAAAGAATTACTTGAAAAAATTGCTTATTATAAATCTATTCTTGCCGATGAAAAGAAACTTCTTGGTGTAATCAAAGAAGAAATTACTTTAATCGGTCAGAAGTATGGTGATGACAGAAGAACTAAGATTGGTTTTGATGAATTCGATATTTCTATGGAAGATTTGGTTCCTAATGAGAATACCGTAATTGCCATGACAAGTTTAGGCTATGTGAAGAGAATGACTGTAGACAACTTTAAGTCACAACATCGTGGCGGTCGCGGCATTAAGGGTATGCAGACCATTGAAGATGACTATATTGAGGATCTTCTTATGACGACAACCCACCATTATATTATGTTCTTTACAAATTATGGTAGAGTTTATCGTTTGAAGGCCTATGAAATTCCGGAAGCCGGCAGAACTGCAAGAGGTGTGGCGATTATCAATCTTCTTCAGTTGAATCCCGGTGAAAAGATTTCCGCGATTATTCCCATTAAGGAATATGAAGAAGACAGAAATCTCTTTATGGTAACCAGAAAGGGTATTGTAAAGAAGACACATATTACCGAATATGAAAATATCCGTAAAAACGGTCTCATTGCAATCACTTTAAAGGATGACGATGAATTAATTGAAGTAAAATCAACAGATAAGGATACCGAAATCTTCCTTGTTACCAAGCAGGGTATGTGTATCCGCTTCAAGGAAACCGATGTACGTGCAACCGGACGTAGTTCTATGGGTGTTATCGGTATGAATCTTGCTGACCAGGATGAAATCGTTGGTATGCAGTTAGATCATCAGGGAGATTCCCTCCTGATTGCTTCTGAAAAGGGTTATGGTAAACGTACTTACCTTGACGAATTTACCGTTCAGAAACGTGGCGGTAAGGGTGTGAAGTGCTACAAGATCATTGAAAAGACCGGTTATGTTGTAGGTGTAAAAGCAGTAAATGACGATCATGAAATTATGATGATTACCACTGCAGGCATCATTATCCAGATTCGTATGGAAGACGTATCTATCTTAGGTCGAATTACTTCCGGTGTGAAGTTAATTAATCTTGATGATAAGGTAACTGTTGCCCAGATTGCCAAAGTTCGTGAAAAAGTAACCGATGAAAACGGTGAAATTGCGGTTGAAGATATGACCAGCGAAGTAGCAGATGAAGAAGTGAAGGAACTTGATATGATTCCGATTCAGAAAGAAGAAGAGCCGGAAGAAGAAGGTTCTGAAGAATAAAATTCGGTATACTTTTTGAAAACTAAATTTTTAGATGAAACGACCCCGCCGTTAAGGCGGGGTTATTTTTTTGCAACCTTTTAAAAGAATATCCAGTGTTATTAATATAAAGTTATAAAATAGATAAAAAAATATCCATAAAATATCTTATCCAACACGTATCTTTAATATAAGGTTGCAAAACCGGGAGAACAAAATGAAAAATTAATCATTATTTTGATTACAGTGACGGCAATGATGTTAATTGCCTGTAATTCTGCACAAAACGGCAAATTAAAATCCTATAAGGAAGAACCGGAAAAAATATTCCTCTTCACTTCAGCAGAAGAAATCGAAAATATCAGCGAGGAAGACTTATTATATATTTATAATCATGATTATGATACATATGATTTTTTTCCGGAAGGTGAATATACCGGAATAGATTATTTTGGCATGGAAATGCTGGCGCCTACCGAAGATCATCCGGAAACAGCAAAAGAAGGCTTGTTTTTTATTATTTTAGATGATGATTCATTTGATGATGAGATTAAATTAAATACCACCATTGATTCCCAGAAAATTAAAACCTACGTAGGGGTAGATGTTGCGGATACCATTTATTCTTATAATACAAGTTATTCAGAATACGAACCCGGAAAAGCCATAGAGAATTATAAATGGATTCTTTGTGGTGAAAATGACAGTTACGTAGAATACACTTCAAGATAATACTATTTTATATCGTGAAGTGGTTGAAAAAGAAGATTGTTATACTTATACCCGCTATTATATACACCCTATGATTGACGGAGAATCCCAATCCGGTGAGATTTATTTAGTAAAAGAAGTGATGCAAATTGACAAGGAAACCCAAAAAGTGCAATATAAAAGTGCAGAGGTAGTAAAAAAAGTAGATATTTTCTAGATTTAGGTAAATTATTTTAGAAAGAACCGGATATTTGATAAATTCGGAAACAAAAAGAATTGTCGTATCCTACTATTCATATTTGTAAAATAAAGGAGAGATAAAATATGAAAAATAAACGTTTGAAGAAATTTTTGATTAAGTTTGGAATTATTTTGCTGTGTTTAACAGCGTTTATCATTTATACTACTATTAAATATAAGCAAAAATATCCCGGCGAAAGAACAGAATTTGCATCCATTGAAGAGTTTGAAGCATATGGAGGTCACGTTTTAGACGATATACCGGAGAGTGCAAGTGACTTTAAATATTATTATAACGAGGATCTTATATCACGTTTAAGTATATGTTCTTTTGTTATTGAAGATGAAGCGGAATATGAGGCTTTTGTGGAAGCTTACAGTGCTAAATTTTTTGGTGAGAAAAAAGAACACCCTGTAACACCTCTTTGGGAATATTATGGTGATTCCTATACAGAGGAAGAACTGGAAGAAATGGCATATCTGGAAGAACATTATTACGAATTGGATTACAAAGAGATTCTTTCTATGTCCAGACATAAATTTGGTTTCTTTAACGGATATGGGGCAAAAGTTGGAGATTATACCAACATGAGTTATTCTTTGGCTGAATTTCCTATCAACGACCGTTTTAAATATGTAGAAGAAGGAAGTATTGAGGATTATACGATTTTGTATTATTATCCTCAATGTAGCGGTAGCCGGACCGACGGCGTTATCGTCGATGAAGAAAACAGAAAGTTTATTATATATAATTTTTCATACATAAGATAAGTTGGCAAGAGGAGGGATTCATTATGAAAGGAAAAGAGAAATGTAAGGCATTAAAAGAAATCCGCCAGAAAATCGCGGAACAGAATGATATTGCTTTTGCGGTATCGGAGTGCACCCATCAGGGCGATTGCAGAGGAACCTGCCCGAAATGTGAGGCAGAACTTCGTTACTTGGAACGCCAGTTGGAAATCCGTAAAAATCTTGGCAAAGCCGTAGTGGTTGCGGGAATTTCTGCGGGAATGTGTGCACCCATGGTAGCATGTAATCCGATTGAAACAATCGGGGATGCGATTGCGGATGTATACTATACCATTAATCCAAGTGCGGCACCTCTTGCCGGTGATGTAGAATATATTCCGCCTGAGCAGGATTTAGACGGTGATGTGCAATATATTCCTGAAGATGTTCAGGGTATGGAAGGCCCTGCACCGGAATCCGATGAGCCTGACGGGGAAGATATTCTTGGTGGCTTGGAAGAATATGATCCTAGTGAGGATGTAGAATCTTCCGAAGAAGATTCGGATGCGGTTTGCCCTGTGGAAGAACCTTCTGAAGAAGATACAGAAGAAATTGACGAATATACTTTAGAAGGCGACATTGCCATCGATCCGGAGTATTTAGATGAAGAATAATATTACAATGCCGGTGGTTTCCTTAAACAGGCACCGACTTAAAACAGATGGTGTCGGTGTTACCACTTTGGTGGCATCTTTTGGTTGTCCCTTAACCTGCAAATATTGCATTAATAAAAGAACCTGGGACCCGGCGATGCTACCCAAGTGTGTACATATGACCCCGGAGCAGTTATACGATAAATTAAAAATCGATGACCTTTATTTCATCGCTACCGGCGGAGGAATTACCTTTGGCGGTGGCGAGTCTCTTTTGCACGCAGATTTTATCGCGGCTTTTCGTGAGGTTTGCGGAGATAAATGGCAGATTACGGTGGAAACTTCTTTGAACGTGCCTACTGAGAAGTTACATACTATTCTACCTGTAGCCAATGCTTTTATTGTGGATATCAAGGATATGAATCCCGAGATTTATAAGGCATATACAGGTCGTGATAATGCCGGGGTGATTGAGAACTTAAAGATATTAATTAGGGAGAAATCCCCGGAATGTATCCGCATTCGCGTGCCTGCGATTCCCGATTTTAATACCAAAGAGGATATGGAAACATCTGTTCAAATCCTTAAGGAGATGGGTTTTACGGATATTGAAGTTTTTCCTTATATCATCCGGGAAGAGTAAAAAAGCATCTGATGTAAGTCCAGGTGCTTTATTTTATCCGATAAATATACGCGTTTCCGTGTTTTCCGATACGCTCTACCACATTTACTTCATATAGAATATTAAGCGCGGTTCCGGCAAGACTCCGCCCGATTCCTGCTTTCTTCGCAAAAACATCTGAAGTGAATTCTTCGGGCAACCCTTCCGGAATCAGTTGCTTATAATCCTCCGGAGTGCAGATAGAAATTAAGTCCAATAATTCAATGGGTGCTTTATCGGTTTTGGTGGCGCGAATTTTTTTCTGAGGTCCGTAGCCGTCCAGAAGGCGGTATTCTTCCGTGGAGAGAATCGCCAATATAAAATGTAAATTCGGATGATGTAAAAAATCCCTAATGCCGTATAATTCATGAAAGAATAAGTATGGCATTCCTTTTTTACGGGTCTTACGGCTGGTGGTAATGTGTCGATTACGCACTTCATTTATGTTTATGCAGGTCAGGAGAGATTCATTTGTAACTTCCCCGGAAGTGATATCGTTGTCACATTCCACCCAGTGCAAGGTATTTTCCAACGAAACCGGGTATACAATCGTCACTTCATGTTCTTTTAAGAAATACTCCAACTTCCGTTTCATCAGATAAAACTGTTTCGTCTGGATTTCATAAATCTCCCCGTCAATGCAGATATCTGCCACAAAAGTGCCGATTTTTTGCTCGTGGTACTTTTCGTCCGGGGCAAAATAATACTTTAAAACCGAGTGTACCGATTTCTCACTTAAAGTACCGATTCCCTTCTCTCCTTGGACCTTACCATACATTCTGTTTTTGGCTTCTTCGAATAATTTTTCATCAATAAAAGACTTCATAGGGGAATTATAACAAAGAATTCCCGTAAATCCTACCTTTTTCCTGCGAAATGCTACTTGCAAATTTGAAAAAAAAGTAGCATTATGTGAATGATGTGTCTGAAATGTGAAAATAAACAGTGGGTTTATAAAAACAGATAAGAATCAGATCTATGAGGAGAGAAAAAAATGGGAGCATATTTGGTTTTTAAGGATTTGGCGATTATTATTGTATTTGCCAAGGTCTTCGGTATTCTTGCCCGTAAATGCAAGGCACCTATGGTAGTTGGTGAAATTATCGCGGGTCTCATCATCGGTCCCTGCCTTTTGGGTTGGGTACAGCCTACGGATTTTATCCTGCAGATGGCAGAAATCGGTGTTATTTTACTGATGTTTTCAGCAGGGCTTGAGACAAACTTAAAAGAAATGATTAAAACCGGACCCAAGGCATTGTTGATTGCCTGTGCCGGTGTATTTGTACCTTTACTGGGTGGTACTTTATTGTATATGTGTTTTTACGGATTTAGTGCCGTGGGAACACCGGAATTTTTCAAAGCGGTTTTTATCGGTACCATTATGACGGCAACATCCGTAGGTATCACGGTAGAAGCATTGCGTGAGATGGGTTATCTGAAAGGTAAAATCGGTACCACGATTTTGAATGCGGCAATCATCGATGATATTATCGGTATGATTGTTTTGACGGTAGTGATTGGTTTTAATGATCCGGAAGCGCAGCCCTGGATGGTTGTAAGAAATACGGTATTGTTCTTCTGTCTTGCTTTGGTGGGCGGTTATATTGCATATAAAATCTTCAAAAAAGTGGATCAGCGTTATCCCCACACCAGAAGAATTACCATTGCCGGTCTTGCACTGTGCTTAATTATGGCTTATGCAGCAGAACGTTATTTCGGTATTGCGGATATTACGGGTGCGTATGTAGCGGGTATTATTCTTTGCAACATCCGTGACTCCGAATACATTGCAAGAAGACTGGATATTAACTCTTATGTCATGTTCGGACCGATTTTCTTTGCAAGTATCGGTTTGAAAACCAATATCCAGAATATGGACTGGTCGATTCTTTTATTTTCATTGGGCTTTGTAGTGGTAGCATTGCTTACTAAAATTATCGGTTGCGGATTGATGTCCATGGCTTGCAAAATGCCTACAAAACATGCGATTAAAGTTGGTGTAGGTATGATGACACGAGGTGAAGTTGCCTTGATTGTGGCGCAGAAGGGTATGTCTGTAGGTTTATTGGATCCTGTATATTTTACATCCGTTATCTTACTGATTATTACGTCTTCCATTTTAACCCCTATTCTGCTAAAATTGTTATATTCGAAATATCCCGAAGATGCTGCGGATTCGGGTGAAACAGCCAAGGCATAGTATAAGGGTATTTGAAAGTGTACAAGGGATAAAAATGCTTTACAAGCATAAAGAAACAAAGAATTCTTAGGAGGAAATAAAATGAAAAAGAAACAGGTGATTGCCGGTGTCATTGCCGCTGTATTGTTTGTTTTTATCGGTGTTACCAGTGTCGGTATGAATATTATGGATAAGGCTATGACCGGTATGATGGGTTCAGACAGTTATGCGTATGGATTCCCTATGAGTGATTTTGTCGGTATTGTAAAAGTAGACGGTGATATGATGGATTCGGTGGATTCTTCTTATTTCTCAACCGGCGGATACGACCATGCGGCTACGATAGAATATATTGAGGCTTTATCGGAAGCGGAAAATAATGTAGCAATTTTACTTTATGTGAATTCCGGCGGCGGCTATACATATATCGGTGACGATTTATATTTGGAACTGATGGAATATAAAGAAGAAACAGGACGTCCCATTTATGCATATTTTGATTCCATTGCGGCAAGTGCGGCTTATTATGCGGCTATGTCAGCAGACGAGATCTATGCAAACCGTATGACAACAACCGGTTCCATCGGTGTTTATATGACAATTTATGATATGACTGAGTTGTATGAAAAACTCGGTATCAAGGAATATATGATTAAAAGCGGTGATAACAAAGGAATCGGCGGTGGCGGACAGGAAGTTACCGAAGATTACATTGCTATTGAACAGGCGCAGGTAGATGAAATGTATGAATTATTTATCGATATCATTGCCGAAGGCCGTGATATGGATAAGGCAGACATTTACCCGATTGCTGACGGCAGAACGTTTACGGCAAATCAGGCTTTGGAACTTGACCTGATTGACGGTATTGCCCGTTATGAAGAGTATAAGGAACAGGTACTTGGTTACATGGGAGATGATGTGGTTTATTACGAGCAGAATATGGAAATGGATGCATTTTCTGCAATGTTCGGAAGCATTCTGGAGTCCATTCCCAAGTCAGACAACCAGATAATCATGGAGTTTATTGAAAGCCACGAAAACGGAGGAGCGCGTTATGAATCAATCTGTTACTAAAGCAGGTTTTTTCCCCAGACTGGGTGCGTACCTTGTAGACAGTGTTATCGTAGGTACGGTTCTCCTTTGTCTGAAGATGCCTGTGGGTCTGTTGGAACTGGCAGATCCTGAAATGTTTCTGTTTGGAAATGTGTTGTTTCATTATAATATTTTTGATATTGTTTTTTATCTGTTGGGCTTGTTGTACTTTGTACTGACTACCAGTATTACCGGTACCACCATTGGGAAAAGATTATTTAATCTTACGGTAGTAGACGCGGAAGGTAAGAATCTTACTTTTTTGAATGCTCTGTATCGTGAAAGTGTGGGTAAATTTTTAAGCGGTATCTTCTATTTCGGTTATATTATGATTTTTATCGATAAAAATAACCGTGCATTTCACGATTACCTCTGCGATTCCGCTGTGGTATATACCTGCAGATTCAAGGTGATTAAAAAGGTAGTGGGAACGCAGGTTGTTCCCCAAAGTAATATCATAAAGGAAGAAGAAAATGTTCCGACTTCTTAAGTATTTAAAAAATTACAAAAAAGAAACTGTTTTAGGGCCTCTGTTTAAATTAATGGAGGCTTCTTTTGAATTGCTTGTACCACTGGTTATGGCGAGCATGATTGACAACGGAATCGAAAAAAGTGACGCCGGACACATTTGGTCCATGGGCGGCATATTATTTTTGTTGGCAGCCATAGGCTTCGGATGTGCCATAACGGCACAGTATTTTGCGGCTAAAGCATCCGTAGGATTTGCTACCAGTCTGCGCCATACCATTTTTGAGCATATCCAAACCAGAAGTTACGAGCAGATGGATGAATTCGGCACATCTACAATGATGAACCGTTTAACCAGCGATGTGAATCAGGTGCAGACAGGGGTTAATTTGACTTTACGCCTTCTGCTTCGTTCTCCTTTCATCGTATTCGGTGCCATGATTATGGCTTTTACCGTAGATGTAAAAGGTGCCATGATTTTTGTGATAACCATTCCCATCTTAGCGGTAGTGGTTTTTGCAATTCTTCTGATTAATATTCCCCTGTATAAAAAGGTGCAGCGTGCGTTAGACAAGGTTGTGGTAAAAACCCGCGAAAACCTTACGGGTGTCCGGGTGGTTCGCGCTTTTTCCATGGAACGCGAAGAGGTGGAAGATTATGATGATTCCGTAACTTTGCTTAAGAAATACCAGTTGTTTGCCGGAAGAGTCAGTGCTTTTATGAATCCGGTGACTTTTGCCATCGTAAACGGGGCAACTTTGGTATTGCTTTATAAAGGAGCCGTAGAAATTGATGCAGGTTTTCTGACACAGGGCCAGTTGATTGCCCTGGTAAATTATATGGCTCAGATTTTGGTAGAACTGATCAAATTGGCGAATTTAATTATTACCATCACCAAGTCTATGGCCGGCGGGTCCCGTATTGCGGATATGTTATATGCGGATGAGAACGAGGCTGATGCGCGGGAACAGAAGAATGAAGATGGGCAAAATGCCGGTACTTCAAACAGTACGGCCGGAGAAGACGGTACTATCACTTCTCAGGTTTCCGTAGATGCAATCAACGAAATTGAGTTTCAAAAAGTATCCTATACCTACAAGGGGGCTGCATCCGCATCCGTACAGGATTTATCCTTCCGGGCGAAAAAAGGTGATATTGTGGGTGTTATCGGCGGTACCGGTTCCGGTAAAACGTCGTTGATTAACCTTTTAGCAGGATTTTATACGGCTGCCGAAGGCCGTGTCCTTGTAAACGGTGAAGATATTATAAACTGTAATGCAGGTGATTTGCGCGCCCATATCGGTATTGTTCCCCAGACGGCGGTACTTTTTAAGGGAACCATTGCAGAGAATTTGAAATGGGGCAAGGACGATGCCACCGAAGAAGAAATGTGGGAAGCCTTAGAACTTGCCCAAGCAAAAGAATTTGTAGAACAGAAACCCAATCGGTTAAAAGAAGCGGTTGTCCAAGGAGGTAAAAATTTCTCCGGCGGACAGCGGCAGCGACTTTGCATGGCAAGAGCGTTTATCCGTAAGCCGGATGTTTTAATTCTGGATGACAGTACCAGTGCTTTGGACTACGCAACGGAATCCAAGGTGCGTCAGGGAATCCGCAAGTTGACGGAAGATGCAATCTGCTTTATCGTATCCCAGCGTGCAGCGTCCATTATGGATGCAGACCTGTTGATTGTGCTGGACGAAGGTGAAGTGGCTGGTATGGGTACTCACGAAGAACTACTGAAATCCTGTGAAGTATATGCCGAAATCTATTATTCTCAGTTCCCTGAGGATAGAGAGGAGGCACAGAATGCGTAAAAAGACTCTTCGACAGATTTTTAAATATATCAAAGCAAATACCGTGCTTTTGGTTATTTCTCTTTTATGTGCTTTTATTTCTGTAGCAGGAACGCTGTACATTCCCATTTTAATTGGTCAGGGAGTAGACTTATGTTTAGGCACGGGACAAGTGGATTTCGCCGCTATCGGCCAATTGCTTTTTATCGGAGTGATTGTGATTGCCGTTACCATGGTAGCGCAGTTTATTATGAATTTATGTAATAATCGGATGACAGCCAACGTCGTTGCAGGAATGCGTAAGGATGCCATTCGTAAATTGCAAAGACTTCCCATCCGTTATATTGATAATAAATCATATGGTGAATTGGTAAACCGCATTATTGCGGATGTAGATACGTTTTCGGAAGGTCTGCTTCTTGGATTTTCTCAGTTATTTACGGGAATTCTCACGATTCTGGGTACTTTGGGCTTTATGCTCGTGATTGATTTTAAAATTACCCTGATTGTTGTATTGGTTACGCCCTTGTCTTTCTTTGTGGCAGGTTTTGTATCCAAAAAGACATTCAGTTTATTCACCAAACAATCTTCCACCAGAGGAGAGCAGACTGCTTTTATCGAGGAAATGGTCGGAAATCAAAAGATTGTCAGAGCCTTTGGAAAAGAAGCGGATGCTATGGAGCGTTTCGATCAGATTAACGAAAAACTCCAAAAGGTATCGGTGAAGGCGATTTTCTTCTCTTCTTTAACCAATCCGGCTACACGTTTTATCAATGCGCTGGTGTATGCGGCGGTAGGTGTATTTGGTGCCTTGATTGTAATGGATACCGAAGCAGCCATTACCGTGGGTGAGTTATCCTGCTTTTTAAGTTATGCAAATCAGTATACCAAGCCGTTTAATGAAATCTCAGGTGTAATAGCGGAATTTCAGAATGCTTTGGCTTGTGCGGAGAATTTCTTTAAATTCTTAAATGAGGAGGATGAGAAGGATGCGGTTTGCGTAGATTCTCTTGCGAAAATAGGGCAGAAAGAAGAACAAAATAAAAAAGCGGGTGCAGACAAAGCGGCGGCAGGGGCTGAAACAAGCCAAGCGCTTAGCAACGGTGCAAAACTTATCGGGGATGTAACCATACGCAATGTATCGTTCTCGTATGTTCCGGAGCGTAAATTGATAGAAGATTTTAACCTGCATGTAAAACAGGGACAGCGCGTGGCAATTGTAGGTCCGACAGGTTGCGGTAAAACCACATTGATTAACCTTTTGATGCGATTTTATGATATTAATGCCGGCGATATTATTCTGGACGGTGTGCCCATTGATGAACAGAGTCGTCATGATTTAAGAGATTCTTACGGAATGGTACTTCAGGAGACCTGGCTGAAAAACGGAACCATTCGCGAAAACATTGCGTTCGGCAAGCCGGATGCCACTATGGAAGAGATTATTGAGGCAGCGAAAAAAGCCCACGCTCATAGTTTTATCACCCGTATGCCCAAAGGATATGATACGGAGATTCTTGAGGATGGCGGTAATCTTTCCAACGGCCAGAAGCAGTTGCTTTGTATCGCTCGCATTATGCTGATGAATCCGCCGATTTTGATTCTGGATGAGGCAACGTCTTCCATCGATACCCGAACCGAAATGAAGGTACAGGATGCTTTTGCAACGTTGATGAAGGGCAAGACCAGTTTTATTGTGGCACACAGATTGTCGACGATTCAAAGCGCGGATATGATTCTTGTTATGAAGGACGGCAATGTCATTGAGCAGGGAACCCACGCGGAACTTTTAAAAGAAAAAGGATTCTATTATGAGTTGTATCAGAGCCAGTGGGCGTAAAGATTGTAGGATTTAGATAATAGGCCGATTTCATAAAATGATAGTAAAAAGGAGATGCACATCTTAAAAAGGCATCTCCTTTTGCAATTCACGTTCTGATTTTTTATACTTCCGTATCCACTTCAATTCCGGTCAAATCCGCTTCCAGAAGACTCATACTGTTTTTGATTTCCTGCAGAGATTTTTGAGCCTTGCTTGTTTCGGTGTTTGCTCGGGCAATTTTCATCAAATCTTCCAGCGGAATGTCGGGTGTGTTGTTTTCCTGATTTTCTGCCTTGGCTTTCTCAACCGCTTCTTTGGTTTGTTCGATCATTGCTTCCTGCAAAGCACGCTTTTCCTGAATGTCTTCCAGTTTTTCTTCTTTGATTTCTTTCTGTTCGGCGGCTTCTTCCGCTTTTTCCTGTGCTTCTTCCATCTTTTCTTCGATGTTTTCTTTGGCTTCCTGCATTACCATTCCGATGATTTCTTCATCGGCAGCAGCATAGATGGCATCTGCGGTGTTCTGCGCATCCAGCATAGGATTGGATTTCAGGCGTTCAATGGTAATCTTGCGGATATCGGCCACGTCATCTTTCATCATTTTATCGGCATCTTCAATCTGCTTCTTCAATTCGCCCATTGGTTCTTTTAAGTCAGAATACGCCTGTTTTAATTCCGAAGGCCAGTCCTTGTAATCTGTCTCCTCCGTAACGCCGTATTCTTTTTTTAAGGCATCTATTTGGTTGTTGATATCATTGATTTGGGACTGTGCTTCATTTTTAAGCGCAAGCATCTCCTGATAATGGTCATGACGCTCCTGAATGCTTTTGTCAATTTCCTTATCCGTATCCCAGGCATCGCCTACAACTTTCATAGCCTTTTTCTGTGCTTCCATGCGTTTTTCGGCAATGGGGTCTGTTGCCGGGCTCATATTTCTCGCAAAAACAGTATTTCGTTTATCCGGTTCCGTATTGCTGGGTGTTAAAATCCCTTTTATGCCCAGCGCAGTATGATTTGCATTGATGTTAATTGCCATACAATCTCCTCCTTGAGAACTGTAGATAAATGATGCCTTATAAAATTATATCGGCAAGAAAGAATAATTATATTACTATAGTAGTTATGAAATTTGTTGTCAATTTAATAAAAAGGTGGCACAATAGAATAAATACAAAAGAAAACGGTTCGATTCGTTTACGGGAGGAAATATGAAAAAATTATGGTATACATTTTTAGCATTTTTTCCATTGATTGATGTGATTGTAAGCGTGGTGCTTATGATTGTAAGTATGGTTTTGATGGTTTCGATTGCTGCGGGAAGTGTGGATGCGTCGGCAGCATTGCCCAGCGTCCTGTTATGGATTAGTATTGCCGGTATTATTCTTGGCATTGTATTCTGTATCTGGGGTGCCGTGGTTTTTACGGCCCACGCAAAGAACAATGAACGTTTGGAAGGAAATGCCAAAGGAATCTGGATCGGTTCCTTTGTTACTTTAATCTGTTTTGCTTTCCCGGTATATTGGTGGAAATGCATCCGTAAATCATAATAAAAGATGAGTTGCTGTCAATCCGAAATCGTATTATACTATGCTGGTACGATTTCGGATTTTTTATTTTAAAAAAGTATGAAATGAATTAAAAAGAACTAAAACGGAGATTTTTATGAAGGTGCAATTATCGGATCATTTTACATACGGCAAATTATTCCGCTTCACCCTGCCGCCGATTTTTATGATGATTTTTACATCGATTTACGGCGTGGTGGATGGATTTTTTGTGTCCAATTACGTAGGAAAAACGCCTTTTGCGGCGGTGAATCTAATCTATCCGTTTTTAATGCTTCTGGGTGCTTTTGGATTTATGTTCGGTTCCGGAGGCAGCGCTTTGATTGCCAAGACGTTGGGCGAGGGCGACAAGATAAAAGCAAAGAAGTTATTTTCACTTTTTATCTATGTAAGTATAGTGCTTGCTATAATAATAATGGGAGTGAGTTTCTTTTGTCTGCGACCAATCGCGGTGCTTTTGGGAGCAGAGGGGGAATTGATCGACTACTGCGTCATTTACGGACAGATTTTGCTTGTGGCTCTTCCTTTTTTTATCCTGCAGTTTGAGTTTCAAACCTTTTTTATCACGGCAGAGAAGCCGGGGCTTGGATTGTTTGTAACCATATTTTCCGGCGTAACCAATATGGTGTTGGATTATGTATTTCTCGCAATTTTTGATTGGGGCTTGCCGGGAGCCGCATGGGCAACAGCGGCCAGCCAGATTGTGGGAGGCGTGATTTCACTGGTGTATTTTGCAGTGCCCAATCAGAGTTTATTGCGGCTGACCGCTACGGGGATAGATATTAGGGCGTTGATAAAAGCCTGTACCAACGGAGCGTCAGAGTTTGTTACCAACATTTCCATGTCTCTGGTAAGTATGCTGTATAATTTTCAGTTGATGCGTTATGCCGGTGAAAACGGTGTGGCGGCCTATGGTGTTTTGATGTATGTATCCTTTGTCTTTGTAGCGATTTTCCTTGGATATTCGGTTGGTGTGTCTCCGGTGGTAAGTTTTCACTTCGGGGCAAAGCATCCGAAAGAGTTAAAAAATTTGCTGAAGAAAAGTTGTATTATTATTGTTGCCTTTTCGGTTACCATGGTTATCGCAGGCGAAGTACTGGCAATACCCCTCTCCAAATTGTATGTAGGCTATGACCCGGAACTCTTTGATATGACGCAAAAGGCCTTTTTGATTTATTCCTTTTCTTTCCTGTTTACGGGGGTAGGTATTTTGGGGTCGGCCTTTTTTACCGCACTAAATGACGGTTTGGTTTCAGCGGTTATATCGTTCCTTCGCACCTTTTTGTTCCAGGTGGTGGCGGTGCTTCTGCTCCCTTTATTTCTGGGTCTGGAAGGCATTTGGTGTGCGGTTATTGTGGCAGAGTTGCTATCGACGGTAGTAACCGTGATATTCTTAGCGGCAAATAAAAAGAAGTACGGATATTAGTCCCGATTTGTTTTTTGTGATTAGGTAGATTATATGTTGCGTGAGTGTTTACTTCCAACAGGACACGTTCTCACTCGCTCAACTACGTAGCAGTACTAAATTCGCAAGAAAATATTCTTGCTCATTAAGTGCTGACGCAGTTGAAACGGTCCTTTATGGAATGTAAACACTCACGCAACATTTTACCAAATCAAAATACAGAAAAACAAATCGGGACTAAGGTTATATATGTGATTTTTTGGTGATAATGGAAATATTCATTGACATATAAAAATAAAATGCATAACATAAGATTGTTTGATAGATGTAGAAGAAATATCCTTTTTGAAGAAGGAGGAAACGTTAGTGTTTCAGATTTTAAAATATTTACGCAAAAGAGAAATACTGTTTATGTTGGGAACCATTCTGGTTACTACATTGCAGGTATTTTTGGAATTAAAATTGCCGGATTATATGAATGCAATTACCACTACGGTAATTACTCCCGGCAGTCCCATGTCGGAGATTTGGAGAGCCGGCGGAATGATGCTTTTGTGTTCATTCGGCGGTTTGGTTGCATCTGTTATAGTGGGTTTTTTCTGTGCAAAAGTGGCAACCGGTTTTTCCATGAGATTACGCAGCAAGGTGTATGACAAGGTTACCGGGTTTTCCATGGAGGAAATTAACGGTTTCTCTACGGCAAGTTTGATTACCCGTTCCACCAACGATATTATGCATGTGCAGATGTTTCTTGTGATGGGTACGGCGATTATGTTCCGTGCAATCATTATGGCATCTATGGCCATCGGTAAAATCTACAGCAAGAGTTGGCAGTGGACGGTAAGTACCGCAATCGCAGTACTTCTTTTGCTGCTGTTGATTGTTTCGCTGATTATTATCGTACTTCCGAAATTTAAAATCATTCAAACGCTGACGGATAATTTAAACCGTGTTACCCGCGAAAATCTTACGGGTATCCGCGTGGTCCGTGCCTATAATGCGGAAGATTTCCAGGAAGGCAAGTTTGAAGAAGCGAATGAGGAACTGACTAAGACCCATTTGTTTACTCAGCGATCCATGGCAGTGATGGGCCCTGGTATGTCTATTATTATGAACGGTCTTTCTTTGGCGGTTTACTGGATTGGTGCGTATCTGATTAACGAAGCAGGTTCTCCCGATGAAAAAATAATGATGTTTTCGGATATGGTTGTTTTTTCTTCCTATGCGATGCAGGTGGTAATGTCTTTTATGATGCTTACCATGATTTTTATCATTCTGCCCAGAGCATCCGTATCTGCGAAGCGTATTATGGAAGTGCTGGATACCCAGACCAAGATTATGGATGGTGTTGTAGGAAGTGCCAATGGGGCAAGCGCATCGGAAGAAGACCAAGATAGTACTGATAAAAAAGAAGCGGCAGGGGGTCAAAATACAGCGCAGAATGACATTCACGAAGTCATCTTTGATAACGTTACCTTCCGCTATCCCGATGCGTCAGATGCGGTGCTTGAAAATATTAATTTTAAGGCGAAATCCGGCGAAACGGTGGCGTTCATCGGTTCTACCGGTAGTGGTAAGTCAACCTTGATTCATCTGGTACCGCGTTTTTATGATGTGACCGAAGGTCGGATTCTGGTAGACGGCGTAGATGTTTGTGAGTATACACAAGAAGCATTAAGAAATAAAATCGGTCTCGTGCCGCAGCGTGCGGTTTTATTTGCGGGAACCATCCGTTCCAACGTTGCTTACGGTGAAAACGGTAAGCAGGAAGAATACAGCGACGAAGAAATTTGGGAAGCACTTCGCATTGCCCAAGCAGAAGATTTTGTATCCAAACTGGATCAAAAATTAGATGCTGATGTGGCCCAGGGCGGCACCAATTTCTCAGGCGGTCAGAAACAACGATTGTCCATCGCAAGAGCGATTTGCAGACGCCCGGATATTTACATTTTTGATGATTCCTTCTCGGCGTTGGATTATAAAACAGACCGCGTGTTACGCGGTGAATTGGCGAAAGTAACCGGAAATGCCATTACATTATTGGTGGCTCAGCGTATCGGTACCATTCTGGATGCAGACCAAATCATTGTTTTGGATGACGGTAAAATTGTGGGCAAAGGCACCCACAAGGAGTTGATGCAGACCTGTGAAGTGTATCAGCAGATTGCCTATTCTCAGTTATCAAAGGAGGAATTGGCATAATGGCAAAAAAAGAGTATGAAATGGGTTCTGCAAACAACGGAAAAAGAAGAGGTCCCGGTGCCGGACGTATTGTAGAAAAACCCAAGGATTTTAAAGGCACTTTTATCAAATTATTCAAGTACCTGAAGGGATTTCTTCCCTTTATGATATTGTCGCTGGTATTGTCTTTTATCGGCAGTATTCTGGCAGTTATCGGTCCGGATGTGATTAAGGATTTGACAGCGGTTATTGAGGCAGGAATTTTAATCGGAATCGATATGGAAGCGGTCAAAGATGTGGCGATTCTTCTGATTATCATTTACGGGGTCAGCGTTATCTTCCAGTATTTCCAGAGTCTTGTGATGGCTACCATGACTCAGAGAATGTCTAAAAAGATTCGTAAGGACATTTCAGAAAAGATTAACGTGATGCCGCTGAAGTACTTTGACTCCACCACGTTTGGTGATGTGTTGAGCCGCGTGACCAATGATGTGGATACCATCGGTCACAGTCTGGGTCAGAGTATTACCCAGTTGGTAATGGCGGTTACCATGTTGTTAGGGTCCATCATTATGATGCTAATTACGGATGTGACCATGACAATTGCGGCGATTTTATCCTCTTTGATTGGTTTTGCTTTTATGAGTCTGATTTTGGGTAAGTCCCAGAAGTATTTCGTGGGACAGCAGAAGTATCTGGGTATGATTAACGGTCATGTAGAGGAAGTTTATGCCGGCCACAATGTATTAAAAGCCTATAACGGCGAGCGCAAAGCCAAGGAAGAGTTTGAAGAGATTAATGAGAAACTCTGCACCAGTGCATTTAAAGCCCAGTTTTTATCGGGACTGATGCATCCTTTTATGGGATTTGTAGGTAACTTAGGATATGTGGTAGTCTGTGTAACCGGCGCAGCGCTTGTTATGATGGATAAAATTGATTTCCCCGTTATCGTGGCCTTCACGATGTATGTGCGACTTTTTACCCAGCCCTTATCCCAGATTGCGCAGTCCATGAACAGTCTGCAGTCTACGGCAGCGGCCTCCGAACGTATTTTTGAATTTATTGAAGAACCGCCTATGGAGGACGAAAGCCATAAAACCAAAGTACTGAGAGGCGAGGATGTCAAAGGAGCGATTGAATTTGAGCATGTAAAATTTGGTTATGATCCGGAGAAGATTATTATCAAAGATTTCTCTGTGAAAATCAAACCCGGCCAGAAGATTGCCATTGTCGGTCCTACCGGTGCGGGTAAAACCACCATGGTAAACTTACTGATGCGTTTTTATGAAGTAAACAGCGGTTCCATCAGCATCGACGGCACGCCGGTTTCCGAGCTGACCCGCGAAAATATCCACGATTTGTTCGGTATGGTGCTTCAGGACACCTGGTTATTTGAGGGAACCATCCGCGATAATATTGTCTACGGCAAGGAAGGCGTGACGGATGAAATGCTTGATGAGGTATGTAAGGCAGCAGGCATTTATCATTTTATCCGTACGTTGCCGAAGGGTTATGATACAATTCTAAACGATAAGGTGAATTTGTCTGCGGGACAGAAGCAGCTTATGACTATTGCAAGAGCCATGGTAGAAAATGCCCCCATGCTGATTCTGGATGAGGCAACAAGTTCCGTTGATACCAGAACGGAAGTGTTGATTCAGGAGGCCATGGACCGTCTTACCAAGGGCAGAACGTCCTTCGTAATTGCCCACCGTTTATCCACCATTCGTAACGCGGATTTGATTCTTGTTATGAAGGATGGCGATGTAATCGAAAGCGGTAACCATGATGAACTGATGAAACAGGGCGGATTTTATTCAGAATTATATAACAGCCAGTTTGAGCAGGCAGGCTAGAGGCAATACGACAAGATCGGCTGGACAATTACGTTTATATGGGTGTAGAATGTGTTCAAACATTCTGCACCCTTTTTATATAAAAGGAGATAAAATATGAAAATCTTTTTTACAGTGCTGATTATTGTTTTGGTACTTTTGATTGCGATAAGATTTATTGCATTGCAGTTTTATACAACGGAAGAACAAAAGCCGCGTACAAAATTAAAAAGAGATATACTTACAGGATTGATGATTGGTTTGGCATTATGTGTAGTTGCATTCTTTATATTTTTGCACGATCCGTTTGATTTCTATATATCGGTTCTTATATATAGTATAATTGCTTTGGTTGGCGTTTTTTGGGCATTGTTTCATATTGTGGCTCATTTGACTGTGGTTATGCCTTTGGTATTAATTTCTACCGGAATTGTAAGAAAGAAGAAAAAACCTATTATTGTGGCGGCTGTTGTCTGGGTGCCGATTTATATAGTATTGATCATTGTATTTCTGAGTTTTCCGCTGAAGTACCCTTTGCTGAATCCCGGCATACTGTTTCAGGATTATGACGGAATTGTAAGGATGTACGGAGAGCCTACTTATAACGATGGCGATGTTCTTTGTTACCGCACGGAAGTCTGGTGGTATCAATGCGGTTATTACTGTGTGAAAATGACGCCAAACGGCAGGGCATATTTTGCCTATTACGACGATTTGTATGATTCCAAGTGGATACTGGGAAGAAGCCGGGAGGAGATTGATGCAAGATTTCCAAAGGGATGGGAAGTGCCGCTCGGAACCAAATATTATCGTATTGATGCGGAAAACAGCGGAACTTACTACGTAGTTGAATACGATGAAAGAGGTATTGCAGTTAGTTTTGATACGGATGATTCCGTACCTTAAAAGAAAATCTAAAATATTTTAGTTGTATAAAACACAATCATAAAAAGAAAGCCGAACGACTTATTTGGACGATAAAATCCAAAGAAAGCCGGTCGGCTTTTTAATAATCCACAAGATTTCCGTCATAATCAATCATAACCGGAAAATCAAATCTGCCCCAACCGTAGTTCGGTTCTTTGTCACACATGAAAAACAATAAAACAACATACAGAGGCTTGTACAGTGTTGCAAGTATCGACCAGGTCATCGCGGACTTTTGAAATCCGAAGGTAATGAGCAGGTCATAAATTTTACGCCATTTCCAAAATACGAAAAACAAAGAATATGCCCACTGTAAAATTGTGCTCAGCAGGGGAACCATACTCAGTATAGCAGAGATAATCGGATTTAAGAGATCGTTACCGATATAAGTCCAGGCAATGGTTTCACGCTTATCGGTTTTTACCCAGTTAAAAACGTTAAATTCACGAATGGGTAAAACAAACTCAAGGTAGTAAGTACCGTAAGGTACGAAGGCTACCCAGGCATGGCGGAAGCCCGCGTGACGCGCCATGATAAATACAGCGATAGGACGCATAATCCGATACATAACAAAGTGAAAAACGGCAGAGATGATACTTACCAGAAGAATCGTCGCGTAAATGACAATTCTAGTAAAAGAGGGAAGAGCAACCAGCTCTTCCCAACTTCCGACTCTGCTTAAATCATCCAAAATAAATGCTATATCTTCGATTAAGAGTAACAATAAATAGGACATTTAAAGCTCCTTTTTATGCGTTATAATCCGGTTCCTTGTTCATAATGATGTATGCAAATACAGTCATAAGAAGAGGGAAGAAGATGTTAACAATGGATACCCACATTGCATGTTCAGGCATACCGTAGGTAATTAAAATATCATAATTCATTCTCCACATGATACCGTAACTGATTACAAGGTATGCAAGGATATAAGCCATAAAGAGCAACCATCCGAGTACCGGAATCATGGAAAGCAAACTCATAGGAAGAATTAATACAATATAAATTCCGGTTGCAATCAGAAAGAGCCAGAATGCTTTCGTACGGTTGTCATATTTAATCCAGTTAAAAAGATTAAACTGTCTGGGTGACAATTTTAAGGTAATATAGAAGTTACCATAGGGGATAAAAGCAAGCCATGCATTTGACATTCCCTGTCTCTTTGCCATACGGTAGAAGGGGTATTCCATTGCAATCCAAAGTGCAATTGCGATAATAAAAATAACTGCATAAATGAGGAGTACAATTCCGATACTGAGACCGGCGTACAAAGCGTCTGAATCATAAGAGTTCATAGTGATTTTCCTTTCGTATTTAAAATTTTATATTGTGTAATCGGGTTCGTTATTCATAATAATGAAAGAGAACACCGTCATTACCAAAGGTACAAAGCAACTAACGATAGATGCCCACATTGCATGCTCCTGCATTCCGTAGGTCATCAGAATATCGTAATAGATGCGCCAGTTAAAAACGTATATGGCAAAAGAGAACGCCAACATTACCATATAGTTCACAAAGATAAACAAAAACTGTATGATGGGGATATTACAAAGAATGGCCATTACAATGCTAACCCCAAAATATCCGCCGTAGCCGATGAGTGCGTACCAGAATACTTTGGTACGGTCATTGGTTTTAATCCAGTTAAAAATATTAAATTCCCTGCGGGACAAATTTAAGAGAATGTATAAGCATCCAAAAGGAATAAAAACAAGCCAAGGATTCGGGAGTCCTGCTCTTTTGGCCATTTTATAATAAGGGAAAGATAATGCAATTCCCAGAGCAATGGCAAATATAAAAATAAATACCCAGAATACCATAATCATGCCAAAAGTTAAAAAGGGAAAAAGTACATACAATCCTGCCAATAAAGATTCTGCTTCGCCGGACATAGCAAACCCTCCTTTTTAAATATTAAAATTTAATTAAAAGATAATATATCACAAACTGTAGTTTTAAGCAAGAAAAAGCCCCAAAGTTGTTGATTTGAGGCTTATAAGACAATATTAATCATTTATAATCCATTTCGGTAGTATCCCCAGCCGCCGTTTATCGGTTCTTTATTCATAATGATATAAGAAAAGATTACCATTACAAGGGGGCATATAATATTTACAAGCGGTGCCCATATGGCATGTTGATCCATCCCGTAGGCTTTGAGCAGGTCGTAATTTTTACGCCAGTGAATAAGGCTTAGAAGGGCGAATATTAAGAATGAAATTACGGCAAAAACTACCAAAGCAATAGTGGAATATATGTCTGACTGAAAAACTCCTTCTGTTTCCGGAGCGGGTACGCTAAGAAGTTTTACTATAGTTATATTAATATACCAAATAAAAAACAAAATAACCCCTAGTAATTTAAATATAAACAATGGCCAAAAGACTATACCGCGGTGTTTGATTTTGATAAAACCCAACCGATATTCGTTGAAAGGTAAGGTAAAAGCAATATAATCTTTGCACATAGGAATAAAAGCAATCCAAGGAAAACGAAAATCGCAATTTTTTGCTATGATAAAAAAGGGAATGGCTGTGATCAAATAACATACATATACCATGATTCCCCAAAAAAGCAAAAGAATAAGGGGTACCAGCAAAAACATAAGTAAAAGCGGAACAAACCAAATTACATGAGCCATATTTACATTCTCCTTTGTAATATTATATGTAACTTATACAATTCTCTTTTCAAAAATTTCTTTACGACTATGATTCTATTATAGCAATAATTATTTTTTTGTAAAATAAAAAAGCACCAACCCCACGGCTCATATGTCCGCAAAACCAGTGCTTAAGTGCGCGATCAGGGGCTCGAACCCTGGACACCCTGATTAAGAGTCAGGTGCTCTACCAACTGAGCTAATCGCGCAGACCATATTATGTCGACGTGTTTTCGCCACGTGCATTGTTGATTATAGTATAGGATTTTTAACTTTGCAAGCATTTTTTGAAAAATTTTTTAATTTTTTGAAAAAAAGTTGTGAATTAGGTATAAATAAAAGGTTTGTAACGTATTTTTATGATGATTTTACAGGGAAAAGAAGGGGAAAACTTGCATTTTAAGGGTGTATGTTCTATAAATAAAAGTGGTTGAATGAAAGATATATTGCTATAATCTACATAGACGTAAAGGAACGACAGACAGAATAGGAGTGCCGAGATGATTTTTGAAAGTCACGCACATTACGATGATGATGCTTTTGATGAGGACAGGGAGAGTCTGATTGAAAGTTTGCAGGAAAATCGAATAGAGTATGTTATCAATGTGGGAGCCAGTATGGAATCCACCGAGCGAACCTACGAGTTGGCGAAGAAGTATCCTTTTATTTATGCGGCGGTGGGTGTACACCCTTCGGATACGCTACCCCTAGGCGAGAAGGATATGGACAGGCTAAAAGAGTTGGTAGCAGACGAAAAGGTAGTTGCCATCGGCGAAATCGGCCTGGACTATTACTGGGACGAGCCGGAGCGCGAAATCCAGAAGAAGTGGTTTAAAAGACAGATTGAACTTGCTAAGGAAGTGGATTTGCCGATTATCATACATTCCAGGGAAGCGGCTAAGGATACATTGGATATTCTGCACGAACACGACGCAGGGAACTACCGCGGCGTGATGCACTGCTTCTCTTATTCACCGGAAATTGCGAAAGAAGTTGTGAAGATGGGCTTTTATATCGGTGTAGGCGGTGTCTGCACTTATAAAAATGCTAAGAAACTTGTGGAAGTTGTGGAAGAAATTCCCCTGGAGCACATTTTACTGGAGACGGACTGTCCGTACTTAACACCGGTTCCTTACAGGGGCAAGCGTAATTCGTCGTTATACCTGCCCTATGTGGTGGAGAAAATTGCAGAAATCAAGGGCGTAACCGTTGAAGAAGTTGAGCGCGTAACCTATGAGAATGCGATGAAATTGTTTCTTAACAGATAAATTTATTTCATAAAGTAAATGTTCGGGAGGACATATAAATATATTCATAAGTGGGTGGTTTTGGCACCGTCGGTACTTAGGTTCTGTTTTTTAGAACCTTATGTACCGCTACGTGTGACAAGCCAGCGAGAGCGTGCCCACGTTGAATATATTATATGTCAATCCGAATTTATAACGAAAGGAAAGTATATGGCATACTTAGGAAATCCCGGCAATACAGCCGCGGTACTGAATAAACACGGGTTTCATTTTCAGAAGAAGTTTGGTCAGAACTTTTTGATTGATACCCATATTTTAGAAAAAATCATTGACAGCGCAGAGATTACCAAGGACGATTGCGTACTGGAAATCGGTCCCGGTATCGGAACCATGACTCAGTATCTGGCGGAGCGTGCCCGTGAGGTCATTGCAGTGGAAATCGATAAAACGCTGATACCGATTTTGGCGGATACACTGTCTGAGTATGACAATGTAACCGTCATTAATGAGGATGTTTTAAAAGTGGATATTGCCAAGTTGGTGGAAGAACATAACAATAACCGCCCCATTAAGGTGGTAGCAAATCTTCCATACTATATTACTACTCCCATTGTTATGGGCTTGCTTGAGAGCCATGTGCCCTTGGACAGCATTACCATTATGGTGCAAAAGGAAGTGGCGGAGCGTATGCAGGTGGGCCCCGGAACCAAGGATTATGGCGCATTGTCTCTGGCAGTAGCCTACTATTGCAAGGCGGAAGTAGTGACGATTGTATCGCCGAATTGTTTTATTCCCAAGCCTAATGTGGCAAGCGCAGTCATTCGCTTGAAAGTATACGATAAACCTCCTGTTACCGTACAGGATGAAGTTTTTATGTTCCGCATTATCCGGGCGTCTTTCCAACAGCGTCGAAAAACGCTGGTGAATGGTCTGACTCATGCGGCAGAATTGAATGTATCGAAAGAGCAGGTTTTGGAGGCTTTGGAAGCTATGGGCAAGTCAGAGAGTGTGAGAGGCGAAACTTTTACATTGGAAGAGTTTGCGAAATTGAGTGATTTGTTGAAGTAAGAAATGGCGAGAAAAAGAAAGCATGTTAGTTATATTCTTAATTTTACGCAATACTTTTTTCGAATTCTTCAATGGATTTGGCGTGAGCGGCTTTGATGAGCCATTCTGTTAGTAGGGCATTGTCATTTTGGGCGAGAATCTTATCTCTTAAAGAAGTCGGAATTTCACTTATGGTATGTAATAATTCGATTATGTTATTATGAGTTGCTTCAGTTACGCCCAAAGTGTGTCCTTCTGCACGTCCTTCTGCCAAACCTTCTGCCAAACCTTCTGCTAAACCTTCTGCTCGTGCGGCTGCTTTGTCTGCTTCAATTTCATCTTTGTGCTCACGGTAATAGGCTTCTCGAAATCGTAAATATTTTACGCTGTATTCAGTATCTTTTAGCATAGTTTTAATATTCTCCTTTATTTTTAAAATTTTGGGACTCGTATATTCTATTGTCTCATCGTTTGTAAATTCCATAAATCTAAGAAATTCGACTAATTCACTACTGACTCCGGTGTTATCTGTTCCTTTTGTATTCAAAAATATGCGTGTTGCACCGTCATTCATTTTTAGTTCCGGTATTTCAACACATTGTCCAACAAAGGTATATCGATATAATCCATAACCAAACAAATCAAAAGGAGCAATTAAAATAATATATACATTGTTTAATTGGTTGAAATCCTTTTCGCCGGGTGCTAAAAGTTTACAGTCTATCATAGCCTGATAATATCGGGTTCTCTTTGACAAATTAGGAACCTTCTGATTTTGAAGTTCTGTATCATAAATGGTATCTTTTATATCTTTGGTCCAAATGTCAAGTCTGGCAAGTCGATTCATAGGTTGTTTGCGCAACTCTTTTTCTGTTTGAGGTAAACCTTTCAGAGTGATGTCATCTTCTAAAATAATGTCCAGCATTAGTTTGGTATTTTCCGGATTTTCCATGACTTCCTCGAACATAAAGTGGTCCATAAGAGTCATTTCTTCCAGTGGTTTGCAGATATCGTCTGATTGCATAAAACATTCCTTTCGAGATGCGAAAATCCACAAAACCATAAGATTAATATGAGTATAGCAACAGATATTTTGATCAGACAATGTGAATTTTGCACAAATATTAAAAAAAGAGGAATTCTTCTGCCGAACGGCAAGAAAAAAGAATTTTAAGATGAGGCGATTATATAATATATCTTTGCTAATTGCAAGAAAAAGGCGTCGACAAAAAGCATAGAAATAATTAAAAAATACCCTTGACATCTTTAAACAAAAGTAGTATCCTTTATAACAGTTTAACGCGTTGAAGCGTTACACTTTAAAGTGCCGAAAGTAATAAAATTACTAAAACGGCACACCCCATTTTAGAAAGAAAATCAAGAAAGAAGGGCGAAAAAATGCAGAATAAAGGTAATTTAATTTCTTTTAGACCTGACATTAAGGTAGTGGACTGTACGCTTCGTGACGGCGGTCTGGTTAACAATTTCGGATTCTCAGACGAATTCGTCAAAGCATTGTATCGCGCCAACATAAAAGCCGGTGTCGATTACATGGAATTCGGTTATAAGGCATCCAAGGATATTTTTAAGAAGGAAGACTACGGCAAGTGGAAATTCTGTGAGGAAGAGGATCTCCGCGCAGTAGTAGGCAACAATGATTTTGACATGAAGATTTCGGTTATGACCGATGTGGGAAGAACCGATTACAAGAACGATATTATTGATAAAAAAGACAGTGTCATCGATTTGGTGCGTACCGCAACTTACATTCACCAGATTCCCGCAGCCATTGAAATGATTCAGGATGCTCATGACAAAGGTTATGAGACTTCTGTTAACATTATGGCTATTTCTAAAGTACGTGAGGAAGAACTTGACAATGGTCTTGAGATTCTTGCGGAATGTGACGTGGATTATATTTACTTGGTAGACAGTTTCGGTGCTTTTTATCCGGAACAGATTCGTCGTCTTACACATAAGTATATGGAAATTGCAACCAAGCATAATAAGAAGATTGGTGTGCATACCCATAATAACCAGCAGCTTGCATATGCAAACACCATTGAAGCCTTAAGTATCGGTGCCAGCCTTGCGGATGCTACCGTAAGCGGTATGGGCCGTGGCGCAGGCAACTGCTACATGGAATCTCTTTTATCTTTCTTACGTAATCCCCGCTACAATCTTGTACCGATTATGGATTTCGTACAGACTTACATCAAGGAGGAAATCGAAAAGGGGAGTTTATGGGGATACGATATCCCCTACCTTTTAACGGGGATTATGAACTCACACCCTTCAGCAGCCATTAAGTTTATGGGCGAAGGGAGAACCGATTACTCAAGATTTTATCAGGAATTGTTAGATCATATGGAATAAAACATAAGAAAAGGATTAAAAGCATTTTTAAATGTTTTTGGTCCTTTTTTATATTCTTTTTTTGACATTGTTTTATGCGTGTGGTACACTTAAAAATAGTAATATGGGTTAATAGTGTGCATTAGTAATTTGCAATATTAAGAGGTGGATACTTTGGATAAGTATGAATTTAAACTTCGTTCGGAAGAAATCGACAAATTAATGGAACATCAGAAGTATGCCGACGCAGTTCGACTGGCGGATACCATTGATTGGAAACGTGTGAAAAGTACCACAACTCTGGCTAAAATTGCCGAGTTGTATAAGTTAAATAAAAGATATGATGACTGTTACGAAATATTAGAGTTGGCATATGACCGCAATCCAAACAACAGAAATGTTGTTTATTCGTTGTGTGAAATCTGCCTGGAATTGGGTGACATTGTAGAGGCGATTGAATATTTTAAGGCATATGCATCATTGGCACCCAAGGATCCCGGAGTATATATGCTCCGTTATCGTATTTACGAGGCGCAGAATGTAGGCTACGAAGAGCGCATCGAATTATTGGAAGAGTTAAAAAAGAAAGACCGAATAGAGGAATGGGAATACGAGCTTGCATATCTCTATCACCGTGCCGGTTTTGCAACCAAATGCGTGGAAGAGTGTGACGAGCTGATTTTATGGTTCGGCGAAGGACCTTATGTTGTAAAGGCAATGGAACTTAAGATGCTTCATGAACCCCTGACCCCTTCCCAGCAGGAAAAATATGACCGACGCAATGAGGAGAAGATTCAGATTGCGGCACAGGCAGCGAAAGAACGTAATACCGGCGAGATGGATTTGGATGATGACTTCCGTGTAAAAACCATTGATATGAGCAAGTTTAACACCATGAATCTTCAGGCAGAACTTGCGGAGAATCTGAAAGAATACATAGATGATGAACCGCAACCGGTTCAGTATATGGGTGAAAACCGTGAAGATCAGAAAGTATATCATAATACCATTCCGGCAGATGCGCAGGAAGTTTTCTTTGCGGATCAGACGGCGGATATGAGATATCAGATTCCCACACCCGTTAATGCGGCAGCGGCCACACCGGAAATGGAAGCGTTTAAAGAGAGTTTTGCCCAAGGATATGTCGGTGTGGAACCGCCTCAGTCCATGGGACAGTTGATAGAGGATTTGGATGAAGGTACACAGGAAATACCGGTAGGTGCAGTGGTCGGAACCGTGCCTCCCTCCCCTATGGCAGGTATGGACACTGCCCGTGTGCAGACAAGAGATGTGCAGGAAATTCATTTTGAGGAACCTGTGGAACAAATTCCCGGCCAGCAGACTTTTATTTCAAACACACAGAAGATGGTAACCATGGGCACGACAGGGGCCTATGAAAGATTGCTTTCTCAGGAAATGGACGGACAGATCAGTCTGGCAAATATTCAGGAAGAAAAGGTTGTTGAGAAACAGATTACCGGTCAGTTGAATATCCAGGATATCATAGCAGACTGGGAAAAGATGAAAAAAGAGCGCGAGCAGAAAATGCAGGCGGATGTGCATCAGAAGATGTTAGAGCAGACCGGAGAGATTTTCAGCCGTTTTGATGAAGATTCCAAAACCGGTATTCTTGCTTCATTGGAAGATCCTTCCGTACTTGATACTATAAACGGAACTGCAAGTGCAACCGTTATGAAGGGGCTTGAGAATCACGCAAAACAGGTGATTATGCCCGGAGTTCAAAAGAATGTGGAAGAAGAGACTGCGGTACAGGCGGTTGAAAACGCAACAGAAGCAGTTCCGGCAGAAGACATAGTAATTATGGAAGAGCAGCCGGTTATCGAAGAGTTAACAGAAGAACTGATTGAAACGGCAGCAGAAGAAATTCCGGAAGTGGAAGCAAGCGTTGTGGATGAGGTTTCTTCGGATACCGGCATTATGGAACAAACCATTGTTTCGCAGTTTACCGGCGAGTTATCTACAACCGGAGCAACCATGGATACCGTTATTATCGCGGAATCTGTAGTGGCAGATGTTGCAAATGAAGATGTTTCAATTGAAGAGGAAACGGTAGAAGAGGCTGTACAGGAAGCAGAAGTTGCAGAGGAAATTACCTATTCGGAGGAAGAGGTTGTAACAGAAGAAATTACGTATGCCGAAGAGCCCGAAGTTACGGAAGAAATTCAGACCGAAGAACCTGCAGTTTCAGAGGAAATTCCGGCAGAAGAACCGGTAGATTTTGTTTCAGCAGGTGAAGGCAATTTCTATGGTTCGGTAACCGCAGCAATTCCCGGCGGAATCTGGAAAGAAGTAGAAGGAATTACGGAAGAAGCAGAATCTCAGGAAGAAAATCCTGTAGAAGAATACAATATGCAGGAGCAGGATGACGTTGCATCCGAAGAAGAACAGGAAATGACAGAACACAAGGATTTGACAGAGGACGAAAAAGCACTATTCAAACCCTTCCTTTACTCCAAGAAGATGAAGAAGCAAATCTTGGATACGTTGGAAAAAATTACTTTGGCAGCATATGTGGGAAATGTGGTAATCACAGCAGATTCTCATGATACTTCCCTTGAACTTGCCAAGTTGATTGTTTCTTACGTACGTATGGGGGATGACAATTTCTCCGGAAACGTTGCTAAAATTGATGCCGAAAAATTAAATAAGAAAGATATGAGCAACGTTTTTGCCAAACTTGTAAATGGTGCATTATTGGTAGAAAATGCCGGTAAATTGTCCAGCCAGACCATGCGTGGTATTCTTCAGGAACTGAACCAGGAAACCAACGGAATTATTGTAATTCTTATGGATAAAAAACGTGCAATGGATACACTTATGGGCAGAGGTGCGGTAATCGGCGAATTCTTCAATGCAAGAATCGACGTGCTTTCCATGAATGTGGATATGCTTGTTACCTATGGTATCCGTTATGTATATGACAAAGGTTACAGTGTTGATGATATGGGGCGTCTTGCATTATACAAGAGAATTTCGGAAATGCAGGCAGGTAATCACACCGTAACGATTGCTGAAGTCAAGGAAATCATGGATGATGCAATGCATCGTGCCGACAAAGGCGGTCTTTCCAAGATGGCAAGTATCATTACACGTAAACGTTATGACGAAAACGGCTTAATTGTTTTGAAAGAAAAAGATTTTGACTAAATGGGGGAAAACAAGATGGCAGAAAAAGTTAAGACTTCTAAGGTTGTAAAAGCGGAAAGTAAGAAAAAAACCGAAAAAAAAGATATCGTACAGGGTGAAAGAATTTTTATCTCTGATGCGGATTGTTACCTGTTTGGACAGGGCACACATTATGATATTTACAAAAAACTCGGTGCGCATCCTTCCGTAGAAGACGGAGTGGCAGGTATTCATTTCGGTGTTTGGGCACCTAACGCGATAAGCGTACATGTAATCGGTTCTTTTAACGGTTGGAACGAAACCTCACATCCCATGGGAGAAGTAGGTGAAGGCGGTGTGTTTGCTGCTTTTATCAAAGAGGCAAAAGAAGGGGATATGTACAAGTATCTCATCGAAACACCGGAAGGTAAGAAACTCTATAAAGCGGATCCTTTTGGAAACCATGCGGAAATGAGACCCGGAAATGCATCTAAAGTTGCTGACATTAATAAGTTTAAGTGGAGTGATGGTGCCTGGCTTGAAGCAAGAGATGCAAAAAACGTATTTGAAGAGCCTATGGCAATCTATGAGTGTCACATCGGTTCCTGGATGCGTCATCCCAGAGAGGACGAAGAAGGCTTCTATAATTACAGAGAATTTGCGGACAGAATCGTTGAATACTTAAAAGAAATGAAGTATACCCATGTGGAATTGATGGGTATCGCTGAGCATCCTTTTGACGGCTCTTGGGGCTATCAGGTAACCGGATACTTTGCACCTACTTCAAGATACGGTACACCGGAAGATTTCCAGTATCTGGTAAATCTTCTTCATAAAAATAAAATCGGTGTAATCCTTGACTGGGTACCCGCACACTTCCCCAGAGATGCTCACGGTTTGGCAGAGTTTGACGGAACCTGTTTATTCGAGCATCCGGACCCTCGCCTTGGCGAACATCCCGATTGGGGAACCAAGATTTTTAACTATGGTAAAAACGAAGTGCGTAACTTCCTGATTGCCAATGCATTGTTCTGGATAAAAGAATTCCACATTGACGGTCTTCGTGTAGATGCGGTTGCATCAATGCTTTACTTGGATTACGGTAAACAGGACGGCCAGTGGGTTGCCAACAAGTATGGCGGAAATCAGAACCTGGATGCAATCGAATTCTTTAAACATTTGAATTCCGTTGTTCGCGGTACTTTCCCCGGCGTATGCATGATTGCGGAAGAATCTACAGCATGGCCTAAGGTTACCGGTGCACCGGAAGACGACGGTCTTGGATTTACGTTTAAGTGGAATATGGGTTGGATGCATGACTTCTGTGAATATATGAAGTTGGATCCGTATTTTAGAAAAGGCAATCATAATAAGTTGACCTTTGCCATGAGTTACAATTCCAGTGAAAACTATATTATGCCTTTGTCCCATGACGAGGTGGTTCACTTGAAGTGTTCTATGGTAAATAAAATGCCCGGCTATCAGGTGGATAAATATGCGAACCTTCGTGTAGGATATACTTTTATGTTTACACATGAAGGAAAGAAACTCCTTTTCATGGGTCAGGAATTTGCCCAGGAAAGAGAGTGGAGCGAAGAAAGAGAACTTGACTGGTACTTACTTGAAAATCACTTAAACCGCGGTATGCTTGAGTATATGAAAGAATTACTCGGAATTTACCGTAAGTACCCTTCATTGTATCAGATTGATAACAGTTGGGACGGTTTCGAGTGGATTAATGCAGATGACTGTGACAGAAGCATTTACAGCTATTTCCGTAAAGGCAAAGAAAATAAAAACCGCATTCTTGTAGTGCTTAACATGACACCGATGCGTCGTGAAAACTACAGAGTAGGCGTACCTGCTAAGAAAAAATATAAATTGATTTTGAACAGTGATGATAAGCGCTTCGGCGGTAACGGCGGAGCGATTCCCGAAACACTTACCGCACAGGAAGGTGAGTGTGACGGCAGACCTTACTACTTGGAGTTTAATCTTCCTGCTTATGGTGCAGCATTATTTGTATTTTAAGTAAAAACGCGACTGTGTTCTTTAAACGGGCACAGTCGTTTGAAATTGTGTATGGAGAGAAAAAATGAAAATTTCGGAAATTTTTGAACAGAACAAAACAGTGTTTTCTTTTGAGGTATTTCCTCCGAAGAAAACCAGTTCCATCGACAGTATTTATTCCAAATTGGGCGCTTTGTCGGAGTGTAAGCCTGATTTTATCAGTGTAACTTATGGTGCCGGCGGTGGCGGAGCCAGTGTGCTGACAGCGGATATTTGTAAGGCGATTCAGGAACAGTACAACATTCCTGCCATGATGCATTTAACCTGCGTAAATTCCAGCAAAGAATCAGTAGAAGAGGTTCTGAAGTTAATCGAGGAGTATAAAATCGAGAATATTTTAGCACTTCGCGGCGATATTGTTCCGGATTTACCCAGACAGACCGATTTTATGCATGCTAACGAATTGGTGACTTATATTAAGGAACGCGGTGATTTCCATGTATCCGGTGCGTGTTATCCGGAAGGTCATCCCGAATCCGATAATATGGTAGACGATATTTTAAACTTAAAAAGAAAGGTAGAAGCCGGTGCAGAACATCTGGTTTCCCAGTTATTTTTTGATAATAATATGTTCTATGAATTTCAGGAAAAGGCCAGACTTGCGGGCATTAATGTGCCTATTGAGGCCGGAATTATGCCGGTAGTCAATAAGGCGCAGATTGAACGTATGGTTACCACCTGCGGCGCAAGCCTTCCTGCTAAATTTGTGAAAATGATGAACCGTTTTGAGCATTCTCCGGAAGCACTTCGTGATGCCGGAATTGCTTATGCAATCGATCAGGTGGTGGATTTGATGAGTCAGGGCGTGGATGGTGTACATCTGTATACCATGAATCAGCCTGAGGTTGCGAAGAAGATCAGTGATGCGGTAGCGTCTTTGCGTTGCTGTCAGTAAGACTGCAGGACCGTCATTTTACAAAGGAGAAAGAAGATGCTAAAAATATTCAATAAGTCAACATTTGTCGGAACGGCTGTGTTGATATTCGGAATTTGCGTGCTTGTGGCCGGCATAAAAGAATTTATCTATATCCACCAACCTGCAGTAGATATCTATGAAACCACGGATTGGACCATATTGGAAAACGGGACACATGTACGTACGGATTTAGATTACATTGAAACTTTTTTCTATTACAGAATAAATAAAAAGACCGGTGAAGAGGCAGCCCGTGCATATCTGGTTCCGAATCTGGTGTTTACGGACGAGGGTGTTTATGTTGAAGAATATATCGGTGTTATGGTTAAGGCGGACGAGGGCTTTGAATCATATAATACTGCCGTGCAAAACAGTTCCAAATGGTGGAATGATTACACCGGTGAAGTAGAATTTCCCCGTCCCACTATCCAAGTTGACGGTTATCTTCGAAAAATGAAAGAGGCGGAATATAAAAGCCTTGTGCAATATATCTCTTATATGTGGGGAGTCAGTGAGCAGGAGGCAAAAGAGTATATCTGTCCCTATATGATTATAAACTGTGACGTAAAAGAAACCAAAAAGGGATTGTTGGGCGCCGGCATTATTGTTATGCTGGGACTTGGCACTGTTTTAATGGGTGTGATTTCGGGACTTCGGAAAAGATAGAGGTATTTTTATGTTGAGGGTGGCATATAATAAAAACAGTTGACAAAAGCCACCCCACCTTGTATAATAACATTTGCGTCGGAAGGCGTAACACATGAAACATACACATATTGGTAAGGTAGTTTCAGGCTATGGAGAAATACTCAAGAGGCTGAAGAGGCGCCCCTGCTAAGGGTGTAGGTCGGGCGACCGGCGCGAGGGTTCAAATCCCTCTTTCTCCGTTCAGTAATTTAATGGCGAAAACCTTGTATTTACAAGGCTTTCGCTATTTCTTTTTTGCCATAAAAATCATAAAGATTTGAGAATTTTGAGAATTTCTCATTTACAAGTCGTAATCCTCTTAGTTTTTCTTCTTTGGTTGAAGTATCATAATCATAACGTTGCAAGTTAGTACGTTCGCTGTGACCAAGTAAGTTAGCAACTAGGGCTCTATCTAGTATCACATTTAGTTCAGACGAAAGTGTTCTGCGTATGCGATGAATGCTGGTCTTTTTAATTCCAACTTCTTTGCCACGGCGAAATGATGCACAAGAAATTGTAGATGCTTCATAACGTTTGCCATTTTCATCTACAAAAACAAATCCATTAGGGCTTGATAAATTAAGCGATTTAATTCGACTTAAAATTTCTTGAATTTGTTCAGTTATAGGAAATTCTCTTATTTTTTCATTTTTGGGCAAGCCGATCACCTTTTGAGAAGGGCTATCCTTGTAATCATGTCGATGTTCAGATAATCGAATATGAATAAATTCGTCATCTATATTTTCCCATTTTAACGCTGCAAGTTCACCAACACGCATTCCTGTATAGAATGCGAGTTCGATGGCGTAATCAGGCATATATAATGGATATAACTTTTCATGCATCCAAATAGATTGGAGAAGTAGCTCCTTTTGTTCAATAGTAAGGATACGTTCCTCATCACTAGATTTGTTGGTAGTTGATACATACTCTTCAACAACTTTCTTATCTACGAAATCCATATAATTGTGTGTTATGTAATGTTTTTTGTAGGCATATTCAAATGCCATGTTAAAATAAGAGAAAATATTCTTAAAAGAACTTAACTTCATTTCGTTGTCTTCTACAATTTCGATAAGTAAATCTTCAAGTAACATTTCATCTAAATCACACAATTTCATTTTTACGATTCGTGAATCTGCAAGTTTAGTTCTATAGTCTGTCTCGTAACGCCGGATAGTTGAGGGAGATAATTTTTTTCTTTTCTCTCTTTTGTATTCTACCCATTCGAAGTAGAGCTCCTTAAACGTCATATTGCCAGGATTTTTTTGTGTGCCAAGAGCATAAAAATCAACTAACTTTTCTAGCAACTTCTTTTTTGACTTGTCAAAAAGTTTTTTTCTCTTTTTCTCCTTTCCTTCCCCAGCATAAACATATGTATAAAAATAGGGGAATTTATTAGTAGGTTCTTTAATTTTATTGAGGTCATGAACCTCTTTAAGTAAATTTTTCATTAAGTCCTCCTTTGTGGAGTCCTCAACATCGTTTGAAGTCATTATCCCGCTTGAGATAAAATTAATCAAGTTATTTAAATTATATTCATGTGGCATTTACCTATCCTTTCATTTTGAGCGACGATGACCCACGTCGCGAGGGATAATTTTTGTGAAAAATTATAAAACTTAGTCCACATTGATGTAGGAGCGAGTGAGCATTTGCTCACGTTCTGTGCGGTGATTTAGAAAAAGCGAAGTTTTTTGGAGAGCTTCATTCTTGCTAAATCCTGCGCTACGCAAACTATCATAGTAATCCTGTGCCACGCGAGCACGCAGATTGTGGATACTGTATCTTCCTAATATGTCAAGTTTTTCTTCCACACGAGAAAGATAACGATTAACACTGGCGTTTTCGATAGTAAATAATCGATTGCCCCTAGTGTCGTATTTTTTTTCAATAATTTCTTTGAGCAGGTGAGACAACTCAGGAGTAAGTTGTCGAGTTAAAGTTTTTCCACCCTTCGTATTTGTAATGACGAGCTCATTTTTGTCAAAATGAATATTTTTAATTTTTAATCCATGGACTAGTTCATTAACACGAATGCCCAAATGTTGTTGTAATCGTACCACGTAAGAGGATTGCGAAGGATTTTGTTTACAATAATCCAATATCCTACTCAAATCCTCTCGTGGCACTTGATTTGTTACACCACGACCAGTAAATTTGAACTGGTTTTGTGAGACCGGTTTAACAATGTCAATAAATTTTGTTTCATACGATTTGTATGTTCTTGACAAAACCATGTCTATTTTTTTCATAGAGTGGTAATAGTTTGCAATAGTTTGTTTACTACAATGTGTTTTTCCATCCAAAAAATCTTGAATGATTTTTGGGGAAATGTCCTTAATTTGTTTAAGGTCGGGATGCTCTTTCTTTAAAAAGTTTGAAAAATCTTTGCCAACATCTTTTAACCTAAAAGCTTCTGAGAAAGAAAAAATCATATAAGAAGATTCTTTACCATTTTGTTCTTTGTAAGAATGTTTTTGCACGTTTTCTTTCCAACATTGATTAATAGAATAATGGATTTGATTTTTGATTGAGTGTGCCATATAATTACCTTTTCTTTTCTATACACTCCACTAAGTCTGTGTCACAGACTTAGTGGAGACATAAGACATACCCCTTGAATAACAATCCACAACAAAAATGTGGACTAAACTACCCCTAAAGATACTTTGTCAAAGTTACCTTGCTAGGTGAAATCAATTAACTATATATAAAAAAGTCATACGACTTTCTAAAAAGGAAGTTTGGGAATAAGGGAAATTTTATTTGTGGGAATATATCTTACAAATAAATGATATTAAAAAAATTTATCAAAAATCAAGTTCTAGGTTTTATTTATTTTTTATGTATTTTTAAAGAATTATGTTCTAAAAGTTGACTTTATAAGTAAACTATGCTAGATTGCAATTCTTTCAGGAAACGGGAGAGTATCCCACACCACTTTTTGGACAAGGTTCCCCTATATCAAGGAAAAAGAGGAACCCATATTTGGAGTTGCAACCCATTTCGAGGTTTCCGGTGTCGCAGAGCCCATAAAAATATGTGTTGTAGTAAACTACGTTAACCATTGACAGTGGTCAAGCGTCCTCACCGCATTGTATTTCTACAATTTGTTAACCCCCGTGATATGTGGTAATATCACACGCACAACATTTATGCAAAGCACAAATATTTTGCCCCCGCCAGCTTTTTAATCATGCAATTCAAAAAAATTGTTTAGACTTTTGGAGTCATCCGGCGCTTTAACTCCTAAGGCATCCCTTCTACATAGTAAAATGCAAAAGCAACCCCGTTGTACTTTTGGTCATTGTAACAACGAAACGTGATTTATTTATAGTAGTTCACCCCACCCTACTCTCAATATTCTTTTTTGTTGATTTAGCAATTTTTAATTGCAATATTACACCACTCATGCTTGCTACTGCACCATCCGCCTACATTATGTGGACATTGGATGCAACGTTGAGCTTGAGAAAGCTTTTTTTTCTCTTTTTTCTTATTGATGATAGTTCGTTGCTGATAGTATTTAACTAACTCTAAATCTCTGTCATCAATAGATTGTGATAATTGCTTTGACAAATAGTAGTTAATACGATGCTGCTCAGTCATCGTATTTTTTCGATTTTCTTTTTGTCGCTGTTTCCTCCTTTCTTGTTGGATTTTTCTTTTGGCCAGAATTTTTTTCCGGCGTAGTGATTTGTGATTCATAATTCCTCCTATTTTCTAGAGTTTAAGAAATTAGAATAATTAGAATCAAGTTTTAAATACATTTTTAAAAATGTTTTTTTACTATACAACAAAAAGAAAAATCTGTATATAACGAAAAATGATATATGATAAAATTTTTTGAAAACATAAAAACTGGCTTATTTTAAAGCCAGTTTTTTAATACACTTTCCTGCATAGGTTATCTATTTTTTAGGAGGAACTAAGATAAGAGTGGTTTTGCAGGATATGCGTTTTCTTATAATATAATTGTAGAAAATATATTATTTACATTTCAAGTTTTTCTAATTATTATTTATCATTTTTTAATAAAAAAGAACCAGGCATTCCCGAGCCTGATTCTTTTTTGTACCATATCCTTCTTTAATTACCCGTCAAAACGCCTGCTTTGTCATAAAAAGGAGAAGATAAATATGGGATTATTTTTACACAAGATATGCATTTCCTGATAATATAATTGTAAAAAATATAATGTTGTGATTTCAAGTATTATTTTGTTTTTTATTCAAAAATCTATTTCTAACTATTCAACTAAATTAATTGCAATTGTATAAGATAATTGTTCATAATATGGTCTGACAATAAGCCAATAATGTTTTCCATTATAATCAAATTCACAATTAACTTCCATGTATTCATCTACAACAGCCATTGCAGCTTCACCACTAAAACTATCAAGATAACCCATACGTTCTGTAACAGGAGTTGAAGCATTAATATCATCTAATAATGTAATACAATCTTCTTTGTTATTAAGTGGAATAAAAATAGTTGTATATCCACTATTATCCGAATCAAGAGTTGCGCTTTCGGGTAATGTAACACCTTCTGGAATACCATAAATGGTTAAATCTTCTTTAATTTGTTCGTTTTCAATAATCGCACTATCTTCGCCGACAATCACTTGAATCGAAGAGCTAATAGTATTCATGTATTCATTATTATCTACAATACTAGTTTCCCCATAACAAAATACTAAATTCTCAGGATAATATATTGTTTTCGCAGTGCCATCTGATTGTAATTCTTCCGTAGGATTAGTGTCAGGAATTACATAATAGACCAATTTACCAATATAATCGCCACGTGTTGCGTTAATTTCATATCTATTTATATTGTTTTCTTCGCTTATTAACAATTCATTGTTAGTATCAACTTCAATACTCCAAGCAGCATTTAAAAATCCTGTTAAATATTCAATAGTGTATGTTGTGTCACTAATGTCTTTTTCGGAATATGTTTCTATGAATTGCATATACATTCTTTTACTTTCATCTTCATTAAAGATATGCAATTCATTTGTTTCCAAATTCCATGTGATACGCCCACACATATCCTTAGGAAGTGACATTTGAATCACTTTACCTTGGAAATTAATTTCTAAATCTTCTAATGCATTGGGATACATTTCATTGTCCCCAAGACGCGTAACGGAGCCAAAATCCGTATCTACAGTAGTACCAACAGGAAAAATTTCCTCTTTTCGTGTCATAAATTCCGGGTCTACTTCGATAACAACATCATAATTAGGTTCCATAGAAGATTCTTCTATGGATTCTTCTTCACTAATTTCCTCAGAAACTTCCACACTTGAAGGTTCTTCGGGAATGGCCGGTTCTGACGAAACCACTTCTTCTGTGCCACATCCTGCCAAAATCATAGACATAATCATTATCAACGAAAGTAATAAAGTTATTAGTTTTTTTCTTTTCATATGTAGTCTCCTTCTAAATTATCAATTTATTTTAATATTGGATTATAGAAATGTAATAATTATCTTCGTCTTCCGATAAATTTAAACTATAACTTATACCATTCAATTCATACGTTCCTCTAAAGTCAATATTGTAATTTAAATAATCAATTGCTTCTTTTCCCGAAAATGCAACTATATCATTTCTTTTATCGATAATTTCTATTTTTTCGTTGAATTCGTCTAAAAATAAAATAACATCTTCTTTATATGTTTTTTCTATTTTTATATTAAACATACCATTGACGTCTATAATTTCTGCATTACTGGGAATTTGTAAATTTTCTGGAATACCATATTTTTTTGCTGCATCACTATTTAATATATTATTTTGATTTAATTCTGTGTTCACATTAAAAATATGACTATTTTCTTCTTTAACAACTCTAAAACTTTCCATTACATACGCAGAAATTTCGTCTGCGCACTCTTTTGTTGTGTCACCATAGAAAAACATACTTTGCATACAATCAACACACATAACTGTTTCATTATTTGAATTAGTTGCTTCAAATATTTCTTCGCCATATGTTTGACAATACATAAATTCCCCTACGTAATTTCCTGAATTAACAGGAATTCTTTGACTCATAGTAGTTTCTGTATTTTCGATATTTACCACTTCTACATTATCAATTGTATCGTATCCAAGTTTTGTTAACGTGTTATTTATACTTTCGGTATCAGCAAGAACATTTTTTTCATTAACATCTAAAGGAGCGTTTCCAAATACTAAATGTGCGATTTTGCTTCTATCCTCATTGAAGAGAACGAGCGTATTACTTTGTGCATTCCAGCTATAACTCATACACATATCTTTAGGCAAAGACATCTGAAAAGTTTCTCCATTGCAACTAATTTTAATATCTTCCAATGCGTTAGGATAATCTTTATTATCACCAAGACGAGTAAGTGTTCCAAATTCCATTGTAGTTTCAACGCCCACTGGAAATGCTTCATCTTTTGCAGCCTGAAGTTCAGGTATTAATTCAATAACAATGTCTAAATTAGCTTCCACAGAAGGTTCTTCAACAGGTTCTTCTTCACTAATTTCTTCTGAGACTACTTCTTCATTAGAAGTTTGCTCTGAGATAATCGGTTCTTCTGAGACCACTTCTTCCGTGCCACATCCTGTCAAAGCCATACAAGCACTTGCAAAAATTGTAAATAATAAAGTTACTAGTTTCTTTCTTTTCATAAAATTTCTCCCTATATATAAAATTGCACCAAAATGCAATTAAATTATATCATCACTTGCACTCTCGTGCAATTTAAAAACGTAAAATAAAATAATCTATCTTTGTGGGGGACATATTAATGAAAAATGAAAAGAGCATTGATAGAATAATTCAAGTGAATGATGTATGCATAGGAAAGAATATTCGTAAGCAAAGAGAACAGCAAAAAATAAGGCAAATAGATATGGTTGCAAAATTACAAATTGAAGGTATCGACATATCTATTTATTCTTATAATAGGATTGAGCAAGGGACACAAAATCCGACGGTATCTATGTTGTGTGCATGTTGCAAGATTTTTAAGTGTGATATGAATGCACTTTTCGATATAAAGAAGTGAGAATTTTTTGAGAATCATAAATCAAACGATATCGAGAACCCCTATATTTTCGTTATTTTTGGAGTGAGAAATTTGGTTCAAATCCCTCTTTCTCCGTTGAAGATTAAGCGAAAGTTCAGATGGACTTTCGCTTTTTTATATATTGAAAATATACAGGGGAACAGTATATAATAAAACAAAAGAATACATATCCTGCCACCGGGTAGAGAATGCAGAGGCATTCGTGAGTATATCGTTAGGTCTTAGAAGATATACTTGCGGATGCCTTTTTTGATAAAAGAAGAAAGCCCCAAGAATATCGGACGGCTAAACAAAAAGGAGAAAACACAATGAATTCTTCACCGGAATCAAACAACCCAAATAAAAAATCCCTCTATTTTAAAAAGCGCGAAATCGCCCTATGGAGCGGCTCGGTCATGTTGATTGTTCTGTCTTTCTTAATATTCGACAGGAGTAATGGTCTGACTTTGATTGCGTCCCTGATCGGAGTAACTTCCCTGATTTTTTGTGCAAAAGGCAATCCTGTGGGGCAGGTGCTGATGATTGTTTTCAGTATTTTATACGGAATCATATCCTACGGTTTCGCCTATTACGGAGAAATGATTACCTATTTGGGCATGACGCTTCCTATGGCGGTGTTCTCCCTGATTTCCTGGCTTCGAAATCCTTATGAGAAGAATCGTTCCGAGGTAAAAGTAAACCAAATCAGTATAAAAGAAACCATTTTTATGTGTCTGCTCACGGCGGCGGTAACGGTGGTGTTTTATTTTATCCTGGAGTATTTCCATACGGCCAATATGGTGCCAAGCACCATTTCCATTGCCACCAGTTTTGCGGCGGCGTATCTGACGTTTCGAAGAAGCCCTTATTTTGCCTTGGTTTACGGAATGAATGATGTGGTATTAATTGTGCTTTGGGTATTGGCAACCATGGAGGAAACCCGGTATCTTTCGGTGGTGGTCTGTTTCATTGCCTTTTTCGTAAACGATTTATACGGATATATCAGTTGGAAGAAGATGGAGAAACGACAGGATGGAGGCAGGTAAGAGCAGGTCACAGGTAAGATTGTTATAAAAAAACGTAAGAAAGAGGTAGAGTTTAAACTAGAGTCATAGTATGATAATGGCAGAGAAGCAAGGAAACCCGAACGTCCTGTTTTCGGGCAGAAACCGTATGCAAGAGGGATAAAATATGAATCTACAGTATTTACTATTATGTATCTTTCCGGCGATTGTGTTCATTATCATGCTGGTTCAAATAAAAATTGCGTCCAAAGGAAGTATTCACGAGGATTTCCTTTCCCTGCAACAGAGTAAAATTCTGCAGGGTCTCGCGGCGGTGGGAATTATTTTTCATCATCTGTCCCAATACATAACCAATTACGGAAACGAGTGGAAGGGTCCGATTACCATTTTTAGTTCCATGGGAATTCTTTTTACGACGATTTTCTTCTTTTGTTCGGGATTCGGTCTGATGCAGAGTCTTAAGAACAAGCCGGATTATTTGAAGACTTTTATGCGTAAAAGAATGCCGGCGGTGTTGATTCCTTTTATTCTTTCCAATGTCATATACCTTGTGCTTGTAGGGATGTATTTTGGAAGTGTAAACAGCGTGCTTGAGTCGCTGGCGTGTCTCTTCGGATTCCGTCTGGTGAATACAAATACCTGGTTTCTGGTAGAGATTATGATTCTCTATCTGGCTTTTTATTTAACACATCGGTTTATGAAGAAGCCCGGGAAAGCGCTGGGGGCTATGAGCATTATTGTTGTGCTGATGATAACGGTAAGTTTGTTGCTCGGACATGATCCCAGTAAAGACGGCGGTCTCTGGTTCATGGGCGAATGGTGGTACAATACCACGATTTTCTTCCTGGCCGGTTTGTTTCTGGCAAAATATTATGAGAAGGTGCTGGCATTCTTAAAGAAGCATTATAAGTGGTTGTTGCCGGTATCCGTTGTGCTGTTTTTGGCGACTTTTGGCTTGGAAGAAGTAGTGCTCCGCACTTTCGGCTATTATCGGGAGTGGGAAGGACACCCGGGTTATGGTGCTAAGGTGATTACCCTGCTGGCACAAGTCCTTACCTGTGGCGCGTGGCTTCTGATGCTTCTTCTGATTAATATGAAGGTGCAGGTGAAGAACATTCTTCTGGTGCTTCTCGGGAAAATCAGTCTGGAGATATATATCATTCATGATTTATATAAGATTTTTCTTACTTATGATTATGAAAGAGACAGTATGGCGCTTTTTATCTGGGTACTCATTCTGTCCATTGCGACGGCGATTCCTCTGCATTTGATTCATGTTTTCCTGATTCGTCTTGTAACGGGAGATAAAAATAAAATTCCGGAAGAAGAATTGTCTTTGGATAAAAAACTGGAATTGAAGAAAAAGAAAAAGCGTATGCGGGAACTGGCAATTGCGGGAAGTATTGTATTGGTAATTCTATGTGGTTTTATCATCAGCGAATTGTACGTAATGTTGATACAGCCTAAGGTGTATTACAAAGAGGAGGTGGCACTCCTTGCGGACGCTGAAGTGGGTGATATTGTCCCGCTTGGCACCATGAATACCGATTATATTAAAAGCGGTGATGAGCGGATTCTGTGGTATGTGGCAGATCGTCAGGGCGATAAGGTGCTTTTGACCAGTGTTGCAGCTCTTGCCCCGGGCGAATTTCACAATGTTTATGAAGACAACAGTTGGGCGGAATGCAGCCTTCGAGAGATGCTAAACGGCGTTTTTTATGAAGAATATATCAGTGATTACGAAAAAGAATTGTTTATTGAGACAGATGTTTTTACTTCGGATAATGAAGTGTATGGAACGGTAGGTGGACGTACGGTTCAGGACTACGTATTCCTTTTATCCGCAGAGGAAGTGGAACTGTACTTCCCCACCGCAGAAGACCGCTATGTGCAGGCTACCCAGGCGGCGGCCAGAGATGGCGCGAATGTGGATATTAATGATGGTTACAATCATGCCGAGCGTGATAATAATACCTGGTGGTGGCTTCGTACCATGGGTGCGGACGGCAAGAAAACCGCTGTTGTGGACGCGGAGGGTGATATCGATTACGAAGGTCGACATTCTACGGTTGCCACCGGCGGAATCAGACCTGCGATGTGGGTGAGTTGCGAGACGGTTCCGAAATAGGTAAGAAAATATCCGGTGTTCAAAGTAGGCAAGATAAAAGTAAATGCTGAAGCATTTAAATTTAGAATAGGAAGAAAAAAAGCAGGGTTCACATGTGTTGTGAATCCTGCTTTGTGTTTATTTATATTATGACATTTCCAGCATTGCATCGATGCACTTTTTCGCCTTGATGCGTGTTTCATCACTTAATACAATTTCTTCGCCGGCATTCCCGAGGATGCAATTATACACATCCACCAGCGTGGTCAGACGCATGTCGTGACAGACACAATCCTTGGACAGGGCATAAAATTTCTTGTCCGGATGTTCAAACTGCAGATGTTGCACAATGCTGTTGTCCGTGCCGATGATGAATTCCTTAGCGTCGCTGTTTGCGGCATATTTCATAATGCCTGTGGTGCTTCCGGCATAATCGGCAAGGGCTGTAACTTCCTTTTTACACTCGGGATGAACCAAAAGCGGTGCGTTCGGATGTGCCGCTCTCGCCTTTATCACGTCGTCCGGAGTAATACGCATATGTACGGGGCATCCGCCTTTGATAAAATGGAACTTCTTCTCAGGAACCTGTTTTTCAATCCAGGAACCCAAATTGCAGTCCGGGATAAAAAGGATTTCTTCGTTCGGAAGGTTTTTGACAATATTCAAGGCAGAAGCAGAAGTTACGCATACATCGCACTCGGTTTTTAACTCAGAGGTGGTGTTGATATAGGCTACCACGGCGGCGTCCGGATACTGCGCCTTGATTTCTTTTAACTCTTCTATCGTAAGTTGTTCTGCCATCGGGCAACCTGCAGCAGGGTTGGAAAGGATGACTTTTTTATCGGGAGATAAAATTTTAGCCGTCTCAGCCATAAAACGAACACCGCACATTAAGAGATTCTTCTGGGGCACGGTCTGCGCCTGCTGGCTTAAACCAAAGGAGTCCCCGATAAAATCAGCCACTTCCAGGATGTCCTGACTCTGATAAGCGTGGGCTAAAATGCACACATCTTTTTCTTTTTTTAAATGAATAATTGCTTCCTGCAAATCTTTCGTATTATACATACTAGTCTCCATTCTGCCGATTACGGATACGGCATGCATAGTGATAAAAGTTATAAATAATCTGAAATTCAGTAGAAAACTGCCAATTTAATAATAGAATAGCTTGATGCTATTATAAGGTTATGTCATCAATGTGTCAAGACATATGTTGACAGGTGTCTTGACACATGTTATGATAGCGTCGAGGAGCAGTAGAAGATGTCAGGTTAAAGGCATTGGAGATGTATGGAGACCGAGCCATCAGAATTGCGGCACCTCAGAGTAACTTGATACATACTTTAATGAAATCAGGTGGAGGACACACATATGAGAAAGTGTGATGTTTTAATTGTGGGAACCGGATGCGCGGGCCTGTATTGTGCCTTAAACCTTCCCAGAGACAAGAAGATTATTATGCTTACCAAGGCAAAAGTAGAGGAGTGCGACTCTTATCTTGCCCAGGGCGGTATCTGCGTGCAGCATGATGAGAACGATTTTGAGCCTTTTATGGAGGATACGCTGAAAGCGGGCCATTATGAGAATACCCGTGAGAGCGTGGAAATTATGATTTCACACTCCAGGGATACCATCAACGACCTGCTGGACTATGGCGTGCGGTTCTGTCGTGATAAGAACGGGGAGTTAAAATACACCCGCGAGGGCGGTCACGGAAAGCATCGAATCCTGCATCACAAGGATATTACCGGCGAGGAAATTACCAGCACCTTATACGCCCGTGTAAAAGAATTGGACAATGTGGAAATTATGGAGCACACCACTATGGTGGATTTGATTGCCCTTGATGGCGAAGCCGGTGTGGACGAGCGTGCCAAGAGATTTCCGGAAGGAACGTTGGCGGCCAAGGCGGCAGCAAAAGAATTCTTACGTCATAAAACCGGTGAGTGTTTCGGCGTCGTAATTCGCAAGGAGGACGGCAGTTTAGATGCAATTTATGCGGATTGCACCGTACTTGCCACCGGAGGTGTCGGCGGCTTGTATCGTTATTCCACCAATTACCGTCATCTGACCGGAGACGGTGTGGCATTGGCATTGCGCCACGGTATTGCCACCAGAGATGTGGATTATGTGCAGATTCATCCTACCACCTTTTACAGTGAAAATATTGAGGACAGAAGTTTCTTAATATCCGAATCCGTTCGAGGTGAGGGTGCGAAATTATATAATAAAAATATGGAGCGTTTCGTAAATGAATTGATTCCCAGAGATAAGTTAACTGCGGCAATCCGTGAGCAAATGGCAAAGGACGGAACGGAGCATGTATGGGAAGATATGCGGACCATCCCTGCTGACGAGTTGGTTTCACATTTCCCCAACATTTTAGATTATTGTAAAGAGCACGGATTCGATGCTACCAAGGAATGTATCCCCGTAGTTCCCGCACAGCACTATTTTATGGGTGGTGTCAAGGTGGATAAAAACAGCCAGACTTCCATGGAGAGGCTCTATGCCATCGGCGAGACAGCCTGCAACGGTGTTCACGGTAAAAACCGTCTTGCAAGCAACTCTCTTTTAGAGAGCCTTGTATTTGGTAAAGTGGCCGCACAGGACCTCATAAAATATGAGCCTTTGGATATGGACGAAGATTTTGAGGACAGTATGGAAACCAAGGTAAAAACCAAGACCAACAAAGATGGTCAGGTAGTGGTGACCAGAGAATTTACATACTTAATCCCGGATTACAGCAAATACGAAGATATCGAGAAGTGGAACGAAGAGAATCACCAACTCGTTTTAGATGAAATTAACAGGAGGAATTAACAATGTTTGATCAGGCAACCATGAAATTGAAAGTAGATCCCTTAATTATGAGCGCTTTGGAGGAGGATATCACCAGCGAAGACGTATCCACCAACAGTGTTATGCAGACTGCCACCATGGGCGAAGTAGACTTAATCTGTAAAGAAGACGGTATTCTTTGCGGTGTACAGGTATTTTCCCGCGTATTCACACTTTTAGATGAGAAAACAGAAGTGGAATTATATGTAGAAGACGGCGAAGCGATTACCAAGGGCCAGTTGATCGGTAAAATCCGCGGCGATATCCGCGTTCTTTTATCAGGAGAAAGAACCGCATTAAATTACTTACAGAGAATGAGCGGTGTGGCAACCTATACCGCTAAAATGGTTAAAATGTTGGAAGGCACAGGCATCAAACTTCTTGATACCCGTAAAACAACCCCCAACAACCGTATTTTTGAGAAATACTCCGTACGCGTGGGCGGCGGCAACAACCACAGATACAACTTATCCGACGGTGTGCTTTTGAAGGATAACCACATCGGGGCAGCAGGCGGTGTAAAAGAAGCCGTAGCCATGGCGAAGGCATACGCGCCCTTCGTTCGTAAGATTGAGGTAGAGGTAGAAACTTTCGATCAGGTAAAAGAAGCGGTTGAGGCAGGTGCTCACATTATCATGCTTGATAACATGTCTACCGAGCAGTTAAAAGAAGCTATCGACTACATCGACCACAGAGCAGAAGTGGAAGTTTCCGGAAATGTAACCGCAGAAAATATCGCAAGATTAAAAGGTTTGGGCGTTGACTATGTATCAAGTGGTGCTTTAACCCACTCTTCACCGATTCTTGACCTGTCCTTGAAGAATCTGCATGCGGTGTAAGATATTTTTTTGAGTGTAAAATGGAGAAAATTATGAACGCTGAAACAAGAAGAAAGGAAATCGTAAAGTGCTTAAAAGGCTCTGTCAGTCCAATCTCCGCCTCGCGCCTGGCTGAACAGTTTGACGTGAGCAGACAGGTGATTGTGCAGGATATTGCCATCATCCGCGCGACCGGTGTGCCTGTGGCTTCTCTTGCCCGCGGCTACGTGCTGGAAGAGCAGGATACCTGCAAAAGGGTTTTTAAAGTGCAGCATACAGACGAAGAAGTTGAGAAAGAGTTGAACTTGATTGTGGATCTGGGCGGAATCGTAGATGATGTTTTTATTTATCATAAGGTTTACGGCCTTGTTCGCGGTGAGATGGGCATTAAATCGCGTTTGAATGTGCAGCAGTTCTTGGATGACATTGCTTCCGGTAAGTCCAGCCTTCTTAAGAATGTAACTTCGGGCTATCACTACCATACCATTCTTGCGGACAGCGAGGAAACCTTGGATTTGATAGAGCAAGAGTTGAAGAAAAATGGATTTTTGGCGCCGCTTCAGGAGTATGAACCAAAGGGCGTGCAGTAGGATTTTACAGTAAAATAAAAGCAGTTAGGAGATTAATTTTCCTAACTGCTTTTTAAATTACATATTAAAAATTAATTCTTAAAAAAATAAATATTGACAAAATAAGATATTCTGCTAAAATTAAAGCAAATATCCGAAAAACAATAAAAAAATCGGATAAAAGCCAAAAGGAGGATTTTTATGTTATTGTCTTATGAAGAATGTATTAAAAAATATCAATCCGACTATCAGATAAAAAAGCAAATTGCAGATGAGAAACTTTATAAAATAGAAAAGGGCGTTTATTCCACAGAGAAATATGTATCGGAATTGGAAATCATTACAATGAAATATCCGAAGGCAGTCTTAACGATGAACACAGCCTTATATATGCAGGGACTGACGGAAGTAATACCGGACCGATACTATATGTCTACGGATAAGGACGATTCCAAAATTACGGATAAAAGAGTAAAACAGTGCTTCGAACAGCCGGATTATGTATATGTAGGAATGGAAAATAAGGAATATCAGGGGAGTCAGGTAAAAATATACTCCAGAGAGCGTCTTTTAATTGAAGTAATCAGAAATAAGAATAAATTACCATATGATTATTACAAGGAGATTATAGGGAACTATCGCAAACTGATTTATGATTTGGATATAGAAGCAATTCAGGAATATGCATCATCTTTTCCGAAAAGCAAGATGATTACACAAGTGTTGCAATCGGAGGTGTTCTGATGAATATAAAGGAGCAGATTGCAAAGATAAGAACACAGGGATACGACCAAATTCTTGCAGAAGCAAGATTGTGTCAGGATATTATAATTCAGGCGTTGGCAAAAAGTGCATTGAATCAAAACGTTACAATCAAAGGTGGCGTGGTAATGCGAAACATTTCTAAAGATGCAAGGCGCGCAACCAGAGATTTGGATATTGATTTTATAAGATATTCGTTGGAAGATTCATATATTGATCATTTTATACAGGAAATAAATTGTTTAGATAGAATATCAATTCTGCGAATAGGCGATATCGAGGAATTAAAACAGCAAGACTACCATGGAAAGAGGATCCATATTAAAATATCGGATGCATATGGCAATTCTCTCATAAGCAAAATAGATTTAGGTGTTCACAAGGATTTATCTATTAAGCAGGAGGAATACTGCTTTGATATATGTTTTGCAGAAACAAACGCAAGTCTTTTAATAAATTCTAAGGAGCAAATGTTTACGGAAAAACTTCGCTCACTTCTAAAATTCGGTTCTTTTTCAACAAGGTATAAAGATATATTTGACATGTATTATTTATGTTCGTTATTAGATAAAAAATCCGTACTGTTATGCTTTGAAAAATACATATTCAACGATACAGGAATGAAGGAAAATAATTTGGAGGATATTATTTGACGGGTAAGAAAAACATTTGAAAATAGCAGTTATAGAAGAAAACTGAAGACTACGGAGACCAATTGGTTAAACATAGATAGTAATGAGGTTTTAGATGGGATATTGTATTTTTTAAGGGAGGAGATGAAAAAACTCCCCTAAAGGGGAGTTTTTTACCACAACTTCTCATAACTTCCGTCATTCAGCCACATTAAATATGCGCTGTTAACGTCTGTCTCTCTATCTTTAATATAAACTACCATATACTCTTCGGCCATATATAAATTATAGCAGGAATCGTATTTGCTGTAGGGCAATGTGCCGATCAGTTCCTTGTTTTCGCCATCCGGGTCACAACGCCAGGCTTCAAAAGTGTCTTCGCCTTTGATATAAAAGATTTCGTCATCAAAGATATTGTAGCGCCATACATAGGAATCGATTTCGGTTTCCTGAATCGGCTCTTCGGCATTGTACACCAGGATTTCTTTTACAAGAGAACCGCAGAAGTTTGTATCGCCACCATAATAAACGATATTATATACGGAATCCTCAATACTGGCATAGGGCCACTCATTGGAACCAAAACTCAACATAAAAGCAGATTGGTTGTTATAAAGATAGCGATTGACAAAAGTCTGATTTGCATACGTATTATAAATTCCGGTGTCATACAGCGTGCCGTCTTCCTTAGAAATAGGACCGTTCACCGGATAAGAATAAACGTCTATGTTAAAATCTTCATCGCACCATGCCAACAAAAGTTGGTCGTCTTTTATTCCGAAGTCATGGATATCCATGGAACTGTCGCATTCATAAAGGACCTCTGTACTTGCGTCTGGTAATGAAATGCGAATCAGTTTTGCTACACCACCTTTTTCCCACGCCCGTGCGTATAGGTGTTCATCATAGTAGTAAATGCCTACCGGCAAATTTGTTTTTTGCAGAGGATTATTCCATAGCATCGATAAATTACCTTGTTCATCAACGGACCAGATTTCAGAGGAACCGGTTTCGCTATTGTATTTATGAATATAGAGTGTACCTTCCGCATATACGCCTCCGCCATGACAATAATTACTAATCTGATAACCGATGTTTTCATCATATCCGTCCGGCTGGTTTTCCACTAACTGACGCACTTCATTCACGGATTTATGTTCCTCGTTCAGCACATAAAAAGGCGTGGCCATGGAAATCACAATTACAATAGCCATAACACTGTAAATCAGAATGGGAATCCATTTTTTGGTGCGGCCTTCGCCTTTGTTTTTATAAAAAAAGATACCCCACACACAAACCGCGATGCCAAGAAGCAACAAAACAATGTACAAAATAATTACAAAAGCAGAGTCTGCAAATTGGCGGTTAATCCAAAGAAATGTTACTGCCAGATAATAGATACCTGCTATCGTATGAATAGCGGTGGCTGTCATCAGAAAACCAAAGGCGGTTGCTTCTTTTTTTATACGGTTAAAAAGCCAGTAAAAAAACAATGCAACAAGTCCGGTTATGAAAATTGCCATGGTAGCGCAGGATATGTAATAATCTTCTTTTATTGCCAGGTCACTGAAGATGCCGTTGTGCATGGCATCCACCATGATATTTTCTTTCATGCCGAAATCCACCAGATGCTGCAGAGCAAACAGGTGAAAGATTGCCAGGCAGGAAACGGCAATATTCAAATAACAGATGAGTTCTTTTATTTTACTTTTTTCCATACGGAATCCTTTCTAAAACCAATTACTGTATTCATGATTCTTATAAATTCTTTTAGTCATTTTTACCACAACTTCTCATAACTTCCGTCATCTAACCACATTAAATACGTGGAATTTGTTTCGGTTTCCCTATCGTTTCCATAGATAATTACAAACTCTTCCGCCACGCTCAAGTTATAGCAATCTGTAAAAAGTTCTCTCGGCATTGTGCCGATTAAGGTCTTTTCTTCCCCGGAAAGACCGCAGGTATACATTTCGTATGTTTCGTTATCGTCAGCTAATCTAACATAATAAAGTGCTTGATCGAAAATATTTATTTGAAGTGCTCTATTGTCAAGTACTGTACTGTTTTCGAAGACTGTGTCCGGTGTTTGAAGATACACTACACCATCAATGCCAACGTGGTTATAAGCCCCATAAAAGTTATCCCCGACACACATTCCGGCGGACTGATTTGAACCATAGTCACGGTACAAAGTATTTCCGTACACATAATAGTTCACAAAATATTCCCAATCAAGGACATGAGTCTGCGTACCATAATCATATACATAACGGTTTTCTTCGGTAACTGGTTTTGATAAATCATAAGCATCAATATAATGCGTTTCTGTTTCCTCATCAAATCCCTTGATAAGAAGCAGATTATTGCGAATGCCAAAGTAGGGATGCCTTTCGCCTTCCAAAAGGGTTTCCGCGGTTTTGTCTGCTACGGATATGCGAAGAACTTGACAATTAGGACTATCGGTATCATGTGCCAATACATATATATATCCGTCGTAGTGGTATAAACAGGAGGAAAAATCTTTCGCTTCTTCCGGCGCTATCTGAAATACTTCCATATTACCGTTTCGATCAATGGAAAGAATTTCTTCGGCGTCAATCTCGGGATTATATTTGGTCAGATACAGTTTGCCATCAAGGTAGAGTGCATTCGCATTCGCATAATTACCGATTTGGTAGCCGATTTCTTCATCATACCCTATTTGTTGATTTGCAATGGTTTCACGCAAGGCATTTACTTCCCTGCGTTCTGCGTTAAGTGTTATAAAAGGATAAGCGATACAAACGCAGGTTGCAAGTACAAGAACACTTGCCAGTGTCATGGGAATCCACTTATCCATATGGGGCGCTTCCTTGATTTTATGGAAGAAAAGTCCCCAGATAAGGCCGGCAATACCAGTGGCAAGTAAAATACAGTAAAAGATAAAACCGGCAAGGGTTCCGGTGTATTCACTGTTGGTCCAAAGTAAATTGGCGAGCAAATAATAAGAACCTGCTACCACATTAAGACCGGTGGAAAGCATCAGAAACAGATGCTTAAGTTTATGTTCGTTTTTACGGCTAAAAGTAAAAGAAATAATCATAGCCACTAAACCTGCAACAAAAATCCAAAGGGTTGCGTTAGAGATGCAAACTCCCTGCTTTCCGGCGAAAGTGCTGAAGATATATCCGTGCAACTCGTTAACATTCGAACAGTCTTTTACCGTAAAATCCATCAGGCGGTGAAGCGTGCCCAGGAACATAATGCAAAAAAGTTCTGCCGTCACATTGATAAAGGCTAAAATGGCGGCAAAAGTGAAATCGGGTTTTTCGGTTTCGGTAGTCGTTACATTTTCCGAGAATCCGGTGTTTTCTTTTTTATCTGTATTCATAGAGGTTCCTTTCAAAAAAGAGTTTTTATCAGTATACAATAATCGATTATGTTAGTAAATAAAATAACCTACTCGCATTAGTATTAGTACGAAACTAATATTAACACACAAATAGATATAAGTCAATGAAGGCAAATAAAATTTTATGAGTATTTCATAAAAATTTTTACTGTATTTGATGAGTAACTTAACATAGGAAAGAGGCCACAATGGTATATCATTGAGACCTCTTACTTTATTTTATGCTATCTGCATAATTACAAGGTGGGCTGATACGGAACGGGTTCCGCCGGCAAGGGGCGTAATGGTAAGGGCAGCTGCTGTACCTTCGGGATTTCGTACTGTCAAAACAGAATTGATTTCCGTGGTATTCACAATAGCCATACCGATAATCTGTGAAGTGCCGGTTGCGCGACCGGCTACGGTGTACGCCAAGTCTTCGCCGTCTAATGTTAAAATCAACTGTCCGGCTTCCGTTACGCTTACCTGGAAAAGTACAAGATAGGTGCCAATCTGCGCAAGATTAAAGGCGTCCGGACCGGTTCTTGCAATGTCAGAACCGGAGTTGGGACCGTCTTGCGGGAAACTTACATCCGTGCCCGGAGCCACAGTTGCGGAGTTATCAGGCGGCATTAGCGCGTAGAAATCTGCGTAGTTCAAGATACCGCCGGCAGGTCCCTGAGGTCCGACAGGTCCGGTTTCGCCGGCAGGTCCCTGAGGTCCGACAGGTCCGGTTTCCCCGGCAGGTCCTTGAGGTCCGATAGGACCGGTTTCCCCGGCAGGTCCTTGAGGTCCGATAGGACCGGTTTCGCCGGCAGGCCCCTGAGGACCAACAGGACCGGCTTCCCCGGCAGGCCCCTGAGGTCCAATAGGTCCGGTTTCCCCTGCAGGTCCCTGAGGCCCAATGGGTCCGGTTTCTCCGGCAGGCCCCTGAGGTCCAATAGGACCGGTTTCGCCTGCAGGTCCCTGAGGTCCGACAGGTCCCGCTTCTCCGGCAGGTCCCTGAGGTCCCACAGGCCCGGTTTCCCCGGCGGGTCCTTGGGGTCCGACAGGTCCCGCTTCGCCTGCAGGCCCCTGAGGCCCCACAGGTCCTGCTTCCCCGGCAGGTCCCTGAGGCCCGACAGGTCCCGCTTCGCCTGCAGGTCCCTGAGGTCCCACAGGCCCGGCTTCTCCGGCAGGTCCTTGAGGTCCGACAGGTCCCGCTTCGCCTGCAGGTCCCTGAGGTCCGACAGGTCCCGCTTCTCCGGCAGGTCCCTGAGG
>JAFUNC010000005.1 GCA_017473115.1 Lachnospiraceae bacterium
AAAGTAGAAGAAATGACCACGGAAAAATATATATCAGATGTTGTTGCAGTAAGTAAATATTTGTCCGAAAGATTTGAACAGGAAAAAATATATATCATGGGTCATTCGTTTGGTACATATATTGCCATTAAAACAGTACAGCAATATCCTGAATATTATAATGCATATATAGCAATGGCACAGACTTGCAATCAGACAGAGTCTGAATATATGGCATATGATTATATGAAAGCGCAATATAAACAGTTAGGCAATACCAAAATGGTTGAGAAATTTGAGAATTGTCCCATTCGGGAATCTGATGAAATGTACAAAAAGTATTTTACATCTTCCTTGCGTGACAAAGCTATGCATGAGTTGGGTGTTGGAACGACAAGAGATATGGACTCTGTAATTACCGGAATTTTCTTTCCGAGTCTACGCTGTAAGGTTTATACATGGCAGGAAAGAATAAATCTATGGAGAGGAAAAGGGTTGTCTGCACAATTTCCGGTTGTAAATGATTCTACACATTTCAATGCTTTTAGTGAAGTGCCCTCTTTACAGATTCCTATTTACTTTTTTGCAGGCAAATATGACTATACATGCTGTTTTGATTTGCAATATGAGTATTATGAACAGATTGATGCCCCTATAAAAGAATTCTATGTGTTTGAGAATTCGGCGCATAGTCCTATATTTGAGGAGCCGGAAGAGGCGGCTAAATCGTTTGAAGAGATATTGGAAGCAGAATAAAAGTAGGTACAAATTTCAGTTTCACGCAGAACTAATCGTATAAAAAAGATACCCGATTTTACAATAAAATGTTGGGTATCTTTTTTATGTCCTCTTCACTCAAACATTTTCCGGCACAATTCATATATCCCTTCCCCTCAAACATATATTGTAAAAACAATAAACATGAATCACGGAGACAATATATGGAAAAAGGTACAATGATAAAAGTGACCATTGTTATGATCGTTGCAATGGCGATTGCGTTACTGATCAGGGGGATTGTTTTACATAGTAAAGGTGCACGGGATGCACAGGTTGATGTAGAGGAGATGCCTTTTGTGGAAACGGAGTTGGAAGAGAAGCCGTATAGCGGATGCATTGTGGTTGTGGATGCCGGTCATGGCGGAAAAGATCCGGGAAAAGTGGGCGTAAACGGTACGCTTGAAAAGGATATTAATCTGGAAATTGCCATGCTTTTAAAAGAGGTACTGGAAGAGGAGGGGATGACTGTTGTTATGACCAGGCAGAGTGATATGGGCCTTTACGATGAAAGCAGCAGTAATAAAAAAATGCAGGATATGAAAGCAAGACTTGCCATGATTGAAGACTGTAAGCCGGATTTGGTAGTGAGCATTCACCAGAACAGTTTCGGGGATGCATCGGTTTGCGGGCCGCAGGTTTTTTATCATGAGAGCAGTGAAAAAGGCGGGCAGGCAGCAAAACTTATGCAGGATGCGTTGAACACGGAACTGGAAATTGCCCGTCCGAGAGTACAAAAAGGAAATGACAATTATTATCTTCTGACAAAGTGTTCGGCGGTTATGATTATTGCAGAGTGCGGCTTTTTGTCCAATCCGGAAGAGGAAGCACTGTTAAAGGATGCTGAATATCAGAAAAAAATCGTGGCAGCGTTAAGACTGGGAATTTGCGATTATTTGGAAAGCGAAAAAAACACGTCGGAGAATCAGGAAGGCACCATATATGAAGGCGACGATGAAATATCGTCGGAGAACCTGTCCTATAAAATTCCTTGGTATTCGACAGAAAATGTGTTATGATACACTTGAGCGAGTATCGGTATGTATGGTGTTGCTGTAGGAAAGAGTATGATACGGCGAAGAACCACATGCCGAATACAGAACCATAAGCAGGAGGCAGGTATGCGTACCCTTGTCATCACACAGGATGAAAACAGAATAGATGAACAGGAGATTGCAAGAGCCGGAAAAATTATCCTGAATGGAGGTCTGGTGGCTTTTCCCACAGAGACGGTATATGGTCTGGGTGGGGATGGTTTGAATCCGGATTCGGCCCGCAAAATATATGAAGCCAAAGGACGTCCTTCCGACAATCCCTTGATTGTACACATTTATCGTATGGAAGATTTGGAAATTCTGGTAAAAGAAATTCCCGAAAGTGCACGGAAATTGGCAGAGGCTTTTTGGCCCGGCCCTTTGACCATGATTTTACCCAAGGACGATCTTGTTCCCGATGAAACTACGGGCGGACTGGATACGGTGGCAGTCAGAATGCCGTCCCACAAGGTTGCGTTGGCTTTTATCAAAGCTGCAGGCGGTTTTGTAGCAGCGCCCAGTGCGAATTTAAGCGGTAAGCCAAGTCCTACCCTTGCAAAATACGTTTTGGAAGATATGGACGGACGTATTGATATGATTATCGATGGCGGTGACATTGCCATTGGTTTGGAGTCTACCATTGTGGATTTGACCGGCGATGTGCCCATGATTTTACGCCCGGGATATATTACATTGGATATGTTAAAAGATGTGTTGGGTGAAGTGACAATGGATCCCACACTTCTGGATGACGACTGTAAGGAAAGACCAAAGGCACCGGGTATGCGGTATCGACATTATGCGCCTAAAGGAGACATGCTGATTATAGAAGGCGAGCCTGATAAGGTGGTAAAAGAAATTAATATGCTTGTAGAGGAAAGTCGTCAAAAAGGCTATAAAACCGGGGTGATTGCTACAGCGGAGAATGCGGACAAGTACCGTGCCGATGTGGTAAAAGTGGTTGGAAACCGCAATGATGATACTGCCATTGCCGCATCTTTGTACCGCATTTTAAGAGAGTTTGATGATGAAGAAGCGGACGCTATCTATTCGGAAAGTTTTGCTACGGACGGATTCGGACATGCGATTATGAATCGATTATTAAAGGCCGCAGGCCATAAATATATTAAAATTCAGGAGGAAGTATAAATGAATATTTCATTAGGATGTGACCACGGCGGTTACGATTTAAAAGAGGCAGTAAAGAAGCACTTGGAAGCACAGGGACATACCTGTAAGGATTTTGGATGCTACGATAAAAGTTCCTGTGATTATCCCAATCACGGCAGACCCGCAGCAGAGGCTGTAGCGAACGGTGAGTGTGAAAAGGGTATCGTAATCTGTACCACAGGTATCGGTATGTCAATGGTTGCCAATAAAGTAAAGGGAGTACGTGCGGCACTTTGTGCAGATTCTCTTTCTGCTGAATTGACAAGACAGCACAACAATGCAAACGTACTTGTTTTAGGTGCGGGAATTGTTGGTATGAATCTTGCACTTAAGATTGTGGATACTTTTATGACGACAGAATTTTCCGGCGATGAAAGACATCAGAGAAGAATTGATTTAATCGAGAAATAATCGGATGATAAGGTTCTCATAGGTGGGATGTCGATGGGAACGGAAAGAATAATTTTATAAAACGGCAACGGGGTGCCGGACGGAGGGTTACATGAAGAGAAAAGATTACATTTCGTGGGATGAATATTTTACGGGAATTGCCATGCTTTCCGGTATGCGTTCCAAAGATCCCAACACACAGGTGGGGGCTTGTATCGTCGGAAAAGACAACCGTATTTTGTCCGTGGGTTATAATGGATTTCCCAATGGTTGCTCGGATGAGTTATTCCCCTGGGCACGCGAAGGCGGCGAACTGGATACCAAGTATGCTTTTGTTGCGCACAGTGAGTTGAATGCGATTCTCAACTACCGTGGCGGTAATTTGGAAGGGGCTAAAATTTACGTAACTTTATTCCCTTGTAATGAATGTGCCAAAGCTATCATTCAGGCGGGTATTAAAGAAGTGATTTATGATTCCGATAAATATGCGGGAACTCCTTCGAATATTGCAGCCAAAAAGATGTTTGATGCGGCAGGCGTCAAATGCGTGCAGTATCAGCGCAGCGGACGCACCATTACGTTTGAAGTGTAATATTTGAGTTGAAATCAAGATGAGTATCTGACATGAAACATTATTAACTTTTGCTGAAGGATATGTGATACAACAAAAGGAAGGTAATATTTTGAAAAAGAGACAAAGAAGAATTGTGGCAGTGGCGATTGCGGTATGTATGTTTACCATGGGGTTACCGCAGATGACCGTCTATGCCACGACGACACTGGATCAGTTGCATCAGGCTGAACAGGAGATGCAGCAAATACAACAGGAAAAAGAAGAGATTGATCAGGAACGCCAGGAATTGGAAGGTGAACTCGGCGGGCTGGAACAGCAACACGGTTCTTTGAAAGCGGAGTTGAATGCGCTGAATGCGGAACTGGAAGAGGCGGCTGAACATTTGGCGGAATTGGAAGGTAAAATTGCCGATAAAGAAGCCGAGATTGAACAGACCCGTAAAGAACTGGAAGAGGCGAAGGAAACAGAAGCAAATCAGTATGAAGCAATGCAGAATCGTATGCAGGCATCTTATGAAAGCCCGGATGCGGATTATCTGGAAATGCTTTTGTCGGCCCGCAGTATTTCGGAACTTTTGAATCTTGCGGATTATATCAGTATGTTGGCGGAATATGACAATCAGTTGCTTTTGAAATACCAGGAAACCAAGGAAGCAGTAGCGGCCAAAGAAGCGGCGTTGGAAGTGGAATTGGCGGATTTGGAAGTTTTAAAACAGGCTAATTTGGACGAGCAGGCCAGAATCAATGCATTGATTGAAACCACCGCAAGTTATGTGCAGCAGTATGCATCGCAGATTTCCACGGCAGAAGCGGAACTGGCGGAAATTGAAGCTGAAGTGGCAAGAAAAGAAGCAGAACTGGCAGCGCAGGAAGCAGATGTGGAAGCGTTAAAAAAGAAGTATCAGGAAGAACTCCTGATGTCACAACTTGCAAATTCTTCTGCGAAACGAGACATTTCGCAGGTGACTTTTGAAGAAGGGGACAGATATCTTCTTGCAAACTTAATTTATTGTGAAGCCGGCGGCGAACCCTATGAAGGTCAATTGGCGGTTGGAGCAGTGGTAATTAACCGCGTGTTGTCCAGCGTGTATCCCAATACCGTCAGCGGAGTGATTTATCAGAAAAGGCAGTTTTCGCCGGTGGCCAGCGGACGTCTTGCTTTGGCCTTGGCACAGAATAAGGCAACACCCTCCTGTTATCAGGCTGCAGACGCAGCAATGGCGGGAACCACCAATGTGGGCGGATGTGTATATTTCAGAACACCGATTCCCGGACTTACGGGCATTCAAATCGGCGGACATATCTTTTATTAAAATGATAAACCTCAGGTGCAAATGTACCTGAGGTTTTTAATATTTTAGATATGGCGTAAAATCATCTAAACATCGTATTTATCAATCAAATTCATATAGCGTTTGAATTCGCCGCTGTACATGGCGGTCAGCAACATATCCGTTCTGACCAACGCGGATTGCAATTGCTCTTTGGTAATCATATCTTTCGTAGAGGCTTCTGCCAATTCGTCCAAATCCAGAACACGAATCTGACCGTCCGGATATAGCACGACATCTGTCAACAAATCGGTTGATGTATAAGAATTTGTTGGGGCATCGTATTGGTAATCCACAATATCGCAGTACCAGTAAAGCAGAGAGTTGTCGGCACGATAAAATTTGCTTACTTTAATGCCTTCTTTCAGCAGATAAGCAGAAAAACCATGATCCATATCTTTGCGTGGTTTAATGGTTTTCCATTTGGTAATAATAACAGTGTCATCGTAATGCAAAACAACATCATCTTTTAAATGTATAATCTCATCGGGTATCAGCCGTTTACGATATAATGTGATATTTTCCATAGATATCCTTTCGGTAGTAAAAAGTGTACTCTATATGTAAAAATAGTACATTTTATGCTAGTAAAAGTCAACGAAAAAACTTTCAAAAATGCGTTAAAATTTGGACTTTTTAACTAGACATTGGTCGCTAAAATGAGTATAATTATAAAGATGGTACAAAATAGGGAGAGAAGTACTAATTTTATGGCAGACAGAAGACCGAGAGATGATAATGGAATGCGTGAAATTTTTAAAACATTAAGTTGCGTAACGCAGTTTGGAATCTCGATGCTGGTGCCGATTGCCATGTGCTTTTTCGGAGGCTTGGCGTTGGACAAGTGGCTGGGTACGTCTTTTATCGCTATTGTACTGTTTTTTGTAGGGGCTGTTGCCGGAGCGAGAAATGTGTATGTTCTTGCGAAGAAATTTTACGGCGAAGGTAAGGAGTAATCAGATTTGAAGAAGTTAAATGCCACATTGGCGGAATTGTGGGTCGGTTCGGTGCTGTTTGCACTGGCATCTCTCATAATCGGAATCTGGTTTGCAGAGAATAAATTGGCTTATGCCATAGGGCTGTTGGTTGGTACGTTAACTACTATGTATTTGGCCTGGCATATGGCAAGAAGTATCGATAAGATGATGGACAAAGCGGAGCAGGGGCTGGACGGCAGCGCCGGGATGCGGGTGTCAAGTCTTTTACGATATGGTTTGGTAGTTCTGATATTGATTGCTTCGGCATTTGTATCGGAATATGTGAATCCTATCAGCGTATTTCTGGGGATTCTTGGATTGAAAGTGGCGGCATATCTCCAGCCGTTTACTCATAAAATCGTGTTTAAGGTGTTTGGTTGGGAAGAAGAAGTTTATCCCGACATGCCTGACACAGAAGAAAATAAGGAGGTATAGGTATGGGACAGGGAATCCTGTTATCCGGGGGCGATAACATCGACTTTATGATACACGGTGTTTTCTCCTACAAGTTCTTTGGACAAGAAGTCTGGATAACAACATCGCACATATGTCTTTTGATCGTAGTGCTTGTATTGCTTCTCTTTTTCATCATTGGCGGTTCGGTATTTCGTAAGGCCAAGACAATTCCCACAGGTTTTCAGAATGTTGTGGAAATGGTTGTTGAGTTGCTGGACGGAATCGTGGGCAGTACCATGGGTGAAAAGGGCAAAGGATTTCGTAATTACATCGGAGTAATCTTTATATTCATTTTATTCTCGAATATATCAGGTTTGCTCGGATTAAGACCGCCCACAGCGGATTATGGTGTTACATTGCCGCTGGGTCTTCTGACTTTCACATTGGTGCAGATAAACAAACTCAGATTTAACTCAATACCGAGCATCTGGGTGGATCTGTGTTCACCGTTACCGCCCTGGTTACCGATTTGGGCGCCGATTAACGTAATTGGTGAAGTGGCAGTTCCGATTTCGCTTTCGTTGCGTTTGTTTGCGAATGTATTGTCAGGTACTGTTATGATGGCATTGGTGTACGGCCTTTTACAGTTGTTTGCAATGGTTTGGCCGGCTGCACTTCATGTCTACTTTGATATTTTTTCAGGAGCAATTCAAACATACGTATTCTGTATGTTGACCATGACATATATTTCAAATGCCATGGGTGGGGATGAGTAAAAAATTATTTTCTAGGAGGAAAGAAAAATGGAATTTAATGAGAACTTTATTTTAGGATGTTCAGCAATTGGCGCAGGTCTTGCAGTTATCGCAGGTATCGGACCCGGTGTCGGCCAGGGTATTGCTGCAGGTTATGGTGCATCAGCAGTAGGACGTAATCCCGGAGCAAAGGGTGCTATCACATCTACCATGTTACTTGGACAGGCGGTAGCAGAAACAACAGGTCTCTATGGTTTGTTGATTGCGTTCCTCTTATTGTTCGTAAAGCCTTTATTACCTTAATCAGAATAAAAGGTGCAGATGCGTTTTTTATAAAAGCGTAGCGAAATAGAAGAGGAGGCAGCAGTTTGAACACAATACAGAGCATGAACTTGCTTTTGACGGGTGATGAAATGTCAAGATTGTTCGACTTGGATATTCAGTTGCTTCATGACGCACTTTTGACCCTTGTTGCCGTATTTGTATTGTTCCTTGCGGGCTCATACTTTTTCTTTAATCCGGCGCGTAAGTTTTTGGAGAAAAGAAAACAGGGCATTGCTGATGACATTCAGTCCGCAAAGAGCGAGCGTGAAGAGGCAGAGCGTCTGAAGAAAGAATATGAAGAAAAGTTGAGCGGCGTGGATTCCCAGGTGGAACAAATTCTGTCGGATGCCCGTAAAAAAGCACTTTCAAATGAAAATAAAATTATTATCGAAGCGAAAGAAGAAGCAGACCGCATTATCGAACGTGCAAATCAGGAAGCAAAACTTGAGAAACAGCGTGTTGCTCATGAAGTGAAGACTGAAATGGTTTCTGTTGCAACTGCTATGGCAGGCAAGATTGTGGCTACTTCCATCGATGAAGCAACTCAGGAGCGTCTTTTAGACGAAACATTGAAAGAAATGGGTGAGAACACATGGCTAAGCTAGTTTCCAGCACTTACGGAGAAGCCTTATTCGAACTTGTCAGGGAAAAGAATACGGTTTCTGCAATGTTAGAGGAAGTTTCCGGGCTGCAGATGGTTTTGAAAGAAAACAAGGAACTTTCGGTGTTGATGAACAATCCGAAGGTGTCCAAGGAAGAGCGTGAAAGTATTATCAAAGAAGTATTCGGCGGAAGAATCAGTGAAGACTTACTGAACTTTTTAATCCTTTTGGTACAAAAAGGAAGATACGCTCAGGTAGAAGAAATTCTTGCTTACTTTACAGACCGGGTAAAAGAAGCGGAGGGAATCGGCACTGCTTATGTCACAACGGCAGCGGAACTGACTCCTGCAAAAAAAGATGAAGTGCATAAGAAGTTACTTGCAACTACATCTTACCGTGAAATTGAAGTGATTTATCAGGTAGACCCTGCATTAATCGGTGGTATGATTATCCGAATTAAGGACAGGGTTGTTGACAGCAGCATAAAGACCAAATTAGAAAGTATGGAGCGTTCGCTTCACGCTATTCAGTTGGCAGAATAATGAAAAGAAAGGTGCGGCAGATTCATGAATTTAAGACCGGAAGAAATTAGTTCCGTTATTAAGGATCAAATTAAGAGATTCTCAGACCGTCTTGAAGTGGCTGACGTTGGTACTGTTATTCAGGTGGCTGACGGTATTGCCCGTGTACATGGTTTGGAAAGTGCCATGCAGGGTGAGTTGTTGGAATTCCCCGGCGAAGTATACGGTATGGTAATGAATCTCGAAGAAGATAATGTTGGTGCGGTACTTTTGGGTAATCAGAAGAGCATCAGCGAAGGCGATATTGTGAAAAGAACAGGTCGAGTTGTTGAAGTTCCCGTTGGCGATGCGATGCTTGGTCGTGTCGTGAATGCATTGGGACAGCCTATTGATGGTAAAGGACCTATTGCAACCAATAAATATCGTCAGATTGAGAGAGTAGCATCCGGTGTCATCACAAGAAAATCAGTTGATACACCCTTGCAGACAGGTATCAAGGCAATTGACGCTATGGTTCCTATCGGACGCGGACAGCGTGAGTTAATCATCGGTGACCGTCAGACAGGTAAAACTGCGATTGCAATTGATACCATCATTAACCAGAAATCAGAGAATGTAAAATGTATTTACGTAGCAATCGGACAGAAGGCATCTACCGTTGCATCCATCGTTAAAACTTTGGAAGAGCATGGTGCTATGTCTTATACAACCATCGTAGCATCTACTGCAAGTGAACTTGCGCCCTTACAGTACATTGCGCCTTATGCAGGATGTGCAATCGGTGAAGAGTGGATGGAAAACGGTGAAGATGTACTTGTTATCTATGATGACTTAAGTAAGCACGCTACCGCATACCGTACACTGTCATTGCTTTTAAGACGTCCTCCCGGACGTGAGGCATATCCCGGTGACGTATTTTATTTACATTCAAGACTTCTTGAACGTGCAGCTCGTATGAGTGAAGAATACGGCGGTGGTTCCTTAACAGCATTGCCCATTATCGAAACTCAGGCAGGTGACGTTTCCGCATATATTCCGACTAACGTAATTTCCATTACAGATGGTCAGATTTATTTGGAAACAGAAATGTTTAACTCCGGTTTCAGACCTGCGGTTAATGCCGGACTTTCTGTATCACGAGTTGGTGGTGCGGCGCAGATTAAGGCGATGAAGAAAATTGCGGCTCCCATCCGTGTAGAACTTGCACAGTACAGAGAACTTGCTTCCTTTGCACAGTTCGGTTCCGAATTAGATGCCGATACCAAAGAAAAACTTGCACAGGGTGAAAGAATTAAGGAAATCCTTAAACAGCCTCAGTACAAGCCTATGCCCGTAGAATATCAGGTTATCATTATCTTTGTGGCAACCAAGAAATGTCTCTTGGATGTGCCTGTAGATGATATTACCAGATTTGAATCAGAATTCTTTGAATTCCTGGATACCAAGTATCCTGAAATTCCCGAGTCTATTAAGACAAATAAGGTAATTTCAGAAGAAATGGAAGAGAAACTTCTTGCAGCAGTAGAGGATTTCAAGAAAGATTTTGTAACAGGTATTTCATAAAACCGATACAAAGTCAGAAAGTAAAGGATGATTAAAATATGGCCTCAATGAGAGATATTAAAAGACGTAAGGCCGGCGTCCAAAGTACGCAGCAGATTACCAAAGCCATGAAGTTGGTGTCTACAGTAAAATTGCAGCGTGCCAAGACCCGTGCATTGCAGTCGAAGACATATTTTAGTTGTATGTATGATACCGTGGTAAGTTTACTTGCAAAAGCAGGAAACTTAGATGTTCCTTACACACAGAAGCAGGAATGCCCCCGTAAAGCAATTATTGTCTTAACCTCCAACAGAGGTTTGGCAGGCGGATACAACTCAAATGTTGTAAAACTGATTACGCAGGGTGGTTTTGCGAAAGAGGATGTGGATATTTATGCAATCGGTCGTAAAGGCCGTGAAACATTGGAACGTCGCGGTTATACCATTAAAGCTGACTTTTCGGAATTGGCGGATGAATTTGAGTACGCAGATGCCATTAAGGTATGTAATCAGATTTTGAAGGCTTACGATGAAAAGGAAGTCGGTGAGATTTACCTTGCATACACTAATTTTAAAAATACTGTAAGTCAGACACCGGAGCTTCTGAAGTTACTTCCTGTTTTACCGGAAGAACATGAGATTGAGGACGACGGACTTCTTATGAATTTCGAGCCTCATGACGAGGAAGCACTGAAGATGATTATTCCGAAGTATATGACCAGCCTTTTACACGGTGCTTTGATTGAATCCATTGCCAGTGAAAACGGAGCGCGTATGCAGGCTATGGATAATGCAACCAACAATGCTCAGGAAATGATTGACAGTCTGACCTTGTTATACAATAGAGCACGTCAGGGCTCTATTACCCAGGAATTAACAGAGATTATTGCAGGTGCGGAAGCAATTTCGTAGTCTGCTATTGGAGGAAAAAGATGGCAAATACAGGAAAAATCACACAGATTATCGGTGCGGTTTTGGATATTAAGTTTGCAGAAAATAATATGCCCGCTATCAATGAAGCAATCAAAATTGCTTGCAATGATGGCAAGACATTGGTTGTAGAAGTTGCACAGCATCTTGGTGATGACACCGTAAGATGTATCGCGATGGGACCTACAGACGGTCTTGTGCGCGGTATGGCAGCAGAAGCAACAGGTGCACCCATATCCGTACCCGTAGGTGAGAATACACTGGGACGTATCTTCAACGTTCTTGGTGATCCCATTGATAATAAGCCTGCACCGGAAGGTGTAAGCTACGATCCTATTCACAGAGCTGCTCCCGAATTTGCAGAGCAGTCTACAGCAACTGAATTGCTTGAAACCGGTATTAAAGTCGTTGACTTACTTTGCCCTTATCAGAAGGGTGGTAAAATCGGTCTGTTCGGTGGTGCCGGTGTAGGTAAAACCGTATTAATTCAGGAGTTAATCCGTAACATCGCTACAGAGCACGGTGGATATTCCGTATTTACCGGTGTTGGTGAGCGTACCCGTGAAGGGAATGACCTTTATCATGAAATGCAGGAATCCGGCGTTATTGATAAAACAACCATGGTGTTCGGTCAGATGAACGAACCCCCCGGAGCACGTATGCGTGTTGGTCTTACAGGTCTTACCATGGCAGAATATTTCCGTGATAAGGGTGGTAAGGACGTGTTACTCTTTATCGATAACATTTTCCGTTTTACCCAGGCCGGTTCCGAAGTATCAGCACTTCTTGGACGTATGCCTTCAGCGGTAGGTTATCAGCCTACATTGCAGACCGAAATGGGTGCTCTTCAGGAACGTATTACATCAACCAAGAACGGTTCTATTACATCCGTTCAGGCTGTATACGTACCTGCGGACGACTTAACTGACCCTGCTCCCGCTACTACATTTGCTCACTTGGATGCAACAACCGTATTGTCACGTTCTATTGTAGAATTAGGTATTTATCCGGCGGTGGATCCTCTTGAGTCTACTTCCAGAATTTTGGATCCCAGAATTCTTGGGGAAGAGCATTATAAAGTTGCCCGTGGCGTTCAGGAAATTTTACAGAAATACAAAGAATTACAGGATATCATTGCAATCCTTGGTATGGATGAATTATCCGAAGAAGATAAGTTATTGGTTAACCGTGCAAGAAAGGTACAGAGATTCTTATCACAGCCTTTCTTCGTTGCAGGACAGTTTACCGGTTTGGAAGGTAAGTACGTTCCCGTATCCGAAACAATTCGCGGCTTTAAGGAAATTCTTGAAGGAAAGCATGATGATATTCCGGAAAGTTACTTCTTGAATGCAGGTAGCATTGATGATGTAGTTGCCCGTATGGCAGCAAGAAATCAGAACGCATAATCGCGAAGAACGGAGAGAAGCATGGACGATAGCAAGATTTTTGAATTGAAAATCATTACTCCTGAACGTGTCTTTTATGAAGGTCAGGTTACAATGGTTGAGTTCAATACAACAGAAGGTGAGATGGGTATTTACAAAGGTCACATCCCTACCACAGTTATTATTGATCCCGGTGTATTAACAATTACAGAACCGGAACAACTGAAAAATGCGGCACTTCTTTCCGGATTTGCGCAGATTCTTCCCGATGAAGTTACTATTCTTGCAGAGATTGTAGAATGGCCTTCCGAAATTGATGAAGATCGTGCAGAACGTGCGAAAGAACGTGCAGAAGAGCGTCTTGCCCAGAAGGGAGACGGCTTGGATGTTACCAGAGCAACCATTGCTTTGAAGAAAGCGATTTGCCGACTGGAAGCATTGAAATAAAAGAGAGGGGTGTAGTTTCGCGCTACACCCTTTTTATAAGGAATGAGTAGGGTGAGGTGTCTGCAGTTGGTATATACCGATTTCAGACACGCTTTCGCTCGCTTCAGACACACAATCAGCCCTTTCAGTGTCTTAGAATGTGTAAAAGGGATGTAGCGTGAAAACACTCCATCGATAAGATGAGATAAGATTATTTTAAAGCATAATAAAGGTATTTTATGGAAAATAATACTCAGTGGGAAAAGTTAAGAGAGAAACTTGGGCAGTATATTAACGTTGATTTAAAGGAAATGATTATCAGTAATGCCCGCAAGAAAGATAGAATAACCAAGATAAAAGTGCGTCCGGTTTTATTGAAGCAGGATGTGGCATATCAGGTAAGTTCTTTTAAGGGGAAACAGGTATTTCACGAGAATATGGCACCGGAAGCATTGTGCGAGAACTGTATAAAGTGGCTTCGGAATGATTTCGGTCAGATGGAAGTGCATCATCAGCAGGGGGCGTTAATTTGTCTTAGCAATAAAAAAGGCACGTTGACCGTGAAAGAGAAGAAAAGTCCGGCTGTGACAAACAGCAAAACTAAGGATTGCAATGTGACGGAAAACGATGTACAAGTTACAGAGAAGAAAGAGGTAAGAATCCCGGCGGAAGAGCGATTACAGGAACTTTCCCATAATCGCAAGAAGAAATATATTTTGGAAGAAAATACACCGGTTGGTTTTTTGCTTGATTTAGGTGTGCAGACCCCACAGGGTAAAATTATACATTCCGCGTATGATAAATTCCGCCAGATTAATCGTTTTCTTGAATTTGTAGAGGATGTTTTGCCTGCATTGGAAGATAGGGAAGTGATTCGGGTTCTGGACTTTGGATGCGGAAAGTCGTATCTGACCTTCGCTATATATCATTATCTGCACGAAATAAAAAAGAGAGAAGTGCAGATTATAGGATTGGATTTGAAAGAAGATGTGATTGCGCATTGCAACGCGTTAAAAGATAAATACGGTTATACCGATTTGCATTTTTTGACGGGAGATATTAAGGATTACACCGGCCAGGATGAAGTGGATATGGTAGTTACTCTTCATGCTTGTGATACGGCTACGGATTATGCTTTGCATAAGGCGCTGAAATGGAATGCCAAAGTGATTTTGTCGGTGCCCTGTTGTCATCATGAAGCGAATCGCCAAATAAAAAATGAGACATTGCGTCCGATGCTGAATTATGGTATTGTCAAGGACAGAATGGCTGCACTGGCTACAGATGCTTTACGTGCGTTGCTTCTTGAGAAGCAGGGATATGAAACTCAATTGTTGGAATTTATTGATATGACCCATACCCCAAAAAATATTTTGATTCGTGCCGTTAAAAGAAGTAAAATGATTTCGGCTGCAAAACAAAAAGAACTTGCAAAGCAGGAGACTGAATTTACGGAATTACTTGGAATTCATACCACGTTGCAAAAACTTTTAGAAGAATAGTAAAAAGCAGGAAAGGAGAAAAGTAAGATGAGTAACAAATGGAAGAAAACAATCAAAACCGTTGTGATTAGCATTACTTTTTTTCTGATGCTTTTCCTGTTCAGTGCACTTTTAAACCGTGATAATACGGGAATGACTATGGAAATGACCGAGGCAACTTATCCTACAGTATCCATTCAGAATAATGCCCGGTTGATCAATCGTATGCAGGGATATGCCAAGCCGATGGATACTTCTTATATGCGGGAAAGTATTACGCCGTTGGAAGAAGGGCGTTCGCTGTCAATATACATTGAAAAGTACGGACAGGAAATTACCGGACTTGCTTATGAAGTGAGAAGTATTGATGGTGAGCGGTTAATTGAAAGTACGGACCTGACCAATTATGTGGAAAAGAAAGACTATATTACCACAAGTTTTTCGCTGAAGGATTTGATTGAAACCAATCAGGAGTATACATTGGTAATTTTAGTCTCAATGGATAGCGGCGAAGTAATTCGTTATTATACAAGAATTATACAGGCCTATGATTATAAAGCAACCGAGAAACTTGCCTTTGCTTTTAATTTCTCCAATAAAACATTTGCGGATTCTCCGGAAAATGAGGAACTGATTACCTATCTTGAAAGTGATGCTACAGGTGATAATACCAATTACCGCCATGTGAATATTCACAGTTCTTTTGACCAGATTACCTGGGGAGATTTGGAAGTGGTAAAAGAGACGGAACCGGTGGCTGTAATTGAGGAACTTGCTTCGTCTACCGCCACAATCCGATTGGAATATATGGTAAGTCTGGAAGAAGGTCGAGACACACATTTTTATAATGTGACAGAGCGTTTTCGTGTGCGCCTCGGAGCGGAGCGTATGTATTTGCTGGAATATGACCGCTATATGGATCAGATGTTTTTTGAAAAAGACCATGCGTTTTACGGAAATAAAATTGTTCTCGGTATCACGGATGAGAATATTTCGCTGACCGAGAGCGAGGATGGAAATGTATTTGCTTTTATCAAAGAGGGCAATTTATATGTTTGCAACATTACTGAAAATAAGGTAGCGAGAGCGTTCAGTTTTTACGATGAAGATAATTTTGACTGGCGTACCCGTAATCAAAAGCATGATATCAAAATACTCAGCGTGGATGAAACCGGTAATGCCGTGTTTATGGTTTACGGTTATATGAACCGCGGTAAGCATGAAGGCGAAGTGGGTATTCAGGTATATGCTTATGACGGATTGATGAATACCGTAGAGGAAGTGCTTTTTATTCCTTATGATAAAACGTATGAGATGTTGAAAGTCAATGTGGAAAAACTTGCTTATTTGAACCAGAAAGGTGATTTTTACGTGTATCTTGAAGGTACCATTTTCTGTGTGGATGTGGAAACCGGAGAGTATCAGGAATTGGTTTCCGGCGTAAGTGAGCATACGTTTAAGGTATCGGAAAATAATACCATGCTCGTATGGCAGGCGGGAAATAATACCTATAATTCCAGAGAAATGCTTTTGATGAGTTTAGAGGGTGGTAAACGTTCTTTGATTAAGGTGGAAGAGAACGAAAGAGTTCTTCCTTTGGGATTTATGGGTAATGATTTGATTTACGGTATTGCCAATTTGGAAGATATTTATACGGACAGTACGGGTAGCACCACATTCCCGATGCATACGGTTTATATCCGAAATCAGAAAGGTGATATCCTCAAAACATATGGGGAAGCCGACCGTTACGTAACCGGTTGTGAAATTCAGGACAATATGATTACATTGCAACAGGTAAAAAGAGATCGCGACGGAATCGGATTTACGGATACGGCAGCAGGAACCATTCTGAACAATGAGGTAGTAGAGGACGGTAAGAACAGTATAGAAGTGGTTGCAACGGAAAATTATAAAAAAATCGTACAGATTGTCATGCGTTCCGAAATGGATGATAATGCGATTAAGTTTATGGCGCCGCAAGAGGTTTTATATGAAGGCGAAAGAGACATCGTCTTTGATATTCCGCCTCAAGAGAATGTATATTATGTGTACAGTGCCGGCGTTATTTCGGGCGTTTATACGAATCCAGGTGCGGCAATTCGTGAGGCATATGCCGTGTCAGGCAGCGTGCTGAATGCAGCGGGAGATTATGTATGGATCAAAGGAAATCTTGTAAGCCGTAATCAGATTATGAAAATTACCGGTACCAAGGCGGATGATGAAACATCGTCTCTGGCGGTTTGTCTGGAAACCATTCTTTCTTTTGAAGGCTTTTCAAGGGATGCCCAGGAACTGCTCAATAAGGGATACAGCGCAGTGGAGATTTTGGAAGAAGCAATGCCCGGCACAGAGATTCTGGAACTGCAGGGTTGTACGCTGGATTCTGTATTGTACTACGTGAATCAAGATATCCCGGTATTGTTTATCGGCGATGACGGAGAGGCTGTATTGATTGTAGGATTTAATGATTTGAACACCGTATGGATGAATCCGGAGAACGGACGCGTCTATAAAGTCGGTATGAATGATTCCAAGGAGTTTTTTGAGGAGAACGGAAATAATTTTATTGCGTATTTGCGTACATCGGATTAAAGGCATAAAAAAACCTGAGAAGTTTATCTTCTCAGGTTTTCTTTTATCAATCCTTGCTCATTTCATCTAACAACGAAATCTTAATATCATACAACTTGCTTGAAAGGTCCACATACACTTCATGAGGATTTGCGAATCGTCTGGTTTCATCCCACAGGGTATCCTGGTCTTTTAAGCAATAATCTCTGATTTCCATAACGGAAGGTGAATTATAAACACATTCGCCTTTGATAAAAACAGGTACTAATAACTCTTTGATGGTAAAAGTACCGGGTTTCATTTTGGTCTTCTTCCAAGGCTCATTCGGGTCGAACAAAAGGATAAAATCATTCTCTGTATATTTCTCATCTGCAAGACAAATCAAATCTGCTTTGATCTTACCGGTTTCTTTCTCGTAAATTCGATAAACGGTTTTATTTCCTGGATTTGTTACTTTGGCAGAGTTCTCGGATAATTTAATTTTGGGAATAAAAGTGCCGTCTTCATCTTGAATTGCAGCCAACTTATAAACACCGCCAAAAGCAGGATTATCGGCAGAAGTAATCAGGTTGGTACCAACCCCCCAGGAAGTGATTTTAGCACCTTGCAGTTTTAAACTTTCAATCAGGTATTCGTCCAAATCACTGGAAGCGGAAATTATCGCATCAGGGAATCCTGCTTCATCCAACATTTTACGGGCTTTTTTAGACATATAGGCAAGGTCACCGCTGTCCAAGCGGATGCCGTAGTAGCCAAGTTCAATACCTGCCTCTCGCATTTCGGTAAAGACACGGATGGCATTTGGCACACCGGATTTTAAGGTGTCATAGGTATCCACCAAAAGAATGCAGGCGTTGGGATAGAGGTTTGCATAGGTCTTAAAAGCAGTGTATTCATCTTCAAAACTCATAATCCAACTGTGGGCATGCGTGCCCTTGACCGGTACGTCAAATAGTTGGCCGCAGAGAACATTGGAGGTGCCGATACAACCGCCGATCATAGCGGCTCTAGCGCCGTAAGTACCTGCATCCGGACCTTGCGCACGACGTAACCCGAATTCCATAATACCGTCACCTTGTGCGGCATAGGCAACGCGGGATGCTTTTGTGGCAATTAAACTCTGATGATTAATGATATTCAAAATTGCGGTTTCTACAAGTTGCGCTTCCATGATGGGAGCGATTACTTTTAAAAGCGGTTCCCTTGGGAATACAACCGTACCTTCGGGAATGGCATAAATATCACCGCTGAACCGGAAGGTACTTAAGTAATCCAAAAAGTCTTGTTCAAAGATTCCAAGACTCGCGAGATAGTCGATGTCTTCCTTTTCGAACTTTAATTCTTTGATGTATGCAATGACCTGCTCCAAACCGGCTGCAATGGCATAGCCGCCGCCGGAAGGGTTGGTGCGATAAAACATATCAAAAACTACGGTTTTATCATTTTTACTCTTAAAATAGCCCTGCATCATGGTAAGTTCATACAGGTCAGTCATAAGTGTGAGATTTTGTCTGTCCATAAATTCCTCCCCCTAATAGGAAATATAGTATGAGTATTGCTGGATTTGTGTAAATCCATTAAAAATATGATACTATTTTTAGGGGGTAAAAGCAACAAAGAAAGCAAAATAGAGAGGTAAAGATAAGAGAGGGAAGGAAGCCAATATTTCCTTGAATTTACTACCATAAAAGGATATAATTATATGATATGATAAAATGTGTAAAGTGTGGCTATGTGCAAGCACAAAAGCAGATACTGACGGCATATTTTATAATAATGGAAATGTGCGAGAGCGCAGAATGGAGGATGCTATGAAAATCACGGTTTTGGCCGGCGGAAACAGTACGGAAAGAGATGTATCGCTTGTTTCCGGTACGGGGGTGTATCGTGCACTGAAATCAAAAGGACATCAGGTGGTTTTGCTGGATGTGTATTTGGGCGTGGAATACGATGACTTGGATGTGATTTTTGAAGATACAAGGGATTGGGCCGAGGGTATGAAAGCGGTCAGTGAGAAGAATCCTACTATAGATGAATTGAAGGCGTTGAAGAAGGGTGATACGGATTTCTTCGGTAAAAATGTTTGTGATATTTGTAAACGTTCCGACATTGTATTTATGGCGCTTCACGGAGCCAATGGTGAGGACGGAAGAATCCAGGCGGCTTTTGATTTGATGGGGATTAAATATACAGGAACCGATTATTTAAGCAGTGCTATTTGTATGGATAAGGCAATTACCAAGGAGTATTTCCTGATGTACAATGTGCCTACACCGAAGTCTGTGACGGTTTATAAGGGAGAGGATGTCCGCTCCATGGCAGAGAGCGTGGGCTATCCGCTTGTATTAAAAGTGTCCCGTGGCGGTTCCAGCGTGGGTGTATATATGGTGCAGAACAAGGATGAACTTTTGCAGACAGCCAATGAGGCATTTCAATACGAAGACAAAGTGCTTTTGGAACAGTTTATAAAGGGGCGTGAATTTACCTGCGGTCTTTTGGAAGGAAGAGCCTTGCCGGTGGTGGAGATTGCTCCGGTGGAAGGATTTTATGATTATAAAAACAAATATCAGGCAGGCAGTACCATCGAAACCTGTCCTGCAGATATTTCGGATTCCTTAAGAGATAAAATTCAGCAGGCGGCGGAACTTGCATATAAAGTGCTTCATTTGCAGACTTATGCCCGCATTGATTTTATGGCAGATGAAGAAGAGAATGTATATTGCCTTGAGGCCAACACATTGCCGGGTATGACACCTACCTCACTTTTGCCTCAGGAGGCAGCTGCGGAAGGTATGGATTATGCTTCGTTATGTGAGCATATTATTGAAATTTCATTAAAGAAGTATTGTTAACGCAAGCAACTGATTTGTTCCATCGAAAGATGGTACCGGGATGATTTCAAGGACAGTCAGAAAGGATTTCAGTATGAAAAACATGACTTTCGAAAATATAGCCAAAGCCTGTGGCGGTGAATTGTTTTTAAACGGTGCAGAGGCCGGAACTGAAATAGAAGGTGCGGTAATTGATTCACGGCTCGTAAAAGAGAATTACCTGTTTTTTGCCACTAAAGGCGAGCGGGTGGATGGTCATGATTACATAGCCAAAGCCTTTGAACTTGGCGCGGCCATTGCAGTGTGTGAATATATTCCTGAGGGCGCGGAGGGTTCTTTTATTGTTGTAAAAGATACCTTTGCGGCACTGAAACAAATTGCTAAATTCTATCGTGAAGGTCTTGACATAAAAGTGGTTGGCATTACGGGAAGTGTCGGCAAAACCAGCACCAAAGAATTTGTGGCTTCTGTTTTGGCAGAGAAATATAACGTATTAAAAACCATTGGGAATTATAATAATGAAGTCGGTCTGCCTCTTACCGTGCTGAAAATAAGAGATGAGCACGAAGTTGCGGTACTGGAAATGGGAATCAGTGATTTTGGTGAGATGACCCGATTGTCTGAAATAGCACAGCCTGATGTGTGTGTCATTACCAACATCGGTCAGTGTCATTTAGAGCAACTGGGCGACAGGGACGGGGTATTAAAAGCAAAGACGGAGGTCTTTGGTAATTTAAAAGAAAACGGAACAGCCTGTCTTTTCATTGAGGATGATAAACTGGCGGGTATTACGGAAGTAAACGGTAAGAAACCTGTTTTTTACGGTATGCGGGAAACGGCAGAGGTTTATGCGACGGATGTGGTGAATAGAGGTCTTTTCGGTAGTGAATGTTTGATTCATGCCGGAGATATGCAAATCAAAGCAGAGATTCCCTTGCCCGGAAAACATATGGTATATAACGCCTTGGCGGCAACGGCAGTTGCGAAAACGTTGGGATTGAGTGCGGAGCAAATAGAGAAGGGGATACGTTCCGTGGAAGCAGTGAGCGGACGAAGCCATTTGATTCGCACAGCGGAATACACCATTATCGACGATTGTTACAATGCCAATCCGGTATCCATGAAGGCGGCCATCGATTTGTTGGGAGAAGCAATTACCCGTAAGGTGGCAATCCTGGGCGATATGTTTGAACTGGGCGAGAATGAGAAATCCCTCCATAAGGATGTTGGTGAATATGCAGCAAAACACGATGTGGATGTGTTGATTTGTGTGGGTGCTTTGAGCCGGGAGATGTATCAGGGAGCCGCGGATTGTACCGATAAAAAGGACACAATGGAGTTATATCATTTTGCAACTTTAGACGATTGTAAAAATGAAGTGGCAGGTCTTTTAAAGCAGGATGATGCGGTGTTGATTAAGGCATCCCACGGAATGCATTTTACGGAACTGGTGGAACTGTTTACGCAGGAAAAAGAACTTGCAGGTGAAATGCAAAAGGCAGAAGGAACGAAGGAAACGGATATTGAAATTCCGGAGAGAACCAAGGAAGAAGGAAACGAAACGATGGAAGAAATCAAAAAAGACAATGCAGCAGTAGAAGATGCTTACAGTAAGGCAATGGAAGAAGTCTATGCCGAAAATAAAGCAGAGGATTCCGCAGATAAAAAGGCCGCAAAGAAGGCAGAAAAAGAACAGAAGAAGTTAGCAAAAAAGGCGGCGAAGGAAGCCAAAAAATCAGGGAAAGAATTGCTTCCCATTGAAGAAGAAGTGTCAGCACAGGATGAGAATAAAACGTGGGTACAGAAAAATAAGAAATTTGTTGTGATTTCCATTGCTGTGGTATCCGTGTTGATTATCGGATGCATTGTCGGATTGATTTTGTATAACAGACATTATCAGTCTCTTACCAGAGGTATGCTCTTTTATCAGGATAACGGATGCGTGATGACGGAGAAAGCAATCTTTGCGGATACGGTTTATTCCAATCAATGGAATTCATGGAATTTTAATGCGAAAGATGCAAATAACGATGAGAATCCTGCAGCAGTTACAACGGATGGTAAGTATGTATATTTTGCGATGAATACCAACGGCAGCGTATTTGATTTGTATTATGCAAAGAAGGGCAGCAAAAAAACGGTACTGATTTGCCAGGGCGTTACCGATTATGAGGTTGCGGATAAAGGTGAAGTCTATTATGCGGCAAACGGGGGTTTTTATCAGTATCTTGTAAAAGACGCAAGCGTGCAGAACCTTTGCAACGATGCTGACACATTCCGTTTGAGTGCGAAGAAAGATTCTGCTTTGATTTTAGGTGGTAATGACGGTAAACTTACTACGATTGCATTGGATAATCCGGGAAGTTTGACAACGTTGGAAACCGGTGTAACCAAAATAATGGAAGCGGAAGATGCTTTTAAAACCATTGTTTATGAAAAAGAAGACGGATTATATATGTTGACGGCCAAGACCGGTGAAAAGGTATTAATCGGCAAGGATTATACCGAGTGTTATGTATATAATATTGATAAAAAATGTGAGGTGTATTATCTCACAGATGCAAGAGGACTTTATTATTACAAGGCAGGAGCCAAAGAGACCGTTCTTGTGACTTCGGATGCATGGAGATGTCACGGTGCGGATTCCGATACCGCTATGTTCTTTGTGGCGGTAGGACCGATCTCCGAGCAGTGTGTTTACCGTCTTGTAGCGGATGGGGAAGCCATTGAAATGAAGGATGTTTATCCGATGGATATCAAGGATGATATTTATTTTGATACCACTGCAAAGAAAGCATATTTTATCGGTTATGCAGATGATAATGATACCGTGGGAACCTTATATGCCATGGGATATCAGATGTTGGATAAGGGTAAGGTAGAAGTAATTGATAACAATGTGGTTTCCATTGAATATATGGAACACAACAAAATGTACATCGGCAAAGATGCCGGAAACGGAACGGTAGATTTGTACTACAACAGCGTTCTGGTGGCAAGAGGTATTCTTATGGACAGTACCACCGCAACAGCGGACGGACGCGCTGTAGTATTTGCTTATCAGGTGTCTGATGAAAACGGTGACAGAATGCTCGCCTTATACGATGGCGAAACCGTAACGGATATCGGAAGCAGTGCCGGAGAGAATTTCACGGCGGTTTCCGCAAAAGAAGTTTATTTTATGCAGTACGGCGATGCCGGTTTTGACTTGATGAAGTTTAACGGCCGCAAGGTAAAAGAAGAGTTGAAGGATATTGATAACTACAATTTCTTAATGTATTAATTAAAAAAACCATAAAAAGTAGGACAATGCGGCGGGACGTTAACCGCTAAATTCAACTTGTCTTTCGCACATAAAAACAGGAAAAACACATAAAATGGAAGTAAAGAATATTTGGGTAAAAATATGTTTCAAAAAATATGTGTTTTTCTTTGTATGAGTCTGTTTTGTATGTGTTTGTTCGGTTGCAGTGAAGAGAAGGCGACGGCTGAGAAATTAAGGGATTTGGATTTTACGGTAGTGGCTACGGAGAATATTCCGGATGAGTTGATTGGCGTATTGGAAGAAAAGAAAGCAACACCCTTTTATCAGGCGTATTCGGATGGTGATTTTATGTATTTGTGCGTAGGGTATGGTGAACAGGCTACCGGCGGATACAGTATTACGGTGGATGCGCTGTATCTTACCAATGCAAATGTATGTATGTCTACCACATTGATAGGTCCGGGTGCGGCAGAAGAACGATTGGAAAGTCCTTCTTATCCGTATGTGGTGGTTTGTACGGAGTCCATTGATAAACCGGTGTTATTTGAATAAAATAAAATACCTTGATAAAACCTTGGAGGTACCAATGATTGTAATTAAAAACGGTTATGTGATTAACCCCAAAAGCGGATTTGAGGGGAACGCGGATATCGTGATAAAAGAAGATAAAATTGAATCAATCGGAGCTTCTTCTATATGTGATGATGCGGAAGTGATTGATGCAACGGGGCTGATTGTGGCTCCCGGCCTGGTGGACGTGCATACTCACTTTAGGGATCCCGGATTTGAGTATAAAGAGGATATTTATACCGGTGCCAAAGCGGCTGCTGCGGGCGGATATACCACTGTTATTATGATGTGTAATACCAAGCCCACCATTGATAACACGGACACTTTATCTTATGTTCTGGATAAGGGCAGGGAAACCGGTATTCACGTAGAGAGTTGCGGAGCGGTAAGTTTTGGTTTGAAAGGCGAGGCATTAACGGATATGGATGCCCTTGCAAAAGCAGGAGCCATTGGTTTTACGGATGACGGAATTCCTTTGATGAATGAAGCAATTCTAAGAGAGGCTATGGCGAAAACTGCGGCAATGAATATGCCCATCAGCCTTCATGAAGAAGATGCATCACTGATTACTAATAACGGTGTCAATCGTGGAAAGGCATCGGAGCATTTCGGCATCGGCGGTTCGCCCAGAGATGCGGAAATCAGCCTGATTGAGAGAGATTTGCAGATTGCCCTGGAAACCAATGCGATTGTAAATGTGCAACATATCAGTTCCAAGGAAGGTGTGGAACTGGTGCGCAAGGCTAAGGCGGTGCCCGGGAATCGCGTACATGCGGAAGCAACACCCCATCATATTGCTTTAACGGAAGAGGCGGTGATTGCCAAGGGAACCCTTGCCAAAGTAAATCCCCCCATTCGTACCGAGGAAGACCGTCTTGCCATTATTGAGGGCTTAAAAGACGGTACTATCGATATCATTGCTACGGACCATGCGCCCCATGCCAAAGAAGAGAAGGACAAGCCTTTGACCGAGGCACCAAGCGGTATGTTAGGATTGGAAGCGGCATTGCCCCTGTGTATTGAGAAATTGGTAAAAGAAGCCGGAATGTCTATGATGGAGGTCTTGGACAAGTTAACGGCGAAACCTGCTGAAATGTACAACATTGACAGAGGTGATTTACGCGTAGGCGGCCCTGCGGATATCGTGATTTTTAACCCGGATGAGAAGTGGACAGTGGCAGGGTTTCAGTCGAAGTCCCAGAATTCGCCATTCTTAGGGGAAGAACTGACTGGCAAAGTGAAGTATACGATTTGTAAGGGTAAGGTAGTGTACAAGGATTAGGAGGTAAGATATGTTTTATCGTAAAAAAGAAACCGCGAAGGTTTACAGTCAAACCGAAATTGCGGAAGGTATTTATGATTGCCTGATTGAAACAGAGGCAGCAGTTCACGCAAATGCTGGACAGTTTATCGGCATTTATCCGAAGGATAAGTCGCATCTTCTGGTGCGTCCCATCAGTATTTGTGATGTGGACAGAGAGAATAAAAGAATGCGTCTTGTATACCGTGTGGCAGGTGAAGGAACCAAGGAATTTGCCACATACAAGGCAGAAGATACTATGGAGATTCTTGCTAACTTAGGCAATGGTTTCCCGGTGGAAGAAGCAGAAGGAAAGACGGTTGTTCTTATGGGCGGCGGTATCGGTATTCCGCCTATGTTAGGTCTTGCGAAATCCTTAAATGCGGATAAGCATATTTTCTTGGGATACCGTGACAGATACAACTTCCTTGCAGATGATTTTATGCCCTACGGCAATGTGTATATTGCAACGGAAGACGGTAGTGTGGGTTGCAAAGGCAATGTTTTGACGGCTTTGGGAACAACTACAATTAAGCCGGACATCATTATGGCATGCGGTCCTATGCCCATGCTTCGCGCGATTAAAAAATACGCGGAAGAGAACAACATTACTGCATATATTTCGTTGGAAGAGAGAATGGCTTGCGGTGTTGGTGCCTGCCTTGGATGCGTGTGCAAAACCACCAAGAAGGATCATCATTCTCACGTAAACAATACCAGAATTTGTACGGAAGGCCCCGTATTTGATGCTAGGGAGGTGGATATCTAATGAATACTCAGGTTACCATTGCAGGTGTTACTTTTAAAAATCCCGTTATGACGGCATCCGGTACCTTCGGTTCCGGTATGGAATATGTTCAGTTTGTGGACTTGAATAAATTAGGCGCCATTGTGACCAAGGGTGTTGCCAATGTGCCTTGGCCCGGCAACCCGACTCCCCGTGTGGCGGAGACTTACGGTGGCATGTTAAATGCTATCGGCTTGCAGAATCCCGGTGTGGATGTTTTTATTGAAAGAGATTTGGAATTCTTAAAGAAGTTTGACACTCCTGTTATCGTAAATGTTTGCGGTAAAACAGTGGAGGACTATTTAGAGACCGTAGAACGCTTAAACGAAACAGATGTGGCTATGATGGAAATTAACGTTTCCTGCCCCAATGTAAAAGAGGGTGCCATTGCGTTTGGTCAGAAGGCAGACGCTTTGTTTGACATTACATCCAAGATTAAAAGTGTGGCTAAAAAGCCTGTTATCATGAAGTTAAGCCCCAATGTTACCGACATTACCGAAATGGCTAAGGCAGCAGAGGCAGCAGGTGCGGATGCGATTTCCTTAATCAATACCATTACCGGTATGAAAATCGATGTAAACAGAAGACAGTTTGTATTGGCAAACAAAACCGGCGGTTTGTCAGGTCCTGCCATCAAACCTGTTGCAGTTCGTATGGTTTATCAGTGTGCCAATGCAGTCAATATTCCCATCATCGGTATGGGTGGTATCGCCACTGCGGAAGATGCGCTTGAGTTCATTATGGCGGGTGCTACGGCTGTGTCTGTAGGTGCCATGAATTTTATGAATCCTTATACAACCATTGAAGTTGTGGAAGGAATTGAAGGATATATGCTTAAGAATAAAGTTTCAGATATTAATGAACTGATCGGTTGTGTAAAATAGGAGAAGTGAAGCGTGAGAAGCAGAGGCGTACGTTTAGATTTATTTATATGTATGATTATCGTTGGTGCGATTTTTGTAGGGCTTTTTACCGTAACGGAGAAGTTGGGTGTTCTCGATAGTGCATTTGATGTGATAGGGACACTGGTGGACGGCGGTAAAAAAGTGCCCGATGGCGAAGTGGGAGGCAAGGCTACGCCGAAGACTCCCAGGGCATCGTCTATGGAAGATGTTGTAAAATTGTCTCAGCAGGGGAAGGTTTTTACCATAGAAACAGGTTCTGTTAATTATTATAATTACGGAACCTTTGTGGGAGACAATTATGAATGGCGCATTTTGGAAATTGATGATGAAAATGCTATGGCAGTGAGATTAAATACGGCTAATATCCAGGATGGAGATAATGTTTATACTGAGATTTTGCCGGTGGGTAGAGTTGTGTTTGAGGCACCGGGAGCCTTGGAGGAAATGCAGGAAACATTACACGGCGAGGATATTGCTTTTGTGACCAATGCTTACATTGATATGGACGGGAATGCAAATGCTACGTACATAAATCCGATGATGCAAGGCGCAATGATACTTGTTACCCTTGCGGGTCCCGTGTTTGGGCTTTTAGCATTTGTGCTTTATATTTTGGCGGTATTGGGAGTGCACGCAATCTTTGTAAAATTGGGTGTCTTTCCGCCGGTATTTACTCCGAAAAGCAAAAAGAAGTAAGGAATCAAGTGTATGATAAAGTATGAGGAAGATACGATGGACCAATTTACAATCAGACAAGCGAACATAAATGACGTATCAACGATTCTTTCTTTCATCAAAGCCTTGGCGGAATACGAAGATATGTCCGATCAGGTGGTAGCGACGGAAGAACTGTTGAAAGAGTGGCTTTTTGAAAAGAAAAAAGCCCAAGTGCTTCTTGCCATAGAAGGTGATGTGGCGGTAGGCATTGCCCTGTATTTTTATAATTTCTCCACATTCCTAGGTCGTGCCGGAATCTATCTTGAGGACTTATTTGTCAAAAAAGAATACCGTGGCAAAGGCTACGGCAAGGCATTGTTAAAAAAACTTGCCCGCATTGCGGTAGAAGAAGGGTGTGGCAGGCTGGAGTGGAGTTGTCTGGACTGGAATCAGCCGAGCATTGATTTTTATCTTTCACTTGGTGCAATACCGATGGACGACTGGACGCAGTATCGCGTGACAGGAGATACCTTAAAAGAGTTGGCAGAATAAGGTTATATAAATAATAATCCATTATGAAAGCCGACAGCGATGAACATTAGCAAATAACAGATGTTGATTTCTGAGAAAATGAAGAAACATTAGTATATAATATCGAAACCGAATGGACCGCGGTACTGACAAATCGGTTCGAAGGGTGTTTTGGCCCCGTCGGCATTTGGGTTGCTTTTTGCAACCCTATGTGCCGCTACGTGGGACAAGCAAGCGAAAGCGTCCCTGAGAAAAATTGTCAGTACCGCGGTCCATGACCTTTTATATTATCACTTCATCACAATCAACTTCTGTCCCTTGCGAATTGTGTCCGTAGTAAGTGAATTCTGTTCTTTTATTCTGTTTAACGGCACACGGTATTCTTTGCCGATGTTCCACAGACAATCTCCGTCTTTTACAAAATATACGGCAATGCCCGGGCGGTTTGAAGAACAGCAAGTTTTGGAATCTGTTTCTTCCATATCGCTGACTGCATCCATCACATTGTGATCATATGCGAATACTTCAAATGCAACGGATACTTTTACGTCGAGGCTGTCGCTGCCGGCAGAAGCAACCTGACATTGCTCCAGATTGGCATTCATCTGATAAATAGTCTGTTCTTTTATGCCCGGTAAATCAATGGAATACGTAAAAGGCATTTCGAAATTTCCGGTACGGAACGGGAAACGGTCATCATTGGTGATATACAACATCGTAATTGCAATATAACCGGTGACTTCGACGGAAGAATCAACAACAGAAGCGTTTTCCGGAAAAAGTTTTGCCGAGCAATATTTGATTTGAAGCAGTTCTTCCTCTTTCAAGTGAAAAGGTACTTTTTCCTGCATTCGCATAAAAGCGGTGGATTGTGCCAATAATGTTTTGACATCGTATTGCTGATAGGTAACATCAATATCGCTATGAGTGCCGTAAACATCACAGATATAATCTAAATTCATATCATCGTACAGTTTAATATACAAATCCATTATGATATCGTAGCCCACAATACGTTCTTCGCCGTCTAAGTCCGGCCGGATTTCGCAGTCTTTCTGGGAGATGTTATAGGTAATGTCCGGAATCAATGTATCACGGCTTCCGTTACATTCGATACTGTGGGCAAACGGAACGGAAGTTTCATAAAATTCATAACCGGTGGTAGCGTCGTCAGAGCGGTAAATCAAGAAAAGATTTGCATCTCCTTTGATGTTTAATTTATCTTCTGCCGGTTTGAATTCGACGCTGCTTAAAGATAAATCACTCCAAAGAATTTCAGACATTGCCGGTAAATTAGCGGGGAGTTTTACTTCGTCCCGAATGCGGCAAATGTCTTTTTTCATGGTGGCAATACTTAATAATTGCTGATTGCAAAGACGATATTCCACAGGCTCATCTTTGCTTACTCCCGTACTGATTTCATCACTATGGATGGATTCCTGCAGTGCGGTGAGAAGAACCAAAGCCTGCACATTGATTTTACGCGAATTTAAAATGTTAATATGTAAATGTTCCAAATCAGCGGTTACAAGCGGATTGTCGCCGGAAGAAATACAATCAGCATTGATACGTTCTTCGAAGGGAATTTTACCGCTAAAGGATTGCAATGCGCCGAAACTGTCATCGGCTTCGTATAAAAGATGATATACCAGTTTGCCGCGTACCAGTACCTGTTCATCATAAGCGCGAATTTCCTCGAATTTTATAATGGCATCGGATAAAAGAATGCGGGAAACGTCGGATTTATTATCGCTGATATTACAATCTTCATCTAAAGTAAACTGGGATTCCACCCGGCAATCGGTTTGGTCCATATGTATATTGGTTTTGATTAAGTCCATAACGAAACTCCTTTCAACATAAATAAGACTCTGCACGTATTCACTAAAGAATATGCGTACAGAGTCTCAAATATTCGGTTTCATTACAGAAATCATTATTTGCGAATGCCCTTTTTTATATCCTGTATGAAAAAAGGGAACTCGTATTAGTTTGTTGCTGTTGTTTCTTCGGCCTTGCCGGTTAACTTGTCAAATTTCTGCATAACGGCATCGTAAGTTCTCTGGGAAATGTCGGGAAGTTCTCCGCCCCAGGTTTCTTTGGCTTTGTTAAAGCCCTGCAAAAATGCGGAACGCATTTCTTCTAACTTCTCAGGATCATCGCCTGCCAATGCAACTGCGAAATCTACAATACGGTCTGAAGTAGCATTTACACCCCAGTACCCGTCTTCTGCGATGTCAGCCTGGGCCTGTGCCTTGGTTGCAGCATCCACGGTAAAATTACCGCTGGCTAAAAACTGCCACATATTGGTTGCTTTGCCATAAGCATCACCCTGACCGGCGATTAACTTATGAACAATGTTTTCCAACTGTGAAATACGGGCATCATTGGCTGTTTTGATATAGTTTGCAACTTTTAAGTTGGCAGCCTTTTTGTCGGAAGCAGCCTTGCTTGCGGAAGATTCATATACAGCAGCAGGTTCTTCTGTTTTTTTGGCGGTATCTGCTTTCTTAGCAGAATCGGCTTTGGCAGAATATGCACTGTAAGTGGCTTCCATTGATGTAGTTACTGAATTTACACTCATGTCTTTACCCTCCTTGGTGATTATTTTTTGCGCGCAATTAGTCCATTAATTGCTTTCTAATAATATCGGCATAAAAGGAAGAATGTTTATATGTATTTTATCTTTTTTAAACTTTTTATATAAAGGTTTCTATGTTATACTTTTATTGTTATAAAAACGGTGAAAGATATTCTGCAGGAACAGGATAAGAAATATAAAAATAGTGAAGAGGAAATGATATGGAGAAGTTGGTATTAAATGCATATGCAAAAGTGAATTTGGGATTGGATGTATTGAGAAGAAGAGAAGACGGTTATCATGAACTTCGTATGATTATGCAGACGGTGGATTTGTATGATATCCTGACGTTGGAGAAAACAGAAGAGACCGGAATTGCAATGACTTGTAATATTGAGGGACTTCCCTGTGATGAGACGAATCTGGTTTATAAGTCGGCGAAATTAATGTTTGAAGAATATCATTTGTCCGGCGGAATCCGTATTCATTTGGAGAAGAGAATCCCTATGGCGGCCGGAATGGCGGGAGGAAGTACGGATGCGGCCGCGGTATTTAACGGCATCAACGAACTGTATGATTTAGGCGTCAGCAAGGAACGTCTGTGTGAATTAGGAGTCAAAATAGGTGCCGATGTGCCTTACTGTATTGTAGGCGGTACGGCCTTGTCGGAAGGGATCGGTGAAGTGCTTACCATGTTGCCCAATGTGCCGGATTGTGTTGTTTTGATTGCTAAGCCGGATTTTGATGTGTCTACCAAGTATGTATTCGAGAATCTACACGCAAATTCCCTGACCTATCATCCGGATATTGACGCACAGGCATCTGCAATCCGTGCCGGTGATTTGGCCGGTGTGGTGCGGGTGATGGACAATGTGTTGGAAACGGTTACGGAAGCCAAATATACAGAGATTACGGATATGAAAAACGTAATGAAAGAAAACGGCGCCATGCGCGCCATGATGAGCGGTAGCGGACCTACTGTATTTGGTTTGTATGAAAAGGCAGAAGATGCGGAAAAGGCAGCACATATAATCCGTGAACGTAATCTTGCAAAGCAGGTGTTTGTATCCTCTTTTTATCATCCGGTGAAGTAGAAACCATATTGCGAATGCGGAAGCGAATGAAGCAACATATTTTTTAAATCAGATAAAAAACAGAAAATATTGAATATTCTTCCATGAACAAGGCAATGCTCTTTTCAGATACATAAACGGGTACTTTGGTGTACAAACAGAGCATATGTTTTAGAGGGGAGAATAAAAATGAAAAAGAATATCAGTAAGAGAATAAAGAAAACGTTGCATGGGGAAACGGGAGAATTCCTGTGCGGAATTGCACTTGTGATTTTGCTTTGGCTGGTAATGTATCCGGAATTCAGTATTGCAGGCGGATGTTGTCGGGTAGTGGATGAGAACGGACAGATAATCGAATGCGAATTGACGGACCGTGAACTGGCGATTGCGGTTATGGAAGCGGATGAGGACGATATTGTAATCAAAAGCCAATTATGGGAAATGATAAAAGAGAAAGGAACGGAAGATGACGTACGGACGGGTAAAAATTAAAATTATCGGTTGGCAGACAATGGGCGAAGAAACGGATACTACCGTTGTTGATACAGAAGGGGAATCTTTTGAGAATGCGGAAGGTTGTATTATTGAATATATTGAGCAACCTGCAGAAAATATGAAAGTACAGAATAAAATTACAATATCCGGAGGAAAGGCTGTGATAAGCAAAAGCGGTGCTGTGGAATCGGAGATGATTTTTATTCCCGGAGAAACAAGTGCAGTGGAATATCAGACGCCTTACGGAATGATTGATATGCAAATCAAATGCAAATCATTGAATGTATATGAAGAAGATTGTAAAAGTCGGATTGTGATTACATATGATTTATATTCCGGAGAACAATTGGTGTCACATTGCAAAACGGAAATACAGTTACTGCCTTTCTGACATTTATAAAAAGGTATTATGAAAGTTAATACATATATGTAAGAATAAATAAAACCGTGAACCTTTATAGATTCACGGTTTTGTTTTATTTCACGGGTTTAGAACCTGCTTTTTCCTGTAACTTATCCATGGTACGTTTGAAAAAGCCTTTCTTCTGGGGCGGTGTGGCAACGGATTTGCCGTGAAGTCCTTTTACACCCAGAATGTACATGCCGCTGATGACTGCTTTGACTTCTTTCTTTACGGGTACGGTATCAAACACTTTGTCATCACAAAGAAGGGAAAGAATTTGAGGTCCGACTTTCGCTTTTACAACATAAACTTTCATGTTTCTGGACATCTTCGGTGCCTGATCCAATACGGATTGCGGGAATCCTGCGTCTTTTAATTTGACCTTCTTTTTATCGATAATCAGCATGCTGACGGTCTGTTTATTTTGCTCCATCAACGCCTGCTGTTCAGCCTGTTTCTTTTCCATTTTCTTGCCAACGAAATAGAGAACAATCATGGCAATGATAAGTATTACAAGAACCACAATGGTAACAATCCATCCGGTACTTAATTTGGCTAATAAAAGATACTGCATTTCTGTAAGCCTCCTGTCTGAACTTTTTATGCACAAATTATTGTATCATTGTTTCGGGCAAAAGGCAAGAAAAAGTACCCTGTAAAAAGGGTACTTGTTTTGAAATCATAATATGTAATTCGTATTATGCGGATGCATTGGCAACGATGCCGAATAGTGCAAGAGCCGCGGCACCGATTACTGCGAAAATGTTTAAAACCAAACCAACGATAGCGATGGGACCTTGGCCCATTTTAATTCCTTTTACGGCATTTGTAATGCCAAGGATGGGGAAAATGACAAAGATTCCGCCGTACAGCATTCCGATGCCTGAAAACATTGCGCAGACCATACCCAAGTTAACGACATTCATAACCGCTCCTAAAATAACGGAACCTAATCCGGGATTGTTTTTCATTTGTTTCTTCTCCTTTTTACACATAAAATATATTAATCAACGCGTGTTCCTTTTCGGGAACCCTTATACATATTAGCAGAGTAAAATAAAAAAGACAACCTTTGTGTGAAAAAACTGTGAACGGTGTCCCAAAAGGAATCTTTTATAAAACAGAGTACTTAATTGCGTTTCCAAAGTCAGGAAATCGTCTGCAGGTGTTGTAATTCCTTATAAAAATGATGTATAATAAAAATAACTATGGACAAGAGGAGGAACGCAAAATGTACAAGAAAATATTAAGACTTGCGACAACGATTTTACTGCTTGTAACACTTTGCGGTCAGACGGTGTACGCCACATCTTCCAGCGAATTGCAGAATCAGATTGAACAAGCGGAAGAGCAGTTGGAACAGAACCAACAGGAGTTGGAAGAGATTGAAGGAAGTATTAATACATTAGAGAATGAGCAGGCAGAAATAGAAAGTGAAATTGATACGCTTACGTTGGCAATTGTGGAATTAATGGCAAGCATTGAGATTCTGGAAGATGATATCGCGATGCTGGAAGCACAGATAGAGCAGGCTGAAAAAGATTTGAAAGCAGCTATTGCCAGAGAAGAACAGCAGTATGAGGATACCATGGTGCGTTTGCAGGCGATGTATGAAAAAGGAGAAGATTCCTATTTGACGCTTTTATTGGATTCCCACAGTTTGTCAGATTTATTTACCCGTTTGGAGTACATACAGCAGATCTACGATTATGACAGCAAACTTTTGGAAGAGTATCAGCAAACAAAACTGGAAGTTGCAGCATTAAAAGAGCAGTTGGAGATTGAAGAATCTGAATTGCAGGCAGCCAAAGATGAATGCGAACTTGAAAAAGAGGAACTGGAAGGTATGGTGGCAGAATTGCAGGAAGTTTCCGATGAGTATGCGGTACAGATTGCTTCGGCGGAAAATCTTGCCAGCCAGTATGCAAGGGAAATCAGGGAACAGAATGCTGCGATCCGTCAGTTGGAAGAAGAACGCGAAGAGGCATTGGAGCGGGAACGTCTGGAACAGGAACGTTTAGAGCAGGAACGTTTGGAACAGGAGCGCTTGAAAGCAGAAGCGGCGGCCAATGCAGCAAACCAGGGCAATGGCGGTAATACGACAAATGAAGGCAATGCAGGAAACAACGGAACTGCAGAAAATACCGGAACGACAGGAAGTACGGGAACAGCAGGTAATGCCGGTAATTCTGCGGATACAGGAAATACCGGTGGGGGTAATACGTCAACAAGTACTCCGCAACATACCGGTTCGGCATACAGTTTGGATGCATCCGTCATTACGGGAGCGAACGGAAGTGATGCCGGTAAGCAGGTTGCCTTATATGCAATACAGTTTTTGGGTAATCCTTATGTAATGGGTGGAACATCCCTGACCAACGGAGCGGATTGTTCCGGTTTTACCCAGGCGGTATATCAGAATTTCGGAATTTCGATTCCCAGAACGTCTTACTCGCAACGAGGTGTAGGAACGGAAGTGGCTTATGCGGATGCACAGCCCGGAGATATTATTTGTTATGCGGGGCACGTGGCTATTTATGTGGGCGGCGGCAAAATTGTACATGCAAGTTCTGCGAAGACGGGTATTAAAATATCCAATGCAACTTATCGTACCATTTTATCCGTAAGACGTGTTTTATAATGGTTCAGTCTTAAATTAACCTGTGAGCCGGTCAGGTGTTTTGCAGGGAATGATTGTGATATAAAATAACATACAATATTGAAAGAGGCCGGATATGACAAATAGAGAATATCAGGATAAAACAATATATGAGTTTAAACCGGAAGAAATTGTTTTTAAAGCGGGTGGTGATGTTCGTTTTCTTGCCATGATTGCGGAAGGAGAGATCATTGCCCGAACTACTTTCGGCACGGTGGTTTTGGGTGCCGGAGATATGGTAGGCATCAGTGACATTTGGCTTGGAAAGTACGGATATGATTATGTTGCATCTACCACTGCCAAGGTATGTATGTATGCCTTTGGAGGAGCAGATTTTATGCGACCGGTTTTTGGCGGAGAGAAAAAATATCTCTCCGTTTCTGTTCTGTCTGCCATTCGTTTTTATAAGCAACAGAGCAATTTGCAGAACCGTTGGTTCCAACGCAGTAAAAGGGCTTACGGAAAGTTAAAAGTAAGTTACGAGAAGTATAAAAATTTCTGTAAAAAATATAATATAGCGGCAAAAGAACTGGAAGATATCGAGAATCTGGAGAGTGAATACCATACCTATGCACCGGATGTTTATACCGAAGAAGTGGTTTCGGAATTGTCTCTTTTGAGTCTTGAGCAGATTACGGCTTTTTTTGGCAATACGCCGTACTCAACCATGAATTTTCTGAAACAAATGGAAGACAGTTGGCGCGGAATGGCAACGGCGGCTGAAAAGAGTATGCTTTTTTATAAAAAAATAGGGCAGATGTTTTTCGGTGCCAATCGGGAAACTTTATATACGGGATACTACGAGATGGCATTGGAAATCCGTGATATCAAGGGCGAAATTCAACCTGTGGTAACGGAATTGGAATCCATTCTGGCTATGGCGCAGGCAATGGAAAAAGAATTCCGTGAAGCCCCCGGCGTACATTTTATTTCGCCGGTAGAAAAAATTCGGGATGCAATCAGTGTATTGTATACTGCAGCAAAAGCAGAAGATGCCATTATGATGAAGGAGTACACAGCCAATGAAATGGTGGAAGCGCAGAGCGCTTTTGCAGGGCTGACTAAGAAACTGTTGGAGTTTGCGGATGTTACCGGAGCGCAGAAAGAAGAGTTTATGGCAGGGCTTACGTCGTTCCGTATTCTTGCCAAGAATCAGTTCCGTGCGCCGGATGCCATGAAGAAGATTCACGAGTTTGAAACACTGTTTTACGAGTTGTACGAAGCAGTCTTCAAAAAGAAGGAGCAGGGGAACGCTCCCGTATGGGTGAATTTGTTTTTGGATTACGGTATTTTGAGTGATACGGATTTTAGTAAAGAAGAACAGGTCCGGATTTATGATTTGGTTTGTAAAAGAAGTTACGGCGGTGCGTATAAAGTACATACCATCAGTCAGTGGCTGCATTTGATTTATACCGGAGAACGGGAACCATCCAGAGATGAACTTGGAAGAGACTATAGGGATTTCTTGCAGGAGTTTAAGAAAAAGAAGAGCATCAGTTTTGAGGAAGAGCAGGAATATAATAATGATATGATGCGTAAGGTGCGTTTTGAAATCAAGAATTTCTTCCGTCCCAACAATCGTATCGTGTACAGTTCCAATGCAACCTTTTGTCCTTTCCTGACCGGGGAAGAACTGACGGGAAATGTTGAGAACAGTATTTTATCTTATGAAAGAATTGCAGAAACACTGGACGAAATACGCAAGGTGGATTTTTCTCTTTTTTATCGTGAATACTCCTATTATGATGGGGGCGGTCAGGTAAAAGCATTGCGACTGATGACGGAAGTTTTGCCGGATATCATTTTGATTCCGCACGTAGGATATCGAGCAAGTATGTGGCAGGAAATCGAAGGCCGTAAAAGGGTAAGCCCCGCGCGTTTTGCGGTGCCGCTGTATCCTCAGGGCGATTTCAAAGAAATGTTGCTCAATATTGTGGCAAGGTATCGCTGGGAGTTTTGCCGTACGGAGCAGGGAGTGCGCTGGAACGATATTTCAGAGCGCAGTCTGACGTCGGAGTATTATGATTATATACAATTTTATCGTAAAAACAATGATTTGTCCGATGGTGCAAAACAGAAGATTAAAGATAAGTTGACCAGATACCGTAATAACACGGCAGAAGTTTTTATTTCCGATTATATGATTTGGGTCAAGTATGAGGCAGAAGGCGCGAACCGGCTGAATAAAGTATGCCGTAATATTATGGCGGAGTACTGCCTGTTTTCAAAAGAGAAGAGAGCAGCATTAAAGCAGAATCCGGTGATGAATGAGGTATTGTCCAAGATGGAAAATAAGCGGACCAAGAAAGAAACGGAGTTTTCAAGATATTTGCAATCTCTTGAAAAGAAAGGCATTCGGCCCTCGGAAGAACTCTTGGAGCACCTTAAATTCTTACAGGCATAACTTGATTTCTTAAAATTGCTGTGCTATTATATCTAAATTAAGGTTTTTCGACGTTTTTTATCGAAAAACAAAGGAAAGGAAGTGCAGTCTTGGCACAAGAAAAAGAATTTTATATTGTCTGCGGTCATTATGGTTGCGGTAAAAGTAATTTTTCTTTGAATCTTGCCATTGACCGTGCCAAAAGCGGCCGTAAGGTTACGTTGGTGGATTTGGATTTGGTTAATCCGTACTTTTTATCCTCGGGATATAAAGAGAAACTGGAAAGTATGGGTATTACCGTAATTGCACCGATGTTTGCAAATACCAATGTGGAAACGCCGGGATTCCCCGTGAATCTGAATATGGTATTTGAAACCGATGATGATGTCATTATGGATGTGGGCGGTGATGATGCCGGTTCCGTGGTTTTGGGTCGCTTCCATAAGCAACTTGAGGAGACGGATTATACGATGTTGTATTTAATTAACCGATATCGTAATTTGACGGCTACCCCGGAAGAAACCATGGAAATCATGAAGGAAATCGAAAGTGCTTCCCGATGTAAAGTAAGTGCAATCGTGAATAATTCACATTTAAAGTATGACACCACGTGGGAAATTGTAGAGAAGGGACTTTCTTATGCGAAGGAAGTATCCGAGTGTTGTCAGTTACCCCTATGGGCGAATACGATACCTACATATTTGTATAAAGATGACCGAGTGCGTGGCTTGACGGATGGTTATACGGATGTAAAATGGTATCCGGTGGAAATTTATGTGAGGGCACCTTGGGAAACCGGGATTCCCGATTTTGACAGAATGTAAAAATTCAGAACCATGCGAATTTATGAAGACAGTCCGTGGGAACTTGTTCACAGCGGGTAACATCCATAAATTCATATAATATAGAATATAAAACGAACACTAACAGAAAGTGAGGAAATAAACATGGCAAAAATTACAGTAGACGAAGCGTTATGTAAGGGCTGTGGATTGTGTGTTACCGCCTGTCCGAAAAAGATTCTTGTTCTTTCCAAGGATAAAATTAATGCGAAGGGATATCATCCTTCCACATTGACAGACGAGTCAGCATGTATCGGTTGTGCATCTTGCGCAATCATGTGTCCTGACGTGGCAATTACCGTAGAAAGATAAAAGAATTTGAAAGGAGATTATTAAAATGGCAGAGAAAGTTTTAATGAAAGGTAACGAAGCCTTGGCAGAAGCCGCTATTCAGTGCGGATGTAAGCATTACTTCGGATACCCTATTACACCGCAGACTGAAATTGCGGCATATATGTCAAAACGTTTACCCAAGGAGGGAGGCGTATTTTTACAGGCTGAATCGGAAGTGGCAGCGATTAATATGGTACTTGGTGCAACCGCGGCAGGTGTTCGTTCCATGACTTCTTCCAGTTCACCGGGTGTGAGCTTGAAATCAGAAGGTGTATCTTACATCGCAGGTTCTGATTTGCCCGCACTGATTATTAACGTACAGCGTGGCGGCCCCGGTCTTGGTGGTATCCAGCCTTCACAGTCAGACTACTGGCAGGCAACCAAGGCACTTGGACACGGTGATTTCCAGATGTTTGTTTTGGCACCTTCCACCATTCAGGAAATGGTAGACTTCGTTCCCCTTGCTTTTGAAGTAGGTGAGAAGTACAGAGTACCTTCTATGATTTTATCAGACGGTATGTTGGGACAGATGATGGAGCCTGTTGAGTTCCCTGAGAAGAAGGATACAGCAATTGCTGAGAAGCCTTGGGCAACCAACGGACATCAGAACAAGAGACCGAAGAACATTGTGAATTCATTATATATCGAGCCCGAAGTTCTCGAAAATCTTGTAAAAGAACGTTATGAAAGATATGAGAAGATTAAGGCAGAAGAACAGCGTGCGGAAGAGTTCATGACAGAAGATGCTGAAATCGTAATCGTAGCATTCGGTGCTTCTTCACGTGTTGCAAGAAGTGCAATCAAGACTGCAAGAGAAGAAGGTATTAAGGTTGGTATGGTTCGTCCCATTACCTTATGGCCTTTCCCTGAAAAAGCAATTGAAAAAACCATCCCTACAGCAAAGAAATATCTTTGCGTGGAAATGAACATGGGTCAGATGGTTGACGACGTGCGCCTTGTAGTAAACGGCAGAAAACCCGTTGAATTCTTTGGTCGTACCGGTGGTGTAATCCCTACACCTGCTGAAGTACTGGATCAGATTCGCGCACTTGCAGGAAAGGAGATGTAATCATGGCTGTTGTATTTGAAAAAACCAAGGCATTGACAGATGTGCCTTTTCATTACTGCCCCGGATGTACACACGGTATCGTACATCGCTTGGTTGCAGAAGTTTTAGATGAGTTGGGAGTAGTGGGACAGACCGTAGGTGTTGCTTCCGTAGGATGTTCCGTATTCAGTTATAACTATTTTAACTGTGACATGGTGCAGGCTGCACACGGCCGTGCTCCCGCAGTTGCTACCGGTATTAAAAGAGCAGTTCCCGAGAACGTAGTATTTACATATCAGGGTGACGGTGACTTGGCTGCTATCGGTATGGCAGAAACCGTACACGCTGCAACACGTGGTGAAAACATTACGGTTATCTTTATCAACAATGCAATCTATGGTATGACAGGCGGTCAGATGGCACCGACCTCTCTTCCCGGACAGATTACACAGACTTCACCTTACGGTCGTGATACCGCTACAGCGGGGCATCCCATCCGTGTGTGTGAATTGCTTTCCACTTTAAGCGGTACAGCACTTGCTCAGCGTGTAACCGTTGACAGCGTGAAGAATGTTAACATTGCCAAGAAGGCAATTAAGAAAGGTTTCCAGAACCAGATTGATAAGAAGGGTTACTCAATCATCGAAGTCGTATCAACATGTCCTACTAACTGGGGTCTTACTCCGGAAGAGTCTATGAAGTGGCTTCGTGAAAATATGCTTGAGTACTATCCTCTCGGCGTATACAAAGATATTGATGCAGAAGGAGGAGACAAATAATGAGTAAGACATTAAACGTATTATTGGCAGGCTTCGGCGGCCAGGGTATCCTCTTCGCAGGTAAAACAATTGCATATTCAGGACTTATGGACAATAAGGAAATTTCATGGCTTCCTTCATACGGTCCCGAAATGCGTGGCGGTACCTGTAACTGTAGCGTTGTTATCAGTGAAGAATCTATCGGTTCACCCTTGGTAACACAGCCGGATGTATTAATCGCAATGAACCTTCCTTCTTTGGATAAGTTCGTAGATGCTGTTGTACCCGGCGGTACAATCCTTGTAGACAGTTCTATGATTTCCAAGAAAGTAGAACGTACAGACGTAAATGTTTACTACATTGACGCTACCAAGATTGCAGATGAAAGAGGCTTAAAAGGTTGCGCAATCATCATTTTGGTAGGTAAGATGTTCAAGGAAGTAGGCTTCTGTACAAAGGAAGCATTGGATAAAGGTATCCAGAAAGTGATTCCTGCAAAGAAGGCAGCAATGCTTGGTTTGAATCAGGAAGCGTTAAAGATTGGTATGGAATCATAAAAGATTTTTATCAGGATGGGAATCGTAATATACGATTCTCTATTCCTGTTTTTAAGGAGGTTAACTATGGACGAAATCAGAGAAATCGCCCTGCGTATCAAAGAACTTCGAGAAATATGTGATTATTCGGAAGAAGATATTGCGAAGGAACTTGGTATCAGTGTGGATTTGTACAAGCAGTACGAAGCCAACGGTCAAGATATTCCCATTAACGTAATTTATCAACTTTCCAAGTTATATAAAGTGGATTTTTCAGAAATCCTTACAGGTGTATCCGCTAAGTTGAAAACTTATCAGGTAGTACGTGGCGGAAACGGCCAGAAGGCTGACAGATATCCGGGTTATGAATTCAGAGACCTGGCATATCATTATGCAAATACCATTATGCAGCCGTTCTTGGTAACATTGGATCCTTCTGATAAAAAAGCAGATCTCGTATCTCACAAGGGGGAAGAGTTTAATTTAGTGTTAGAAGGTACTGTCGTCGTCACCTTTGGTGACCAGGATATCGTTTTAGAAAAAGGAGACAGTATTTATTTTAACCCTACCTACCCTCATGGACAGAGATGCGGCGGGGATGTGCCCGCAACATTTTTAACCATGATTGCGGAGTAAGGTTTATGCGTACAAAGCATGGAATGGAGATAAAATGTTAGAAAAGTTTTTACCCAGGATTCAGTTTGATTCCTATGAAGATTTTAAAAAGAATTATACAGTAAATATTCCCGAGAATTTTAATTTCGGTTTTGATATTGTAGATGGATGGGCCAAAGAGAAGCCCGAAAACAGAGCCTTGGTTTGGTGCGATGATCATAACGAAGAGAAGGTTTTTACCTTTGAAGATATGAGCAAGTTGTCCAACAGGGCGGCGAACTTTTTTGCATCTAAAGGGATAAAAAAAGGTTCGGTTGTAATGCTTATTTTAAGAAGACGCTGGGAGTACTGGGTATGTGCTACCGGTTTGATTAAACTTGGTGCCATTGTAGTACCCGGAACATTACAGCTTACGAAAAAAGACATTGCATACCGCGCCAATGCGGCCAATATTGAAATGTTTGTATGCTTAAATGATGCATACGTAGTAGAGCAGATGGAACTTGCCAGAGAGCAGGCTCCCTGCATTAAGAACATTGCTTTGGTAGGCGACAATGAACGTGAAGGATGGATTAATTTTAACAAAGAATTGATGGAACATTCTGACGTATTTGAACGTCCTATCGGAGATGCGGCAACTAAGAATACCGATATTATGCAGATTTATTTTACGTCCGGTACAACCGGAATGCCCAAGATGGTTTGCCATAATTATATGCATCCTTTGGGACACATTGTTACCGCAAAATATTGGCAGAGAGTGCAGGAAAATAAACTTCACATGAGCGTATCCGATTCCGGTTGGGCGAAGTTCGGCTGGGGTAAAATTTACGGACAGTGGATTTGCGGTGCAACCATCTTCTGTTATGATATGGATAAATTTATTCCGGCAAATCTGCTTGGAGTAATTGAGAAATACAAATTGACCACGTTTTGTGCACCGCCTACCATGTATCGTTTTATGTTACAGGAAAAAGTAGAAGATTATGATTTGTCTTCCGTAGAGCAATGGTGTACCGCAGGTGAAGCATTGAATCCCGAAGTATTTGACCGCTGGGAAGAATTGACCGGCAGAAAGATTGCATCCGGTTTCGGCCAGACGGAAGGTACCGTTTTGATTGCATGTTTTGAATGGTTTGAAGCAAAGCCCGGTACATTGGGGAAACCGTCACCGATTTATGATTTGCATCTTTTAAATGATGAAGGTAAGGACTGTGAAAACGGTGAAGAAGGCGAAATTGTTATTTGCGGATTGGACAAGAATCCTCCCGTTGGTCTTTTTGTAGGATATTACAGAGACGAAGAAATGACTTGTGAAGCCTTGGGCAGTGGTTCTTATAACTTGAAAGACGTTGTATGGCGTGACAATATGGGCTATCATTGGTTTGTTGGCCGCCATGATGACGTTATTAAGTGTTCCGGTTATCGTATCGGACCTTTCGAGGTAGAAAGTGCATTGGTAGAGCATCCCGCAGTTGTAGAGTGTGCCATTACGGCGGCTCCCGACCCCATCCGCGGACAGGTGGTTAAGGCTACCGTAGTACTTGCCAAGGGTTATACACCCTCTGATGAATTGATTAAGGAACTTCAAAACCACGTTAAGAAGGCAACTGCACCTTACAAATATCCCCGAATCGTAGAGTTCGTAGATGAATTGCCCAAGACCTTGGGCGGTAAAATCAAGCGTGCCCAGATTCGCAGCGAGGATGCGGAGAAATAAAAGTATTGTGAATTTATTAAAAATATAGTGAAAAAAATCCCGTTTGATGTTACACTAGGAAAGTGAGTAAAATCAGCGGGATTTTATTTATAAATTGAATGATTTGGAGGATTTTATGAGCAGTCAGAAAGCCGAAATGAAAAGACAGCGAAGAGCCAAAGCGCTTCGGAAAGAAAAAGCCAAAAAGAGTGTCCGTAACATAGTAATCGGTGTTGTGGTTTTGGCACTGGTGGCGCTTATCGGATATATTGTTTATTATAAAACTGTTTTGGTAACACAACCTATCGGAAGTTACAGTGAAGGGCTTGCAGAAGACGGAACCATCGCGGGTGTGGTGGCGAAGGATTATGTCAGCCTCGGACAGTATGATAATATTCAGGTGGATTACAGTGAAATTGCACCTGAACCTGATGTGATTGACGGAAGAATCGACAGTGTGCTGGAAGCCAATATGGAGTACTCCACGGAAGAAGGCATTGCGATAGAATTATATGACAGAATCAATCTTGATTATGTGGGTAAAATTGACGGAGTGGCTTTTGAAGGCGGCTCTACGGCAGAAGGCGGAACGGTAATTGTTGTGGGGGAAGCCGGTTATATCGACGACTTTGAAGAACAGTTGATCGGTCATAAAACAGGTTCAAGTTTTGATATTGAAGTGACCTTCCCGGAAGACTATGGTAATACGGAAGTTGCAGGAAAAGATGCTGTTTTCAGTATTACCATTAACGGTATTTATACAAAGCCGGTATTTGATGATGCTTTTGTAAAAGAGCACTTATCGGAATATGCCCTTACTGCGGATGCATATCGTAAATATTTGGAAGATGAAGCAAGTAATGTGGCATTGGAGAGTTATGTGCAGACCTATCTTTCTGAACATTGTATGGCACTTTCATATCCGGAAGAATATGTAGAAATTGTTATGGGTAAAACCAAATATACGGACCAGCAGGAATTCGAGTATATGAATGAGTACTATAGCGCATATTTCGGCAGTGGCATGTATAAATCCCTTGCAGATTACAAAGGCGCTGAAAATGAGTTGGAATATGAGGCGGCTCTTCGTTTAAGAGCAGAAGACAGCGTGGAAGCCCATATGATTATTCAGGCCATTTATGAAGAAAAAGGACTTGTTGTTACATCGGAACACTTGGATGCCGTTATGGAAGATTTGGGCAGTACTTCCGAATTTATGGTACAAATGGAAGAAATGTACGGTAAAGGTTATATTTATCAACTTGCAATTAACAAAGCCGTAATTGAGTACCTTATGGAGAATGCAGTTATAAACAAATAAAGATGAAGTCCTGAGCATGACATAAAACTGCTCTTTTTTACAAAAGGAAAAATATGCTTTTTAATTCACTGATTTTTATTACTATATTCTTACCAATCGCTTTGCTTGGATGGTTCGGTTTGCAGAAATTATTGAACCCGCTGCCGGCAAAGCTCTTTTTGGTTGGAATGTCTCTTTGGTTTTACGGTTATTATAACCCTTGGTATTTGATTATTCTTGTGGGAAGTACCATTGTGAATTACGGTGTCAGTAAATTGTTTACGGTTACCAAAACCAAGGGTGGCAGAAAAGCGGTATTGATTACGGGTATTCTTTTGAATGTTGGAGTCCTGTTTTATTTCAAGTATTTTAATTTCTTTATTGACAACTGTAACTTTATTTTACATACGGATATCAGCATAGAAAAAATTGCCCTGCCTTTGGGAATCAGTTTCTTTACGTTTCAACAATTATCTTTTGTAATCGACAGATATCGACAAGATGCGCCGGATTATGGCTTTTGGGATTATGCGTGCTTTGTCACTTATTTTCCGCAGTTGATTGCAGGTCCCATTGTTTTGCATAATGAGTTTGTTCCGCAATTGCAAGCACGTAAAAATCGTAAACCGGACTGGGAATCGTTTTTTGACGGCACAGGATTGTTTATTTTGGGCCTCGGTAAAAAGGTATTGCTTGCAGATGTTCTTGCCATTGTAGTAAATGCGGAGTATAACAACATCGCTTATTTGGATTTGCCTGCGGCGTGGATCACCATTATTTTCTATATGCTGGAATTGTATTTTGATTTCAGCGGTTATTGTGATATGGCAAGAGGTATCGGTAAAATGTTCGGATTTGCGTTGCCGGAGAATTTTGATTCTCCGCTGATGGCAACATCCGTAAAGGATTTCTGGCGCAGATGGCATAAGACGTTATCCCGCTTCCTGACAACATATATTTATATTCCTCTTGGCGGAAATCGGAAGGGAACAGCCGTAAAATGCCGGAACCTTATGATTGTTTTTCTGGTCAGCGGTTTTTGGCACGGAGCGAACTGGACTTACGTGGTTTGGGGACTTTTACACGGTATCGCCATGGTGTGGGAGGCTGTATTCCCGAAACTTCGTTTTAAGAAAGATTGGATGAACCGGATTGTAGCGGGAGTTTATATTACGTTTACGTTTTCCATCTTCCGTAGTGAGTCGTTGTCTCAGGCGTGGTTATTGATTACTAAGTTATTTGCGGGAGGTTTTCATTCTTTTACGGTTGGATTGAGCAATACGTTGCAATTACCGGAAACTTATGCAATTCGTAAAATGCTTGCATTAAAACTTCCACAGTTACAGAATCCGTTTTATATGACATGTCTCTTTTTATTACTGGGTATTTCTTTGTATTTGGTCCGCGGTCTCAAAGCAGAAGAGTGGTTGGAAAAGAACGGATGTAAAAAAAGAGGAATTGTTATTTTGGCACTTTTGTTTGTGTGGGCATTTATATCCCTCTCTCAGGTGAGTACGTTTTTGTATTTTGATTTTTAAAAGGAGCAAACGGCAGAATGAAGAAAAAAGCCTTAAAACGCTTAACAATTTGCATATTGGTTTGTTTACTTGTCGTAGGTGGCATTGTCTGCTTTTTTGACCCTTTTTATGTGTATCACGGACCGCTTGGAGGGGCAGAGCCGGTGTTATACAACCGTGATTACCAGATGCCGGGCACTGTGCGAAATTTTGAGTATGATACGGTGATTCTGGGTTCTTCCGTGGCAGAAAACTATGACAGTGACTATGTGAATGCACAGTATGATGCCCGAACCATTAAAATCATACGTGCCTCCGGTTCGGTAGCGGATTTGCTGTACTATATGGATATTGCCCATGAAGAGAATGAAATTGAAAGAGTGTTTTGGAGCCTGGATATTTTTGCCATGACCAGTTCTACGAAAACTACCTTTGATAAAACCGAAGAATTGGAATATCCTCATACCGCAAGTCCGTTGGATGACGTCACATATTTGTACAACAAAGACATTTTGATGGAGGAAATTCCATTATCGCTGGCATATGGAATGATGGATATCAATACCGGAGGAGATGCCTATAATTGGGCTGCAGAGAAAGATTTCAGTGTGGCAGGGGCTATGAGGGCTTACAGTAAGCCGGCGGAAATTGTAGAGGAGGCAAATTATTCCAAAGAAGTGGAATTGTTACATCAGAATCTGGAAGCCGTTGTTGACGAAATCGAATCTCATCCGGAGACGGAGTATATTATCATTTTTCCGCCCTATTCATTGATGTGGTGGGACAGCGGCTATGTAAACGGTATTGGTGAATTGTATTTTACGGTGCTGGAAGAAACATTACCGGCTTTGTGTGAATTGGAGAATGCGAAAGTTTACTATTTTCAGGATGATAGGGATATTGTATGTGATTTAAATAATTATATGGATATGATGCACTATTCACCGGAGATTAACCAATTTATGCTGGAGTGCATCGTAGCGGATGAGAGAAGGGTTACTTCCGACAATGTGGACGAGGTTTTGAATGGTATGCGGGAAACCTATCGTTACATTACGGAGGAAGGAATTTATCAGTATTATCCGCAATAAATAATAGAATAAATAATGCTTTCCGAACGGATAAATCTGCTGAAGATATGGTAGGCATACTTCCGTATGTTTTTTCATAGAATGTAAAAAAACATACGGCAGGAAAACGTTGAAAGATTATATTGAAGAGCGCGCCATTGAAGTCGCAAATTATATTATTGAGCAAAATGCAACTGTAAGACAAACTGCAAAAAAGTTCGGAATATCCAAGTCTACCGTACATAAGGATGTGACAGAGCGACTGGAAGAGATTGATCCGACACTGGCTAAAAGGACACGGATGGTATTGGATGTTAATAAGTCGGAGCGGCATATTCGCGGCGGTATGGCAACGAAAGAAAAATACTTGCATCAGCATACATAAAAAGAATCACCTAAAAGGCGGAGTTTCCTTGACGAACTGCGCCTTTTGGAATAAAATAGAAGTAATTATACTCATTGGGGGAGGTAATTATTTATGGGTGATTTAAATATTGGATTAGTCTACACAAATGAGGATTGTGTAGGCTGCAACAGATGTATTTCGGTCTGTCCTGTTTTGCAGGCAAACCATGCGGTAGTGGAAGGTGTTCACAATGTAGTACAGGTGGATGGTGACGCGTGTGTACGTTGTGGTGCCTGTATTGATGTCTGCCAGCATAAGGCGAGAGCATTCCAGGATGATACGGACAGATTTTTTGAAGATTTGGCAAAGGGACACAGAATCAGTTTGCTGCTGGCACCGGCTTTTATTGCGAATTATCCGGACAAGTACAGACAAATTCTCGGTTATTTAAAGAGCCTTGGGGCCAATCATATTATCAGCATCAGTTTTGGTGCGGATATTACCACATGGGCATATTTGAACTGGATTACCAAGCATAATCTGGTGGGCGGTATTTCACAGCCTTGTCCTGCAGTTGTGGATTATATTGAACATTATGTGCCTGAATTGGTATCCAAACTGGTGCCGATTCACAGCCCTATGATGTGTGGTGCAATTTATGCAAAGAAGTATATGAATGTAACGGACAAACTTGCATTCATCAGTCCCTGTATTGCGAAGAAGTCTGAAATTACAAGACCGCAGAATGCAGGCTATATTGAATATAACGTAACCTTTGAACATCTGGTTAAGAAGTTGGAGGGTATGGATTTAAGCAAGTACGACGGCTTTGATGAAATCCAGTACGGTTTGGGAAGTGTATATCCTCAGCCGGGCGGACTTCGTGAAAACGTGGAACATTTCTTGGGAAGAGATGTATTTATTCGTCAGATTGAAGGCGAAAAACATGTATATCACTTTTTACAGGCATATGCAGACAGAGTAAAGGGCGGTAAGGAACTTCCTTTTATGGTGGATGCATTGAATTGCGGCGGCGGATGTATTTACGGTACTGCAACAAATCCTGAAAATGAAATGAATGATGATATTTTACTTGAGATTCATAACCAGAGAGTAAAATCCAATCAGCAGAATAAAAAGACAGCATGGAGCAAAGAAATTAATTATGCTGCACGCTTGAAGAATTTAAATGAACAGTTTAAGAAACTTGATTTAAATGATTTTGTCTGTACATACGAAGTGAAGGACAATCGCTTGGAAGAAGTGTCCGAGGAAGTTCTTGACAACGTATTTATGAAGATGAAGAAATATGAGCCTGAGCAGAGAAAAATCAACTGTGGTGCCTGCGGATATCAGGATTGTAAAACAATGGCAACTGCGATTGCCAACGGCATTAATGTAGTGGATAATTGTATTCACTATGTGAAGGACGAATTGGGCGAGACCATGAGATTTGTAGAGCAGAAGGCACAGGAGGCAGAGGCGCAGCGTCAGCAGAAAGAAGCGATTTATCAGGAAGTGGCAGCAGAACTGGCTCGTATTACCGAGGCGATGAATGAGTTGTCAGAGGGTAATTCCGCAACTGCAGGTGATGCAACCAATATGGCACAGATGATGTCTTCCGTGGCTGAATTCGGTGACACTATGAAAGCGTCTACTGAACATGTAATGCATTCTGTTAAGGGTTATGATGAGATTAACGAAGAAATTATTAAGATTTCAAGTAAGACCAATATGCTTGCGTTGAATGCAGGTATTGAGGCGGCAAGAGCCGGTGAAGCAGGTAAAGGTTTTGCGGTTATCGCAGAGCGCGTAAGAGAACTTGCAGAACTGACAAAGTCTACCGTAGAAGATGGTCAGAAACAGAGTAAGGACGTAGTTCCTGCTATGGAAAATCTCGCATCTGAGACAGATGTGTTCCTGGAGAATATCAGCCAGGTAAATGAGGCGATTGTAACACTTGCAGCGAACAGTGAAGAAATTGCGGCAAAGACTGCAGAGATTGAGGCTCTGATTGCAAGAATTACAGAGCAGATGCAGCAGATGGTGGAGTAGAAACCGGAAAGAGTGTCTGATCGCATATAATAAAAACGAAACGAAGAGTAAAAACGATTCGTGTGCAGAGGAGACTAGGTATGACATTGGAAGAAAAAAAGCAGCATGACAAAGAAATCAGTGATAAGTTCCTGTTGCGTGACGAGGATATTTCTGAGGAAGAATATGCCGGTTTAAGTATTCAGGATATGTGCGTGCTGGTGAATAATGCCAAGTGGCTCATTCAGTCCGGAGACCATATGGACAGTATGGATAAAATTGATGAAATGAAGGGAAAAGTCCGCAGTTTACACATTAAACTGATTGAAAAGATTCGTGACGCGGAGATTCTGTATACCGTAGTGGATAACAGTACCGGATATCCTTTTATTACAGAGATTAATAACTCTATTTGGATTTTCTCCGAGAAGGAATATGCAGATAACTGTGTGGAGCATTACAAGGAAGAACGCAGAAATTTTCATACTGTAGAAGTCGGCAAAGAAGGTCGTATCAGTTTCCTTGGAAGAGCATTTTATACCAATGGAGTCGGTGGTATCTTTGTAGATAACGGTCAAACAGGTTATTATATTGAGAATAGAGATTTGGTGTTGCCTCCCTCTTGGGAAGGATTTCCGCCCAATCGTATTCCCGTAACCAATCCTGAGTTTATGCGTGCGCATTTAAAACTTGCACAGGAGTTGGGTTGGAAAGTAGAATATGCAGAACGTCGTCGTGTAATAGAGAAACTGGAGAATGCGTTAATCCGTGCATCCAGAGATGCAGTATTGCTTGTTCCGACCAAAGGAGCACCGGAATCAAAAAATGCAGCAGACATTCGCATCGGTGCGGATTCGAACGCCGCTATTCCTGTGTTGGTGGCACCGGACGGAACAAAGGGATTGCCTGTATTTACGGATTGGGATCAGTTCCGTTTGATGTATTCCGATAAAGAGTATCATGCATGGACAATGGAATTTGATGCACTGACAGAACTTTTATACAATGAAGGCGGTTATGACAGTATTGTTGTCAACGTAAAGAGCCGTCCGTTGGATATTAACCGTAACACATTGAAGCGTATGGAAGGTCTTAAGAGAAAGATGGAAGAGCGTGCAATGTGGGAAGACGACGATGAATAAATAATCAAATATAATGCGAAGGACGCCGGAAAAACGGCGTCCTTTTTATGTGCTTATGCAATTTGTGAAGGTTAATTATCCATAGGATTGTTCTCCCCCATATCCGAATGTCCGAAATAACGTTTTCGGTATTCACGGGGACTCATACCATGTTGTTCGCGAAATACCTTAGCGAGGTAACTGTAAGAAGAAAAATTTAAAAATTCACTGATGTCAGAAAGGCTGTACTCTGAATATTTAAGCATATTTTCAGTGGCTTCCATTTTTTTAGACATAATATAGTCGGAAATAGTGACACCGGTTTCTTTGTGAAAAAGAGTAGAGAGATAAGAACGGTTTAAACCGGTAATCTCTGCAAGGATTTCACCGCTTAATTCTTCGTGTAAATGATAATAGACATAATCCATGCACTGAATCACCGGCTTGGAAAGAACAGTTTTGCGCCGGTGAGTTGCCACCTGTTTGACGTAGTAGGTAAGCATTTCTTTGTGCAAATCGTTTACTTCTGTTAAGGATTCACATTTATCAGCCCTTTGGATAAAAAGATCGCTGGCAATATAGGCGGTTTCAGCGTCCAGTCCGCCTTCGATTGCATATCGGGTTGCCAGAGTAGTAGAAGCAATAAAAAGGTACTGCTTGTTGCGTAACGGATTGTCTGATAAGTGTCCTACTGTGTCCGAAAGGAAGATGCGCACGCCTTCCGTAACGGCCTTCATATCCCCTTGTTTGATATACTCGTAGGATAAAACTTCTTCTTTATAACTATGATGTTTGATGCTGTTTTCCCGTTGAATAAACTGTAGGTGAGTGATTTTTTGCGCAAGTGAATCGGGCATGGTTTTGGTCCTTTCTTGTTTTAAAAGATGCGAAACAATATACAAAAAACGTTTCTACAGATAAAAATGACAATAAAATATCGCATTTTACTATCTAAAATACACATTATCAGGTCAAATGAAAAACTAAATTCCGGTTCAAACTGATTTGACCTTGTATTTTTGATTTTTAGCAACTTTTTTGAAGATATCCTATACAAAAGTACCCTAAAAGGTGCTATAATCCGTTTTGTAAAGTCTGTTTGTTTGCATG
>JAFUNC010000006.1 GCA_017473115.1 Lachnospiraceae bacterium
GTGTCAAACTTTCCAAGGCAGAAAAATTCTACACTCCAGGAATGGTTACGGCATATATGATGTTGGCTACATCGGTTTTCAACATTTACTATTTAACAGCAAACAAAATGATAACAGGAAAAGACTGTTTGTTAGGTATTGTTTGTATGTTCGTAAGTTTTGCTATTATGCAAAACAGAGTGCTTGCAATAAATGGTATTTCTTATAAAGATATGCTCAATATAGTAAAGTCAAAGAAGTAAAATTCAATACATAAGACAGTTAGAAAAATTTCAGTTTCACGAATTGAATAATGCATTAGAGAGCCGGGTGGTGTAATAACCATTCGGCTTTTTTTGTTACAAAAATTTCATATTAATTCCACAAAGAACAAATATAAATATGAAGTTTTACAGTAGAAATGACTGGATAATATATCTGTTTAGAGTGATGTATAGTAGTACGAAAGGAGTTGATATATTATGACAGAATATCAAAGAGACCAAATTGTGGCTATGAGAAAAGAGGGAATCGGATATCATTCAATCGGAGTTGCCTTGGGGCTTACAAGAGACACTGTAAGGAACTTTTGCAAAGGGCATCAGCTTGCCGGATATGGTAAGAAAATCAAAATGCATTTGCAAGAAGGGAAGACTTGTATGTATTGTGGGAAGCTGATTCAGCAACCAGAAACAGGACGTAAGCGTAAGTTCTGTTCGGAGAAATGTCGAAGGGCATGGTGGAAAGGACATCAAGAATGCATAAAGAGAGGAGAAGGGGCTCTTTACATATTTAAATGTGAATGCTGCGGAAAAGACTTTGTTGCCTACGGAAATGCTAAGAGGAAATACTGTAGTCATGAATGTTATATAAAAGCACGCTTTTGGACATAAGGGTGTTTTTGGAAAAGGGGAACACCCTACCTAAATACATAGTGTGCAAGAGGGATAGGACGATAAAAAGCAAAGATACATAGTGGGGTTATTGCCATAATATAGGGTACGCCAAGTTCAGACGGGTTTACATATATCCATGATTGGAGGCTGCATATATAAGTTATTAAAGAAAATGCATATGAAAGCATGGTATGCAGTTTTAATCGGCATATTTTTTATTGTACTTTACGGCATTATGATTGGTATGCCGCCATCGGCATTTCGTGCCATTGTAATGTATGCATTTGGTCTTATTGCACCATTGTTTCTGCGCAGTCATGATAAATTGACCTCTATGGCGGTGGCTGCAGCCTGTTTGGCGGTTGCGGAGCCGCTGCTGATGTATGATGCCGGGGTGCAGTTATCATTTCTTGCAGTATTGGGTATTGTGGTTTTGTACCCCACGTTTTTAGATATTCATAAACATCATATGAAAGTTGCGGATGGAGTATGGGTCAGTTTGGCGGTTACTTACATGACGCTACCGATTATTATGAAATCCTATTATGAGATTCCTATGTATTCTCTTGCAGTAAATGTATGTGTGTTGCCTTTTATACCATTACTTCTTGGCCTTGGTTTGGGCGTTATTATACTTGGTCCCTGCCTTCCTGTTTTCGCAACTCTTTTTGCAGAAGTAATACATATTGTGTTAACATTTTATGAGAAGTTTTTGTCTCTTGTAGCAAGATTGCCAGGCAGTTCGTATATAACAGGTGCACCGGCGAATGAACGGATTTGGATATTTTATATTGTGCTTGTAAGTTTGATATGGTTTGTCTTAAAAATAAAACGAAGGCTGCTGATTCGTTCTCTTGCCAGTGAAAATGCTTATGCAGAAGGCAGGCAGCGGGAATATGTGTGTGAACAAAAGAAAATTCGAAATCGCATGCGGTGTATAAGATGTGTACAGGCGGCGGTAATGTTGATATTGTTTATTTTATTGCTTGTGCCGGAGCGGTTTGACGACAGGATTACATTTCTGGATGTGGGACAGGGAGACGGATTTTGCGTGGAACTGGGGCAAGAGGTGTTTATGATTGACGGTGGAAGTACCTCCCGGGAAAATATAGGAAACTATATTCTTTTACCGTTTTTGAAACATCAGGGGATTTCGGAAGTGGACGGATGGTTTTTGACTCATCCGGACAAGGACCATACAAGCGGATTTGAGGAATTGTGTCTAAACGAAACGATGGGAGGTATATCCGTGGATACCTTGTACATTCCGGCTGTTTTGGAAAATGAATTTAGAAATATTGTCCGGCTGGCCGAGCAAAAAGAAATTGAAGTGGTTCTGCTAAAAGCAGGAGATATTTTACAAACAGAAAAAGGACAGTGGCGGGTTTTATCTCCGTCAGAACAGGTACTGTATGAAGATGAAAATGCCGCATCACTGGTGCTGTATTTGCAAAGTGACGAATGGGACGGTTTGTTTATGGGAGATGCGGGTACGTCGGCGGAAGAGAATATTGCGGAGATGGGTATCAAAGATATTTTGTTGTTGAAAGTGGGACACCATGGTTCTTCCATAAATGCAAATTCGGAACATTTTATTCATTCGATGAATCCGCAACTTGCTGTTATTTCTTGCGGTGAAAATAATGTTTACGGACATCCGCACAAAGAAGTTCTTGAACGGCTGGAAACCAACGGGAGCCGTATTTGGATTACGGCAGCGGACGGAGCCCTGACCGTGACTTTTGATAAAAAAATCCGAATGAGCGGACCTTAGGCGTTTGAAAGAAAAAGAAGGTTTTTTACAATAATTATAATGACAAATAATTGAAATACCTTTAAAATCGAAATGTGATATAATATATAAAAATGTCATAAGTCAAGCGGATGAAATGAGGTTATTTGACCGAGACCGCGAAATATAATTGGCATAGTGAAATCATGATATATAAAGAAGTGAGGTTAATCATGAATAAATTCAGATATATTGATTTATTTTCCGGCATCGGCGGATTTCATCAGGCAATGAGTCATTTGGGTGGTGAATGTGTGCTCGCATCGGAAATTGATGAATCTGCAATAAAGACATATATGAAAAATTACGGGATTGATTCCAAACATGATATCAATGATATTCAGAATGAAGAGATACCGGAGCATGATGTGTTGTGCGCGGGATTTCCTTGCCAGGCATTTTCCAAAGCGGGGAAACAAATGGGTTTTGATGATCCTACCAAGGGAACGCTTTTTTTTCAAATTGCCAGAATTTTAAGAGCAAAAAAACCGAAGTATATTGTGTTGGAAAATGTGAGAAATCTGATGTCCCATGATCATCATAACACTTGGAATGTAATCGCAAAGGTGTTGGATGAAGTTGGTTATAATGTGAAACCGATTATTATGAGCCCCCATCAGTTGGGCGTTCCGCAATTAAGAGAACGAGTTTATATTTTGGGAATCAGAAAAGATATATACAGCGGCGAACTGGAGTTTACAATTCCCGATAAAAGAGATAAGACGGTACTGAATGCGTATGAAGCAGGCATTTTTGACCGGGTGGTTGATGAAAAATACAACATTAGTGAACAGGAAGAAAAAGTGTTGGAATGTTGGGATGAATTTTATCAGGGGATTGATTTAAAGGTAATCGGTTTTCCGGTCTGGTCTTCTGAATTCGGTGCAACATATCCGTTGGATGAGTACCCGGGCTGGAAAGCGGATTTTTGCAGAAAAAACAGAAAGTTATATTTGGATAATCAGGCGTTTATAGATAAATGGCTAAAAAAATGGAATCACTTATCCGGTTTTACTCCTACCAACAGAAAGTTTGAATGGCAGGCCGGGACCTCCATATCATCTGTCTGGGACGGATATATTCAATTCAGACCGTCGGGCATCAGAGTGAAGCGCCCCGATGCGTTCCCGGCGCTTGTTGCCATGGTACAAATTCCGGTTATAGGAAAGTACAGAAGACGTTTGACACCCAGGGAGGCAGCACGCCTGCAAAGTTTTCCGGATACTTTTATTCCGGATGAAAATGATTTTCAGGCGTATAAACAGTTTGGCAACGCAGTGAACGTGAATTGTGTTGAGTTTTTGGCAAAACAATTATTTGCATACGGCGAAAAGAATGTGAATGAGAACCGCACCGAAGCATAATCTTTATTCTTGTGAAATGTGTAATGATTATGGTACAATGCTTGTGTATCATAAACTTATATCTATAGAAGATAAGAAGGGGGTATGGTGTGAAGAAAATCGAAGAATATGTAAGAAGTATTCCTGATTTTCCGGAAGAAGGAATTATCTTCCGAGATGTTACCAGTGTGTTACAGGATGCCGACGGATTGAAACTCGCAATCGATTCAATGATGCAGTTATTGGATGGGGTTGATTATGATGTAATTGTGGGTACGGAATCCAGAGGATTTATCTTCGGTGTGCCGATTGCCTATGAGATGGGAAAACCATTTGTACCGGCAAGGAAGAAAGGCAAATTACCCTGTGAGACTATTTCGGTTACCTATGATTTGGAATACGGAAGTGCAGAAGTTGAAATGCATAAGGATGCCATTAAACCCGGGCAGAAGGTTGTTTTGGTGGATGATTTAATTGCTACCGGAGGTACGATTGAAGCATGTGCCAAAATGGTTGAGATGCTTGGCGGGGAAGTGGTTAAGATTATCTTTTTGATGGAACTTGCCGGATTGAAAGGCAGGGACAAGTTACAGAAGTATGATGTGGCTTCGGTCATTACATACGAGGGCAAATAGGAGGAGAAGGTATGCTCGAAAAACTATTTAAGTTAAAAGAAAACAAGACAAATGTCAAAACTGAGATTATTGCCGGTGTTACAACCTTTATGACAATGGCATATATTTTGGCAGTAAATCCCAGTATTCTTTCCGCAACCGGAATGGATGCAAATGCAATATTAATTGCTACCGCCCTGGCTTCCTTTGTGGGAACTTTATGTATGGCTTTATTTTCAAATTATCCTTTTGCATTGGCACCCGGTATGGGATTGAATGCATATTTTGCATATACCGTTGTTTTGGGTATGGGCTACTCATGGCAGCTTGCTTTGTTGGCAGTATTTGCAGAAGGAATTATTTTTATTATTCTTTCCCTTACAAATGTGCGTGAAGCAATTTTTAATGCAATTCCCATGACTTTAAAGTCTGCTGTTGGTGTCGGTATCGGTTTGTTCGTAGCATTTATCGGTTTGCAGGATGCAAAATTAATCGTAAAAAGTGACGCAACCCTTATTACATATCAAACTTTTAAGGGAGATACTTTCTCGTCAGTCGGTGTAGGTGCAATCCTTGCATTGATCGGTGTTATGATTACAGCGATTCTTCTTGTTAAGAAGGTAAAAGGTGGTATCCTTTTGGGTATCTTTGCTACATGGATTCTTGGTATTATTGCAGAACTTTGTGGTATCTATGTGCCTAACGCAGATGCAGGTATGTACAGTACAATTCCCGGTGGAATTATCAGTTTTGATTTAAGTTCTTTTGGTTCTACTTTCGGACAGGTATTCAAGGCGGATTTGGCAGGTATTGATTGGATTAACTTTATCGTTGTTATGTTTGCGTTCTTGTTTGTAGATATTTTTGATACCTTGGGAACCTTAATCGGTGTATCCAGCAAAGCCGATTTTTTGGATAAAGACGGCAAACTTCCTCGAATTAAAGGTGCGTTGTTAGCAGATGCTGTTGCTACAACCGCCGGAGCAATCTTTGGTACTTCTACAACTACAACTTATGTTGAAAGTGCTTCAGGTGTTACTGCAGGCGGAAGAACCGGTCTTACCGGTGTAGTAACAGGTTTATTATTCCTGTTATCTATGTTTTTCTCACCTTTGTTTTTGGCAATTCCGTCCTTTGCAATCGCGCCCGCATTAATCATTGTTGGTTTTTACATGATGGGTGCAGTTGTTAAAATTAACTTTGATGATATGTCTGAAGCAATTCCTGCATTCCTTACCATTCTGTTTATGCCTTTGGCTTACAGTATTTCGGAAGGTATTGCTGTAGGTGTTATTTCTTACACGTTAATTAACTTAATTTGTGGTAAGTATAAGAAATTAACACCGCTTATGTATATTCTTACGGTATTGTTTATTTGTAAGTATATCTTTTTATAACCATTAAAAGCAATGCAAATTTAGGGGAACGGCCGTGTAAGCTTGCTTATATAAGGTCGATTCCCTAAATTTATATGGCTCTGAATTGTCAAATAACTGTAATTATTATTGATACCCGGAGGGAACATGTACGCGATAAATGAGGATTTAAAAACAGGTAAATACAAATCCGTATATCTTTTATATGGGCCCGAAGGGTATCTGGTTAGAAGATACCGGGATAAACTGTTAAATGCATTTTGTGGAAGCAGTAGCAAAAAAGCGTTGGCGGATGATATGAATTTCAATGCTTTTATCGGAAAGGAAGTTTCGGTGGGGCAAATCATTGACTTGGCAGAAACGTTACCGTTCTTTGCGGACCGCAGAGTAATTTTAATAGAGGATTCCGGTCTTTTTATGAAAGACGGAGATAAACTGGCAGAGTATCTTGGGGACAAACCGGAAACAACGGTTTTTCTTTTTGTGGAGAGCAATGTTGATAAACGTTCCAAACTTTATAAAGCAGTAACGGGTATCGGGCACGGGGCAGAATTCCGGGTGCAGGATGAAGATACATTGAAACGCTGGATTGTGTCTATCGTGCGGCAGGAAAATAAGCAGATTACGGTGCGGGCAGTGGAAGCACTTTTAGAACGAACTGCTTCGGATATGGAGTTGTTATCAAAAGAAATGGAAAAATTATTTTGCTATACGCAAGATAAAGAAGCCATCGATTTACCGGATGTGGAAGCGATTTGCACAACCGTAATTGGAAATCATATTTTTGATATGATTGCAGCGATGGCAAATAAAAATCAAATGGAGGCTCTTCGCTTATATTATGAATTGTTAGCCCTTCGCGAGCCGCCAATGCGTATCTTAAGCCTGATCGGACGCCATTTCGCTCAGTTGCTTATGGTAAAAGATTTACGAAATCGCGGATATGATAAAAGAAAGATTTCCGAGAAAACAGAGATTAAGCCCTTTATCGTAGATAAGTATTTAGGGCAGGCAGGAAAATTCAGTGCAGGCACGTTGAAAGCAGCAATTGAAGATTGTGTAAACTTTGATGATGCTGTTAAAAAAGGTAACATCGGTGACCGGATGTGCGTGGAATTGCTGCTCGTAAAATACAGCGGTGCGGCTGAATAAATAAGTCCTTTTTATTGTACTTTTGATTTGCTATTTTTATGATGTAAAAAGCAGACAGAAAGTATTATAAGGAGGACTTTTATTATGAAAAAATATATGGATATGATTGTACCGGCAATTGGAATGAGTATCTTAGTTATTATCTTTGCTTTGGTAATCGGCGGTAAGGTATATGCAGAAAATGCGGAAGCGGCAGAGCGCGCACAGAGAGAAACGAAAGAAAGTGAATATGTTACCTGTATCAGACAGGAACTGCAGGAAAATGGTTTTTGCAACAGTGGTGTTAATATGACAAAAGAAACCAATGAGGCAGGGGAATGGGAGTATACGGTTACTGTGTATCATCGTTCTTTTCTGTGGATGGATGATGCGGAACGGGCAAATTTTGAGAAACAATTGGAGGATGTCGGGAAAGATACCCTTGGTAAAATTTCTCTGGAATTATGTGTAAGATAAGAATGACAAAATACGGAAAAAGCATTATAATAAAATGTAGGGTGCGAAGTTTATGTTCATAATTGAAATTGCATCATTAACAGGAAGCAAATGCTTAGTTTCATTCGGAGGTTTTTAAGATGAGAGAAATTCCCAAGGCAGGAGAAGTTTACAGACATTTTAAGGGAAATAATTATGAGGTGATATCCATTGCTACCGGTTCGGAAGACGGTGAGTCGCAGGTGGTATATAAGGCATTATACGCCCCGTACACTGTGTATGTTCGTCCGTTGGAAATGTTTATGGAGAAAGTAAATAAAGAAAAGTATCCCAATGCGATACAGGTATATCGATTTGAAAAGATTGATCCGGAGAAAGAAGCACAGGAAGAAGAGAAAAAGATTGACCAGCGCCTGATTGCTTTTTTGGAGACCAAAGATTATCAGGGGAAATTGGATATTTTAGACAGCATGGAATATAATGTTTCCGAACAGACGGTAATTGCAATGGCGGTTTCCATGGATATTGAATTAAATGACGGAACCGTGGAAGAAAAGTTTCGTTCGTTACGTAAATGCATTCAGACAATGCAAATGTATGAAGGCAAAAGACTCAGATAAAAGTGATGTGGGAAGGAGGCAGGCTTCTTCCCACCTTTTATATTTTATTGCATAATGAGTGATAAAGGAGAAGGATGCAGCCGTATGATTGCGGATGCTACCCTGCATTGAAGAAAAAATGAGACAAAAGGAAATAGATAATCTGCTGAACTGGTACTATGCGAATGCAAGGAAACTTCCGTGGCGTGAAAATCCTAACGCTTACGGCGTTTGGGTGTCGGAAATTATGTTGCAACAGACCAGAGTGGAAGCAGTAAAGCCCTATTATAAAAGATTTTTGGAAAAATATCCGGATGTACTTGCTTTGGCAGAAGCAAAAGAAGAAGAACTGTTGAAGTATTGGGAGGGATTGGGATATTACAATCGTGTCCGTAATATGCAAAAAGCAGCCATACAGATTCGTGATATGCATAAAGGAATTTTTCCGACAGAGTATGAAGTGTTAATTGAATTGGCCGGTATTGGTCCTTATACAGCAGGTGCGATTGCATCCATTGCCGGAGACGAGAAAGTACCTGCAGTGGATGGAAATGTTTTACGTATCATGACACGTTTAAACGGAGACTACTCCAATATATCGGAGCCGGCTACCATTAAAAAAATTCGGGAAGAATTATTTGCCTGTATGCCGGAATGTGCAGGGGATTTTAACCAGGCATTGATGGAACTTGGGGCTACGGTTTGTTTACCTAACGGAGAACCTAAATGTGAGGAATGTCCATGGAAGTCAACCTGTAAGGCAAAGAAGAGAACTATTATTTCGGAATTACCTGTAAAAAATAAGCCTCAAAAAAGAAAAGTTGAAGAACGTACGTTGATTCTTTTATCCGGTTCTAATGGTGTAGCATTACGCAAACGTCCGGTAAAAGGATTGTTGGCAGGTATGTATGAAATTCCGGCGTTAGAAGGGTATAGGAGCGAACAGGAAGTGCTGGAGTATGTGAAAGAAATCGGTTATCATCCGTTACATGTTAAGAAGATTGAAGACCATGTTCATATATTCAGCCATATTGAATGGCATATGAGGGCTTTTTTGTTGCGAATTGACGAAATTTCGGATAGTATGAAAACGGATACTGCCAACGATTTCTTTTTTGTGGAACCGGAAGAAATCATGGTAAAATATCCATTACCTTCTGCATTTGCACCCTATCGAAAATATATAGAAACAAAGAAATGATGATTGTAGATTGAAGGTATACCATGAATGACTTATAATAATACAAGCGAGGTACCATCATGGCGAAAAATAAAGAAATAAAAACCAATGCAATGAGAATTCTGGATTCATTTAAAATATCTTATGACAGTTATTTTTATGAGTGCGATGAATTTATTGATGCGTTAAAAATTGCTGACCAACTTGGTTTACCTTATGAAAAGGTTTATAAAACGTTAGTTGCAAGGTCAGCGAGCAAAAATATCTATGTATTTGTAATTCCCATTGCGGAAGAGTTGGATTTAAAGAAAGCGGCTAAGGTTGTCGGCGAGAAATCCGTGGAAATGATACATGTAAAAGAGATTAACAGTATTACGGGGTATATCCGCGGCGGCTGTACTGCCATCGGAATGAAGAAAAAATATGTAACGAGAGTGGATGAGTCAGCAAAAAATATGCTGACCATAGTGGTCAGTGGCGGCAAAATCGGTGTTCAACTGGAAATGAAACCGGAAGATTTACTGAAAGCCTGTGATGGTGAGTTTGCAGATTTGATTGTAGGGAGAGCAGAGTGAAAAAAACAAGTATAAGAACGCGGAAACTGTGCTTTGCAGCATTGCTTCTTGCACTGGGATGGTTATTGCCGCTTTTAACAGGGCAGAATCGTGATTTGGGCAATATGTTGAGTTTAATCCATATTCCTGCGTATTTGGGTGGTTTCCTTTTGGGTCCCTGGTACGGAATCCTTTTAGGATTTTTGATACCGATAAGCCGGTCTGTTTTATTTGGTATGCCGATTTTATATCCAAGAGCCTTATGTATGGCATTTGAAATGGCTGCTTACGGTGGGATTGCCGGCGGAGTTTACCGTATTTTCAAGAACAAGAAAAAAGTAAAAAAGATAGTAAATATATACGTATCCATTGTACCTGCCATGCTTCTCGGGCGTGTAGTCTGGGGAGTGGGAAGAACGGTTTGCGGATTGTTTTCGACGGAACCGTTTACTTGGGCGGCTTTTGTTGCCGGAGGCTTTGCGACTGCCTGGCCGGGGATGATAGCCCAACTGATTTTGTTGCCGGTGCTTGTAATGGCTTTGGAACGGTCCGGGTTATTTGACAAAGGCACGGAGCAGACAATGGAAAAAAAGGATAATTAAGCATTTTTATTTTGCATATGAAGAGCAGGAGGTTACATATGAAATCAAAAGTATATTTTTCGAGAACCATTTCGCCGGAAAAAGTATTGGAACTTTATAAGTTGCTTGGCAAGGAATTGCCGGGGAAAGTGGCGATTAAGGTACATTCCGGAGAGGTGGGAAATCAGAATTTTTTGACACCGGAATTTTGGAAGCCGACGATTGATTATGTAAAAGGTACTGTAGTTGAGTGTAATACCGCCTATGAAGGCGAACGTAATACTACAGAGAAGCATTTGAAAACTTTTGAAAAACATGGTTGGATTAAATATTTTGATGTGGATTTGATGGATGCCCAAGGCCCTGACAAGGAACTTGATATTCCGAACGGCAAGGTGATTCAAAAGAATTATGTAGGTAAAAATATTGAAAACTATGATTCCATGTTGGTGTTGTCTCATTTCAAAGGGCATCCCATGGGTGGCTACGGCGGTGCTATTAAGCAGTTGTCCATCGGAGTGGCATCTTCCTACGGAAAAGCATATATTCACGGCGCGGGCGATGCAGATAAAATATGGACGGCAGACCATGATCTGTTCCTGCGTTCCATGGCGGATGCGGCCGGTAGTGTGGTGGAGTATTTCAAGGGCAATGTGGCATATGTTAATGTTATGATGAATATGTCAGTGGATTGTGATTGTTGTGCGGTGGCAGAGGACCCTTGTATGAAGGATATTGGTATTTTGGTGTCGGATGACCCTATTGCAATCGACCAGGCATGCATTGATTTGGTGTATGCGTCCAATGATCCCGGAAGAGATCATTTGTTAGAGCGAATTGAGTCGCGTAACGGTGTATTAACCATTGAAGCGGCATCAGGGCAGGGATACGGCAGTCGAGAATATGAACTGATTACCGTAGAGTAAAATGATAAATAAAAAGGTATCATTGCTGTGGCAACAATGATACCTTTTTTTAGTTTAGGAAAGCGTTAAGATATTGTAGCCGAGAAAGCGTTCCATTCTTCGACTTACAGACTAATTTTAACCTTATATTCTTTCATCCAGAAGTCAATCTGAATCAGATAAGCCATCATCTGAGGACCGGCCATCAATTGACCATACCAGGGAGCACCGAGATTTTTCTTTTCATTCATAAAAACAGAAAGTGCATTTGTATCAATAAAATGATGCAAGGGGCTTGCTGTGTCTGTAATGATTTCCTGCAGACTGTATTTTAACAGATTTTCATATGCGGGATGATAGGTTTTCGGGTAGGGTGATTTTTTTCGGAACAGTACTTCTTCCGGAACAATTCCTCGGAATGCTTCACGCAATAAATTCTTGGTAACGCCGCCACGCTGTTTCATATCCCAAGGCGTATTGTAAATGTATTCAGCGAGATTGCGGTCGGCAAAAGGGACGCGTGCAATTAAATCTGCCTGTGCGCTGCAACGTTCCATACGATTTAGTAATGTAACCATAAACCAGTAGAGGCTTAAATATCCGTTTCTTCTTTTGGCCTTATCCGTATCGCTTTCAGAGGGCAGATAGTCAATCTGTTGAAGGGTTTTATGATATGCATTTTGCACATAATCTTCCATAGACAGGGCATCCATAAAATCTTTCTTTAAAAGTCTGGTACGGGGCTCCAGGGACATCGTCCAAGGGAAGGTATCAGCCTTTAATAAATCTTCCCTGTGAAACCAGGGATAGCCACCGAATACTTCGTCAGCACATTCGCCGGTCAGCACGATGTCTGCATCTTTTTTCACCTGTTTGCAGAAGTAAAGCAGGGAAGAATCTACATCTGCCATTGCGGGTAAATCATGAGCAAGAACAGAATCTTTTAAATGATGAAAAAGAGTATCCTGTGTGCATTCCAAGTATTTATGGTTTGTGCCCAAAGCGCCGGCCATGATGTCTACAAAAGGACGGTCCATAGAGGGCTGAAAAGCATTTGATTCAAAATATTCTGCATTGTCCTGATAGTCAAAAGAAAATGTTTTTAAGGATTCGTTTTGTTCGGAAAGATATTTTGCACCCACGGCGGTTACGACACTGGAATCAACACCGCCGGAAAGAAGTGCGCCAATACTTCCTTTGTGAGAGCATTGTCTCCGGATGGCATCTTTTAGTAATTCGTTGGTTTTGGAAACGGTTTCCTCGTAGGAGTCGGTATGAGGTTTGGCTTTTATGCGCCAATAATTTTCAGAATATAATCCATAGGGAGAAGCGCAAATCCATTCGCCGGGTTTTACTTCATATATGTTCTCAAATACGCCGCAACCGAGACTGCGTGCCGGACCTAAAGAAAAGATTTCGTTTAAGCCTTTTTGGGTAAGGACGGGATTTACATAGGGATGAGCCAAAAGTGCTTTGAGTTCGGTGCCAAAAACGATTGTGTCATTTATATGTGTATAAAAGAGCGGTTTACAGCCAAAACCGTCTCTTACCATATAAAGACGCTGCTCATCTTCTTCAAGGAGAACAAAAGAAAAAACGCCTTCCGGTTCTTTGAAAAACTCTGTTCCGTACTGTAAAAATCCGTAAAGAAGCACTTCTTCTTCCGTATCGGTATCGAAAGTAAAATCTGTTAAGCCTTTTTTTAAGGTGTTCATATTATAAAATTCACCGGCAAAGGCGATGTGAAAGGTTTTACCGTATAATCTTCTGGTGAAAGGCTTGAATACTGATTTGTGGTCTGTCTCTGTACTGAAATGATTGTGAGCCAGGCCGCAATTGGCGGTAAGTAACATTGCATCTTTGGCATCCCCGCGATGTGACTGCGTATAATGCATTTTTTCTAGAAGTGAATAGTAATAATCGTAATTGTTTAAAAAGGAAGATTTGGTTTGAAAAAAGCCTGAAAAACCGCTCATATTTTGCACCTCTAAAGGCATCATCGGTTTAGTATATGCAACAGAGAGAAGGATGTGCTTAAGGAAATAAAATTGAAAAAACTGTATAGGATAATTTATATAGCGGTATGCAAAAAATGGATGTTATTTGCGGAGAGTTTTATTCATATTATGGCGAGAAAATCAAATACTATACGTAGAAGTTTTCAAAAAAGGAGGACTTTTATGAGCAGAAGAGTAAGTTATATTTTAGAAATTATTCTTGCGTTGATAATTTATTGGATCGGAATGGCAAATGTGCCTGTTCTATTTGTAAACGGAGTCCGGTCTGCAGCAATTACCTTAGGTATTATAGGGTTGTTTTTTTATATTACGAATACAATGGGATACGTAATGAGAAATCCTTTACATCCCATAGCATTAATCGGCAGTATCTTTGCTATCATTGGTGCTGTGCTGTTGGTGTTTCAGATTTTTGGATTTCAATTTTGGATTTTTGGAAATCCGGTTTTTGCCCTAACCTATTTTGCTCTTGCAATGATTGTAAAAGCAGTGCTGGCAATGTTTCTGCCACTGGCGGATATTTATTAAAAAATCCCGCACCATACAGGTGCGGGATTTTCATATTATGTAAAAGTAATTTATTCCTGATAGTTTACAATATCATCAATTAATAACTTGATGTTTTCATCCATTACTTCATCGGCAAACTGGCAGGTACCAACGGCTTTGTGACCACCGCCGCCGTACTTCAACATAAGGCTTCCGACATTCACGTTGGAAGTTCTGTTCAAAATACTGTAGCCTACAGCACAGGAGCAACCTTTGCCGCCCTTGCCGTTTACAATCCACATAGAAATGTTCTGTTCGGGATATATGCTGTAAATCATAAAACGATTACCGGAGTAGATAGGGTCTACACCACGTAAATCGGATACAATCAAGTCACCAATAACTTTCGTATGAGCAGTAACCATTTCTTTGAATTTATCAGCCTGTTCAAAGTATACATCAATACGTTCCTGAACATCAGGAAGTGCAAGAATTTCTTCGGTTGACATTGTGCGGCATGCTTCAATTAATTTTTCCATCAACTGGTAGTTGGAAATGGTAAACTCACGCCAGCGTCCAAGGCCTGTACGAGGGTCCATCAGAAAACCGATTAAAACCCATCCCTTGGGATTCTGGATGTCATCAATGGTAAGGTTGCCGGAGTCAACCTTATCAACTGCTTCCATCATATCATCAAAATGAGCAAAGCGTTCTTTGCCGCCATAATAATCATAAATAATACGTGCACAAGACGGGGTAATACGGCTTTCCCCTTTGTACTTGCCTGCTAATTCATTTCTTTCGTGTTCACTGGAATGATGGTCAAACCATAATCCGCATCCTTCCACATAAGGCACATTTGCTAAACAATCATTTTCGGTAACTTCTACCAAACCATCCTGCAAATCCTTCGGATGTGCGAATTTCCATGAATCGATAATGCCGGCCTCTTTTAACAGAGCACCACAAGCCAGACCATCGAAGTCTGAACGTGTAATAAGTCTCATTTTTTTGTCCCCCTCAGATACATTTTTATAAAAGTAACTCCATCTCAAATTATACTTCATTTTACCCCAATACGCAAGGCATATACCGCTTATATTTGTAACTTTCATCCGCTTTTTCGCCGACCGCTTAGCAGGGGGAGGGGCTTTTCATAAGAGGATTTGTTTTTTGTGCGTTTCCTAAAAATTGCATATGTTTTCTGTTTGCGATGAAGCCGCTGCTTTTTCGTTGTTTGAACCGATTGTTTCTATTGAACAAGCGGGGCTGCTTTCTGCTTCACAAATGCGGATTTTCTAAAAAAGTACGGCAGGCAATGCTTTTAATGCCGGGCTTCGACAAAAACTCGCTACGCTCAAACAATTGTCTTTCGCCCGGCAAACGGGATAATGCATTGTCTGCCGTACATTAAGAAAATCTCGCATTTGCTTGCAAAGAAAACCGCCCCTGCTTGGCAATGAAACAATTGGTGAGTTTAGAAAAGGCAGCGGCAATCAAACATCGCAAAAGAAACATATAGCAATTTGTTGAAACGTACAATCGCAAGACGATTATGAAAAGCCCCTCCCCCTGCTAAGCGGTCGGCGAAGTGGCCCCCCAAGTTGCAAATATGCGGTAAAAAATTATTTTGCGGGAAGTCTTTATTATTTTAGGGGTTTGTGATATTATGGAAATGTTGAAAATTGAGAGGGTGTTGGAGATATACCCTTTGGGAATGGAGTTAGAGTTATGGAGAAGAATGAAATGCTTAACGGTGTGGAAAATGAAGAGAAGGAAGTGATTTCCCGCAATTTTATTGAGCAGATTATAGACAAGGATTTGGAGGAAGGTGTTTATGAAACCGTGCATACACGTTTTCCGCCGGAGCCGAACGGATATTTGCATATCGGACATGCCAAGAGTATTCTTTTGAATTATGGATTGGCTGAGAAGTATAACGGTTTGTTTAATATGCGTTTTGACGATACCAATCCTACTAAGGAAAAGGTGGAATTCGTAAATTCCCAGTTGGAAGATATTAAGTGGCTTGGTGCCAAGTGGGATGACCGCTTGTTTTTTGCATCCGATTATTTCGGACAGATGTATGAAGCTGCAGTTAAGTTAATTAAGAAGGGGAAGGCGTATGTGTCTGATTTGACAGCGGATGAAATCAGAGAGTATCGCGGAACTTTAACCGAGCCCGGTAAAGAAGATCCTTATGCAGGCAGAAGTGTGGAAGAAAACTTAGAGTTGTTTGAAAACATGAAGAACGGTGTATATAAGGATGGCGAGAAGGTGCTTCGTGCAAGAATCGATATGGCATCTCCCAATATGAATATGAGAGATCCTGTTATTTATCGTGTGGCACATATGACACATCATCGTACCGGCGATACATGGTGTATTTATCCCATGTATGATTTTGCGCATCCCATTGAAGATGCCATTGAAGGAATTACCCACTCTATCTGTACTTTGGAGTTTGAAGATCACAGACCTTTGTATGATTGGGTTGTTCAGGAGTTGGAATATCCCCATCCTCCCAAGCAGATTGAGTTTGCGAAATTATATTTGAAGAATGTGGTTACCGGTAAAAGATATATCAAGAAGTTGGTAGAAGACGGTATTGCAGACGGTTGGGACGATCCCCGTTTGGTATCCGTGGCTGCTCTTCGAAGAAGAGGCTATACACCGGAATCCATTAAGAAGTTTGTGGAACTTTGCGGTGTGTCCAAGGCACAGTCTACCGCAGACATGGCAATGCTTGAATATTGTATCCGTGAGGATTTGAAATTAAAGCGTCCCCGTATGATGGCAATTTTAGATCCTGTAAAATTGGTAATTGATAACTGGGAAGACGGCAAGATTGAAATGCTGGATGCACCCAACAACTTGGAGAATGAAGCATTGGGAAGCAGACAGTTGCCTTTTGGTAAGGAACTCTGGATTGAGCGTGAAGATTTTATGGAAGAACCGCCCAAGAAGTATTTTAGATTGTTCCCCGGCAATGAAGTTCGTCTTATGAATGCATACTTTGTTACCTGCACAGGCTGTGTGAAGGATGAAACAGGTAAGGTTACGGAGATTCACTGTACTTACGATCCCGAAACTAAGTCAGGTTCAGGCTTTAATGCCCGCAAGGTAAAAGGTACCATTCACTGGGTAAATGCTTCAACCGCTATCGAAGCAGAAGTTCGCCTTTTTGAGAACATCATTGATGAAGAGAAGGGCGTATACAACGAGGAAGACGGAAGCATCAATGTGAATCCTAATTCCAAGACCGTGATTACAGCCTATTTAGAGCCTGCTTTAAAAGAAGCAAAGGCATATGAGAGTTTCCAGTTTGTAAGAAACGGATTCTTCTGTGTGGATTACAAGGATTCTAAGGATGGTGCGCCGGTATTTAACAGAATTGTTTCCTTAAAGAGTTCTTTCGTGTTGCCGAAGAATGACTAGTATCGTATACTGACATAAGAAACAGCAAAATGCAGTTTCGGGAAAACTCCGGGACTGCATTTTTCAACAATAACAAAAGAGTGGGGTAGTATTGTGGATTTATTTTCAGGATTGGAAAACTTGGGGATAGAAGGTTTAGATAATTTGGATATTTACGGTGATGATGCCACAAAGTATGAAGACGGTACAGCGGAAAATTTAAAGACCGTAAAAGTAAAAACACCGGAGGAACTGGAGGCGGAGTATATTTTTGATAAAACATATACCTGTCCGGTTTGTGATAAGAGTTTTAAAAGTAAAACAGTAAAGTCAAATAAGGCAAAATTAATCAGTACGGATTTGGATTTGCGTCCCGTGCATCAGAATATTGATATTGTAAAATATGATATGATAGCCTGTCCCTGTTGCGGCTATGCAGTATTAAACCGATATTTTGCACCCTTAACATCTGTGCAGATTAGAAAAATCAAAGATGCAATCAGCAGAAATTATAAGATAAAAGATGAAAAGAAAAGAAAAATCTATTCCTATGATGAAGCAATTGAACGTGGTAAACTGGCACTGTTATCTTCTGTAATAAAAGTAAGCAAAGACAGTGAAAAAGCCTATGTTTGTTTAAAGACTGCCTGGTTATATCGAGGAAAGGCTGAGCATTTGCCGGAAACGGAAGTCGAAGAAATTAAGAGATGCCAAAGAGAAGAAGAGGCATTTCTTGCGAAGGCATATGACGGAATGGTTTCAGCAAGGCAAAAAGAATTGTTTCCGATTTGCGGAATGGATGAGATGACTTTTGATTATTTGCTTGCGGCGTTGGCGCACCGACTGGGGCATTTGGATGTCAGTGCCCGCTTGGTGGGAGAAATTATGGCAAAGCCTTCTGCGAACAGACGAATAAAAGAGAAGACGGGAATCTTGAAAGAAGTGTTGAAGAAAGATATTCAGGCGCAGAAGCAGAAAGAATAATACAGAAAGAATAATAAAAGAAAACCGGACAAATATGTCCGGTTTTTGTTTTATAAAATGCAAATTTCTATTCAGCCTTATCTTCTGTTACCTTTTCAGCAACTTCTTCCACTGCTTCAACGGTTTCTTCTACAGCAGTCTCAGCAACTTCTGCTGCATCTTCCACGATTTCGGTTACATCTTCTGCAACTTCCTTTTTGCTATCTTTCATTTCTTCGATTTTATCTTCAACCTTTTCCCAGGTTTCTTTTGCTTTGTCTACGGTTTTCTTGTATGCTTCGCTTACTTTTGCTTTGGCATTATCCATATCAATAGGTACGTAAGTACGTTTGATTTCAGTAGTTCCGTCGGGGTTAACTACTTCTTCGGTTTTTACGAATTTTTCTTTGTTCTTGTATACGTAATATGCGCCGGCAGCGGCAGCAGCCACACCAATACCAAGTAAAAAGCCTTTGGTCTGTTTTTTCATGTTAGTAATGCTCCTTTCAAAATAGCCATTCATAAGATATCTCTATTTTAATACTATTTTGTTAAAATGAAAAGAGAATATACAAAAAAACATAAAAAATCATCAAAAAAGTATGAAAATAAGCATTGAATTGACCGGGCTGCTGTGTTATGCTGATTAATAGACCCAATAAGTCAATTATAATTATTGGAGGGGAAAAGGGATGAATGAAAAGTTTTTTGAACTAAAAAAAGATAAGCAGGATCGAATGATAAACGGTGCAATGAAGGTGTTTGCACGAAACGGATATAAAAGAGCCAGTACTGACGATATGGTAAAAGAAGCAGGCGTCAGCAAGGGATTATGGTTCCACTATTTTGGGAATAAATTAGGCTTGTATGATTTTGTCGCGGATTATGCCGTAAAATATATGAATATGGAACTTATGGCAATGTCAAATCGCCATCCGGAAGATTATTTTGAGACAACTCTGGCTGTAGAATTGACTAAGATGTCCGTAAGAAAATCTTATCCGTACATACCTCTGTTTTTGTCTTCCATGGAAAGAGAAAAGGATGAAGAGGCATTGACCGTACTGGGCGAATATAAAGATTCTTATCGTAAAGCGCGCATGAAGGCGTACGAAAAGGTTCGTATGGATAATTTCAGGGATGAAGTCTCTATGGAGATACTGGCAAGAACCTTGGGGTTGACTTTGGACGGTTTTTTAAGAGAAGAATATGAAGAAGATCATTTCTCGGAGGAGAATTATAAACAGGAAGTTGAAAATTATCTTCGAATGATGTCTTCTCTTGTTGTAAATAATGAGGAAACTGAATAATTCTTAGGAAAAGGGCTTGCAAAAGCCCTTTTATCGTGTTACAATATCTTTCGCTGAAAGACAAATGTTCGCAATAGAAAGACATAAAAACATAAAATCCACCATGGAAAGACAAATGTCCGACAAGTGTGGATTGATAAGGAATTATGTCGGGCGGAGGCAACCAATGAGTGAGAGCAGTGGATATTACGTTGTAAAAAAGAAAGCACTGCCGGAAGTTTTATTAAAAGTGGTGGAAACGCAGGCGCTTTTAAGAACCGGTAGAGCAGCCACCATTCAGGAGGCGGTAGATAAAACCGGCATCAGCCGCAGTTCCTTTTACAAGTATAAAGATGATATTTTTCCTTTCCATGACAGTACGGAAGGAAAAACACTTACTTTTACCTGTGAAATGGAGGATGAACCCGGAATTTTATCGGATGTGCTAAAGATTATTGCAGATTTCGGAGCAAATGTATTAACCATACATCAAAGTATCCCTATTAATAATATGGCATCTTTAAGTATCAGTTTGCAGATTCTTCCGTCCACAAGGAATGTGGGAGAGATGGTGCAGGCAATCGAAAGTAAGCCGGGTGTAAAATATGTAAAGATTGTAGCCAAAGAGTAAGCAAAAAACCAAAGAAGAAGAGGTACGCATTTTTGTGAGGCCTTTTACAATAAAATGATAAAAGGAAAGCAGGAGGAAAAGATATGATTCAAATCGCAGTATTAGGGTACGGTACCGTAGGTAGCGGTGTGGTTGAAGTAATCAACAAAAATCAGAATGAGGTAAGTAAGAAAGCGGGCGTAGGCATTGCCGTAAAATACATATTGGATTTAAGAGATTTTCCGGGAGATCCCATGGAAAAGCATGTGGTACATGACTTTGACGTTATTTTAAATGATCCTGAGGTAAAAATTATCTGTGAAACCATGGGTGGTGTAGAACCTGCATATACTTTCTCCAAGAAAGCATTGTTGGCAGGAAAGAGCGTATGTACATCCAATAAGGAATTGGTGGCAAACCACGGTCCCGAATTGATTCAGATTGCAAAAGATAATAATTGTAATTATTTATTCGAAGCAAGTGTAGGCGGTGGTATTCCTATTATCCGTCCTTTGAATGCATCATTGACTCCGGAGAAAATTGACGGTATTACAGGTATCTTAAACGGCACTACCAATTATATGTTGACCAAGATGGACGATGAAGGAATGGATTATGCGGAAGTGCTCGCACAGGCCCAGGCAAAAGGTTATGCAGAGCGTAACCCCGAAGCAGACGTGGAAGGTTATGATGCCTGCCGTAAAATTGCAATTCTTTCTTCATTGGTATACGGTAAGACCGTTCGATATGAAGATATTTATACAGAAGGAATTACGAAAATTTCCAAAGAAGATTTCAAGTATGCGAAGGCAATGAAGAGAAGCATCAAACTTCTTGCCATGAGTAAGGATATGGATGGAAAGTGTTTTGCTATGGTAGCACCTTTTATGATTCGTTCCGACAATCCTTTGTACTGTGTAAAAGATGTATTTAATGCAGTTTGTGTACACGGCAATATGCTGGGAAGCACAATGTATTACGGTCGCGGTGCAGGTAAATTACCTACCGCTTCGGCAGTGGTATCCGATATTATTGATTGTGCAAAGCATCAGGGCAAGTTTATCTTCTGTTTCTGGGATCGGGAAAAGGTAGAACTTTCATCTAAGGATGAAATGAGTTGGAAATTCTTTGTAAGAGTAAAAGGTAATCTTGAAGAATCAGGTGTAAAAGAAGTATTCGGCGAAACCGAAATCATTCAGTTGCCTGAATGTGCAGATGAATTTGCATTTATCACAGATGAAGTAAGCGAAAAAGAATTTGATGAAATGATTAAAGGCGTAAAGAACGTAATTACAAGAATTCGTTTGGAGGGCTAAAAGATGAAATATGTTGTTGTATTATGCGACGGCATGGCAGATGAATCTATAGAGCAGTTGGGTGGTAAGACACCTTTGGAATATGCCAAGACACCCAATATGGATACTTTGGCACCGGTGTCTGAAGTTGGTATGGTACATACCATTCCCGAAGGGATGTCACCGGGAAGTGATACTGCCAATTTGTCGGTTCTTGGGTATGATCCCAAGAAGTATTATTCGGGTCGTTCACCGCTGGAAGCATTGAGCATCGGAGTAGATATGGAAGATAGCGATATCGCAATCCGTTGTAATATTGTGACTATTTCCGATGACGATGTACCGTTTGAAGAGAAGACCATCATTGACCACAGTTCTTCCGAAATCAGTACGGAAGATGCAGCAGTGCTTTTAAATGCTGTACGTGAAGCAGTGGAAACGGACGAATATAAATTTTATGTAGGAACCAGTTATCGCCATTGCCTGATTTGGAAGGGTGGAAAGGTAGAGAAACTTTCACAGCCCCACGATGTGTTGGAACAGGTAATTAAGCCGCATCTTCCGGCAAATGAAGTGTTCCTTGCAATGATGAAGAAGAGTTATGAAATCTTAAAGGATCATCCTATTAATGTAGCGCGTAAAAAGGCAGGTTTAAATCCTGCAAATTGTGTATGGTTTTGGGGGGCGGGCACTAAACCGATGTTGTCTGATTTTACGGAGAAGACCGGTAAAAAAGGTGCGATGATCTCTGCGGTTGACCTTTTAAAAGGGATTGCAATCGGCGCGAATATGAATGTGATTGAAGTGGAAGGTGCCAATGGAGGACTTCATACCAATTACACAGGAAAGATGGATGCTGCGGTCAAAGCAGTGACCGAAGAAGGCAATGATTTTGTGTATATTCATATTGAAGCTCCTGATGAGATGGGTCATCAGGGCAGTTTTGAGCGTAAGATCAAAGCAATTGAGAATATAGACGAAATGATTGTGGGTCCGTTTGTGAAGAAGATGGTGGAAAAAGGCGAAGACTTCAGAATGTTGATTTTGCCGGACCATCCCACACCGGTACGTCTGCGTACCCATACGGCAGACAGTGTACCATATCTTTTATACGACAGTACAAAGAAGACCGGAGACGGTGTACTTTATTGTGAGAAATGTGCCGCAACAACAGGTCATTTTACGGCACAGGGTCATAATATAATCGAGAAGCTTTTTGAAGCTTAATACGATGGAGGTAAGAAAAATGTTAGTAGTTAAGAAATTCGGTGGAACATCGGTTGCCAACAAAGAGCGAATCTATAATGTGGCAAGACGATGCATTGAAGAGTACCAGAAGGGAAATGACGTAGTAGTTGTTTTATCTGCGATGGGTAAAATGACAGACGAATTGATTGAACTTGCAAAAAGTGTAAATCCGAACCCTTCCAAAAGAGAAATGGATATGCTTTTTACAACCGGTGAACAGACTTCCGTAGCACTTATGGCTATGGCAATGGCAGCACTTGGTGTACCGGCAATATCATTAAATGCTTTCCAGGTAGCAATGCATACCACATCTAATTATGGAAATGCAAGATTAAAAAGAATCGATACCGAGCGTATCCGTCATGAACTGGAATCCAGAAAAATTGTTATTGTAACAGGTTTCCAGGGTATCAACAAATATGATGATTATACCACACTTGGTCGTGGTGGTTCCGATACTACAGCAGTGGCATTGGCAGCAGCACTTCGTGCGGATAAGTGTGAAATTTACACCGACGTTGACGGTGTGTACACAGCGGATCCCCGTATTGTTAAAACAGCGAAGAAGTTGGATGAAATTACTTACGACGAAATGCTTGACCTTGCAACTTTAGGTGCAGGTGTTTTGCATAACCGTTCTGTTGAAATGGCTAAAAAATACGGAGTTCAGTTAGTGGTACGTTCCAGTCTTACCAATGAAGAAGGAACAACAGTTAAGGAGGATGTGAAAGTGGAAAGAATGTTAGTGAGCGGCGTAGCCGTAGATAAGAGTGCAGAAAGAATTTCAGTAGTAGGTCTGGCTGATAAGCCCGGTACCGCATTCCGTTTGTTTGACGCACTTGCAAAAGCAAATATTAACGTAGATATGATTTTACAGTCTGTTGGTCGTGATAACAGCAAGGATATTACTTTTACCGTTGACGGTAACTGTGGTGAAGAAGCATTGAAGGTAATCGAAGAAGCAAAGGCAAGACTTAATTATCAGCATGTGGAAATCGAAAAGAACGTATGTAAAGTTTCCGTTGTAGGTGCCGGTATGATGTCTAATCCCGGTGTTGCTGCGAAGATGTTTGAATGTCTCTATAACGAGCACATTAATATCAAGATGATTTCTACATCAGAAATTCGTGTAACTGTTTTGATTGATGTAAACGAAGCAGAACGTGCAGCAAATGCAATCCACGATATCTTCGGATTGGCTGAATAATATTTCTTTGATAAAAAGAAGAAGCGAGGAATATTGTTTTATATTCCTCGCTGTTTTTATTTAGTATCCCAAATTCTCTGCTACAAGAATGACCTTAATTCGTTTGGGCTGGGTGCTGCGTCTGGTGATTACAATCTGGCTGCAGATGCTGTCCTGTGAGTAGCAGTCGCCGCACTTGCCGGTAACGGAACAGGGGGTTTTGCGATTCAAACGTAACGTGTTGGCGGGACAGGCAACATTTCGGATGCGTCCTATAGCCGCAGGAACGTCACAAACCAATTTATTCATGCCGACTATCACGTAAACGTTTTGAGGCCCGTGTAAGAGGCAGGAAAGACGATTAGAAGCACCGTCTATGTTTACCAGTTCACCATTTTCGGTAATGGCATTGGTGCTCATTAAAAAAGCATCTGCCATAACGACTTTGGAATAAAATTCACGATATTCTTCCGGTTTTACGGCAGAACGGTCTAAAAGATTGAAGTTTCCTGCTTTTATGGCGTCCATAAGGCCGCATTCTTTGATGGTTTCACTTCCGCCCCAACTTATGGTGGCGTGTTCGGGAAGAAGCGAGAGAACAAGTTCTACAGCGTCTTTACTGCTTTCGCAGAAAAAACCTTCCATATTTCTTTTTTCCAGTTCTTTGATAATGGATTTGGCGGTTAAGGCAAATCCTTCCTGTTGTTTGGTCATAAGATATCCTCCGTTTGTATTTTTAATATTTTGTAGAATCGTTTGGATGACGGATTACTTCCTGTTACGGTTTCCTGTCAGAATGCCGAGAAATTTCGGACATATCCAATGAAGAAGATAGTATAATAAATAACATGTAAGCAGGGTTAATCCTATATTTGCAAACATATAGATTTTTTCACTTGTAAAATAGCCTGATAGCGGTGTGATATGCCACAGGGAATGTAAATAACAATGTGCCATATTAATAAAAAAGGCGGGCATTGCAATATATGCAATCAGTTTCTTCGAACAGAACAGTTTATCCGGCAGGGCTTCCCAAATGGTAACAGGAAGTAACATTAGAAAGAGCCAACGTAATATGGGCGGAATATTATATAACAGTAATATTGCCATAATACAACTGCTTGCGATGCCAATGATACTTTTACCGAAGGTTACATTTATTTTATCAGAAAAATGATAGCCAATGAAAGCACCGAACAAATAAGGAAGGTAATATTGAAACATTCTTATGATATATCCGCCGATGTACGGAATTTCATAAAGTTGCAGTTGGAAGTGCAGATATCCCAAATAAGCAATAATGCAAGAAACTGCAAATAAAATAACAGTCGATATCTTACGTTTGAAACACCAATAAAAAAGCGGTGCCGGCAAAAAGAAGAGAAAGAGTGTCGGCAGATACCAGGACGGTGTGCATAGCGGTTGTATCGTAAAATTATAAATCAGATTATGTAGTGTAAATTCATAATTCTTAATGTGTAGCAGCAAATAAATCACATTCCACAAAAGATACGGTAAAAGCAAAGTGAAACAACGCTTTTTTAAGCGAATTTTATAATTATCATTGCTTATATCTTTGTAAAAGAAGAAAGCGGATATGTAGAAAAAGTACGAAATTGCAATGGATGTAAGTTCTGACATAAAAGGATACATATATCGTAAATCAGAATGATACAAAACAATGATGCAGGTAAAAAATAAAGAAAGTAAGGATATCTTACTGCTTGTTTCATTTTTGATTTTATATGGTGTATGCATAATAACCTCTTTGGTATTGTTTTACAGCGCTATTATAACATTTTGTGTATGAAAAGAAAAATAGTTTCTTGCTGTTTATGGGTGAAAAATTGATTGATTTGCGGAGCGAAGCGCTTTCGAAATATAAAAATATCACATTTATGCCACGTACAAAACAATAATCTGATAAAATAAGAAAAAATATCTAAATTTTCAGAAAAATAATAAATAATTTACAAAATTGTATTGACAAATTCAAACCAACGGGTTATACTCAATACATAATAAAACTTCAGATAGATATCCTAAAGAAAAGGAGGTACGGACCACCCGAAACGTAAGTTAACAAACCTGAAGTTCCAGGTACAAGACAAACAAGAACGGAGTATTCCAAATCACATCTGATAAGTGGTGAAAGCGCATCGGAGGAAATGCCCGCTACAGTATAATCAATACAATGGAAAGAGTGGAAGGAATGCAGAAGAGAATTGGAGGTATGGTCCAATGGATCAAATAGTTGAGTAGGAAGCCCTGTGATCGAAATCGCGACGCAGGGCTTCTTACATTTTAAAATAAATTTTAAAAAAAGTTGTTGACAATTCATTTTACTTATAGTAATATAACTATTGTTCGCGGCGGACAGCACGAACAAAACAGAATATGCGATAGTGGCGTAGTTGGTAACGCGCGACCTTGCCAAGGTCGAGACCGCGGGTTCGAGCCCCGTCTATCGCTCTTACGGAAACCCTTGATTTTCAAGGGTTTTTTATTTGAAAAAAGTAACAACAATATACATACAATATCTGCCAGTAAAAGTACCTTGACAAAGGTGCTTTTTTCTATAAAAATGGTAACGATAATACTGTTACTATTTTGTAAAGCGAAGGATTTATATTATGTCAGATATAAATAGAAGAAAAAAGAAAACAAAACAAAAGGCAGATCCGTTTATCATTATGGCATATGGTTTGGGCGCAGTAATTGTTTTGGTTTGTGCAATTATCATCATAGCCATCCTGGTAAAGGAAAATAATGCAGAGCCTGTGCAGGAACTTGTGAGTATTGATTTCGAGAGTGAAGCAGAAGATGTGTCCGAAAACACAAAGGAGATATCGGAAGAACTTGAGCAATCAGAGCGTGAGTCGGAAATTGCTTCCGTAATTGCAAACTGGGAAAGTATTCCTGCGGGAACGGTTCTTGAGGCAGAAGATATTGATTGGAATAATCTTTCACAATATTTTATGGCCTATGAAATTTCGGATGAAGTATACCATTATATCAACGACAAATCCTATCGGGAGAACGAAAATGTTTCGTTGGCGGATTTGCGGTATATGAAATTATTACATTATAATTTTGACCATGAATTGCAGGTGGGAGAATTGATTGTGTCGGCAGAATTGCAGGAAGATTACATTGGTATTTTTACGGAACTGTTTGCTGCGGAGTATGAAATTCAATCCATGTATCTGCCGGATCGTTATTGGACCGGAGATCCTACGGACACGGATACGGCATCCATTGATGATAATAACACATCCTGTTTCTTATACCGACCGGCTACCGGTTCGTCCAAATTGTCCATGCATTCTTACGGTAGGGCCATTGATATTAATCCGCAACAGAATCCGTATGTAAGTTATCGCACGGGAGAACCCGTCTGGGAACATGAAAATGCCAACGATTATATTGACCGAACCACCGGACTGCCTCATGTGATAACTGAAGAAGATATCTGTTATCAAATTTTTGTCAAATATGGTTTTGAATGGGGCGGAGAATGGACTAATATTAAAGATTATCAACATTTTGAGAAATAAAAAGCGCAACCTTAGGTTGCGTTTTTTGTTTAAAATGCTAGTATTAGTTGGTAGAATAATACTATGAAATACGGTAAACTGTTGGAAAAGGAGGAAAGGTATGTTAAGTGAGAATATTCAAACATTACGTAAAATAAATGAAATGTCGCAGGAGCAGGTGGCGGAGGCTCTGGGGGTATCCAGACAGGCTGTGGCGAAATGGGAGTCCGGAGAGGCACAACCTGATTTGACAAAGTGTACGGCATTGGCAAAACTGTTTGACATTACGTTGGATGAACTTGTTAATTATGACAGCAAAGAGTCTTTCGGGGCACCGATAGGTCCGAAGGGCAAGTATATGTTTGGCATGGTTTCCGTGGGGGATAAGGGTCAGATTGTGATTCCTGCCAAGGCACGAAAGGTTTTCGATATCAAGCCCGGTGACAAGTTAATTGTTTTAGGAGATATTGAGCAAGGGTTGGCAATGATAAAGGCAGATTTTATAGAGATGTTTTTTAATAAAAAAAGATAACGGAGGTTTTTATATCAAAATGGAGAGTAAAACAACCAGAAAGCATTACATAGACAATATACGCTGGACTACAGTGATATTGGTTATTGTATATCACGCGATTTATATGTTTAACAGTATGGGGATTCTTACCAATTTGGCGGAACCGGGAATCCCGGAAATGGATTTCTTTGCAGCGATTGTATATCCCTGGTTTATGGTGTTGCTTTTTGTAGTAGCCGGGATGAGTGCAAGATATTCGCTTGAGAAGCGTGGCAGTAAATCATTTGCTAAGGACAGAACGGTTAAACTGTTGATTCCCTCGTTTGCAATTATTTTTATTTATGGATGGGTGAACGGACTGATTACGGATTTAGAGATTGATATGTTTAAAGATGCGCCGGGAGAAGTTCCGGGTATTATAAAATTTGTTATTTATTGTATGTCCGGAATCGGCCCTTTGTGGTTTGCAAGAGAACTATTCTTTGCGTCTATGCTTCTTTTATTGATTCGTAAAATTGATAAAAAAGATAAACTCTATGAATTGGGCAGAAAGGCAAACATAATCGTATTGCTTGCATTGTTCGCGGCAGTTTGGGTCAGCAGTTTCCTTTTGAACACACCGATTATTGAAGTGTATCGTAACGGAATTTATTTCTTTACGTTTTTCCTGGGATATTATGTATTTTCACATGAAGAAGTGACGGACAGACTTGTGAAATGGAAAATTCCGCTTTTGATTGGAGCCGTGTTGGCCGGTGTGGGATATGGGCTTCTTTTTTATGGTGAGAATTATACCACCAAAGAATGTTTAAGACATATTGTAACCAATTTATACTGCTGGATGACAGTACTTGCGGTTATCGGTTGTTTTAAAGCATGGTTTAACAAAACCAATGCGTTTGCAACTTATATGACCAAAGCAAATTTTGCATTTTATGTATTGCATTATACCGTAATGCTTGTGTATGCTTACCTTTGGGTACGAAATACGGAGTTCCCTCTGATTTGGCATTATATTGTGCCGTTGGCGGCCACTTTGATTACGTTGCCCCTTTTATATGAAATCATCAAGAGAATCCCTGTGTTACGCTTTTTGATTCTGGGCATAACAAAGCCAAAGGAAAAGGGCGAAGTAGCAGCGGAGAAGGTATCATAAAAATAATCAGTGAATAAAATAAAAGCCCTTTTATAAGACAAATGGTATCTTATAAAAGGGCTTCATTATTTCATGGAATTAATAACTTACATGATAGGTTTTTTCAACGATATCAAATAAATCATAGTTATCGGAAGTGAATTCCACCGCAATGTAGTGGGTGTAATCATCTTCGGGACTATCTAATACCCAAACTACCAGAAAGATATCTTCATCGGGGTAGTAGCCGTATACCTGGAAGGCTTCGCAACCATCCAAGGTTACCATTGCACCGGTTACGGAAGAAGGATCAATACCGGTATCTGTTTCAAGTTGTTCAAGAAGATTATATGCAAGATTTTCAGCATCAATATAGGACTCTTCATAATATGTCATAGTAAGGATGTTGGTACCTGTAGGATCCGAGTACTGGATATAATCTCCGTCGTTGTAGGGATCTGTGAAAACCACGTAATCTGCGGGAATATCGGTATAACCGTACTTTTCATCACCGACACGCTGTACATCTCCGGTTACGGCAACATCTTCAGATGATGTCTCTTCATCCGTAAAAGTATAGAAGGATAAAATATTCTGTTCGTTCATATCGATTAAGTCGAAATAAATCATATCATCATCTGTAGACTCATATCCGATATAGGGAAGAATATCATAATTGCCTTCGCCGATATAGGTGTCATCTTCGTATACTGCCATATCTGAGAAAACAAGGCAGAAATATTTATCGGTAGATTCCAGTCCTTCCATAGCCTCACGCTGCTCTGCTTCGGTAAGACCATATTCGGATAAATCATTAGCAATATACTGTACTGCATCCTCGTTGTAGTAGCATTCGTAAGTTGCTAAAGTATAATGGGTTGCATCATCATACAATACGGCATTGTCTTCATAAAATACCCACATTACATCTTCGTCATCTGCACTGAACCAAGCGGTTCCGTCCATCAAATCATCATAATCAGAAGAATCGAGAACATCATCTTCCGATGTTTCAAGGTCATCAAAATCATCAAAGTTAAATTCAAAGTCAGAATTATCTTCGGAAGGTTCATCAGAAGGCTCTTCAGAAGGTTCTACTGAATCGTCAGGTTCGGGAGTAACGATAGAGGTGGGACCATCGGAACCGCCGTTTTGCATCGCATCCTGAATCAAATTAAAAGGGAAGCATCCGGCTAAGGAAACCATCAGCATTGTGCAACAAAGAATTGCAAGAATCTTTCGTGTTTTCATTTCATTCTCCTCTTACATATGTTAAAATTGTTTTATCGTGATAATTCTAGCAGATAATGTACAAAAATGAAAGTAAATTTTAAATTCGGCATGTATAATAGAAACAATATGGTTATCCGTGTGGTAAATGAATCATGCAAAAAGGCAATAAAACAGGAGGTATTTTTATGGTAAATGTAAAAGGGAAATGGGCGTTCATTACAGGTGCAGCAAGAGGAATCGGATATCTGTCCGCACTTTTTATGGCGGAGAGAGGATGCAATCTTATTCTGCACAGCAGAGACTTGGAACATACCCAAAAAGTTGTTGCGGAGTGTGAGGCTTTAGGTGTAAAAGCAGTGGCGGTTGCGGCAGAACTTGTGAATCCGGACAGCGTAAAAGGAATGCTCGCTGAGATCGATCAGTTGGGTGTGGAAGTTGATATCGTTTTAAACAATGCCGGTATGCAGATTGCATATCGCACGGAATATTTTGAGACTCCGGTATCGGATTATACGGACAGTTTCTTAATCAATACAATTGCGCCGGCATTGATTTGCTATCATTTTATGCCGAAGATGAAAGAAAAGGGCTTTGGACGTATCGTAAATACCACCAGCGGTATCCGTCTGGATCCTTATCAGGCAGGATATTCCGCAAGTAAGGCGGCATTGAATAAAATTACCGTGGATTTGGGATATACCGTTGATGGTACGGATGTTATTTTAAGTTTGGCAGATCCCGGCTGGTGTCGTACCGACCTTGGCGGAAATCAGGCACCTAATTCTCCTGAAAGCGCATTGCCCGGCGTTTTGGTTGGTGCTTTTGTAGATGACCAAAAATCCGGCAGATTATTCTCTGCCCAGGACTTCGCAGGAATGACTTTGGAAGATGCTGTGAAGATGGCGGAAGAGAAGATTCAGCCTTTGGAATCTTATGCTGATTAGAAGTAATCTCTGCCTTGTGATTTAACAGACCGGATATTTCAGCCGGATAAATTGGAAGATATATTCATTGATGCAATGCTGTACAGATATTTGTATTCCGTAAAGAACCGTTTTCAACTGCATCAGCACTTAATGAGCAAGAAGTATTTCTTGCGAATTTAGTACTGCTACGTAGTTGAACGAGCGAGAGCGTGTTCTGTTGGAATACAAAATAATCTGTACGGCATTTGTTGATTTCTAAGCAATCCAATCAATCCGGTTGAAATCATATTTTGTTTTTACAAAGCAAAGATTACATCCCGAAAACATTGACCGAAACGGCTTTTAATGTTATATTAGTGGTTAGACGCTTTAAAGCGTTAAACTAAACAAAAGTGATAGATTTGGAAGGGGATTAAAATGCCTATTACAGAATTTTTGGAGAGAAATGCGAGAGAGTTTCCCAATGACGTATGTCTTGTGGAAATGAATCCCGAAATAAAAGAAGACCGTCGCGTAACCTGGAAGGAATATGAATTGATTGAACCCAGTGCCAAAACCAGTTACAGACGTGAGATTACCTGGAGCGTATTCAATGAGAAAGCAAACCGTTTTGCAAACCTTTTAATTCAGAGAGGAATCCAGAAGGGAGATAAGGTTGCAATCCTTATGATGAACTGCCTTGAGTGGTTGCCGATTTACTTCGGTATTTTAAAAACCGGTGCCTTGGCAGTGCCTTTGAATTTCCGCTATTCTTCTGATGAAATTGAGTACTGTGTGAATTTGGCAGAAGTGGATATTCTGGTATTCGGACCTTCTTTTATCGGTCGTGTGGAAGAAATCGCAGATCGCATCAGCAAGGGAAGATTGTTAATGTATGTTGGTGAAGGTTGCCCCAGTTTTGCGGATGATTACAATTCACTTGCAGCAAACTGTTCCAGCCAGAGTCCTGACATCGCGTTGGACGACCAGGATTATGCGGCAATTTATTTCTCTTCGGGAACTACAGGCTTCCCCAAAGCGATTTTACATAAACATGAAAGTTTGGTGCATTCCTGCAAGGTAGAGCAGAATCACCACGGGCAGCAGAAGGATGATGTATTCTTATGTATTCCGCCTTTGTACCATACCGGTGCGAAGATGCACTGGTTCGGAAGTCTTTTATCGGGAAGCAAAGCAATCCTTTTAAAAGGAACCAAACCTGAGTTTATCTTAGATGCGGTATCCAAGGAGAAATGTACCATCGTTTGGCTCTTAGTACCCTGGGCACAGGAAATTCTGGAAGCCATTGAAAGCGGTAAGGTGAACTTGGATGATTACGAGTTGGCTCAGTGGAGACTGATGCATATCGGCGCACAGCCTGTACCTCAGAGTTTGATTAAGAAGTGGAAGAGCATTTTCCCGAACCACGATTACGATACGAACTATGGTTTATCAGAGTCCATCGGACCGGGCTGCGTACATCTTGGTGTTGAGAATATACATAAGGTGGGTGCCATCGGAAAGGCTGGCTACGGTTGGGAAGTAAAAATTGTGGATGAGAACCGGAATACCGTAGCGAAGGGCGAAGTTGGTGAACTTGCAGTCAAAGGTCCCGGCGTTATGACCTGTTACTACAGAGATGAAAAGGCGACCAATGAGGTGTTGGCAGACGGATGGTTATTTACCGGCGATATGGCCCAGGAAGACGAAGACGGCTTTATCTTCCTTGTAGACCGTAAAAAGGATGTTATCATCAGTGGTGGTGAGAATCTTTACCCCGTACAGATTGAAGATTTTATACGTACCAACGATAAGGTGCATGACGTGGCGGTAATCGGTTTGCCGGATAAACGTCTCGGCGAAATCGCCGCTGCCATCATTGAATTAAAAGAGGGCATGGAAATGACCAAGGAAGAAATGGATGAGTTCTGCTTAGGTCTTCCCAGATACAAGAGACCCAAAACCGTTATTTTTGCAGATATCCCCAGAAATCCTACCGGTAAAATTGAAAAACCGAAGTTACGTGAGAAGTACGGTGCGGGCAAGTTGATTGCGGATCAAAATAACGGTTAATTGTTTGAAAAGCAGAAATGCCGATGTGGAAACGGTTATTACAGTACAGAAAGGAAATACACGATGAGTGAAGTAAAGATTATGTTAGGTAATGAGGCCATTGCCAGAGGTGCTTTTGAAGCAGGCGTGAAAGTATCTGCAGCATATCCCGGCACGCCCAGTACCGAGATCAGTGAAAATATCGTAAAATATCCGGAGATTTACGCAGAATGGTCTCCCAACGAAAAGGTAGCAATGGAAGTTGCCATTGGTGCATCCATCAGCGGTGTAAGAGCAATGGCATCTATGAAGCACGTTGGTGTTAATGTGGCTTCTGACCCTCTTTACACCATTTCTTACGGCGGTGTAAACGGCGGACTTGTCCTTGTGGCAGCAGATGATCCCGGCCTCTATTCTTCTCAGAATGAGCAGGATTCCAGATGTGTGGCGAGAGCGGCTATGGTGCCCGTTTTAGAGCCTTCAGACTCGCAGGAAGCCAAAGATTTTATGAAGTATGCGTTTGATTTATCCGAGAAGTATGATACGCCGGTTATGGTACGTACCACAACACGTTTGTCGCATTCTCAAGGCCCTGTTACTTTGGAAGAGCGTTGTGAGCCCGTAGATATTACTTATGAGAGAAATGTAAGCAAGTTTGTTATGATGCCCGGCAATGCCAAGGGCAGACACGTATATGTAGAACAGCGTCTCAAAGCCATGGCGGAAGACGGTTGCGATATGCCTATTAACCGCGTGGAAATGAACGATACCAAGATTGGTTTTATTACCAGTGGTATTGCATATCAGTACGTAAAAGAAGCCTGTCCCGAAGCATCTGTGTTAAAACTCGGTATGGTACATCCAATTCCCCGCAAAATGATTGAGGAATTTGCTTCTAAAGTTGAGACACTTTACATTTTTGAAGAGTTGGAACCTGTTTTTGAAGAGCAGATTAAGTCTTGGGGTATTAAGTGTATCGGTAAGGAAATTTTTACCGTACAGGGTGAGTACAGTGCCAATATGCTTCGTAAGGCTGTTTTAAAAGAAGATGTAGACAACAAGGCGGCAGCGCAGGTGCCTGCACGTCCTCCTATTCTTTGCCCGGGCTGTCCGCACAGAAGTGTATTCTCTGTCTTAAATAAGTTAAAAATTCACGCAGCAGGCGATATCGGATGCTATACCTTAGGTGCGGTTGCGCCTCTTAGCGTAGTGGATACCACCGTATGTATGGGTGCAAGTATCTCTACACTTCACGGTATGGAGAAGGCTAAGGGTAAGGATTACATCAAGAACTGGGTTGCGGTAATCGGTGATTCCACTTTTATGCATACAGGTGTGAACTCACTTATGAATATGGTTTATAACCAGGGTACAGGAACCGTAATGATTCTTGACAACTCCACTACCGGTATGACAGGTCATCAGGACCATGCGGCAACCGGTAAGACTTTGATGGGCGAAGTGGTACCCGCAATCAATATCTACGAACTTTGCAAGGCTATGGGTATTAAGAATGTTGTGGAAGTGAATGCATTCGATACCGCGGCTCTTGAGAAAATCGTAAAAGAAGAAGTTGCAAAGGATGAGGTATCCGTAATTATTACCAAGTCTCCCTGCGTACTTTTAAAAGGAAATAAATTCCCTTATAAGTGCGCTCCCGTTGCAGATAAGTGTAAAAAGTGCGGCATGTGCTTAAAGCCCGGTTGTCCTGCACTTACCAAGAATACAGACGGCACAATCTCTATTGATGCTACCATGTGTAACGGTTGCGGATTGTGTATGAATCTTTGTAAGTTTGACGCAATTGAGAAAGTGGAGGTGTAATCATGGCAAATACAACGAAGAATATTATGATTGTTGGTGTAGGTGGTCAGGGTACACTTCTTACCAGTAGAATTTTGGGCGGTATTACCGTGGCAGCAGGATATGATGTAAAATTGTCCGAAGTTCACGGTATGGCACAGCGTGGCGGTAGTGTAGTTACCTTTGTCCGTTATGGTGAAAAGGTGGCGGAACCCATCGTAGAAGAAGGTCAGGCAGATGTTTTAATTGCATTCGAGAAGTTGGAAGCATTGCGCTATGCACACTTCTTAAAGAAAGATGGTGCTATTGTAGTAAATGACCACAGAATCGATCCGATTACGGTAGTAACCGGAGTTGCGCAGTATCCTGAAAACATCATTGAAAATTTAGAGAAAGAATACAGTGTATATAAAGTAAATGCGATGGAAGAAGCATTGAAACTCGGCAATTCCAAGGTATTTAACATTATTGTTCTCGGTGTGGCTGCTAAGCACATGGATTTTTCAAAGGAAGCATGGCTTGAAGTCATTGAGAAAACAGTTCCGCCTAAAACAGTGGAAATGAATAAAAAAGCCTTTCTTTTAGGTTATGAAAGTTAGATAAGAGAGTCCCAATTCTCATGTTTGCATTTTTAATCGTGGAATGTTGTATAAATTATTTTACATTCCAACAGGACACACTTTCGTTCGTTTGCCTGACGTAACAGTACTAAACTCACAGTGCATTGCATTTCTGTTCGTTAAGTACTGACGCAGTCAAAAACGGTCCTTTACAGAATGAAAATATTTATACAACAAGTATCAACTTAGAATGCAAATAAAAGAATTGGGACATATTTTTTGTGTTATATGCAGATAATAAATGCAAGTGATGAGTTATATAAGTACATTGTGGTTATAAAATAATGATAAAGTGACAAGGTTGGATATAAAGAGGTAAAGATATGATTATTGATTTTCATACACATATATTTCCGGATAAAATTGCGGCACGTACCATAGAGGCGTTGGAAACAAAGGCGGGGCTTACTGCATCTACGGATGGTACATTAAACGGTCTTCTCGCATCTATGGAAAATGCCGAAGTGGATATGTCGGTTGTATTGCCGGTGGTGACCAAACCGAGCCAATTTGAGACGGTTAACACGTTTGCGGCAAGTGTTAACGAGCAATATAAAGGAAAACTTCTTTCCTTTGGCGGAATCCATCCTGATACGGAAGATTATAAGGGCGAATTGAATCGTATCAAGGATTTGGGATTGAAAGGGATTAAAATTCATCCGGACTATCAGGGCGTTATGATTGATGATGTGCGTTATATGAATATTATCGAATATGCGGATGCGTTGGATTTGATTATTTTAACCCATGCAGGTATCGATATCGGTCTTCCGGAACCTGTACATTGTCCGCCGGATAAAATGCGCAAAGTAATGGATCAATTAAAACCTAAGAGAATGGTGGCAGCACATTATGGCGGTTGGAACCAATGGGAAGAGGTGTATGAATATCTTGCCGGTGAAAATCTGTATCTGGATACCGCGTTTACTTTTGGATACATTCAGGAAGAGATGTTTTATAAAATTATAGAGAAACACGGTTCGGATAAAATTTTATTTGCCACAGATTGTCCTTGGGGATATCAGAAAGAAGATGTGGAAAGGTTAAAGAAAATGGACTTGACTAATGAAGTCAAAGACGCTGTGTTTTATAAAAATGCGAAAAAACTATTGGAAATACAATAATTTTATAAAAACCCTTGCAATTCTTGTAAGGGTTTTGTATAATCATAAATGCTTTAACACTTTAAAGCGTTTAACTTCTAAAGTTTAAAGCAATAATGAAAAATATGTATAGTAAATATTTTATTAGAAGAGCAAAGGTACATACATATATTCTTAAGGAGGCAGATATGGCAGTAAAAATTATTTTTCTGGTTATTTTCTTCGCGGTTATGATTGGCGTAGGCTTATATTCCAGAAAACACGCAACCAATGTAAACGACTTCGTACTCGGAGGCAGGAGTGTAGGTCCCTGGCTTACAGCTTTTGCTTATGGTACTTCTTACTTTTCGGCAGTAGTATTTGTAGGTTATGCCGGACAGTTTGGTTATAAGTACGGTCTTGCGGCAACATGGATTGGTATCGGTAATGCGGTAATCGGTTCATTGCTTGCTTGGGTGTTGTTGGGCAGAAGAACCCGTGTTATGACGAAACACTTGTCTGCGGCAACCATGCCGGATTTCTTTGGTAAAAGATATGATTCCAATGCATTAAGAATTGCTGCATCCATGATTTCATTTATATTCCTGATTCCTTACACTGCCTCTGTATATAACGGTTTATCCAGACTGTTTGAAATGGCTTTTGATATTCCGTATGCAGTGTGTGTAATTGTAATGGCTGCATTAACATGTGTATATGTTGTGCTCGGCGGTTATATGGCAACTGCAATTAATGATTTTATTCAGGGTATTATTATGTTGTTCGGTATTGTTGCGGTTATTGTTGCGGTATTAAACGGACAGGGCGGTTTTTATGAAGCGGTAAGACAGTTATCAACTTTCGAAAGTGATGTACCGGTTACCATGGGTCAGCAGGGGGTATTTGCATCTTTCTTTGGACCGGACCTCCCGAATCTACTCGGTGTTGTTATTTTAACTTCTCTCGGAACATGGGGACTTCCGCAGATGGTACATAAATTTTATGCAATTAAAGATGAGAAGTCTATTAAGACAGGTACTATTATTTCTACTGTTTTTGCAATTGTTGTATCCGGCGGATGCTATTTCTTGGGTGGTTTTGCAAGATTGTTTGATACGGAAGCAATTTACAATGAAAACGGTAAAATTGTTTATGATGCAATTATTCCCAGTATGTTGTCTACGTTACCTGATATTTTAATTGGTATTGTAATTGTATTGGTATTGTCAGCATCTATGTCGACTTTATCATCATTGGTATTGACATCAAGTTCCACATTAACATTGGATTTTATTAAAGATAATATTGTAAAAAATATGACGGAAAAGAAGCAACTTCTCTGTATGAGAATATTCTTGGTTGTATTCCTTGTGCTTAGTGTTGTAATTGCTTTGGATCCCCCTGATTTCATTGCCCAACTTATGGGTATTTCATGGGGCGCACTGGCAGGTGCTTTCCTTGCTCCGTTTATCTATGGCTTGCGTTGGAAAGGTGTTACTAAGGCTTCTGTGTGGGCAAGTTTCGCATGTGGTGTGCTTCTTACTGTTTTAAATATGTTCTTTAAGTTTATTGCATCACCTATTAATGCGGGTGCAATTGCAATGGTTGCAGGTTTGATTATTGTTCCCGTAGTCAGTTTGATTACACCGAAGATGAAGAAAGAAAAGGTGGATGAGATTTTTACCTGTTTGGATGAAACCGTTGTCGTACATAAGAGAAATTCTATTGAAGAGTAAATTTGTATGTGCTAATATACTATTGTAAAAGATAAAAAATCCGGTGCTTTTACGGCATCGGATTTTTTGTGAGGTATGATTTATGCAGTTTTATCTTGCGCCTATGGAGGCAATAACGGGTTTTGTATATCGTAATGTATATCACTCCATGTTTGGAGATATGGATAAATATTTTGCGCCTTTTATTACGCCTACCCAAAAGAAAATTCTCAGAACCAGAGAGCGTAAGGATGTGGCACCGGAGAATAATGTCGGAATGTATATGGTACCGCAGATTCTCACCAATCATGCAGAACAGTTTATTGAAACCTGTGAATTTCTTTCACGGCAAGGGTATCGTGAAATTAATTTAAATTTAGGCTGTCCGGCGCCTACGGTGGTGACCAAAGGGAGAGGCAGCGGTTTTCTTGGAGAGACCGTAAAACTGGAGCGCTTTTTTGACGAAGTATATCGTTGGAATGCAGGATTGCCGAAAGAAGAATGTTTTGAAATTTCAGTCAAGACACGTCTTGGGTTGGAAGATGCAGATGAGTTTGAAGAATTACTGGAAATTTATAACAGTTATCCTTTGAAAGAGGTAATTATTCATCCAAGAGTCCGCAGGGATTTTTATAACGGGAAACCTGATTTGGATGCTTTTGAAAAAGCAATGGAGAATTGTAAACATCCGATTTGTTATAATGGTGATATTAATACAAAAGAAGATTATGTAAACCTTTTGAAGCGTTTTCCGGACATTGATAAAATTATGATTGGTCGCGGTATCATTGCAAATCCGGGCCTTGTGAGAGAAATTCTAACAGGTCAACGCATTACCAAGGAAGAATTGAAACTTTATCATGATGCATTGTATGCAGGGTATCTTGCTGATTTGGGAGCAGAAGCGGACGTACTTTTTAAAATGAAGGAATTATGGTTTTATTTGGGACAGAATTTTGCGGATTCCGATAAACGGATTAAGAAACTTCATAAGGCAAAGAAACCGGAGGAATATAAGGCATTACTGAAAGAAGTATGGCCCATGCTGGAGATGGAATCATTATGAAATATTTGATTTCTTTATATTTTGATGACAATACAAATAAAAAGATTTTAGAATATATGAAAGCAGTGGCAAATGCCACGGGAAATGATTATATGTTGACGAATTCCGTACCGCCGCATATTACAATTTCTTCTTTTGAACTGAACAAAGCGGAAGACAGTCCGGAAATCCGACGGCTGGAGCAGAGTATGGAAGCGGTGCTGCGGAATACCTGTGCAGGAGAGTTACAGTGGGTCGGTTGCGGTGCTTTTATGAGTTCGGTATTGTATTTGGCGCCGGTCTTGAACGAATATCTGCAGACCCTGATGGAGAAACTATATGCGTGTGTATCGGATTGTCCGGATGCGGTAATCAGCAGATATTACAGACCGTATGAATGGCTTGCTCATACAACCATCGGTAAAAAGATGAGCGCAGAAGAATTAACCAAAGGATTCGATGCCGTGCAAGGTTCTTTTTACATTATAAAGGGAAAAGTAGTACGAATCGGTTTGGCCAAAGCCAATCCCTATGAAGAAATCTGTGAATGGATTTTGAAATAAAAGAATAATATTATAAAAATACCCACAGAATCAGGAAAAAGATTCTGTGGGTGTTTTGTTTCTTTTCGTTATTCTGTTAACTGTTTACTTTTTTTCTTTTTGATATTTTTTATAAAAGGCATTGCAAAAAGGAAAAGTACCGTGAGCGCAGAAATGACTTCTGCAATGCGCCAATAGAAGGGTTCATGGAATGCAACTTCCATCGTTCCGTCATATCCCGCAGGAATTTCGACCCGTATACAGTTATTAAAACCGTTGGTAATGTTCAAAGTGGTACCGGTTTCCGTATCAACGGCAGCATAACCTTTGTAGTGGATTAAAGGTACTTCCAAATAACCGTCAGAACCGAAGTTTTGTAATTGCACTGTCAAAGATGTTCCGTTTAACTCTTCATAGGCGATATGGATATCGGAAGATGCTTCATATCGCTTGTAAACGATTTCATTCAGTTCGGTATCAAGCGGCAAATACTCGCAGGTATAAATCTGATAGGAAGGTAATTCGTAAGTGTCATATACACGATACGGTGAACCGCTGTATAAGAAGGAGTAGTAATACCAGCCGGAACTGATTACGGTACTGATACATAAAAGAATCATTGCCACGGAAGAAAAGGACAATGTGCTTTTGGTCTCGGTTTGTTCAGACATATTTTTTAAGACCTGACACAGGCAAACGGTAATAAACAACGTAGCCATGGAAAGAAAACGCCAGGGGAATTGCAAACTTAATGCCAGGGAAGCACCGAATTTGCCGGAATTGGCAATGGCATCCCAAGGGAATAAGTAACTTGCCATCCATATAGCGAATACCGAACATACGAAAGTAAATACAATCAGTATGAAACCGGAATTGTGTCGTTCCTCTTTCTTTGTCGTAAACAGATAATAGATGCATACAAAGAATCCTAAGGACAGGGTAAGTCCCAGCGTAGGTCCAAAATCACCAACCAAACCAATGGATGTTGAGGAAGTGGGGCCTACAGAGTCAAAAAACATACTAAAAATCTGAGTAAAGAATAATCCGTAGTTTTCCACGGAAGAGCGACCCCATTCTGAGGAGTTAATGATAAAATCCTCCGTAAAATAGTAATCCGCAAAAGGTACCAAGAAACCGGCATTCAGCAACAGGGTAAGTCCCACGGTTAATAAAAGAGTAAAGAATGTGTGGGGACGTAATGTCTTTTTAATAAATAGAATGCAGGTAAACAATATAAAAATCGCAACCATAATACAGGATAAAGTATGGGTCTGTATGATACCGCTTAAACCGATGGCAGGAAGGATTGCAAGTTTCCAATTGAACTTATTTTTTTTCTGCGTATAGATGTTGTAGAATCCCAAAAATAAAATGGGAAGGAACATCATGGCACAGAATTCTCCTACGGCACCGCGGGTATATACGTTAATCAGTCGATAAGAAGAAAGTGTGTATAACATGGATGCACACAGTCCCCATTTGTTGCTTTGAAACAGTTTTTTAAAACAAAAGTAAGAGACGAAAACGGTCGCAGCGTTAATTATAAATAAAAAGATCTGATAGGAAGATTGTAATGTCAATCCGAAACTGCGAAGGAATGCGGGGATATACATCAGAATATCGCCGTAAAAAACACCTACCGCATAGCCGTGGTCCCGTACAAGCATCGGATATATTTTGACGGGGAAAGTACCGTTTTGCAAACCTTCCTTGATTCCGTCAATACGAAGCAGGTGAAAGGGAATATCATGTCCTACAAGCAAAAAGTCCATAAATAAAGGGTAGGAGGATAACAGTACAATGGCACTGAGGGCTAAGCAGGTTTTCTTTTTGGATAAAGTGGTTGTACAAATATAATATCCAAACAGAAGAAGAATGCAGAAAAAGACTGCGTATAAAAAGTCCTGTTTGGCCATGTCCGTAGTTTCTACAATATTCAACTGAGAAATTTCAAAAGAACCGGTACCGCAATATTCCGCATGAATTACTACCTCTCCGGGAGTGTTGATGCGGAAGGATAAGGTTGTTGTGCCGTCAGCGGGCTCGATAAAGCGGTTTGCGTTGGATTGAAAACTATGGGCAGGAATATCGGTGGTTGATGCACTGATTTTGTTTCCGGCCGTATCAGTGTGATAATTTACGTATACAAGATAACTGCCCCGATCCAATGATAAGGGTGCTGTGGAAGCAAAAATGCCGCCGCCGGAATTTTCTGTGTTGGCGCAGACTTTTTCTCCGTATACCACATCGGCTTCACATTCCAGTTCATTAGGAAAAATCACCATATCATATAAATTTGTTTTACACAAAATAAAATTGCCCACGGCAAAAAGTAAAATAATAATCTGTATTAATAAAATAACCAATAACGGTTTGTTATTTTTTAAGTTAGACATAACAGACTCCTGCTCTTATTTGCTTTTATTAGTATATCAAAGTTCATTATAATATATATAAGAGGTAAAATCAAAAAATATTTTATTCCGTATTATATGGTTCCTTTGCTGAATCTTTACCGCTACTTTTGATAGTATGGATATAGAAAAAAACGCAAGAAGGAGTATAGTAAAATGGTTAATTTGTTATATTACTTAATTGTTGCTATTATGTGTATTTTGGGTGTGGGAAGTGTAGTGGCAATTTGTGGTTATATGTTTATTATCATTATCCAGAAATTCTATCGTAAAATCAGATATGGAATATCGTTGTTTGATTAACGTAATTCGCAATGAAGCGGTGTGAATGAAAGGATTTTGAAGTTATATTTTTTTATGAAAAAAGGCCCCGGGTCCGGTTCTGACATAAGAACCTGACTCGGGGTTTTTAATAGTTTTGTATAAAATATTTATTTCCGTTTGCGAAAAATTCCGTTCCAGGTACCATGGTGGAACAAAATTAAAAGAGGGAATAATTCCAAACGTCCTGCAAGCATATCAAACATCAGTACATATTTGGAAAAATCGGAAAAAAATCCGAAGTTGCAAGTAGGACCTACCGCATCCAATCCGGGACCGATGTTATTAAAGGTTGCCAAAACGGCAGTAAAATTCGTTGTAAAACTGTGCTTGTCAAAGGATAAACAAAAAAGAGATAAACCATAAATCAATAAAAAAGTCAGTACGTATACACCGACGGCACGAACGGTTTCATCCTCTACATCTTTACCGTCCAGTTGAAGTTTACGAATGCTTTTGGGATGAATATAGGAGTAACATTCTCTGATAACGGATTTTACCATAATAATAAAACGTGATACCTTCAGACCGCCACCGGTACTACCGGCACATGCACCGATAAACATAATAATGATTAATGTAGTCTTACATATTTCCGGCCAGAGGTCAAAATTTGCAGAAGCAAAACCCGTAGAAGATATCAGGGATGCTACTTGGAAAGTAGCGTCTGTCAATGCCTTAAATAAATTGCCGGAAACTTCATAAATATTGGCAGTAATAATACTTACGGCCACTAACACGATTAAGAGGAACCAACGAACTTCTTCGTTTGAAAATGCTTTTTTAAAATTCCGCAAAAGTAATAAATAAAAGACATTAAAGTTAAATGAAAACAACAACATAAAGATTGCAGTTACCCATTGTAAATAGGGAGAGTAACTGGTAAAACTGTCATTTTTAATACCAAAACCGCCGGTACCTGCTGTTGCAAATGTTGTATTCAATGCCTCAAAGAACGGCATACCGCCCAGTAATAAAAGAACAAGCTGCAGTATGCTGAGCAAAATATAAATTAAGTACAGAATACGCGCTGTTTGTTTGATCTTCGGCACAATTTTACCAACGGAGGGGCCCGGGGACTCGGCTTTCATTAAATTAATGTGGGAGCCGCCGCTCATGGGAATTATAGCCAATAAAAAGACTAAAACGCCCATACCGCCAATCCAATGGGTAAAACATCTCCATAAAGTAGAGCAGTGAGAAACTGCTTCGACATCACTTAAAATACTTGCTCCGGTGGTAGTAAAACCGGAAATGGTTTCAAATAATGCGTCCGTAAAGGAAGGAATTTCTCCTGTAAAAACAAAGGGAAGACAACCAAAAATACTCATCAAAATCCAACTTAATGAGGTTGCAACGCAACCTTCTTTCAGATAAAAAACATTACTTTTGGGTTTGCAAAAAGACATTAATTGTCCGATGAATACACAAAACGCAGCGACGGCAAGATAAACAAATCCCTGCTGTTCTTTATAAATCAGTGCGGTTAAACAGGGAAGTAACAAAAAAAGACCTTCCAGTTTCAAAACCCAACCCAATATATATCGAATCATTGAAAAGTTCATAGAATCTTCGCCCTCCTACTCAAGGATATCATTGATATCATTAAAACCGGTATGTGTGGTTACAATCATTACCGTATCACCGGAACAAATGCAGTCCTGGCCGGTTGGTATAATAATGGAACCGCTACGGTTTATGAAAGCAATTAAAAGATTCTTTTTTAAAGAAAGTTCCATCAGTGGAATGTTGATTACTTTGGAATCGGGGCGTACTACAAACTCAATGGCTTCCACTCTGGAATCAAACAGATGGTAAAGTGTTTCGATATTGCTTCCCAGGGAATCTTTTTTTGCACGGGCGTATGCTACAATTGCTTCTGAAGTAAGGTAGCGGGGATAAATTACACTACCCAAATCCAAACTGTTAATTACTTTTTTGAAATTAATATGATTAATTTTGGTAATTACCTTGGCTTTGGAAACCTGTCTTGCATACATGGTTAACATAATATTTTCTTCATCAATTCCGGTTAAAGGAACAAAGGATTCAATGGTTTCAATACCTTCTTCTCTTAAAAGATCTTCATTGGTTCCGTCCCCGTTAATAATGATTGCTTTGGGAAGAAGTGCACTTAATTCTTCACAGCGCTTTTTCTTTTTCTCGATGATTTTTACATTAATACCGGCAAGGAGCAACTGTTCTGCCAAATACTGTGAAGTTTTACCGCCACCGATAATCATAGTATTATGTACACGTTTTACCTTGGTGCCCAGGGCAATGAAAAACTTGCGTGCCTGTTTGCGGGTTGCTACAAAGGTAATGATGTCACCTTCTTTTATAACAAAATTACCGGACGGGATGTAGACTTCACCTTCACGTTCAATGGCACAGATTAAAACCTGCTGCGATACGGTTTTACCCAAATTCATAATAGCCAAGTCATTTAACATACTGTCAGCGGGAACTTTATATTTAATCAGTTCCGCCTGACCGTGGGCAAAGGAATTGACTTCCAGTGCAGAGGGCAATGCCAGAATTTGAGCAATTTCTTTGGATGCCTCCAAATCGGGGTTGATAATCATGGCAAGCCCCAGTTTTTCTTTTAAATAAGAGGCTTCCTGACTGTATTCCGGAGTACGTACCCTTGCGATAGCAGAGCAGTTGCTGACACGTTTTGCTACGGTACAACAGAGGAGATTCAATTCATCGGATTCCGTGACTGCGATAAAAAGATTGGCATTCCGGATGCCGGCCTCCATCTGAACACTGTATGTGGCACCGTTGCCCACAACACCAAGTACATCATACAGATTGGTGAGAGAAGACACCACTTCTGCATCTTTATCGATAATAGTAATGTCATTGCCTTCTTTGCTTAACTGTTCCACGATAGTGGCACCTACGCGTCCGCAACCGACAATGATAATTCGCATTTTTTCTTTTGTACCTGAATGATTACCGAACATAATACACCTCGCACAAATATTTTTTATTATTTTTACACGGTGAATATAACATATTTTACAAAAAAAAGAAAGTAAAACAACAGCAAAGGATAAATAGGAATTTGACTATAAAAGTACAGTGAATAAAACGGACGAATTGTATTATGATTTAGGTATACAGGCGTTTAAAAATTTGGTATAATGTTAGCGTTGCGTTAATTCATAGAAACAGAATATCTGTTGATTTGCCGGCAATTCGGGAGGTTATATGTGTAGTCAGGATTATAAACATGTGAAAAAGAAACTTGGTTTTGGTTTTATGCGTCTTCCTATGAAGAATGATGAGGTGGATTATGATGAAACCGCTCGGATGGTGGATGCTTTTATGGATAACGGTTTTAATTACTTTGATACGGCTCACGGCTATCTTGGCGGAAAAAGTGAAATTGCACTTCGTGAATGTCTGGTAAAAAGATATCCGAGAGACAGTTACATATTAGCCAATAAACTTACGTCTAATTATTTTGAGAAAGAAGAGGATATTCTTCCCTGCTTTGAGGCGCAGTTGGAGGCCTGCGGTGTGGAATATTTTGATTTTTATCTGATGCATGCCCAAAACAAGGATTTGTTTACACATTATAAAAAATGCCGTGCGTATGAAACCGCTTTTGCATTGAAAGAACAGGGGCTCGTCAAAAATGTGGGTCTTTCGTTTCATGATAAAGCGGAAGTTTTGGATGATATATTAACAGAATATCCGCAAATTGATGTGGTGCAGATTCAGTTTAATTATGCGGATTATGAAGATCCCGGTGTGGAAAGCAGGAAATGTTATGAAGTGTGTGTGAAACACAACAAACCGGTGCTTGTAATGGAGCCGGTAAAAGGCGGCAATCTGGTAAATCTGCCTGAGAGTGCCCAGGCTGTCTTTGATGCATTAGAAGGCGGCAGTAATGCAAGTTATGCCCTACGTTTTGCGGCAAGTTTTGAACAGATTATAATGGTGCTTTCCGGCATGAGCGATATGGCACAGATGACGGATAACATTAGTTTTATGAAGGATTTCAAACCTTTGACGGAAGAAGAGTTTGCGGCAGTATGGAAGGTATGTGATATTTTCAAGGCGCAGGATTTGATATCCTGTACATTTTGTAAATATTGTATAGACGGATGTCCTATGAATATATCCATTCCGGATTTGTTTTCCGATAGGAATTGTCTCAGAAGATATGTGGGATGGAACGGAGAATGGCATTATAATATGCATACTTCAGGCAAAGGGAAAGCATCAGACTGCATTGAATGCGGTCTGTGTGAAGAAGCCTGCCCGCAACATTTACCGATACGAATGCTGTTAAAAGATGTGGCGGAGACTTTTGAAAGCAAATAATTCATCGGGACGATTTTAAATTAAAATGAACATGCAGAATACAGAAAGATAAAGGTTAGTTTTATGTTAGAGATGATTAAAGAGATTAATGCAGTGATCAACAATTTTGTGTGGGGGATTCCTGCGATTGTTTGCATCATAGGTGTAGGATTATACTTAAGTATCCGTACGGGTTTTATACAGATACGCAAATTTCCGCTGGCAATGAAGAAAACCATTGGTAAGGTATTTGAGAAAAAAGAAGCAAGAAGTGGGGCTATGACACCGTTTCAAGCAGTGTGTACTGCACTTTCGGCTACGGTAGGTACCGGTAATATTGCCGGTGTGGCAGGTGCAATTGCCATCGGTGGTCCCGGTGCAGTGTTTTGGATGTGGGTATCCGCTTTTTTAGGTATGTGTACCAAGTTCTCCGAAGTAACTCTGGCAGTACATTTCAGGGAAAAGAATAAAAACGGCGAATATGTCGGCGGTCCTATGTATTATATCAAGAACGGTCTTGGCAAAAAGTGGCAGTGGCTGGCAATTCTGTTTTCTGTATTTGGCGTGTTTACCGTGTTCGGTACCGGTAATGCAACCCAGGTAAATACTATTTCTACAGCGATTAATTCTGCATTGTTGAATTTCAATTTGATTTCGCAGGAACAGGTAACAATCAGTAACTGGATTATCGGTATTGTTATTACGATTCTTGTGGGCATTATTTTATTGGGCGGCATAAAAAGAATCGCAAACGTAACTGAGAAACTGGTTCCCTTTATGGCGATTCTGTATATTGTACTTGCATTAGGTGTTGTAATTATTAATATTCAAAATATTCCCGGTGTGTTTCGTGATATTTTCTATGGTGCATTTCATCCGGCAGCGGTCACCGGCGGAGTTGTGGGAAGTTTCTTTACCAGTATGACAAAGGGCGTATCAAGAGGTATCTTCTCAAATGAGGCAGGCCTTGGTACCGGTTCTATCGCACATGCCTGCGCGGATACGGCAAAACCTGTGGAACAGGGATTTTTCGGTATTTTTGAAGTGTTTGCGGATACGATTATTATTTGTACATTAACTGCAATGGTAATTTTATGCAGTGGCGTACCTGTAACATTCGGGGCAGATGCAGGTGCAGAACTTACGATTAGCGGTTTTACCTCTACTTATGGTAATTGGATATCTGTTTTTACTGCAGTGGCTATGTGTTGCTTTGCTTTTTCCACGATTATCGGTTGGGGATTATACGGTGCACGTTGTGCGGAATTTATCTTCTCTTCCAAAATCGTAAAACCTTTTATGGTGGTATATTCTTTGGTGGCAATTATCGGTGCAACAGTGGATTTGGGACTGGTGTGGAGTATTGCAGAGACATTTAACGGATTGATGGTAATTCCAAACCTGATAGCGGTTCTGTTGTTGTCAGGTACGGTATTTAAACTTGTAAAAGAATATTTCAAGAAGCCGGAAAAAGATTGAGTTTGTAAAAAAGAGTGATTATAATAGGTGTGTTAAAGTTTACAAGACGCATATAATGAAAAAGATGTTTAATGATACTTAGACTAACGTCAGGAGGCTACAACGTTGTTTACTTTTGAAGCATTAAGAAAAGAATACGATTCTTTTATTTATAAAGATTATTCGGTAGAACGTAAGGAAAATGCTTATCGTGTGGAATATCATTTCAGTATTCCCGGGCTTAAGGATTTTAAGTCAAGTTGGGAGTTCCCGGCGTTGGTGGATGCGGATGAGGAAATTTTGAATCGTCTGTTTTTTAACTTGGGTATGGTGGAAACCATCAGTTACTGGAAATGTGCCTGCCCGCCCAGATTAATCGTTGAATGCGGTGAATTATCCAAAGAGCAGTGTGCCTGGTGGGAGAAATTATATTATAATGGCTTGGGTGAGTTTATGTACCGAAACGGCATTGAGGTATCGCAGGATGAACTGGTCCGTATCGAGTGTCGGGAAACTACTATAGCACCGTTAAAAGATGGTAAGGAATATCAAGGATGTCTGGTATCCGTAGGCGGTGGTAAAGATTCCGTGGTATCCTTGGAACTGTTAAAAGAAGAAGGCATTACCACCTATGCGGTAAACGGCAATGCAACCACGCATAATGTTATTGATGTCTGTGATTATAAAAAGGGCACCTATGAAGCAAGGCGTGTATTGGATAAAGAGTTACTGGAGTTAAACAAGTTGGGATATTTAAACGGTCATATTCCGTTCTCTGCGGTAGTGGCTTTTTCATCTGTGATTTCAGCCTACTTAAGCGGCAATCAATATATTGTTTTATCCAATGAGACAAGTGCCAATGAAACTACGGTGAAGGATTCCTTTGTAAATCACCAGTATTCCAAGAGTTATGAATTTGAGCAGGATTTTATGTGGTATGTGAAAACGCTGGTGGATACGCCGATTCTGTATTTCAGTCTGTTGCGTCCTTTGATGGAGATTCAGATTGCCATGCTTTTCGCGAGAAGCAAGCAGTATCATAAGGTATTCCGCAGTTGTAATGCGGGAAGTAAGCAGGGAATCTGGTGTTGCGAGTGTCCCAAGTGTTTGTTTGTGTATATTATTTTATTGCCGTTCTTAAGTCAGGAAGAACTGGTGGAGATTTTCGGAGAGAATCTTCTGGAGAAAGAGTCCCTTGATTTGTATTTCAGGGAATTAACCGGGATTGAAGAGAATAAACCCTTTGAATGTGTGGGCACCAGAAAAGAAGTACTGGTATCGTTAAAAGATTATATTCTCAAGGGTGGCAAGAGTCTTTTAACCGAACGATATAAAGAGTTTATTTTACAGGAACCGGATGTGTTGGAAACCCTGTTACAGGGATGGGAAAGCGAGAATAATCTTCCCGAGGCGTATAAAAGTATTCTTGAAAGGTGCGTAAAACAGTGAGCATAATTGATAAAATAAACGGAAAAAGAATACTAATCTGGGGTTACGGCAGGGAAGGACAGTCTACGGAACAATTTTTAAAGAGATGTTGCAAGCCTGCAAGCGTGGAAATCTATGAAGGAAAGAGAGACGGTTTTGATGAGGATGCATATGATTGGATTGTAAAAAGTCCCGGCATTGTATATCATGAAGCAAACCTGAAGTATCTTTCCCAGACCGAGATTTTTCTGGAAGAGTATAGAGACCGGGTAATCGGCATTACCGGTACCAAGGGTAAAAGTACCACTTCATCCATGTTATACACCGTATTAAAAGAGTGTAGCGGGAAAAAGGTGATTATCCTGGGTAATATCGGGCAGCCATGTTTAGATTATTTTGAGGAGGTTGATGAGGATACTATTGTGGTATTTGAAATGTCCTGTCATCAGTTGGCACATTGTGAAGTGTCTCCTCATGTTGCAATCTTTTTGAACTTTTATGAAGAGCATCTGGACTACTACGTGACGGTAGACAGATATTTTAAAGCGAAAAGTAATATTGCCCGTTATCAGAAAGAGGAAGACTATTTCTTTGTGGGTGATAATGTGCCTGCCATTGAAACTAAGGCGCATATCGTGGCTATGAAACGCAGTGAAGAGCAGTCTTTTGATTTGAATGTTTTAGGAGAACATAATATTTATAATGCACAGTTTGTACATTATATCGCAGTTCGGTTATATGGCTGCGATGAAACCAAAGTTCTGGAGAGTATGAAGCATTTTAAAGGATTGCCGCACCGTCTGGAGCATATCGGTGATGTGAACGGTGTAGCATTTTATGATGATTCCATTTCTACGATTCCGGAAGCAACCATCAGTGCAGTAAAAAGTATTCCGAATGTGCAGACCGTTTTGGTAGGCGGTATGGACAGAGGTATTAAATATGATGTATTAATTGATTTTATTCGGAAGAATCCGCAGTACCAATTTATCTGTATGTATGAATCGGGTAAAAGAATCTATGATGCGGTAGGAACATGTGTGCAGTGCCGTTATGTGCCGGATTTGGAACCGGCGGTGGCAGAGGCCAAAAAGATTACCGCACAAGGTAATGCATGTGTATTATCTCCGGCTGCGGCTTCTTATGGTTACTTTAAAAACTTTGAGGAACGCGGAGAAGTATTTAAGAAATATGTAACAGAAACATAAAAAATAACCGACGAAATGTCGGTTATTTTTTTATATAAAAGTTAAATTTCGAAAAAACTCTAAAAAAAAGAAAGGAAATTGTCGAAGAAGCAGGAAATATAATTATGTACGCAAATTTTTTCGCGGATAAAGCGGTAGTTTGCGTCAAAATATCTTACAGAGACGTGTCAAAGTCTTTTTAGGACGCTCTATTACGAATCCCAAAATTACAACTGAATATGGAACTGATGCATAACTTTTTTTGTTATGTAGTAACTTTATTGTCTTTAAAAATAGGAGGAAACCACTATGACAAACAAAGATTTTATTGTAATTGATGCAGTTTCAGAAAAGCAGATTGAAGCATTTGCTTCCGAGTTACTTTGTTCAGAGGAAGAAGCAGCACTGTCCGAAGAAATGAAGAAGGGCGGCGAGGCGGCGCTGGCTGCGAGAAACCGATTGGTGGAAGCCAATATGAAGTTTGTTACATATTTGGCTAAGCAGTATCTGAACTGTGGCATGGATTTGGAAGACTTGCAGTCTATGGGTTACGAAGGTCTTATTCATGCCGCAATGAAGTTTGACGGCAGCAGAGGAATCCGCTTCTGCACGTATGCGGCATACTGGATTAAGCAGTCGATTCAGCGAGGTATTGCCAATGAAGGAAGCACGGTACGCATTCCCGTACATATGAATCAGACAATGTATCACATAAAAAAGGTTAAGCAGGAACTGATGCAGGAATCCTATATGGAACCTACCATTGAAGAACTTGCCCACCATACGGAACTGCCGGAAGATAAGATAAGAGAGACACTGGCGTTTTCTTATAATATGGTTTCTTTAGACTGTCCCGTTGGGGATGATAAAAAAACTACCGTGGAGGACTACTGTGCAGATGCCAATGCCGATGATCCTTGTAAAATGGCTATGATGACCGATTTACAGCAGGCGATTGCTTATGCTTTGGACAAGTTAGACTCCAAGGAAGCGTTGGTTTTGAAACTTCGCAACGGGTTGATTGGTGATCATCCTATGACGCTGGATGAGATTGCCGTGCTTCCCGGTTTTGGCGTTACCAGGGAACGTATCCGCCAGATTGAATGTAAGGCACTTGCCAAGATTCGCCGCAGTTATTCCGCAATGGAACGTCTTGAGGAATATGCAGTATAAAATTGTATACCCAAGCAAATAAAAAAGAGCATGCTCAATAATTTTAAGCATGCTCTTAACTGTTTCTTAAATATGCCCTTTACCAAATCTTAAGGGGAATATTTTATTGTCTAACGACACTGCAACAGGTTCCTACGTATTGAACCTCATCCATTCTTCTTAAAATGATATCAGTGCCCTGGTTATGCAGACATTTTAAACGGTAAAAACCGTTGTCTTCAATGAATTTGCGGATAAATAAACGGTCATTACGGAAGAAAACGGCATATTCCCCATTGGACGGGAAACGGTTCTCCAGTAAAATAATGTCATTCTTGCAATATTTCGGGGCCAAAGCATTACTGGTCAGTTGAACGGAAATATATGCTTCCGGTACGGTTGTTTCAATTTCTATGGTTTCGCAGGTGTCATAGATGATGCCTTTATGGATGTCGCCGTGAGGCAAAAGGCAGGGAATTAAATGCTTGTCCGCAGCCTCGCGCTCGCCTTTGACGGCACCTGCTTCGTACTTGGCAATCAATTCAATTAAACTTTTTCCGTGAGGTCCGCAGGAGCGGTAATTGCGAAGAATGGCTTTTTCCTGCGGTGTATGGGCACATTTTCCCATCAGACAGTTCATACTGTAACCTGTGGCTTCGGCTATGGCTAAAACTGTGGAAACCTTGGGGTCTGCAGTCTTTCCGTAGTATATATTTTTAATGGTTTCTACGGGCAATCCGCTTTGTTCGGCCAGTTTTTCCTTGGTCCAGTTTAAATCAATCAGTATTTCCTGTAAGCGTTTACTTAATATTTGTCCGGGCATAAATTACCTTTTATGTCAAAATTGACATTTCCTTTTCCTTTTTTTGACTTTTTAATGTTAAATTAGATATTTCTTTTTGTCAATATTTGAAATAAACTCACTTTGTTGCAAAAATAACATCGAAAAGAGGAGACACAAATATGGCAGCAAGAATTTTATCTTACGACAATGAAGAACTTGAGGGACTAACGGAATTTAGGATTGCATCCTGTCCGATTCAGGAGATGCTTTTATCAATCGGAATACCTCCTAATATATACGGATATGCATATATTACATATGCAGTGGAACTTTTGTTAAAAGATTCGGAATATCAGCATTATGTAACCAAAGGATTATACGTTGATATTGCCAAAAAATATAATACTACACCATCCAGAGTGGAACGTGCCATTCGTCATGCAATCAGTGTGGCATGGCTGCACGGAAATGCGGAACTGATTCATCGCGTATTCCGCAACTGTGTAAGACCGGACAGAGGAGTACCTTCCAATTCTGTTTTTCTGGCACGACTGTTTTATTATATTAAAGATGCTTCGAGCAAATAATAGCGAGGACCGTATGAAAATGCGGTCCTTTTCTTATGTGTAAGTACATTATCGTATAAAAACATTCTAGGAATTGTTTGGTGAATATGTTAGAATGATATCAGATGAGGTATAAAGGCATGATTCCGGTTTGGGAATGATGTTAAAAGGTGTTTGTTTTAGTATAAGAGGTAAGGAAATAGTTATGTTTCAAGTATTGGTTACATTACAAATCATAGGAGTATTTTTATTGATTTGCGCATTGGTATATGTGTTTCGCGGTGGTTCCACTTATACACAGCGATTAATGCTTTCTTTTACCATAGCGGAGTTAGTACATAATGCGGGATTCTTATTGGAATTGCTGGCGAAGACGAAGGAAGCGGCAATGGTGGCCATTAAGGTAGAGTATTTGGGTGGTGCTGCAGTGGCCATTTTCTTTATGATGTTTATTTTTAACTATTGCGGTCGAAAAGAACATAAAATATTTGAACGTATTCTTTTGTTGTGTGCGTTGACGGTTATTATTATGGTATGGACCGGTGATTTACATGATTTGTATTACAGTGGTGTGGAATTTGTGAATACAGGTGCATATCCGCATGTACAAATTACTTATGGTCCGGGCTTTTACTTTTATGTATTGACGTGCGTAGCAACCCCGTGGGCAGTATCGGTTTGGACGCTGGTCCAGACCATCCGCAAGGTAAAGAGCAGAAAACGTTCTCGAAAACTATGGATTATTATCGGAGGCTCCAGTTTCTCTTTTAGCGTACTTATGTTGTACTTGTGCAAATTGTTCCCGGAAGGCTATGATCCGACACCTCTTGCCATGGCATTGATGTTCTCTGTTTTGGTATTACTGGTGTGGAACCGTAAGGACTTTGATTTGAGCAGAACAGCAACGGAAACCGTGTTGAATTCCCTTGGTAATTGTATGATTACCCTGAATGAATATAATGAAGTGTTGATGTATAATGATGTGGCAAAGACGTTATATCCGGATATTAAAATGTACGGAAAGATTCAGGATGTGGATCAGTTCCCGCTTCAGGTTCTCGAGGGAAAAGAAGTCCGTTTTGAAAAAGATGGCAAGTATTATAAGGGAGAAACCCGTGCAGTCACTGATAATGAACAATGTGCAAGAGGATATACCATTCTGATTATTGATGTTACGGATACCTATGAATATATTGACCAATTGCATAAAATGCGTGAAAAAGCGGAGGCTGCTAATCAGGCAAAATCAAATTTCCTTGCCAATATGTCTCATGAAATCCGTACGCCCATGAATGCCATCGTAGGTATGAGTGAATTATTAATTGAAGAAAGCCACGGACGTAAAATTCAGGAATATGCTTATGATATTAAAACCGCTGCCATGAATTTGCTTGCCATCATCAATGATATTTTGGATTTTTCAAAGGTAGAGGCCGGAAAAATGGAGTTGGTGGAGGAAGTGTATTCTCCCATGGAACAACTTCAGGATACGGTGCATCTGGTGAAAATCAGTGCAGAGCAAAAAGGAATTGAATTTAAGATGGATATTGCTGACGGATTACCGGCTAAATTATACGGTGATCCGGGCAGAATACGACAGATACTAATAAATATTATTAATAATGCCATTAAGTTCACCAAGGAAGGATATGTGCATTTGCAGGTTTCCGGAGAGGCGAAAGACAATGATGTGTTTGATTTAACATTTGTGGTTAAGGATACCGGAATGGGTATTAAAGAAGAGGACTTAGCGGCGATTTTTGAATCCTTCCGTCAGTTGGATATGAACCGCAATCGTCAGAGCGAAGGTACCGGCTTGGGATTGGCAATTACGAGACAGTTGGTAAGTTTGATGGAGGGTGATATTCAGGTAGAGAGTGAATACGGCAAAGGAACCTGTTTTACGGTACATATTAAACAAGGTATCGTGAAGAGCAGTGTTGCTGCGGAGGAAGACGCTGTGCAAAAACCGGCGAATAATCAAACGGACCACAAAGATGAATTTACGGCTTCCGGATATTCCGTACTTCTGGTGGATGATAATACCATGAACCGTAAAGTTGCGGCGGCAATGCTTAAAAAGTATGGTTTTAAATTGGCAGAAGCAGACAGCGGACAGGCGGCAATTGAGCGCGTGAAACGCGTTGCGTACGATTTAATCCTGATGGACCATATGATGCCGGAAATGGACGGTGTGGAGGCTACCCGCATTCTTCGTAACGAATGTGGTGAAAACGGTAAAAAGACCGTTATTATCGCCCTTACCGCGAATGCATTGCAAGGTGCCAGGGAGATGTATCTGGAGAATGGATTTGACGACTTTTTGTCGAAACCGTTTGACAGAAGCCAGTTACATACATTGTTGGGAAAATGGGTTCCGGAACAGGCAAGAGATTAATTTTATGATTGATTTTTTGCGGCTGAAAGTCTATAAAACCTATGTTTGTAAATAAAAACAAAAAATGTTGTCAAAAAAAGCAAGATTGCTTGGACATTACAGGGAAAATGTGGTATTATGTTGATATGGGTACATCATAAATGATGTAAAAGAATATAATGTTAAAGGGAGAGGGAAAACATGTCAAATTATTTGGGAATTTTACACGGTGTCAGAGGACGTAGCATTTTAATTTATGATAACAAGTGCGAAATCAGAATTACTTCAACAGTAGGTACTGTTTTAACAAGTAACCTTACAAGTAATGCTACCGATGGTATCAAGACTATTTATTACAAGGATTGTGTTGGTGTATTATTTAAGAAAGCCGGACTTAAGATTGGATATCTTGAATTGGAAACTCCCGGTTTGAGAGCACACAGCAGTGGTAGCCAGTATTCAGAGAATACATTTACTTTTGAAGAAACAGATGTATTATCCAATGAATTGATGCAGGAAGTATACGGATACATCACTGACCGCATCGAAGGTTACAAGTATGGTGACCAGCAGTTATTAACCAAGGGTCTTCCCGCTATGATGGCAAGCAAGTTTAAGAAACCCATCTTCTCAGATTATGAAGAACAGAGTGAAATGAAGAAGAGAAGAGAAGAAGAGCACGAAGCATTAAAGGCTGCTCAGGGTGACTTGGATGATATTCTTGCAGAAGTAAACAGAGAATATGAAGAGTTGTTTGAAGCAAACGGTATTGATATTTCCGTTAATTCATTGTCTGATATGGAAAAGACAATCATTAAGGCTGTAGCAGAAGGCGGCAAGGAAACTTCCGTTTCTGAAATTGCAAGAATGATGCCCAGAACCGTTACACCTGCAGAAGTAACCGAAATCATGAACGGTTTGGTTGCTAAGGGTGTTATGAAGATTGAAGAAGGCGACGTATACAGATTATAAGATTTTTTGAATAATTATGAAAGGATGATACTTCGGTATCATCCTTTTTTTATGCGAATGGGTATATTTAACTGTGAGTTGGATGACAAATTAAAATATATTTGCTAAAGTATAATCAGCAAATCATCAGCAAGCGTACTAAAGTAAAAATATATGGAAGACAGGAGATGAAAATTATGGGAAGAACAGAAAATGTTGCAGTGTTTGAAGATACAGAAAAATTATGTAAAACCAATGAAAAATTAAAGGAGTCCCTTGTGAATTCCAGGGTGAAGCAAAGATTGATTCCGGAGAGTGAAATCCTGCCGGAAGAAGCGGTTGATTTCAACAAATACAAAAAGCCGGCAGAGATTACGGTTTCCAAAAAGAGAAGTTATGAGGCAGCCAAAGCATACAAGGATATGCAGGTTTGCGTACATAATTTTGCGTCGGCAACCAATCCGGGAGGCGGCGTGGTAAAAGGTTCTACGGCTCAGGAGGAGTGTTTGTGCAGATGCTCCGGCCTTTATTTTGCCTTGAATACCAGGGAAATGTGGGACGGCTTTTATCAGCCGCACCGCAACGCGATGAATCCGTTGAATAATGATGATATCATTTATACACCGGATGTGACCGTTTTTAAGAGCGATACGGACAATCCGCAACTGATGCCGGAATCCGAGTGGTATGATGTGAATATTGTTACCTGTGCGGCACCGAATCTGCGCATAAAACCCAGTAATACATATAACAAAAACAATGGCAGTGAGGCTGTTAAAATTACGGATAAAGCGTTGTTGGAACTGCACGAAAAGAGACTGGCGCGCATTCTTGATGTGGCGGCAATGGAAGGCAATGAAGTTGTAATTCTGGGTGCCTTCGGATGCGGTGCGTTTGAAAACAGTCCCCAGGTGGTTGTGCAGGCGGCAAAACATGTGGTTGAACGGTATCGTCATGCGTTTAAAACCATTGAATTTGCGGTATATTGCAGTTCAAGGGATGAGCAGAACTATCAGATTTTTCAGAGAGTGTTGGGAGCATTGAAGTAAGGGAAGCATTTGTTGGGAGCCGATAAGATGTTAGAACCAAAAATGAAAAAGAAAATAGAGGAAAAACTCGGTCAATTTTTTCTCAATATCGGAAATTGTTATGAGAATCTTTACTCGGAACAGCAATATTTTATTGAAAAAATTCTTGCCGGCGAGGATGTGTTTGGGATTTTGTCCACCGGAGTAGGAAAGACGGTTTGTTTTCAACTTCCGGCATTGGTATGGGAAGATTCGATTACAATCGTGATTGAGCCTTTGGTTGCGGTGATTCAGGGACAGGTTTCCGAAATCAACGAGCACGGTAAGGTGGCAGCGATTTTCAGCCCGAAAAATGTTGATTTGAGAAGAAGCAGCGGCCGTAAAAGATACGATGAAATTGTAGCGGGGAAATATCGAATGATTTATATTTCGCCCGAAATGATCGATGATGTGAATTTTAGAAGGCTATTGCGGGAGATTCAGGGCCGTGTCAGGATGATTGTAGTGGATGAGGCCCATTGTGTATCTACCTGGGGTTATGCGTTCCGTTCCGCTTATCTCGGAATACGCAGATTGTTGAAATTATTTGACAAACGCCCGATTGTAGCGGCTTTTACGGCGACAGCAACGAATTTTATCGTGCAGGACGTAATTGAAACCATAGGGCTTAAAATCCAAGCGCAGGATATCCCAAATGCGAATTACAATAAGGATAATCTCCAACTATCAATGAAGTGTATTTGGCGGACCAAAAAAAAGGAAGTAATCGTGTCCGGTAAAAGTTATGGCGTGCGTGAGATTACTCCGGCACAACAACGTCGGAATTATGTCAAAAGAGACGTGGAGAAATATCTGAAACAGGGTAAAAAGGGTGCGATTTTTTGTAATAGCATATCTGCAATCAATGATTTGCAGAATTATTTGAGCAAGTATGTAAAGGATTTAGAACCGGAGAAAATACTGACTTTTTACGGTGATATGACCCGGGAAGATAAGATAGCAAACCTTGAGTTGTTCACACAGGAAAAAGGCTATGTTATGCTGTGCACAAATGCGTTCGGAATGGGGGTAAATGTTCCTGACATCGAATATATAATACATTATAATATTCCCCTGTCGATTATTGATTATTATCAGCAAATCGGACGTGGTGCCCGAAATCGGAAATGCATCTGTGAATGTAAGTTGTATTATTGCATTGAGGATGACCTTTTGATTGAGAAAATGAACCATACCGATAGTGGGGAACTTAGCCGGATACAACGTTCCGAATTAGATAAAGAACGTTATAAAGCAATGAAAAATCTGGTTACGAAGTACGGCAAGTCGGAATCACGGCAGATTATGGAGTATATCGGTGATTACTACACGAGAGAACTTCAAAATGCACAGGAAGAAGTAGTCCGAAAAAGCAGATATCCTGTTTTTATCAACAAATCCATTATCAGCGATTGCATTATAAACGGTCAGTTCCGCGTTACGGAACCCGGTGTTTTGGAACGGAAACGATATAAAAAGAAGCTGGAAGGTAAGGTTTGCAATTATGTCCGCTTTGAGATTAAGATGGCGGAGAAACAGGGATCGGAAACAAATAATACTTGGGAACGCCTGGAGTATTTTGATTTGCTTTTGGCAGATGCGGTGTATTCTTTGTGGCTTGGCAGAATGAAAATCACGCCTCGCTCCATTTGGATGCTTTTGAGCGGTGATTCGAAAATTTCGGTACAGAAAGAGAAGGTTGAGGAAATTATCGAGCGTCTGAAAAAAATGAGCCGGCTCAGCATACGCATTGAATCCGATGATTTACGTTATCGCCATGAGATGGGTGAGAATATCCCGGATGTATTCGAAGGACGTTTTTTGCCGTTTAAAGAAGAACTGATGAATGCGGGCAAATATGAACTGGAAACCATTCCGCCTTTTCATCAATACGCGGAATTGCATCGGGATATACAAATGATTCCGGGTGAGTGGATTGATTTGAAGGATGAGAGCCAAAATGATGCGTTTAAGGTGAATGCGTCAATTGAGACGGTGATTCTTAAGTTCTTTTTATTGGAGCGTATTAAACTGTTAAACAGCAAAGGTGCATTGGCAAACCGAATCCGTTATTATGATTCCAAGGAACGGTTCGTATTGGAAAAACGCGGGATTCAAATGTATCCCCAAAAAGAAGACCGGAATCGTGGCTGGGATAAGTATTCCTACAAGCGTAAACTGGAAGAAATTTGCGGAGTTCCCGGAGAGAAGAAAGGAAAAATTGAGTATCTATTGGATCAATATGTGAAGAAGAAAGTGATTCGGGGATATAAAAGTTCCGCCCTTAAAAATGAAAAGATTAAAATCGGACCGGATGATTACAAAATCAAAAAATATACGCAGTTGGTAATTCATAATTATCCGCCGCACTTAATATAGCAGATATTTTTATCTGCTATTTTTTTAAATGAAAATTCGTAAAAAATATGAGATTTTGCAAAAATATACCGTTTTTTGTCCGAAAAACAAAGAAAAACGAAGCGGAACATTATTGCGATAGATAGAGGATACTCCGAGATGACAGTCAAAAGCCGTCGCATCATCATAATTTTTTTCTTTCCAGTAGCTGACGCTACTGCAATTTTGTGAGTGAAAAACAGTAAGTTAAAAGGAGATGATGCCAAGCATCTGACGATGCTTCAACGAATCTAAAAAATACTACGAAAGGAGTTGGTGCCAAGCATCTGACGATGCTTCAACGAATCTAAAAAAATACTATGAAAGGAGTTGATAACATGGCATTTGACTGGGAAGGTCTTCTCGGAGAAGACGGATACCGTCACGTCTGTGACTACGGATTAGATTGTTACGAAGACTATCATCCGTATCATGACGAGTATTATGATTACGATGATTATGATGACTCATCAGACCCCGACGCCGATGGCGTCGACGATGATGAGGATTTCATCGATATTTCTGAAGACGAATGTGACATCATCGAAGACAACTGTGATGTCGACGATGATGAATATGATGTCTTCGACGACGAATATGATGTCTTCGACAATAGAGTCGAAGACTAATCTTCGTCTTTCTATTCTTTCTAATTATTGCTTTGATGATTTTTTCCAATATAACCTCCTTTTTTAAAATGGCCCGTATGCAGAATTGTATTCTGCAGCGGGCTAAATTTTAAAAAGATTATGTTATTGAAAAAAATGGATATAAAAGTAGAATTATCTACTTCTTAGACCGCAAATATGCTAGAATAAAAACGGAGGTGTAGCTATGAATACAGAAGAAAATTTAACAGATGTAAAAGAAACAGATAATAATGATAAAAATAATAAGTGTGATAACGATATTGATTTGAACGATTTGACAGACTCTCCCTTTAGCGGACCGTTTCCATGGGATTCGGGAATGGATTGCAGCGATATCGATATGAGCGAATATCTGATTAATTATAATGATATGTTCTGTGAAGAGTCACCCACATTGTTCCGTGATTCGTTGATTCGCCAGACTATATCCTGTCTGATCGGTAAATTCAAACCCAATGCGTTACTGGTTGGACCGGCAGGTGTGGGTAAGACCAAAATTGTAGAGGATCTCGCAAGACGACTTGCCAATAATGATCCGTTGATTCCCAAGACGTTGCGGGGATATCAGGTTTGGGAATTACCGCTTACCAATATTGTGTCCGGTTCCGGTATCGTGGGTGAAGTGGAGCGTAAGACCAAAGCGATTCTGGAATATGCGCAGAATCCGGACAAGAAGGTGATTTTATTTATTGATGAAATCCATATGCTGGCAGAAGGAAATCAGACCTATGATAAAATCGCCCAGCTGATGAAGCCGGCACTTGCCCGGGGAAATATGAAAGTAATCGGTGCAACCACGCTACAGGAAGCACAGTCTCTTTTGAATGACCCTGCTTTTAACCGTCGTTTTACAAGGCTGATTGTGGACGAGTTATCCAAAGAACAGACGGTGGAGATCCTCTTACATATGGCAGATAATATGATTGCACATTATGGTTATGTCATCGATTTGGATGCGCAGGTCGTAAGAGAAGTTGTAAACGTTGCCGATAATTATAAAACCATCGGTTCTCACCGGCCGGATAATGCAATCGCTTTGTTGGACCGTGCCATGGCGGATGCGGTTTTAAATGAGATGTCGGGTAAAAAGCGAGGCAGAAACAAGGGCGCGGGCCGTATGACATTGCTGTCGAAAGAACAGATGAAAAAGACCGCGATGAAGTTGATGACCGGCAATAATGAGAGAGTCGAAACCGACATGAACCTGCTCAAAGAAAATTTGAGTGTCATCAAGGGCCAGGATGCGGTTTTGGAATATCTGTTGGATGTGCTGGAGCGGGATAATTTAAATCTCTTCCCCAGAAAAGTACCGCTTAGCATTCTTTTTGCAGGAAACAGCGGTGTGGGTAAAACAGAAATTGCCAAGATTATTTCCCGCACGTTGACCGGAATGGAACCGATTATCCTGAATATGACAGAATTCAGCAATTCTGCGGCCTTGAACCGCATTATCGGTGCTCCTGCGGGATATATCGGAAGTAATTCCAAGGCTGAACTGCCGTTTGACATCCTGGAGTCGAATCCTTATCAGGTGATTCTGTTGGATGAGTTTGAAAAAGCGGATGTGGCGGTACAGAGATTGTTTATCTCAGCGTTCGATGAAGGATATATTAAAACTTCAAAAGGCAAGTGTGTGGATTTCTCCAAAGCGATTATAATTGCTACTACCAATGCAGGACACACCACCCGCGGCAGGGCTATGGGCTTCCATGCTGAGCAGCGTAAATTTAAGGCGGCTACCATTACGGAACTGTCGAACTTTTTTGATGTGGAACTTTTGAACCGTTTTACCGGTGTACTGAATTTTGAACCGATTACGGAGACGGTGTTTGAAGAGATTCTGAAGGATACATATCGCCGTATGGTGGAAGACATTCATGCAAACAGGGCAGACGTCACTTTGCCGCCTGAATTAGCGGAAGATGCGGTAAAAGCATTAAAAGAAAAATATTATGAAGCAGAATTCGGTGCAAGACCTGTGCGGATTGCCGTGCAGAAATATATCGAGGAACTCGTGCTGAACCGTTCCCGTACCGATTAGACATTACAGAAAGGATAAAAGTATGATTAAATATGATTCTAAGACAAAACAGATTGAATTGGATTTGCCGGAAGGCGAAGCACAATTTATGAAAGAAGTAAGTTCCATTATTGCCGTTCTTCGCGATAAGTTGTACGAAGGCGGTCATAACGATGATGAAGTAAATAACTTATGTTTTGCGGCGTTCCGTATGGGAATGGAGAATACGAAGGCATTTCCGTATTCTCCGAAGGCTGCGGCCGCCAGAAAGAAATTAATAGAAGGTAAAAGGCGATAAGATGCGAAGTAAAAAAGAAATTCTTGTACGCAGAGGCTTTGATATCGGAGAGAAGGATGTGGCCACCTATTTTGCCAATTATAAGGGGGAGTGGCGCATTCAAACAATCAGCAAAGAGGAAATCGTCAAAGAGGAAGATTTATATCAACTGGAGCGGAAGTTGTTTGCCAAAGATACGATTCTGCCTTGTTCGATTGATGCTATGATTGGTTGTGATACCTTTGACGCTTTTGCACTGCCGGTCATACCTTTTACGGTTTCACCATCGGAGTTGGATCCTTATATTGCGCGCTTTGTTAAGGCGGTAAATAAAATCGGTGTTAAGACCGTGATGAGTTGTGACGGATGGCACAAAAATCAGGACATAGGAATCCGGCAGGTCCGCTTATGGATGTCGGATCGATATAGTGTTCACTGGCTGTGGCTGATTACGGAGTTTGTATTCGGTGAAAAGTGGATTCCTTCCAAAACAGATCGGTACAGCATGTGGAAAGACATCTGGCAGCCGGATAACCATAGGGATGCGGAGTATCCGGGAACACAATGTAAAATGATTATAGATATGAGCCGCGAAAATGAAAAAAAGGTTTATAACAGAATTCAGCAATATGCCGAATATCTGGAGCAAAACCGCGAGCCTTTGCTTCGCATCAGAGAAAAGTGGATTCGGGAATTTACGAATGGTGAAACGATGATGAAAGAAGCGGATGCTATGAGTTTTATGGAGATGCATCGTAAGATACAGGCAATTGTAGAGGAAGATTTGCTTGCATTGAAGCGGAATTAAACTACAGACTGATTTATGAGGTAAAATATGAAATTAAGTGATTTTTTCAAAAAAGCAAACACGAAAAATATCGTCATTAATACAGATATTGACGGGTTCCTGAGCGGAATGATTCTGCAGAAATATTATGGTTGTAAAGTTGTTGGTTTCAGCGACAGTGATGAGTATATATGGCTTAGTCCGGAAATAAAATCCATTGACGAACCGGTATATATTGATATTTTTATTAATAAACCGGAGGTGTACTCGATTGACCAGCATATTATAGCATATGATGCGACGTATATTGAGAATTTTCTTTCGTGGGGAACGAAAATGAATCCGAATCTGGATATTGTAAAGACAACTTATAAGAAAGATTACACTCACAAATTTCCGTTTGGAACAGTACATTATCTTATTGCGTTGATGAAACAAGATGGCATAGATGTTGAATTCAATGATTTGGCAACTGCACATTCCGTGAAAGGAAAGGACGGCGTAGAATATCATATATGCCCCGGACAGGTTATTCTTAGGGCGGATGATGCGTTACATACCACTTTAGCTGCATATAAAGTAAATGCTTCGAAGTGGTGGGAGAAGTTGAAAGCGTTTGATTCCGAGACAATAGATTCATTATGTGAGTATATGGACAATGAATGTAGTGAAGAGAAAAGTAAAGAATATAAAGCAGCAATCGGAAAATTCTTTCTAAAAGGTTTGGAGTGCGACGGAAGAGTAGCAATCAAATCCGATGGTTCGTTTAGAAACATTACCAAATCGGATAACCGAACATTGCAGCCGAGGATATTCCATTATAGCAAAGTAATTGGTGAGATTGTCGGAATGGAAATGGATCTTCCCAAAGAAGTAAAAACCTATAAGGGAACATCGGCCCAAGTAAATTGGAGTAAAGAGAAGCAAAAAGAGGCAGTTACGTTTGCTTTTATTTACGGACCCGGAAGGGCTAACGGTTTCAGTTATACAAAGGATTTCAAGTTGGTTCGATAAAAGAGGAATGATTGCAGCCGGGAAGTCGGTAAAGGATTACAAGGAGAACTCTTATGAAACGAGGAAATGTGTTGGTGGAACAGATACAGAATGATGGCATCATAACGGAAGATTATGATGTCAGTTTGTCTCCGTCGGAAATCGGTACTGTTTTGTGCAGATATTTCCCGAATCTTAAAAAGGTTGACGGAACGCCTGTATTTTATGTGGGCGAATATAATAATCAAAAGTATGCAATCCGATGTAAAAACATAACGTATCTTGGAATTCCGCATCCGATTTATAAGAAAAGAATTCAAATTGCGGATGATTTGATGTCCTTTTATGATGCGGCAGTAAAAATGGAGGCCAAGCCTCTTTTGCTGGGTGTGTATACCTACGGAGAACATACGGTTTTCGTGGATTTCAAGATGGACACCTATCTTGGGAAGAAGGCACATAATTCTTCTGCGCACGTATATGCGGAAGATTTGTGGGCGGCTACCGTGGACGGATATTTCCAAAAAGTGGATTGTTTCGGCAATACCATAACTGCGTTTCGGCCGGATGTCATCCCCGTCTTTTTGGATGAATTGTTTGATAGCGGCACAGAGGAAACAATTGTAGGAGATGTGACAGCGGTTATACCCGAAGTTGCCCAAGGCGCAGAGAATCAATTGATACAAAGCGTGGTGCCGCAGGGAACACAAAGCACGGCGTCAACGACTACAAAAAACGCAGTATCACAGAGTGAACAAAGCGTTGCGGTGCAGGATGATATCTTTCAATCTCGGATTACGCCGGTGTTCCGTGACTTCTTTCAGGGGCTTCCTAAGGTGTGGCATGGCATAGCATGTTATGAAGAAATGATTGCAGCAGGATATAAAAATAAATTCCAGCCGGAGTGGGTGGGATTCTATTTGGAGTTTTGTTTCGAAAAGTATCTCAAAGAGAATCATTTAGAGGATAAAATCGTTTATTACCAGGATAAAAAAGAGGGCGGTATTGATTTGGATTTATACTTCCCGCAGATTGTCTGTTTTGGCGATTTGAAGGCTCACAGCGAAGATTCTAAAGGGATTCAGGGCAATGATTGGGAGACGGTGTTCTCGATTCTGAATCGGGAAGGAGAAGCGGCGCACCTCTACTATATCGTATGTGAGCATGAGACGAAGAAAGACAGTGAATATGATTATGAGGTAACCAGGTTTTGGAATACCAAGCAGCAGAAGGCTGATTTGCTCAGTTATCATAAACGCATGAAAAATAATGTCACATTGAAAAAGGCATATCTTCTGGATATTAATCCGAAGAATAAAGAGTACCTGTCCATGTTTAAGCAGGGCATTAACAGTAACGGAAAACCCAGACCGCCTAAGATTATGATAGACCATGAGAATCTGGGAAGATTTGTGGTGGAGGAGATTAGGTTGGCGTAAGTGAGTCTTTTGGCCATATGACATCACCTGATTACTTGTCATATGTCAAGTAAAAACAAAATACAACTTGACGTATGACAAGTAGCAGGATAAAATGAAGTTGGAGGTGGAAGACTATGAATGCACAGTTGGTAAAAGAAAAACAAGACCTTACTTATTTGTCTTGGTCTGTATATCGCAATTCATCAGGAACAGCAGGTTCCTTTTTGAAATCGTATTCAGAACTGGGCGGAAAGAAAGTTTACTATAAACTCTCAAACTTTGATAAAGAACAAGGCGTAATCGGTCATGAATGTGTAAATGAATTGATTGTTGACAGATTGCTTATGATATTGGGGATTCCGCATTTGCCGTATCAACTTATCCATGCAGATATCATGGTGGATGGAATCATCAGGGATGTTTATCTTTGTGCTTCTGAAGATTTCAAAGAAAAAAGTGAATCCAAAATTGCGCTGGATGCATATAGGGAAAGAGAAGGATATGAGACAGAATCTGCCCTTGATTTTTGTGTACGCAAAGGGTGGGAAGAATATATATATCAGATGCTTGTGGTGGACTATCTGATTCTCAATCGTGACCGACACGGTGCGAATATGGAAGTATTGCGTAATAGCCGAAAGAAAACTTTTCGTATGGCACCGCTGTTTGATCATGGACTTTCACTGCTTTGCCGCTGTATGAACGATAGTCAGGCAGATGCATTCGATGTAATGGAAGATAAGCCCTGCAACAACTATATTGGGTCAAAGTCTACATGGGAGAATTTAAAACTGATACCTGCAGATAAAATGCCTACGCTAAATCCTCTGCGTGAGAGTGATAGAGAGAAGATCATGGAAGGACTTGACGGCATTATTTCCGGAGCACTTCAAGATAAAATATGGGAAATGATTTGGAAAAGGTGGTGCGTGTATGAAGATTTTTGCAATTCGAGATGAATCTGCTAAGATGCAGAAAGATTTGGCATATCTTCTTTATTATGAACTTGAAAAAAGGTTTTATATAGAATTGCCGCAAGGAGCAGATCCGTGGGAAGTGCCTTTGTTGTTGGATTCTTTTGTAAAACAAAATGATACCACCGTAAATTCATATTGGAGTAAGATGTGGGTTCAGCAACGAATTATTCCGACAGATCGGCAGAACATAGGAGCGATTTTGCGTGATAATCAGTTGGAGGAGTATGATGAGTATGAACTTTTGATGTTAGCGATGGGAAGATGCGCTCAAGATGACTATTATCTTGTTCCAATGGATGAAAAGGAACTCCCGGAAGAAATCAGGAAGCGATTTGCTACAAGAATAGAAGATGTGCTTCCTTTGGATGATTATTGTTTGCTTGTTTTTTTTAGGGATGGAATTATCAAGAAGTGTGATTTAAAGAAACACTTTGAGAAGACACAAACCTTTCAAATCTTGCTTAAGAAGCCGGAATATTTTGAACATGTTCAAATGCAAACAGGCGGGTATGGTGTGACATGGGATGTGAATATGAGCGTTTCGGATTCCATGTTATATCGTATGGGAAAGATTGTCCCCCTTACCGCGGCGGATTTTCGGAATTTTGTTAAGCATAGAGTAATTAATGCAACAGAAGCAGCAGGACTTCTTGGGTGCTCAAGACAAAATATTATTGATTTGACCAAACGAGGGAAACTGCATCCGCTCAAGACATCTGATAAGAATACATTGTACTTGAAGAGCGAGATAATAAAAAGAAATTGGCAATAGGAATATGTTGAGAAGCAATTTTA
>JAFUNC010000007.1 GCA_017473115.1 Lachnospiraceae bacterium
ATTAGACACCTTCAACCCGTGCTCTTTCAGCACATATTCCTGAATTTCCTTATAAGTCGCCTTACTCTCAGCCGAAGTCAAATCCAGCTCATCTAATTCAATTTCAACCTCAATCACATCATCCGGCTTTTGTTGGGACAAAAGAACTACCGTCTCAACATTTGCCGTATTCGGGAACATATCCACGCAACACATCTTCTCCAAGTGATATCCACCCTGTAAAAGTGCCTCCAAATCTCTCGCCAAACTGGTAGGTTTACAAGATACATATACAATACGGTCCACACCATAAGAAATAATTTTCTGTAATGCCTTCGGATGAATACAGTCTCTTGGCGGATCTAAAATAATATAGTCAGGCTTCTCCGCAATATCATCCAGCACCTTCAATACATCTCCCGCAATGAATTCGCAGTTAGTCAGACCGTTCAATGCAGCATTCTCCCTGGCGGCTTCCACCGCCTCTTCCACAATCTCCACACCTACCACTTTTCCCGCTACGGGAGCAAGCAATTGCGCAATGGTGCCGGTTCCGCTGTATAAGTCAAAAACCACAGGATTTTCTTTTTCCATAGTGCCAAGGTAACTTCTGGTGGTATCATATAAAACTTCCGCACCCAAACTATTGGTCTGGAAGAATGAAAACTGGGTAATTTTAAAACGAAGCCCCAATAACTCTTCATAAAAATAATCTTTACCGTATAAAAGCGTAGTTCCTTCATTCTTCACCACATCTGCCACGGAATCATTTACGGTATGTACAATCCCGGCAATACTTCCCTGTAGCGGCAATGCGAGAATTGTTTCTATATATGGCTTTAAGTCCACATTTTGCCCGCTTGTCGTAATCAAACCGATTAAAATTTCTCCGGTTTTTACCGCTTTACGCACCAGTAAATGACGAAGATATCCCTGATGTGTCAGACGATGAAAGAAAGGCAATTCTTCCTTAGCAAAATATTCTCTTGTTGCACTAAGAATCTGTCTGTAATCTTCATCCACAATGCGGCAATCCGTCACGGACACAATATCATAAAAACTGCCTCTTTTATGCATTCCCAACGAAAGAGGACCACCTTTAAATTCATCCCCGAAAGAGAATTCCATCTTATTACGGTATCCTTCCTTTACAGGGCTTGCCTTAATACCTTCAAACACCTCATCAAAACGTTTATCACCGGAATTGAACTGTTCATAAACCGGTCGGATTAAGTCCTCTACCTGACTGCGCTTTATCTTTAATTGCTCTTCGTAAGGATATGTTTGATAAAGGCAGCCGCCGCAAATTCCCGCATGCGGACAAGGTGCTTCCACCTCGCACGCTGCCGGCACAATAACTTCCAATAATCTGCCTTCCGCCTTACCATGCTTCTTTTTGTTAATGACACAGGATACCGTCTGTCCCGGCAACGCATTTTTTACCGTTACAACAGAATCTGTCCCCTCTTCTTTTATCACAACTCTTCCTTTGTTGGGGAAGTCGCATTTTTCAACATATCCCTGTACAATCTCGCCTTTTTTCATTTTGCTCCTATACGCAAAAAGCGGGATGTTTTGACACATCCCGTTTTAAGCATTCCTTATTATTATTTCTCGTCAGCCTTAATTTCAATTGCTTCTTCATCATCAAAGAAATCATCATCGAAATCATCATCGAAATCGTCATCAAAATCTTCCAAATAATCAGGTGTAAGATAACGATATACCAGATATGCGATACCTGCGATTGCTGCTACAGCACCGATGATTGCCAATACCCAGATGATAGTTCTTTTAACTTTTTCATCCTGTTCTTTTTCTTTTCTGTTCAAAAGTTCATTTAATTTTACTGTTTCTAAAAGTTCTTCGATTTTTTTCATAGATAAAACCTCCCTTTTTACAATTGATTGTCTTTTCCAAATCTATAGATAGCATACCACGAAATCCAATTTTTTACTATCCCTAAATTTAGATTTTTATACAAATTTAGGAAATTCCCGGATAAAAACTTATAAATTTCTTTTGAACGGCATGCCGTTACAATTTCACACAATGAAACCGTTCAAAACTTTTACAATTTCTGCAATCTTGCAAATGCTGCGTTCAACACTCGTTGTCCCGCTTTATCAAAAACTACCGTAACCAAAGTAGTCCCTTCACCTGCTTCAATGTTCTCTACAACACCATCGCCAAACTTAATATGACGCACCCTGTCGCCTACTCCGTAGTCAACACTTGCACTGCTCATCTGACTTCCCTTGGTCAATCCTGCCAAACCGGATGCTCCGGCATAAGGCTTGACTGCAGGCTGTGCCATTCTTGCTTTCGGTTTCGCCATTCCGTTTGGTGCAAATCCCGTAAAAGGAGCTGTTTTCATAATATGAATGGACGACTGACTGACAGGTTCCTCCAAAGAAACACGTTTTTTGGGTAAGTTTCCTTCTACCAGTTCCTGAGGTATTTCCCTGACAAACGTGCTGACCGGATTATACTGCGTTTCTCCGCGAAGCATACGTGCCTTGGCGCAGGTAATGGTAAGTTCATCCTTAGCCCTTGTAATACCTACATATGCAAGTCTTCGCTCTTCTTCCATCTCCTCATCATCTTCCGCACTGAGCGCCATATATCCGGGAAAAAGTCCATCCTCCATACCTGTCAGATACACCTGCGAGAATTCCAAACCCTTGGCACTGTGTATGGTCATAAGCAACACTCTGTCATTGTTGTTGTCCACACTGTCAATATCCGCCACCAAAGATACCTCTGTCAGAAAATCCTGCAAAGAAGGTCCCTCTTCCGCCTCCGGATTCTCTGCCGCATACTTTTCTTCAAAAGCAGCCGCTTTGGTAATCAATTCATCAATATTCTGGATTCTTTCCTCCGCATCTTCATCATCGGAATTTTCCCAATCTTCCAAATAGCCGGTGCCTTTTATCACATCATCAATCAATTCCGGTAAATCATCATAATAACCTTCCGTTGACTTTGTGCGGAAGGTACGTATCATACTTGCAAACGAACGCATCTTCTCTGCCGTTTTGCCAAGTCCCGGAATTTCATCCGCTCTTACTAAAGCATCGAAAAAACTGATTTCATTCTCACCGGCAAAACGTTCCGCTTTTTCAATACTGGTCGCGCCGATTCCCCTTTTCGGAACATTGATAATGCGCTTGACCGACAAATCATCCCTGCCGCTCTCCACAGTCTTTAAATAAGCCAAAACATCTTTGATTTCTTTACGTCCGTAAAAGTTCGTACCACCTACCAGACGATAGGCAATATTGTCTCTTACAAACTGTTCTTCAAGTGCACGTGACTGGGCATTCGTACGATAAAGCACCGCACAATCTTTGAGATTCACTTCTTTTCTTCGTACCTTATGCCAGATATCATCACATACAAATTGTGCTTCTTCAATCGCATTGTCAAACTGGCGGAAGTGGATTTTTTTACCGTCGCCGCGCTCCGACCATAAGGCTTTGGCCTTACGTCCTTTGTTATGGCTGATAACGCCGTTTGCCGCATCTAAAATATTCTTGGTGGAACGGTAATTCTGCTCTAATTTAATCACAGTTGCTTCCGGATAATGAAACTCAAAGTCCAAAATATTGCGGATATTCGCCCCACGGAATTTATAAATCGACTGGTCATCATCTCCCACCACACAAAGGTTTCTGTTTTTCTGTGCCAGAAGACGAATCATTTCAAACTGTACCGTATTGGTATCCTGATACTCATCCACCATAATATAAAGAAAACGGTTTTGATAACTTTCCAATACATCCGGACAATAACGGAACAAATCCACGGTCTTTAACAATAAATCATCAAAATCCAAAGCATTATTCTTCTTTAACGTCTTCTGATATTCTTTATACACATGAGCAATTCGTTGATTCACCCAATTCCCCATCGCCGTCTTTTCATATTCTTCTGCAGAAATCATCTCGTTTTTGCAGGAAGAAATCACCCCAAGAATCGTACGTTCCTTAATCTGTTTGGTATCAATATTATCCCTTTTACAGATTGCCTTAATTGTACTCTTCTGATCATCCGTATCATAAATGGTAAAATTGGTATCATATCCTAATTTGTCAATATGTCTGCGCAGTATTCTTACGCAGGTGGAATGAAACGTGGCAATCCAGATACTTTCGGAACCAAATCCAATCATATCATCCACACGTTCACGCATCTCGCCTGCTGCCTTATTGGTAAAAGCTATGGCAAGAATATTCCATGGATTAACTCCCTTCTCCAATAAATATGCAATTCGATTGGTTAAAACACGGGTCTTACCGGAGCCCGCACCTGCAAGCAATAACACCGGTCCTTCTGTGGTGGTCACACCGATTTTCTGTTGTTCGTTTAATTTATCTAAAATGTTCATCTCTGTTCTCCTATTCCACACAATGGATATTATAACAAATTGCATACAAATAAAAAAGAGAATTTCCCAAATCCGTAAAAGATTAAACTTTTGTATCAAAAAACCCTACGCGGAATATCCTCCGACGTAGGGCTTATACTTCTTTTATATATTCATGCTTTCACATCAAATGTAGGATCATCTTGGCTGACATCCTCATAAATAAAGGTTTCTTCATCATTATGAGGAAATAACAATTCCATAAAAAGATTACCTAACAGATTTTTTACCCGTTTAGGGTCCACATCCTTATAAAAAGTTTCTCCTGCATCCATTTGCTTTAAATTATCCAAAACGGCTAAAATATCAAATTCTTTTGATTCTTCCGCTACTTCCGCACCAACTCCGGTCGGCTTCTTTTCATCTGTCGTTTGTACTGCCGCATTCCCTTCCATTACCGCTTTTGTTTCAGGAATATTATACACTACATTTTTACAGGTTTTGCGAAAGCACTCCGGGTCGTATTTGGCCAAATAACGCAAATCGTCCATGGTAATGTTTTTCTTATTATGGATTTTGATATAAATATTAATCAGTCTTGTATTATCATCCATAAGCACTACCTCTTGGGGATGCCATCTTGTTACATTTATATTATAGCATTTTTTTATAATGAAAGATATAAGGAACATAAAAATTGCCACACTTTTTTGTGTGACAATTTTACAGAAATATCAATTATATCATAAATGAAAAGAATACATTTTATTCTACATAAATTACGTTATCATTTGTAATGCCGGTTTTGTTTACAACGTGATTACCGCTTACTTTTTCCCCTGTTACATCACTGTCATAAATCCATACCACAAAACCACCGCCGCCGGTTCCCTGAATATATAATGCACCGTTATCCTTTGCAGGCGTGGATTTTACTCTGGATAAAAACTCTGCATCTCCACTACTGAACACATCAAATCCCACATATTCATTTACGGTTTGGGTAAATACGGAATCTCCCCAACCGGCACAACGCATTGCGTACTGTCCGCTCTGAATATTCGCAATTTGACTGGCAGAATACTGATCTGTTGCAGTAATCACATCCGGGTCTGCCATCGCGATTGCAAACGCCGTATGAATGGTATCACACAACTGGATATCCGAAGATACATTTGTTTTTTCAATATACTTAATTAACTGTGGCGCCATCAAACCTACCAAAATCGCCATAATCGCAATTACAATAATTAACTCCACCAACGAAAATCCTTTGTTATTTTTCATAAGCCCTCCTATTTGTATTTCCACTACGCGAATGACTGCCCCGAAGGGCAGTCCCGCTTCGTTTCGAAAGTCCTTTTGACTTTCATGTTATATATCCTCCTTCCGTTCAGGATAGCCTTCACTCCTCTCGGGTCGCCACCTTCAATTCGTTCCGGCTTCATATATAACACTTCCTTTTACGATTTTATTGTATCTTTTTTTATCAATAAGAAAAATCAACCTTTTAGCAAAATAAGACCTTTTATTTCCACTAAAAAAGCAAAATAAAAGGACACCTTCTTAAAAAGTGCCCTTACCGATTCTTTTGAGAATCCATTTTGTCAAATACGTAATCATTGTAGCAAACACTATGGATGCGACCAAACTGATAAAATAATAGGATATTTTTTCTACGTCACCAAACACCCTGTTATAAAAGGAAAGTACTACCAAAATCACCGTATGATGACACAAATACACCGCGTATTCGATTTTACATAAGAATCGCAGTACTTTACTATCTTTTTTGAGAAAACGCCCGCACCGCATAAACATAAGAAAAATTCCCATCGCCAGAAGATTCTTATAAACCAAATCCGGTCCCGGTAACGAAAGAAACATCATTACCAGCATGCCTACAAGTACGCTTCCCCATGCATACCATGGCATAGTTTCCAGTTTTTTCTCAAAACGAAAACTTAACATACCAAACCAGAACATACAAATTCCGGTAATCAAATGTGCATCATCCGGAAAAGGTCCCCAGGCAAAAATCACATTCAAGATATAGAGACACAGTATAATGACGGTTCCCGCAATTTTACTCTTTCGATAAAGAAATTGCAATAACGGAAACAGCAGATACACGCCCACAATAATGGCAGTGTACCACTCGCCTACCAGCGCGCCGGAACGAATGTCCGCAAATTCAAGATATTTATCAATTCCTATTATGGTAAAAATCGCCCGCCATGGTTCTAACCCTGCCCAAACCGGATTCTTTAAAATAACGGAATGCCCAAACCATACCAGTAAATAACATACGTAAAACATAGGAAAAATGGCTAACCAACGCTTTTTATAAAACTGTCCGACATTCAACTTCTCACCATAATTCCGTGCAAGACAGTTTCCGGAAATCAAAAAAAACAGGGCGGTTCCCACATTTCCCCAGTTGCCGTTTGCAAAACCAAAAAACACACCGTAGTATTGATCCAACGCCACCGTAAAATGCAGGTTAAACACCATTAAAATAGCAAGTATTCTTAATATATCTAAATATAATTTCTTCTCTTTCATAGGTGCATTATACCAAATAGACTTTTCTAACACAATAAAAAAAAGAGAAAAGCGGCCCTGCGCGGACCGCTTTCGTTTAATAGTTCCATCTGGAATAAGACACTACACTTTCTACTTCATCAAGATTACCCTGCCCAATCAACGGTCTGTGTTCATCTTCATCCTTCGGAAAAAGTACACCGTCGTCTTCTGTAATCAATTGCTTATAAAATGCAAGATACGCTACCTCCTGATATGCTCTGACCCAAAGGGCACCTGCGCAAAACGGAATAGAAAATAAAATTGCTTTTTCCATACATAAAGCACAAATAATATAAGGCAACTGCGAAAGGAGACTCCAACCGATAAAACTAAAAATCAAACAGAACAATCTCCACTTATTACCCTGCATAATGCGTTTTGACTTCTTCAGTGCTTCAATACCACCGATTCCGGGATTGTCATAAACAATATAGGGTGCCATAGTATAATCAAGCATCTTAGTATAAACAAAGATTCCGCCTGCCAGACCAAGACCGAAGCATACTACCATAAAGAATACTTCACCGCCTTGTATGATTGCAATTAAAATCGCACAAGGAATCAATACAACCACCACAATTGCCACAACTGCAAGCGTCCATAAAAACGTATAAAGCCAACGGAAGAAATGAACACTGAAACCTTCTTTGAATCGCTTAAACTGTGAAAAAAGATCTTTAAAAGAAGGTTTTTCTCCATTTAACATTTTGCTGTTGAATTGAATATATCCCAGAGTCAAGGGACCTGCAAAAATAAAAAGCACAAGATTAATAATAAAAACTACTGCCGCAATCCCCAAACCTACCAACATAAGCATACCCTGCTGGTATGAAGGGTACTGATCAATATTCTCCGTTGCGGAACTGAATGCTCCGCCATCACCGAGTGTTGTTGCATTAAACAACGTACTTACGCATAAAATCGTTGCCACCAACGCCGTAAGTGCTCCAATCCACCAGTTTCCCTTTAATGCTGCTCTCGCTTCATACCTGAAATCTTTTGCACATTTTTGTGAATACATATTTTACTCCTCTCACACAAATATTAGTTTTAATCAACTACTTACAAAACTATGTAACATATTTATATTACTCCTAAATCATAACATATCTGTTCCTGCGATAATATGATATTAATGACAAAATAACATAGTCTATTTCCATTTTTTTAGCAAAATAAAAGCACTGCATTTGAATATCAGGCATCCATTACCAGTCCTCTCAAATAAAGTGCTTTGTTTTAATGATATAATCCTCTCGCCTGTCAAACGTTTCTTGTGAATTATTTCTCTTTCAGGCTGTTCTTATATGTATGGTAAGCTTCCACATCAATTTTATTCTCTGCCAGCATCTGTTCTGCCCACAACTGCAACGTTTCCACGGTAATGGATATTTTCTCCAGTTCGTCCTGAATGTGCACAAAATCCTTGATTTCTTCGCCGTCCACGATTCCATCCACGGTGATTTCGATTAACCGTTCCTGCTTACCCCGCATTGCATTTAAGGAAGCCAGCATTTCCAGAACAATCTGCGACAAATCTTTCATCTCGATTTCCGGAACATACTGCTTTCCGATGGGACAGTCATTGGCACAATAATAATTGCAAAGATTTGGGGTTTTATATGCATCCGCCATTACCAAAACTTCTTCCGGATGTGGAAGAGATTTCTGATTCTCAATCTTTTCGATACGCTCAGGCGGAATGGACTCCAACAGTTCACTGGCTTTTTCTCTGGATAAGCCCAGTTCTTCGCGTCGTACCTGATATAAATTTTTATTTTGTTTTACGGATACACGACCCATATTCTTTCCTCTCTTTTGCATTAAAAAATGTGCTTTGCACATATTACCGTATTCATAAAACTTCTTAATAAAATATAAAAACGAGTGGGACTGTAAGCCGGGTTCTGTCGTGAATGATCATCTATCTGGTATTAACGTTACCGCTAATCTCAAGCGACCTACCTGAGAACAGACCGGGCAAGCCTATGGTTCTCTGTTTGGTCTTGCTTCGGATGGGGTTTACATAGCCCCGGATGTTACCACCCGGACGGTAGTCTCTTACACTGCCTTTCCACCCTTACCGTTTACACGGCGGTATATTTCTGTTGCACTATCCTTGGAGTCGCCTCCACCGGACGTTATCCGGCATCCTGCCCTGCGAAGCCCGGACTTTCCTCACCTGCCACCTTGCGGACAGACAGGCGCGATCATTTATCCCACTCGGTTTTAACAAACTTTAAACATTGAAACAACTTCCGCCCACAAATTCTCTTGCAATGGAATTGTTCGGCAAATTCACAGTATCTACGGTTAAGAAATATTCCAAAAACTTAAGCAATCTTTTTGCTTCATGATACTCCGGATCCGTGGGTTTTACACTGTATAAAAGCGGCTCTGCCAACGGTTTTATCACTGCCAATTCATAAATCAATGCAGAATTGAACATTGCATCCGCACTTTCCTGGAAGGGGAAGATGTTTTCCTCTTCACCTCGACGTACCGAAGGCCACATCTGAATGGTTCTCGTTGCAGATGCACCACGGGTTCTTGCATCTCTTACCATACGTCTTAATAATCTTCCGTCCGTAGTCGGTATACGGTTATGCTCATCGATATTTAAAGTCGTCAGTGCGCTGATATAAATCTTGTATTTACTTTCCACGGGAAGGCTCTCGGACATTTTATCGTTTAATGCATGAATTCCTTCAATTACCAATACATCATCAGGACCCAAGGTTTTGAAATTGCCTTTATACTCCCTATGACCGGTTTTAAAATTAAAAGTAGGAATCTCTACCGTCTTACCGGCAAGAAGATTCTGCATATCTTTATTAAATAATTTAATGTCAATGGCTTCCAAACACTCAAAATTATAATCACCCTTCTCATCCAAAGGAGTATCTTCGCGATTGACGAAGTAGTCATCCACTGCAATGGGGTGCGGTTTTAAGCCGTGCGTTTTTAACTGTACGGATAACCTGTGTGAAAAACTGGTCTTTCCGGAAGAAGAAGGACCTGCAATCATAACAAACTTAACACCGTCACGGCTTACAATGTCATGGGCGATTTCAGCAATTTTACGTTCCTGTAAAGCCTCCTGCACCAGAATCATCTCATTCAATCCACCGTTACAGATGCGCTCATTCAATTCGCCTACGGTATCGATTTCCAGTTTTTCGCTCCAATCGGTAGCCTCCATCATCGTTGCAAATAACTTTTCCAAAGGCACAAAGTCTTTTAATACATTGGGAGCACTCTTTCTGGGCAGATTTAAAACAAATCCGTTATTATATGCAATAACATCAAAAAGTTTTACATAGCCCATATTCGGAAGCATATAACCGTAAAAATAGTCATAATAGCCATCTACATCATAAACATTAATCAAAGAACTTCTGCGGAATTTACACAGGCGCTGTTTATCCTTCATACCCTGCTTTGCAAAAATTGCAACCGCATCATCCAACGCCATGGAATGTTTACGGATGATTGCCTTGGCATCCACCATCTCCTGCATACGTGCTTTGATTTTCTCTGCCAGTTCATGCGTTACCACAAAATCACCTTTTGCAGTAAAATAAAAACCGGATCCCAACGCACATTCCACTTTGATTTTATCAATATTTTTATCGCCGATTACATCATGTGCCGCTTTTACAAAAAGCAAAGTAGCGGTTCTTACATATGTCAAGTGTCCAATGGATGTACTCAAATCACAAAATGTTAATTCGCCGTTCCGTACCGGCTTTTTCATTAGTTCACATATTTTTCCGTTTAAAATGACTGCCGCAATAGTGCTGTCATACTCTTTCTGATATTCCTTTGCAACATCTTCAAAAGTTATACCTTCTTCATATTCTTTCTTTTTACCGTCAATAATAAATTGCAACATACCCCATACCCCCTTGTTTTCAGTTTTATACAATATAACCAATCTCTCCCTGTTCGGAAGGGATTGTAATCATCTCCGGTACTTCTCTCTTCAAATATTCCTGCAGATATGTAATAAAAATCTTCTCCAGTCCGAAATGCCCCGCATCTATGATGCATAACCCCTGGGCAACGCTGTCCAATGCCGTATGATAATCAATATCCCCCGTGATAATCACATCACAATCCTTCTGCAATGCATATTTTACCATACTTTTACCGGAACCGGTAGAAATTGCCACCTTGGCAACTTCCGCTTCGGCATCTCCGTAAACCATTACCTGTTCTAAATCAAAAATATGCTTTACCCGCTCTGCCAATTCCCGTAAAGAACAAATATCTTTTAGAAATCCGTAGCGTCCGATGCCTTCCTTGGAAATATCATCTTCATACGTAACCATCAAAACTTCACTTTGAAGAAGTCCCAATTCATCTGCTGCCGCATCAGCCATCCCCATGACATCAAAATTTGTATGCATACAATAGCAGCAAATATGATTTTCAATCATTTTTATAATGCGCTTTCCAAGAAAATCCGTAGCAACTACTCTGTTTATTTTGGAAAAAATCAACGGATGATGTGCAAGAATCATATCCGCTCCCCCGCGGATTGCCTCTTCAATGACTTCATCCGTCACATCTACGGATAAAAGTACTTTCTGCACTTCCTGATTTTCATCACCTACCAACAGTCCCGAATTATCCCACTCCATGGCATACATGGCAGGCGAAAGTTCCTCTAATTTTGCAATTAAATCCTTACACTTCATACGCTCTCCATTCTAAAAAGCACTACACAGACTGTTTGACACAGTGCATTGGAAATATATACGTTCCGTTTTCATCTGCTATATTTCATACCGTCCCAGTGCCCAACGGTGTACCGCCAGTTCTTTTTCCACGATTTCTTTCCGCGCCCTGCATTTCGGTGAATCCTCCCGGCTGCAAAGGGAAGCATGGATATCCTGAAGCCTCTTCTCTTCTTTGCGAATATATTCCAGCAACAATTCATTCTTTGCATCCAACAGTTCCTTGGCAAACAATTCATAAGCCGTGGTCTGAATATCCTCTGCAAAGAATTCCTCATTCTGTGGCAGGCTCTCCATATCAAGGTTTTGGGTCGGTCGGATACGCATCATAAAATAGTACTTTCCGTCCTCATAGGCGATGTCTTCTTTTTCGATGAGAAATCCCCATTTTTTTAAGGTACGCCTTACCATCCACAACTCTGATTGCGGTTGTAAAATAACCTGCTGCATTTCTTTTACTTTGTCACGATCGTTCCAAAGAATCTCTAACGCAAGAGGTCCGCCCATACCGGCACAAATAAATCCTGCAGCCTCATTCATTTTTAACTGATTCAATCCGTTTGACAATCTGGTTTCTATGTAGTCCCCATAGCCGTATTTTTGAATATTTTCCCGGGCCTTTTGCAATGGTCCTTTATTGACATCCATGGCAATGATATGTCGGCAAATTCTCTGCTCCACAAGATAAACAGATAAATATCCGTGGTCACACCCCACATCCGCCAATGTATCTGTAGGTTCAATTAAGGCCGCTACCGCAGCAAGCCTTTTTCCCAAATCCATTTCAGACAAACCTTTCTTAATCCAAATAATCCCTGAGTTTACGGCTACGGCTGGGATGACGCAGTTTTCTTAACGCCTTAGCTTCAATCTGACGAATACGTTCTCTGGTTACATTAAATTCCTTACCAACTTCTTCCAATGTACGGGCACGTCCGTCATCCAAACCAAAACGTAAACGCAACACCTTCTGCTCTCTTTCGGTTAAAGTAGACAATACCTCGCTTAACTGCTCTTTTAACAGGGTAAACGCTGCTGCATCTGCAGGTACGGGGACATTATCATCCTGGATAAAATCACCTAAATGGCTGTCTTCCTCTTCACCGATAGGTGTTTCCAAAGAAACCGGTTCCTGGGAAATCTTAAGAATTTCACGCACACGCTCTTCGGGCATTTTTAATTCAGCAGCAATTTCTTCAGGGGTCGGTTCACGACCTAATTCCTGCAATAACTGTCTGCTGACACGAATCAGTTTGTTAATGGTTTCCACCATATGCACGGGAATACGGATGGTTCTTGCCTGATCCGCAATCGCTCTGGTAATCGCCTGACGGATCCACCAGGTAGCATAGGTTGAGAATTTATAACCCTTACGATAATCAAATTTTTCTACAGCCTTAATCAAACCTAAATTTCCTTCCTGAATCAGGTCAAGAAACAAAAGTCCGCGGCCTACATATCTTTTCGCAATGGAAACAACAAGACGCAAGTTTGCTTCCGCCAATTTCTTCTTGGCTTCCTCGTCACCTTCTTCCATTCTTTTTGCTAACTCAATTTCATCTTCGGCACTCAACAGAGGTACTTTACCGATTTCACGAAGATACATTTTAACAGGGTCTTCGATTCCAACGCCTTCAGGTACGGAAAGGTCAAGATTTTCAAGGTCAACATCCACTTCCAATTCTTCCGCATCAGCCATAAGAAGTTCTTCGTCAACCGGTTCTTCTTCCTCATCGTTAATCTGAATCAACAAATCCACATTATTTTTGTCAAGCATCTCATAGACCTTGTCCATATGCTCTTCTTCTAAATTTAAGCCTGCAAAATGTGCTTTTACTTCCACATCTTCCAACACATTCTTTTTTGCCTTGGCTATTTCGAGGAGTTCTTTTAATTTCTCCTCAAATTTCTGCTTTGTACTTTCGTCCATTTTGTTCCATCCTTCCGTTTTATCTATATTTTGGTCTTAATCCAGAAAAATATGCGTTTTGGCCAACTCCTGCAACGCTTTTCTTCCTGCAATCATTTTACTCATGGCTGCAATATCTGTTTGGGATTGTGCATTGTAATATTCAAAACTGTTTGTTTTGACTTTCATTAAAATATCATGGAACGCCTTCTGTCGCTCTTCCTGGGTCTCAATTCCTTCCAATCTCGTGGTAAAAAGAGCACTGACTTTACTCTGCTCTTCCGGATCCTCAATCAAAGTGATTAAAAGCGCGGGATTCGCCTTTCCTGCTTCCAAATCTGCCAAAAAGCGTTTCGCCACAGGCTTGTACAACTCATCCGTAAAATCTTCTGCGGTAATATACTGCTTTACCTTATCATATAACTCAGGTTCTTCCGCCAACCACGTAAGCAATAACTGCTGGGGTTTTCGTTTGCTGTCCTCCTGCCTTGCTTTATCGCCGGCCATAGCCGATTGTGGTCTTTGCAATGCCCGGGTTTCACCACGCATAGCGCTTTTACTGACCTTTTCGCGCAAATCATCCCTGCCGACACCATATTGATTGGCCACGGCGGTAATATAATTTTCCCGTTCAATGGCATCCGAAAATTCACACAACATCTCAGATACTTCCGCAAAAAATCTCGTCTTACCGTCTGCATCCGCCATATCATAATTTTGCTCCGTAATTCTTACTCGGAACAAAAAACTGTTCTCTGCTTCATCCATACGTTTCTGAAACTCTTCCGCTCCAAGATTTTTAATGAATTCATCCGGATCTTTATAGGGTTTCATATTAATCACTTTGGAAGACAATCCGGTCTCTCGCAAAATCTGAATGGCACGGATAGCCGCTTTGGTGCCGGCACCGTCACTGTCATACGCAAGTAAAACATCCTGGGTATAACGCCGCAACAGATTGGCTTGTCCTGAGGTAAAAGCGGTTCCGAGAGAGGCCACTGCCTGATTAAAACCGGCCTGATGCAGGGCAATGACATCCATATAACCTTCGCATAAAATAAAATTCTTTTTCCGGGAAGTTCTTGCAAAATTCAACCCGTAAAGGTTACGGCTTTTATCAAAAATCTCTGTTTCCGGTGAGTTCAAATACTTCGGCTCACCATCTCCCATAACGCGACCACCGAAACCGATTACTCGGTGATTACTGTCCTGAATGGGAAACATTACACGGTTCCAAAACTTGGAGTTTAATCCTTTTTGTTCTGAATAACCTGCCAGACCGGAATCTCTAATTTCGTCCTCTTTGAATCCCTTGCTTTTCAAATAAGCGATAATATCATTTCCTGACATACTGGAATATCCAAGTCCGAACTGATTCCTTGTTTCTTCCGTCAACCGACGACGTTCCAGATAATCCATACCGATTTTACCCTGGTTGGAACGCAGCAAAAAATAATAATATTTTGCAGCCTCTTTATTCACTTCCAAAAGCCTGACACGACGATTTTCCCGCTCTCTGTTGGCCTTGGAATTGATTTCCTCCGGCAATGCCACTCCCGCACGTTCTGCCAAGAACTTAATTGCTTCCGGAAAAGTAAAATTTTCATATTTCTGCAAAAACGTGATAACACTTCCGCCCTCACCGCAACCGAAGCATTTATACATCTGTTTTGACTGGCTTACGGAAAAAGAAGGCGTTTTTTCATTATGAAAGGGACAACAGCAAGTGTAATTGCTTCCCTTTTTTTGTAAATGAACATATTGGGAAATAACATCCACAATATCGTTTCTTTGCTGTACTTCAGCAATGAGTTCTTCTGAAAAATACATTTACATTCCTCTTCTTTTCCGATGCACAACCTCTGTCTTTCATACAAAAATTACTATGGAACACATCCGCAATCTCACTTTTAGCCGTGCCATGACTTCGGAATAAAAATTTCATCATACTGTGCAATGGCAAAACGGTCTGTCATTGCCGCAATATAGTCGCAAACAACAATTTCTTTGTGAGTACCGTTTTCATGCATCTTAAGCAGTTCCTTCGGTAATAATTCCAAATGTTTCAAATAATATTCATACAAAGTAGTCACCAGCATTTCTGCCTTGCTTTCTTCACTTTTGGCATTTGGATTCTGGTACACACGCTCAAACATAAACTGACGGAGTTTTTGCATACCGTCTGCCACTTCCGGCGACATTAAAATATCATTTTTATCCGTACTGGCCGTTACAATATCATGAATAAAACGGTCCAACCGCTCTCCGGTGGTATATCCCAACACATCACCGATTTCCTTCGGAATATCACTTTCACTTAAGATTCCTCCACGGATGGCATCATCCATATCATGATGGAAATATGCAATTTTATCCGAAAAACGGACAATTTTACCTTCCAAAGTCGAAGGCATAGAGGATGTCTGATGATTTAAAATACCGTCTCTTACCTCCATGGTAAGATTAATCCCCTGGCCATCCTTCTCGAGGAAATCCACGGTTCTTACGCTCTGCTCATTATGTTTAAATCCGTACGGACACACCAAATCAAGCGCACGTTCTCCGGAATGGCCAAAAGGTGTATGTCCTAAGTCATGCCCCAGAGCAATGGCCTCAACCAAATCTTCATTCAAACGCAATGCCTTGGCAATGGTCCGCGCATTCTGCGATACCTCAAGCGTATGGGTCAATCTCGTTCTATAATGATCTCCCTCCGGCGTCAAAAACACCTGGGTTTTATCTTTCAGACGTCTAAAAGCCTTGCTATGTATGATTCGGTCTCGATCACGCTGAAAAACGGGGCGAATATCACACTGTTCTTCCGGGTGAAGACGTCCTTTGGAATTCATACTTAACATTGCATATGGACTTAAATATTCTTTCTCGTACAATTCAAGTTTTTCACGGATTGTCATAGTCTTGCTCCATTCCGAAGTGTTTGGGAGACCATTCTTTTTATTGGTACTTATGCTCCTCAAAAACTCCCTGTCAACTTGTAAACGATAGTCTCTAATGTTAATATTCTCGGTCAAGCACAGATTTCCTTTTTCTTTCCTGCAAAAAGTTTTTCACTAAAAACATCTGTTCCGTATCATTGATATAACATATTTTTTCAAAGAAACAATGTAAAAACAGTTCAATTTCGTACAAAACTGAACTGTTTTATCGGTTGCCACTTTTTATTATACTTATATTGAATCAGAAAAAAATTTTACATGCTCTACTTTCTGATTCCTTTCACCGCTTCTTCAGGAATTTCGAAAGTTACCACACCCATATACATCGGTGCTACATCGCCTTCGTTAAAACTAATTACAATACGACCGTTTTCATTGACATAAAACTGGGTTTCCGGTGTGATTTCCTTAAAATTCCAATCGTCCATTTCTTCATCAATCCAGTAAGCAACCATATCATCTGCTGCCATCTGCTCCCGCATCTGACGGATTATTTCCTCACTGATGGGCGTAATGTAATCTGCTCCGTCCGTAAATAAATCTGCCAACAACAAACGTTCGCCGGTGGTTAAGTCAACGGTATAATAATATACCATTTCCGCTCCGTCTGCGGATGCTTCATAATGCATCAATTTTAACGTAAAATACCGCTCCGGTGTATTGATTACTTCATAATGAACCAATACTTCTTTTACACTGTTCTCTTCCCTAACAGTTTCTTCAAACTCCGCTACAATCCGGTCGGTTAATGCATCAATATCCGCATTCACCACTGCCGTTGTTTCTTTCAAGGATGGCAAACTCTGCCCCGCCACTCCGGAACCGCTATCATTTCCGGGCCAAGCCGCACTTCCTTCATCGGTAAGGTCCGCAGTCACAATGCCGTTCTCGCTCTGCTCAAGTTCTTCCGTTTCCAACTTCGGCACATTCACATCCGCAATCTGGGTTTCGCTGTTATACTCATAATCCCGAAAGGTTACTACCTTTACCACACTCCCAATCAAAGGAATCTGTCCCATAGCATGGGCAACTCCTGCCGACGTATTCGGCAACAGGATAAAAATCATCAAAGCCGCGGCCACTGCCACCCCTGCATTCTTCCAAATCCGCAGAGAACTTCTTTTACGGTTATCCTTTTTGGCCCTCTCGATGGATTGGCGGAATGCATCCACCTGTGCCTCAGACATACGGATTTCTTCGTATTCTCTTTTCAAATCTTCGATACCTTTCTTACTCACAAAAGCACCTTGCCTTTCTATTGCACCTTTCATTATCACGTCTAACGATTTTTAACCGCCAAACACACTCAATCAACCAATCTCTCTTTTATTCCTCTGCCAACTGAATACGTAATTTGCGTATTCCCCGATACAGCCTGCTTTTTACCGTGTTTAAATTCTCGCCGAGAATTTCTGCTATTTCATTTAAGGATTTGTCTTCAAAGAAACGTAACTGAATCACTGCCTTATCCTCTGCATTCAAAGAATCCAGTGCTTCTTTTAAATCAATATCTTCATACACATCTTCCCTGCCCTGTTCCACCGGCATTTCATCCAGAGAAATGACCTGTGGTCCTTTCTTTTTACAGAAACGGAAGATTTCATTCAACATAATTCTGTATATCCATGTGCCGGCAAATTCCACATTTCGCAGCGACTTACTGTTTCGGATGGCTTTATAAGCCCCATTCTGTACAATATCTGCGGCATCGGCCTCATTTTTTACATAACTGAATGCCAGGCGGAAATAACGGTCATAATTTTCAAGAAGCACCGTCTCCACCGTCTTCTCTTTTGTATTCTCTTTTCCGGAAAAGGACTGCAAGGAATTCACCTCCTTTGTGCTCCTTATACATATTAGAATCCAATTATATTAAAAAAGTTTCAAACAGATTGCTTTTATTTAAGCCGGACGAATGCAAACAATATCCCGTCCGACAATTCTTTTACATCCACATCACTGCAATGTTTACAATCCCAACCGTTAAAATACCTGCTACGGAAACGGCTACCGTTCCCATAGCCGCGTACACTTCTCCCAACTCTACCAATCTGCCGCATCCCACACCGTGAGATGCCGCTCCGATTCCTAACCCCTGCGCAACGGGATCCGTAATTTTGAAGACTTTTAAAAGTCCCGGACCTACCACGGCTCCAAGAATTCCTGCAATGGTGAGTCCTACAATGGTGATGGCTCCGATTCCGCCCAGTTCTTCCGTAATCGGCAAAGCAAAGGCCAGTGTAACGGATTTCGATAGCAAGGAACGGATAATCGTTTCATCCAATTGTAACCAGTAAAAACTTCCCAACATAATCATAAGATGGGCAATACAGCCGGCCAACACGGACACCACAACCGTAGCAGGATTCTTTTTCAATACTTCAAACTGCTTATACAGCGGTATTGCAAGACAAACCGTTGCCGGTTGTATGAAATATGTAATATATTTTGCTCCGTAATCATAAGTTTCATAATCAATTTTAAATACTTTTAAAAATAAAATAATCAGGAACATTGCAATAATCAAAGGACTTAAAAAAGCCTTTTTAAACTTCTGTTGAACGGCCACACCCACTGCGTATGCAGCCACACTGAGAGTAAATCCAAACAACAATGATTCCGAGAAAAACTCATTCATTTGTTTTTCCTCCTCTCTCAGCCGCTTTTGCCGCCTTACGCTGTTTCCCGTTAATAAATAATTGCGCAACACCGCCGGTAACCACCATAACCACCAGCGTAGATACAATGGTAAGAATTACGATGGCAATCACATTCTCACCCAGCAAACTCATAGAGTCCATAAGGCTGACACAATTGGATATAAAAAGAAAAGGCAGGATAGCCAGAAAGAAGTTGCCGGCACCCTCCACATATTTTAATTTTAAAATTCCCGTTAAAAGCAACAGAAATAAAAGCACCAGTCCGTAGATGCTTCCCGGAATGGGTAACGGAATGATTTGTGATAAAATTTCCCCAATTAAAGTCACGGCAAAAATGACGCCGGTCTGGAATAAATATTTCATAATAAAACGCTCCTTCTTCATCGCACCCATTTTACTTTTTTATAAAGTCTTTGTCTATATCATTTATTGAAATACCAAATTTTATCTCCGATATATGTCGCACTGTTCTGTATGGCGAAATATGGTATATGCTTGGATTTTTGGAAAATTTTTTATTTATTTTGAAAAACGCCTTGACTTTTCCCCATGGCTTTGGTAATATTGAAAAGTCGCAAAGATAAGTAGAGATACTTATGATAAGATATGCGGGGATGCTGGAATTGGCAGACAGGCTAGACTAAGGATCTAGTGTTGGCAACGACGTGAGGGTTCAAGTCCCTTTTCCCGCATTAAAGAACCGAAGAATTATTCTTCGGTTTTTTTAAAAAATAAAACGCAGGAGTGGCGGAATGGCAGACGCGCACGGTTCAGGTCCGTGTGTTGGCAACAACATGAGGGTTCAAGTCCCTTCTCCTGCATAAAAAACAACTACGGTTTTCATAATGTACCGTAGTTGTTTTATTTTTACCCTTTAGTTGCCCGGATTTACCCCAGCAACAACCTTATTACAAACTACCTTCCACTCTATCGAAACAATCTCATAAATTCGCCATCCACTATAAAAGATATTTTTTCAATTATGTAGTTTGTCAATGTATCCACCGTTTTCAGCCAAACAAGACCAACAATATCATCATCAAAATTAATCTTCTCAGGTTTATTATCACTGGATATCTCCGTTACAGTTCCATTCTCGTCCACATAATATGTAATCGAAAAACAATCTTCTTCTACTGTAAGGAGTTCATACCGTGCTATAAAATGAATGGTTACTTCGCCACTAGTTCCAGCTATCGGTTGAAACTCCCAATAATCGTATCGGTCATAAAAGCAATTATATATATCCCATTCCACTTCTACTAACACATTATTATTACTTAATTCATATATCCAATCAGATGCAAAACTATCACCCGCCGGCAAATAGAATGTTATACCTTTACTCTCTTCAGTTTTTTTAGTCACTACACAAGCAATCAACACAATCGTTATCATACAAAGAACTAGTATAATAATTACCTGCATAGCATTCTTTTTTTTCTTCATAATGTCAATTTCACCACTCCTTAATTACTCAAATATAATGGTTCTGCTTCCTTTTGTATTCTGAACATAAAAATCATTAAGGCTGGTTGTTGCCTCAAAGGACCATGTTGATATAATCAACGTATTTTCTCCTGTAATGGTATCTTGGTGAATTCCTGTAATCGTCACAAAATGCGAACCTAAGACATCAGACAAATTCACATTAACACCGTAATGTTGCACCTCTGAATTTAAATTAGTAGCAAATATAACCGGAACATCTTTCTCCAATGAGGCGGCTATCTTATTTGCTATTTCCGTCGGTTCATAGACTAACATATTATACTTCACATATTCGCCACCAATATCATTTCCACTGTTACTCAAATGCTCATTCAGTTCTTTTACCAACCAATCAGCCCATATACCAAAAGTTCCGTCTCCTTCTGTAATCCACATGGAAAAATCATATCCGGCACCACTGATTTGCTCATAAAGAGTTGTATCTTTACCATAATATGATCCCCCTTGCATTTCCATTTACTATTTTCTTTAACAAATATAATTTTCCAATATACAGTCGCTTCGTAGATTAAGTAGTGCTAGAATTAATATTGCAAATAAAATATAGTATTCTTTTTTTGTTTACTTCAAGGCCGTTGCCTTAGTTAAACTAAAGCAACAACCTTGAAATCAAAAATATTAATAGCAATAATTTTATTTAAAAATACTAACTAAAAAATAGAATAAATCAACTATTATTACAAAAAGATTACTAATATGTATAAAACAAAAGTCACTAAATTTTAGCATTAATAATCCCAAAGTATCATCATCAAAATTAATCTTTTCCAACTTATTATTGCTGGTTATTTCAGTAATCTGATAGTCTTCATTCACATAATATGTAATCGAAAAACTGTCTTCTTTTACTTCTTCTGTTTGATACTGTGCAATGAAATATATAGTTACCTCACCGCTGTTTATCGGTTCAAACATCCAATAATCATAATATTTAGATACAGAACGATAGCGTCTGCTTTCAACTTCTTTTAGAATTCCCGAATCACTCAACTCATAATTCCAATTAGATGCATACGAAGTACTTCTTGGCAGATAAAAAGTCAGGCTTTTTTTATCTTTTGCCATACTTGACTGGCCATATATTATGAGTATACCAATCCCAAGCAATAAAATTATGATTATAATAGCAATATATCTTTTTTTCTTTCTCATAAATTTCCTCATCTTACTATTCTAATATAAATACTTTGCTTCCTATACTTTTCTCTGCATACATTTCGTTTAAACTAAAAGATGCCATAAAAGACCACGTTGATATTATAAGCGTTGTCTCTCCTGTTATCGAATCTATACAAATGCCCGTAACTGTAACATAATGTGTCCCTAATTCTTTAGAGCGATTCACATTAATTCCATAACATTTTACTTGTGAAAAAATATTCGTCAAAAAAATCACAGGAACATCTTTCCTTATAGAATTATATATCTCCTCTTCTATTTCTTCTTGCCCACTAATTATAATATCATACTTTTCAACACTCAATTCATCATAATTACCTTCTGTAATATATTTATCAAACGCTGATTCCACCATTCCAGGTAAACATCCCCAGGTTCCTGTATTATCTGTAATTAAATCTGACAACATAATTCCAGTTTCACTGAAATCTTCATAGGGATAATAACCTGCATGTTTCATAGTAAGCATTAGCGGTGTCTGCACATCAATAGGTGTTAAATAATCTTTGGAATACTGTCTTATAAACTCATCATATTCTTCAAATGAAATATACTCACCTGCTGTATCAACATCCGTCAAATTTAATCCCCTATATTTCTGCCAATATAATAAATTATCACAACTTGCTATAACACCGCAGCCACCGTTTTCAAGTTGTAAACTAACTAAATCACTTCTGTTAGGATGATTTGCATCGTAAAACCAACCTTGTCTTCCACCATAATAAAAGTTCGGTTCATCAATATCATCCGGTGTATCAATCTTTATGTAATCATTGGAAATCTCTACTTTCTTCACGTTCGATACCAACGGATCGGAAGGTGCATATCTTGTTTCGTCTTCCTTTAATACGCCCACTATTTCTTCAGTGTCTAAATATCCGTCAAGATCACCGTCTTTCTCTTTCGGGTCGGATATCATAACAAAGTATTCTATTTCCTGCTGTGCTCCGGTAGCATCATACACCACCTTATGTCTTACCTTGGGATCAATTTCTACTCCATCCAACAAATCATCTTCATCCATATCCGGATTAGTCGGATTGGTAAAAATGGTAGCACCGTTCTGTATGCGAATCCCTACAACCTCATAAACATCGTATAATTTATCTCCATCCGTATCCGTGGTATCAATCCCCATGCTGATATCTTCATATATCCCCTCTAATTCACCGGATTTATAGGCTTTAAAGAACTCTCCTCCGGTCACATCGGCAATTCTCTGTAATTCAGCATCATAACTACTATTTCCCAACCCAATGGTATATACTTTGATTTTAGCATCAACAATATCTGCTAATATCGCTTCATCTGCAGTTGCATTACCATCCGAAAGCAGTACAATCTTTTTGACAGCCTCATTGCTACAATTATTTAAAACATTCAAAGATTCCTGTAACGCCGCATTGAAATCCGTTCCGCCTGAATTATAGAATTTTGCCGCCTCTTTCAATAGCGTTGACTTACTATCTGTTAATTCGCACTGAACCTCAGCAAAACTTTCAAAGGTAATAATTGCGGTTTTATCACCTTCTTCCATTGCGTAAATAAAATGTCTTATCGCATCATATCTATCACAATCATTTGTCTGTTGCATATTAGATGTATCAAAATAACTGGTTATGGGATCATATGTATCCATACTTCCGGAACAATCCACTGCTAAAACGGTATACGTTGACTTCTCATTTTCAGTATTACTATAATCCAACTGCATATTCCACGCTTCAAACCATTCTGCTTTATCTACAACCATATATCTGCTGAAATGCGTGGTTTCCGTACTGATAATGCCATTTACAGCATCATATTTCGTATCCATTTCCACAAAAGTACAATTTTCTTCATCATACCATAAGATAATATAGTCTTCCACCGATTTATTTCCCAGTCCATCCATATTCATCTTAAATGAAATGGTCGCAGTATCAAAGTCTGATTCCGTCTCAATGGAGAATGGTTCATCCACGATTCCAATCACACCTTCACAGATCGGATCCATACCGTGCATCCCCTCAATCCATGTAGTTTCTTCTACATTTCCGGTAGCGTTTAGAGTAACTTTTACTTTCTCAATATACAAATCATCTTTAGAGGTTTCGTATACATAATCCTGCATAATTTTTTCATCACAATCAAGAATGGAATCTCCATCCGTATCCTGTACAAGAGGCGAAGTTCCTAACTTAATTTCATCACCATCTGATAATCCTTCATCGTCTGTATCTCCCTTTAATGGATTAGAATCATGAATATTCACTTCTTCTCCATCTGTCAGCAAGTCACTGTCACAATCCGCCTCCCACGGATGCGTACCCACTTCATATTCCTTGCTATTATTCAACCCGTCTTTATCAAAATCATATTCACCGTCCGACATACCTTCTCCCGTAGTATCGTATATAAGACAGTCCGTACCTGCGATAAAGAATTCATACCCATCCGGCAGTTTATCTCCGTCAGTATCTGCTAAATTCATATCACTACCCAAAAACTCTTCTATACAATCCGGTAGCCAGTCACCATCCGTATCCATCAGATACTGCCAATTGACAAAATCATTGATAAAATCCGGAATTCCATCCCCGTCACTGTCCGGAAGATATCCCCACTCCGCATATGGAATGTGAAACTTTTCTGAAACATTTCCGACAAATTTTGCCATCTCATTGCCGGTATTCACATTTACATTCGGACAGTTAAACGTAATTTTATTGGCAATGATAATTACACTGTTTAAATTAAGATTTTGTCCTGTAACAACAACCTCTCCAAACGGTGCATATACCAAACCGTTTAAATTAACATTCTGACTGTCAACCACAATATCACCATACTTTGAAAAGATAACGGAGTTATTGGAATTCTTCACATCACCATCAAAAACAATATCTCCCACTGCCATAAAAGCATTATTAATATTGATGTTTCCTGTTAAACTAACATCACCATTTACTTCTGTTGCCTCGTTAATATTAATATTGGTTTCTTCCAGAACATAATCTTCCGGAATTTCATTCACATTGTTTCCCGAAAAGTATTGTGTTTCAATCTTTCCGGAAATATAAATCATTTCTTTGCCTGCACATTCTAACTTGGTTCCATTCACATTAAAGTTTCCGCTTGACACAATCGTTCCATTTGTTGCTACACTTCCGTTTACGCAGAAGTTACCTGCATTTGCCGTAATTGCACCCTCTTCTTCTGATGAAGCAAATAGAGTATACGGATATACCTCATTCGTATTTTCCGCATTCAGTGTCATCGGATGCAAAATCGGCATAGCGCATAATAAAAGTGCCGATAAGATACTAATAAATCTTTTGTGTTTCATAATTTTCCTTCCTTTCACACATTTAGAAATGCACAAACTATCACGCCCCAATCGTACAAACAACCTTCCGGCTTTTCAATACGATTTGCATAAGTGCATGCCATTTTTCGATAAGTGGGCACTTTTTATCCTATAAAGTTATTTTTTGGAAAAAAGACACGATTTTTTTACAATACATATAAAAAGCCGCCGGCAAATGCCGACGACTTTAAAAATTTGTTTTTCTGTTATATTTTTGTTATTGCTCTTTCTGTGACACTCGCATGCCATCCTCTGAAATACTTACATATCCTCTCTGCTCCGCATAAGAAATGGCAATCCCCACCACCTGATCAATGCTTGCGGTTACACGGTTAAAACCAAATACCTTGGCAATTTCTTTGACCAAATCATCTCTGGACAGAGATACATTCAAATCTGTCAATTCGCTGACCGCATTCACTACTTCTTCTGCCGGAATCTGACTTAAGGTACGTTTCTCCAAATCACCTTCTGCGTGCAAGCGGTAGATTCCGTATTTGCAGGGATCCATATTTTGCAACCACAGGAAGGTATTCCCTGCCGTATTGGTCTGAATCACGGGAACTTCACGTAAAATTTCCTCAAATACCGCATCTGACTTGGATGTATTACGCATCATACCCCAACAGAGAAGCACTTTCTTTTTCATATAATCCATTTCTACAGGTGCTTCTGCCTGTAACGTTTTTTCCATTGCCTTCATAATCTGCAGTTTGGTTTTGGGCTCGTAAAAATCCTCCGAATCTCCCAGCACAGGCAATTCAACATGAGTATATTCTCTACGTGCAGACTGTCTCTTGGCAGGAGCGATTGCTTCTGCATTGTCTGTGCTGATACTTCCTGCTATAACCTCAGTGTTGACTTCGTCGATTACTTCGACATCTGAAGTTGCACTCCCGGGAGCCGATACACCTGTAGCATCCTCGGCATTTGCATCTCCACTTTCATACTGTTTTGCATCACCGTCTCCGACTTCTGTCGCATCTGAACTTTCTTCTTCCGCATACAACTCCGGATGCAAAATCCGTTTCATTGCCTCTTCTATCTTAGCAAACTCGCGCTCCGGCGTATCCAACCAGTCCAGGGTCCATACACGATGCAAATTCCATCCTAATCCCTTTAACACAGAAGGCTGACCAAGATTACGGTCCCTGGCCGTTGCCGTAGCCATGTAATTCTCACCATCCAGTAAAATACCAAGACAATACTTGTCCGGATTTTCAGGATCCATCACGCCGATGTCCATTTTATACTCGGAAGTTCCGATGTCCAAATCCGCATCATAACCCGCTTCTTGTAAACGAGCCACAATGGATTTCGCCACATCGCTGTTACGAAGTTTCATTGTGTCTGCACTCTGATAAAATGCGTTTTTACCCCTTGCCGCAAATTCCAGGAATCCTTTCAAGCCAACAATACCCGCTGCCGCAGTTCTGGACAAATCCAATTTCTCCGGACGGAAGGATGAATAAATCATCATACTCTTTCTGGAACGTGAAATTGCCACGTTCAGTCGTCTCCAACCGCCATCCTGATTTAAAGGGCCGAAGTTCATGGCAACCCTGCCGTTGGCGTCGGGACCGTAACCTACGGAGAAGAGAATCACATCACGCTCATCCCCCTGCACATTTTCCAAATTCTTAATAAACAAGGGTTCTTCCACATTCACACAATACTGTTCCAGTTCAGGTTCTTTATGCAGGGCTTCCTGCATCAAATCATCAATCAACTCCTGCTGCACGGAACTGAATGTAACCACACCGATACTGCTCTTACGCAGTTCTTCATCACGAAGTCTTCTTAAAACTTCTTCTACCACCGCTTCCGCTTCCGCACGGTTCTGTTTTGTTTTACCACGGTCATACTGACCTTCCACATAAACCCATTTTACCTCTGATACGCGGTCGTTCGGCGAAGGGAAGGTGTACAACTTATTGTCATAATATGTCATATTACTGTAGGCAATCAGACTCTCATGCCGTGAACGATAATGCCATAAAAGATGATTTTGCGGCATGCCGAGAGCAAGACAGTCATCCAGCAAACTTTCCATATCTTCTACTTCTATATTTTCCTCGTTATACTGATTGGTCATAAAGAAACTGGTGGGCGGTAACTGTTTAGGATCTCCTACAACAATTACATTTTCTCCACGCGCCAAGGCACCTACAGATTCGCCGGTGGGCAACTGGGACGCCTCATCGAAAATAACCAAATCAAACTTCGGGAAGGAAGGGTCAATATACTGCGCCACGGATATAGGGCTCATTAACATACAAGGACAGATTCTGCGAAGCAGTACCGGAATTTCATTAAACAATTTACGAATCGGCATTGCTCGTCTTTGGCTCTTAATTGCCTTACGAAGGATACCGATTTCCGATGTGCCCGCAATTCCTTCGCCCGCTTCCGGAATCCTTGCCGACAACCTTGCCACGGTCTCTTCTCTGGTAAGAGTTTCAAACTGATTCGAAACCTCGCAAAAACGTTCAATTGCCGCAGTAAATCCGGCGCCGTTAAAATGCGCCAATACATCTCTTGAAGCAATGGCTCCGCTTGCCGCTGCCTTGGCAAAATTGCACTCAAATGCAGGAATAAATTCGTCCTCTTTTAACTCACCCTTACGATATGCTTCCGTTATTTCCGCAAGCCCCAATGCCTCAGCATTCTTCTCTGCATTACAATAAGCCACATAAGAACGCAACTCTTCTCCATGGGAAATCCATCCGCCGCATCGTTCAAACAAGGTCGCAATCAAATCTTCTTCCTTGCGGAAGACATTCCAATCCAAACCAAACCTACTAATCAATTGATTCTCAATTTCAAGGCAAACCTTTGACTTCTCAAGAAACAGTTCAAATCCGGCTTTCTCGGCTCTCATAAGTTCCGCCACACCGCCATCCGTAACAAGTCCGGACAATACCGGTGCAAATCCGCTCTTATATTCATTCTCCGTAAAAATTTTACAAAGTGCCAAATGCTTCTCGTAAACCGCCGTCAAATGCTCCCAATCGGTTTCATCTTTGTTGTACAGTCCCGCGAACGCATTCTCAAACGCAGGATTCTCTATCATATTTCCCTTCATTTGATGATATAACTCAATACGTTCATACAGCTTCTCCAAATTACCTTCCTGCACCATATTGGTATTCATTGCAAGGAAACGTAATTCTTTTACAAGTGCGTTGATCTCCATTTTTTTCGCAAGGGCCCATTTCCCCTGAGCCGTAATCAAACGCTGTCTTGCATTCACAATATCATAATCAAACACCGCAGGTTTAAAATGAGTTAAAAGTTCCTTACGTATATTTTGATAGTCCCTGCCTTTGATAATTTCTGACCGGACAGTATCTTCGGCTTTTACTGCATACATATCTTTCAGAAGAGGATCATATAATTCTTCCATGCCAAGCAAATAAGATGCTACCCGTTCCAAAAGACATAAGTCATCCATAGATGCAGTCTCCGGCAATTCCAAATCAGCACCGAGTTGCGCAAGCACTCCGCCTTTTTCCCTTAATGCAACCTGATAACGACCAAGAATTTCCTCCCATTCCTTACGAAGTTGCATGGAATATTCGTATATCTTAAATTCTTTTAAGGCATGATGAACCAAACCACCGCATTCCTTACCGATGGCGGAACATTCCGAAAGACTTGCCAAACACGCATCATAAGCCTGACGATTAACATCCATGGCCCATTCTTCCGTAAAATAAATCTTATCTTCATAGGCTTTCATCAACTCATATTTACCGACCAACTCATAAATCGATAAACCACTTGCCTGTTTTTCATGCAGTGCTTCTACCACTTCATTCAATTTACAACGCTCTGCATATAATTTTTCTGCATATGCCTGATATTCACCGCTGCTCTTTTTACCGCCTGCTTCCAGCGTACGTTCCAACTGCGCCAAAACAGCCTGTTTCTGAGCCTTATTGGAATGCAATTCCAGACAAAAAGGCGCCAATCCCACCTTTTCAAGGCGCTTTTGTACCACAGACAATGCCGCCATTTTCTCCGCAACAAAAAGTACGGATTTCCCCTGGTACAGCGCATTGGCAATCATATTGGTAATGGTCTGGCTTTTACCGGTTCCCGGCGGTCCGTGAAGAACGAAACTTTCTCCTTTGGCCGCAGTTTCAATGGCAACAAGTTGCGAAGCATCCGCACTCATGACAACTGCCATATCGCTGGGTTTTACCCTGGCATCCAAACCTTCGGCCACGGTATTTTCCTTCGGTTCCCATTCCATTTTACCGGAAATCAAACTTGCAACCACTTTATTGGACATAATCTCTGCGGAACGGTTTCTTAAATCATTCCACATAATAAATCTGCTAAAAGAAAAGATACCAAGGAAGGTTAACGGAAGCACATCCCAGTTTTTCTTTTCCATAATGCTCTTTCTTACCGTATTCAAAACCAACGGAATATCTACACCGTTTTCATCCATAGGCAGTGGATCCAATCCGCCGATATCCATACCGAAATCCTGACGTAAAAATTCCAATAACGTAATATTAATCTGCGGTTCCTCGTCACGGGTACGGATGTGATAACTTTTATCCTGTAATTTCTTGGTCACATCCACAGGCACCATAACAAGAGGCGCATAGCGGGGTTTCTGGCTCACATCGGATTCATACCACTTCAAAAAGCCCAGTGCCAGATACAATGTATTGGAACCGTTTTCTTCCATACTGAGTTTCGCCTGACGCTGCAGATATTTCATACCCTTTGCAAGGTCTTCCTCCGCCATAAAGGTACGAATTCTTTTACTCTTAAATTCAGACACCGCAATGGTTTTGATTTCTTCCGCGTAATCCGTCACGGAAAAAATTTTATCCGTCCCCGGAGTCAGATTGGAATCTGCCGGCAGAGGTAAAATTGCAAAATCCTCTCCTTGATTCAATGCATCCTCTAAATGCGCAGGATCATCCGACATCAGTTGAATACCGGCTTTCGTCACCCGGAAATTCAGCAGGGTATTACGAAGACTTAAATCCAGAAGTTTTCGCTCCCAAAGTTTCTGCTTTGTCATAGTATTCTCTGTAACCGTCGCTCCGCGTCCTGCCGTACTTAATTCTTTCGGTGCCTCTGCCTCTGCCGGAGCAGCATCATATGAAACAATGGTATATGTACCGTTCTCAAGAACTCTTGCAGGCAAAGGTCTGATATTGCCGCCACGGCAACGCTCCACATCAATTGCCATACGGAAATCGTCTTCTTTTGTCAACAGTTCTTTGGCGGTTTTGCAGGCATCCTCAAAAGACACATTTTTACCTGCTGTCATAACAGTACATTCCGCAACCGCAATTTCATCAATACCTTCTGCGATTCTTTTTAAAAGTGCCGAAACATCATCCTGCACACACTCCGCAAAAGACTTTTCCTCCAGCCAGCAACCGATATAAGCATGCTCTTTATGTATCATAATCAAAGGATTTAAACTCATGGCCTCCAATGCCGATGCAAACAACACTGCCAAGTCAAGACAGGTAGCCATCTTCTGTCCCGTAATTTCATCCGGCGTACGAATTTTTTGTCCCACAGTCTCATAGGATGCAGGCGGCAAACAATATGCAATTGCCTCCTGCTTGATTGCCTCATACACAGCAGCCATCTGCATTCTGACTTCATTGGGATTCTGCGTAGAATACCCTAAAACAGAAGGCTCTCCCTTCCATTTCTCAAGCCATGTGGTTGCCTTTGCTACAATTCCCTGTACAGCAGGATGATTGGGCATTACAAAAGCACAAAGAAGTTCCGGCATATAAACGGTACCGCTCCACTGACCATAGGGTAAAATTTCAATTTCCACAGTTTCGCTTCCAAGAAGTTCTTCTCCGTTAAATACTTCTATGGTAATGGTGCCCACTTCTTTTTCGGTAAGAGAAGCAAGATACTCTCCGCTGATTACGGGCACTAAATTTTTCAATTCCGCATTCTCACCACCGGCAAGTTTCAAAACAGAAACTTCCATACCGGTAGCAAATGCCGGTGCAAAAGAGATTTTAACAACAAGACCGGTATACTCCTGCTCCGTCAAGTTGCTGATTCTGATTTTTTTGATTGCGTGAATACGATTTTGATGCATTGAAAAACTAATCGTTTTATTTATAATTCCTTCAATCCGTAATTTTGCTTCCATCCTCTTTTGCTCCTTTTATATAAAATAAACCTGTCTTTTATTATAACAAAATATACCGTTCACCGCCACTGTCAACGCAGAATTTTCCTTCCTGGCAACATATAAATCATCAACCTTGCAAATACAATGAGAGACTCCCTGTCATATTTACAATTCCCGCGAAATTTCTTTAATACTTCCAGCGCATACTCTTTATTCAGTTCCGGCAAATTCCGCAATCCGCTGTCCCTTGCCGCCTGAAAGAAACTGTCTATAACACCTCGGCATTTTTCTTTGGATGCTGTAAGAATTCTGGCATTCAACCTTTCTCCGCTCTTTCGTCTTTCACAATTGTATTTACAAACTTTTCGCAGTCTTCCGTGAAACAGTTCCCATTGATACGGATCATGCTGTTGCATTCCTTTGGACTTACACTCTACCATAAAAGTAGTTGCACTATCATTTAGCAGAAGACCAATAAAACTTTCCGGTGCAACATATTTCCGGATGCGGGGAAGTAATTCCCTGTATTCTTTCTTGGAAAGAAATTCATTCCAAAATCCCGGACCGTCAAAATTATAGATACGACGGATTCTGGTACGGATATGCTCATCGCAACAGGACGCAGCATATACCCCCAAATTACCACCTTTGGAATGGCCGCAAACAATCAATGGAGTCTTAATCCGTTCTCCCACCTGATTTAAATAAAGAGCCGCACACGCCTGGGCAGGCACAGGAAACCGATATACCATACTGAAACTTTCCTGCCATCCGTTAAGGCTTTCGTCCGTTCCGCGAAACGTTACACAAGACCATCCGCAAGGCAAAAGAAACGTCAGGGCGGACATCTGTACATTCACGTCTTCATTCCAAAGTTCCACATAATAATTTAATTTTATCTCACCAAACCGTCTGCTGTTTGCTGTTTGAAAAAACAACTCTCTGTTTCCCTGCTTAAACACAGAGCCGCGAATCATAGGTTCCAAATCTCCGATATAGAGAGTATCTTTCAGCCGCACGGCTTCTCTGTTTTCCTTCAAATAAGGCACCGCACTTGACCAATCCATATAAGATAATTGTGCCAAAACCAATGCATCCGCAGATGAAAAATGTCGTTCCGAAAAAGTTTCGTTTCCATAGGTTCTTACGTAATCCAAAATATTGCTCATCCACTCATCTTCTTTCTATCTGTTTTTGAACAATATTCTTTCCTTTTTTATCTGCTTTTACTACAACGGTCTGTAAAAATTTAAAAATCATCGGGTTCGTTACTTATGAAACGCAGGGCCAAACATTTTATACCGTTTCCGCTCCCTTTAAACGTTCCAACAACTCCGATGCGATTGCTTTATACTCTTCTTCCACTTCTTCAAAAGGTCTGTAATCTATCTCCGGAATCCGAACAACTTTATACCCTTCTTCCGGTGCCGGCTCTTTCAATAGTTCAACCAAATCATAGGTTAAAAGCGCCCTGTCCACTTCCATAATATGGTCCCATTCCTCTTTACTCAAATCTGACAAGTCAAACTTTTCATATACTGCTTTTAGAAAGCGGTCTTCGATTTCATAATATTGCGGCATATATACTTTAATGGGAGTAATCAAATCACTCATATAGGCTTCCGCCGCATCATGCAAAAGGCAACCTAATTGCAGACGCTCACTCCATCCTCTTGCCTTGGCTTCTTTGGCACAATTAATACAATGCTGACCTACGGAATAAAAATGCACCACCTGACCGTTTCCGCGACACATCAACGATAACGCATGCGCTATGTCTTCCAACGTGATATCCTCCGGTTGCACTTCTAAAGGGTCTACTTTTTTACCCGTATAAGTCTTTAAATAATTTTGGGGTTCTTTCTTCATTTTATCTCTCCAAATAACATATTTTTCTCTTTTTTTATTTTTTTCAAAAAATGCTTGACTTCCGCATAGGTTTCGGCTTATAATAGCATTCGTGAGTTACGGAAACTCATACATCTATCGGGGTGTGGCTCAGTTTGGCTAGAGCGCTGCCTTAGGGAGGCAGAGGTCGCAAGTTCGAATCTTGTCACTCCGATTTTTTTATTTTAACACAATGCAAAGACAGAATCAATTTTGATTCTGTCTTTTTTATTATAACAAAAAGCGGAAGCCTTATGAGGCCTCCGCACTATCCTGTTTCTTTTGATTCTTTTTGTATCTGTACGGACATAATCCATGATTACAATGAACGCAATTTAAAGTTTCATTGCTGCTTCCGTAAAACCGCTCCGGGTGCTTATAATAGGACACCTCCCAAAGGATAGTATAAACCAAGGCAATCGCACCCAAACTCCAGGAATACCAACTTGGCACCAACAGTAACGGCGTTACCAACATAATAGCGTCCCAATTATAAATACGGCATACATTACAACATCTGTGACGTAAAAAAAGAATCCTAAAGGGGCAAATTCCAAAAACGCATATCATATCTCCTATGAAATATAAAAGCATAAAACCAAACAATTCCTGCGGTCTGAAAATTCCCAAAAGATACAGTACCAGCCAAACTCCATTCATTAGAAAAAATGCTGCCAACGTAACTACGGTTCTTCTGTCTATGGTCTTTTTATATTTCAGTTCTTTCTCCGAAAAAGTTCCGTTTTTCGCATAACTCCCTGATGCCTTAAAATATCTCTTTAAATATTTTTGCTGACCGATATGGTGAAAGCTCCCCGGGATAAATCTCCATGACAAATCCACCAAAAGAAGTACCCAAAAAATATCAACACCAATCCATCGTTCCGACGATGTAAAATTAAGATTCTCGGGATTCTGTATGTACATATATCCAAAAATAAAAAGCGCTAAAATGCCAATAACAAACTTGCCATAATAATAAAAAGATGGTTTCATTATATGCGTTCCTTTAAAAAAGATAAAGAAAAACCAGGTGAATCAATTCCCCTGGTTTTAATCGTTACATTCTAATATACCGTAATGGTCTCAATTACCAACTGAGACTTATAATCCACATTTGCCTTATCAATCTTCTTCTGTAATTCCAACTCACTCTTACATTTTAATGCTGACGTAACATCTACCGTCATATAGAATCCACGAAGAAATTTCTCAGCCAGATATTCATCTGTTCTGGTATTATGTGCAATATAATATTGATCTGCCATATTCCATTCCTCCTTTATTCACTCTTACACAAACTCCATTGCTTATCCCCTAAATAAACAACTTCTATACGCTTTCGGAATTAGGCTGAACTCCCTCTAACTCTAATAAATCTTCGGCCACAGCCTCTAATTTAATACCGCAACGGTTACAAAATGCACTTTCATACGGTAAAACATTTCCACATCCTTCACATATACGCATTCCCTGTAACTTCATCTTACGATTAATCCATACTTTACGGTTAAACTCCAATTTATTAATGTTATCAACTGCAACCTTATAATCCGCATCGATTTCTTCGTTGTCTTTGTTTGCCTTATAAAAGGCTTCACCCAACTGATAAATCATATTCTTCTTCTGTGTATCCACCTGAAGAATACTTCCGTCAATGCGCTTTGCATCGGTTGCACTGAGTTCGTTCTGTGCTTTCCATGCCATCTTATTTTCCCCCTTTAATCATAGCGTATGGTAGCCCACCATCTCTATAATTATATTATATCTTATGATTTTCAAAAGTCAATGTGTTAGTTAGGTCTTTGTCATTTTTTCTTACGGACGGAATAACCAAAACTTCCGATTTTATCACCCAAAGTTAAGTATTCTCCGTGAGAATAGGCAATCAGTCCTGTTTGGTCCAGGGAAAATTTACCGGTTTCATTCATATATCTTTCATCTACGGATACCGCCAGCACTTCCGCGATAAACATAGTATGCGAACCCAACGGAAGTTCCTGTTTTACACGACACTCCATACATACCGGACTCTCATCAATCCCCGGCACACTTACTTCTTTGGACTGACAGGGATGCAACCCCATCTCTTTAAATTTATCTACATCTCTTCCGGAACGGACACCACAATAATCTGTGGCTTTCACCAAACTCTCTGTGGTCAGATTAATTACAAATTCTCCCGTTTCGCGGATAATGTCATAGGAATAACGCTCCGGTCTTACAGAGATGGAAACCATAGGCGGATCACTGTTTACAGTACCTACCCATGCCAACGTTATTATATTTGCTTTTTCACCCGGTCTTTGACAACTAACCATAACCGCCGGTAGCGGATACAGCATATTTCCCGGTTTCCAAAATTGTCTCGACATATGTTCGCCTCCTCTTTTAAATGAGTGTATCAAAAACAGTGCTGAAAATCAATTGCAATTATGGTATACTACTTCGCAATAACGAAAGGAGAAACTACAAATGAAGAACTTATTATCCATTGGCAAATTTGCTAAATTATGCAGAACTACGGTAAACACATTAATTCACTATGAATCCATCGGACTTCTGCCCCCTACTTTTATTACCGATACCAATCGACGGCTTTATGATATGGGATTATGCCACACATTCTCAATCATTCATACCTTGGCCGAAAACGGCATTCCTTTATCAGAAATTAAAACTATGTTAACCACTCTCTCCAATAAAGAATTATCAGAACTTCTGTATCAAAGAGAAATGATGTTGTGGCAAAAGATAAGCAATTTAACGTTTACCCGTTACTATTTTGAAACAACATATAAACAACCACTATTTCCGCCACAAACAGATTTTGGTCAACCTTTTATCTGTAACCAAGCACAACCTTTGGTTTTATTCGCTACATTCTTTGGATATGGCCGTATCCCCTCTTCTGACCGTATTCCCGCCATTCATTATCATCAAAACAAATGTCTTGCCATGAATATCTATCCCTATCCACTCGGACTCATCCTACAAAAAAAGAGCCTTTACGGACAAAGTAACAGACGTGTACTTCTTTACTCACCTTACCCGCACGGTATTGTTACCAACAAAACGCCGATACTGGAGGCCGGAGAGTATGCTGTTATTTTGCACAAAGGCTCTTTTGAATCCATAAATGATTCTATTGAATTACTGAATTGCTTTATCGAGGAGCATCATTTTATATTGGCAAGCGATACCTATATCAACTTTTACCACAACAGTCTCCCGGATACTGAAGAATCTTTTTATATCATTAAAATCCGCTTCTTCAGAAGTTAAGCATTGTTATTATCTTTTTTACCTGTCACATTCTTAATAATGACCAAAACAAGAGTCATTAATACAACAGCTACGGGTAACGCAATCCACCAATGCTTTACCAATCCTGCAAAAATGTAGGCAAAGAATGAAACCGCTGCTACAGTCAATGCATAAGGCAACTGTGTGGATACATGATTAATATGGTTACACTGAGCACCTGCAGATGCCATAATGGTGGTATCTGAAATCGGTGAACAATGGTCACCGCAAACTGCACCTGCCAAGCAAGCAGAAATGGAAATAATCATTAATTCTCCGCCGCCGGGGAATACCGCACATACAATAGGAAGCAAAATACCGAAAGTTCCCCATGAAGTACCGGTAGAAAATGCAAGACCAACAGCAATAACAAATACAATTGCAGGCAATAACCATGTAAGGCCGGCTGCATTCACACGAACAAATTCCGCTACAAATACCTTTGCACCTAAATCCATGGTAATACCGCTCAATGTCCATGCAAACGTAAGAATCATAATCGCAGGCACCATAGCCTTAAAACCTTCCGTAAAGGAATCGGTTGACTCTTTGAATGTCAGTCTCTTGGTTGCCAAATAATAAATAAAAGTAAAAGCAATGGCAATAAAGGAACCTAACACCAAACCAACGGATGCATCACATTCCGAAAATGCTGTAATAAAATCAACACCGTCAAAAAATCCGCCTGTATAAACCATACCGATAACACAGGAAATAATCAAAACAACGACAGGAAGAATCAAATCCAGCACTTTTCCCTTCTTGGCTGCAGAAGGTGCTGCCTCGGTCTCGTTTTCTTCCTTTCCGGTTGTAAATAAATCCCCGTTTGCTGCATTTAACTCATGTTTCTTCATCGGACCATAATCCAGACCCATTAACGAAATTACAATAATCATTGTGATGGTTAACAACGCATAAAAGTTATACGGAATGGAACGAATAAATAAAGATAACCCTTCTCCTTCCGGTGCTACCGAAGTTACCGCTGCAGCCCAAGAAGAAATCGGTGCAATAATACAAATAGGTGCCGCTGTTGCATCAATTAAATATGCAAGTTTTGCTCTGGAAACCTTACTTTTATCGGTTACGGGACGCATAACGCTACCTACAGTAAGGCAGTTAAAATAATCATCTACGAAAATCAAAGCCCCCAAGCCGAAAGTTGCCAAGGATGCACCCTTACGTCCTTTGATCCGCTTCGCAGCCCACTCGCCGTATGCTGCAGAGCCTCCGGCTTTGTTGATTAAACTTACCATAATACCAAGAATAACAAGGAAAATAATAATGCCCACATTCCAGCCGTCTGCAAGTTTGGAAATAATCGTATCAAACGTCTTAGTTACGGTCTGTACGGGATGGAACATTGTATAAAGTAATGAACCGGATAAAATACCGATAAACAATGACATATATACTTCCTTGGTAATCAAAGCAAGCACAATTGCAATGAGCGGCGGTAACAATGCTAAAAATGTAGCATAAACTTCCACATCAGAACGAATTATGGCAACTGCTTTTTCAAGGTTTGTTTCAAATGCATCACCATCTGACATTAAATTAGAATCATAATTCTCGACATAATCCAATGCCCAAGCCATTTCCTCTTCACTGTAAACAACTGCTTCCGCAGTATCTGTCGTTTCCTCAGAAACTTCAGCAGTTACCACTGCTTCCGCATTCTCCGCATCTGTTGCATATACGGTCATACCGAATAAAAGTGTCATAACACATACCAGCAACACTGCAATTTTCATTCGTGCTTTTTTCATAAGATTTTTACCTTTCTCTAATGTTTTAACCTTAGTTCCTTTTATTATAATTCCTAAACCCTTAGGAATTCATTTACACATTCTCTTTTTCTGCCAAAAGCGCGAGCAGATATTCCCAAGTTCTTTTTACGGAATACACCGGCATGCGCTCTTTGGTCGTATGAATATCATAGATATCCGGTCCGAAAGAAATACAATCCAAATCCGGCTTCTTCTGTAAAAGGATACCGCATTCCAATCCTGCATGAATGGCCGTCACTTCCGGTGAACTTCCGTAACATTCTTCATATACGCGAATCATCTTATCACGCAAAGGAGAAACTGCCTTATATTCCCAACCGGGATAGTCTCCCGAAAATTCACACGTACCTCCGAAAGCCCTCGTAATCATATCTACCCTGTCACGGAGAAAGAGTTTCGATTCTTCAATACTGCTTCGCAAAGCATAATCTGCTTCCAGACCGCCCTCCGTCAATTTTAAAACGCCTAAATTCAGAGAGGTTTCCACAAAACCGGGATTCAATCCGCTCATGGCAATAACGCCGTCAGGCACTGCACACAAATACTCAAAAATACATTTCGTCGATGCTTCGTCCGCCATCATTGCGCTTCCGTTTTCCATCTTTCGCAAAGTAATTAAAATATTCTCTTCTTTACCCGCATACTCATTGTTTAGCATTACTTCCAACGCTTCCAATTCCGTTTTTATCAGCGTCATATCCGGATTATTTACTGCCAATACGGCTTCTGCATATAGAGGGATTGCATTATCCTTTTCACCGCCGGAGATTGACACGATATGAAAAGATACTTTCTTCGACAATTTTGCTAAAATTCTTCCGATGGTGTGATTTGCATTTGCCCTCCCGTGATGAATTTCCGCACCGGAATGGCCACCTTTTAATCCGCTTAAAGTAATCTCTATATATTTACCTTCCATCGGAACTCTCTTCACCGGAAGTACCGCATGCACACGCATACCGCCTGCACACGAAGTCAACAGAACTCCTTCCTCTTCGGAGTCAATATTTAAAAGTCGCGTGCCTTTTAAATCAGACAAATCAATGCCAATGGCACCATCCATGCCAACTTCTTCATTTACGGTAAAAACCGCTTCTAAAGCAGGGTGTTTGATGCTGTCGGAGTCCAAAATTGCCAGTGCATATGCGATGGCAATACCGTCGTCCCCGCCAAGGCTTGTTCCCTCTGCATAAAGACAACCGTCTTTAAAATTCAGACGTAAAGGATCTTTCTCCATATCCATATCAGACTCAGCATCTTTTACGGCAACCATATCCATATGTCCCTGCAAAATCAAAGTTTCTTCTTTTTCATACCCTGTCGTTGCAGGTTTCCTGATAATGACGTTCTTTAATTCGTCCTGACGAACCTCTAAATTTCTTTCTTTGGCAAATGCCACCAGATAATCACTGATGGCATCAATATTATAACTGCCGTGAGGTATCCGGCAAATCTCATAGAAAAACCGGAATACCTCTTTGGGCTGTAAATCATTTAAATTCATATAAATACCTCACAGATAAAATTGCTTTTTCTTTATCTTATGAATAAATATTTTCTTACGCTTCGGTATCTTTTTGTTCTTCCGCTTCTGTCTCAGCAGTTTCCACTGTATTTACTGCCGGCTTTTTATCTTTCTTAAAGATAAAATATGCAAAAATACCCATAAGTGCGGCAAAGAATATCCATGCTCCTATATTTCCCGTATTGGCAACACCGGAAAGGTCAATCACTTGGCCCACGCTCATTTTAGTACCGTCTGCCGCAAGCTTGGCAGTGGGAATAATCGCAAGAATCGCTAATAAAATACCCACCAGACCTTCGCCGGCAATCATACCGGAGGAGAAGAGAATTCCGTTTTCAACGCACTTCTCTTTACGGTTTTCGCTTAACTTCTTGCTCTTGTCAACAACCAGTCTTAACAGACCACCGAACATAATGCCGGCGCTTAAGTGGAACTTTAAGTACATACCCACTGCAAAAGGAAGAACAGGCACACCGATAATTTCCAAAAGAACAGCTACAAATACACCTGCAAAAATCAAAGGCCAAGGAAGATTACCTCCCATAACACCTTCCACTACCAGTTTCATAATACCTGCCTGAGGAGCCTCCAACTGCTCGGAACCAAATCCCCATGCCTGATTCAACAGGTATAATACACCGCCAATTGCCGCTGCGGAAATAACAGCACCAACCAATTCACCAATCTGCTGTTTCTTGGGATTTGCACCTACCAAGAAACCGGTCTTTAAATCCTGAGAGGTATCGCCTGCCATCGCTGCCACAATACACACAATGGTACCGATGGAAATTGCGGCAATCATAGCCTCAGGACCGGTATTACCTGTTACTTTTAACAATAAAGAAACAATAATCAATGCTGCAATGGTCATACCGGATACAGGATTATTGCTACTGCCTACAAGACCAACCATTCTGGAAGATACGGTTGCAAAAAGGAAGCCGAATACAATGATAATTAATGCACCTGCCAAATTCACGGGAATTGCCGGAATTAACCACATTGCCACTGCTACCACAAAAATTCCGCCGATAATCACCCACATCGGCAAATCCTGCTTATTGGATTTGAAGCCTTTTACGCTCTGTGTAAACGTTCTTACAATCAAAGGGAAGGACTTAATCAAACTGATAATACCGCCGGCCGCAACAGCACCCGCACCAATATATTTGATGTAGTTATCATAAATGTCATTGGGCGTCATTGCCGAAATAGGCATATCTCCGGGATATATTACTGCGTCTCCGCCAAAAAGCGAAATCAACGGCATAATTACTAACCATGTCAAAGTACCACCGGCAATCATACATGCCGCAGTCTTAGTTCCGCAGATATAACCTACACCTACCAAAGCAGGTAATACATCCACACCTACCGCAGAACCCTTATACTTATTAATCACATAATTGATTCTTGAAGGAAACATCATAAGGCCTTCTGAAATAAACTTATAAATACCTGCAATACCAAGTCCCAGGAATACTGTTCCCGCTTTTGCACCGCCGCTTTCACCAACCTTAAGTACCTGCGCACACGCCGTTCCTTCGGGATAAGGAAGTTTGCCGTGTTCCTCTACAATCAGTGTCTGACGCAAAGGCACCATAAAAAGCACACCCAAAATACCGCCGCATAATGCGATCAAAGAAATCTCAAGAAATCCGGGCATGGTAAAACCATCTTCCTTCGCCCAAATAAACAATGCAGGCATAGTAAAAATAGCACCTGCTGCTAAAGATTCACCGGCAGAACCGATGGTCTGCACCATATTGTTCTCTAAAATAGAGTTTCTGCGTAATACAAAGCGGATAATTCCCATGGAAATTACCGCTGCCGGAATGGATGCAGATACCGTCATACCTACTTTTAATCCAAGATACGCATTGGCAGCACCGAAAATGACTGCCATGAGGCATCCTAAAATAATGGACACCACGGAAAGTTCTTTTTTCTGTTTCATTGTTTTTTCTCCCATCTGACACAACGCTAAATTAGTTTTGTGTTTATATTTCTTTTGTTTTTCAAATTATAAAAATTACTTTTTTTCGTCTTTTCCCGGTTCCTCTTTCTTGCCGGTTTTATTTTTGTTGTTTTTAATGACCTGATCTTTCTTCTTAAACAGAGCAAACAACTTATTCTGTTTCTTCTTAATATCTTCCTCATCATCGTGGGCTTTTATCTTTTCTTTCAGCGCAGCCTCGGTCCATTCTTTTCTGCTGTTTCGCTCATTCACTTCATCACGAAGCAACATATACGCTGTAGAGAATAATGGGATGAAAAACAACATACCGCTAATACCCATTACACTACCACCTATGGTGATTGCCGCAAGAATCCACATGGAAGGAAGTCCTACCGTGTTTCCAACCACATAAGGATAAATCAAATTACCCTCAATCTGCTGAACCACAACAAAAAGGACAATAAACCATAATGCCGTCATAGGGTTGTCCATCAGGAACAAAAATGCTCCGATACCGCAACCGATAAATCCGCCGACAACCGGAATCAGGGCCGTAAATGCAACCAACACACCAACCAGAAGGATATAATCGAATCCGAAGATTGCCATGGCAAGCATGGTAAGCAGTCCCAAAATCACGGCTTCAATACACTGTCCGGCAATGAAATTACTGGTGTTGGTCATCAATACACTGATGATTTTAGCAGTTTTACGATAGGCTTTTTCCGACAAAAATGCACTTAAAATCCGTTTTCCCTGCATACACAACTTCTCTTTCTGAGCAAGAATATAAATAGAGAAGATGATTGCAATCACAGCGTTAAAAATGCCACCACCGATTTTACCCGTAATACTGAATATATTTTTGATAAAAGAGCCGCCAAAACCGGTAAAGAAGAAATCTTTTACCTGAACAATCAACGCCTGCCAGTCAATTTTCATTTCACTTAACTTATCCAGTTCCAACATGACCATCTCGGTTTCTTTCGGATACTTGGCAAGCAGTTCTTCCAGCCAATCCAAGGTAGAATACCAAAATGCCGAAATTTTATCCGGTATCATTTCAGCAGTTTCCACCACTTGCGGAATAACTGCAAATGCAAGCAAAGTCAAAAGACCGCAAATTAAAACAATGGAAAGGATGATGCTGACCGGTCGTTTCACTTTTAACCAAAACTTTCCCTTCGCCTTGCCAAAAAGATGCTTTTCGATACTTCGCATAGGCAAATTCAGGATAAAAGCAATCAGCGCACCGATTAGGAAGGGGGATAAAATACTAAATCCTTCTTTTACAAATGCACAAACCTGTTTAAAATAAATTACACCCAAAGTCAGGGCGGCTATCGTAAGTAAAATTTTCAGCCAGAACAAATATCTCTGTTTTTCATTCTGCATAATTTTTTCTCCTTGTCATTTATGTAAGACAAAAATATCCACATATTAAACCATACTATAACAGTTTATTATAGGTTTCCCATTATTGCAAGAAAAAAACGCCGAAAAATCAAGATATTACAAGATTTTCCATACTTTTTTATTTCGAGAATCTTATCTTCTTTCAAAACAAAAAAAGACAGGCGAACCTGTCTTTTTTATGTGTGTAATACACTTTCCCTTTTAAAATCAATTAAGCGATTTTGCTCTTAGCAATGTCTGCTAATGCTGTAAATCCTGCTGCATCGTTGATTGCCATTTCAGCAAGCATCTTTCTGTTGATGTCGATGTTAGCAAGTTTTAAACCATACATAAATTTGCTGTATGATAAACCGTTCATTCTAGCTGCAGCATTGATACGTGCAATCCAAAGACGTCTGAACTGACGCTTGTTCTGCTTTCTGCCTGCGTAAGCGGAAGTTAAAGCTCTCATAACTGACTGCTTAGCAACACGATACTGCTTAGATCTTGCTCCTCTGTAACCTTTTGCAAGTTTTAATACTCTATTATGTTTTTTCTTAGCATTTAAGCCGCCTTTAATTCTAGCCATTTCTTATCTTCCTCCTACTTAGATATAAGGTAAAATCTTCTTCATATTCTTAACGTTTGTTGCATCTGTAATAGCAGACTGTCTTAAGTTACGTTTTCTCTTTGTAGACTTCTTTGTTAAGATATGACTCTTATAAGCTTTACTTCTCTTTAATTTACCGGTTCCTGTCACTTTAAAGCGCTTTGCAGCTGCTCTGCTTGTTTTCATTTTAGGCATTGTTCGTTCCTCCTGATTAAAATCTTTCTATTTTAACTGTGCTTTAGCGTTTCTCAGTTAAAAACATTGTCATGCTCTTGCCTTCCACTTTCGGCTCTTTGTCCACTACTGCCACATCGGCAAGTCCTGCCGCGAAATCGTCCAAAATATGTTTGCTGTTCGCCATATGTGCCATTTCACGTCCGCGGAAACGTAAGGTAACCTTTACCTTATCACCCTTGGTTAAGAACTTTCTTGCAGAATTCATTTTGGTATTCAAGTCATTCGTATCAATGTTGGGTGAAAGACGAATCTCTTTGATTTCCACTGTCTTCTGCTTCTTCTTGGCATCCTTTTCTTTCCGTGCCTGCTCATAACGAAATTTACCGTAATCTGCAATTTTACATACAGGTGGCTTCGCTGTAGGAGCAATCTTGATAAGATCCAATCCTGCATCTTCTGCCATCTTCATTGCGTCTTTCGCAGACATAACACCAACCTGTTCTCCGTCTGCACCGATTACACGTACTTCTTTGTCTCTGATCTGTTCGTTAATAAAAAAATCGTTAATGACCTTGCACCTCCATAAAAGATTGTTTCTAAAGATGAGTTCGTCAGAACTCTCGCGCCTGAGCGGTGTCGTTTACGACTGATTTCATTTCCGCGAAGTGCGCATAAAAAAGTGGATAGCATAGACTATCCACTTAGAAATACAAAATTAGGGCTTGCGCCTTATTTTATAAAAATCATAAACACCTGAAACGCAATTGTCGCAGGGTGAGAGTGGATAACTCTGCTTGCTATGGTCTACTGACCGTAAATAAATTTAGCATAGTTTGGGAAAGAAGTCAACAGTTTTTTGTTTTATTTTAATTAGTTTAACTGTTCAAACGCTTTAGACGCTCCCTTTTCTTCCTTCATATTATGCCTGCGATGCAAGTTGTCCTTTCAATTTCTCTATTTCCTGCTACAGGGCATGAATTATCTTTTCCACATTACTTCGTTCTTCCGCATGCCCCAATTCTATTCCCTGGATCGGAAATCAAATTAAAAGCAGTTTATGTCGTGTATTTGGTGATAGTGTGCAGTATCAATGGAAAGAAAACGATAATAAATTTGTAGTTCCAGATGTATCTATGTTGAACGATACACCATTCTTGGCGGGTCGTTCAACTTGTAGATCGGGATGGAAATATAGAATGTCCCACATTACTTTTTTCATCAAACGGAAAACAGACGTCAAAGAATTGGATAGAGGAACAGCAGAAATTTGCATCCATAATGAATGCCAAGTTGATTCGTTTTGATTGTGGTCACTATATTCACCATTTTAAAAGTGAAGAAATAAGCAGTGAAATAAAAGAATTTGTAAATAATTTGGATTGTTGATAGGAGGATTTATGAAAACATACATATACAGAATATGGCAATGTACATGGGGAATATTGCAGACTATTTTGGGTCTTGCATTATATATAAAGCATTATAAAAATAAACACTTTAGTTATCATGGAGCTGTTGTTACAGAATGGAATAGTAAAACGAGTATATCTCTTGGAATGTTTGTATTTGTTTCGGCTGAACCATTTTTTGTAAAGAAATATGAAGGACAGATAAGTGTGGCAGAACTTTCAAACAGGCTTTTGGTGCATGAATATGCTCATACAATTCAATCACTTATACTTGGTCCCCTATATTTGCTTTTAATAGCGTATGGATTTACATATGTGAAATCAGAAAGTATTATTTACCCCATGATTATGCACGGATTGAGCAATTTCTTTATGGTGGGAATTGGGTATATATTTATGGCTGTGATGAGTTGATATATAGTTAAGAGCATACCCAAATTTCAGTCTTACAGAGAGATTGAAAGCAACAGAAGATTTGAATTTTACGCATAGTTTAAGCCCTACATTATCGCTTTTTTATTGTGTAGGATGGGATATAATGGTGGTGGCGAGGAAAGTTAAAAATAGTGCATTGGATAATACATGTATTTACATAAAAATTATGTTGTGTTGACAGATGAGAGAAATAGTGGTATCATCAAAAGCGACTGATAGGTCACTAATAAAAGCAGGAGTATTTATGCAGGTACAAAAAGATTACATCCGAACTAGAATATTGGAATCCGCATTGGAAGAATTCAGTGCGAAGGGCTTTCGTAATGCTACTATGAGTTCTATTGCAGATAGTTGTAATATTAGTAAAAGTAATCTGTATCGATATTTTTTATCCAAGGAGGATATTTGTCATGAGATTTTAGCCAAGCCCTCTTGGGAAATTAAGAATGCCTTGAAGATTCTTACCGGTACAGAACTACTTATGTTTTCAAATGATGAAATTGCACAGCATATGACGGAAGCACTTTTTCCTGTTATGCTGAAATACAGGAAAGAAATGATGATTATCATTAGTTCTGATGCTCCGGAAGAGGGTGTGGCCTTAAAGCAGATGGTTGAGAAGGAATTGATGAAGAATTTTATTGCATTTGATCCACAGAGAACGCCGGAAGGTTTTGCGTCATCTTTGGTTAAAATGCTGATGGCCGGGATTGAGAATATTTTGGTAAATCATATCTCCGATGAGAACATGAAAGAGCAACTTAATTCCTTGCTTCGCTATCACTTAAGAGGCGTACTTGCATTCTCAATGCTTAGGAAAGAGTAATGGAAGTTTGTGTATAAAAAGAGAGTTTTTCAAATTCTCTTTTTTTATAAGACAAAAGCGACTGTATAGTCACTAATAAAGGGAGGGATAAAATTGATAGATATATTATCATCCGAACGGATCAATACGGGCAGACAGTTCGAGGTTGACTGTATAAAGTTTTTTGCTATTTTTTATATGATTTGTATTCACGTTTATGAACAACTGGGTGCGTATGACTATCATAATATTGTGCCTGTGGGAGTATTCCGCAATGTAGTAGAGTTCCTTGGCGGACCGATGGCGGCACCGGTATTTATGTTTACGATGGGAATCGGAATGGTTTATACGCGTCATAATTCCCCGAAGGAGTTTATAAAAAGAGGCTGGAAATTATTGTTTATGGGGTTCGCCCTAAATTTTTTCAGAGAAACCCTGCTTGAGATTTTGGGGAATCTTCTGCTTGGAATGGATTACAGTTTCGAGTATATTGCCGACGGCTTTTTAAATATTGATATTTTACAGTTTGCCGGGATGACTTTTCTCATTGTGGGGCTTATGAAGAAAGCAGGAATCGGTATCGGAAAGATGCTGGTAATCGGAGCATTGTTTCAGGCTATTGGTATGTGGGCATCACATTTGACTTTTTCTTCAGTGATTTCCGGTAACCTACTTGGTCTTTTGTTACCGACGGGAGAGAAAGTAGCGTTTCCTTTTTCACTTTGGTGTCTTTATCCGTTTTTGGGAATTATTTTTGCAGAATATCTGCAAAGAGTATTGGATAAAAACAAATTTTATCGTATGCTTATTGTAACAAGTGCGGTGGTTGCGATTGCATTTTCGTCCTGTTTGTGTTGGATGGAGTATGATATTCGTCATTTTTATGCATTGGCAGATAATTCGTATTATCGTCAAACGTTTATGAGCATACTTTGGATAATGCCGTTTGTTTTGCTTGCACTTGGTATCAGCCATTTTATCTTCCGAAGAATTGAGCAGACAAAAGCAGGATTTTTTATTCGTTTTTGCAGTCAGAATCTGAATACGATTTATATTATCCAATGGCTCTTAATTGCATGGATGGTTGCATTTGTTACCGCCATGGATATTGAAGCACAACTTCAGGCGACAGGGATTTTTCTTGTGGGATTTTTGGTATCTGTATCGGCAATCGGAATAACAACGGTATGGAAGCGAATTAGTAAGTAATGGATATTGCGGAGTAAGTAATAACGGAGGTACATGTATGAAGGAAATAATGATTGGTACGTGGGCGTGGGGAACCGGAATAAATGGTTCATCCATGATTTTTGGTAAAAAACAGAATCCCGAACGATTGCGCGAGGCTTTTGCGGAAGCAGTAAAGCATGGTTTTTTGAGTTGGGATACGGCGGCCGTTTACGGTATGGGAACTTGTGAAACTCTTTTGGGAACGATGATAAACGAACGTAAAGATATTTTTATTTCAACGAAATTTGCTCCGGGTAAGTCATATAAACAAGGCGCATTGACGAAATCTTTTCATGAAAGTATGGAGCGGCTTGGAAGAAGTGAAGCGGACTTGTTCTGGATTCATATGCCGAATAATCTTGAATTAAATCTCGAGGAAGCAATTCCTCTTATCAAAAACGGTAGCATTAAAAATATCGGAATATCCAATGTTTCCTTAGCGCATATTCAAAGTGCCGAGCGCATATTGCAAAAGGACGGATTAAAACTGGCAGCGGTACAGAATCATTTTAGTCTTTTAAGAAATGACCAGCAACCGATTATTGATTATTGCAACAGTAACGGTATTCAATATTATGCGTATATGGTTTTGGAACAGGGGGCGCTTTCCGGTAAGTACAGTGCAAAAAATCATTTTCCCTTCTTTTCTTCAAGAAACTTTGCTTTTCCCAAGAGCAAATTTAAGAAGATTGAAAAGTTGCTTGCAATTATGAAAAATATAGCGGATAAATATGAAATTGATTCTTCGCAGATTCCGATTCTTTGGGCAATCAGCAAGGGGACGATTCCTATTGTGGGAATTACCAAACCGTCCCACGCGACTAAACTTGCTGAGGCGATGGAAGTTTCGCTGACGCAAGAAGAATTGGATTTGATTGAAAAAGAAGCGACAGCAACCGGTATCCGACAGCAGGGAACCTGGGAGCCGCAATAGTTTTTGGATATAAAAAAGAGGCATAGGATGAAGTCCTATGCCTCTCATTGTTTTTGTTTATTTTTATCAAATCAACTTTTACTTATTTCGCCTGTTCAAGAGCAAGTGTTACAGTTGTGATGTCGCATACTTCTGCGGGTCCGTAGTACTGGATAGCACCGGGATATACGAAGCATGTTTCAACTGCCCATTCGTCACGGTTCGCTTCGAAGAATTTGAAAGGAGCACCATCTAATTCTACTAAAGCTTTCTTAATAACGGGCTTGTCTTCGCCATGTCTTCTTTCGATGTTCATCATCTTAGTGATAGGCATACCACCTGCAACCCATTCATTAGCGGGTTTAGAAAGGTTGGAAATCTTAGATAAGTATCCGTTGTAGCCGTACTGGATCAACATAAATGCGTTGTATCCCAGGGAGTAGCAGTAGTCTGAGTCGAAGTTTGAAGGGAATGCACATCTTCCTTCGTATCCTAAGAAGTGGTGAAGTGCGCTGAATTTGCCCTTGTATGTGCCTGCTGCCTTACGTGCTGCCAACTTATCAGCAACCATAGCAGAGAATAATTTCTCAGATTCGATAAGGGATACCTGTACGTTTCCGTGAGGATCTCTTTCTAAGAATAACTGCTGCTGGATTGCCTGAGGAAGGATTGCAAATACATCCATAGATTCCTTAGTTAAACCATTCTGGATAAATGCATACTTCTCATCCCATGTAGGAAGAGCGTTGAATGCATCTGCCTTGCTGCCTGCAAGGAGTTCGTTGATTTCGTGAATCAATACAGAGAATTCAGGAACGAATTCTACAACACCTTCGGGGATAATAGCAACACCGAAGTTCCAGCCTTTTGCTGCTCTCTTTTCAACTGAATCAGCAATGTAATCAGCAATCTGAGAAAGTGACATCTTCTTAGCAGCAACTTCTTCTGATACTAAACAGATGTTAGGCTGTGTTTCAAGAGCACATTCCAAAGCTACGTGAGAAGCAGAACGGCCCATAACTTTTACGAAGTGCCAGTACTTCTTAGCTGAGTTAGCATCTCTTTCGATGTTACCGATGATTTCGCTGTATGTCTTAGTAGCGGTATCGAAACCGAATGAGCATTCAATGTCTTCGTTCTTTAAGTCACCGTCGATTGTCTTAGGACATCCGATAACCTGTACACCTGTGTTGTTAGCTGCAAAGTATTCAGCAAGAACAGCAGCGTTTGTGTTAGAGTCGTCACCACCGATGATAACAACAGCTGTGATGCCGTGCTTCTTGCAAACTTCTGCAACGATAGCGAACTGTTCTTTGGTTTCCAATTTGGTTCTACCGGAACCGATGATATCGAAACCACCTGTGTTTCTGAACTTGTTGATGTATTCGTCATCAAAGATTAAGTAATCATCTTCGATCAAACCGCTGGGGCCGCCCTTGAAGCCGTATAATTCGTTTTCAGGGTTTGTAGCCTTTAAAGCGTCATATAAACCACAGATAACATTGTGTCCGCCGGGAGCCTGTCCACCGGAGAGGATAACACCTACAATCTGCTTCTTAGCAACAGATGTGTTCTGGCCCTTCTGGAAAGTGATTTCTTTTTTACCATAGGTGTTGGGGAAAAGTTCTTTGATCTTTTCCTGATCAGCTACGCTCTGAGTTTCTGCACCTTCGCTTACGCAAATGTCAGCAATACCGTTTCTTAACATTGCGGGAAGCTTGGGAGAATACTCGTATCTTGCTTTCTGTAATGATGAAATTTTCATAACTACGTCTCCTTTATGTAATATTTAATTTTTAACTCAACCCTCATTTTAATATATTTTAAAGGTAAAGTAAACCATTGAAATAAGGAAAAACATACTTTTTTAGGGAACATCTGCCGTAATAAAACACTTTTGGGTTAAAGTTTTTTATTTTGTCGAAAGAAGTAACTTTTCAAATGATAATTTTAGTGGTTTAATATTCTTGGAACAGTTAATTTGTGTTAAGAGGGATAAAATGAAGAATTTACGTTTTTTGGAGTACATCATAAGAGAAGCGCCTATGCAGCATTTTATATTTCAATTGGCATGTCTTGCTGTAGTTTTGTATGTGGCGATTTCCTATAACGGTGAAAAGAAGAGACAGAAGACAGAGGTGAACAGTCCTTGGTTTGAAACCTTACTGGGCGTTGCCGTGTTCAGCATTATATTCGACGGGCTATCAGCGTATACCGTCAATAATTTGGACAAGGTAGCGGAATGGATAAATACGGTTGCGCATGCGGGCTACCTGATTGGTTTGGTTGCGTTGATTTTTACCATGTTTATGTATATTTTACATATCACGGATTCTTTTCCGAAGCACTGGTGGTCTAAATTGCTTTTATATGGTCCTTTTGTAGCAATTTTGATTGTGGTGGTGGCATTCATCGGAGAATTGGAGTATTGCGTTTCAAACATCAGCAACTATGCTATGGGTATTTCGGCATATACCTGCTTTATTACGGCGGGGCTGTATTTGCTGTTTTCACTCTTTAAATTTATCCAGGGTTGGAAATACATAGAGAAAAAGAAACGATACAGTATCAGTTTATTTATCGGTGCGGTTTTTGTGGTAACCCTTGTAAAAGTAATTTATACGGAACTTTTGATTACAGCCATCGCACCGGCGTTGTTTGTGCTTGGTGTTTATATCAATCAGGAGAATCCTGTTTTAAAAGAACTGGCGCATTATCAATCTGAAATGATTATGGGATTTGCGACTTTGGTGGAGAGCCGTGATGACAGCACCGGAGGACATGTCAGAAGGACAAGTCAATATGTGGAACTTTTGGCCGGCGGATTGCGAAGCAAAGGATATTACAGGAAAATATTAACCAGGGATTATATGCATAATCTGATTATGGCAGCGCCGATGCATGATATCGGTAAAATATCCATTCCGGATGAAGTGTTGCAAAAGCCGGGGAAACTTACGGATGATGAGTTTGAAACCATGAAACTGCATACGGTAAGCGGAAGTAAAATCATTCAGGACACCTTTGGACATATGGAGGACGAGCAGTATAAAAATATGGCCTATGAGGTGACCCGTTATCACCATGAAAAGTGGAACGGACAAGGCTATCCGGAAGGAAAAAAAGGCAAGGAGATTCCATTGTGTGCCCGTATTATGGCAATTGCAGATGTGTTTGATGCGGTTTCGGAGAAACGCTGTTATCGTGATGCAATGCCGTTGGATGAGTGCTTTCGGATTATTGAAGACGGTAAAGGGACTTCTTTTGAACCTGCGTTGGTGGATGTGTTCTTGAGTTTACGTCCTCAGGTGGAAGCCATTTACAAAGATATCCAGCATGCGAAGTAGATTATGTACAGATGAAATCTTTCCGGAAGGGGAAGATTTTTGTAAGATATGGATTTTGTTGCATTGTGGCAGAATCGAAATCGTGCTATGATGTTATTGGTGTAAAATTAAGATATAAAATATATAAAAAACAAGGAGGCTAAAGATGAGTAACAAAACACAAGATGCAGTTTACAATGCGAAAGAACTTGGCGCAGGTAAGGTTATGGTTTTAGGACTTCAGCACATGTTCGCTATGTTCGGAGCAACGGTTTTAGTACCGATTCTCACAGGTTTGAATGTTTCCACAACCCTTTTATTTGCCGGGTTGGGAACCCTTTTATTCCACTTGTTGACCAAGGGTAAAGTTCCCGCGTTCTTAGGTTCTTCCTTTGCATTTTTAGGCGGATATTTTGCAATTGCGCCTATGATTGACGGAAAGAGTAACGTTGAAATGATTCCCTATGCCTGCTTTGGTGTGGCTTGTGCAGGTTTGGTTTATCTGGTAATGGCACTGTTATTCAAACTTTTTACGGCAGGAAAGGTTATGAGATTCTTCCCGCCCATTGTTACAGGCCCCATTATCATTGCAATCGGTTTGACACTTTCGCAGTCTGCGATTGATAACTGTGCAACCAACTGGTTGATTGCATCTGTTGCAATTATTGTTGTTATTCTTTGTAATATATTTGGTAAGGGTATGATTAAAATCATCCCCATTTTGATTGGTGTAGTTGCGTCTTATCTTGTGGCAGTATGTTTGGGTCAGGTAGATTTTACCGGTGTAAAAGAGGCAGCTTGGGTAGGCATTCCTATTGTAAAGGAAATGACTGTTTTAGGTATGTTCGGAGATAACTTTGACGCGTCTTTAATGATTACCGCGGTTGTTACAATTGTGCCTATCGCATTGGCAACCATCGTAGAACATATCGGTGATATTTCGGCAATTTCTTCTACAGTAGGAAGAAATTATATTAAGGATCCCGGACTTCACAGAACTTTACTCGGTGATGGTCTTGCAACTACAATGGCAGCATTATTCGGTGCTCCCGCAAATACAACTTACGGTGAGAATACAGGTGTTTTAAATCTTTCCAAGGTTTACGATCCTATGGTAGTAAGGCTGGCAGCATGTTTTGCAATTTTCTTTTCTTTCTGTCCGAAGTTTGCGGCAGTAATTCAGTCAATGCCTGCGGCAACCGTTGGTGGTATTTCTTTAATCCTTTACGGTATGATTTCTGCAGTCGGTGTTCGTAATGTGGTAGAAAATCAGGTTGACTTTACCAAGACACGTAATGTTATTATTGCAGCATTGATTTTGGTACTTGCTATTGGTATCAATTACAGCGCGGCAGGTGCTATTTCGTTCTCTATCGGAAGCATTACCATCAGCCTTTCCGGTCTTGCAGTTGGTGCATTGGTTGGTATCATTATGAATGCAATTCTTCCGGGCAAGGATTATAACTTTGATGAAGAGAAGCCCGATGATACAGGCGTGAATTTCGAAGTGGGACAGACACGTTCTGCGAAGAGCGAATAAATATTAATTATTATAAAAATATAAGGCGTTACCTCGATGAAAGAGATAACGCCTTTTTTATATATTTTTACTTTGTACCGAAGATTCTGTCTCCTGCATCGCCCAAACCGGGAAGTATGTAGGCCTTTTCATTTAAACCACGGTCTAAGTTGCCGACATAAATTTTAACATCGGGATGTGCGGTCATTAACTTCTCAAGACCTTCGGGTGCTGCGATGACACAAAGGAAGTTAATGTCTTTTCCGCCGCGTTGTTTGATAAAATCTATGGCTGCAATGGCAGAACCGCCGGTTGCAAGCATGGGGTCTACGACAAAAATTTTTCTCTGGTCTATGGCAGAAGGTAGCTTACAGTAGTATTCCTGAGGTTCAAAGGTTTCTTCATCACGATAAAGACCGATGTGACCGACTTTGGCTGTGGGCATTAATTTTAATAAGCCGCCTACCAAGCCTAAACCTGCTCGTAAAATAGGCACGATTGCCTGCTTTTTACCCGCGATAACAGGGCACTTGGCTACTTCTAAAGGAGTCTCAATATCCACTTCTTCAATTTCCAAATCTCTTAATGCTTCATAGCCGATTAACATTGCGATTTCTTCCACGATGGCGCGGAATTCATTGGTTCCGGTGTTTTTATTACGGAGCATAGAGATTTTGTGTTTGATCAAAGGATGATCACAAATCATTACATTTTCATTTCCGTTGTACATAATGGTGCTTCCTTTCTTTGGTTTTGGTCTTTTATTATATTCTACTATATTTTGTCCGATTTTCAAGATTGGAACCGCAGTTTTTTATGATTATATAAAATGATTTTGCAACAGAGTTCACAATATGATATAATACCTATTGACTTAATAGGATATGTTGGAGGTATAGTATGAAAATATCCACCAAAGGGCGTTACGCATTACGTATGTTGATTGATTTGGCAGAACATAATGACAATGGTTTTATAGCATTAAAAGAAATTGCTGAGAGACAGGATATATCCAAGAAATATTTGGAACAGATTATTCCGATTCTGAATCGTTCGGGAATATTAATTACCAACAGAGGCTATCAGGGCGGATACAAACTGGCAAAGAATCCGGAAGAGATTACCGTGGGAGAAATCTTGCGGAATACCGAAGGCAGTATGGCGCCGGTTGCCTGCCTTGAGCAGACACCAAACCAGTGCGAGAAGTGTAGTTATTGTGTGACACTTCCGATTTGGCAGGGGCTTGAAAAGGTTGTGAATGAATATCTGGATAGTATTAGTCTGCAGGATATTATTAATCAAAGTAAAAACAGAAGCGGTGATTATATCATCTAATATGTAAGAAAAATGGCATACTTCAGTATGTCATTTTTTATTTCATAAAAATATATAAAACCTATTGACATAATAGGAAATAAGGAGTATTATTCAATTCATACAAAAGAGATAGGCATTGTAGGAAAGAAAAAGAATTATGAAAATCATATTTCTGATGTTAAGGCATAATTTTAGAAACGGTCGAATGTGTAGCCTGTTTTGTTGTTAATTTGAAAATGCAGAATCATGCAAAACAATAAAAAGACAAGAGGACAAAAACATGGCATACAGATTTGAAACATTACAATTACACGTAGGACAGGAGCAGGCAGACAGCGCAACAGATGCAAGAGCGGTTCCTATTTATCAGACAACATCATACGTCTTTCATAATTCAGCACACGCAGCGGCAAGATTTGGGCTGAGTGATGCAGGTAATATTTACGGCAGATTAACAAATTCCACACAGGATGTATTGGAGAAGAGAATCACATCCTTAGAAGGCGGTGTGGCAGCTTTAGCACTTGCTTCCGGTGCGGCAGCGATTACATACACCCTTGAGGCGTTGGCACAGGCCGGTGACCATATTGTAGCACAGAAGACCATATATGGGGGAACCTATAATTTGCTGGCGCACACATTACCCAGACAGGGTGTAGAAACATCCTTTGTAGATGCACACAATCTGGAAGAAGTAGAGGCTGCAATCAAAGAGAATACCAAAGTTGTCTATTTAGAGACACTTGGTAATCCCAACAGTGATATTCCCGATATTGAAGAAATTGCAAAAATTGCGCATGAACATGAAATTCCGCTGGTCATTGACAATACTTTTGGGACACCCTATTTAATAAAGCCGATTCAGTATGGTGCAGATATTGTGGTTCATTCGGCAACCAAGTTTATTGGAGGACACGGAACTTCGCTTGGTGGTATTATTGTAGACTCCGGAAAGTTTGACTGGAAGAAATCAGGCAAGTTTTCCGGTATTGCAGATGCAAATCCCAGTTACCACGGCATATCTTTTGTGGATGCAGTGGGTGAGGCGGCATTTGTGACTTACATTCGTGCGATTTTGTTAAGAGATAAGGGCGCATGCATATCACCTTTTAATGCGTTTCTTTTATTACAGGGTGTGGAGACCTTATCCTTACGCCTTGACAGACACATTGAGAACACCTTAAAAGTAGTCGATTATTTGCAGAATCATCCCAAGGTACTTCGTGTAAATCATCCATCTCTTAAGGAGCATCCCGATCATGCATTGTACGAAAAGTACTTTGAGAAGGGCGCGGGTTCTATTTTTACCTTTGACATCAAAGGCGGTCAGGAAGAGGCGCATAAGTTTATTGACAACTTAAAAATTTTTTCTCTGCTTGCAAATGTGGCAGATGTGAAGAGTTTGGTAATTCACCCGGCAACCACAACCCACTCGCAGTTAAGTGCAGAGGAATTAGAGGCGCAGGATATTCATCCGAATACAATCAGACTTTCTATCGGAACAGAGCATATTCTGGATATTCTTGAGGATATTGAGCAGGCATTGGAGCAGATATAATTATGAAGGAAAAGGAGACGGTATCATGAGTAAAATATATCAGTCCATAGGTGAGGTGGTTGGTCGCACACCGTTGGTAGCATTAAATAATATAAAAAAAGAATTGGATTTAAAAGCAAATATTTATGCGAAGTTTGAGTATTTTAATCCTGCGGGCTCTGTAAAAGACAGAGTTGCCAAGGCTATGATTGATGATGCAATTAAATCCGGTAAATTAAAAGAGGGCTCTGTGATTATTGAACCTACGTCCGGTAATACCGGTATCGGTCTTGCGTCTGTAGCAGCAGCCTACGGTTATCGTATTATTATTGTTATGCCGGAAACCATGAGTGTTGAAAGAAGACAACTTGTCAAAGCATATGGTGCGGAACTTGTTTTAACAGAAGGAAGCAAGGGCATGAAGGGTGCCATTGCCAAGGCAGAAGAACTTGCAAAAGAACTTCCAAACAGTTTTATACCAGGACAGTTTGGAAATCGGTCAAACCCTAGAATTCACTTTGAAACAACTGGTCCTGAGATTTACGAAGATGCAGGCGGTAAGGTGGATATTTTTGTAGCAGGTGTCGGTACCGGCGGAACCATAACAGGTGTAGGAAGATATTTAAAATCAAAATTACCTGATGTAAAAATAGTTGCGGTAGAGCCGGAGGATTCTCCCGTATTATCCCAAGGTACTTCCGGACCGCATAAAATTCAGGGTATCGGTGCCGGTTTTGTTCCGGAGATTCTGGATACTAATATTTATGATGAAATTATTACAGTATCAAACGAGAGTGCTTTCGAGTACGGAAGATTGGTGGGCAGGTCAGAAGGGACTTTGGTAGGTATCTCTTCCGGCGCAGCTTTGTATGCAGCAGTAGAGCTTGCAAAGAGAGAAGAGAATGCCGGTAAAAATATCGTGGTATTATTCCCGGACACAGGAGACCGGTATTTATCCACGGATCTTTTTAAAAGCGAAAAATAGAAAGGAAATTTTGTATGAAGATATATTTGGATAATGCGGCAACCACACAAATGCATCCGGAAGTGTTTGAGACTATGAAACCTTATTTTACGGAGTGCTATGCCAATCCTTCTTCCGTATATTCTTTTGCGGGCGAAGCGAATAAAGCAGTAAGCCGTCATGGAGGCTCTTGACGGATTACCGCCCGTAAAAGTGCATTGCTCCCTTCTTGCGGAGGAAGCAATCCATGCGGCCCTTTGGGACTATGCGGAAAAACATAATATTGTTATTGAAGGTCTAAAAAAGAATGTAAATGACATTGCAGAAAAAGAAGAGGACGTGGCAGAGAGATATTAAAGGAGTTTTATAGTTTGAATGATAGTTAAAAATGAAGTCGGTTTTATACTGACTTCATTTTTTTTTAATAAATTTACTATTTTCTTTTAAGAATCATTTTGACAAACCTGTGTTACAATAAAAAAGGTGAATTTATCACTATGATTCGTTAAAGAGGTAGAAATGAAACTTATAGTTACGGACATTGAAGATTTTGATTTTAAAATCGAAGGGGAGCACAAAGTAATCAATCCTCAGGGAAATATTAAGCATTGCATCGGATGTTTCGGATGCTGGGCGAAGACGCCGGGGGAGTGCGTCATTCATGACGGTTATGAGCGCACCTCTTTGGATATGGGTTTATGCGATGAGATGATTATCGTAAGCGAGTGTTATTACGGTACTGTGAGTCCTTTTGTAAAGGCAGCGCAGGATAGAGCCATTTCTTATGTGCAGGGTGATTTTATTATTAAAAACGGTGAAATGCATCATAAGCATCGATATCCGAATACCATTAAGTTGTCTGCTCATTTTTATGGGGAAGATATTACGGAAGACGAGAAGAAGACCGCGAAGGATATTATTGAGGGAAATGCGGAGAATTTTCACGGCGAGTTTAACGGAGTCTATTTTTATAAAAGTAAAGATGAGTTAAAGGGGTTAAAATTATGACAGTAGCATTGATTAATGCAAGTCCCAAAGTAAAGGGAAGTTCCAGTGGAATCCTTTTAAACGATTTAAAAGAATGTTTGGGCAATAAGGTAGATGTAGAAGAAATCTGCCTTCGTACAAGTAAAATTACTGCAGAAATTATAGAAAAGTTAAAGAAGGCTGATACCTGGGTTGTGGCATTTCCTTTGTATGTGGATTCATTGCCTTCCCATCTTTTGGCATGCTTAAAACAGTTGGAAAAGATGACATGGAAGAAGCCGAATTTAAATATCTATGGAATAGCAAATTGCGGTTTTTATGAAGGTAATCAGGCAGAGCCTGCATTAAATGTGTTAAAAAACTGGTGTGCGAAGGCCGGTTGTGCATATAAGGGAAGCCTTGGAATCGGCGGTGGCGGTGCCATTGCGGTAAGCGGAAATATGTCCGGCAAGAATAGTCTTAGAGCGAATATTTATAAGGCAATGAAGAAGTTTGCGGACCGCATCGTGAAGAAAGAAGGGGAAGCAAATAAGTATGCTACCGTAGCATTTCCAAGATTCATTTATAAAATTGCAGCCCAGAACAGTTGGCGTAAAATGATTAAGGCAAATGGCGGTAAGACCAAAGATTTAAATAAAAGATTAGATGTGGAATTGACGGACACGAGTGTGAACAAAAGAATAGTTTATGAGCAATAAAACAAAGGGAAGTCTGAAAAAGAAATCTATTAGGAACAGAATGATTCCGGTTGTCGTTGTTTGTCTGATATTGGTAGTTTTCACTACGTATATCATCGCAAAAAATAATTATCTGGCATGTAAACTGGCAGAAAGTTATGATGTGCGGGGCGTGGATGTATCCCATTATCAGGGGGATATTGATTGGGAGACATTGGCCGGTGAGGATATTGATTTTGTATTCATAAAAGCTACGGAAGGAAGCGGATATGTAGACACCGTGTTTTATGAAAATTGGGAAGGTGCAGATGCTACTGATTTGAAAATTGGTGCATATCACTTCTTTAGTTTTGACAGTTCTGCAGAAACACAGGCACAATTATATATTGAAACCGTAGGCGATTTGTCTGGAAATCTTATTCCTGTGGTAGATATTGAATTTTATGGAGATAAGTTCAGTAATCCTCCGGAAGAAAAGGAACTTGTGGCAGAATTAAAAACAATGCTTGCATTATTGGAAGAAGAATACGGCGTGAAACCTATGGTATACACTACCTATACATTTTATTATAAGTATCTGGATGGTGAAATTAATGGATATCCTTTGTGGATTCGGAATGTCTATTTCAGTCCCAATTTGGATATGCGTGGGGAGTGGACATTCTGGCAGTATACAGACCAGGCAGTGCTTGACGGATATTCCGGTGCGGAAGAACATATTGATATGAATGTGTTTTATGGAAGTTTGGATGTATTGGATGAATATGTGATTTGGGAATAAAATTTAAGATAAAAGGTTTGGTGTGGCCCTGAAACAGTTATGTTTCGGGGCTTTTTTGATATGTAAAAGTATGCTTTATCAGATAAAAACACATAAAACATAAAAAAATTATCGAAAAACGATAAAAAGTTGTTGACAAACGAAAATAATGTGCTAATATGAATTTATCGATAAACGTTAAATATTTAACTTTTTGCGCAAATGTATAACTTTAAAAACAAATTTTACAGGCAATACATAAGAAAGATTGATATAAATTGCCAACAGTTAAAAACGGAGGATTAAAAATGAAACAGGAAGTTGTAGCAAAGATTAATAAGTTTGGTAAAATTGGTGAGGTCATAGCACAGATTAGTCGTATTTTAGTAATTTTGGGAGCAGTCATTTTATTGGCAGCAGGCATTTTGATGTTGGCAATACCGAAGGATTTGCTTACCATAGATTATTATGTGGGAATGGATATGCAGATGGATTTGGACGCAGTAGGTGAGACAATCACTGAAGAAGATATGGCAGAACTTGAGGCGGATGCGTATACAGTAACCACATCGGATACAGAAATGGTTATAGTAGACGTTAAAGCAGATGAAGAAGCAAATACATTAAATATCAAATTAGCATCTGAACCTACGAATATGTTTAATACATCCAAAATAGTGATTTTCATTTTGTTGCAGTTAATTTTAATGGTGGTTAATTTTATAACAATTACATTTATTGTTAAACTTTGTAAGGAATTTAAAACATGTGAGACACCTTTTTCGGAGGGCGTGATTAAGCGTATCAAACAGGTCGGATTTTCGTTAATTCCCTGGTGCATTGTGTATCCTACAGCGGAGGCGGCAACTGATTTTATGGTGACAAATAACTTAAATATCAGCATTGATATCGGTATGATTATTATGGTGCTTGTTGTATTGGCATTGGCGCATATTTTTAAATATGGTGCCATGTTACAGCAAGAATCTGACGAGACATTATAAGGGGGAACGGCTATGGGTAAAATTGTATTGCGACTGGACCGTGTGATGGCGGACCGTAAAATCAGTTTGAATGAATTATCTGAAATGGTTGGCGTTACCAACGTGAACTTATCCAAGATGAAAACGGGTAAAATCAGTGCTATTCGTTTCTCTACTTTGGAAGCAATTTGTGAGGCCTTGCATTGTCAGCCGGGCGATATTTTGGAGTATGATGAGACTGCGGTTTCTGAGGAAGAATAAAAGGTGACATAGAAGAAACATCCTGCGAAAGTGGGATGTTTCTTTCCGGATAAAATTATTTTATATAAAAGATGTTGACAAAGCAGGTCGAACGCGTTAGACTAAAGAAAAGGTTTAATGCATTCGACCTGTTTTCTGTTAGAAGAAAAAGTTGAGAGATATAGAGAATATTTTTACGAAAAGAAAGGAAGTATCTATATGGAGACACCGAAAGTATTTGAAAGTGAGTATCGATTCTGCCTGATTTTATGGGAGAATGAACCCGTGAAAAGCACGGAACTCGTAAAATTATGTCAGGAGGAACTGGGCTGGAAAAAGGCTACTACATACACTGTAATTAAGCGTCTTGCGGAGCGTGGCGTATTAAAAAGTGAAAACGCGGTGGTGACATCCCTGGTATCCAAGGAAGACGTTCAGGCGGCTGAAATTGATGAATTGGTGGAGAAGACATTTGAAGGGTCACTCCCTGCTTTTATCGCAGCTTTTACCAAACATAAAAAATTATCCGCTAAAGAAATGGAAGAACTTCGTAACTTAATTGATTCCTATGAGGAGGAATAGCATATGGCAAACTTCTTTCTTGAAATTGTAAATATGAGTATTACGGCAAGTTATCTGATTGTGGCAGTGATTATGTTGCGATTGGTTTTGGCGAAGGCGCCGAAATGGATTCGCGGCATTCTCTGGGGGCTGGTTGGAATAAGACTTGTGGTGCCGTTTTCTTTCGAGAGTATGTTTAGTCTGATGCCGGAGAAGAGTCCGATTCCTACAGATACAGTGCAGAACTCGAAAATAGGTATGGATACAGGCGTGCCATCTGCAATGTGGGATTTCAGTACGAGCGCAGGTGCTGCGCCACAAAGTACGGATGTGGCAGGAACACTTGCACCAATAGAAGAAACGGTGCAATCAGCAACTATTGCTTGGACGGACTTTTTGGCTATCGTTTGGCTGGCAGGTATTATCGTTATGCTTTCGTATTGCATCATATCTTACATTCGTCTAAACAGGCGTATGGCAGATGCGGTTATTTACAACGGTGGCTTGTGTGCCGATGGTTGTACGCGGGATGTGTCTGAAAAATACGGTAAGAAATATTCGATTTATCAGAGTGAAAAAGTGGTGTCCCCTTTTGTGCTTGGATTTTTTATGCCGAGGATTTATATACCGTTCCAAATGGGTGCGAAGGATATGGAATGTGTTATCGCCCATGAAAAAGCGCACATTGCAAGGAAAGACCACTGGATAAAACCGATTGCTTTTATGATTCTTTCCTTTTATTGGTTTAATCCCCTGGTGTGGGTTGCGTATATTCTATTGTGTCGGGATATGGAACTTGCCTGCGATGAAAAAGTAATCAAAGAAATGGGTATTGAACATAAAAAGGCTTATTCCGAAGCACTTTTAAAATGCAGTGCACCGGGACGTATGATTTCAGCCTGCCCGCTGGCATTTGGTGAGGTTGGCGTGAAAAAGCGTATTGTGAATATTTTAAACTATAAAAAGCCTGCATTTTGGATTGTTCTGGTATCGATACTTCTGTGTGTGGTAGTGGCGGTTTGTTTTATGACAAAGCCGAAAGAACAGACGATACCCTATATCAATGACGGTAGCGTAGAATGGGAGAATGTGGATGAAATTATCATCTATTCCGACGGATATTACGGACGAACTTTGGAAGAACCGTTGGTGATTACGGATGAAGAAACTTTGCAGGAATTTATTGAGGCGACTCTGGATGCGAATGAGTATCGGGAAGTGGAAGACGGAGAACAGTTGGAAGGTTTGAGTGTCATTTTCATTGACTATCAGAATGGTACTGTTTTATCGATGTACAGTGAACCGAATTATGGGATGATTTCGGATACTATGCAAACTACGGGTGCGACTTGTTATTATGTGCCGAAAGATTTGTATGATAAGGTGATTGATATTTTGAAAGATGAGACAAAAAGTGTGGAGTTGGAAGAAGTTCAATTGTCTTCAGAGTTGGAGGCGGTAGAGGAGCAATACCTACAACAACAGATTGCGGTGGAGACACTTTCTACAGAGTTACAAGAAGTTCGGAGGCGATTGGAAAATGAGCGCATAAAGTTGGCGCAATTAGAGCAAGAGGCAGCACTGAAAGAACTGATTGAACAACAGGAAAAGATTGTACAGGACCTGGCGCAGGAAGAAGAAGTAATGTTGGCTCTTTTGGAGCAAGAGAATGTAAAATTGAAGGTGTTAGAGGAAAGGCAAGAAATATTAGGAGAAATGTCATCGGAAGAAAATTCTTTTGAAACTGTTACTTCTGTACAAATTCTAAAAGAACCGCCCACATTGACTATGCAGGATGCCTTATCCAGTGCCATAAATTTTACCTATGTGGAAAACGGAACCTATGAGTGGAATTATTCTACAGGAAAACCGAATGAAATGGTGAGCGTAAATGCTTCCGGTCCGTTTCCGACGGTAGCAGTAAAAGGCAAGGAAGATGAGTGGATAGAGGTGCGCGATTATAACGGTATCGATTATGCCCCGTATATGTTAAATTGGGGAATTGATCCGGACCGCATTTATGTGGTGGAGTATGATTTGCTCGATTTGGGTGATATGGAGCCATTGGTGTTAGATGAATATACCTTAGAGGATGTTTATTTCCTGGAATTGCGCCCGAGACGCATTTACGAGATAATTGCCCGGTGGGATGAGGGCAGTAACGGAAATGGTTTTTACGGAGAAGCAACTTATATTTTTGCCACGGATAATTATGCGGTAAGTGGTACTGTGGCAGAAGGCGAGGGACAGCCGGTGCTTATTCAGGCAACCATAAAAGAAGTTATGGCAGATGCTAAAGATAAAATCTGTATTACTTCCGAGTCGGAGAATTTCCCGGGCGCCTTTGTGGTGCAGATTCCGGAAGACGTTTATCCGATTGATGCGTTGCAAGGCGGTCAGGCAATTACGTTATCGATGAAAGATACAGGGGAAATGTATGATGAGCATTTGCCTTTATATACGGCATTGACTCTTAGAGTGCACTATTCGGATGCAGGAACTTTATCAGAGGATGGAAATGCGATGTCAGGAATGAATTTGCCCGCGGTGGTAGATGCCCCTTGGGAACATGAAGTAAACACATTGGAAGGTGTAAGCCTTTCTATGGAAAAATACACTGATGTGAATGGCGATTTAGAGATAAATAATCAGTTGCGTTTAAATTATCTGTCTTCCGGTGATGTAGGAAAGATATTGCAGACCGGTGCGTGGTTTACTATTCAGCGTGAGATGGATGGAGCGTGGTATGACTTGGCGCCAATTGCTGAGGTTGCGTGGCATCAGATTGCTTATGAAATATCTGCCGGAGAAACGACTGTTTTACCTGTTACGTGGGAGTATTTATATGGTGAGTTACCAACCGGGGAATATCGTATTGTAATTTCAATTCAGGATTGGCGTGCGCCGGGAGATTTTGACACCTATTATCTGGCAGATGAGTTTGAGATTATGAAATCGTATTAGACAGATTTTGTATTAAGTTTAATTAGTTATAAACTGAAGTCAGAGATGTATAAAAGCAGAACGGATGATATGAAATACATTCGTTCTGCTTTGCCTATAGTATGCTTATAGAGGAAAATATGCTTTGCATATAATTCCATAAATAGAAATGAATTAAGATTGTTTAGAATATCGATTCAGATAACCTTGGGCTTCTTCTTTGGTTATAGAAAAATTGGACATGAGTTCATTCATAATTTCATCGTCGTTTGCGTTATATTTGCGGCAAATTCTGATGTTGGCAAAGATTCCTTCTTCGCGTCCGGCGGCAAGTCCTTCTTCGCGTCCGGCTGCAAGTCCTTCTTCGCGTCCGGCAGCAAGCCCTTCTTCAAGACCGGTAGCATAACCCTCTTCACGCCCCACGATTAAACCGTGGTCCCGTCCGATTTTTTGATTGTATTCATCCCATTCCCATGATTTCATATAGTCTAAATTTATCTCCCCTTGTTCTTTTAGCCGGCCAACCACATAATGTATAAATTCAATATCAGGATTGGTTACATTTGCCGATACAGAGTGCTCAAAATATTTTAACATATCCTGTAGTTCTTTACTAGCGTTTCCGGCCTTTCCTTTTGTATACAGTATCATTTTCAATGCGCCGTCGTTATAGTCATAGGACGGTTCTTCTTTTATCATATTATGTATGGTGTAAATCATACGGTCGCACCCAAACGGGTCATAAGGCAAGATAAAAATAATGACCACGTTGGGAAGACTTGTGTATGCCTGACCTCTCTTCAGGTTAGCGGCGTCTATCATTCCCTGATAAAAACGCATCCGCCTGGGGATAGAGTCTTTCTCATAAGTAAGATTAGGTTCGATGTCATAGATATCAGGTAAAATATCCGCATCCAGGGCATCGCAGTCGCTGATGTCTTCCAGATAAGCATCCATACGGATGCCGTGCATATCTGTATCCAGTCCGTACAGTTCTTTCTGGGGGGTGATTTTAATGTGCCGTATTTCTTTATTCAGAATGGTCCGTAAAAGAATACGACAAAACTCTTCGCCGGTCTCTTTGTCATCAATCATCTTATGAAATAAAAAATTATCAATAAGATTCAATTCTGTAAGAGGCCGAAACTTTAGAAAACCGGTATGCGCCATAGGCATATTCCTCCTTATGATTTGTATTTGATTCATTTCCGCGCGACATAATAAAAGCAACAGGAAATAAAATCATTTTGTGCTTCCTTGTTGGAAATAAAAGAAATAATTGATATGACTTAAGAAAGTCAGAGTAGGTCGCACCTACGTAAACATGAGTTGTGAGATAACTATAATGCAAATACAATAAAAAGGCAAGAGAAAAAAGATAACTAACATTGATTTTTTTGGAGAATTAGTTTATGCTAACTGATAGAACTTAGAGAAAATAAGTAAGTACATTTTTAGTTTACAATACCCTAAAAATAAAAAATCAATATGAAATAAATAGGAGGTTTATAATATGCTTGAATTTAAATACGATACACAATTACTTATTGAAGGAAAAGATTTGGATGAGGATGCTATCAGCGATTATTTTACAGAAAACTTCAAAGGTGACTGTCTTCTGGCAGTTGGAGATGAAGAATTGATTAAAATTCATTATCATACCAACGAGCCTTGGAAAGTTTTGGAATACTGTGCATCTTTAGGCGAAATTTATGATATTGTTATTGAAGATATGGACAGACAGTCCAGAGGATTGCAGGGATAATTTTTATAATATTGTATTTTGTAAAAGATAAAAAATTGCAGGGATTTGATATCACTGTAAAAATAGGAGATTTTATGAAGAAATATACAGTAACCGGTATGAGTTGTGCAGCCTGCAGTGCCCGGGTAGAACAGGCGGTGTCTAAGGTGGCGGGAGTGACAAACTGTACCGTAAGCCTTTTGACCAATACCATGGGCGTGGAGGGCAGCGCGAGCGAAACTGATATTATCAAAGCAGTGACTGATGCAGGGTATGGTGCAAGCGTTTTGAGTGATGTACCGGCATCTGCTGCGAATAAAAAGAGTAATGGTGCGGAACTCTTGGAAGATACCGAGACTCCTAAGATGAAAAAGCGTCTGATTGCGTCAGTAGGCTTTCTTGTTGTGCTGATGTACTTTTCTATGGGACATTCTATGTGGGGATGGCCCGTGCCTGCGTTTTTTGCCCATAATCCTTTGGCTTTGGGGCTTTTGCAACTATTATTGACCGCAATAGTCATGGTAATAAACCAGAAGTTTTTTATCAGCGGATGGAAAGGCGTTCTTCACAAAGCGCCCAATATGGATACTTTGGTGGCCTTGGGTTCCGGCGCGGCTTTTGTTTACAGTACTTACGCGCTTTTTGCAATGACGGCACAGGTGAATGCGGGAAATGCGGAAGGTGCACACGCGTTGATGCACGAGTTTTATTTTGAGTCGGCGGCGATGATTTTAACTCTGATTACAGTGGGTAAAATGTTGGAGGCCCGTTCAAAGGGAAAGACTACGGACGCGTTAAAGTCTTTAATGAATCTTGCACCGAAAACGGCAATCGTGGTTCGCGACGGCGTGGAAAAAAAAGTTACAATCGAAGAAGTGTTAAAAGGCGACATTTTCGTGGTGCGTCCCGGTGAGAGCATTCCGGTGGACGGTGTTGTGTTGGAAGGCAGCAGTGCCATTGATGAGTCGGCCCTTACGGGTGAAAGTATTCCCGTGGATAAAAATACGGGCGATTTAGTATCGGCGGCAACCATCAACCGTTCCGGTTTCTTAAAATGTGAAGCAACTCGTGTGGGTGAAGATACGACACTGTCTCAAATTATTCAGATGGTAAGTGATGCGGCAGCAACCAAAGCACCCATTGCGAAAGTGGCGGATAAAGTGTCCGGTGTTTTTGTGCCTGTGGTCATCAGCATTGCGGTGATTACAACGCTGATTTGGCTTTTTCTCGGAGAAGGTATCGGTTTTGCACTGGCAAGAGGAATATCCGTCCTTGTCATCAGTTGCCCCTGTGCACTTGGACTTGCGACGCCTGTGGCAATTATGGTAGGAAACGGTGTGGGTGCCAAGAACGGTATTCTTTTTAAAACAGCGGTTTCTCTGGAAGAGACCGGCAAAGTGCAGATTGTTGCCTTGGATAAAACAGGAACCATTACGGCAGGAACTCCAAAAGTAACTGATGTAGTGGCTGAAAACGGTGTGACGGAGGATGAACTTTTAACGCTGGCGTATGCATTGGAATGTAAAAGCGAACATCCCCTGGCCGGTGCGGTAGTGGAATACGCCCGTGAAAAAGGTGTAAAAGAAACGGAAGTTTCGGACTTTGAGATTTTACCGGGAAACGGATTAAAAGCAAAAATTGAAGGCGCTGATTTGGTAGGCGGAAGTCTTAAATACATCAAAGGCCGGGTTATGGTTTCCAAGGATATGGAAATGCAGGCGGAGGCCCTTGCAATGCAAGGTAAAACGCCGTTGTTTTTTACCAAAGGAAATGAACTTCTTGGTATGATTGCGGTAGCGGATGTAATGAAACCTGACAGCAAAGAAGCCATTGCGCAACTTCAGAATATGGGTATTCGCGTTGTCATGATTACCGGAGATAATGAGAAGACGGCCAACGCTATCGGGGTAGAAGCCGGGGTGGATTCTGTGATTGCGGGTGTGCTTCCGGATGGCAAAGAAGCGGCGATTACCGAATTGATGAAACTTGGTAAGGTTGCTATGGTAGGGGACGGAATTAACGATGCTCCTGCCCTTGTGAAAGCGGATATGGGGATTGCCATCGGTGCCGGTGCGGACGTTGCTATTGATGCTGCGGATGTGGTACTGATGAAGAGCAGCCTTTTGGATGTACCTGCGGCAATTCGTTTGAGCCGCGCGGTATTGCGAAATATTCATCAGAATTTATTCTGGGCATTCTTTTATAACTGCATCGGAATTCCTTTGGCAGCAGGTGCTTTTATTGCTGTGCTTGGTTGGGAATTGAATCCGATGTTTGGTGCGGCGGCAATGAGTCTGTCAAGTTTTTGCGTAGTGTCGAATGCCTTGCGTTTGAATTTGGTTAAGGTGTATAATGCAAAGAGAGATAAGAAAGTAAAACCGGCGTTGGCAGCAGAAGAAAGAGAGGAAGTAAATAATATGAACAAAACAATGAAAATTACAGGTATGATGTGCGGTCATTGTTCAGGACGTGTAAAAAAGGTTCTTGAGGCAATGCCGGAAGTAGATGAGGCGATTGTAAGTCACGAAGAAGGAACCGCGATTTTGAAATTGAATGCAGATGTAGCAGATGATGTGTTGAAGAAAATCGTAGAAGATGAAGGGTATGAAGTGACGGGGATTGAATAAGGAGCAACTTATGACTCAACGCGATTTTGATGCAGTGATTTTTGATATGGACGGTGTTATTTTCGATTCTGAAAGATTGGTAGTGGAATGTTGGGTAGAGACTGCTGCCCAATATGACATTCCGGATATAGAGGAGGCTTGTCGCGAGTGTGTCGGCATTAATGCCACAGCAACACGGGAGAAGATGAAACTGCGTTACGGACAGGACTTCCCTTATGATGAGTACAAGGCTGAGATGTCTGCATTGTTCCATGCCCGTTACGGAGAAGGCAGACTTCCCATGAAGAAGGGCATCAGGGAACTTTTAGAATTTCTAAAAGAAAACGATATTCGCATTGCCCTTGCTTCTTCCACAAGAGAAGCGGTAGTAAAGCAGGAACTTCGGGATGCCGGTTTGTTAGACTATTTCGATGCGGTGATTTGCGGTGATATGGTAAAAAGAAGCAAACCCGCACCGGATATCTTTTTGAAAGCCGCGGAAAGCCTTCAAATTGCCCCTAAACGGTGCTATGTCATAGAAGATTCCTATAACGGAATCAAAGCGGCGCACAGCGCCAATATGCGGCCGCTGATGGTGCCGGATATGTTACTGCAAAATAAAGAGATGGAAGAACTGTCTGAACACATCCTTCCATCACTAATTGAAGTAAAAGAATATTTAATGGCGCACTTTTTCAACCTTTGCTAAAAATGCTTGCCTGCTGCTCTCACTTGGAGCAGCGGGCATTATTTGTTCTATGGTGCGGTTGGGTGTGTACTGGTAATTGCTGGCAATAATCTGCATATCCCAATCATTTTCTTTCCACAGCATAAACAACGCTTCTTTTAATGCCTCTTTTTCAAAAATGGTTTTTACGGTAGAAGTAAAACCATAAGAGTAAGGGGAACGGATATCCAAGTATACGCGGATATCGCCCTTGATATCTGCTTCTGCACTTGAGGTCGCAATCAGAATGTGATAGTAACCTTCTTCTGCCAGCCATTCATTATAATCCATATCGAAAGACATAAAATCTTTTAAAAATAATTCAAATGTTATATCTTTGCTTTCACCCGGTTGTAAAAATACCTTGCGGAATTTTTTTAACTCTTTGACAGGCTTCGGCAGCATAGAAGTTTCATCTGAGATATAGACCTGTACCACTTCTGCACCGGGAAGTTTGCCTGTATTGGTAACCGTCAGACTTATCTTCAAATCACCGTCAAATTCTTTTTTATCCGCCTTGCAATGATCAATCTTAAAAGTAGTATACGAAAGTCCATAGCCAAAAGGATAAGCAGGAGCAACTTTCTTTTTATCGTAATAGCGGTAGCCTATATAAATGCCTTCGCCGTAATTGACTTCATACCCTTCACCGGGGAAGTTTAAAAAGGTCGGTGTATCTTCGTAACGCTTCGGGAAGGTGATAGGAAGTTTGCCGGAGGGTGTTCTTTTGCCAAGCATTAAATCGGCCAGTGCGCGGGCACCTTCCATGCCGGGTAAAAATACGCACCAGATGGCATCCAAACATGCTTCGTAATCACGCAAATCTACAGGTCCGCAAACATTCAATACAAGCGTCAATGAAAAGCAGTTATTCTGTTTCAAAGTAATCAGTTTCCGAAGCAACATATCGTCGGCATCAGAGATTTTCATATGCGGTCTGTCGTTGCCTTCCATACCACTGACCGTTGCGGTCAAAATAACGTGAAGCCCTTTATTTTCCTTGCATAAATCCTCAAAGTCGTAATCATATCCTACATAAGTTCCACCAATACAATCTGTGAAAGAAGTATTACGGTTTGTGGTAATACCGGCACTTCCTGTACCGCAGGTTAAGAACTCGTGGCTGCCGGTAAGAAGGATTCTTTCTTCTGACGAAAGGGGGTAAACTCCTTCATTTTTTAATAATACAATGCCTTCCGCCGCGCTTTCATATGCGGCAGCAGTAGTTGCTTCGTACATTACATCTAAATCCGGAGCACCATCGCCGCAGGAGTTCACAGCCCACATAGGGATTTCTTTTTCGCCGATGCTTACGGAAGATACATTTTTATACGGATTTTCGAGACAATAAGCAATGGTTTTCAGTAAGCGAAGTACAGCCTGGTCCAATATATCCATAGACAGACGACCGCCTTTTACAGCCTCTATAATCGGTTCAGCGGGTAAAGGTCCGGGCATTGCCAAATCGTTTCCGGCCTGTAAGGCTTCTACCGGATGATATACCGCGCCCCAGTCTGATAAAACGGTTCCTTCAAAGCCCCATTTGCCACGTAGTTCTTCTGTCAGTAATTTATAACTCTCCGTGCAGGGAATGCCGTTAATGCGATTATATGCACTCATTACGGTTTCGACTTTGCCTTCCTGCACGCATGCCTTAAACCCGGGGTAATAGATTTCCTGCAGTGCACGTTCTGAAATGGTTTCGTTAATGCCGACACGGTTGGTTTCCTGATTGTTGGCAGCGAAGTGTTTTACATTGGCGGCCACCTTGAATTTCTGTACGCCTTTTACCAATTCCGGCGCAAGGGTGGATACCAGACAGGGGTCTTCCGAATAGCCTTCAAAGAGACGGCCGTTGAGCGGGTCTCTATGTATATTAACATTGGGACTTCCCAAAAGAATGTGTACGCCGAAAAGTCGCGCTTCGGCGCCCAATGCCTCTCCAACGGTTTTCACCACATCAGGATTAAAAGTAGCACCCAGTAAAATACCCGGAGGAAAGCAGCCCGGCGCATAGTCGCGTCCGGTGTGGGCACGCAATTGTGCTTCAATCCAACTGCGCACTTCCAATTCTTCTTCTGTTAATTTTTCGGGTTCATAATACCAATCGATTACATGGGTCAGCACAGTGGAACCTACCATACCGTTGGTGCTGTTGGTTTCTTTCTCAGAGCGGGAGTACATATCACCGAATAACTGCTCAAAATTCATGCCGGTGCCGCCATCCAACAACTGCAATGCCGGAATATCAAATCGATCCAAACCTGCCATACCGAAGAAAGAGGCACCGTTTACAAGCGCAGCCTTCTCTTCCAATGTCATTTGGGTAAGAATTTCTTCAGGTGATAATTTCAATGTGGTCATAGTTATTCTCCGTAGTTATGATGATAAAAGAACCGGCGTACGCATTAATAAAATATAAACCGGAATATAGTATCATTTTATAATAAAAGCCGCAGGAAATCTATCACAATGTGGCAGTAAAATTTAACATTTGTGCAACCAAAGACGTTTTCGTTTGGTGTTATATGTGAAAGGCATTAAAAAATATAAAGTTTTCTTTGAGGAGGAAGTGTGATGAAGAGATTTTGGTACGGAGTATTGGCGTTTGCACCGCTGGTAAGTATGATTGGATATTTTGTGGTATTTGCTTTGATTATGTTGGTAATATTTGCGCTCGGAATGGCAGGTGCAACGGATGAAAATTTGTTGGGACAGATGGCGGTTCTGGCGATGATAATATGGACGTGGTTGGGGATTTTTATTGTTGTAGCCGTAGACATTGCGGATATGGTTGTATTTACGGTTCTTGCTGTTAAAAATTCTCAATTGGATGCTACGGCCAAAGGCTTGTGGTGCGGGTCCTTTTTTACATTCCAGATGGTGGCTTTTCCCGTATATTGGTGGATATTTATGAGGAAATCACAATAATAGGTGTAATAATTGTCGTAATATGATAAAATGTAGCGGGATGGTTTTTATATTTATATATAAATATAAAATTACCCCGTCTGTCATGCTTGGTATGCTATGGCAAATAAAAAAATACGGCAGAGGAAGAGGATATGAATATCTTGCGGATACTTGCTACCATGTACGTGACTTTAATGGGCCCGGTTGTGGCCGGCATCATTAATTCGCTTTGGTGTAAGTTAAAAGTAATGAAGAAATTGCAGATTCCCATGGATGGTGGGAAAAACTTTAAAGACGGTAAAAGGATTTTTGGTGATCATAAAACCTGGAAAGGTTTTATCGGATACATACTTTGGAATATGGTTTGTATGGTATTATGGGGATTTGTGTGTAAGGCAGCAGACTTGGAATCTTATAATATGCTATACACCAATTACGAGAATACCTTTGTTTTTAATTTGATTGCAGGAGCATTGGTGGGCTTTGGTTATGCATTGTTTGAACTTCCCAACAGTTTCTTAAAGAGACGTATCGGTATTGAACCAGGGAAGAGTATGAATGGTGCGCTGAAAGCCTTTTTTGTGTTTTTTGACCAGGCAGATTCCGTATTCGGCTGTGTGCTGGCAGTATGTATTTTTACACCTATGCCGGTGTGGTTTTATTTCCTGTATGTGGTAGTCGGCGCAGTAACGCATATTATTATTAATATGCTTTTGTATTTTTGTAAGTTGCGCGGAAATATGTTTTGAATTTTTTATTTCTACCCGTTCTGTACCGCTGCATTCACAGGGGTCTTTATGGAATAAAAATATCCATACAATATCAGGCGAGGGAAACATATAAAAAAAAGGCAAGAACAAAAAGAAAAGGAGAGTCCGGGAAAACTCGGAAATAAAAATATGTTACAGAAGATTAGCGAAAAGTTACGGAACAGTGGAGATGATTTGGGAAACAAAGGTAAGTTCCTTTGTGTGATGCATGAAGCAGGATTTCGTGTACCGGACGGTATTATTCTTGATAAAACGGAATATGAAGAATTTGTCCGTATGAATGGTATCGCAGAAGAAATCACAAAACATTTATCCGAGTTAAAAGGCGAGAATGTAAGCGAGAAAAGTGCATCCATCACGGCATTGTTTGAAGGTACGAGACTTACGGAACAGGTATACGAAACATTGCAAAGTTATATCAAAGAGGATTGCAATTACGCAGTACGAAGCAGCGGAACCAAAGAGGATTTGGAAGAGTTCTCTTTTGCAGGACAATATCAGACGTTTTTAAATATACAGGGAACGGAAGCAATTCAGACAGCAGTGATTGATTGTTACAAATCCATGTTTACCGAAGTGTGTCTGAATTATCTTGTTAACAACCGCATCGATTGTTCTGACCTTGCAATGTCTGTTGTTATACAGGAAATGGTGGATTCGGATTACAGCGGCATTTGCTTTTCTTTAAATCCCGTAACCGGTAAAGATACGGAGATGTCTATGGAAGTGGCACCCGGTCTCGGAGAAAATATTGTAAGCGGTAAGGTGGCACCGGAGCAGTATTATTACGACTGGTATGAGAAGTCCTGCCGCATGGCAAAAGAGAATAAAATTTTAACCGAAGAACAGGTAAAACAATTTGGTGAAACCTTCTTAAAAGTGCAACTTCTGTTCGGCTATCCCTGTGATATGGAATTTGCCATCAAAGATGACGAATTGTATCTTTTACAAGCCAGAAGAATTACAAGCATCAATTACGGCGGCTATCCGGACATCTGGTCTACGGCAGACTTCAAAGACGGCGGCGTGTCCGCTACGGTTTGTACACCTTATATGTGGAGTTTGTATGAATATATCTGGGAATTTACCCTCCGTAAATTTATGTTGGACGGAAAGATTCTTACGGAAAAAGAAACAGATAAAAAACTGGGTGATATGTTTTACGGAAGATGCTACTGGAACATGTCTATTGTAAAACTTGCCATGAGTAAAATTATCGGTTACAAAGAACGTGAATTTGACAGTGAGTATGGTGTCAGAATTACCTATGAAGGCGACGGCGAAACCACGGGACTTACACCGGGAACTTTATTTGCCATAGCAAGAATGTTTTTTGCCCAGAAGAAGATTCTCAAAGAGCGTAATGAGAATAGCGAAAATTACAAAAAAGACCTGCTGGAGAAATACGAGAATTACAAACAGCAGTATGATAATAAATCAATTGAGGACATTGAAAAAACCTGGTATACCTTAACCCGTAAAACTTATTTGCAGAGTGAGGCGACTTACTTTTGGCAGATTTTTATCAATACGGTACATCAGTCCCTCTACAAGGACAGCCTTTAAAATATGTGTCCGAAAGTGAGTATCTTACTTTGCTGGGAGCCATTGATAATATTTCACATCTGTTACCTTTTTATGAAATGTGGGATATCTCCAGGGCAATCCGTGGAACTGAAGAGACTAAGAATTTCTGGGAAAGAAAGACACCGGAAGAATTGGCGGAAATTTATGCCCGGGGCGAAGAAGGCTATTGCTTAAAGCAGGTAAAAGAATTGGTGGAGAAATACGGTTATCATTCCGACAAGGAATTGGATGTGACCTACCCCTGCTATTATGAGGACATTATCCCCCTGATTGTCAGCATCAAGGATATGGTGGCGTTAAGCGATGAATTCAGCCCTGTGGAAGATAAGAAAAAGGGTGAAGCCGCATACAAGGAAATTCTTGAAACAATCCAAAGTAAGGTAAGCAAATCCAAGTATAAAAAAATTGAAACCAAGATCATGAATATGCGTAAAATGTTGTGGTGGCGTGAAGAGTTCCGTGACCTGTCAACAAGATTTTATTATATTATTCGTATTTACACCGTAGAACTTGGTAAGCATTTGGTGCAAAAAGGTGTGCTGAACGAAGTGGAAGATATTTGGTTCACAAGAGTATCTGCTTTGTGGGATTATCTTGATGGCAAAATGTCAGCCGAAGAACTTCGCCAAATGGTTACAAGTAAGCGCGAATATTACAATGCATTCCGTAACTACATGAGTGAGAATGAAATCGGAGGTGTGTTCGGAGAAGCATTGGCAGAGACGAAGATGTCCAATGGACAAATCAAAGGCTTAGGTGCCAACAGCGGTCGCATTACCGGTACTGCCCGTGTCATTGAAGATTTTAGTCAAATCGGAAGATTGCAGGAAAAAGATATTTTGGTTACCCGATTTACAGATACCGGATGGACACCGAAATTTGCTATTTTATCGGGTATTGTTACGGAGTATGGCGGAATTCTTTGCCATGCAGCGATTGTATCCAGAGAGTATGGTATTCCGGCTATTGTCAGTTGCCATGATGTCATGAAGAAGATTAAGGACGGAGACACCATTACCATCGACGGAAGTACCGGTGTGGTAACGGTGGAGCAATAAACACAACCGTTTGACGTAAGGAGCAGATTATCACAATTCTGTTTGGAAGAATGGAAGGAGAGAACATTCAATGTCTCAAATATATAACAGGCAGACAAAGGAATATGCGGAGAATTCCCAGTACGGTGGTAAAGCACTGGATTTTTTATATAACAGTCCTGTGGGAAGAATACTGTTAAAGTTTATTATACATCCCTGCTTTTCCGAAGTTTGCGGTTGGTATTACAGAAGTTGTTTCAGTCGGAAAAAGATTCGGGAATTCATACAAGAATATAATATTTGTATGGATGATTTTCAGAAGAAAGAGTATCGGAATTTTGATGAGTTTTTTATCCGTAAAATCAAACCCGGGAAACGTCCGACAGACAGGACGGAGGAACATTTCATTGCTCCGGCAGACAGTAAGTTGTCCGTATATGTCATCGGACAAGATAACCGCATTACAATCAAGGGTGTAAGTTACACTGTATCGGAATTGGTTGGCGGGCAAGTGAAATTGGGGGCGTATGAAGGCGGACAATGTCTGGTATTCCGACTGGCAATGGACGACTATCACAGATATTGTTTTGTTGACAGAGGAAAACTTGTAAAACGCTACAGAATAAAAGGTCGTCTTCATACCGTAAGTTCCATTTCCAAAGACCATAAAATTTACCGGGAGAATACCCGAGTGGTTAATTTAATGAAAACGAAGAATTTCGGTAATGTCATTTGTATTGAAGTGGGCGCTTTGCTGGTGGGTAAAATTCATAATCACCCCATCAAAACCTTTTATAAGGGACAGGAAAAAGGATATTTTGAACTGGGCGGTTCCACCATTGTATATTTAATCAAACCAAACCGTATGGTTTTGGATGAAGACATTCTTGCCAACTGCAATGAAGAGACAGAAGTAAAAGTTCTAATGGGTGAGCGAATCGGAAGAATGTTTTGATAAAAAAGAAGCAAAGAAACATAAGAAGAATTCTTTCGGAAAAGAGTCAGGAGAAAAATAACCATGCTGAAGAGATTACATATTTATTTTAAAGAAAGATATCCGTTGTTTGCACGATTCCTTTTGGGCTGCATTGTGTTTTTGGAGATTCATTTTATTATTCTGTTAAATCACGGAGTAACGGATTTTCATATTGGCTTTCAGGAACTGGTTGGTGCATATACCGTATTTGCGTTTCTGTTTTGGCTTCGCGTTGCGGATGATTTGAAAGATTATGAAACAGACTTGAGACTGTTTCCGGACAGACCGTTACCCAGCGGGCGTGTGTATAAAAAGGATATTGTAATCATCTGTATGATTTTTCAGGCCATTGCGTTAATTCTCAATATTGTTTTTATGAACAATTTCCTGTTTTTCTGTATTCTGTATGCGTACGGTTATTTAATGAGTAAATGGTTTTTTAAGAAGAAAAAAATCCAGCCGTCGCTGCCGTTGGCATTGATTACACACAATCCGGTGCAGATGTTTGTGAATGTGTATATTATCTCTTTTACGGTGATTAAATATGATTTACCTGCGATTACTTTGTATACCGTGATGGCGCTGTGGACCTTGTATTTTCCTGCGTTGATTTGGGAAGTGTCCCGCAAGATTAAAGCACCGAAAGATGAGAATGACTATACCACGTATTCGAAGTTATTCGGGCATAAAAAGAGTACGATTTTTGTAATGATTTTGACGCTTGTGGATATTGTTACCAATATGATTCTGGTATTTAACCTAAACAAAGCAACCATTCTTTTATTTATCATTTTGGTTTCATGGATGACGTGGAAATTCATCCGTTTTATCAAAAATCCGGAAAAGTTTGTGTTGGTACAGAAGGTCGAGATTTACACATATATACAGGAGACATTGATGTTGCTTACGATTGTACTGTTTTTAATCGTTGGTAAGGTATAACAGGGGATACAAATGCTTGGTAAAAAGATTACGAATCTGACAATTTTAAAAGAGAAAGGCTTCGTAGTGCCGGAGTTTCTTGTGGTAAAACCGGGAGAAGAGATTTCTGTTTCGGATATTCCCTGGGATATTTGTTCCGTACGTTCTTCCGCGAATATGGAAGATGGTGCGGATAGCAGTTTTGCGGGGCAGTTTGACACCTATCTGAATGTGGAAAAAGCAGATGTACCGGCAAAGATGGAAGAATGTCGCGCTTCTGTAGGAAAACCGGCTGTACAGGAGTATCTTGCGAATCGGGGCTTGAATGCCGATGCACTTCAAATGAATGTGATTGTGCAACAAATGATTCCGGCGGAAGTGTCCGGCGTTTGTTTTACGGCAAATCCCCAAGGGCTTTTGAATGAAACGGTAATTGTTGCGGGAAAAGGAACCGGAGATAACGTGGTAGAGGATAAAACAGATACTACCGCCTATTATTATAATACAACCGACGGGAATTATTATTATGAGGGTGCCGAGGATTATTTGGGCGATGCCATGGTACAGAAACTGGTACAAACCGCAACGGATATGACTGAGGTGCTCGGTCCCTATTTAGACATAGAATTTGCCGTATGGAACGGTGATTTATATATACTGCAGGCAAGGGATATTACCACCGTTCACGGAGAAACACCGTTAATTCTCGATAACAGTAATATTGTGGAAAGTTATCCCGGCATCAGTCTGCCCTTGACCTGTTCCTTTGTAAATATTGTATACAGCGGAGTATTTCGGAGTATCAGTAACCGTGTATTAAAAAATAAAAAGCAATTGTACAAGTACGAAAGTGTTTTTACCAATATGGTAGGCGACGTAAACGGTCGTATGTATTATAAAATCAGCAATTGGTATACGCTGATTAAGTTTTTACCCATGAATGGTAAGATTATTCCCATCTGGCAGGACATGTTGGGCGTCAAAGTGCGAAGTTATGATGCGCAGGCGGTAAAACTGCCCTGGTATGTGCGCTTGGGTACATATTTCAATGTGGTATATGAAATGCTACGTGTACCGAAGAATATGGAGAAACTAAATCGTGATTTTATCAAGATTAACGAAGGTTTTTATACGAAATACCACGATGAAATTTCGGCAGGGGAATTGAAAGAATTATATGATGAGTTATATGCTACATTACTTTCCTGCTGGGATGTGACTTTATTAAATGATATGTATTCGTTTCTTTTTACGGGCATGGTAAAGAAGCGTCTGGGCGAGGAAAGCAATGAGGTGATTTCCGGTATTTCCAATATCGAAAGTTTAAAGCCCATCAAAGAAATGATTCGTCTGGCGTTTGAGAAAAAAGACTTGACGGAAGCGGAATACCGGGAGCACTTTGATGCTTATATCAAAGAATACGGTGACCGTAATTTGGAAGAACTGAAATTGGAAAGCAAAACGTTTCGAAGTCATCCGGAACTTTTGGAAGAAAAGTTGGAAGAATATAATCGGGATCCGGAGAAACTAGCAGATATGTATGCAAACCTTTATGCAGAGGATGCGGTCTTCAAACCCTTAAAAGGATTCAACGGATTTCTTGCAACAAATGCGGCAAAAGGCATTGCAAACCGTGAAATTTCCAGATTGAACCGAAGCCGTATATTCGGAATCGTGCGATTGATTTTTACCCGTATGGGACGGATTTTTGCGGAAGCCAATCTTTTGGAAACACCGGAAGACATATTCTGGATTACGGCAGAAGAGGCTTTCTCGCTCATAGACAATCCGGTGCCGATGCAGGAACGTGTGGCGGAGCGCAAAGCAAAGTATGAAGTGTATCGGTTACTTCCCGCATATCAGCGCCTGATTTTTATGGAACGGGAATTCGATAAAAATCACAGAAGCATCAATGCACATGTATTTCAATCAACGGATGATCAATTAAAAGGAATTCCCTGTTCTGACGGCATTGCGGAAGGGGAGGCTCTTGTGGTAACCGATGTCACTAAGGTAAAAGAGTATCAGAACAAAATCCTTGTGACTAAAATGACAGATCCCGGCTGGGTTTTTCTTCTGGTGAGTGCCAAGGGTGTCATTTCCGAGAAAGGTTCCCTTCTTTCTCACACGGCCATTATTTCCAGGGAAATTAAAATTCCTTCCGTGGTTGGTGTAGAGAATTTGATGAGTACGGTGCGAAGCGGCGATAAAATTCGTATGAACGGCAATACGGGAGAGATTGAAATCCTTGAGCGTGCTCCACAATAAAAAGGCAGTTTGAACGATAAAACAAAATTTGAAGAAGAGGTATGGCGGTGAATTGCATACATTTTACCAATGAAGAAAAATACATCAAAGATTTTATTAAATTACCGGGGAAATTGTATTCCAAGGCAGACAATATGGAGGATGCGCAGGATATGAAAGCATTGCTTAAGGGAGAACATCCTTTAAGCGGTTATTTTAAGTTGTATCCGTTTCTTGTTTATGATAACAGGCAGGTTGTGGGACGTTTTGGAATTACGGTTTATCCGAATGATACTACGGCCTATCTTGGCTTTTATGAATGTGCGGACCGGGACGAGGTCGCAAAGATGATTTTTGAAGAGGCAGAGAACTTTGCGGGAGAACTTGGATGTGAGAGGATAGAAGGCCCCGTGGATGCTTCTTTCTGGATTAAATATCGTTTGAAGATTAATCTTTTTGACCGGTTACCTTATACGGGTGAGCCGTACAATAAGGAATATTATTTGAAACAGTTTACGGATAACGGCTTTTGCGTGAGCCAGCATTATACGTCAAATTTTTATGAGCCTTTGGCTGCAGAAAATGAAGATCCTTTGTATGATAACCGTTTGGCCATGTTTACGGAAAAAGGATATGAAATTGAGAGTCCGAATATTAAGGATTATGATGTGATTCTTGGTCAGTTATATAAACTTTTAACGGAACTCTACAGTGATTTCCCTATTTATAAGGATTTGTCGGAATCGGATTTTCGCAAGGTGTTTGATAATTACAGATATATTCTGAATTTGACCATGGTAAAAATGGCTTACTACAAAGGTGAACCGGTAGGATTTCTGGTAAGCGTTCCGGATTATGGGAACCGAGTGTATCATCTTAAGAATCCGTTCAATCTTTTAACGGTTTTGAAATTAAAAAAGAAACCGAAACAATATGTCATGTTGTATATGGGTGTGGACCAGTCGCACAGAGGATTGGGAAAGGCCTTGGCAGGCAGCATTATGGAAGAGTTGAGAAAGAACGGGTTGCCAAGTATCGGAGCCCTTGCCAGGGATGGTAAAATTACCCAGAAATACGGAGAGGACTATATTGAGCAGTTATATGAATATGTTTTGTTGGAGAAGAATGTAACTAAAATATACAAAAGAGAAGGATAAGGATATGAACTTAGAGAAGGTATTAAAAGAGAATTATATAAAATGGAAAAACAGGGAATATGCCTACGAAAAAAAGAACGGTGTATATGAAGTCGTTACCTATGGTGATTTTTTGGAGAAGACATGGCGTTTTGCTGCGTTCCTTTTATCCAAAGGTTTTAAAGGGAAAAACATTATGCTGTACGGCGCCAACAGCATTCATTGGATGATCGCGGATCTGGCAGTCCTTCACTATGTCGGTGCCGGTGTTTGTGTATCCAAAGAGTGGAAGTATGAAGATATTGCCGGTGCGATTCAATTATTGGATATTCCCTGCGTGCTTTACGGAGAGGATAAAAAAGAGGTAATAGACGAAATACGTAAGACATTTCCGGAACTTACATATATTTCACTGAATAAACTGGATGACTATATTTCGGATATTACAATGGAAGAAGCGGAGAAGGTATGTATTCCAAGGGAGGAAGATGCCTGTTGTAAAATTGTTTTTTCCAGCGGTACTACTTCAAAACCGAAGGCAGCGATGTTGTCACGCAAAAATGTATTTGCGGGACTTCCGTCACTTTTACGAAGATGTCCTTTTAATGAAACAGATGTGGATTACTTATTCTTGCCGTTGAATCATACTTATGGCGGAATTTATAATTACCTGTACTCTCTGGTAACGGGATTTCGGGTTTACTTATGTTCTTCAGTGAATGATATGGCCAAAGAAATTTTAGAAGTGAATCCTACCATTTTCAGTACTGTTCCTTTGATTTGCAGGAAATTTTATGAGGGTTACGGAGAACATGTTGGCAAAGCCTTCGGTCCCAATATAAAATATATTTTCTGTGGTGGTGCAAAGTTGGACGAAGAAATATTCCAAGCTTATAAAAACAGTGAGTTGAATCTGATGAATGCATACGGATTATCGGAAACCGCTTCTACATTTTCCATTCAGTATCCTTATGACCCTGACAATGAGACGGTTGGTACGGTGGCAGAGGAAGCCGATGCAGTTATTTTAAATCCGGATGAAAACGGTGTGGGAGAAATTGCAGTAAAAGGTGATTTGGTATTTCTGGGCTATGCCGGTGATGAAGAATTAACCGGTAAGGTATTTACGGAAGACGGTTATTTTAAGACCGGTGATATGGGTTATATGTTGCCCGATGAACGAAACGGTGGATATAAGTTGTACATTACGGGACGTATTAAAAAAATTCTGCTCGGGGAAAATGGTGAAAACATTGACCCCGCTCATATCGAGGATATGATTGCCGGGCGGAATGACAATATTAACAAAGCATTGGTTTATATGCAGGAAAATACACTGTCCTGTCATATCTATTTAAAGGAGGCGGAAGAACGGGATTGGGATGCCTTCTTCGAAGAATTGAATGCACAATTACCTTCTTATGAAAAGATCCGCAAATATGATGTATCCGTTGATTCCGTAGAGAAACGTTTAAAACAATAGGTGTAGGTGTGTGAAAACCTTGTGAATACGTACTTTTTACATTGACAAAGTATAACAAAAATACTATCATTTAAGTTGTAAAGTAGTGCAACTATACTAAGAGACGGGGTAAAAGAATGAAAAAGACAACATTAGAAGAAAAAGAATTTTTACAGCAATATGACAGTTCCGCGTTTGAGAAGCCGTCCGTGGCTGTGGATGTGCTTATTTTTACCATTGAAAATGATACCTTAAAGGTAGTAATGGTAGAACGTAAAGAATTTCCTTACAAGGGATGTTTGGCACTGCCCGGTGTATTTGTGGGCATTGATGAGAGTCTTGAAGATGCCGTAAAACGTGGCGTAAAAGTAGAAACCGGATTGACGGATATTTATTTTGAGCAACTCTATACATGGGGAGAGGTTAAGAGGGATCCCCGTATGAGAATTATTTCGGTTTCTTATATGGCAATGGTATCCATTGAACAGTTACGTGCAAAGTCCAAAAACGGTAACATTAGTGATTATTTATATCCGGTGGAAGAAATGCTGAAGGCGGAAAATGAATTGGCATTTGATCATCAGCAGATTATTGCTTATGCAAGGGAGCGAATCAAAAACAAGGTGGAATATTCCGATATTGCCTTTAATTTTATGCCTGCAAAATTTACGTTGCCGGGCCTTCAGAAGGTATATGAAATTCTTTTGGATAAGCCTTTGTATAAGGCAAACTTCCGTAAAAAAATCAGCCCTATGGTACTGGAAACCGATGAGTCTACTTCGGGAGATGCACATCGCCCCAGTAAATATTATGTGAAAAATCAAGAGTATCGTCCTTAAACATTAATATATTGTCCTATGGTTATAAAGTACGAAATCATGGGAACAGTAAAAGGATGAGAATGAAAGGAAAGCAGAAAATGCAGGATTATGGGAATACACTCACATTAAACGAATTAGAAAAATATAATCCGATTACCATCCAATGTCATGATAATCCGGATGCGGATGCCATTGCTTCCGGCTATGGATTGTACTGCTATTTTAAAAGTAGGGGTAAGGATGTGGAATTGGTTTACAGCGGAAGAAATGTTGTACAGAAAGCCAATTTGCAGTTGATGATTCAATTAATTAATATACCGCTTGTGCATATTCCCATAGAAGAGGCGGATATGCATCGTGATGGTCTTTTGATTACGGTGGATTGTCAGTACGGTGCCGGAAATGTAACGAGTCTTTCGGCAGATACCGTTGCGATTATTGACCATCATCAGGTGGAAATGGAAGATGTGGAACTGAGTCTGATCCATCCGGGCTTGGGTGCATGTTCCACGTTAATTTGGAAAATGCTTCGGGAGGTTGGATATGAAGTGACGGACGAGGCAGGGCTTGGTACAGCACTTTATTATGGATTATTTACGGATACGAACCAGTTTGCTGAGATTTTTAATCCAACGGACCGTGACGCAAGGGATGCGCTTCCTTTTAATCAGTCTATGATTACGACTTTCCGCAATTCCAATATTTCATTGGAAGAATTGGATATTGCATCTGAGGCAATGCGGGATTACTTTTTCGATGCGGAATATCGCTTTGGCGTAGTACGCGCAAAACCCTGTGATCCGAACATTTTAGGTTTGATTAATGACTTTCTTTTGCAAGTGGATAAAATGGAAACAAGTGTTGTATTTAATGAAACATCGGATGGGTATAAAATTTCGGTGCGAAGTTGTGTGCGTGAAGTCAATGCCAGTGAATTGGCCGGTTTTCTGACGGAAGGAATTGGTTCCGGCGGCGGTCATTATGAGAAGGCCGGCGGTTTTATCAGTAAGAAAAAGTTTGTTTCGAAATGCGGCGACATTTTACCGGAAGAATATATTAAGAACCGGATGAAAGAGTATCATAATTATTTTGAGATGATATATGCCAAAACGTATGAAGTTGATTTGTCTGAGTTTCAATTATACGAGAAAGTAAAAGTTCCCATCGGTTATGTCAAAGCAGATGAGGTGGTTCCCGTGGGAACACCGATTATTGTACGAACCATGGAAGGTGATACGGATATTATTTGGGTGACAGATAAAGATTATATTATGATTGGTGTGGACGGAGAGGTATATCCCATCAAAGAAGACAAATTTTTACGTTCCTATGAAACAATGGATCGTGATTATTGTTTTGAACAGGATGTTGTGGATGCACAGTATATCCCGACAATCCGAAATTGCCTTTCCGGCGAAAACACCCCGATTACTCCTTATGCAAAATGCTGTGTGGCAACCGGTCAGGCACGCATTTATGCAAAGCCGGTTGAAGGCAATGTGAAAGTGTTTACCCAGTGGGGCAAATATTACAGAGGACGAAAAGGTGATTTTCTGGCAGTTCGTTGCGATGATTTGCATGACGTTTATTTAATTAACAAAAATATTTTTGCCAGAACATACGCAGAGTGCCAATAAAACTCTTTGATGTGTAAGTGTCGGCGAGAGACGTTTTTAAACAGATGTAAAAACATCTAAGGAGAAACGCATGGAAAGGAAATATAAATACGATGCCTTTATCAGCTATACGCATGCTGATTTGGATAAGTTTGTAGCAGAAAACCTGCATAAAGAATTGGAAAAATTTCATCTGCCCAAGGCTTTGGCAAAGAAACGTCCGGGGAAGAAAAATCGTATTGAGAGGGTATTTCGAGACAAGGAAGAGTTGCCGTCTACCAGCGATATGAACGATACCATTATGGCGGCTTTGCATGACAGCGAGCACCTGATTGTAATATGTTCGCCCAGACTTCGGGAATCCGTGTGGTGTAAAAAAGAAGTGGAGACATTTCTGGAGTTGCGCGGCCGGGAGAATATTATGGCGGTTCTGGTGGAAGGAGAACCGGCAGAATCTTTTCCGGAAGCATTATTGTTCCATATTGAAAAAAAGGAAACGAAAGACGGTGGCATAGAAGAAATTAAAATTCCCAGAGAGCATTTTGCTGCAGACGTACGCGGTAAAAACAAGAGAGCGGTAAAGAAACTGATTCCCAGGGAAGTGCAGCGTTTGTGTGCCGGAATGTTTCATGTGGATTTTGATGATATCCGTCAGCGCCATAAGGAACAAAAAATGCGTCGGACGCTTCTTTTATCAACTATTATAGGGGCTGTCTTTTTTGTGGTGGGGCTTTACAGTACTTTTATGGCAATCCATATTCATAATCAAAACCGTGAACTGGAAGCCTTGTCTGCAGAAGTACAGAGCAATGCAGAGCAGATTATGCAGCAGAACCGGGAATTGGCATATAAGCAGGCGTTATCGTTAGCGGAGGATGCTGAGAGGTATTTGGAAGAAGGGAATTGTCAAAAGGCTATTTCAACGGCTGTGGAATCTTTAACGGAAAGCGATGGCGTAGAATTACCCTATACACCGGAGGGGCAGTATGTTTTGTGTGAAAGTCTGCGCGTATATGACATCGGTGTTACGGCACGGTCTGACTATCAGGTTGAGGTAAAAGGTTGTATTAAAGAAATTAAGCAATCTCCGAATAAAGAGATATTAGCCATTTTAGATGATACCAAAACGATTACGCTGTTTGACTTAAAGAAGCGACAGTTGGTCACCGTAATTGCTTTGCAGTTATACGGTTCGGGAAATGAATATGGATTTACTTTTTTAGGGAACGACAGATTTGCCTATATTAATTCAAGTAATGTTATTTGTATTTTGAATCTGGAAACAAAGGAAACCGTAAAAGAGATTGAACTGAATACGGCGATGACATTGACTTCGGACGAAGAAGGTAAATATCTGGTGGTACAACGGTGGGATGATACTTTTGTTGTGCTGGACGGAACAACATATGAAGAAATAGGTGTTACTCCGGATGAACAAAAAGAATTATATATGAGTTTGCCCTATATTTCATCGGAAGGCATTATGGCGTTCGGTTATGCTGATGAACAGGAAGAATATGATTTATGTTTTATGGATTTGAATACCATGGAAAGAATGTCTTCTTTGGAGTTGGGACATCAGAAAGCCAAAGACATAAAGATAAAAGACGATGTGGCTTATGTAGCGTTGGGTAAATTTGAAGATAAGTATACCGAGGTTGCGGCAGTGGCGGCGGCAGTAGACATTCAAAGCGGCAAAATAATGTGGGAAACTGCAGTGGACGAGGACGTCCGGGCCGATGAAATTGTGATACCGATGAGTAATAGCGGTACGGAACTGCTTTTTGCTACGAATGAGAGTGTCAGCAGAATCAATATGCAAACAGGAGAGATTTCGTTTACTTCTTTTGTGAATGATGAAGTCGCGGATACGGTGGTATATTCGGAACCTTGTGATTATATGATTTTATTGAAAAACGGCGAGATGATTTATGTCGGTAATGATTTGAATATGACCATAGATATGGGTTACCGGTTTGATTGTAAAACAACGGATAATTCGCATGTTTTTTATACGGTTCACGGCATTGCCGTTGCGGAAAATGATGCACACGTCATTACGGTATATACCAATCAAAAAGGACCGGAAATCAAGGAGACTGATAGGGAAGTTGTGTTGCCTGCAGATGAAGAAACATTATCGGGTAAAGATGCTGAGAGCGTTGCAACATCTTACGGTCTGGAAGATGCCGAGTATGTTAGAAAAGTCTATTACGATCCGGATAAAAAATATTGTTTCGTTACATATATGGATGATAGTTTTATCGTTTATGATGTGAAGAAAGAACAGATAATTTATTCCGGAGATTCAGCCCGTGATACGGAACTGTGCCTTGGTACGGACAGTGAGGGTTATACTTATTTGGCAGGTGTTTATGGTATATATGTTTTGAATGAAGATATGTGTCCTGTTATGTGGATCGAGCACGCCAAAGATGTGGATATGGAAAATAAAAAGGTATATTTGAGTTGGAACGGAAAATATTACGAAGCACCTCTTTATACTGTGGAGGAGTTGCTGGATATTGCGGGACAACAGTAAATTTTTTATATTCAGTAATCAAAGTATTTGTTAAAAGGTGAAAAGATGGAAGAATTAAAAAAAGAAGAGTCGATGCAAAATGAATCAAAAGCAGAGATGCCGGATGCCCTTCATTATGATGCTTTTATCAGTTACAGACATACGGATTTGGATAAGTTTGTGGCTGAAAATCTTCATAAACAGTTGGAAGCATATCGTATGCCTGCAGATGTGGCAAAGAAACGTCCGGGAATGAAGAATCGAATTGAAAGGGTGTTCCGTGACAAAGAGGAACTTCCGTTGACCAGTAACTTAAATGACCCGATTATGATGGCATTGCGTAACAGTGACTGGTTGATTGTCATCTGCTCTCCGAGATTAAGAGAGTCAGTATGGTGTAAAAAAGAAATTGAGTCTTTTATTCAGCAGCATGGCAGAAACCGGGTGTTGGCAGTTCTGGCGGAAGGTGAGCCTGCCGAATCTTTTCCGGATGAACTTTTATTTAAAACGGAAGTGGTGACGAAACCGGACGGTAGTAGGGAAGAAGTGAAGGTTCCCGTGGAACCGCTTGCTGCAGACATCCGTGGCAAAAATAAAAAAGAAATTCTGAAAAATATGAAGGCGGAGTTGCTTCGCATTCTGGCTGCCATGTTTCATATGAATTTTGATGATTTACGCCAACGTCATAAAGAGCAGGAACACAAACGTAAAATGCGTTATATGGCTCTGGGGATTGTTGTATGTTTTGTGGTATCACTGGTATCCATTGGTATTGCATTACAGATGAATCATCAGAATAAAGTAATTCAGGGATTGTCGGATTACACGTATATGCAAAATGAGATGATGAAAGCAGAGCAGGCCGAAAATTTAGCAGACAAGGCATTGACGTATTTGGAAAAAGGCGATAGAGAGAGTGCAATTCAGTATGCAGTTTGGGCAAGTACCCAATATGAAAGTATGACAATGCCTTACACGGAAGAAGCGCAATACGCATTGGCGGAATGTCTCGGGGTATATGAAACCGGAGAAATTTATGAACCAAGATATCAGATTGAAACTATGGGTATCATTACGCATATGGATGTAGCACAGGATAAAAAAACATTGATTATTTTGGATGATTGTCAAACGGTAACGGTTTATGATACGGAATCACGGGAGGTGATTTTGGAACTGGGTGCGGGTGAACATTTTATTGCCAAGGATACAGGATATGCTTTTTTATCAAACAATCGACTTGCCTATTTGAATGCAAACAATGCAGTTGTTATTTTCAATATAGAGACCCGTGCGGTTGAGAAAGAGTTAAAGGATGTCAATGCAATCGAACTGATTGCGGACAGTGAAGGAAAATATTTTGCCGTACAAACACTTTCTGCGGAATATATGGTTTATAACGGTGAAACATTGGAATGCCTCGGAATGACACCGGATTTTACAAATGGTATTGATTACAGTTTTATGAACAGCGAAGGCATTCTTGCATATTCGCATTATTATAACAACAGCAACGAATCCTACCAAATCCATTTTCTTGATTGCAAAACGATGCAGGAATTATCTTCATTGACAATGGATACTATTACATTGGAAGATATGGCTGTAGACGGAGACCGTGCGTATGTATTTGCCAGCCGTTACAGCGATGAGCCGGCGGAAAATGAGTGTATTGTTTACGGAATTGATATTACAACCGGACAGGTGTTGTGGGAAAACAGTCAAAAGGGCTCTGTGGGCATTATTATGACTTTGCCTGCGTGCGAAAACAAAAAGGAATTGTTGGTATTAACAAAACAGACCGCACGATTGGTGGATATGCAAACCGGTGAAAACGGATTTCAGATTTCTTTGGATTCCACACCGGTGGAAGCATTCCGGACCACAACCAATAACAGTTTTCAATTTTTCTGTGAAGATGGAACTGTTATCATGCTGACATCGGATATGGATTATGATGTTCCGATGACGCAGACATTTCATTGTAAAACGACGGATAATAAAGCATATTGTCTCATTGCAAACGGAATTGTTACGTTACCGGAACAAAGCAATCAAATTACCGTCTATACAGCTGAATGTGCGGATGGAGTAGAACGGATTGATGCGGTGGAGATTGCACAACCGGAATGTTATTATCAGGACACAGCGCAGAACTATGCAAGAGAGTATGGGCTGGAACAACCGGAATATGTGAAGACATTGTTCTTCGATCCGGCTAAGCATTACGTTTTTGCAAGTTATTGGAATAATGATTTTATCATATATGATGTTGTGTTGGGCAGGGTAGTCGGCACCTTTGAAGACTGCGATACCATGTGCGGATATTGGGGAGAAGATGCAAACCAAAATATGTATATAAAAGGGGAAAAGGGAGGCTATATTATTTCCGTCAATACAAAAATAGTTATGCGTATTCCCTATATGAAAGGTTTGGATTTGGAGCAGAATAAAGTATATCTGCAACCGTTTTCCGCATTATATGAAGCACCGATTTACACGTCTGTGGAACTGATTCAGATGGCAGCACCGTATATGCAGGAAAAGGAAGAAAGCGCAGGAAATGAGACACCGGATTCGGAAGGGTAATTCGTTGTTGCGGTTGAAAAATAAAAGTGAATAAAGAGAAAGAAACAGGTGGTTATTTAGGCCACCTGTTTCTTTTTGGTAAATTAGAAAATTTTTGACAAAAGAAAATTTTTTACTTCTGTACAAGATGCATTGCAAAACCGCCGAATTCACCTTTCATGTAGATTGCTGCCGTTTTGCCTTTGGCATTTGTTTTAACGGTGTCGTAATCGAAAACAACGCCTTGACGTTCCAGATGATAAATAGCGCGTTCGATGTATCTGGTACCGATGGCAATATGACCATGGGTTCCGAGGTATTTTTCTTTCATTACTTCTACGGCAGTTCCGGCAAAAACGGAAGAATTGCCGTTCTTTACGGGGAAGCCGAACATGTTTGCAATTATGGTTGCAATACCGATGGCTTCTTCTTCGTTTTCTGCGTTAATGCCAACGTGACGGATTTCAAAGCCTAACATTGCTTTTACCGCTTCACGGGTCATCTGTTCAATCTTATCAAATTCTTTGTTGGCAATCATATCCTTGGTAACCATATAGGTACCGCCGCAGGCAAGAATTTTATCAAAGTCAAGATAATCAGTAAGGTTCTTGGCATTGATGCCGCCGGTAGGCATGAATTTTACATTGCCGTAAGGAGCGGACATTGCCTTAATCATATTAAGACCGCCTGCTGCTTCCGCAGGGAAGAATTTCACTTCCGTAAGACCTAAAGAAAGTGCCATTTCGATGTCGGAAGGGTTGCTGCAACCGGGGAGTACAGGCACGCTTTTGGACTGGCAATATTTCACGATTTCAGGGTTCAAGCCGGGGCTTACAATGAATTTGGAACCTGCATGGATTGCTTTATCAACCTGTTCGGTAGTAAGGACAGTTCCTGCGCCGACTAACATATCCGGGCAAGCCTCTGCCATCAAACGAATACTTTCTTCTGCAGCAGCAGTTCTAAAAGTGATTTCTGCACAGGGGAGACCGCCTGCCATCAACGCTTTTGCCAAAGGTACGGCGTCATTTGCATCATCAATTGCGATTACGGGTACAATACCGATTTTACTGAGTTCTTCTACGATTTTGTTCATGGGATACCTCCGTTTGTTATAAAAAAATAAGATTGTTATGGAATCGTTTTGATTGCTTGTTTACAAGGGGAATTTAAAATATCTTACGGCATTATAGTAAGAAATATCTTTTACGATTTCGCCTAAAATATCATAATCTTCCGGAAATTCACCGTTTTCTACAAGAGTACCCAGGTAGTTGCAGAGAATTCTGCGGAAGTACTCGTGGCGGGTGTAGGAGAGGAAACTTCTGGAGTCTGTCAACATCCCCACGAAACCGGAAAGATTTCCCAAACTTGCAAGGGATGCCATCTGATCCTGCATTCCGATTTTATGATCATTAAACCACCATGCGGAGCCCTGCTGGATTTTGGCAACGGCTTCCGCATTCTGGAAACATCCTAAAATAGTGCCGATATATGCGTTATCTACAGGATTTAAACTGTAAATAATTGTTTTGGGCAGTGCGTCAGTGACTTCAAGAGCATTTAAGAAATCAGCCAGTTCCGCTGCCGATGTCTCGTTTTTGATACAATCGTATCCGGTGTCCGGTCCTAATTTGCGGAACATTTTTTGGTTATTATCGCGCTTTACTCCGTAATGTAACTGTAATACCCAATTGCGTTTGGCGTATTCGCGGCCGGCAAATAACATAAACTCAGTTTTAAACCGAAGTTCTTCGCCACGGCTGGGAAGCGTTCCGGCAAGTCGTTTGGCAAAGATTTTTTCAACCTGTTCTTCGGTTCCGGGCTGATACATTACATACTCAAGACCATGGTCGGATACGCTGCATCCCATAGATGCAAAGAAATCCATTCTTTTGGATAAGGCAACTTTTAAATCTTTGAATGATTGAATGGAAACGCCGCTTGCTTTTTCTAATTGACTTAAATAGTCAAGATAGTTTTCCTTTTCTATATTCATTGCTTTGTCGGGGCGCCATGCGGGAAGTACTTTTACGTCGAAGGTATCATCTTCAGCGATTATTTTATGATAATGTAAGTCGTCAACAGGGTCGTCTGTAGTGCAAAGCAGAGTAACATTGGAACGACGGATAATGTTTCGGGCACTCATATCGTCCTGTGCAAGTGCGGCATTGCATACTTCCCATGCTTCTTCGGCGGTATTTTTATTTAAAGGCTTTTGAAAGTTGAAATAACGTTGCAATTCCAAGTGGCTCCAGTGATAGAGCGGATTGCCGATTGCCTTACCCAATACCTCAGCCCATTTTAAGAATTTCTCTTTGTCACTTGCATCGCCCGTGATAAATTTCTCATCAATTCCGCAGGAGCGCATATATCTCCATTTATAATGGTCGCCGCCTAACCAAACCTGAGTAATATTGTCAAATTTACGATCTTCCGCAATTTCTTTGGGATTGATATGGCAGTGATAATCAAGTACAGGTGTGTGTTCGGCAAAATCATGATACAGTTTTACTGCCGTGGGATTGGAAAGTAAAAAATCCTTGTCCATAAATGCTTTCATAAAATACCTCCGTTATCATTTTTATATAAAATTAAAATATTAAGTGTTTGTTATTGCTGCGCGTTCGGTGATTTGGGTTCGGTGGTTCCGCGCTCGATAAGGTCACCGAAAAAAATGGATTTTTGCGGGGTGCTTTCGCCGTTTAATACATTAATTAATGTATGAACCAACGTTTTACAAAGGGTTTCCAACTGATTATCCACACTGGTCAACTCTGGATTGCAACACTTGGCAAGCAGGGAATTGTTATAGCCGATGACAGATAATTCTTCCGGTACTGAAATACCTGTGTTATGGGCATATTTGATTGCGGCCAGTGCCAGTGTATCATCCGCGGCGATAATACCGTTGAATTTAAGTCCTTCCTGTACCAGATTATTGATAAAAGCAACCATCTCATCAAAATCTTCGTGGCTACCGCTGTAGTACCGTTGATACTCTTTTATGACAGGTAAACCTTCGGCTTCCAGTCCGGCCGTAAAGCCGTCCAGTTTACGCATGCTGCTGGAAGTGTGTGAGTTATATAAATATAAGATGTCCGTATGGCCGGAACGAATCATGGTTTTGGTAGCGTTTGCCATTGAGCGTCTGTCATCACAAAAGCAGGAATACACATTTTCGTAATCATAGTCTGCATTCAGCATCATAACGGGTAATTGTTTTGCGGCCTGACGGATATATTCGTTATCTTTATTTTTATCATGTAAAAAATTGGAGCCGCAAAGGATAATGCCGTCCACGCGCTTGGATAAAAGCAATTCCATGCTGTTCTTTTTGTGTTCCGGGTCAAAACCGGTACAACATAGAATGGTATCATAAGAATTCTTGCGTAAGAGTTGCTCTAAATAGTATACCGCTTTTGCTAAATATAAATCGGAAGAATCCGCACAAAGAATACCGATGGTTTTCATGGTATCCAAGCCTAAACCTCTGGCAAAAATATTGGGAGTGTAGCCGCTGGCTTCCATGACATCCAATACTTTTTGGCGTGTTTTATCGCTAACATTGGAACTGTTGTTTAATACACGGGAAACGGTGGCAATGGAAACGCCGGCCTGTTCTGAAATGTCATAGATTGTTAATCCCATAAAATCACCTCATATAAAAGTTTGCACATAAAATGTAAGTGCTTACATAAAACAGTATACTTTTTTTCAATGAAATGTGCAATACCTAAAATTACATAAATTATGGGAAAAGAAGAAAAAATATCCAAAATTTAATATCTGTACCAAAATAATATGTTATTTTATTTGAAAATACACTTGACGAAAAAGAAAAAGCATTGTAATATCGAAATGTAAGCACTTACATTTACGGCTCGATAATAAAAGGAACAGTTGCCGGGAATGATAAGATTTTGATGAACTGTATTCACGAACTATTTTTATAATGAAGAAAGGTTGGGGTTAAAAGATGAAGGTAATTACATTTGGTGAAATTATGTTGAGACTGGAGCCGGAAGGATACAATCGCTTTTTGCAGGCGGAAAAGTATCTTGCAACATATGGCGGTGGTGAGGCTAACGTAGCGGTTTCGCTTGCAAACTTCGGCTTGGATGCTGCATTTGTCACAAAACTTCCGAAGCATGAAATCGGTCAGGCAGCAGTAAATTCTTTAAGAAAATTTGGTGTGGATACTTCTTATATTGCACGTGGCGGCAGCAGAGTAGGTATTTATTTCCTCGAAAAAGGCGCAAGCCAGAGAGCATCGAAAGTAATTTACGACCGCGCCGGTTCTGCGATTTACGAAGCGACAGCGGAAGATTTTGATTGGGATAAAATTTTTGACGGTGCAGACTGGTTTCATTTTACGGGTATTACTCCCGCATTGAATCAAAATGTGGCAGATCTTTGTATGGCAGCGTGTAAGGCAGCAAAAGAAAGAAACATTACCGTAAGTTGTGACTTAAATTACAGAAATAAACTTTGGAGCAAAGAAGAAGCGGGCCGTGTAATGGGAGAACTTTGCAAATATGTGGATGTTTGTATTGCAAATGAAGAGGATGCATCGGATGTATTCGGTATCCGTTCCGAAGGTACGGACGTAACAGGCGGTAAGGTGAATCATGAGGGATACAAAGAGGTTGCGGCAAAATTGCAGGAACGTTTCGGTTTCAAGGCAGTGGCAATTACATTGAGAACGTCTATTTCTGCAAATGATAATAAGTGGGCAGCAATGCTTTACGAAAATGGTGAGTACTTCTTTAGCAAGAGTTATGACGTTCATATCGTTGACCGCGTTGGCGGTGGTGATTCCTTTGGTGCAGGTTTGATTTATGCATTTTTACAGAATATGGAATCTCAGAAGAAGATTGAGTTTGCAGTTGCGGCAAGTTGTTTGAAGCATACCATAGAGGGAGATTTTAATATGGTAACCGTGGATGAAGTGAAGAAACTTGCGGAAGGTGACGGTTCCGGCCGTGTTCAGCGATAATTCAATAAGATAACAGAGCGTGAAAGCCAACGATATTTGCATATATCGTTGGCTTTTTTGTTAATCAACTTTGAAAGGATACTGTGAAATAAAAGCATTTGAAGTATCCATACAAGAGTGATATAATAACAATATGTATGGGTATTTATCATAGGGGGAAAACATATGAAATCAAAACACAAAAACATTGCCGTTTTAATTACGGGTGTTGATTCAGACATACAGGCACGTATGCTAAAGGGTATTGAGCAGTTCGGAAAAGAGAATGATTGCAACATTGCTGCATTTGGATGGTTTACGGGGGCTTATGAGAAGGGACCGCACAATGTAGGAGAAATCAATATTGCCAATCTTCCTGATTTGCATTTGTTTGACGGTGTAATCGTATTTGCCAATACCGGACATATTGAATTTAATCGTAAAAGAATAGAGAAAATATTGAAAGATCTTACTTGTCCGATTGTATGTGTAGGCGGAAAAATGGAAGACTATTACAGTATTATGACTGACGGATACACTGCTATGCGTAAACTTGTGGAACATTATGTTGTAGACCACAAGATGAAACGGCTTCATTTCGTAAAAGGTGTTGTGGGAAATCCGGATGCTGAGGCACGTTATAAAGCATATGTGGATGTATTGTCTGAGCATGGAATTCCTGTTATTTCAGAGCGTATCAGCCAGGGTGATTTTTATGTGACCGGTGCCGAGTTGGCAGCAAGAGAAATTATGAGTTCCAAACTCCCTTTTCCGGAAGTAGTAATTTGTGCCAATGATACAATGGCGCTTACCATGTGCGATTGCTTGAAACGAAACGGTTATCGGATCCCGGAAGATGTTGCGGTCTCCGGTTATGATTACTCTTTTGAAGGACAAAACAGCAGTCCCACACTTACCACCGTGCGCACGAATTTTGAAGAACTGGGTGCGAAAGCATGCGGTGTTCTTTTGGATGTGTTTGCGGGTGAAGATGTCTCCAAAGAGATTTTGTTGGCAGATGAAGTGATTTATGGCGAAAGTTGCGGATGTACTTCGCGAAATGAAAGCATCACAATATTGAAAGAACAGCACGGAGATGTTTTTCATCGTAAAATGATTCACGAGATGATAGATCTTGAAAAAAGCATTATGGTGGCTGAGGATTATGAAGGTTGGTTGGCTGCCATGAAAGAGTATATTGCATTGGTGAATCCGCCTGAATTTTATTTTTGCACCAATGAAGATTTTATTGAAAATGTTTTCGAGAGCAGTTCCATGGATCAGGAAAGCATGAGCGAAGAGGAAAAACTGGCTTACAGTGAAAAAAGTACTGTATTGATTGCTTACCAGAACGGCGTGTTTAAATCAAAAGAACCGTTTGAGTCCAGATATGCGTTAGATGATTTGTTTATGGACAAAGACAAGGGAAAGTTGTATTTCTTTTCACCGGTGCATTGTTTGGAACGTAATTACGGGTATATGGTATTTGTGGACAGCGATTATGTAATGGGTAATCAGTTGTTTGCATATTGGTTACTCTCCATGGGACATTCCATCGAGAATATCCGCAGACAGAATTTGCTTCGAAATGCAATGGACCGTTTAGATGAAATGTATATTAAAGATTCTCTGACAGGAGCATACAACCGTTTTGGTATGGAGCGTTTCTTTGTGGAAATCAAGATGAAATCCATGATGTCAAAAAGTAAAATGCAGATATCCTTTATGGATTTGGACGGACTCAAAAATATTAATGATGAGTATGGTCATGAAGAAGGCGACCGTATTATTAATGTTGCAGCAGAAATTCTTATGAAAAATGCCGGTAAGTACTATGTAGTACGTTACGGTGGTGATGAATTTATCGTTATGGGAACCGTACAGAATGAAAATGAGGTAATCAATTACTGGAAGAAAGTCCAGAATGATGTGGAAGATTATAACCAAAATCATAAAAAACATGCGGATTTGTCAATGAGCTTTGGATATGATACCTTTGTCCTTGACCATAAGACATACCTTGAGGACTGTATTCGCGTGACAGACAAAAAGATGTACGAAGAGAAAAATCGTAAAAAAGCGATGGCGGCTTCAAAAAAATAATTTTAGGAGATAACGTAAAGAATGCACAATGAAATTTTTACAATTGGTAAAATTACCATTCACGGCTATGGTTTGATGATTGGTATCGGTTTTTTGGTGGCGGTTTTGGTAGGTATGTACCGTGCCAAAAAGAAAGGATTAAATCCGGAAGCTGTTTTGGATATTGCCATTTATGCAATACTGGCAGGTTTTTTGGGCGGTAAAATTCTTTTTGTTATCGTAGAATGGAAGCGTTTTTTGGAGAATCCCTGGAGTGTATTGGGCAGTTCCGGTTTTGTGGTATACGGCGGTATTATTACCGGTGTGTTGGCAGGCTATATTTATACCAGAATAAAGAAAATTTCTTTTGCAAAGTATTTTGATCTTGTAATGCCTGAGATTGCGCTTGCACAAGGATTTGGTCGTATTGGTTGCTTTTTGGCAGGATGCTGTTACGGAAGGCAGACGGATTCCTGGCTTGGGGTTATTTTCCCGGCAGGGAGTATGGCGCCTTCAGGCGTCAAACTGTTACCTACCCAGTTATTTATGTCTGCAGGAGATTTTCTGATTGCTCTTATATTGATTTTATATTCCCGTAAAAATAAAATCGACGGCAATGTGGGTGCCGGTTATTTGGTTCTTTACGGTGCAGGAAGATTTGCAATTGAGTTTTTAAGAAATGATGCAAGGGGAAGTGTGGGAACGTTATCTACCTCTCAGTTTATTTCCATCTTTATTGTGGCGGCGGGAATCGGATTGATTGTATGGAATACAATGCGTGCCCGGAGAGGTGTACAGAAAGCAGACGAAAAGTAAAAGGATTGTGATATGAAATAAAATGCATTTTGGCAGTGAAAAGTATCGGCTTGCCAAGGTGCATTTTTTAATTTGTTGCATACCATATAAAAAGAACAGACTTTAGTATGATTTTTTTGTGGAGGCAAAATGAGAACAATCAATAATTTACCACTTTCCGGTATGAGTTTAAGAAACGTAAGAAATGCTGCACCGGCAATTCCGCTGCCAAACCCGGGAGAGGGCGGTGCCGTGTATCCCGGTAATACCATGAACGGAGAGACGGATGGACAGATTAATGATACGGATGCCAATAATATGGGTAATGGCGTGAATGGCAACGATGGAGGCTTTAACAACGGCAGCAGTAACGATGGAGCGGCAATGCCTGTGATTCCCCTGCCAAACCCCGGAGAGGGAGGCGCGGTATTTCCCGGTAACGGTGGCAATAACAATGGAAACAGTAACGGAAACGGTGGAGTTGCAATTCCCGTAATTCCGCTGCCAAACCCGGGAGAAGGCGGTGCGGTATTCCCCGGTAACAGCGGTAATAATAACGGGAATCGCCCCGGAAATAATTTTGTACCGAGTATTCCGGGTACAGTGATTATTACTTATCCGCGCCCCAATGATAATTGCACATTTTGCAATCCCGGCAGCAATCAGAACAGTCAGGTACGTTTTCTGAATGCGGCAAGCGGTTACAATCCGTTTTGGGTTTATATCAATGACAAACTTTTGGTAAACGATTTTGGTTTCGCAGATATTACGGAATATGTAGAGGTTGCAGCGGGAAGACCGGTCATTACTCTGATGGGAGAAAACGGTTATGTATATTTACAGCAGCCGGTAGAGGTATCGGCAGGCAATACGTTGACCATGGCAATCGTCAATACGGACTCCGGTCTCGGGCTGAAGGTAATCAGTGATACGAATTGTGACCGGAACCGTAATGCATCCTGCATCAGGGTCGGAAATTTAACGTATCAGGGTGGTCCTTTGAATGTGGTAATCGGAAACCGATATGTCACATTCCGTAATGTGAATTCCGGCGAAGTGACGGATTTCGCCACAATCTGGCCGGGCGAATACCCTTATACCGTCAGCAGAACCAACAATACCATGTATCCGGTATGGGGAAGCAACACTCTTTTACAATCCGCACTGTATTTGCAGCGTGATAAAAATTATACGATTTATCTTTTCCAATATAATCCGTCAGCAGATGCCATTAAGGCTCTGATTGTTGAGGATTAAAAATGCAGGAGTTATAGTTTTATTTTTATACGTAAACTGAGATGTTTTCATCCGAAATAATATTGACAACTATGACAAAGTGAGTATACTAAAATGAGAATAATTCTCAAATTGGCATACTCACTTTTGTATATGCTGTTAAGGTTATTTTTATAAAAGATAAAAAGGTCAATGAAATTTGGGGACCGGAAAGATTTGTATGAAAAAAGTTAATTTGATAGTACTGTTATGTATATTGTGCCTGACGGGTGTTATGACCGGTTGCAATACAGGTAACAGCGCGGATGATAAAATTACAATAGTATGTACGAATTTTCCGCTATATGACTGGACAAGCAGATTGCTTGGAGAGAGTGAAGCGGAAGTTATTCTTCTCTTAAATAACGGGGCGGATATGCATAGTTTTCAACCCTCTGCGGAGGAAATGATTCAGATCGCAAATTGTGATATGTTGGTTCATATTGGTGGTGAGTCTGATGCATGGCTGGAAGATGCGTTAGAGGCCAATCCAAAAGAAGAGCGCATTGTGGTCAATCTGATGGATGTGTTAAAAGAGGATGTTTTGGAAGAGCAATATGTGGAAGGGATGCAGACAGAACATACGCATGAGGAGGAAAATGTGTGTGAAACGGAACATGACCATAATGAAGCGGTTTCGGATGAACATATTTGGTTATCGTTGCGTATGGCGGTGAAGTCCTGTGGGGCCATCGAGAAGGCTTTGTGCCAGTTAATTCCTGCGGAGGCAGAACAAATTCATAACAACAGCAATTCTTATTACGGAGAATTGGCGGATTTGGATCAAAAGTATGCGGATATGGTAGCGAATCATGCTGATCACAATACGGTTATCGTAGCAGACCGTTTTCCCTTTTTATATCTGATGGAGGACTACGGTTTGGAATATTATGCGGCATTTCCCGGATGTTCCACGGAGTCGGAAGCGGATTTTGAAACCGTGGTATTTTTGGCCGAAAAGGTAAAAGAGCAGGAGAACAAAGTGCTTTTTATTACGGAAAGCGGCACGGATACTCTGGCTAATACGGTTTTTGATAATATCAATGTTACCGGAGAGACGGCGGTTCTGCATTCCATGCAGGTGGTGTACCAAAGCGATATAGAAGCAGGTGCATCTTATTTGGGTTATATGGAAGAGAATCTGGCTGTGTTGGAGCAGGTGCTTCGATAAAGGCGAAGATTGATGTGACAAGGTTTCGGAAGCGGAACCTGTGAATGAAAGATGAATTGTTGGGAGAAATCAATGGCACAGTTGACATGTGACAATGTAATACTGGGATATGAGAAGACTGCAGTAACCGGGCTTATTAATTTTAGTCTTAATAAAGGAGATTATCTTTATATTATCGGTGATAACGGTTCCGGCAAGTCGACTTTGATGAAGGGGATTCTCGGGCTTCGTAAGCCTATGGAAGGAACCATTCTTTTTGGTGACGGATTAAAACAGAATGAAATCGGTTATATGCCGCAACAGACGATTGTACAGAAAGATTTTCCGGCGTCGGTAGAAGAAATTGTGATTTCGGGTTGTTTGAGCAGAAGCGGTCTGCGTCCTTTTTTTACAAATAAAGATAAAATGCTGGCAGATGAGATGCTTTCCAAAATGGAGATTTTGGATTTGAAGAAGCGCAGTTATCGTGAGTTGTCGGGCGGACAACAGCAGATAGTGTTACTGGCAAGGGCTTTGTGTGCTACACAGAAGATGCTTTTGTTGGATGAACCGGTTGCGGGACTGGACCCGGAAACAACGGAAGAATTATATGAGTTGGTCAAAAAATTAAATCGTGAAGAAGGTGTGACCATTATTATGGTTTCTCATGATATGCATGCAGTATCCAAATATGCAAGTCATGTTTTGAATTTGGTAAAGGAGCCGGTCTTTTTCGGCACTGCAGAAGAATATTTTGCATCACATGCAAAAGGGCAGGAGGATAAATAATGGAATTGTTTGAAAAACTTATGTATTATTTGTCCTATCCTCTTGTGCAGTATGCATTGGTGGTAGGCGTGTTCATTGCTCTGTGCTCCTCTCTGCTGGGAGTGACTTTGGTCTTAAAACGCCTTTCATTTATCGGGGACGGTTTGTCCCATGTGGCGTTCGGAGCCATGGCGTTTGCAGTCGTATTGAATTTCAGTAATCAGATGCTTTTGGTCTTGCCGGTAACGGTTTTGGTAGCCATCCTTCTTTTGTGTACAGGGAAAAACAGTAAGATAAAAGGAGACTCTGCCATCGCTATGTTGTCCGTTGGCGCGCTGGCGTTGGGCTATCTTGTGTTAAATGTATTTCCGGAAATGGTAACGTCCGGAAATGTAGCCGGAGATGTGTGCAGTACATTATTCGGCAGTGCGTCGTTATTGACGTTATCATCGAAGGATGTATGGCTTTGTATTGGCTTGTCCGTATTTGTAATCGGCGTGTTTGTATTCTTTTATCATAAATTGTTTGCCATTACCTTTGATGAGGATTTTGCAGCGGCAACGGGCATCAGGGTTCAGGTATATAATATTCTTTTGGCAACGGTAATAGCGGTAGTAATTGTGCTGGCCATGAAACTGGTAGGGTCGTTGTTAATTTCGGCATTGATTATTTTTCCGACCATGTCGGCAATGCGGGTGTTTAAAAGTTTTAAAAGTGTAATTATATGTTCTGCCTGTACTTCGGTTGTGTGTGCATTAACGGGTATGTTGGTCTCCATTCTGTTTTCTACTCCCGTAGGAGCCACCGTGGTAGCTGCAGATATGGTATTGTTTGGAGTTTTTGCACTGATTGGTGCATTGAAAGGATAAGGATAAAATGGATTATAGAGAAGCGAATGCGCGGTCAAATACTTTTTTAATTATTGCAATGGTGTTATTTATCGGTTGCCTGCTGATTCAGAATTGGATTGTACAGATGCTTTGTTTGATCGGAGGTATTGTACTGATTGTGTTGGCAATCGTGTTACGGGTTAAATATTCCAAATGTCCGTATTGTAAAAAGAAACTTCCGCTTGGATTCCGCAGCGAACCGGACAAGTGTCCTCATTGCAAAGAAACTATTATAAAAAACGAAAGTGAAAAGTAATATCCGATGAAAAGCACATATCAGACACAACAACGAAAAATACTGTTGGACTTTTTGGCAGCCTCTCACGACAGGCAGTTTACCATTGAAGAAATTATGGAAGGTTTGTATGAAGAAGGAAGAAGTGTGCCACAAAGTTCCGTTTACCGCCTGATGAAGAAACTGGTGGAGGAAGGTGTGGTACGTCGCCATTCCAAAGAGGATTCCAGACAATTTGTCTATCAGATTATAGAGAGTGAGGAATGCCATTCCCACTTGCATTTACAGTGTACAGCCTGTGGGAAATTAGTGCATTTAAGTCATGAGGCAACCAAAGAAGCAAAGCAATGGATGCAAGGGACTACCGGGTTTGAACTGGATCAGGAGAAAACCTTTCTTTACGGCACCTGTACAGATTGTAAAAGTAACAGAATATAAAGTTCAGAAAACCCCGAAGGATAATCCGTTCGGGGTTTTGATATTTATAAAATTATTAAAAATGGCATTTGAAGAAATATAAAAATTTCTGTAGGATTTTTTGATTGAGGGGGCGATTTTGCCATTCCTCATAAGTGACTTGCCGGCATTGTCGGATTGTTTTTTCAAAATCATCATCAATGTCTTTTAATACCTTGCCGTCCGGAATCCAGACACCGTTTTCAAAATGGGTATAAAAACTTCGGAAATCCATATTGATTGTGCCGACAATGGCGGAAGACTCATTGGTGCAATGTTTGGCATGGATAAAGCCCGGGGTATATTCATAGATTTCAACGCCGTCTCGAAGTAAGGGGCCGTAATGTACTACGGTTAAATGATGAACTATCTTTTTATCGGGGATACCCGGTACGATAATTCGCACTTTTACACCGGATTTTGCAGTCAGACTGAGTACGTCCTGCATGGTATCGTCCAAAATCAAATAGGGCGTCATAATATTTACCCGTTCTCCGGCATTGCTGATAATATGCATAAACATATCTATGGCCGGGTTGTTCGGATTATTAGAGGGACCGTCGGCGAAGGGTTGGCAATAGGTTCCGTTGGGGACGATTTGTTTTGGGATTTTAAAATTATTAATGTTCATATGTCCGCCGGAAGCATTCCACATACCGATAAAAATCAACTGCATACCGTAGATGGCATCGCCTTCCAAACGTAAGCCTGTATCTTTCCAATGTCCATAGGGTGAAACAATATTAGCATAACGGTCGCTGATATTAATACCGCCGGTGTATGCATATTTTCCGTCCACTACCAGAATTTTTTGATGATTACGGTAGTTAAAAAACAGGCGGTGATAACTTTTTTCCACAGGATTAAAAATTAATACTTTAAATCCTTTGGCTTTTAATTCTTTGATGGAAGTATCGGACATCTGCATAAAAGAACCGGTATCATCAAACATGATATATATTTTAACGCCCTGATTTAACTTTTCTTCCAGAATTTTAGTATAGCGTTCCCAGATGGAACCGTCTGCGATAATGAAAAAACTGATAAAAACATATTTGGTAGCAGATTTTAATTTTTCTTCCACATCTTCAAAAAAACGTTCGCCTACTTCAAAATAGGTAATAGCAGTATTTTCATAGAGCGGGTAATTTTGGTTATACAGATAGGTGGCAATTTTTCCTTTGTCTGCGTTTTCTTTGGAAAGTTTCTCTACCAGAGCATAATCCATTATTTGATTTTCGTTTGCTTTGTCAATTGCCCTTTGGATTTCACGATGTGCTTTTCGGTTAATGACGGAGCGTCCCCAAAATAGGTACATAATGTGTCCGGCAATGGGAAGTACAAGGGCAACTCCAAGCCAATACAGTTTGTATGCTGCGTTTCGGTCGCTGGAAATCAAAGGAATCATTACGATAATACTCAGTAATTCAATGAATGCATACAAATAAACCGTATATTGATTCAAAACATAGGAACCAACCAGAATGATGGCCAGGTCTACCAGAAATAAAAGAAAAATCAGTAAAAAACGCATAAAGGTTTTGACATAACTGTATTCTCTTTGTTTTTTCTTTTTCGGTCTGCTCAATTGTATCACCTCTTACACAAATATATTAAACGACAAGTTGTAAAAATATTCCTCTTTTATGGATACTATAGCATTGAAATTTTAAAAAAGTGTTAAGTTATGGCATTAATTTACAGACTGCAGATGCTATATTAGTTTATAATATACAAATTTCTCTTTTATACTTAAATTTTAATGGAAAAATTGTAGAAAATCTAGTATAATGTGTAACAGGGGAAGTGTACCCGTTTTTCAATATTTTTATGGCGACGGTACACAAAATGATAAGGGATTGGAGATTGATGAGAGATGGAAATGTCTGAAATCCGCAAATTATGTATGAACTGTATGCATATGAGTAAAGAGGATGAATTCTGTCCTGTTTGCGGTAAAGCAAAAAAAGGTTTAAAGAGTTATGGTCGTGCGTTAGAGCCCGGCACTATTTTGAATGGAAAAATTTTAATCGGAAATATTCTGGGAATGGGTAATTTCGGTATTACTTATATGGGATTTGATTTGTTACTGGAATATCGTGTTGCGGTAAAAGAATTCTTCCCGGATGAAATGGTGGAACGTGATACCAACGATGCTTTATATGTAGCGGAAGGTACTACACCCGAAGAATACTATGAGGAGTTGAAAGCGTATCAGCGTGAAGCCAAAACTTTGGCGCAGTTTTCTAAATATCCCGGTATTGTTTCCATTAAAGAACTTTTTTATGAAAATAATACTGCCTATATGGTTATGGAATACTTAGAGGGCGGTACACTCAGAAGATATATCGATAATCACGGCGGCAAATTGGATGTGGAACATGCACTTGCCTTGATGGAGCCGGTAATCACATCCATGGAAGAAATTCATAAAAGCGGTCTGATTCATCGAGACATCAGTCCGGAAAATATTATGCTCGATAAAGACGGAAGTATTAAGGTAATCGATTTCGGTGCTACCAAGAAATTAAGCAATAAGACTGCCCAGATTTATTTCGGTAAATTCGGTTATGCGCCTTTGGAACAGATGGTGGGTGAAGGACAGGGGCCTTGGACGGATGTATACGGTATCTGTGCAACCATGTACTGTATGATTACCGGAGATATTCCTACCGATGCGTTTGAGAGAAGCCAGAATGAGCCCTTGATGCATATTGCGGATTACGGTATTCCTATGGAGCGCAGAATTGCGGATGCCATTATGCGTGGCCTTTCTATGGAATGTAAGGACCGCCAGCAGGATATGGGACAGTTAAAACGTCATCTGTACGGACAGAAGATTAATAAGGAATTTGCAGAAACGTATGAGATTCAATATCCTCACAGTAATGCGTTGATGATGTATGATAAAAAGAACCGTCGTGTGTGGTTCGGTCATTATCCTATGAATGAAGTGACCGGTTCACGTCTTACAACAGATATCATTTATGCTAATTATGACGGTAATGATAAGGCTGTTTTGGATGGGGGTAAATTTAAGAGATTTTCCGTAAAAGATGCATTGATGTCGAAGGAATACCGCTTGATTAATAAGCAGAAAATCAAAGACGAAAGCAGAATGTATCGTATTTTTGAATATACGGATATTCCCTGGGTTATTTTACACCAGAGCGGAAATAAAATGATTCTTCAGTCTGAATATGTACTGGATTATCAGATGTTTGATGAGAAGACATATCTTGATATGACAGACAGGGAAGTGACTAAAGTCCGTACCGGAATCAGTTGGGAATTCAGTAAAATCCGAGAATGGTTAAACCGTGATTTCTTCCGTGAAGCATTTACAAAGGAAGAGCAGGAAAAGATTATTATTAAGGAAGTTAAAACGCCGATTTCATCTTTTACCGATCAAATCACCTATGACCGTGTATTTCTTCCTTCTGTAGAGGAAGTGATGAATGGATTCGAGAATCGTGCCGTACGAGGCGGAAATGCATTGAAGACGCCTGTGAACCAGAGTCAGATTCTTTTCTCTCAGTATGCGGCAGCAAAGAAGTTAGATGATGCATTACCTATGGGATATGCCCTTAGAACCAGAGGTACCATTAATGCAGAAAGTGCAACATTTACCTATGGTGAAAATTGTGACGGACATTCTATCCAGAACGGTAAGATGAAACAATGGAAGTTAAGTATACCTATGGGTATCAGACCGATTATTCAGGTTGATATCAGTGATATTGTAGAAGTGTAGAGGACTGTGGTGATGAGCAATTACGTAATGAGCGATGTCCATGGTCAATACAAGTCTTACATGAAAATGTTGAAGAAAATTGACCTGAAGGCAGAAGATACTTTGTATGTGTTAGGTGATGCCATTGACAGGGGAAATGATGGTATCAAGATTCTGAACGATATGATGAAACGTCCGAATGTGGTATTAATTTTAGGAAACCATGAGATGCTGATGTTGGATGCGTTAAGGAATTTTGATGAAATCAAGAGTAAAGACCGTCATGATACGGATGATATTGATTTGTGGCTTGATCCCTGCAATGGTGGTGAATATACCTATGAAGACTTTTCGAAATTAACCATACCCAAGAGAAAAGCAATTATTGATTATTTGGAAAATGCATGGATTATTAAGAAGATTACGATTGGTAATAAAAATTATCATTTATCTCATGCATATACTACTAACCGCAAGAGTAAAGATGGTTTTCGATATGCGGATTTGTCCCATGATGAAATTTGGGATATTGTATGGATGAATATTTTTGACCGCGCTTTTATCCGGGAGAATAACAGTAAACTGTATCCAAACAAAAAGACGATTTATATTTGCGGTCATACCTTTACCCAACGTTTGGATTGTATTGATGAACTGGGCAGAGGACTGGTGTATCATAATACGGATTATTATGGATATCACGTTTATAATATTGATTGTGGTATGGCATTGAAAAACAAGTCGAGCCAGTTGGCTTGTATGCGTTTAGAGGACGGAGAGATCTTTTATGTCCCATTAGAGACACCGTCCAAAATCAAAGAATAAAAGAATAAAAAGCCTCTTTTTATCGCAAACTATTGTTAGTTTGGTAAAGGGAGGCTTTTATTTTTATGAAAGAAAAATTAGGTATTCTGTTCATTGTGGTGGTTGCGGCTCTCTGCCTTTTTGGTTGTGCGGAGGAATTGCCGGAACATGAGATGGTCCGGTCATATGTTTTATGTCCAACCACCGTCTAAGGTAATAATCTGTCCTGTAAGGTATGAGGGCATATGAAGCAGGCTGATGACCGCTGCACCGACTTCTTCGGGTGTGCCCATTCGACCGGCAGGTATTTCTTCTGTCAAAGCAGTTAGGTCATCTTCGGACAAGTGTGAATTCATTTGAGTATCAATTAAACCGCAGGCAATGGCGTTTACCTGAATGCCGCTGGGAGCCAGTTCTTTGGCGAGGGCTTTGGTAAATGCATTCAGACCGCCTTTTGAAGCGGAATAGGCAGTTTCCGTAGATGCCCCTATGTTTCCCCAAACGGAAGAGATATTAATGATGTGACCGGCGCCTTTTTGCAACATAAGAGGTATTGCATATTTGGATGTATAAAAAACGGAGGAAAGATTCGTGGACATTACCTCATCCCATTCCTCAGGTGTCATATCCTGCAATAAACCTACATAAGAGATTCCGGCGTTGTTGATTAAAAGGTCAAGGGTGGGAATCTCTTCAAATAAAAGACGCACGGCTTCGGCATTTTTCATATCACATTGTCTTGCAGTGCAGGTAATATTATATTCTTTTTCAAGATATTCGGCAAAACTTGTTAACTGTTCCAAGGATTTGTGACAGGTTAAAACCAGATGATAACCATCCTTGGCCAGACTTTCAGCGATACTTCTTCCGATTCCGCGGGAAGCACCGGTTACCAGAGCAAAAGTTTTCATAACTACTCCTTTTTATATTGTTCTGTTTCAATTGCTTTTTATACAAGGGTTAAAGACGTGAGGTTGAAATCCTAACTGCTTACAGTATAGTGGATTCCGGAAAACACTGCAAGGTTTTGTGGGTAATGTGATTGAATTTTATTGTAAAAACTGATAGAGTAAAGAATAGATAAAAACGGAAGTAAGGATAGGAAAACAGGGAGGAATTAACATGTATGATTTGGTGATTATCGGTTCCGGTCCGGCCGGAATGTCGGCGGCAATTTATGCAAAAAGAGCATGTTTAAATACATTGGTATTGGAACGGACCGGCTTTGGCGGCGGTCAGGTTTTGAATACTTATGAAGTAGATAATTATCCGGGGCTTCCGGGTATCAGCGGTTTTGAACTTGCACAGAAGATGAGCGAACACGCGATGAAAATGCAGGCGGAGACCGTAGAAGATGATGTGAAAGAAATTCAAACGGAAGCAGACGGATATGTGATTGTAGGAGAAAATAAAACCTATAAGACCAAAGGTATCATTATTGCCACAGGTGCAAAGCATGCACCTTTGAATGTTTCCGGTGAAGAAGAACTGGCCGGAATGGGTGTATCCTATTGTGCAACCTGTGATGGTGCATTTTTTACGGGAAGAGACGTGGCTGTCGTAGGTGGCGGCGATGTGGCCGTGGAGGATGCTGTTTTTCTGGCACGAAACTGCCGTAAAGTATATTTGATTCACAGAAGGGATGAACTGCGTGCGGCCAAGACGTTACAGGAGGCTTTAAAAAAGTGTGATAATGTGGAAATATTATGGAATACCACGGTGGAAGCAATTCAAGGTGACGAAGCAGTGGAATCTGTAATACTGCGTAACAAAATTACCGAAGCGAGCGATACACTTTCTGTGGCAGGCGTGTTTGTTGCGGTAGGAATTTTGCCTAATTCCGAGGCCTTTGAAGGCTTTGTAGGAAAAGATAACGGTGGATATATTGTAGCAGGTGAAGATTGCAGAACTGACAAGCCGTTTGTATATGCTGTGGGAGATGTAAGGACGAAACCTTTGCGACAGGTTGTGACTGCAGTGGCAGACGGTGCGAATGCAGTTACATCATTCCAAAAAGAATTGTTACAATAAATATTACGAAAAAATTTCATGGTTTTTATGTCTGATTTTAATAAAAAAGCCCGAAAATCAAGGCTTTCCAAATATTGTAAGTTATAAAATGTGTTGACAAATGTTACGAAAACTGTTATATTGTTACATGAACGTAACAATTTCGTAATAATTCAATGCTGATTTGTAGGCAAACGAGTGGAAAGAAAGGTTTTACGGTGTAATTTTTATGAGACGCAAAAAACTGATAGTGGGTGTGTGTGCGTTGGTAATCAGTATCGTGATTACGGGACTTTCACTTCCGACGGAAGCAACCGGAAAGTTCGCCAAAATGCCCGCGGCAGGAGCGGCGGTTGATATGGGAGAAGGTTCTTCCTATGTTGACGTGCAAGCTTCTATCGAATCAATTATAAAAGATAATAAGTCTTATACCACAGGCACCAGTTCTGTTGGGTTGGAGACGATTGAAAATGATGTATCCGTTGTACGTGTCAGCAGTGTTACTGAACCGCAGGAAACTGTAAATGCTATGGTTTCTTCGGAAGCGGCCGTTAGCGAAAACGATGTGAAATCCATTCAGCCGGTTACAGTGAATACTGTACAAGAGGTAACAAGTGATGTAGCCGCTGAGGAGCAGACATCTGTCACTCCGGAAGTGGTAAAGGCGAATTCCGCTACTGATAATATGGTTACGGTAGCAGATAATAATGCGGAAATTGCCACAGCGAATGTATTTGGCGAAGCAACGGCTACAGAAAACGGAACATTAGAAACGGGTACAGAATCTGTAGAGATTATCCCTACTGAAGAATTGGAGATTCCCGGTGAGAATGTAGCGGTTAAGGAAGAAATTCCGGCAGAATTTCAGAATCTTGTGATTGCGCAGGTAAATGATTATGTAAATGTACGTGCGGAAGCCAATACAGAGGCTGAAATCGTAGGTAAGTTATATGATGAATCTGTAGGTACTCTTGTAGAAGAGAAGGACGGATGGTATCAGATTACTTCCGGTAATGTAACAGGATATGTAAAGGCTGAGTTTTGCGTAACCGGCGAAGCTGCGATTGCATTGGCTGAAGAAGTTGGAACCAAGATTGCTACAGTGAATACTACAACATTAAAGGTACGTAGCGAAGCAAATATTGAGTCTTCTGTTTTAGGACTTGTTCCTCTTGGAGAAGAACTGGTAGTAGTAAAGGAAGAAGAGCCTGTCGAAGGTTGGGTTAAAATTTCAATCGAAGAAGGCGAAGGTTATGTATCTACAGAATATGTAAGTTTGCGTACGGATTTTGTAAAGGCTGAATCAAAGGAAGAAGAGGCACAGCGTTTGGCGCAGGAGGCGGCTGCAAGGGCAGAGGCTCAGAGAGCGGCTCAGCAGGCAATTTCAAACAATGCCAATAACACTACTGCAGTACCGGTGATTGCGGGTGACAGTGAGATGGGTGTTGCGGTTGCGGAATATGCATGTCAGTTTGTTGGAAATCCTTATGTATGGGGTGGCACAAGCCTTACCAATGGTGCGGATTGCTCCGGTTTTGTAATGAGTGTATATGCTAATTTTGGTGTTGCACTTCCGCATTCGTCAACAGCAGACCGTACACAGGGCTATGCAGTAGACGGAATCGCAAATGCGCAACCCGGTGACTTGGTTTGTTATTCCGGACACGTTGCCCTTTATATCGGTAACGGTCAGATTGTACACGCAAGTTCAAGCAAGACAGGTATTATTATATCAGATGCTGAATATAAGAAGATTTTAGCAGTGCGAAGAATTTTCTAAAGAAAAGAATTCAGAGCGGTCCCTATTTGATAGGGATCGCTTTTTTATGTTATATCAAAGATGTTTGTAAAATAGGATGAAAATTAAGGCATCAAGTCGTTGGAAATCAATATTTGTACAAGTTGCACAAATTTACTGAATGCAAGTGAAAAGTCAAAAAAAGTCAAAAAAAGATATCCACAGATAAAATTGTCGAAAAATGCCGAAAAATCATTTATACACGAAGTTATACACATTATCCACCGAGAAAATGGTAAAAAAGACAACAATTTTATGGAAACTAACAAAACATCCGTTTTGTATATTACGTAGAATTTGTCGAAAAATGCGAAAAAAAACAACGAAATACTTGACTTTTTTAATGTCAAAAAAGTGTAAAACAATTGGATAAATTTTCAGTACAATTTGAGAAAATATTGCAAATGTATGGACAAATATGGTATAATAATCACGTACAATAAGAAACTTGAAAACAAGGTGGAATATGTACAGACCATAGGTATTTTATAATGCTTATGGATACGATAAACCAATGAAAGGGTGATCAGTATGAAATTTATTATTATTGGGAAAAACATTGAGGTTACACCGGGACTTCGCAGTGCAGTAGAGGATAAGATCGGTAAACTGGAGAAGTATTTTACACAGGAGACAGAGGTACATGTAACACTTAGTGTAGAGAAGGATCGTCAGAAGATTGAAGTTACCATTCCCGTGAAAGGTAAGATTATCCGTTCTGAGCAGGTAAGCAACGATATGTATGTTTCTATCGACTTGGTAGAAGAAATTATCGAAAGACAGTTGAAGAAGTATAAGAATAAAATTGTGGACCAGAAGCATAACTCAGATTTCTTTAAGACTGATTATATTGAGAAAGAGTTTGTGGATGATGAAGAAATTAAGATTATCCGTTCCAAGAAGTTTGATATTAAGCCCATGTATCCGGAAGATGCTTGTATTCAAATGGAACTCTTAGGACATAACTTCTTTGTATTCAACAATGCAGAAACGGATTTAATCAGCGTTGTTTATAAGAGAAAAGGGAATACCTATGGTTTAATTGAACCTGAGCAATAAAATTGAATATGGAGCCGTTTAGGCATATGAAAAGGCAACCTTTTAACAGGTTGCCTTTGTAAATGGGTCGCTTTGTATGAAAATTACATTTCATAATAAGCCTTTTTTATGCTTCGTCGATGGAAAGTCTTTTATAAAACATAATCGAATATATTCCGGCAAGACCTACCAAAGCATAGATGACTCTGGAGAATCCGCTCATATCGCCAAAGAGTGCGGCAACCAAGTCAAATCCAAAGAAACCGATAAGGCCCCAGTTAATGGCACCGACAATTACAAGTGTTAATGCAATCGCATTTAAAATTCTAAAAAGCATATTCATTTCTCCTTTCGTAAAAAAGTGCCTATACATAATATGTCTTTTTAGCCAATTCTTTATTCTTATAAAAAAAGAGTCCTGCAGGTAAAATATACCAAACAGAACTCTTTTTTAATTTTCATTAAAATATTTTTATAATATTATTTTAATTCCTTGATTGCGGAGAAATTCCATGCATGAATGTTAAATTCAACGATAGGAGTACCGCAGTAAATACAGTGTTTTGCCCCGAGATTGGATATGGGAGCCGCACAGTTGGGACAATTAATGCCCATAGCGGAATTTGCCGATTCTTTGGCCAAATCGCGGTTCTGAACATACATTAACTGAATTTCGTACTTTGCTTGTGTCATTTGGTCTTTGCGGCCGGTTTTGATGCGGTCGCCTTCCAGAATGTAATGATAATACTGTATAGCAGCCTGGAATGTTACGGTGCAAAGCCCTTCTTTTTTGACATAATTGGAAATTTCACATTTGTGAATTTTCATTCTTTCAAAATGTTCATCATAATTACGGTCTTTTAAAAGTTGCAAATGCATGTTGAGAGCATTTTTCAGTTCATCATTTCCTTCCGATAATTTAGAAGGGGAATCCTGGTCAATACAGTAAAGGTAAGATGTCAGTACATTTTTAGCACGTTCACGCATTTCGTCATAGTGGAATTCCGGGAAATCCTTTTGGATTTGCGGAAGATAAATGCCGGACATATTGGAAATGGTCCGTGGTGTGGTAGCGTGCTCGAACTGTTGTCTTTTTACGCCTTCTACCACGTTGGTAGTGCCATAAACAGCCTTGGAAACACCTTTGACTGTATTGGTCACTGATTTAATTTGGCGTGAAGCATAGGTTACTTTTTTCAATACTTTTACAAGTACTACAATAAGAATTACCAAAACAATCACGGCGATTATGATTCCGGCAATAAAAGCAATAGAACCGACAGCCAGCATACTTCCGATATTCAGTGTGCTTAAATTACTTATTTTTATGAATGTATTCAGCATTTTATTCACCCATTACAGAACCAATTAAGAGTAGTAAGCCAAGAGCCGCCAATACTGCAATAATGGTAATGATTACCTTTGCAACAGAGACAGGAGTCTTACCGGATACTTTTCCGGTTTGGCCGTTTACCATAAACTGGTATACCTTATCGTTATATTTAAAAGATGAAATCCAAATCGGAAGCATCAAATACTTATATGTAATGTTGGTGTATGCCGTACGAATGCTTAAATCTTTTACGTGATCAGCATTTTTTTCGTGACGGATTTTTTTGGTAATATTGTTACGTAAGCGGAGTTGAATGGCTGCTTTGGCTTTTTCCCAGCCTTCTTTTAAACCTACAGAATAACGTTCAGCACCAAAACCTGCCACGTATTCGGGCTTGTAAGTTTTGTTATCAGCAGTGTTAAACGGTTCAATGCCTTTTAACATCCAATTGTTGTGACGGTTGGTTGCAATCACTAACTGGTCATCAATGAATTCGTTATAGATGCCGCTGGTGCGATACCAGTCGGTAACCACTTTGGTTTCTCCCTGGCTGTTTCGTACGCGACGATCCTTGCCGTATTGTGCACGATAACTTGTTTTGGTTTGTGCATCATAGGTCCAGTAGGGGAGATATACGCCCTTGAAAGAGTCTGCTCTGGCAGATTCTTTGGCAAGTTTCGGACAGAAGAATTTCTTGCCGATCCATGTTTTAAATAATTTAGACGCTTCATCGTCTGAGATTTTAAAAGGTACTACGCCGTTGGGGGCTAAAGTATCTTTTCCTTTGGCCTCCATTACCTGGTTGGAACCGCAGTAAGGACATTCACTGGAGACTTCCAAAGCGTCATAGATGGATTCGGCACCGCAACTTTTACAGAGAACGGTTTTCTTCTCAACACCCCAGTTGCAGTTTCCGGTGGATTCGGCACTGTCAAAATCCAATTCTTCTGCAGTTTCGGGGAAATCTTCATCGACCTCTATTTCTTCCACATATCCGCAATAGGGGCAGGCTGTACTGCCGGTTGCGGGATCATAACTCATTACACCTGCACATTGGGGACACTTGCGGTCGGTTTCTTCCTTGGTTTCCACGATGTTAGGTTCATTATTCATCATATCATTTGTATCCATGGTTTCCTCCATATTAAAAATATATGCGTATACTATTTTGCAAAGGAAGTATTATAGTACGTTTCTGAAAATTGATTTTTATTAAAAATAGCGGCTTGCACCTAAGCACAAACCGCTATCTGTTTTTAATCGAATTTCACGATTCGGCTAATATTATTTCTGAACATCATTGTCATCAAATACGTCGCCACATTCAGGACAGAACTTAGGAGGATTGGTAGGATCCTCGGGTGTCCAACCGCACTTGTCACACTTGTAAAGAGGAGCTCCGGCGGGTTTCTTAGCACCACATTCCTGACAGAACTTACCCTGATTTACTGCACCGCATGCACAAGTCTATCCTTCTGAAGGAACAGGTCTTGCCTGACCGCAGTTCATACAGAACTTACCTGTGTTGCCGGTTGTGCCGCAAGCACATGCCCAACCTGCGGGAGCCGCTGCTGCACCAACAACTGCGCCTGCGGGCTGCATAGGAGCCTGAGGTGCCTGCTGCTGACCCATAGCAAATAAACTGTTCGCATTCATACCGCCTGTCATCTGTGCCATGTTCATACCTGCGAAAGCCATCATAGGTCCGGTTGCTTCGTTGCTTGCTGCAGCTTCCATAGCGTTAGCCTGAGCAGTAGCCATACGAGCAGCTGCCATGTTTACGTTGGTGTAAACAGCAACATCCTGGAACTTCTTGATTCTTTCTTCGTCTTCGGGAGTAGCCTTGATGGTGTTGATGGTAACGGAAGCCACCTTAATACCACGAAGTTCGCCCCACTTTTCAGATAACTGAACGTTTAACTGATCGGTTAATTTATCTGTAAGAGTAGTAATCTGGCTGTAGCGTAAACCAACTTCTGAGAAAGTTCCCAAAGCAGGCTGGAACGCTGTCATAAATTCAGAGCGAAGAATGCTGTGAATTTCTTTTTTGTTGAATTCGTCTCTTACGTTACCTGCATGGAAAGTATAGAAACGAACAGGGTCAACGATCGTATATGTAAATTCACCGTTACACATAATGTTGATATCACCCTGGAAACCTGTTACCTTATCGTGAATGAAGAAGGGGAAGGTTCCTGCTGTACCCCAAAGGTTATTACGGATTTCAAGTAAGTTAACGTAGTAAACGCGCTGATCCTTGGGGATTTCACCACCAAAAGAAATACGCTTACCAAGCTGAATGAAAGAATTCTTAATGTTCTCGCCTAAGTTTCCGTAGAAGATAGAAGGTTCGGTAGAAGCATCATATACGAATTCGCCGGGTTCTGCGCAGACTTCGGTAATTTTACCCTGATCTACGAGAATCATACACTGACCTTCGTTAACAATTACAACAGAACCGTTAGAGATAATGTTGTCGCTACCCTTGTTGTTACCCTTCTGGTCACGCTTGCGGCCCTTCTGAATCAAAATATCATTGGGGAATGCGTCGCAGTAGAAGAACTCTCTTGCAGCAACATCGCCTAATACTGTGTTAACACCGCTGCTAACACCGCCTAATACGTTGCCAAAAGTACCTTTTACTGACTGGCCCATTGAACTTAAAGTTGATTTAATTAATCCCATTTTACATTTTCCTCCTAAAAGTCTATTACTTTTTGATTATTTGCGTATGTAAAAGGAAGTGTATATACACTTCGCCTCTATTATATAATTTTTTCTGATAAAAGTCTATGATTATTTTTGGTTATATATGAAAAAATGTGGGTAATGGCGAAATAAAGGTTGAGAGGGTGTGATGATGCCCGGAATAGGATGTCTGTATTCTCAGGGACACTTTCGTTTGGTTGCCTTAACGTAACGGCACATAGGATTGCAAAATACGCAATCCAAATGCCGACGAAGGCAAACACCCTTCGAACTGCAGACATCCTATTTCGGGCAATTTGTATACCGAAGAACCTTTATTTCATCGAGCAATATTTAACTATAAAAAATGAAAATTCGAGAGTTTTTTCCTTGACATTATATATATATATAATGATTGCAAAAAAAAAATCAGCCATTAAAGGAGAAAAACAAATGAAAAAGGTGTTAACCAGCATGCTGATATCAATCATGAGTGCGGCATTGTTAACGGGTTGTGCAAGTGACGCTGAAACAGTGATTGGTGATAGTGTATTGAGTGATACAACAGAAGAGATAAGTGAGGAAACTCCGGTTGCATCCGAAGAAGTTGCAACTTCCGAAGAAACATCCATCGAAGAGGTTGAAGAAGCGGTGATATATTCTGCCGATGAAGTAATGGCACATATTGATTCTTTAATTACGCAGTATCAGTATAATGATCCTGAGCATATCAAAGCATTGGTAATAGCTGCAAATCTGGATTATATTTCAGAGGATGACTTGAATACGATTCTTAGTACATATGGATATACCATGGAAGAACTGGCTGTAAAGTACGATGAGTGTATTTTGGATAATGGCGAGGCGCATCAACAAACATTTGATTTTCGTCAAGGAAATATTGATACATTAACTGATGAGAATACTTATAAATATAGAATTACATTAAATGCTGTTATGATGAATGAGACAGATGCGGAAAATGCAAGATGGTACGATGGAATTCTTTATCAATCTGCACATAGTGGCACAAATAGAAAAGACATTGAAAAATTTAGAGAGTATATTTTGGGTATTAAAGGTAATGAATTAAATGTAGCCGCTCGAGTATGTTATAGCTATACTTGGGGAGTATTTTATAATCAATTAACCTATATTGATTATCTGGATAATCCATTTGTGGTCCATAATAAATAAGCATATATTTTGATGACAGTTATTCAATATTTATGACAATTTTCGAATAAGCGATAATTATTATTTGTATTTCATAGCACAGCAAGGGGATGGGTTTCCATGTTCGATGACCGTTTTTTTGGTCGTCGGCGCTTAATGAGAGGATTTGTTTACAAATCCACGAATTTAGCGTCCGTTACGTATCCAAAATCGAGCGAAAGCGTGTCAGAGAACATGGAAACCCATCCCTTGCGTCCTCATAAAAACTATTTCGTTTCCTTTGCAGCAGCCTTAATTCCGCCGTAATATACAAGACCCAAAGCACCCGGGCCTGCATGGGCACCGATACTGGGGCTGATATCATTAATAATCACGTTGGTAAACTGTGTTTTTTCTTTTACGATAGCGGCTAAAGTTTCCGCATCATCAATACAGTTACCGTGTACGATACCGACGGGAAGTGAAAAATCTGTATTGTCGGCCATGGTTTCAATCATACGGTCTACCAGTTTGTTGATGGATTTTTTGCGTCCGCGTGCGGTGCCGTCTGAGGTAAGACCACCATCTTTATTTACATAAAGGAAAGGTTTTAAGTTTAATGTACTTCCCAATACAGCGGTTGCCTTGCTGACACGACCGCCGCGCTGTAAGTGGAATAAGTCATCAACCGTAAACTGGACATTGATATGATTACGGAACTCATTTAATTCTGCAACCACATCATCATATGCCACAGCGTTGGCTTTTAAATTCTCGGCGTGAATTACCATAATGGTTTCGCCCAGAGAAACATTTAATGTGTCGATGACTGTAATTTTTGCGTCCGGATATTCTTCCAACAATTCATTTGCCACCATGCATACGTTATTGTAACTTCCGCTTAATGCAGAAGAAAAGGCAATGTGAATGATATCCATACCCTTATCCAAAACATCCCGGAATTTTTCTTCGATGACTGCGGGATTATTGGCCTGAGACTGGGGAAGCGCGCCTTCTTTCATTTTTTCATAAAATTCCTTTGGAGACATATGCAATTCGTCACCGTAAACCACATCGCCGAACGAGTAGTATTGGGGAATGATGGTAGTACCGAATTTTTCAATATATTCCTGAGGTAAATCGGAGTTTGAGTCAGTTGTGATACAATATTCTCTCATGTAAAATCTTCCTTTGCTAAAAAACTTTTATATTAAAACTATTTTTACTATAACACAGTTCAGATGGTTGTGCAATTATTTTGAATATAAAACTTTTATAAAATAAAAGAAATTCCCGGATTGTGTAAACAACCCGGGAGTTGATTATTCTTCGGAAATTTCTTCGTCTATGGAATATAGTACGTTCATAAAAAGTTGCTGAATTTCAAAGTGAGGATGATCTCCCAAAAGATACATTTTTTCAGGGAGAACGATACCGCCGGCCATGGCAAAGTGTCCGCCGCCGTCGCCTAAGTCCTTCAATGCCCTGGCGGTTACGGTACCGGCATGATAATGTTTGGTTTCGTTACGGACCGAGAATTTGTAACCGCCGTTTCTTGCTGCATACACAACTGCAAACTGAACAATATCCAAGCCGAGGATGAAGTCGGAAATCATTGCGACCAAAGCATCCGGACAGTCAAAGGAAATGGATGCAAATCCTACGTTATCATAAATTTTAATATTTCGGATTGCTTCGCCGTAGGCATACAAATCCTGAATTTCATAATTATTGTGCGATAGGGCAGAAATGGTGTGGTTATCGGCAATTTTATGAAGGAAAGCAAACATTTCGATGTCAAAATCCGTAACACCGCGGTTAAAGGAATCCGTGTCCATTTTAATTCCGTATAAAAGAGCAGTGGCCGTATTGGTATCCAGAGTGGTTTCGCTTTCTTTGAAATAATTAGCAACCATAGACGCACAGGCTCCGCAGATACGCAAATCGCTGTAGCGGTAAGCGCAAGGTTTCATTGTGGGATGATGGTCAATACAAGCCACTTCATTGCCGGGGAAATCCGTAAGGTTGGAATTGTATTTTTGTCCGTCAATGGTAACGATATAATCATCCGGTTTCATATCATGGATATCATCAATTTCAATTGCTTCAATGTGAAATACTTCCAACATTTTTTTTGTACTGTTTGCTTCTACTTCACCTGCATAACAAATGGTGGATTCCACACCGTGGCATTGTAAAAAAACCTGCATTCCGTAAGCGGATGCCAATGCATCCGGATCAGGGAAATTGTGAGTCTGCAAATATACCTTGTGTCCCTTTAACAATTCAATTAATTTCAGCCAATCCATATAACGCTCCTAATGTTAAAATATAAAAGACACAGTTTTCGATTGAACATATTTTTCAACCGCCCCATATTAACACTGTGTTCAAGGTAATTTTATCATAAAAAATTTTTTTTCTCAACCGATTTGGCGTTTGGAATAATTCAGTTGTAAGAAATGAGAAAAAGGGCTATAATATAATAGAAATCCGATATGGGAGGGATAGATATGTTCGGAAAAAAGAAAACTTACGGTCAGAAGTTACAGGCGACAGTAAAGAAACGTGAAAAAAAGATTAATAAACTGGTTAAGAAATTTCTGAAGTCCAGCCGCCGCTCCCAGAAAAGAGTGATTAAAATTTTAACAAAGGGACCTGCGTGGTTTGAATTGTTTATACATGCCGTTTTTGCCATCGTGGTATGTTATCTGTTTTGGCGTAAGGCGAAAGATCCTACCTTTTTGGAAAATTTCGGAGAGACAAAGATTTCATAATGTGACATTTTTTAACAAGATATGTCGAATATTATTAAGGGATTCACACTTTGTTTACACATAAGTGGTTGAATCCTTTTTTTAAATCTGTTAGAATAGTCAGGATGTAAATTATAAATGGTAATATGGAGAGTGTGGGCTTTGACCACGGATTTGTATTATCAGGGAATGATTGGAGAATAAAATGAATTTAGTGGAAAAGGTTTTCGGAACACATAGTGAAAGAGAACTGAAACGAATTAATAAAATCGTAGATAAAATCGAAGCGTTACGTCCTGACATGCAGGCATTGTCCGATGAGGAACTTCGCGGAAAAACAGCAGAATTCAAGAAGCGTTTTGAGGAAGGCGAAAACTTGGACGATCTTTTGCCGGAGGCGTTTGCGGTGGTGCGTGAAGCCGGAAAACGTGTACTGGATATGGAGCATTACCGGGTGCAGTTAATCGGTGGTGTTATCTTACACCAGGGTCGTATTGCAGAAATGAGAACCGGTGAAGGTAAAACATTGGTATCTACCCTGCCGGCATATTTGAATGCATTAGAAGGTAAGGGTGTATATATTGTTACCGTTAACGATTATCTTGCAAAACGAGATGCAGAGTGGATGGGACAGATTCACGAGTTTTTGGGACTTAAAGTAGGTGTGGTATTGAACAGCCTGAAGGCGGAAGAGCGCCGTGCGGCATACAATTGCGATATTACTTATGTTACCAATAACGAGTTGGGATTTGATTATCTTCGTGACAATATGGTTATTTATAAAGAGCAATTGGTACTTCGTCCGTTGCACTATGCCATCATCGACGAAGTTGACTCTGTTTTAATTGACGAAGCAAGAACACCGTTGATTATTTCCGGACAGAGCGGTAAGTCCACAAGACTTTATGAGGCATGCGATATTCTTGCGCGCCAGATGAAGCGCGGTAAAGATATGGAAGAGCAGTCTAAAATGGATATTCTGCTTCGCGTAGAGCAGGAAGAAGACGGCGATTTTATTGTAAATGAAAAAGATAAGGCGGTAAATCTTACAGCAGCCGGTGTGGAGAAGGTAGAGAATTTCTTCCGTATTGAGAATCTTGCGGATCCCGAAAATCTTGAAATTCAGCATAATATTATCTTAGCGCTGCGTGCACATAATTTGATGTTCCGCGACCAAAACTATGTTGTAAAAGACGATCAGGTTATGATTGTTGATGAATTTACGGGACGTATTATGCCGGGACGTCGTTTTTCCGATGGTTTGCATCAGGCAATTGAAGCCAAGGAACATGTTAAGGTTAAGAGAGAGAGTAAAACACTTGCAACCATCACATTCCAGAACTTCTTTAATAAATTTGATAAAAAAGCCGGTATGACCGGTACTGCATTAACAGAGGAAAAAGAATTCCGTAACATTTACGGAATGGATGTTATTGAGATTCCTACCAACAGACCCGTTGCGCGTATTGACCATAATGATGCGGTCTATAAAACAAAACGCGGCAAATTACTTGCAATTTGTGAAGAAGTGGAAGCATCTCATAAGACCGGACAGCCGGTATTGGTAGGTACCATTACCATTGAGTCTTCGGAAGAAATCAGCCGTATGCTTCGTAAGCGCGGCATTCCTCATCAGGTTTTGAATGCCAAGTTCCATGAGATGGAGGCTGAAATTGTAGCCAAGGCCGGACAGTTCGGTGCGGTAACCATTGCAACCAACATGGCAGGTCGTGGTACGGATATTAAATTGGATGAAAAGTCAAGAGAGGCAGGCGGTCTTAAAATTATCGGTACGGAGCGTCATGAATCCAGACGTATTGATAATCAGTTGCGCGGTCGTGCGGGACGTCAGGGTGATCCCGGTGAATCCAGATTTTTTATCTCTTTGGAAGATGACTTAATGCGTCTTTTCGGCTCTGACCGGTTAATGACGGTATTCAATTCTTTGGGTGTGGAAGAAACCCAGGAAATTCAGCATCCGATGTTGACTAAGACCATTGAGAATGCTCAGAAGCGAATTGAGAATAACAACTTTGGTATCCGTAAGAATCTGTTGGATTATGATCAGGTTATGAATGACCAGAGAGAGATTATTTATGCAGAGCGTCTTCGCGTATTAAGCGGTGAAAGCATGCGCGATGTTATCTATAAAATGATTACGGATATTGTAGAAAATACCGTAGATAATTGTATCAGTGACGATGCATCCCTTGATGAGTGGGATTTTGCAGAATTAAACAATGCATTATTACCGATCATTCCTCTGGAACCGATTACTGCAGAACGTGTGGAAAAGCCCAAGAAGAACGCATTAAAGCAGCAGTTGAAGGAAGAAGCGGTTAAATTTTATGAAGCCAAGGAAGCCGAGTTTCCCCAGGCAGATGCAATCCGTGAAGTGGAACGTGTTGTATTGTTAAAAGCAATTGACCATAAATGGATGGCACACATTGATGATATGGCACAACTTCAGCAGGGAATTCATATGGTGGCATACGGACAAAAGGATCCGCTGGTAGAGTATAAGATGAGCGGTTTCGATATGTTTGATGCAATGACGGAAGGAATTCGCGAAGAAACCGTACGATTGATTATGCACGTCAGAGTTGAGCAAAAACTGGAGCGTGAGCAGGTGGCTAAGGTAACAGGTACCAACAAAGATGATTCGGTAGCCAAGGGCCCGATAAAGCGCGAAAATGAGAAGATTTATCCCAACTCACCCTGCCCTTGCGGTTCCGGCAAGAAGTATAAGCAGTGCTGCGGCAGAAACGCATAAAAGGTAAAATATTGAAATGTACACCCGGTAAGGTTGGCTTGCAAAGCGCATGTTGCCGGGTGTCTTTTATAAATAAATCAAAAAGAAAAGGTGGTGACGCAAAGTGGTTGAATTAGATGCAATGAAAAGCGAATTGCAGACCTATGTAACTCCATTGGCGGAAGTGAGGGATTCACTTTGACTTAGTGAATAAGACTGAGCGGGTGAAGGAATTGGAAAGAGAAAGTCAGGAGCCCGGATTCTGGGACAATCCCGAGATTTCCAATCGTAAAATGAAAGAAATGAAGAATCTTCAGGATACTATCGATATGTATAACCATTTGGAAAGCCAGTTGGAAGATATCGGTATGCTGATTCAAATGGCGTATGAAGAAAATGATGCAGAGTTGGTGGCAGATATCCGTGCCGAACTGGATGAATTTGTGGAAGAATTTGAGAAAATACGTATTTCAACACTTTTATCGGAAGAATATGATACCAACAATGCAATTCTCAGATTGAATGCCGGTGCCGGCGGAACGGAAAGTTGTGACTGGGCAGCCATGCTTTATCGCATGTACGTACGATGGGCGGAGCGTAAGGGGTATACAGTGGAAGTGCTGGATTATCAGGATGGTGATGAAGCCGGAATCAAGTCCGTGTCATGGCAGGTAAACGGCTTGAATGCATATGGTTATTTAAAGTCTGAAAAGGGTGTGCATCGTTTGGTGCGTATTTCCCCTTTTAATGCGCAGGGAAAGCGACAGACATCTTTTGTTTCTTTGGATGTAATGCCTGAATTGCCGGAAGATGTGGAACTGGATATTAATCCGGATGATTTGCGCATAGATACGTATCGAAGCAGTGGTGCCGGTGGTCAGCATATTAATAAGACGTCTTCGGCAGTTCGAATTACACACATTCCCACCGGCGTAGTGGTACAGTGCCAGAATGAGCGTTCACAGCACAGCAATAAAGATAAGGCAATGCAGATGTTAAGGGCCAAATTATTGATGTTAAAGCAGGAAGCAAATGCGGAGAAATTATCCGATATCCGGGGAGAAATCAAAGAAATCGGATGGGGCAGTCAGATACGTTCATATGTTATGCAGCCATATACTTTGGTTAAGGATACCAGAACCGGTGAAGAAACCGGTAATGTAGATGCGGTTTTAGACGGTGATTTGGATAAAATGATGACGGCCTACCTAAAGTGGAAAAGCCTCGGAGGTAAAGCCGTCGGTGATGATACCGTTGATTAATGATTCAGACGTTTGGCCGATAAATCCGTATAAAAACAGGCAGAAGCGGTGTTCATATAGGGAATCAACCAAAGGTTTCCGATACCGAATGTCAATAGTGAAATGAATTGTAAAGGAAGGAAGCTTAAGTTTAGTCCGAGAAGGCGAACTTTGCTTCCTTTCATTAACCATATACTCATCTTCATTGCTTTTGCGGCAGTGAGAGAAGGCATATCTACCAACATGAAATAAACGGGTTCAAAATATAGACAAATCAGAAAATATATCAGTTCTCCCACACCCAGAATCAAATAAGCAATTCCCATATATTGTAATACTTCAGGTTTTGCATTCATTAGTTCTTCCATCGTAAAAACAGGCATAAAGAAAAGCGTGTAAATTACATAGGGAAGCGTACAGACCATATGAGTCAATGATAACATCAGTGAAACTTTTAGGGCTTTATCAGGATTGTGTGTAAAAGCATAAAAAAGATCATACAGTGAAGCCCTTGATTTGCCGGTGGATACGTTTAGATAAAAGTATGCAACGCCCATTTGCAGAAGCCCTGCAAATAAATCAATCAATAATGTTGTAAATTCATAAATAAGCAATTCCATAACACTGCCGCCGCCGGGGTATACCATCAGGCAACAGGTGCACAGATTTGTAAGCATAATGTACATAAACGTAAAGAAGACTGCTGTCCACATATGTGACAGCAGTTGTTCTCTTGCATATGCTTTGATTTCTTTGATTTTAGAATACATAATATATCCTGCCTTTTATTTCAGTGATACGTCAAAATTAGAACCGGTAAAAGCATCTTTCTGTAATTTCTTCAGTTCTTTTGTATAGGGATTTTCCTCGTTGGCATATTGAATTCTGGTACTGGTTACGCCTCCGGATACATAAGAGCGTCCGCATTCCGGGCACACGGATGTGTGTATTCTTACACTTGCCTGTAATACTTTGCCGTTATCCTGAGCGGCTTTTTTGTAAGCGTTGGACACATGTTCCTGTTCGTGAGCACGCACGGCGGTACCGGCTGCCAAAGGCGATATATGCTGGGCAGACTTAAAAGAAACCATTTCGTCGGAACCGTCCTGATATTTGCGGTTGGCGCAGGTCTGGCATTCGCCGGAAGGGTCTGCTTTTTTGATGCCGGAAACATCATTATTTTCTTTTTTATCTGTAAGAGGAGCACCGGGGATTACGATTTTGTCGGCATTGTTTACGTTCTGATAATCCATGGCACCAATATATGCGATTCCGTTCATAGGCGTCTCCTTTCTGAAATATTGCTGTATTTCAAGTATATTGTTATGTTTGTTACAGTAACTGTAATTACAATTTATCTACTGTTCCGAGGGTATTTCGCTATATTCCGGTAATGAAAACATATATGAAGTATATTCGTCCATACTCATTCCGTATAGTTGCTCCAATGTTTCGTCCAACTGTTCCCGGTATTCCTCATTAAAGAATACATTATAAAAGACAAAACCCGTAAAGGCGGTGTTGCCGATTAGAGCAATACAGGACACGATGATTGCGATTCGTGCATTGAGTTGATAGTGGGCGGTATTTCCTTTGGATAAAACCGCAAATATAATGGATAATCCGCCGAAGATAAAAGGAAAAATCATAGTGCCGAATAAAGCAGTAATGACTGCCGCAAAGGCAAAGGTGCCGGCGGTCTTGGCCATAGCAAAATGGCGATAGTTTGGCTCGGAAGTATTCATAGTTTGCCTCATAAAATTCAAAATAAGTACACTTTTTTACAGTATAACACGGGGGAAGAAGAATGAAAAGAAAAAAACAATGCTTTTACCTTAATTTAGTTGCGAAAAACATGTGAAATCGAGTATACTTGGATAGGAATAGGGACATGCAGTCCGATAGTTTCAGGAGGAAAAAATGGATATTGCATTACAACTTGCAAAAGAATTGCAAATCAAGAAAGAACAGGTGGATGTAACCATCAAATTAATTGATGAAGGAAATACCATTCCTTTTATTGCAAGATATCGTAAGGACGTTACGGGGAATCTAAATGATGAAGTTCTTCGTAATTTGAATGAAAGACTTACGTATTTGCGTAATCTTTGCGAAAAGCAGGAACAGGTAATTTCCAGTATTGAAGAGCAGGGAAAAATGACCGAGGAACTGCGCAAACAGATTCTGGAAGCGACTACTTTGGTGGCAGTGGAGGATTTATATCGTCCGTACAGACCCAAGCGTAAAACCAGAGCGGGCATTGCGAAAGAAAAGGGATTGGAGCCGCTGGCAGAATTGATTCTTGCTCAGGAAACGGAAGAATCACTGGAAAAAAGTGCAGAAAGTTATCTTTCGGAAGAAAAAGGTGTGACAACCGTAGAGGAAGCAATTGCCGGAGCAAGGGATATTATTGCGGAAATGATTTCCGATGATGCGGCACACAGAACATATATCCGTGAGGCTACCATGGAAGAAGGTATTATTATGAGTAGCCTTAAAAAGGAAGAAAAAGAAAAAATCTTTGAAATGTATTACGATTACTCCGAACCTGTGAAAAAGGTTGCCGGACATCGTGTACTTGCTTTGAATCGAGGAGAAGATAAAGAAGTATTAAAGGTCAAAATTGAGGCTCCCAAGGAGAGGATTTTACAATATTTAAATAAAAAGACTATAAAAAACGAGAATCCGTACACATCACCGGTGATTACGGCAGCGGCAGAAGATGCTTATGACAGATTAATTGCACCTGCCATTGAAAGAGAGATTCGTAACGAATTAACGGAAAAAGCGGAAGACGGGGCAATCTCCGTATTCGGAAAGAATTTGGAACAGTTGCTTTTACAGCCGCCTATTTTAGGCAAAGTGGTTTTGGGCTGGGACCCTGCGTTCCGTACCGGCTGTAAGTTGGCAGTGGTGGATCCCACCGGTAAGGTTTTGACCACAACTGTTATTTTTCCTACGGCACCGCAGAATAAGGTAGAAGAATCTAAAAAAGTCTTAAAACAGATAATTAAAAAATATAATGTAGATTTAATTTCTGTCGGAAACGGCACAGCGTCAAGAGAATCTGAACAAGTTATCGTAGAATTACTAAAAGAGATTGACCGCCCTGTTCAATACGTAATTGTAAATGAAGCGGGGGCATCCGTGTATTCTGCAAGTAAACTTGCAACTGAGGAGTTCCCTAATTTTGATGTAGGACAGAGAAGTGCGGCATCTATTGCAAGAAGATTACAGGATCCTTTGGCTGAGTTGGTAAAAATTGATCCGAAATCCATTGGGGTAGGGCAGTATCAGCATGATATGAATCAGAAGAAACTGGGTGAAGCCTTAAGCGGAGTGGTAGAAGACAGTGTAAATAAGGTAGGTGTGGATCTGAATACCGCATCAGCACCGCTTTTGGAATATATTTCGGGAATTTCTAAAGTAATCGCCAAGAATATAGTTGATTATCGAGAGGCAAACGGTAGATTTACCAATCGTCAGCAACTTTTGAAAGTAGCAAAACTTGGTCCCAAAGCGTATGAGCAGTGCGCGGGATTTATGCGTATTACCGACGGAGACAATCCTTTGGATGCTACAAGTGTGCATCCTGAGTCTTATGACGCAACCATGAAACTTTTGGAAAAACTGGGTCTTACCATGGAAGATGTGAAAGAAGCCCAGAAGAAAGCGGCGGCTAATAAGGGCAAAAAAGAAACAAATAAGAAAACAACGAAACCGAAAGAACGAAAGGTTGTAATTCGCAATACCAATACCGCAATGGGACTGGCTATGGCGAAGGCTATGGAAAAGGCCAATGTGACCGAAATTGTAGAGCCGGTAAAAGAAACGAAGGAAGTGAGCGGTCTCGCATCCAAAGTTCGTGATAAAAAGAAACTTGCGGAAGAACTTGGAATCGGCGAAATTACTTTGACAGATATATTAAATGAATTGGAGAAACCCGCCCGTGATCCCAGAGAAAGCATGCCGGCACCGATTTTAAGAAGCGACGTATTGGATATGGAAGACTTAAAGCCGGGTATGGTGTTAAAAGGAACGGTTCGAAATGTAATCGATTTTGGCGCATTTGTGGATATCGGTGTACACCAGGACGGTTTGGTACACATTTCCCGCATTACAAACCGGTTTATTAAGCATCCGTTGGAAGCGGTTAGTGTTGGTGATGTCGTAGATGTAAAAGTTCTGGACGTTGATTTGGCGAAGAAACGTATCAGCCTTACCATGCGTTTGGATGAAAAAAAGGAACAAAAATGACGTTTATGTCACCTGTATAGACATTTGAAACGCTCGGAGAAGCACCATTAAAAGATAAAACAAAAATCCCTTATGCGACAGAGATGATGTCGCGTAAGGGATTTTTTGATATTACATCAAAGAGTTATTTCTGTATAGATGTTTCGATAGGGATAATTTATTGGACAATTGTGTCATGTTTTTACTTATGATACTTGTCCGTAAAAGTTATGTTTAAATCCACATTGCCTTCAATACCATTTACGGTGCCGCTGTCCGTATACTGCCACATGGAAATTTCATAAGGAAAATATACATATGTGTCATAAAATGCGAACCACTTTTCGTAATCATTTAGACGTTCCATTTCCAACATATCGCAGTAGGTTTTCAGGTTGCCGTAAATCATAGGTGTATAGCCGGCTTCTTCCAAACGTTCGCAGAAGGCGATTACGTAATCGGTTCTTTGCGTGGCGGTTAAATTAGCGGTTCTTGCGCTGCTGTCATTGACATCTTCCACATCGATGGCGATGGGATAGGTAACATTGTAGGGAGCAAGTGCTTCAATGACTGCTTCGGCTTCTTCAATTGCTTCTTCCTCACTGATTGCCTGGGTAAAGAAATATGCCCCGACATCAATGCCGTTATAGGTTGCCCCCATCATATTGGCGTCCAGAGTGTCATCAATTACAATTTCGCCTGTGCCATAGCCTCGGATACCGACACGAATCATGGCATAATCGACGCCGTCTCCGGCAACTTTTGACCAGTCAATGTCTCCCTGATAACGGGATAAATCAATTCCTTTGAGAGATTTTACTCCGCCATTTACCTGATATTCCATTTCACCGCGGGTATTTACCACTAAACCGGTGGGGTCGTAAGTGCGGGCCGGAATGTTGCTTGAAATAGGTTCGAACTGATATCTTCCGTTATTATAAAAGACAATGTCATTGGGAAACAGAAGACGTAATTCATGTACAATGCCGGTGCCGTTCATATAGGCATCTTTAATATCTTCTCTGATTTCTTCCTTGCCTTCTTCGCCGCCTTCCAACTTGGCTTCGGCAACCAGAGCATCGACTTCATCGGCGGTATATGTCCGATCCGGTTCCAAATTCATCATAACTTCCTGTTCCGCTTCCTGCGATTTATTGTTGCTTACCACAAGAAAGAGTATGGCGATGCAACAAATCAAAGATAAAATACTTGTAATATTGGCCGTAATCAAAAGCGGATTGATACGGGATTTTCTTCTTTCTTTTTCCATATAACTTCTTGTCCAGAAAAACTGAACATTTCCCCTTTCGTTTTTACACAGAATCATTATAACGGATAAAAACAAAATATACAATGGAAGAAAAAGTAAACAATTTTGTTTTTTACATATATTAACAGATAAAAGTAATAAGGGAATAGAGCAGATATAAAAAATTTTATTAGTAATATAGGAAGTTCTTTGTTATAATAGTCATGATTTGAAAAAAGGAGTTCGAATATGCTTGCAAGAATAAAAAAAGAACTGCGGCTTTTATACAGTTCCAAGGCACAATCGAATAACGGTAAGCGCATTACCTATTTGGATATGGTACGCGGCATTGCTATTTTTCTTGTGGTAGTAGGTCACAGCGGATTGATTGATTTTAGTAAAAATATATGGTTGTCTACATTCCATCTTCCGGCCTTCTTTTTGGTGTCCGGTATTTTGATGCAGTTAAAAAAGGAAGAAGAACAACCGGCCGGCAAGATTTTACGACATAAAATAAAGAGTATTATGCTGCCGTACATCTGGTTTTCGATAGGATCTTTAGGGGTTGATTTGGTTCAAATTTTACGCGGAGTATTTACTTGGGATATGCTGAAAGAGCATGTGATACAGACCGTTACATTGCAAGGGTACTCGGTTCTTTGGTTTTTGCCGGTATTGTTATTTGCGGAACTTTTTGTGTATGCAATTTTAAAATTATGCAGACATTTTATAAAGAAGAAAGTGATTGCGGTCATCGTATCCGTTGCAACGGTTTTGCTTATGGCAGTTGGGGCATTTTACGGATATCACGCGCTTGCAAATACAGGGCTTACAGCCCTTTGGTTGGCAGAGTTACGCGTGTTGACTAAATCAGTCATAGCAGCATCATTGATCGGATTCGGGTACTTAACCGGAATGTTGCTTCAATCAATTCCTAAAAAAGACAAGAAAACAAAAACAGGGATTGTCCATTGGCTTAGCGAATTTCGTATTGGTGGTTTACTGTTGGGCGGTTGTTTGTTTGCAATCAATATTTTAGTGGTTCCGTATATTCAGTTGATGGATTTAAACAATGTAAATATAGGTAATCCGCTCTTATATGTAGGACTTGGTCTGACCGGAGGTCTCGGACTACTGTTTATATGCAAAAGCATTCCGAATGTTCCCCTGATAACCTTTTATGGTCAAAATTCATTGATTGTAATGTGCACACATTTGAATTTTTACATTATGAATACCGGTATGATTATCGGACGGGATGTATTTGTTCCGCTTCCCGGACCGGATGGGTTGCAATTTATGGTCGGTTCCATTGTTTGCACTATGCTTTTGGAAATCCCCGTGATTCTGTTTATAAGAATGTTTTTACCATTTATAATAGGTCAAAAATATAAGGTGTCGAATGGTGCGGATAAAAAAATATAATATCCGGTTGCAATATAAGCAGTCCGGTAGTATTATAAGGAAGAAAATAAAATAGATCTTCAGGGTTGGGTGAAATTCCCTACCGGCGGTGATGGCAGAGCCTAAGTCCGCGACCCGCGTAAGCGGTTGATTCGGTGAGAATCCGAAACCGACAGTACAGTCTGGATGGAAGAAGAGAGATGTTTTGGAATATTTATGCCCTGAGTGTTTTTATGCTCAGGGTTTTTGTTTGTGAAATTACGGAAGAACGGCATTTCACGCATAAAAGTATTCCGAAGCAATCCTTGAATACCATGTTTCTGAGGGAAAAAGGAGGATTTTATGAACAATTTAACCAAATTTGTTGAATCGGTAAAGGGTAATGCATTGTTTGCATTAGAGTTTCTGGGCATAATGGTGGCAATTTTTTTGATTGCTTTTATTGCTGAGAAAATGATTCTGAAACGTATCGGAAGCAAAGAAAAGATATTAAATACCCGTAAAATCGCGGTAGTTGGTATGTTTTCAGCCATTGCCGGTGTCCTGATGTCAGTGGAAGTACCGCTTCCCGGTGTGATTCCGGAATTTTATAAGTTTGAAATCGGTGATTTGCCGGGCATTATCTGTGGTTTTGCCTATGGACCTATTGCCGGTGTTTTGGTGGAAATGTTTAAGGTTTTGATTAAAGTGTTAATTTTCAGGCCTACCAGTACGGCTTTTGTAGGTGAACTTGCCAACTTTGTAATCGGTTGTTCTCTTGTGCTTCCGGCGACGATTGTTTACTGGTGCAAAAAAACCAAGAAGGGTGCAATTGCAGCCTGTATTACCGGTGGCTTGTGTATGTGTATCGTGGGTTCCCTTTTAAATGGATTGTATTTGTTGCCAACTTTTGTCAGAATGTTCTTTGGCGGGGACCTGGAAGCATTGATTTCCGTGGGAAGTGCAACCAATCCGTTGATTAAAAATATTCCCACCTTTGTTGTGTTTGCGGCATTGCCTATGAATTTATTAAAAAGTGTGGCAGTGGGCATTCTGGCAATGCTTCTATATAAACCGTTAAGACCTTTTTTAAAAGAAAGCAGTCCTTTTAAAAAGAGAAAAAAAGAAGCCGAGATAAAAGAGAAGGAATCGGCAGAGGAAGATAAAAAAGAATAATTTTTAAAATTAACAGCGTATAATGGTTGACAACTGTTATACGCTGTTATATACTGTTTAACGAAGAGCGACAACTGTTTTGTGATTGTAACATCTAGACACTAAATCGCAATAAAATTCTAAATTCGATAAAAAATTATCGAAAAACGATAAAAAGTTGTTGACAAACGAAAAGCCTGTGCTATTATGAAGTTGTCCGTGGAATAAAATCGTTATATTTTTCGATGAAAGTTTTTTATAAAGGATACATAAAGGATATATCAGATTTGTATAGTTGTAATAGCATCGATTTTATATATTTTGTTTTCAAAGGAAGATAATGGTGTTATACTACACCGTGAGTATAGGATAAGGAGGAGAATTTCTTGTCGCAATTAATTGAAATCCGGGATATGTGTAAAGTATATAACCCGGGAGAAAATGAGGTGTGGGCCCTGAACCACGTTGATTTGAGTATAGGAGAAAATGAGTTTGTTGCCATTATCGGCCAGTCCGGCTCTGGTAAATCTACATTGATGAATATGCTGGGGTGCCTGGATGTACCAACGGCGGGTATATATCTTTTACACGGAGCAGATGTTTCGGAACTGACGGATGATGAATTGTCAGATATCCGTAATAAAGAAATCGGTTTTATTTTTCAGGGTTTTAATCTGATTGCCAATCTGACAGCCCTTGAGAATGTGGAACTTCCGTTGATATACAGAGGTGTGGGTAAAAAACAACGCCGTGAGTTGGCGGAGGCGGCTCTTGAGAAAGTAGGTCTTGCCAACCGTATGACCCACAAACCGGCAGAGATGTCGGGCGGTCAGCAGCAACGTGTTGCAATCGCGAGGGCAATTGCACAGGCGCCGCCTATTATTTTGGCGGATGAGCCTACCGGTAATTTGGATTCAAACTCCAGTAAAGAAATTATGGCAATTCTGAAATCACTGCATCAGGAAGGAAGAACGGTTATTTTAATTACCCATGACAGTGATATTGCTATGGAGGCGAAAAGAATTATACATATTAAAGACGGTAAAATCGATTACGATGAAGTAAAGGAGAATTGATAAAATGAGTGCGGGAAATCAAGAAGGAATTGTTTTAAACCAGGATAGAAGCGTGGAAGCACAGTTACAGCGTGCGAAAGAAGAGCGCCAGAAGAAATTAAAGAAACAAAAAAGAAGAAAGTGGTTTTTAATCGGCGGCGCCATAGCGATTCTTTTACTGATTATTATTGTATACGCGGTAATTTCGGCAATTTCAAAGAATATGCCCATGACGGTATTTACCACAAATCCTACCAGAGGCGATTTGGAATCCGTCATCAATGCCAGCGGAACCATTGAAAGTGAGCAGGTTGTGAATTATTATGCTCCGAGCAACGTGCTCGTGGCTGACAATGCGCAGTTGGGAGATAAAATCAAGGCCGGTGATGTTTTGATTTCCTTTGATGAAGAAGATTATGCTTATGTGTTAAGAGAAGCAGAGTTAGAGGATCAGATTACCAACAATACATATCAGGGAAATCTTGCAGACTACAATGATACGAAAGCAAAACTTGCGCAGGCGAGAGCAGATGTTTTAAAGTATTCGGAACTTGTTGTTATCCAGCAGTCTGTAGTAGATGAGATGGTAAAAGAAGTAACGGATGCCAATGCGATAAAAGCGGCCAACCTGCAGACCTCTATTAATAAAGAGCAGAGAGCGATGGCGGATTATGCATATCATGTGGAGAATGCAGCGGAATTGGGATTAAGTCCGGAAGAAGTGCAGGGCTTTATTGAAAAGATGCAGCAGAATGAACACAATATCAACAAATGGACTTATGAAATGAGCCAGATTTCCGGAAGCGAAAATGCGTATTACCAGCAGAAAGAGTTAACGGATAATCAAACCGTATTGGCTGAATACAAAGCAGAGTTGGAAGAGGCAAAGGCAAAAGTGGAATCCTATGAGGCTGCTTTGGGCAATAAATATGACGCAGAAAACATTGTGTTGAACGGGGAACTTTCTACAATGCGTAGCGGTGAAGTATACGAAGATATACTTGCTTGCAAGGAGGGAGTGACTGCTGATTTTAACGGTGTAATTACTGCCTGCAATATAGAGGCCGGAAGCAAGACTACGGTAGGCACGGTTATGATGACTTTGGCAAGTCTGGATAAGGTAAAAGTGACATTCAGTATTACCAAGAGCGGGTTAAAAGAAGTAGAACTGGGACAGAAAGCAGTTGTGGAAATTCTTGATAAAGAATATGATGCAACGGTTACCAGAATCAACAGCATTGCGACCGCAGGAAGCAACGGAAGTACCAGCATTACGGTAGAAGTAAGTCTCGACAATCCGGATAGTGATATTTACCTTGGATTGGATGCAAAAGTAAAATTAACCACAGCATCCAAAACCGATGTAGTAATGCTTCCCGTGGAATCCGTAAGTGCCGATAAGGAAGGCGAATTCGTATATCTTGTAGCAGACGGTATTGTAGAGAAAAGATATGTCACTCTTGGCATTTCTTCCGATGAGTATGTAGAAGTTGTGGATGGCTTGGAAGAAACGGATCAGGTAATCACAATAGTATCTTCCGATTTGGAAGAAGGTATGCCCGTAATGGCAATGCCTGAAATGGATATGGAAAATGTGGAAATGATGATGGAAGGAATGTAAATTGTCAGGAAAAGAGGAGTTAATATGTCTCAGTTAATGGAATATATTAAAATTGCCTGGCTGTCTATTCGCAATAACAAAGGACGCTCTTTTCTTACCATGATTGGTATTATCATCGGTATTTCTTCGGTTATTCTGATTGTTGCTATCGGTAACGGTGTAAAAACCTCCGTACTGGAAGGCATCAACGGAATGTTTGCCGGCCAGTTGTATATTATGGCGTGGGAGGAGAGTGAATCCGGAGAATATATCTGGTTTACACCGGAAGATGTGGAAGCGGTGCGTGATAAGGTAGACAATGTCAAAGCAGTTATGCCGGTGGCAAACCAGTATGGCGTTACCGCAAACTGGAAGAGAGATTATACTACCTGGATTACGGCGTCGTCTCCGGATTATATGCATGCTATGCCGGAGCCGATCTTACACGGACGGTATTTTAGTTGGGAAGAATATGAAGATGCCAGTCCGGTTTGTGTTATTTTAGAGGAAAGTGCCGTTAATTTATTCGGCAGTGCCGATGTGGTGGGTGAAAGTATTGAGGTAACCATCGGCGATGCTATTGTAGATTTGCGAATTGTAGGTGTAAGAGCGAAGTCAGACAATGCAGTGAAAACAATGATGTATTATTATGACGAAGTAGAAATTGAGATGCCTGTTACCACAATGGACAATTTGACCGGTTGGGGAATGGGAGAAGAATTCGATAACTTCCTTGTTATCGCGGAAACACCGGAAGATTCGTCTCAGGTTGCGCAGGATTGTATCCGGTTGATGGAAGCCAGAAAAGATGTGCGAGGACAGCATGTCATTACAACGGACGAATTTGCGTCTGTTACCAAGCAAATTAATAGTATTATCAACTACATCACTATTTTTATATCTTTAGTAGCAGCCATTTCTTTGGTAGTAGGCGGTATCGGTGTTATGAACATTATGTTGGTATCCGTAACCGAACGTACTTCGGAAATCGGTATCCGTAAGGCGCTTGGCGCAAGAACAGGCTCTATTATGATTCAGTTTCTTGCGGAAGCCGCAATGATTACACTGCTTGGCGGTGTGCTGGGTATGTTGTTTGGCTGGGGCGGTGCTGCTGCGGTTTGTAAAATAGCATCCCTGTTTTTGGATATGGAAATCATTGCATATATTAATGCGGGCACTGTATTCGGTGTTGCGGCATTTTCAAGTGTGATCGGTATTTTCTTCGGAATTTATCCGGCGAAAAAAGCAGCGAATTTAAGTCCGATAGAAGCATTGCGTCATGAATAAGGAGGCGAAAATGTCGGATGAGCAGATCGTATTTTATAAAAGATAAATGCCACGGAGGCATAAATGAGTAAGTTTTTAGATTATATTAAAATTGCATTTGCAAATATTAAAATGAATAAAGTGCGTTCGGCATTAACCATGCTTGGCCTTGTCATAGGTATTTCTTCGGTGGTGTTGACCATATCCACGGGTAACGGTTTTCGTGACAGTATTTACAATACTTTAAACGATATGGTTGGTAACAGTATTTATCTGTTGGCAGCAGATGAAAATCACTATATTAACGATGCGGATATTAAGGCGATCGAAGAGAAAGTCAGAAACGTCAAGGGTGTCACGATGGATATGACAATTTCGGTGGATGTAGAAAGCGAAAGCCGTTTTGCACCAAGTGAAGTGAGTGCCAGATTCGGAACACCGTCTCTGCAATACCTGTATAAAGAACCCCTGGTTCGCGGACGTTATTTTACGCAGGAAGAATATGATGATTGTGAACCGGTTTGTGTAGTGCCGGAGGCTACGGCCAAAGCATTCTTTGGTTCTACGGATGTTCTGGGTGAGACTCTGGAAGTGGAAATATATGGTGGTTTTTACAATTTAAAAATTGTGGGTGTCAGGGAAGACAGTGAATCTTCCGCAACACAGTTATTGTACGGAACGGGAAAATATACAATAGAAGTCCCACATTCACTTATTAATGAAAGTCTTGGTGCTTACGGCATCGGTTTGGATTATTTTATGGTTTATATCCTGGCGGATTCTCAGGAAAATGTTGCTCAGGTAGCGAATGATTCGGTGAATCTTATTACAGCCAGACATGATGTTCGCGGTGAAGGTAAATTTGAAGTGTTGCGTTTTGATTCAGTATTGGAAGGTTTTAGTGCAATTCTGAATGTTATTACTGTTTTTATCGTGTTAATTGCCATGATTTCGTTGTTGGTAGGCGGTATCGGTATTATGAACATTATGTTGGTATCCGTAACAGAACGTACCAAGGAAATTGGTATCCGTAAGGCCCTTGGGGCGAGAACGGGAAGTATTTTATTTCAGTTTCTGGTAGAAGCGGGTACGATTTCGTTGTTGGGCGGTATGATAGGTATCTTTGTCGGTATCGGCGGTTCTACGTTGATTTGTTCACTGGCAGGAAGTCTTGCAAAGATGAATATTGTGGCGGATTACAATCCGTTTTTTATTCTTGCGGTTGCATTGTTCTCCAGTGGAATCGGCGTGTTCTTCGGATTGTATCCTGCAAGAAAAGCCGCGAAATTGACTCCTATCGAGGCATTGCGAAGAAAGTAAATGTAAGACCTGTATCTTTTTGTGATAAAAGAATGAAAAGATACAGGTTTTTTTCTTTTCTCTTTCAAAAGTTTGGGTTTTGTGTTATGCTATTCTGGATTAAGAATGCACAGAAAGTTGAGGCGCTGATTTTGGATTTGGAATTTGATGTTAAAATTACACCGAGTGTTTTATACGATTTTAAAATTCAGCATACCTATAAGAAGCCGATTACTATTTTAGCAACGGCGTTAGGGTTCTTTTGTATATATTTATTTTTTGTCAGGGAAGATACCACGCGTATTTTGTTTTTGATATTAGGTATTGCATTTATTGTTTATGAACCACTTACTGCAATATATCGTTCTTATATTCAGGCAAAACTTACCCCTGCGTTTCAAGAGCCGCTGCATTACCGATTCTGTGAAGAAGGAATCGAAATCAGCCAGAACGGAGAAACGCAGATGGCGAAATGGGAACAGTGCGTGAAGGCATGTAATACGAGAAAAAGTATTTTTGTGTATACTTCCAAGGTGAATGCTTTTATCTTTCCGCGTGCGGATTTGGGAAACCGGACGGAGGATGTCATCGCATATATTGCAAAACATATTTCTCCGGAAGTAATGAAAATTCGTTTTTAAGGGAATAGAATTATGATATATGAAACATTTAGTGCCGAAGAAACGTTTGCACTGGGCAAAGAATTGGGACAAAATGCACAACCCGGCAGCGTGTATGCGCTGATTGGAGATTTGGGCGTGGGGAAAACCGTTTTTACCCAGGGCGTGGCCGACGGTTTGGAAATCAAAGAACATATTAACAGTCCGACTTTTACCATTGTTCAGGTGTATGAGGAGGGAAGGCTTCCTTTTTATCATTTTGATGTATACCGCATCGGTGACCCGGAAGAAATGGAAGAGATTGGGTATGAAGATTATTTTTATGGTGAGGGTGTCTGCTTTGTAGAGTGGGCAAACTTAATCGAAGAACTGATGCCTGAGAATACGGTAACCGTTACCATTGAGAAGGATCCGGAAAAAGGATTTGACTACCGCAGAATCACTATTGAACAGTGATTTTTGCAGAAGTATTCAGTATTGCAACATATAAGAAAACAGGGGATTGAAATGAAACTGATTGGAATTGACAGTTCAGGCCTTGTGGCCTCCGTTGCCATTATGGAGAACGATAAATTGGTGGCGGAATATACCGTTAACAACAAAAAGACGCATTCCCAGACGCTGCTTCCCATGTTGGAAGAGATTGTAAAAAATGCAGGTCTGGAGATGAAAGAAATTGATGCCATAGCCATTGCGGCGGGGCCGGGCTCTTTTACCGGACTTCGTATCGGTTCTGCGACGGCGAAGGGACTTGGGTTGGCGTTGAAGAAACCGATTGTACCGGTATCTACTTTGGATGCCCTTGCTTATAATATGCACGGAGTAAACAGTTTGGTGTGTCCTATTATGGATGCAAGACGTAACCAGGTGTATACCGGAGTGTATGAGTTTGTTGCGACAGATGCGGAAGGTAACGGCTTAAACAAAGAATATAGGTTAAATGTTATAAAAGAACCTTGCGCAGTACCCATAGAAGAGATTGCGGATATTTTAAATGCATTGAACAGAGAAGTGATTTTTCTGGGTGACGGAGTGCCTGTTTTTACAGAGAAGTTGTCTGATTTGATGAAGGTAAAATATTCGTTTGCGCCGGGGCATCTCAGATTGCAAAAAGCAGGGTGCGTGGCAAGTCTCGGCCTGGAAAAGTTCAAGGCAGGTGTGTATGAAGATGCAGCAGAACATTCGCCGGAGTATTTACGATTGTCTCAGGCGGAACGTGAAAGAAAGGAAGCCGGACTTTTATGATAATCAGAAGAATGGAGACCGGCGACGCGGAAGCGGCAGCAGGGCTGGAGGCAGAGAACTTCAGTGAACCCTGGTCGGTAAATTCTTTTTTGGAAGAAATCGGGAAAGATACCTCTCTTTATCTGGTGGCCTATGACGGGGAGACTTTGGCCGGTGTTTGCGGTTTGGTTACTTCCTTTGATGAGGGAGAGGTGTTGAACGTATCGGTCAAAAAGCAATATCGTAAGCAAGGGATTGCGTTGCAGATGTTGCAACACTTGATGCAGGAAGCGGAAGGTATGGGAATTCAACATTTCACGCTGGAGGTCAGAGAAGGAAACGTACCTGCAAGACAATTGTATGAGAAACTGGGATTTGTATGTGAAGGCATTCGTCCCAATTTTTATCGGAACCCTACGGAGAATGCAGCGATTTATTGGCTGCATCGGCAGTAGAAGTTCCTATATTTCCCACTAGGAAGTAGGTTATAAGTTCTGTATAATTTTACATACCGGCGGATTGTTTCCGAAACAAAACGCCGTAAACAGACAGAATGGAGGAGTACCAATGCGGGAATATAGTGATGAACAGCAGAAATTATTCAAAGTCGTATGTAACGGCTGTGGTAAAAATATGGAAGTAGAGAACGGTATTTTAATGGAAGGATGTTTTCGGGCGGACTGGATGTTCGGATATTTTTCCAAGAAAGACCGTGAAAAGCACGATTTTGATTTGTGCGAAGAATGTTATGAAAGAATAACAAAGGAGTTTGCGGTGCCGCCTACGGTAACGGTGGTAACGGAACTTTTATAAAAGAAACAACGAAGGTGAACTATGTTAGATGTATGTCTTTTGGGAACCGGCGGAATGATGCCCCTGCCGTACAGGTGGCTCACTTCCTTAATGGTTCGTTATAACGGTAAGAGCATATTGATTGATTGCGGTGAAGGAACCCAGATTGCAATGAAAGAAAAAGGGTGGAGCCCGAAACCCATTGATGTAATTTGCTTTACGCATTATCATGCGGACCATATCAGCGGTCTGCCGGGGATGTTTCTTACCATGGGCAATGCAGAGCGGACGGAACCTTTGCTTTTAATCGGTCCGAAGGGCTTGGAGAGAGTGGTGACGGCACTTCGTACCATTGCGCCGGAGTTGCCTTTTGAAATTAAATTTATGGAATTGACATCACCGCAGCAGTCCATTGACTTGGGCGGTATTCGCTTGAATGCCTTTAAGGTGAATCACAACATTACCTGCTACGGATATAGTTTGGAAGTAGACAGAGCCGGTATGTTTGATGTGGAACGGGCCAGGGCACAGGAAATTCCGCAAAAATTCTGGAACCGCCTGCAAAAAGGTGAAGTGATTGAAGCAGAAGGTGTGACATATACTCCGGATATGGTGCTTGGGGCACCGCGTAAAGGATTAAAGGTTACCTATACTACAGACACAAGACCTTGCGACAGTATTGTCGAAAATGCTAAGGATTCGGATCTTTTTATCTGTGAGGGTATGTACGGCGAGGAAGAAAAGGTGGCGAAAGCCAAAGAATACAAGCATATGACATTTTATGAGGCGGCAGAACTGGCAAAGCGCAGCAATGTGACAGAGATGTGGTTGACACACTACAGTCCGTCATTGGTCCGCCCGGAAGATTATATGAAGAAAGTACGCAAGATTTTTCCCAATGCCCATGCGGGTAAGGATGGTAAAAGTGTGGATTTGATGTTTGAAGATTAAGAGAAATTGAAGGGAAGGAGGGATAAATGTGACAAACGGACGTAAGATTATTATTATCTTGATAGTAGTGTTGGGCATTTCTGCTGTTTTGGGTATGTTTATTTATATTAACAATAAGCCGCAGACGGAACAGGCGGAAGAGGATGTTGTAATATCTAATGTGGATAATGTGGTTTTGCGTAATCTTGAAATGAATTATCCCCCTACTCCCAAAGAAGTTTTAAAATATTACAGTGAGATTACCATTTGTTTTTATGAAGAGAATTTAAGCGAAGAGGATTTGGTAAGACTGGCGCAGACTGCGAGAAAGTTGTATGATGAGGAATTGTGCGCCGGCATAACAGAGGAAGAATATATTGACAGTCTAAGAGATGATATTCTTGAATTTAATTCTTTGGGTGTGGTTGTTTCCGGATATACGGTATCTGCAAGTACGGACGTAGAAGAGTTTGTGGTGGATGGTCGTGAATGTGCACGTTTGTATGCCACATATCGTTTGCGTCAGGGTACGGAATATATTTATTCCAATGAAGTCTTCATTATGCGTAAAGACGAGAACGGACATTGGAAAATTCTCGGTTGGGAACTGTTAGAGGAAGAGGAAGTGGAATCTTTACAGGAAACCGTGGAATCATCTGAATCATAAACGTATTTTATAAAAGGTTAAAAGATAAAAATGGACAAAGATGTTTTAATATTGGCAATTGAAAGTTCCTGTGATGAAACTGCGGCTGCCGTGGTAAAAAACGGCAGGGAAGTTTTATCCAATGTAATTTTTTCACAAATTGATTTACATACGGTATATGGAGGTGTGGTGCCGGAGATTGCATCACGTAAACACATCGACAAGATTAATCAGGTAATTGAAGAAGCGTTGCAAAAAGCAGGCGTTACTTTAGAAGAACTTTCTGCGATTGCGGTAACTTACGGCCCCGGTTTGGTAGGGGCTCTTTTGGTGGGCGTATCTGCGGCGAAAGCGATTGCTTTTGCTACGGGCTTGCCTTTGATTGGCGTACATCATATAGAAGGTCATATTTCAGCAAATTATATTGCTAATCCTACCTTGGAACCACCTTTTGTTTGTCTTGTGGTTTCGGGCGGTCACACTCATTTGGTATCGGTTAAAGATTACGGCGAATATGAAATTTTGGGACGAACCAGAGACGATGCGGCCGGTGAGGCGTTTGATAAGGTTGCGCGTGCCATTGGTCTGGGGTATCCCGGAGGACCTAAAATAGATAAAATATCCAAAGAAGGCAATCCGGAAGCCATTCGTTTTCCCAGGGCCAAAGTGGGGGACGGCGAATATGATTTCAGTTTTAGCGGATTGAAATCGGCAGTGTTGAATTATTTAAACGGTTGTCAGATGAAAGGCGAGGAAGTGATTTCGGCAGATGTTGCGGCCTCCTTCCAACAAGCGGTTATAGATGTTTTGGTGGGGCATTCCATGGATGCTATTGAAAAATACAATTTGGATAAGTTTGCAATTGCCGGAGGTGTGGCGTCCAACGGTTCGTTGCGTGCGGCCTTTGAAGAGGCTTGTGCGAAGAAGAACGTTGCATTCTTTTTACCGCCTCCTGTTTTATGTACCGATAATGCGGCAATGATTGGCGCGGCCGCCTATTATGAGTATATCAAAGGCGTTCGCCACGGTTATGATTTAAATGCGGTGCCGAATTTGAAGTTAGGCGAGAGATTATAATGATTAAAATGTTTGCAAAAAGCATGTTTGGTGTGAGACCGACATGCTTTTATATCCCTTATGAAAGGAAGTTCTGGTATGGGTAAAAAAGTGGCAATTGTGTTGGCGGCAGGCCGAGGTAAACGAATGCAGTCCGATGTAGCAAAGCAGTATTTATTAATCAAAGGAAAACCGGTATTATATTATTCTTTAAAAGCATTTGAAGACAGCGTGGTGGATGAAATTATTCTGGTAACTGCAGAAGGCGAAATAACATATTGTAAAGAAGAAATTGTAGAGAAGTATCATTTCAATAAAGTAAGTCGGATTGTGGCCGGTGGCAAAGAGCGTTATCATTCGGTACATAATGGTTTAAAAGCGTGTGCAGATGCAGAAATCGTATTGATTCATGACGGCGCAAGACCTTTTGTAAATGATGAAATGATTGCACGTAATATTGCTATGGTTAAAGAATACGGTGCCTGCGTTACCGGTATGCCTGTAAAAGACACCATCAAAATTGCCGACGATGCCGGTTATGTACAAGAGACACCCAGACGTGATTTGATTTGGGCGGTTCAAACACCGCAGACTTTTCAATATCAATGCATTAAGGATGCCTATGATACGTTTCTGAATAATGAAGAAGAGAATTGCAGGCAGTATAGTGTAACCGACGACGCCATGGTAGCAGAGATTTTCGGCGGTTTCAAAGTAAAACTGGTGGAAGGCAGTTATAATAATGTAAAAATCACAACGCCGGAAGATATGGCGTTGGCGGAAACAATTTTAGAGTAAGGATGTATATCTTCCGAAGAGATTGGGCATATTTGTAAGCGGAATGGCAAAAACTGTAAACCGGATTATAAAATAATATGAATATAAGAAATATGAAGTATAAAAAGTTCTTCTAAACATATGAAAATATTTTTTATAAAAAAATAAAAAAAGCAGTTGACATCCCAAATTATATTTGCTAGAATACATTTTGCGCTGACAAAAAACAGCGCGCATGGAGAGGTATCGAAGTGGTCATAACGAGGCGGTCTTGAAAACCGTTTGTCCGCAAGGGCACGTGGGTTCGAATCCCACCCTCTCCGTTTGCACCTCGCAGTCAAAAAGTTAATGATTATGATTTAGCTTATTTGGAGAAGTACCCAAGAGGCTGAAGGGGCTCCCCTGGAAAGGGAGTAGGTCGTTAATAGCGGCGCGAGGGTTCAAATCCCTCCTTCTCCGTTAACATCGTAAGATGTTGCGGTCATGGAAATTGAACATGGCAAAGAACCTTGACAAATAAACAGCAATCCAACCCTGAAAGTTCTAAAAACACTTTAAAGTGTGAGAGAAATTCAGAGAAAGAAACCTAAACAAAGTAAAACGGAAAAATTAGCTAGATGTTGATTTTGAACGGATGAACTTAAACAAATGAAACGCGTACTACGTACGCTACCACATTTTCGCAGAGTGCAAGCACTCTTGCTCATGTG
>JAFUNC010000008.1 GCA_017473115.1 Lachnospiraceae bacterium
AGCGGTAGGATATCATCAGAATGAGACATTCTATATGGGTGAAGGAAACGATACGGTAAATGCCGCAGACGGAAATGACACCATTCATGGAGAAGAAGGAAATGACAGCCTGTACGGTCAGAAAGGTGATGATACCTTAATTGGAGGAACAGGTGATGACCGTTTGTATGGTGGAGAAGGTGCAGACACTTACTATATTGGTGCGGCGGATGGAGATGATATCATTGACAATTATGATGCAACCGATAGTAGGCAGTTAGATAAGATTGTGTATGGTGAAGGTGTTTTGGTCGATGATATTTCTATTACACGTTCGGGAAATGATTTACTGATTTCAAATGCGAAGACTGAGCAGACCACAGTAATAGCAGGCGCATACAATCATGAATTTAACCGATTATATAATCTTGAGTTTTATGACGAGGATACGGCAATGATTGATTATGCAACGAACTCACTTAATATCACTTACGCTGTAAAGGAGGAGATTGTCGAAGATGTACCTGTAGTTGAATTTGTTGAAAATGTAGCTGCGGATGAGATTATAGAGGCAGAACTTGTCGAAGATGTTGCTGCGGAGGAGATTACAGAGGCAGAACTTGTCAAAGATGTAGCTGCGGAGGAGATTACAGAAGTAGAACTTATTGAAGAGGTTACTACGGAAGAGATTACGGAAACGGAACATATTGAAGAAATAGAGATCGCGTCTGAAGTGGTTCCTAATATAGAGGTGGAACTTGAAACTCTTGTAGAGAATGAAGAGAATATATATGTTCAGGAAGAAATTGCAGAGACTGAATCTTCGGAGGATGCAGGCAGTACTGTTATGGTAAGTGAGGAAGATATTACCAAAATGACCGGTTTAATGGTGCAGGAAATGGCAGGGACGGGAACAGAAGGTACTCCACAGATTGTGAATCCGGACACAAATGCTGTTTCAGAAAGTGATTCACTGCTTTGGACTGAATAACAAAATAGAGAAATGGTGCCTTTAGAGGTGCCATTTTTTTATGTCGAAAAAAATTTAACATAAGCGTTCCCGTTTCGACAAAATGTGCAAGCCTTCAGTGGTATTCTTAACTTCAAGAAGGATATGAAGTATGAAATATGAAGTCTATTTAGATACGGTGTTTTTGATACAGTTTGTCATGAATTACTGCGTGTTTATGATGACGGCAAGCATTATGAAACTGATTACTTCAAGGTTGAGAATTATTCTTGCGGCCTTAATCGGTGCAATAGGAAGTTGCTTTATGTTCTTGCCGGTAGGGCTCAACGGTTATGTTAAGTTTATTTTGGTTTTTGTTCTTTGGATTGCGGCAAGTACGCGGATTGCCTTTTGCGTGAGAGGGCGAAGGCAGTACTTTAGTATGTTGCTTTCCATTGTAGCGATTACGTTTCTGCTTGGGGGCGTTGCTCAGTGGTTGATGTCTGTATTTAGCGGAAATTTAGCGGTTGGTATATGGTTGACACTGATTATTTTGATTTACGGGATTTTTCAATATTCATTGCGTCAGTACAGGCGGCAAAAAAGTCTGTTTGTGCCGGTCACTATTTTGACGGAAGTCGGGGAAGATGCGTGCCAAAAGGTAAGTATCGTAGCACTGATTGATACCGGAAACCGATTGCGCGAAAACAAAACGGGGAAGGCGGTATGTATTGTAGAGCACGGTATTATGCCGCCGCGGGAGCAATACGATTACGAAGTAACCTATTACGCACTGGGAAGTACAGGCGCCACCATGAAAGCGCAGTCAATTCCGCAGATGATGATTCATACCAAAGAAGGAGATATCAAATGCAGGGATGTGATGCTTGCCTTTTATCCGGGGAAAATATCCCAAAGCGGTGCGTATCATATGATTTTACATAAGGACTATATGAAGGAGGAGTAAGGAAATGATGAAGTCGTTTCAAAACTGGTTTGTGGATGGGAGTGTATGCCGGAAGGTATATTTTCCGATTGGAATAGATGTGGAAGAAGAAGGGGAACTTTTTTATATCGGCGGAAATGATATTTTGCCGCCGCCTTTGGAAGCCGAGGAAGAGAACCGATGTATTTGTGAATTGGAAAAGGATGAAAATGCAGAGGCCAAAGCATCCCTGATTGAACATAATTTACGTCTTGTAGTCTACATAGCCAAAAAGTTTGATAACACCGGCGTGGGTGTGGAAGATTTGATTTCCATCGGAACCATTGGTCTGATTAAGTCCATCAATACGTTCCGTTCGGATAAAAACATCAAACTGGCAACCTATGCGTCCAGATGCATTGAAAATGAAATTTTAATGTTCCTTCGCAGAAACAGTAAAACCAAATTTGAAGTGTCCATTGATGAACCGCTGAATGTGGATTGGGACGGAAATGAATTGTTGTTATCGGATATTCTGGGCACGGATGAGGATATTATCTATCGGGATATCGAGAGTGATGTGGAGCGAAGGCTTCTGATGAAGGCCATCGGTAAATTGAGCGAAAGAGAGCGTTTGATCATCAGTTTGCGATATGGTTTAAACCGCAGTGACGGACAGGAAATGACCCAGAAAGAAGTGGCAGATTTACTTGGAATTTCCCAGTCATACATATCAAGATTGGAAAAGAAGATTATGAACCGGTTAAAAAAGGAAATCAGCAAAGAAATCTAACATATCTGGAGGGGATTACCCTTCCAGATAGTTGCGCATTGTTTTTAGGGCATTTTTTTCCAAACGGGATACCTGCGCCTGGGAGATGCCGATGAGATCGGCTACTTCCATTTGGGTCTTACCTTCAAAGAAGCGTAAAACAATGATTTCATGTTCTCTGGCGTTTAATTTTTTGAGGGCATCGCTTAGGGATAAATGTTCTACCCAGAGTTCCTCGCGATTCTTTTTATCGCTGACCTGGTCCATCACATAAAGTGTGTCGCCGCCCTCCGTATAGACGGGTTCATAGAGACTCATGGGATTTTGGATGGCATCCAGAGCATAGACAATGTCTTCTTTGGGAATACCGATTTCCTGAGAGATTTCCATAATGGTAGGTTCCTGCATATTGCGTTTGGTAAGGGCTTCTTTGGCGTAAATTGCCTTATAAGCGGTGTCTTTTAAGGAACGACTGACGCGGATGGTATTGTTGTCTCGTAAAAAACGACGGATTTCACCGATGATCATGGGGACTGCATATGTGGAGAATTTGACATTTAACGTGGTATCAAAATTGTCAATGGCTTTCATCAGTCCGATACATCCGATTTGGAACAAATCGTCCACATTTTCATTGTTGGAAGAGAAACGTTTGATGACACTTAATACCAGACGCAGATTTCCTTCGATATATTTTTCTCTTGCTTCCTGATCGCCTTCTGCGATTTTCTCGAACAGTTCCTCTTTTTCGGCAGCATTCAACAGTGGTAATTTGGCAGTATTTACGCCGCAAATTTCGACTTTTCCATTGGCCATGATGTTCTCCTTTTTTGCATTTTTACAGACTACAAAAGAGGCTGTAAAATAAGGATTTACGATTTGTGGGAATTTATACAAAATCACAGGGACAAATTGGGCTGCGTATGATAAAAGAAAAGGATGATGCTGCTATGTTGTTTTCAGAGTTGCGTGATAAAGAAGTAATCAGTATCCGGCAATGCCGGAAATTGGGGCATGTCAGTGACATTGAGTTTGATTGTTGCAAGGGTTGCATCGAAAAAATACACGTGCCTGGAAGAGGAAAACTGTGTAATTTATTTAATCAGGAACCGGATTGTGTAATTTGTTTTTGTGACATTAAGCAAATCGGCCCGGATATTATTCTGGTGGATATTTAAAAAAGTAGTGGCACAAAGAGGCTTTTACCTTGAAAAAGTCAGAATTTAGTTGACGAAATGACATAAATGTTATAAAATTTTTATGGTAAACCAAATGAATAAAATTGTAGTTTGGTTACGGTTCATAAGATAAAATAATCGTCAATGTGCGGTGTGACGCATAGGAAGAGGAGAGCAGAAATGAAGTGTCCTTTTTGTAATCATGAAAATACCAGAGTAATCGATTCCAGACCGGCGGAAGATAATAATTCCATTCGTCGTCGCCGTGTGTGTGATGAGTGCGGCAAGCGATTTACCACATATGAAAAAGTGGAAACCATTCCTCTGATTATCATTAAGAAGGATAATAACCGTGAAACCTATGACCGCAGCAAGATTGAAGCGGGTATTTTGAGAGCCTGCCATAAGAGACCTGTTTCTGCGGCTCAGATTACGCAGTTGGTGGATTCTGTGGAAACCGAGATTGTGAATCGCGAAGAACGCGAGATTTCAAGTAATGTTATCGGCGAATTGATTATGAACAAATTAAAGGATTTGGATCCGGTAGCCTATGTAAGATTTGCATCGGTATATCGTGAATTTAAGGACGTAAATACTTTTATGGACGAACTGAAAAAGATTTTAAAATAAGAATGAAAGGCCGGTGGCACACCGGTCTTTTGATGTATATAAAGTAAAAAGATTTTGGAGAAAACGATGATAAATTTTGCTGTTTTGGCGGCCGGAAGTATTGCGGGAAAAATGTCGCATGCGGTATCCGGACTGAAAGAAATCAATAAATACGCCGTGGCGTCCCGCAGTTTGGAACGGGCGGAACAATTTGCCGCAGAATGGGGATATACAAAAGCATACGGCAGTTATGAAGAAATGCTTGGGGATGCGGAAGTGGAACTGGTATATGTGGCATCGCCCCATTCCCATCACTATGAACATACCAAAATGTGTTTGGAAGCCGGTAAACATGTGTTGGTGGAGAAGGCTTTTACCGTGAATGCGGGACAGGCGGAGGAATTGGTTGCGTTGGCAAGAGAGAAGAACCTTTTGCTGGTGGAGGCGATGTGGACAAGGTTTCTGCCGGCAAGACAGATGATTGATGATTTACTTGCGCAGGGTACAATTGGTGAAATTACGTCATTAACGGCCAATTTGGGTTATTCTATGCGGCACAAGGAACGTTTGATTAAGCCGGAACTTGCAGGAGGTGCTCTTTTGGATGTGGGAGTCTACCCCATTCAGTTTGCCTTAATGACCATCAAAGAAAAAGTAGTTAAAATTACTTCGGATGCGGTGTTGTCGCCGGAAGGAATTGATTATACCAACAGTGTGACTTTGACTTTTGAAAGCGGAAAAATGGCGATGCTTCACAGCAGTATGCTGTCTTTGACAGACAGGGAAGGCGTGATTTACGGTGAAAAAGGAAGTATCCGTGTGCATAATATCAATAATTGTGAAGGCATTGATGTTTATGACGGGAACGGCAATAAGATAAAAGAAATTGCAGTTCCGCCGCAGATTAACGGTTATGAATATGAGGTACTTGCCTGCGCGGAAGCGATTCAAAAGGGTGAAATTGAGTGTTTGCAGATGCCTCATGAAGAAACCCTTCGGGGAATGCGGATTCTGGATACCATCCGCGGTCAGTGGGGGATGAAATATCCCGGAGAATAATGAACAAGGAGTTGTTTTTTATGAGAAAAATAGTAATGTTAGAGCGTGATAACATAGGAGCCGATGTTGATTTGAGTTATTTTGAGAATTTAGGTGAGTTAACGGTTTACGGAACCACACCCAATGAACAGGCGGCGGAGCGTATCGGGGACGCGGATGTGTTGGTCATTAATAAGATTCCCATGAATGAGACTACCTTAAAAAATGCATCCAATGTGAAACTGATTTGTGTTACGGCGACGGGAACCGATAACGTGGATATGGAGTATTGTAAAAGTCGCGGTATTACGGTAAAAAATGTGAGCAGTTATTCTACCGAAAGCGTGGTACAACACACTTTTGCCATGTATTTTTATCTCAGTGAAAAATTGCGTTTTTATGACGATTATGTAAAGAATGGGGAGTATATGAAGTGTCCCAGATTTACGTTTTTCGGAGAGACATTTGGGGAACTGTACGGTAAGACATGGGGCATTGCGGGATTAGGCGAAATCGGCACAAGAGTCGCAGAAATTGCCAAGGCTTTTGGCTGTAAAGTGATTTATTATTCCACTAGCGGCAGAAACAACAATGACCTGTATGAGAGAGTAGATTTTGAGACGTTGCTGAAAGAATCGGATGTGATTTCCGTTCACGCACCATTGAATGAGCAGACAAAACATCTGTTTACCTATGATGTTATGGCGAAGATGAAGCCTTCTGCGTATCTTTTGAATCTGGGTCGCGGTCCCATTGTAAAAGAGGGGGATTTGTGCAGGGCGTTAAATGAGAACCTGATTGCGGGCGCAGGGCTCGACGTATTGGAAAAGGAGCCGATGTCTGCTGATAATCCGTTGTATTCCATTCAGGACAGCCGAAAATTATTGATTACTCCGCATATTGCCTGGGCAACCACGGAGGCCAGAAATCGTCTAATGAAACAGGTGTATAAAAATATTGAGGAAAACTCATAAAAACTTATAAAAAAACTGTTATTTTATTTGTTTTTATGATATAATCAGTAGGAATATATGTATTTGGATTTAGAGGGAAAGCAAAAATATTGGTGAGGTGACGTTATGGATAGCAAAATTCTTTTAGAAAACGGAACAAACGAACTGGAAGTGTTGGAATTTGTGGTAGGAGGTAATTCCTACGGAATCAATGTGGCAAAGATTCGTGAAATCATTCCTTATCAGCCTGTTACAATGGTACCCAATGCACATCCCAGCATTGAAGGTATTTTTATGCCGAGAGATTTTATGATTACAGCAATTGACTTGTCCAATTGCTTACAACTTGGTGAAGGTAAGCCCGGCGGATTGTTTATCGTAACGAATTTTAATAATTTGGATATTGCATTTCACGTTGAGTCTGTAGTAGGCATTCATCGTGTATCTTGGGCAGATATTGTGAAGCCCAGTGCAACCGTTGTTTCTGCAGAAGATGGTATTTCTACAGGTATTATAAATATTAATGGTAAGTTGATTATTATTCTTGATTTTGAAAAAATTGTAGCGGATATTAATCCCGATACCGGACTTAAGGTTTCGGAAGTGGAAGCCTTGGGTGTAAGAGAGAGAAATGATATTCCTATTTTGATTGCTGAAGATTCTGCACTTTTAAATGCATTGATTTGTGATTCCCTTAAGAAAGCAGGATATTGCAATGTCATCAGTTGTGAAAACGGCAAGGAAGCGTGGAATGTGATTCAGGATTGCAAAGCAAGAGGCGTTTTAGAAGAACATGTCAAATTGGTAATTACCGATATTGAGATGCCTCAGATGGATGGACATCATTTGTTGAAACTGATTCGTGAGGACAGTGAAACAGAAGATATCCCGGTTATGATTTTCTCTTCCTTAATCAACGATGATATGAGAAGAAAGGGAGAAGCACTTGGTGCAAATGTTCAACTTACGAAGCCGGAAATCGGTAACTTGGTTCGTGAGATTGATGCCTTGGTTCTTTCATAAGTTTTTAAAAGCCGGGATAACTCCCCGGCTTTTTCTACTCTAAAAACAGAGATGTTTCTACGATGCAGGAGGAATAATCATGCAGTCTACAGAAGAATATTTGGATCAGTTACTGGCGTCGGTCAGTGACGAAGAACCCAAAAGAGAGACAGATACAAAAGCGCAGAAAGCGCATAGAAAGTCCATAGAAGAGTTGGACGAATCGGAATTGACAGAGGAAGTGTTACAGAAACAACTTGCTCTGCTTTTAGGGTTGGAAACCGAAGAGGAAGATGATTATTTTAATACGCCGGAAGAAGATTTTATGTCGCAGTATACGGAACAACTGTCTGCGCAATCTTTTGATACCGATATACAGGATATTGTGGAGGAAGCGTCTGTTGCGGCGCCGGAATTAAAGGCGGAAGAAAGTGTAGAGAATCATGTGGCGGATGTTGCAACCGTTTCTGTTGAACCGGTTTCCGAGCCTGCACCTGCCATTTCCAATACAGGTGTATTATCAGATGATGAAATTGCGGCACTTTTTGCATCGATGGAAGCAGAGAACAGCGAGCAGGAAGCGGAAGAAGTAAAAGAAGCAGTACAGGAAACGGTAAAAGAGGAGCCTGCACCTGCAGTTTCCAATACCGGCGTGTTATCGGATGATGAAATTGCGGCACTTTTTGCGTCTATGGAAGAGGATAACAAAGCAGAAGCGGAAGAGGTAAAAGAAGCAGTACAGGAAACGGTAAAAGAGGAGCCTGCACCTGCAGTTTCCAATACCGGCGTGTTATCGGATGATGAAATTGCAGCACTTTTTGCATCGGTGGAAGCAGAGAATAGTGAGCCGAAAACAGAAGAAGTGAAAGAGGCGATACAGGACGCAATAAAAGAAGAGATTGTAGCGGAGAAAGAGGCTGCTCCTGTGATGTCTGACAGTGGCATGATGTCTCAGGAAGAAATCGCTGCTTTGTTTGCGGCTATGGAGACGGAAGAACCTGCCAAGGATGAATCAGGCGGACTTACCAGAGAAGAACTGGAGGAATTGGGTCTGAGTGATATTGCGGATGTATTAGTGGACGGCGAAGCGGAAATTTTGGCCGAGACGTCGGGAGAGGAAAACTCCGCAGTGTCGGATGCATTGAAAGAAACGGAAGATGAAGCACCGGTAAGTCAGGTGGTTGAGTTTTCGGATTTTGATTTTGATGAAGAAGTCTTACTGGATTTAGAAAATGTAGAAGAAATGTTGGAAGCCACCGCGAAACTTGCGGAGGAAGAGTCGGTTTCATTTGATGCGGATATGCAGGCAGAAGAAGACATTATGTCTATGCTGTCACAATTCGAAGAGGAGAGCATCCAAGAGAATGCCGAAGCAATCGCTGAAAGTACCAAGGCGGCAGAAGAAGCGGTTTCGAAGGCGCTTGAGCCCGAAAATGACATTCCGGCAGAATTGGCGGAAGAAGCGGAGACGGGAAAGAAGAGACGTAAAAAAGAAAAGAAAGAGAAAGTCAAAAAGGAAAAAGTTAAGAAAGAGAAACCGATAAAAGAAAAGAAATCTAAAGTCTCTCTAAAAGACAGAATTACTGCTTTTATGTTCGAAGATGATAGTACTGAGGACGGCAAAGTGCCTTTGGGAGAAGGGGATTCGCTGGAATATATGGATATTCCGTCAGAGGAAACACCTGCGAAACCCAAGAAAGAAAAGGCCCCTAAAAAGAGCAAAAAAACAAAGGCAGAAAAGCAGGAGAAAAAAGCAAAGGACGAGAATGCCGAAATTGCGGCAGAGTTAGCGGCCGAAGACAAAAAGAAGGCCAAGAAGAAAGAAAAGCCCAAGAAAGAAAAGAAAGTCAAAAAAGTTGTTATTGCAGATGATAATAATACTGACGATATCAAAGAGAAGAAACGCGGCATCGGAACAAAAGGTATCGTGGCTACATTGTTGGTATGCGCATCTGTGCTTGGACTGATTTTGGTGGGAACATACTTTTTGCCGCAACAATTGTCTCTTGCCGCTGCGAGAGTGGCATTTTATGCACAGGATTATGAAGAAACAGCGTTACGCTTAAAGGATAAGTCTCTGAATGAAAGTGACCGGATTATGTATGAAAAAGCCAGTTTGTTATACGGATTGGAAGAAAGATTCCAACAGGCTGAGATTTATGCAAAACGCGGTATGATAAAAGAAAATCTGGACGCTTTGTTGCAAGGTGTGGTTGCATGTAACGAAGAATCTGTTTTGGCAGGTCAGTTGGGCATCGAAACGGAATGGAAGTTACAAAAGGACCGGTTTATTAAGGCTTTACAGGAACAGTACGGTTTGGATGCGGAAACAGTAGAAGCAGTTTGTGCATTGCGCAATCCGAATTATACGGTAGCAGTAGAGAATATTTTAGCCGGACGAATGTATAATGATATGTCTGCTTTCGGTGGGGAAGCAGTAGAAACGCCTGAGGATACAACAGAAAATGTTGAGGTGGAAAATGAAACCGAAGACGGGCTGAATCCGGAAGAAATGGAAGATTTGTTACCGGAGGAAGAGGCGATTATAGAGCAACTTCAGCAGGAGGGAGTACAGACTTCCGAATCGGTTCCGTCTGCTTCCGAAGAATATACGGATGATTTGTTATATTCCGGAAACGTCGAAGGCGGAGCGGTGAATTTTGTGGAATAGTAGGAGATGAAATGATAGCAATTATTGATTATGATGCAGGAAATATCAAGAGCGTGGAAAAAGCCTTACAGTCTTTGGGGGAAGAAGTGATTGTAACCAGAGATGCACAAGTGCTTTTGAATGCCGAAAAGGTTATTTTACCCGGCGTTGGTGCGTTTGGTGATGCTATGGCCAAAATCAGAAGTTATAACTTAGAGAATGTAATTCATCAGATTGTAGCGAACGGAACTCCCTTTTTGGGAATTTGTCTCGGGTTGCAGTTGATGTTCGAAGAGAGTGACGAAACTCCGGGAGTAAAAGGATTGGGACTTTTGCCCGGTAAAATTTTACGGATTCCGGATGGTGAAGATTTAAAGATTCCGCATATGGGTTGGAATTCACTGCATTTTGAGAAAGATACCAGGTTATTTAAGGGAATCGGAGAAGGTGCATACGTTTATTTTGTACATTCTTACTACTTAAAGGCAGAGGATGAAAGTATTGTAGCGGCGTCTGCGGAATACGGCACTCATATTCATGCGGCGGTTGAAAAAGACAATGTATTTGCCTGTCAGTTCCATCCGGAGAAATCTTCGGAGGTCGGTTTGTCGATTCTTAAGAATTTTATTGAATTATAAATACAGGCTTTTCAAACTGAAAAAGTAAAGTCTTAAAATCTGTAGTGTAAGGAATGGTTTGTTTTATGCATACAAAAAGAATTATCCCCTGCCTTGATGTAAACGCAGGGAGAGTTGTAAAAGGTGTAAATTTCGTAAATTTAATCGATGCCGGGGATCCGGTGGAAATTGCCAGAGCCTATGACAAAGCAGGCGCGGATGAACTCGTATTTTTGGATATTACGGCATCCTCTGACGGCCGTGATACCGTGGTGGATATGGTCCGTCGAGTGGCAAGTCAGGTTTTTATTCCTTTTACCGTAGGCGGCGGTATCCGTACCGTGGATGATTTTAAAAAGATTCTTCGTGAAGGCGCGGATAAGGTTGCGGTAAATTCTGCAGCAATTATGAATCCGCAGTTAATATCGGAGGCTGCAGAGAAATTTGGCAGTCAGTGTGTGGTTGTGGCAATCGATGCCAAGAGACGTGCAGACGGCAGCGGTTGGAATATTTATAAAAACGGCGGTCGTGTTGATATGGGGATTGACGCGGTTGAATGGGCAATGAAAGCAGATCAATTAGGTGCCGGAGAGATTCTTCTGACCAGTATGGATTGTGACGGGACCAAGGCAGGGTATGATTTGGAATTAACCAGAATTATATCAGAAAACGTATCCGTTCCGGTCATTGCATCCGGCGGTGCGGGAACCAAAGAGCATTTTAAAGAGGCACTGACCATTGGTAAAGCGGATGCGGCACTTGCGGCATCACTATTTCATTTTAAAGAACTGGAAATCTGTGAAGTAAAGGAATATCTCCACGAGAACGGTATTTCGGTACGAAGGATGTAATATAAGAAGTTCTGTTTTCCGTGAATGGATGAGGGATAAAATTATCCTGCAGGTAACATACGATAAGGAGAATGAATCATGGCAGCGATTTCAAATGACTGGTTAGAGTATATTAAGCCTGAATTTGGAAAAGAGTATTATAAAAATTTATATTTAAAAGTAAAAGAGGAGTATGCGACCACCCGTGTGTTTCCGGACTCGGGAGATGTATTCAATGCTTTTCATTTAACACCACTCTCAAATGTAAGAGTGGTGATTTTGGGACAAGACCCATATCATAACGTTGGACAGGCTCATGGTTTGTGTTTCTCCGTGAAACCCGGAGTTGAAGCACCGCCTTCACTGGTAAACATTTATAAAGAATTACAGGATGATTTGGGACTTCAAATTCCCAATAACGGATATCTTGTCAAATGGGCCGAACAGGGTGTATTATTGCTAAATACCGTATTGACGGTTCGGGCACATCAGGCAAACTCTCACAGAGGGATTGGTTGGGAACAGTTTACGGATGCAGTGATTAAAATCTTGGACGAGCAGGACAGACCGATTGTATTTCTTTTATGGGGAGCACCGGCTCAAAAGAAAAAGGCAATGCTTCACAATCCGAAGCATCTCATTTTGGAAGCACCCCATCCCAGTCCTTTGTCCGCATACAGGGGCTTTTTCGGATGTAAGCATTTTAGTAAAACGAATGAATTTCTGCAGGCCAATGGGCTTTCACCCATTGATTGGCAGATAGAAGATATTTAGGTAACTTTAGGAGGACATAAAATGAATAAAACAGCATTTGTCAGCAAAGAGCAGATTGAAGAAATCGTAAAAGAATTTCCTACGCCCTTTCATATCTATGACGAGAAGGGAATCAGAGCCAATGCACAGGCGATGAAGGAGGCTTTTGCGTGGAATAAAGGATTCAAAGAGTATTTTGCGGTGAAGGCGAATCCCAATCCGCATTTGATCAAAATATTAAATGAATACGGCTGCGGCTGTGATTGTTCTTCCAAGACGGAATTGATGTTAAGTAAGGCTATGGGTATTACAGGAAGTGATATCATGTTTTCTTCCAATGCCACACCGGCGGAAGAATTTGAATATGCGGCGAAATTGGGTGCAACCATTAACTTGGATGATTTTACGCACATTGAGTTTTTGGAGAAGACGATTGGTTATATTCCGGAAACGATTTCCTGCCGCTATAATCCCGGTGGCGTGTTTGAAGTGTGTAACGGTATTATGGATAATCCGGGAGATGCAAAGTACGGTTTTACACCGGAGCAGATGGTAGAAGGTTTTAAACTTTTAAAAGCAAAGGGCGCGAAGCATTTTGGTATTCATGCGTTTTTGGCAAGTAATGTGGTTCAGAATGAATATTATCCCATGCTTGCGAAGGTACTGTTTGAACTTGCGGTAAAGTTAAAAGAAGAGACTGGCGTGCATATTGCTTTTGTCAATCTTTCCGGAGGTATTGGTATTCCTTACAGACCGGACCAGGAGCCCTGCGATATCCGTGCGGTAGGTGAAGGCGTGCGTAAAGTGTATGAAGAAGTTCTTGTGCCCGCAGGTATGGATGATGTGGCAATTTTTACGGAACTCGGCCGTTTTATGATGGGACCTTATGGCGGACTTGTGACCAAGGCTGTTCACGAGAAGCACATCCACAAGGAATACATTGGTTGCGATGCATGCGCGGTTAATTTAATGCGCCCCGCAATGTATGGTGCATATCATCATATTACCGTATTAGGCAAGGAAGATGCGCCTTGTGACCACAAGTACGATATTACCGGGTCTTTGTGTGAGAACAATGATAAGTTTGCAATCGACAGAATGTTACCTGAAATTGAGAAGGGTGATTATCTGTTTATTCATGATACGGGCGCTCACGGCTATGCTATGGGCTATAACTATAACGGAAAATTAAAATCCGCAGAAATTCTTTTACGGGAAGACGGCAGTGCAAAATTAATTCGTCGTGCCGAAACTCCGAAGGATTATTATGCGACTTTGGATTGTTTTGATATTTTTGAGAAGTTCGATTTTTAACTATTCAGAGCCTGCGTTTGCGGATTGCTTTGGAGAGAATTATGTTTAAAAATTTGATAGGCGATAAAAAATTTTACGGGATGGTGTTGCGAATCGCCATCCCCATTATCATACAAATGGCAATTACCAACTTTGTGGGTCTTTTGGACAATATTATGGTTGGTCAGGTTGGCACCGAGCAGATGACAGGTGTAGCGGTTGTGAACCAGTTGCTGTTTGTTTTTAATATTTGTGTATTTGGCGGTGTTTCCGGTGCGGGAATATTCGGCGCACAGTTTTATGGGAGCGGCAATGAGGATGGTTTGCGCTATGTGTTGCGTTTTAAAATGCTTATATGTTGTGTTATTTCGGTGATTGCCCTTGCCTTACTGATACTTTTTCCTGAGTTTTTGATCAATCTGTTTCTGACGGATTCCGGAGAAGGTGACGTGGAGGCAACTTTGATGTATGGAAGACAGTACCTGGAAGTGATGCTGTGGGGACTTCTGCCGTTTGCAATCAAAGAGGCCTATGCGAGTTCATTGAAAGAAACGGAAGAAACCGTACTTCCCATGAAAGCAAGTACAATAGCGGTGGGTGTAAATCTGGTATTGAATACATTGTTGATTTTTGGTTTATGCGGTTTTCCGAAATTGGGTGTTACAGGTGCGGCAATTGCAACCGTAATATCCAGATATGTTGAATTTGCCATTGTAATCATTGTATGTCACAGAGGCAAAAGAAACTTTTTTAAAGGAGTATACAAAAATATGTATATTCCCAAGTGGTTGATTTTGCAGATTATTTATAAAGGTGCACCGTTGTTAGTGAATGAGGCAATGTGGTCGGCGGGAGTTATCGCAATGAATCAGCGTTATTCTCAAAGAGGATTAGGCGTTGTGGCTGCAATAAATATTGCATCTACCATTGCTAATTTGTTTAATGTTGTTTATTTGTCCATGGGAAGTTCCATTTCCGTGATTGTGGGGAAAGAATTGGGAGCCGGACGGTTAAAAGAGGCGAAAAGCACTGCTGCTAAAATGATTGCTTTTTCGGTCATGTGCTGTATTGTTACGGGTGCATTGATGGCTGCTTGTTCTTACGGATTTGCAAACATTTATAATACGACGGATGCAATCAAGGAACTGGCTGTGATTTTTATTTGCATTTGTGCACTTTTGACACCGGTAGAGGCCTTGAACAATGCCTCGTATTTTACCTTGCGTTCCGGCGGAAAGACGTTTGTCACTTTTCTGTTTGACAGTGTATTTTTGTGGGTAATCAGCATTCCGGTAGCAACGGTTCTGGTAAAATATACGGATTGGGGCATTGTTCCTGTATATGCATTTTGTCAGTCACTGAATTTGATAAAAAGTGTGATCGGAGTGTTTTTGGTCAAAAAAGGTATCTGGATTCAGAATGTGGTAACGGAGAAATAAGTCCGGAATATCGAATTTGTATAATTTATACAAAGAATAAATTCAATTATTCAAAAAAAGTATGAAAAATATGATTTTTTTGGCTTATTTTTTTGACATTTGCATTTTATGAGTATATAATTAAAATGGTTTTCTTTTATAAGGGGAAAATTTCGTTTTTCGGGAGGTAGAGTAATGAAAGAATTGATGATCATGTATCATCCGGTTAAAAAAGAGATTCGATTTTTAGCGAAGGCAAAAGGAGAATTTGTTGAGATTCCGTATGCTATGTGTCCCTGGTTGTCCCAGTACGGACCTGACAAGGGTGAATTCTTATTACAGAATCATGGTAATAAATTCTTCGAGGATATTTGGGAGCAGTTCTTACGCGATAAGGTAAGTCTGGTATTTAAGGGTACCAAAATTGACTACGAAGATTTCGAAAAGAAAGTAAAAGAGTACAATGCGACTTCAGGGGAAGAACGTTTTGTAATCAGTAAATTTATCGAGTTGCCGGCTGTATCGGATATCTATACCTGCATCAGTGAATTCTGTGATGATACCATAAGTGTATTTACAAAGGAATTGCAGGGTTCTGATATTCAGAAGTCTTTCCTGACACGTAAGGCAGAATTTGAAATTAAGAGAGAAAAGTTAAACAAGAACGATGTAAATCTTTGTCTTGTAGGTACATACAGTGCAGGTAAATCTACGTTTATCAATGCTTTAATCGGTAAGAGAATTTTACCGGAAAGTATCAATTCAGAAACGGCTAAAATGTTCCGTATTAAGAACAGTGATAAGCCCGGAGTTTCTTTTATTGTTAAAAAAGGTGAAAGTGATAAAGCAATTATTGCCAATATCGTTTGGGACGAAACAAAGAAGAAGTTTTCATTCCATGCAGATGGTGAGTGCGAATTTACACAGGAAAAAGTAAACAGTGAAATTAATTCTGCGCTTATGTTCCGTTTGCAGCAGCACGAACAGTTGTATCAGGTACTTAAAAAATTAAATGATATTCCCAATGCGCCTACCGCGGATTGTGAAGAATATATTGACGGTATCATTGAAGTGAATTTCCCGATTCCCTTGGATGAAAACATTAACTTTACGTTTTATGACACACCGGGTACCGACAGTAATTCCAATGAGCATTTATTGGTACTCCAGAAGGCATTACATCAGCAGACCAACTCTATTTTGATTGTGCTTTATGAACCCACTAAGATGGAAGGTACCGGTAACTCTATTCTTTATAACTTAATTAATTCTTCCAAGAATGAGCAGGAGAACGGAAGTAATGTAACCATCGATTTGACACGTTCTTTACATGTTATCAATCAGGCGGATACCAAGGGTCTTGCTGATTTGGCAGAATTAAAGAATAAGAAAGTTGAAGTTACTTTAAAAGAAACAGATAAAATTTATAACGAAGAAGCGCAGCATATTGATTTATCCAAAGAAAGACTGTTCTTTGTATCATCTAAGGCTGCTTATATTGCTAAGGCAATCAACAATAACGTAGATACCGAGGATGAAAGAAGATGGTTGGCAAACCACAGAAATGAAATCAATAACGAACCTGTGGAAGATCCTTTCTTAGGTAAGACCAAACCCTCTGAAGTAGAAACCGGTATGTACTTTAAACTGGATAAAATGGCTAATGCCGATAATGAAACCAAGCAGTTGATTGAAGAGTGTATGGAGGAATTGAAGAAATGTGATAATCCGGATGATGCAAGTTTATATCCTATTATCCAGCGTCTCTATGTAAACTCCGGTATGTTTGCCATTGAGCAGGAAATTTTGAAGTATGCGCAGAAGTATGCGTTGGCAGTTAAAGCAAAAGGTCTTTATGACGGCATTAAGAATGTAGTAAACTTCATCAAGGAAGATTACGAAGTGATTGAGAATCAGGCAAGACTTTCAAAAGAAGAAATTGCTAAGAATATTGAATTGATGAAGACCAATATGGTAAGTGATATTGATGCTGCATATGCAGAGTATCTCCAGAATATGACTACTGAAAATATGGTATTCCAGATTGACGATATCAATACTCTTTACACTGTAATGGGTAACCGCCAGATTCAGGCAGGTCATATTGCGGATAAGATGAAATGGATTGCGCTTCGTCCGGAAGTATTCGAGGAGAAGAACAATATCATCCGTAACGAATTAAATCGTTATTTACAGGAAATCGATGACTACTACAAGGTAAATCGTGGTAGAATCTTACAGCAGCAGATTGAAGAATTAAAGGGTATCATCATCAAGAAGATTACCGGTTACAAGGGTATCGATGAAGAACTCATTAAGAGAATTACCAATGTTGCGGATACACAGATTCCTCCTTCAAGTTTAACAGCATTGAAGATGGATGATTACATCAATAAGCAGAAGGCAATCTTTATTTTCTCTACCAACGACAAGAAGTCATATAAGAATGACGTAGAGACAATGTTTGCCCAGACTACAAGAAAACAGTTTGATTCTTATATCGATGAAATTACTGAGGTTGCAAAGGTTAAGACTGCAGAATTGATTCAGGAATTTAAGAATAACATTGATGTAATTTCAAGTAATTTGGAACTCCTCATCAGAGATGAAAAGAAAGCAACAGCAGAGCAGAATAAAGCGAAAGCAGTGCTTGAACTGGTTGAGAAGAAAGACGTTGAACTCAACAAGAAAATTTGGGGAGAAGAAGAGTAAATATTTGCCACAGTGGGCGCCGGTTTATAACCGGCGCCTTTTTATAATAGGACGCGAATATTGGTGAATAAATGAATATCAGCCGGAGTATAAAACAATAGGTCTTAGGGACGCTTTCGCTTGCTTGTCCCACATAGCGGTACTTAGGATTGTATAATACACAATCCAAGTACCGATGGGGACAAAACACCCTGCGAACCTATTCGTTTTATACTTCGGCTTAAGTTATGTATATTTATCTTATCACCCAATATCCGCTGCTCATAAAAACTACCATTCTAAAATGATGGTGTAATAGGGTCAAATGTTCTATTGATAATAAAGTGTTTACAAAGTGTAGAAAAATGTTGACAAAGCATTCTACAAAGAGTAGACTAATGATATATTCTACAGAATGTAGACAAAAGATACTATATACTAAAATTAAAAAGTATTGTTATTGATTAAGTATAGCGTTAGTCAATATAAAAGAATATCAAACGGAGGATAATATGGCTGAATACAGATTGGGCGAAATTGAAATGAAGTTTGCGGAATTGATATGGAGCAATGAGCCCATTGCATCAGGAGAACTTGCAAAACTTGCGTTGGAAACCTTAAGTTGGAAGAGAACAACAACCTATACCGTGTTAAAGCGCCTTTGTGAAAAGGGGATTTTTCAGAATGAGAAAGGGACAGTGACTTCTTTGGTTTCCAAAGAGATGTTTCAGGCTAAACAGAGTGAAGAATTTGTAGAAGATTCTTTTGAAGGTTCCTTGCCGAAATTTGTTGCGGCTTTTATGAATTCGAGGAAATTGTCCAAACAGGAAGTGGAAGAATTAAGGCGAATGATTGATGAGGCAGATGTGTAACTTGTGCGACGGGGGAAAGTCGGTGCGCAAGAAATGTGTTTCAGGATGAAGAGTGAGGAATGCTTATGATACAGTTGATTTTTGAAACGGTCTTACGAATGAGTATGCAGGGTGTGATTATTTTTGCAGTCATATTTCTGATGCGTTTTATATTAAAAAGTTTGCATGTTTCACACAAATACATTGCGGTTTTGTGGGTGATTCTTTTCTTTTATCTGGTGTTCCCATGGAAACTGGAACTGCCCATAGGATTTTGGAATGCAGATGTGATTCAATGGGTGAATAGTAGTGAAGGTGCTTTAGATGGTGATGAAAATGAAGCATTTAATGTCGCAGGTACAATGCAGGAAGAAATGCCGGCAGTTAAAGAGCCGACGAACGTAACGATGCCGGAAGATTATCTTATGCTTCAACATATAAATCCGTCAGCGCAAATAGAGTATATTGAAATACCGTTTTCTGGTGATGAGGTTGTAAATGCCACTGATGAGGACGGTGTGCATACTTTGTCTGAAAATCAGGCAAATGGATCAATTTTGACGGGTATAAAATCAGTGATACCTTATATATGGTGCGTTGTCGCAATGGTTTTGTTCGGTCATTTTATATGGTCTTATGTGTCAATACAAAGAAAATTGTCTGTGAGTAAAAAAGGAAGTGACAATATTTATTATGTTCAGGATATTGAAACCGCTATGGTGTTTGGCGTAATAAAACCACGCATTTATCTGCCGTTAACCTTGGAAGAAAACAATCTTTTTTATGTACTGTCTCATGAGAGAATGCATATCAAGCGAGGGGACCATATTTTTAAAATGATCACATATATCGTGTGTATGATACACTGGTTTAATCCGTTGGTATGGGTGGCATATCATATGCTTGGGGAAGATATTGAAAAATCCTGTGATGAGGCGGTAATATTGGGGATTGGCGAAGATAAAAAGAAAGACTATGCCAATGCTTTATTGCTTGCGGCGGAAACAGGGAACAGAAAGGGGAAAAGAGTTTTTGTGGCACCGATTTGTTTTGATGAGGGCAATGTGAAATCACGTATTAAAAATATTATAAAATATAAATATACTTTACCGATTGCAGGCGCAGCAGTACTCGTTGTTGCGATTGTCGTGGGTGTTGTTTTTATAACGAAGGGAAACACCGGTACGGATATCCAAAATAATGAAGGAAATATTTTGGCAGAAAGTACAGTCGAAGAAGGCGAATTGCAAAATGGCGATATTTCGAAGGATAATACAGTAGAGGAAAGTATTGCAGAAGAAAGCGGCAGTCAATTAATTACAGACCCTTATTATATTGACAGTGAAACCATGCGTCGCGTAAGTTTTCACGATTTGCTGGGGTACGATGGATATTTTATAACGAAAAAGGATTGTACCCCGATGCAGACCACTTATTATGCGGTGGAAGGGGATGAAACTTTCATTATTGCACAAAGTTGGGGCTTTGAAAGAGAAGATTATTTCCGTGATGTGGATGGGGATGGTGTTCGCGAGTTGCTTTGCAATGTGTGCTGGGGAGATGGTGTGCAGGATACACTGATTTATCGCCGATTTGAGGATGGTATCCGGGTTGCTTACGGTAGTTCCCTATTGGATGAAGAATATGATAATTATGGTGCGTATTGTTTGTATTCATCTTTTGATATTACGACTAAAAAAGTTGTGGTGGGATATTGGAAAGACGAAAATCAGTGTTATAACATGAAGACCTATGAATTGGATTTAGAGGCTATTCCCCAATGGTATCGTCCGGATATTCCGGAGACGGGAAATTATACATTGAAGTCATTGGATTTCTATGTTGGTGATATACCGGTTACGGCAGCGGCCGTCGGAAAGGAAATTGGTGATTATGAAATATATGGCATAAAAGAAGTGGATGTTTATGTTAACGACAGCTTAAGCCAGACCCTTATTATGCAGGAGGCCATTCAAAAAGATGGAATTCCTATGGTGGAAGAGGGGTATACCATGTGTCCAGAAAGTATTGCGGAAGAACATCTTATAAAAACCGTTGACATTAATTTTGACGGTTCTTTGGATTTGCAAGTCTATGCATGGAATACCAAAGATGATGATTGGTACTATTATTATTGCTGGAATCCGGCAGAAAGCAAATTTGAGTATGCATTTTGTCTCAACACACCGGAAATTGATGCGGAGAATCAATTACTGATTACCTATAATCTCGTGAGTCGATATGAGATGTACCACTACAATTATTATAAAGTCAATGAAGACAATACATTGGAACTGGTAAAAACCGTAGAAGACCCTGTGGAGGATGATGGGTACTAATATATCATAGCACAGCAAGAGGGTGGTTTCCTATGTTCGATGATCGTTTTTGGTCGTCGGCGCTTAACGAGAGGATTTGCATGCAAATTATCGAGTTTAGCGACCGTTACGTATCCAAAACCGAGCGAAAGCGTGTCAGAGAACATAGGAAACCACCTTCTTGCGTCCTATTTACATATCTGCCCGTTTCTTCAGCATTTCATACCGTTTCTTCGCATTTTTTTCGGCTTTTTCAAACAGTTCTTTTGCACGTTTGGGGTTACTTCTCAATAACGAATTGTATCGCACTTCGCTTGCTAAAAATGTTTGGAAATCACCCTTTGGCTCTTTTGAATCCAATTGAAAAGGATTTTTACCTTCATGTTCCAAGCGGGGATCGTAGCGGAAGAGATGCCAGTATCCGGCTTCCACTACGGCTTTCTCGGTATTTTTGGCTTTGGTCATTCCGCCCTGAATTCCGTGGCTGATACAGGGGGCATAGGCTACAATCAAGGAAGGACCGGGATAACTTTCGGCCTCCGTAAAAGCTTTGATGCATTGGTTAAAATCTGCGCCCATGGAAACCTGTGCCACATAAGCATGTCCGTAACTCATGGCAATGGCGGTTAAGTCTTTTTTGCCGGATTCTTTGCCGGAAGCGGCAAATTGCGCAATGGCACCCAAGGGAGTTGCCTTAGAGGACTGTCCGCCGGTATTGGAATAAACTTCCGTATCAAATACCAAGACATTTACGTCGGAATTGCCGGATAAAACGTGGTCCAGACCACCGAAACCGATGTCATAAGCCCATCCGTCACCACCTACAATCCAGTGGGATTTCTTGGCGGCATAATCTTTGTGTTTTAAAATATATTGTTTATCTTCATCATTGCAGTCACAGGTTTCCAATGCAGCAATCATATTGCGGGTTGCCGGTCCGTTTTCGGTAGAAGAGTTCTGTGTATCCAGGAACGTTTGTATTACTTTACGTATACTTTCGTGCTTACTTTTACGCATCAGACGTTCTGCGGCGTCCAAAATCGGTTTGCGTAAGGCGCGACTTGCCAATCCGATTCCGTATCCGAATTCGGCATTGTCTTCAAATAAGGAATTTGCCCAGGCAGGTCCCCGCCCTTGTTTATTTACGGTGTAAGGGGAGGCCGGAGAAGAACCGCCCCAGATGGAAGAGCAGCCTGTGGCGTTGGCAATATACATTTTATCTCCGAATAACTGTGTTAAAAGTTTGGCATAAGGTGTCTCGGCGCAACCTGCACAGGCACCGGAAAATTCCAAGAGCGGCTGTTTGAATTGACTGCCTTTTACGGTTCGGACTGGGAATTTTTCAAATACGGCGGTCGGAGTTTCGATGGTTGCACCATAATCAAACAGTTCCTGAGAAGTTCTTTGTGTTTCAAACGGTTTTAACAGTAAGGCTTTTTCCCCTTTTTTACCGGGACAGATATTTACGCAGGAGCCACAACCGGTACAGTCCAACGGAGAAATGCTGACTGCAAATTTGTAACCGGGAAGTCCCATCAAATCAGTAATGGTACTTTCGGGTGCGTTTTGAAACTGTGATTCGTTCATTGCCATAGGGCGGATAGCGGCATGAGGACACACATAGGAGCAGAAATTACATTGAATGCAATTTTCCGGATTCCAACCGGGCACTTCTATGGCAATGCCGCGCTTTTCAAATGCAGAGGAACCTGAAGGAAGTGTACCGTCAGCATATTCCGTAAAAGCGGACACAGGAAGGGTATTACCGATCTGACGATTGATTTTGTTCTGTATTTGGTTTACATAATTCACAACATCAGAGCGTTCACCGGTTGCTTCGATTTCCAAGGGTTCATATTCACATTCGCCCCAACTTGCAGGGATTTTGATTTGATGAACAGCATGAGCACCGGCTTCGATAGCTGCGTGGTTCATGGAAACCACTTCTTCGCCTTTTTTTGCGTAGGTGTTTGTGGCGGCTTCTTTCATCAGATGAATGGCATCTTTAACCGGGATAATTTCTGACAAAGCAAAAAATGCCGCCTGCAAAATCGTATTAATACGCCCGCCCAGACCGATTTCTTTGGCAATTTTAAATCCGTCAACGGTGTAGAACCGGATTTGGTGGTCGTATAAATATTTTTTAACCTGTCCGGGTAATTCTTTTTCCAATTCTTTTTGATTCCAGGAACAGTTTAAAAGAAAAACACCTTGCTCCTTTAGGTCCTGAACCATATCATATTTGCGAACAAAAGCAGGCTTATGACAGGCTACGAAATCTGCTTTGTGAATCAGATAAGCAGAGCGGATCGGTTTTTTGCCGAAACGCAGGTGAGAGACTGTGAGTCCTCCGGATTTTTTGGAATCGTAGTCAAAATAGGCTTGTACATAAAGGTTTGTATAATCGCCGATGATTTTGACAGAGTTTTTATTGGCACCTACAGTTCCATCCGCGCCCAAGCCCCAGAATTTGCAACTGATGTTTTCGGTAGGAGAAGTGTCGGGGAGAATTTTACGCTCCAAAGATAAATGTGTTACGTCATCAATGATTCCCAATGTAAAATGTTTTTTGCTCTGATTATGAAATGCAGCAGCAATGTCACCGGGGAGTGTGTCTTTGGACGAAAGGCCGTAACGTCCCGCATAAACAGGTACGGTTTCAAAAGGGCTTCCTTTCAATGCCGCGACCACATCAAGAAACAAAGGATCCCCCACAGCACCGGGTTCTTTGGTACGGTCCAGCACAGTGATTGTTTTACAGGAAACAGGGATTTCTTTCAGCAGGTGTGCGGTGCTGAAAGGGCGATAAAGACGGACTTTGATAAGACCGACTTTTTGACCTTGGGACATAAGATAATCAACCGTTTCCATGACGGTTTCGCAAACAGAACCCATAGCAATGATGACGTGCTCGGCATCCGACGCGCCATAGTAATTAAACAGCCGATATTCCGTACCGATTCGTGTGTTGATTTCGTTCATATAACTTTCCACAATTTCCGGAATTGCATTATAAAAGGGATTGCATGCCTCTCTGGCCTGGAAATATATATCCGGATTCTGGGCAGTTCCGCGCATGACAGGATGTTCCGGATTTAAAGCACGATTCCGGAAAGCATCTACGGCATCCATATCACACATTTCTTTTAGTGTTTCGTAATCCCAAACTTTGATCTTTTGGATTTCGTGCGAGGTGCGAAAACCATCAAAAAAATGTAAAAAAGGGACGCGTCCTTTTATGGCAGACAAATGTGCCACGGGACTTAAATCCATAACTTCCTGTACACTGCAGGTTGAAAGCATGGCAAAACCGGTCTGGCGGCAGGCATAAATATCGGAATGATCGCCAAAGATGGATAATGCATGGGTGGCTACTGTTCTGGCACTGACATGAATGACGCAGGGAAGTAATTCTCCGGCAATTTTGTACATGTTGGGTATCATTAAAAGAAGGCCCTGTGAGGCGCTGAACGTTGTGGTGAATGCCCCGGACAGCAGTGCACCATGTACTGCTCCGGCCACTCCGGCCTCTGATTGCATCTGAGTTAGCGCTACGGGCTGGCCAAAAATATTTTTTCGTTCCTGATGTGACCATTGGTCCATACAGTCGGCCATAGGAGATGAAGGGGTAATCGGATAAATGGCAGAGACATCCGTGTAAGCGTAAGCGACATGAGCGGCAGCTGTGTTGCCGTCCATCGTTTTTGTTTTTCGTTCCATAAAAACTCCTTTGGTTTGTTTTTTTATAGTTTGGTCCAAATAGAGTAAAAACATTCGTACTATTGATTTTTAGAGTAAAAACATATAAAATAGTATCGTATATGCGAATCTGAAATGTAGGATTTGAAATTGGGAAAATGTATAATAGTACAAAGGAAATAAAATAATGGGGGTTATTTTATGCGAAGAGTACAATTATGTATACTTCTATTGGCTTATATTTTTTCTCTGACTGCGTGTAAGGGGACTACGGATATTTCTGAAAGTATGAGTGTTTCGGAAATTGTACCATCTGAAGTTTCATTAGAAATTTCAGAAACTTTTAATGAGTCAGAGTCGGAAACTGAATCGCAGGGTAATTCGGAAGAATATGTATCCGAAGAGAATGTTCCGGCTGAAGTTTCTTCAGAAGAAAACTTTTTAGAAGAAAGCAATTTGGAAGAAGAAAGTGTGTCTGAGGAACCGAAATTTACGGTTCAAGAATATAGGGCAAGTTTGTTCGCAAAGAAGGCAGTCAACGTACGTAAAGGTCCTTCCACGGATTATGAAAAAATCGGTGGGTTAAATAAAGGTGAGCAAATCCAGGTTACAGGTATTGCGGATACCGGATGGTATCAGATTCAGTATAATGGTGAGGAAGCGTATGTTGCAGCGTCATATTTGCTTGATGAAGCATCTTATCAGGCAATGATTGCGGAAGAAGAAGCGGCTGCATTGGCAGCCCAGCAGGCGGCAGAACAGGCGGCAGCGGAACAGGCGGCGGCAGAACAGGCAGCGGCAGAACAGGCAGCCCAGCAACAAGCGGCAGCGGAACAGGCAGCGGCACAGCAACAGGCACAGGGGGATTACAGAGCACAGGTTGTGGCTTTGATGAATCAGGAAAGAGCCAATGCAGGAATTGGCGGAATCAGCCAAAATGCGGCGTTGGATGCAGTGGCACAACTTCGTGCACAGGAGATTGTGCAGAGTTTTTCGCATACAAGACCGGATGGTTCCAGTTGTTTTACTGCACTGGATCAGAGCGGTGTTGGATATATGACTGCGGGTGAAAATATTGCAGCAGGATACGGCACACCGGCAGAAGTTATGAATGGCTGGATGAATTCAGAAGGTCATCGCGCCAATATTTTAAACGGTTCGTTCGGACAGGTTGGTATCGGATTTTATTCTGATCCCAATACACCTTACGGAACCTATTGGGTACAGGTTTTTACAAATTAAAAACATAGAAATAAAAAAACGCGGAGGTACGTATTGTGAAAGCGTATGGAGTAAATGAATTACGAAAAATGTTTCTTGACTATTTTGAGCAGAAGGAACATTTGAGATTAAACAGTTTTTCGCTGGTTCCCAAGAATGATAAGAGTCTTCTCTTAATCAATTCAGGTATGGCACCTTTGAAACCTTATTTTACAGGGGCAGAAATTCCGCCCAAGAGCAGAATTACTACCTGTCAGAAGTGTATTCGTACCGGTGATATTGAGAACGTAGGTAAAACGGCGCGTCACGGTACCTTCTTTGAAATGTTGGGTAACTTCTCATTCGGAGATTATTTTAAGGAAGAAGCAATCGGTTATACATGGGAGTTTCTTACCGAAGTGGTAGGATTGGATAAGGATCGTCTTTATCCTTCCGTATTTGAAGAAGATGATGAAGCATTTGAAATTTGGAATAAAAAAATTGGTATCGCACCGGAACGTATTTTCCGTTTCGGACGTGCAGATAACTTCTGGGAGCATGGTGAAGGTGCCTGCGGTCCCTGTTCGGAAGTATACTATGACCGTGGTGAAAAGTACGGCTGCGGTAAGCCTGATTGTAAGGTCGGCTGTGAATGTGACAGATATATGGAAATCTGGAACGACGTATTTTCACAGTTTTATAATGATGGTAAGGGCAATTATACAGAACTTGAAAAGAAGAATATTGATACAGGTATGGGACTTGAGCGTCTTGCATGTGTAGTGCAGGATGTAGATTCCATGTTTGACGTAGATACCATGAAAGCCTTAAGAGATCATGTATGTCGTCTCGCAGGTAAGCAGTATGGCGAAGATTATCAGACAGACGTATCATTGCGTGTCGTAACTGACCATATCCGTTCTGTTACTTTTATGGTTTCCGACGGTATTATGCCGGAAAACAGCGGTTGCGGTTATGTCATGAGAAGACTTCTTCGTCGTGCATGCCGTCACGGTAGAATCCTCGGTATTCAGGGTGCATTCCTTGCTGATTTGGCAGTAACCGTTATCGAAGGTTCTAAGGACGGATATCCTGAATTGGAAGAAAAGAAGGAATTCATCCTTAAGAATATTGCAAAAGAAGAAGAACAGTTTAATAAGACCATCGACCAGGGACTTGCAATCCTTGCCAAGATGGAAGAAGATATGGTGAAAAAAGGTACAAAGGTGCTTTCCGGTGAGGATGCATTTAAGTTATATGATACCTTTGGTTTCCCTATCGACTTAACCATCGAAATTCTGGAAGAAAAAGGCTTTACTTATGATGAAGAGGGCTTTGAAAAGGCAAAGGCAGAAGCAAAGGCACAGTCTAAGGGAACTTACGTTGGTGCCGAGCATATGGCTGGCCGTGCTAAGAACGTATACGATGATTTGGATTTGAATTTAGAAACCAAATATGTAGGTTATACAGAAAGTTCATGCGGTGCAAAGATTACCGCATTAACCACAGATGCATCTGCAGATGATGCTAAGGTAACAGATGTTCTTACAGAAGGACAGAAGGGTACTGTAGTTTTGGATACAACCTGTATGTACGGAACCATGGGTGGTCAGCTTGGTGATGCAGGTATTATTTCTACCAAGGACGGTGAATTTACCGTTACCGAAACCATTCATTTAACCGGTGCTAAAATGGGACATGTTGGTTATGTATCCCGCGGTGAAGTAAAGGTTGGAGAAGAAGCACTTGTAACCGTTGACGAAGATAAGCATGCGGCTACCTGTAAGAACCACTCAGCAACCCACCTTTTACAGAAAGCATTAAAGACAGTGCTTGGTAATCACGTAGAGCAGAAGGGTTCTTTGGTAACTCCTGACCGCTTACGTTTCGACTTCTCGCACTTTGAGGCTATGACTGCAGAACAGATTGCAGAAGTGGAAGCACTTGTAAATAAAGAAATTGCTCTGGGCTTACCTGTTATTACAGATGAGATGAGCATTGCGGACGCAAAGAAGACCGGTGCTATGGCATTGTTCGGCGAGAAATACGGCGAAAGCGTACGTGTTGTAAGTATGGGTAAAACAGATGCTGACACCATCGAAGATGCATTTAAGGATGCATTCTCCGTGGAACTTTGCGGTGGTACCCATGTAAGCAATACATCTACCATTCAGTCTTTTAAACTTTTATCCGAATCCGGCGTAGCAGCAGGTGTAAGACGTATTGAAGCGTTAACCGGTGAAGGCGTACTTGCATATTATGCAGACTTAGAGAAGAAACTTAACAAAGCAGCAGAACTTCTTAAGACTACAACCGATAAGGTAGAAGAAAGAATCGCTCATTTATTGGCTGACAACAAGACTCTTGCTTCCGAGAACGAATCCTTAAAGAGCAAGGCTGCTAAGGATGCATTGGGCGATGTAATGAACAATGTAAAAGAAGTAAAAGGCGTGAAATTACTGGCAACCAAGGTTTCCGGCGTTGAAATGAACGGACTCCGTGATTTGGGTGACCAGTTAAAAGAAAAACTCGATGAAGGTGTTGTTGTTTTAATTTCCGACAAAGACGGCAAGGTGAATATGATTGCCATGGTAACCGATGGCGCTATGAGCAAGGGCGCACATGCAGGTAACTTAATCAAAGGTATTGCGGCACTTGTTGGCGGCGGTGGCGGCGGAAGACCGAATATGGCTCAGGCCGGCGGTAAGAATCCTGCAGGAATTGATGCAGCAATTGCGGCGGTAGAAGAAGTTCTTGCAGGCCAGTTATAGTTTTAAAATATGTAACCCTATATTTGAACAACCTTAATTTTCCAATATTTTTAACGGGTTTCAAAAAAAAGGTTGACGAATGCAAATTTTATGATATAATCTATTTTGTGCAATTTAGAAGTACCCGAACAGTCAGTGCACAATTTAGGACTGGGAGGAGGGTGAGTGTAGATGTCTAGAGTAGAAGTAAAAGAAAACGAATCTTTGGATAGCGCATTGCGTCGTTTCAAGAGAAGTTGTGCTAAAGCAGGTATCCAGCAGGAAATCCGTAAGAGAGAGCACTACGAGAAACCTAGCGTAAAGCGTAAAAAGAAATCCGAAGCAGCTAGAAAGCGCAAATTTAACTAATTAAAATTAAGGAACCATCGCAGATGCGGTGGTTCTTTTTATGTATCGTATTGTTGCATAAAAAGTAAAAGAAACCGGATACATCAGAAACCGGTTTCTTTTGCAAAAAATAATGAGAATTAATTAGAATATTTATCAAGATAATCTTTGGATTCCTCGGGGGATAAAGAGAAATTAGACATGAGTTCATCAAGGATGTTGTCGTCAGCAGCATTGTATTTTTTGAGGGAAGAAATAAGAATGTGAATAGCATTTTCACGTTCTTCTCTGCGCCCTTCCTCTCTACCTAATTTCTTGTTATAATCATCCCATTCCCACGATTTCATATATTCTAAATTCAACTCCCTTCCGTTCCTTGATACGGTCAACCATATGATGTAAGGATTCAATGTCCGGATTGGTGACATTGTCCGTAGTGGATTGCTCAAAGTATTTTAACATATCCATAAGCTCTTTTCTAGGGTTTCCCGCTTTGCCTTTGGTATAAAGTATCATTTTTAGCGCTCCATCATTGTATTTGATAGACGGGTCTTCTTTTATCATATTTTGCATGGTATAGGCACATCTGTCTTGCCCGAAGGGGGCATAAGGTAAAATAAAAATAACCACGACATTGGGGAGTTTATCATAACCTTCTCCGATGCGAAGTAAGCCTGCATCAATTAGGGCATGATAGTAGCGCATTCTCTTTGGTAACGTATCAACTTCATAGGTTTGATTCGGCTCGATATCATAGATGTCCGGTGCGATGTCTGCATCAATAGCATCGCAATCTGAGACTTCTTCCAGGTAGGCATCCATGCGGATTCCGTGATTGTCCGTGTCGGGACCTAAAATGTTCTTTTGGGGAGTAATCTTAACATGTCTTACTTCTTTGTTAAGGATTGTCTTTAGTAGAATGCGACAGAATTCTTCGCCGTTTTCCTTATCCGCAAGCATCTCATGGAAGAGAAAATTATCGATGAGATTCAATTCGGATAAGGGGCGAAAATGTCTGTTTGTAGTATGCGCCATAGGCATTTTCTCCTTCTAAAAATATTATGCAGATTGTTATATGCGAAGAAGTACTTTTATTTGTTTGATTACACACAAAAAGAGCATAAAACAAATCTTTATCCAAGTGAATTCGTGAAAAAATTGATTTGAGTCAGAACAGTCAGAAGTAGAGAATGCTACATAGTAAATGACTTGTGTAATCAATATATTATATTTTAGCAGTTAATGCAAGAAGATTTCATCGCGCAAATTAGGATAAAATATAAATGAAGTGATTTTGTTCATTTGAATGAAGTAAAAATACTGAATCGCCTTGACATTCGCAATATATATATATAATGGTTTTCACTAAATTTTATATGTAAAAGGAGGACAAAATACGTGAAAAAATTAGTGGCAATATTGGTTGTGGCTGTGTCATGTATAGTAATGTTTACAGGTTGCGCAGTTGAAGAAGAAAATATAGGAGGTTCAAGTGAAGTTGAAGTAGAAAATAGTGAGTTGAGTGAAGTGAACAGTGAAGAAGAAACGGAATCTGTTCAAGCAGAGGCTGATGTTATAATGTATTCTGCTGATGAAGTCATGACTCATATAGATACGTTGATTGGACAGTTTCCGTATAATAATTCTGAACATATCAAAGCCTTGGTGATTGCGGCAAATTTGGATTATATCGCAGAAGAAGATTTAAATACTCTTCTTAGTACCTATGGATATAGTATAGATGAATTGGCAGTTGTATATGATGAATGCATTCTTGATAATGCTGCGGCTTTGCAAAAATCTGTAGACTACAGCCAAGGAGATGTTAATACATTGGCGGATGTAGATACTTATGCCAATAGGATCACTTTAGAAACTGCTATGTTGAATGATTATGATAAAGAAATTGCGAAGTGGTATGATGATATGATGGTAAACTATTCGGTTGGTAGCGCTATATCAGATGCTAACAAAGATCTTTACCATGCCATGCAAAATATTGATAATAATATATCAAGTGCAGAGCGGGTAATGTATACATATACATCAGGTGTGTGTACAAATGATATAACTTATTATATAGAGTACCTTGATAATCCCTTTGTGAATTATAGTAAATAAGCAGACTGTCTATTCCTAATTATTAAGTATCAATAAAAATTTGTCATATCACAATTTTAATAAAATATTTATTATAGCACAGCAAGAGAAAACAATCCCCCCTTGCGTTCTCTTTTATCCGGTCAAATCGACCCAATTTTTAAAATTTTAGCAAAATGTACAAATTGACAGGAAAGGTGGGAGAGGCCTATCGAAATCTTATGATTATTCTTGGGATTGCGTATCCACAGAAAAAAGAAAATTAATCTATTTATACTTGCAAATAGATATCATATTTGTTAAAATGTAGCCGAAAAAATAAATATTTTTAGAAGAAAGGAAAAGTAAAATGAAAAAAAGAAGATTATTAGCAAGTCTTCTTCTGATGATTTTACTCACAAGTACTGTTGCACTGAGCGGATGCTCAGGTGATAAGGAGAATTCCTCTTCATCGATCACCATCGGAATTCCTCAGGACATTGAGGACAGTCTTGACCCCCACGATATGTTGGCGGCAGGAACCAAGGAAATCTTTTTCAATGTCTACGAAGGTTTGTATAAGGCAGATTCCGAAGGTAATTTAGTGCCCGCAGTAGCAAGTGGTGTGGAAATTTCAGAAGACGGACTGACCTATACCTTTACGGTTAAGGAAGGTGTGAAGTTCCATAACGGAAATTTAGTTACGGCGGAGGATATCAAATATTCAGTTGAAAAATTCGCCGATATTGAGGGTGGTGCGCCTTCGATAGCGGCGTTTTCTAATATTAAGGCTGTAGAAATTACGGAAGATGGTGCGGTAGCAATTAAACTTGCACAGCCGGACAGTGATTTTCTTACAATGTTGTCCACTATTGAGGCAGCGATTATTCCTGCAGACAATGCAGACCCGGATGCCAATGCCATTGGTACCGGCCCTTACAAGTATGTATCACGTTCCCCTTTGACCAATGTAAAAATGGAACGTTTCGATGATTACTGGGGTGAAAAGGCCCATATTGAAAAGGTTACTTTTAAAATATGTGCAAATGCGGATACCATTGCCATGGAATTAAACGGTGGTTCCATTGATATGTTCTCAAGATTGACCACTGCCCAGATGGCAGAACTTGATATGGAAAAATACAATGTGTTGGAAGGTAATATGAACCTTGTACAGGCCTTGTATTTAAACAATGATTTTGAACCTTTTAGCGATGTACGCGTGCGTCAGGCGCTTTGTTATGCAGTAAACCGCGAAGAAGTATTGGATTTTGTATCGGACGGTAAGGGAACCATTATCGGAACCAGTATGATTCCGGCTTTTGGTAAGTATTATGATGAAAGTCTTTCGGAGATGTATCCTTATGACGTGCAGAAGGCCAAAGACCTTTTGGCAGAGGCTGGTTATGCGGATGGTTTTACTTTTAGCATTACAGTGCCTTCCAACTATCAGCAGCACGTAGATACCGCTCAGGTCATTGCGGAACAGTTAAAAGATGTGAATGTTACTGCGGAAATTCAGTTGGTGGACTGGAATACCTGGTTAAGCGAAACTTACAGCAACCGCAATTATGAAGCTACCGTAATCGGTGTAGATGCACCTCAGCTTACGGCGACGGCCTTTTTGGACCGTTTCGTGAGTACGGCAGGAGATAACTTCGTAAATTATAAAAACGCGGATTATGACGTGGCTTTTGCAAATGCTATGGCAACTACGGACGAAGCGCAGAAGGTTGTGTATTTTAAGGAATGTGAGACCTATCTTGCAAAGGATGCGGCAAATGTATATATTCAGGACTTACCCGAATTTACCGCATTGAATAAGAAGTATGCCGGATACGAGTTTTATCCGATGTACGTAATGGATGTGTCTAAGATTTATATTGTGGATGCAGAGTAAAAGATATTAGAAATAAAATTGTGTAAAAGATTGAATATGTAATAAAACAGAAAGGAGGCCCAAGATGGCGAAGTACATGTTAAAAAAAGTATTGATGCTTGTACTGACCCTTCTTGCGGTCTCTTTTGTGGTGTTTGCAGCCTTTTCCATTCTGCCCGGAGATCCGGCTTTGCAGAAACTGGGCACGGAAGCAACGCCGGAGAAATTAGAGGCTTTAAGAGAAGAGATGGGACTAAATGCACCGTTTTTTGTAAGATACGGCAAGTGGCTTCTTGGTATGCTTACCTTTGATTTTGGCAAGTCCTATTCTTATTCCATGAGTGTTACGGATTTAATCGGAGATAAAATTTTTATTAATTTTACGATGTCGGCCTTAGCCCTTGTGATTGTGTGCGCGGTGTCCATTCCGTTGGGAATTTACACGGCGAAACGCGTGGGTGGCGTGGTTGATAAAATTTTTATAGTAATTAACCAGTTGTTTATGTCCGTACCGCCGTTTCTTTTGGGGCTTCTTTTAACGTTTGTATTTGGCTTGACCTTCCGTTTATTTACGCCGGGAGGATATATCGATTATCATGATAATTTTATTGGATTTGTGGGATACCTTATTTGTCCGGCGATTGCCATTGCTTTGCCCAAATGTGCCATGTGTATCCGCCTTTTAAAAGCGAATATCTTGGAAGAGGCGAAAAAGGATTATGCAAGAACGGCTTATAGTCGCGGAAACAGTACCACAAGTATGTTGTACCGACATATTCTGCAGAATGCCATTATGCCTACGATAACATTTATCGGAATGGTAGTGGCAGATATGATTGCGTCAGGTATTATCATTGAGCAGGTATTCGGTATTCCCGGGCTCGGAAGAAGCCTTTTATCAGCCATATCTACGAGAGATTATCCCGTAGTGATGGCTATTGTAATGTTGATAGCGGCAGGAATTGTAATCATCAGTACGGTAACTGATTTGATTTATGCCTGGGTAGACCCAAGAGTCAGGGTGACCGGGGAAAGCGAGTAAGGAAGTAAAAGTTATATAACTTATAAAGTATGTCCGGAAATTTGGTCATATAAAAACGAGGGAAGAAAACAATGAAAAAAACAACCACCAACAAAAACTTCATGATTGGTTTCTGTATGGTACTGGCAGTGCTTGTATTTGCGCTGGCAGGTCTCGTTTTTGCGCCTTTTGATCCGGAAGAGATGGATGCTGCCTCAAAGTTAGCGGCTCCGTCTTTAAAGCACCTGTTTGGCTGTGATAACTTTGGCAGGGATATTTTAAGCCGTGTACAACAGGGAACTCGAATGACCTTGTTGATTGGTCTTGGTTCTACGGCAATCGGTGCGGTAATCGGAACCGTCCTGGGTGCAGTGATGGGGTATTTTGGAGGTCTTTTGGATGAAGCCCTTATGCGTATCATAGATGTGCTGTTTGCAATCCCCAGTATTTTATTGGCATTGATTTTTATCAGTTTGTTTGGGACGGGAACGTTTAATGTGATTCTTGCTTTGGGCTTTGCCATTGTGCCAAGCTTTGCGAAGATGGTGAGAACTGAGTTTATGAAGCAGAGGGAAATGGATTATGTGAAGGCTGCGAAACTGATGGGCGCAGGCAGAGGCAGAATCTTGTTTGTGCATATTTTGCCCAATGTAATGCCAACATTGTTAAACTGCGTCTTGATTTCTTTGAACAATGCAGTTTTGGCGGAAGCAGGTATGAGTTTCTTAGGTATTGGCGTACAGCCGCCCCAGGCAAGTCTTGGACGTATGCTTTCGGAGGCGCAGGGATATTTGCAGACGGCGCCTTTTTATACCATATTCCCGGGCCTTGTGATGATTATTATGCTTCTCGGCTTTGGTCTTATGAGTGAGGGAGGAGGTTTGAAAGATGCTTTCCGTAGAAAATCTTAAGATTGAGTTTTTTGACCATTCCCTGCCTGAGACTGCGGTGGATGACGTGACTTTTACTATGGGCGAAGGGGAGATTCTCGGAATCGTAGGCGAGTCCGGTTCGGGTAAAAGCTTGACTGCCCTTTCCATCGCGGGACTTTTAAACCGGGGCGACATTACCAAGTCGGGAGATATTGTTTTTAACGGTCTAAATCTCCTTCATTGTAAAAGAAGTGAATTGCGCAAACTGCAGGGCAAGGACATAGCCATGATATTTCAGGAGCCGATGACCTGCTTAAACCCTGTAAAAAGGATTGGCTGGCAGGTGGAAGAGGCCTTACGTGTTCATGGCGAAAAAGATAAATTTAAGTTAAAAGAAGAGGCAATCAAGGCGTTGACGGACGCCGGTCTGGAAGATGCCGAACGGATTTATGCATCTTTTCCGCATCAGTTATCAGGCGGACAGAGACAGCGTGTGATGATTGCAGCGGCTATGATCAGTAAGCCGAAACTTTTGATTGCGGACGAGCCTACCACAGCTTTGGATGTTACGGTGCAGGCGCAGGTAATTGAATTGCTTCGAAGAATTAACAGGGAGAAGAAAACGTCTATTCTTTTTATTTCCCACGATTTGAGTCTTGTGCGTCAATTGTGTCAGCGTGTGCTGGTGATGAAAGACGGTAAAATTGTGGAACAGGGCGAGGCGGAAGATATTTTTGCAAACCCGCAGGAAGAATATACGAAGGAATTGATTGCGGCGATACCGGTGGTGAAGAAGCCGAATTAAGCAGAAGGCAGCGATAAATTCAAACAGAAAAAGTGGAGAAACGATAAGCAAAATCGGAAACAGAATCGGTTGGAGAATAAAGAATTGCAAGGCAAGAAAGGCGGTGTGAAGAAATGACAAATGAATACTTGTGCAACGTGCAGAATCTTTTCTTCACATACGGAGGAAAGAAAAATAACCCCACCTTGGAAGACGTCTCATTACAATTAAAAAAAGGCGAGATTCTGGGGCTTGTAGGCGAAAGCGGCAGCGGCAAGTCGACTCTTGCCAAGGTGATGACGGGACTTTTTAAAGAGGATTCCGGCACCGTGGAGTGCGGGAAGACCGCGATGATTTTTCAGGATAGTTACAGTGCCTTAAATCCTGCAAAAACCGTGGAATGGCTTTTACACGAAGTTCAGCGTTTGCAGGGCGTCAAAGACAAAGCAACAAGACAAAAAGAAATCCTTAAAATGCTGGATGCGGTGGAGTTGGAGGAACAGTATCTAAACCATTATCCGTCTGAATTGTCAGGCGGGCAGAGACAGCGTGTTATGATAGCCATGGCGCTTTTATCAAAGCCGGAGGTGCTGATTGCGGACGAACCTGTTTCGGCCCTGGACGTAACAGTACAGAAACAAATTGTGTCGCTTTTAAAGCGTTTAAGCCATAAAAGAAATTTGGCCGTTCTTTTTATCTCGCACGATTTGCGTACGGTTTATGAATTGTGTAACCGCGTAATTGTGATGAAAAACGGAAAAATAGTTGAAGAAGGCGCTAAGAATGCGTTATACTTTAATCCGAAAGAAGAGTATACGAAAGCATTGCTGACGAGCGCAGGAATAGATTGGGAGTAAACATGTTTAAAGCCATTTATCCGGACGAGTATCTGGATTCTACTTATGAAATTGATTTTGAACAATTGTATGAAGACGGGTACCGCGGTGTTATTTTTGATATCGATAATACGTTGGTTCCCCATGGTGCGCCGGCGGATGAGCGCAGCAAGAAACTTTTGAATTACCTGCGTGACCGAGGTTTTAAAATTGTTCTTTTATCCAATAATACGAAGACACGAGTAGATATGTTCAATGAAGACTTGCATTTGGACACTATTCCGAGAGGGGCAAAGCCACTTTTAAAAGGTTATAAAAAAGCTATGCAGATGATGGGAACTTCCAAAGAAAATACGTTCTTTGTAGGCGACCAACTATTTACGGATGTGTGGGGAGCCAAGCGTTTGGGAATCCGTTCCATTTTAGTAAAACCCATCAATGCCAAAGAAGAAATTCAGATTGTTTTGAAACGAAAACTGGAAAATATCGTGCTGAAAGAGTACGATGAAAATAAAAAAAATTAAAAAAAGCAAAAAAATGTTGAAATATGCTTGTTCTTATATTAAACTATTGATGAATTATTATGTTAAAAATTAGGAGGAAGAAACAATGATTTCTGCCGGCGATTTCAGAAACGGTATTACGATTGAATTAGACAGCAACGTTTTTCAGATTATTGAATTCCAGCATGTAAAGCCCGGAAAGGGTGCTGCGTTCGTTAGAACCAAACTGAAAAACATTAAGAGTGGTGGTGTGGTTGAAAAGACTTTCAGACCTACCGAAAAATGTCCTCAGGCTCGTATCGACAGAAAAGAAATGCAGTATTTGTATTCTGATGGCGATATGTTCAACTTCATGGATGTAGAAACATACGATCAGATTTCCTTAACAAAGGACGAAATCGGTGATTCTTTGAAGTTTGTAAAAGAAAACGAAATGGTTAAGATGTTATCACACAACGGTAGCGTATTCGCAATTGAACCCCCTCTGTTTGTTGAACTTGAAGTTACAGAAACAGAACCCGGATTCAAGGGTGATACAGCAACAGGTGCAAGTAAGCCTGCTACAGTTGAAACAGGTGCAACCGTCAGCGTTCCTCTTTTCGTTGAAATCGGGGACAAGATTAAGATTGATACAAGAACCAGCGAGTACTTGAGTAGAGTTTAATCTGTATAATTCAATAAATCATTAGCTTATAAAGACAATGAAGAGATTTTCTTTTCGTTGTCTTTTTTGCGTCCGAAGGGCGCAAATCTTTATAAATATATCTATGTGCAAATCTGCAATTCACATTGCCCGCTCGGGCGTTTTAGGAGGTTTCTATGATAATTCACACATTTATGTTTCAAGTATTACAAAAGATGCAGGACGAGATGGGAGAAAATGTCACAGTATCCCTTCAGGATATTACAAAAAATAACGGGGTGGTTTTAACAGGACTTACCATTGCACAAAAGAATGTGAATATTTCACCAACCATTTATTTGGAAGATTTTTATGAAGAATATGAGAAAGGGAAAAGTATGGAGGATGTTATGGAAGAAATTAAGGAAATTTTTTACAGAAGTAAAATGGACCGGGATATCGATATGAAATTCTTTACGGAATACGAACAGGCAAAAAAGCGAATTGTTTTTAAGTTAATTAATTATGATAAAAACAGAGAATTATTGAAAACAATTCCGCACCGTGAATATTTGGATCTTGCCGTTGTTTATTATTATCTTGTGGATATGAAAGAGTTTTCCAATGCGACAATATTGATTCATAATAAGCATATGGAATCCTGGCAAATCGATGAAGAAACCTTATATGAATTGGCTTCGAAGAATACGCCGCAATTGTTAAAAACGAATTTTTGCGGAATGATGGAGGTTTTAAAAGAATTGGCGGAAGAAGATTTCTGGTGTGATATTCTGGGTGAGAGCAGTGATGAGGAAAATGGTTTATTAATGGAGGCACATAAGGAAACGGATGCAACCGGAATGTATGTACTTAGCAATCAGTCGAGATTGTATGGTGCCGGTGTACTTTTGTATGAAGGTGTGCCGGAACAATGCAGAGAACAGTTGGGCAGTAACTTTTTTATTCTGCCAAGTTCGGTTCATGAAGTGATTTTGGTGCCGGATTTGGGACAAGTTACAAGGGAAAAGTTGGGAGAAATGGTTAGGGAAGTCAATGCGACCCAAGTAGAGGAACAGGAGCAATTGTCAGATTTTGTCTACTATTATGACGGGGAAAATAGGGGAATTGTGCGTTTATAAACACTAGACAAAAAGAAAATAGTATGATATGATAGGCAACAGTGGCGTAATAATTTCGTAACAATTTGCCACTGTTGTAATGCACCCGTAGTCTAACGGATAGAACGAAGGCCTCCGACGCCTTTAATGCAGGTTCGATTCCTGTCGGGTGCATTAAAAAGAGATTTAGGGGGACCATGATGAAAGCGATTCTGGCTTTTGTGGCGAAACATTCGTTAATTACAGCGACTACATTGTTTGCAATTACGGTAGGAATTGTGGCTATGGTGGTTTTTTCTGTTGGCAGTAAGGATACCAGTACTGCAGGAACTTCAGTCAATGAGGTATCTGACAGTGATTCTTCGGTATCAGAAGAAGTGCAGGATGACATTCAGGATTTGACGTTACAGTGTGATGCATATCCGGAAATCAACGAAGTGATGGAAATATACCATAAGGCATTGGCTGATAATGACGAAGAAACAGTAAAAAAATATCTTTTATATGTAAATGAAAACGAACTGGTAAATATTGCCGTTAAAAGTGAATATGTGGAAGGTTACAATGATATTCATTGTTATACGCAGGAAGGATTCCAGGATGGCTCCTACTACGTATATGTGTCTTATCAGTTAAAACTGACTGAATTTGATACAACGATTCCGGGACTTATCGGTTTGTATTACTGTCCGAATGAAGCGGGTGATTATCACATTTACCGTAAAGCAGATATGAGTGAGAATGTATTGGATAATTATTATTCTGCATATATGAAACAGGAAGTGCAGGATTTATACAATACGATTGATTTGAAGTATAATGAAGTTTTGGATTCGAATCCTGACATTAAGACTTATATGGAAGGCTTTGAAGAAATGGTTACCAATGAAATGGTAAAAATTATTGCAATCAGGGAAGCCAGTGAAGCAATTCAGGAGTCTGAGAGTGAATCCGAGGCGTCAGAAACTCAGTCAGAAAGTGAAACACCTGAAGTTGCAATGACAGAGACCGTACGTGCAACCACAACCGTAAATGTCAGAAGTTCCGACAGTGAAACTGCAGATAAATTAGGTAAGGTATCTACAGGAACAGAGTTAACACGTCTGGAAGACCGCGTGAATGGATGGAGTAAAGTGCTCTATGACGGAAAAGAAGGCTACATTAAGTCTGAATTCCTGGAAGTTGTATCGGAAGACGGTGAAGAAACTACAGCAGCGTCGTATGTAACGGTAAAAGAAAACGTAAATATTCGTGAAACGGCAAGTCAGGATGCGGACAGGGTTGCATTGGCATATGCCGGAACAAAACTTGAATTGGTAGAGCATATGAGCAACGGATGGACAAAGATTAAATATAATGGTGAAGTTGCATATGTAAAATCTGAATACGTTGAATAAAAACAAAAGAGAAAGGGTTCCTAATCTGCGGATTACGAACTCTTTTTTATTATAAAATCATCTTATGGTAAAATGTACAAATAATATAGTTTTTTCTGTTAAAAAAAACTTATTTTTATGATAAAATAAAGAAGGTTGCGTAAACCTACTTTTATTTGGAAATGAGGGACTTATGGAAGTCAGAATCAATAAATATCTGGCAGATGCCGGAGTGGCATCCAGACGGCAGGCGGATAAACTGGTAGAAAGCGGACAGGTTACCATTAACGGTGTGGTGGCAAAGAACGCGGACCGTGTATGTGACGGAGATGTTGTCTGCGTGAAAAATAAGCAGATTTTTAAACAGGAAGAGAAGCATGTGGTGGCATTTTATAAGCCGGAAGGTGTGACCTGCACCAAGCAGGATAAGTATGCTAAAGTCACTATTGATGATGTGTTCCGTTATCCGTTACGTCTGAATTATGCGGGGCGTTTGGATAAAGATTCCAAAGGTCTTTTGATTATGACCAATGACGGTGAACTGATCGACCGTATGATGCGTGCCCGGAACGGTCATGAGAAAGAATATGTTGTAAAAGTCAATGAACGGATTACGGATGATTTTATATCTAAAATGTCCGAGGGTGTGTTTTTAGAAGAACTTGAGGTAAAAACCAGACCATGCCGGGTTACCAAAGTCGGAGACCATACATTTCGTATTATTTTAACCCAAGGACTGAATCGTCAAATACGACGTATGTGCGCTTCTTTGGGGTATAAGGTGGTGTCTCTGATGCGTGTGCGGGTAATGAATATTGAATTGGGAGATTTAAAGCCCGGTGCGTATCGTAGAATTTCAGGAGAAGAATTAAATGAATTGTATCGGCTTGCTCATAAAAGTGAAGAATTATAAAAAACGATGCGCAGAATATATTAAGTTTTGAAATATTAAGTATGTCCGCAAGCCGGAAGAAGGAAGTTTGATATGAATAAAGAGCAAAAAATCGACAGAATGAAAGAATTGATAAACATTTTATCAGAGGCTTCTTATGCGTATTATGCCAAGGATGAAGAAATCATCAGCAATTATGAATATGATCGTTTCTATGATGAACTGGAATCTTTGGAAAAAGAATGCGATATGGTGTTGGCAGGAAGTCCGACCGCAAAGGTTGGTTTCGAGGCAGTGGATGAATTGCCGAAAGAAAAGCATGCTGCCCCTATGTTATCCCTGGGTAAGACCAAGGAGAGAGAAGAATTAAAAAGTTTTCTCGGCACTCAGACAGGCTTACTGTCATGGAAATTAGACGGATTGACCGTTGTTTTAACCTACGAAAATGGGGAATTACTGAAAGCCGTTACCCGCGGAAACGGTGAAGTGGGAGAGGTGGTTACCAATAATGCCCGCTTTTTTAAGAATATTCCGCTGAAAATCTCTTTTGAGGGTCGACTTGTGATTCGCGGGGAAGCGGTAATCGGATACCGGGATTTTGCCAATATTAATGCTAAGATTACAGATCCTGCGTTACAGTATAAAAATCCCAGAAACTTGTGTAGCGGTTCTGTCCGCCAGTTAAACAATCAGATTACGGCGGAACGGCATGTGCGCTTCTATGCTTTTTCATTGGTAGAAGCAGAAGGTTTGGAAGATAAAAATTCCCGCAAGGAGCAAATGGAGTTTTTGCGCAATCAGGGATTTGAGGTTGTGGAATATAAGGAGGTAACTGCAGATTCCATTTTGGAGCAGGTGGAATATTTTGCGGAGAAGATTGCAACATATGATATTCCTTCCGACGGATTGGTATTGATTTTTGATGACATTGCTTACGGCAAATCGTTAGGACGTACGGCTAAGTTCCCCAGGGATGCCATTGCTTTTAAATGGGCGGATGAAATCAGGGAAACAACCTTAAAAGAAATTGAATGGAGTCCCAGCAGGACAGGTTTGATTAATCCCGTGGCGATTTTTGAACCGGTAGAATTGGAAGGTACCACGGTCAGCCGTGCAAGCGTTCACAATATCAGTGTAATGCGCAGTCTGAAGTTGGGTATTGGTGACAAAATAACGGTGTACAAAGCCAATATGATTATCCCCCAGATTGCGGATAACTTAACGGGAAGCAACAATGTAGAGATTCCCTGTACCTGCCCCGTATGCGGTGAGAAAACGGAAATTCAGGCATTGAACGATGTACAGACCTTATACTGTGTGAATCCGGAATGTCCGGTAAAAAAGATTAAGGCGTTAACACTTTTTGTAAGCCGCGATGCTTTGAATATGGAAGGCTTAAGTGAGGCTACTTTGGAAAAATTTGTGGCGGAAGGTTTTATCAGAGACTATAAGGATTTATTCTGTTTGGAGCGTTACCGGGAACAGATTGTCCAAATGGAAGGGTTTGGAGAAAAGTCTTATGAAAATCTGATTGCAAGCGTGGAAACTGCAAGAACTACCACATTGCCAAGATTGATTTACGCATTAGGCATCGGAAATATTGGTGTGGCTATGGCCAAAGTAGTGTGCAAGCACTTTGATTATGATTTGGAGGCTATGCGTAATGCGTCGGAAGAAGAAGTCAGTCAAATTGAAGGTGTGGGCGATGTAATTGCGGGCACATTTTGTTCATACTTCCGTGATACACTGAAAATGCAGTCATTGGATGAACTTTTGACGGAACTGACATTGGAGAAACCGGAAGCGGGAGCAGATGCCGATAAATTAAAAGGGAAAACTTTCGTGGTAACCGGTAGTGTAAATCATTTCAACGGAAGAAGCGAGTTGAAAGAAATCATTGAAAATATGGGTGGTAAAGTAGCAGGCAGTGTGTCAGCCAAAACAGAGTGCCTGATTAATAATGATACGGCATCTTCCTCTTCCAAGAATAAGAAAGCCAAGGAGTTAAACATTCCAATACTTTCGGAAGAAGCATTTATGGATAAATACGGAGTATAAGGTACCATTTAATGTTTTCGGTAAGTGAATGCCTGCGGAGCGGTTCTTGTTCCTGAGGTTGCCTGTGGAATGTTTTTATGGTATGATTTCCAAAGATTGTTTGATAAAAGGAGGGTATTTTTATGCCCATTAGAACACAAAGTGATTTGCCGGCAAAAGAAAAACTGGAAAATGAAAATATATTTGTTATGGATGAAACCAGGGCGATGCATCAGGATATTCGTCCCTTAAAGGTGTGTATTTTAAATTTAATGCCTCTGAAAGAAGAAACGGAACTGCAGTTGTTACGTGTATTATCCAATACACCCTTACAGATTGATGTCAGTTTTATGACTTTAAAAAGCCATGTTTCATTGAATACGTCAGCAAGCCATTTGAATAAATTTTATATTACGTATGATGATGTAAAAGAGGAAAAATTTGACGGCCTGATTATTACCGGTGCACCGGTGGAAAAAATGGATTTCGAGGAAGTGGATTATTGGGAAGAATTGTGTAGGATTATGGATTGGTCCAAGACCAATGTAACGTCTACCCTTCATATTTGTTGGGGAGCGCAGGCCGGTTTGTATTATCACTTCGGACTGCCCAAACGTCTTTTGGAGAAGAAGATTTCCGGTATTTTTAAACATCGTGTCAGAAATCGTAAAGAGCCGTTAGTGCGTGGATTTGACGATTATTTTTATGCACCTCACAGCCGTTATACGGAAGTGACAAGAGAAGATGTGTATGGTTGCAAGGAATTAAAGGTGCTTGCGGAATCCGAGGAGGCAGGCATTTATATTGCCTTGGCCGGAGAAGGAAAACAGATTTTTATTACGGGACATCCGGAGTATGACCGTGTAACGTTAAAAAATGAGTATGTCAGAGATTGCGGTAAGGGATTAAATCCTGAAGTGCCTGCGCATTATTTCCCGGAAGATGATCCGGAACAGGAACCGTTTTTACAATGGCGTTCTCACAGCATTAATTTGTACAGTAACTGGTTAAATTATTATGTATATCAGGTTACACCCTACGAGTTGTAAAATCATGCAATATTAAGATAAAACAAAGCAAGATGAAAGCGAAAGAGCGTCTGTTTTGGAATGAAAGAAATATAAAAAAGAGGTATGTTCATTATGGGACAATTCTTGGCAAAAATGGAACGAAAATACGGCAAATATGCAATTCGCAATTTGCCGATGTATATTATAATTGTATATGCATTTGGATTTTTCTTATCTATGTTATTTCCGCAGACGATGGATTTGTTATCCCTTAATTTCCATGCGATTTTTAAGGGACAGGTTTGGAGATTGTTTACATGGATTCTGATTCCGGAAGGAATGAATATCTTTTTTACGCTGATTAGTTTGTATTTTTATTATTCTATCGGCAGAACATTGGAGCGGACTTGGGGAAGTTTTCTGTTTAATGTGTATTTCTTTTCCGGTTTAATTCTTACGGTAGTGGGTGCGCTGATGTTGTTCGGATTTCTGGAGATTTTCGGTCAGGATTGGCTTACGGCAATGGAGCAGAGTTATGTTTGGGCATACGGAGAATGTCCGGCATTGTATGGAGGTTCCCATATTCATTCCGTGATTGCAATGTTTTTTGGTATTTATTATATCAATATGTCTATTTTCCTGGCGTTTGCCATGACATACCCGGATATGCAGGTATATGTCTTTTTTATCTTGCCGATCAAAGTGAAAATCTTGGGAATCATCTATGTGATTATTATGGCGTTCAGCATAATCAGCAATTTCCTGGGCGGGGATTTTTATGTAGGCATGATCAGTTTGGTAAGCATCGGTATGTCGCTGATGAATACGTTCTTATTCTTCCTGTTCTTTAAGACAAGACTGGGACGCAGAAGCCCGAAACAGATCAAGCGTCAGCATGAATACAAAGTGAAAGTAAAAGCAGCGTCTCATGTAACCAGACATAAGTGTGCCATTTGCGGCCGGACGGAAGAATATGACCCGGATTTGGCATTCCGTTATTGCTCCAAGTGCGAAGGAAATTATGAATATTGTTCTGACCATTTATTTTCCCATGAGCATGTAAAAAGAAATTAAGGATGAAAATGTCACTATAAAACATCCGATGTACAATTTTACTAATAAATAAAAGAGGCCAAAATGAACGGATTAAACGAAGCAACTTTTACAAAGTTATTAATGGAATTAAAAGAGACTGCTGCGGCTCAGGGCAATGTTGTGACTAGTGCTCAGGTAGAAGAGCAGTTTGAAGAATATCACTTAAATGACGAACAGATGGATTTGGTATATGCCTATTTGAAAGGGGCTAAAATCGGTGTGGATGAACCGGTGGATTTGGATGCCTACATTGAAGGTGAGGACCGTAAATATCTGGATATGTATTTGGAGGAACTGGAGCAGTTGCCCAAAGTGTCTCAAGGTAAGAAAGAAGCCTTGCTTTTGTCGGCGATGGCAGGGGACCTTTCGGTCAAAAACGAATTGATGGAGGCTTTTTTGCCGCAGGTAGTGGATATTGCGAAATTATATACCGGACAGGGTGTCCTTTTGGAAGACTTAATCGGAGAAGGAAATGTGGCTCTTGCCGTGTTGATGGATATGCTTGGAAGTCAGGAGTCGGCCAAAGAGGCTGAGGAAATGATTGCTCAAATGATTATGGAAGCCATGGAAAACCTTGTTTATGAGAACCGTAATGAAAGTGACAGTGCGGGAGAATGGGCAGAGAAGGCAAATTTGGTTATGGAAAAGGCCAATGCCCTTGCGGATGAACTTCTCCGAAAAGTGACTTTGGAAGAGGTGGCCGGCGAGACAGGTATGAGCGTGGAAGAAATTGCGGAAATTCTCCAAGTGACCGGTTGGAAGATTGAAGTAATTGATGAGAATAAATAATAGATACGAAGCATCGGAATTATTATGTGAAGAAGTTGTATGCAGATGTGTGGGAAGCATGAAGGCGGCAGAGTAATATGGAATATCAAAATGAAAGAGATTTTAAATATGTGATGCAGGATACTTCCCATGTTTTTATGGGTGGTCGGATGACCTATGACGATATGATGACGTGGGAAGATACACCTTTTAAAATAAAAGCCATTGTGAGCAAGTACTTTCTGGGCAAGGAGGAAGATGGTCTTGCTGTTACTTTGGCAGTTCTTCAACAGAATGATTTCCGTTATCAGATTTTAAAGCAATTAAAAGTAAAAATCAAAGCGGGAACTTATCAGACGAAGAAAAATTTGTTCGGGAAAGAAGAATCAAAATACGTCAGCAGATTGTATTCTCTGGATGAATATATGGAAGTTTGCAGTCGGGAAAAAGCATTGATTACGGAAGAATTTGTCTTCTCTAAACTGGCATTATTAGCGTTTTCACTGTGATTTGATGCGAAATATCTAAAAATACCCATCTTTTATTGTTATTTTTGCTGAAAAGCAAGAAAAAAACTTGGTAGAAGTTTCTAAATATGATATAATCATTTAGATGTCATATTATGGCAAAGTATGTGATTTATTCATTGTAGGGGACTTTAGGCCATGGAGCGAGAAAATAATTCAAAACAGACCGGATATAAAAAGATACGATACTACCTGGTTACGGAGAATGTATTTATTGTATTGGCATTTCTCTTGATTGCGGTAGGTGCGTATAACTTTTGGGCATCCGGTTTTTCTTATTGGATTTCTTATGTGTATATATGTGCGGGTATTATTTTGCTTGTGGTAGGTCTTATTATTGCCATTAAAATGGTAAAGGCTTTCCAACGTGATGATATTCCGGCATATGCAAATCTTTTGGAATCGGAAGATGTAGACCCGGAAACAGGACTTTTATATTATGACCAGTTTATGAAGCAGGCGGATACCAGAACACAGTTGGCGTTGACGACCTGTTATTTGGCATGCTTTCAAATTGAAGGTGTGGAGCACTTAAGACATTTCGTGGGGTATCAGAAGGCTGCCGATACAATGGCAGAAATCGGTGATATTTTTAAACGATATCAAAAACTCCGCAGTGAAAGAAATGTTTTGTGCGGATGTAAGTCCGGTCATGAGTTTTTGGTTTTGGCACAGGATTGTGACCGACAGGATTTTAAGGCGGATTTACAGAATATTACAGCGCAGATTAATAATATTCTTTTAAAACTTGCTACGGCGGAAAATTTTACTACTTTCTGCGGATACAGTAATTTCCCCAGACATGCAGCCACGGCTGAACAGATGGTGAAAAATTCAAGTTTTGCAGTATATGAATCGGTAATGTTCCGTAAATCGGATCCGCATTATTTCTCTCCGGATGCATTCAGACGTCAGGAAACAGAGTATATGAAGGATAATAAACTTCGTATTCTTTTGGATAAAAACGAACTGCAATACAAGTTTCAGCCTATTGTCAGTGCGAAAACCGGTAAAATTTATGCATATGAGGCTTTGATGCGTTCCAAAACGGAAATCGGTTTGAGTCCTGTGGATATTTTGGAACTGGCACAGCGTCAGGACAGATTGTATGAGGTTGAGCATTACACATTTTATAATGTGTTAAAAATTATGAATGAGCACGGTGCTACTTTTGAAGACCGCAAACTGTTTCTTAACAGTATTCCCACAGCGATTATCAAAGAAGAAGAGTTCGACGAATTGCTGGGTAAATATCATGACGTTATGAAAAATCTGGTCATTGAAATTACTGAAAACGGATTCCAGTCGGAGGAATCCTGTGCTGCAGTACATAAGTATATGGAGAAGAGCGGTTGTGAACTGGCACTGGATGATTACGGAACCGGTTATTCCAATGCATCCACATTGTTGAATAACAGTCCTAATTATTTAAAGATTGACCATTCCATGATTATGGGTATTGATACGGACAGTAAGAAGCAACATCTGGTTTCCAGTTATGTATCTTTTGCCAATAATCATAATATGAAAATTCTTGCGGAAGGTGTTGAAACCGCGGAAGAATTACAGATGGTAATTCAGTTGGGTTGTCATTTGATTCAGGGATTTTATACCGGAAGACCCAATTCACAGATTGTGGATCATATCAATGAAGATATTGAAAACCAGATTGTGGCAATTAATTTAAAACTTGCAAAACTGGCTTATGAAAATAAAATTTATGAGACCAATAATTACGACGTGGTATCTTTGGTAAATCTGGCATTGGATTTTTACTCCCAGATTTATATCGGACATTCCACAACACGAATTGTGGGTGAAACCGGCAGAGAAGTCTGTATGGGTATCCGCATCAAAGATAATACGCAGACCGTTCTTACAATCGCAAATATTAACCTGCGCGGACGTGAGGCTCCGGCCATTGAAATCGGTGAGAATTGTCAGGTAATCCTTTGCGTGGAAGGCGATAATATTCTTTCTTATGAAGGTATTCATGTGCCCCGTTCCTCTAAATTGATTATTCAGGGTGACGGTGATTTGACCATCCATGTAGACCATAATAACGGTATCGGTATCGGTTGCGCAAGCAATGAGCCTTACGGTAATATTTTGATTGAAAGCAAGGGAACCATTCGTGTGGAGACCAACGGTGAAGTTGCCATCGGTATTGGCGGAACGGTAGCGGATGAAGATTCTGAAATTAAAATTGCTTCCGGTAATATTGAAATTATTGCAACCGGCAGTAAGGCAATTGGTATCGGTTCCGTTCAGGGACCTACCCGTATTGTTTTGGATAATTGTGATATTGCAATTTCTTCTTCGGCGGCAGATTCCATTGGTATCGGTTCTTTCAATGGTGACGTGGATATTGCATCCATTGCCAATATTGAAATGGACGTATCGGGCAGCGTATCCACCGGTATCGGAACGCTTTGGGACAGAGCGGGCCGTGTGGCCATCAATGACGGTATTGTGAAGATTCTTTTACACTGTATGGAAGGTGTGGGAATCGGTTCCAAAGACGGTGATATTGACACCTATATTTTTGGTAAAGAGATTTTTGTTTATGTGGAAGGTTCGGATGTGGGCGGTATCGGAAACTATCGTGGCGGCGGTAATACCTTTATCCGTACGGGCATTGTTAAGATTGTCCTTTTGGCTGCGAATCCGTTGTCCTTGGGCGGATTAAAAGGCCGTTTGGAAATAACGGGCGGAAATATCTTCTGCGATTTGGGTGACAGTGTTCAGCCTGTCAATGCATATGGTATGCCGGTATATCCTAAGGTGATTGAAAGCAACGAACCCTATCGTAAAAAAATTGAAACGACGGAAGGTACGTACCAGTACCTGGCAGAACCTTCGGATTTATTTGAAAATATTCATATTTTTGTTCCGAAATTCTGTAACGAAACGGATTTACAAACCTAAGAGAAATGATAAAACGGGAAGAGATACATATTCTTCCCGTTTTTTACCGAATATATAGTAAGAAAGAGAGGAAAAGGAATGAGACTGGAAGAGTTAAAAGCCTATGAAATTCTTGAAAAGAGAAGTATTAATGATTTAAATAGTGAGGGAATTGTTTTAAGACATAAAAAAACAGGTGCCCGAATTGCGTTACTATCCAATGATGATGATAATAAAGTTTTTTATATCGGTTTTCGTACACCGCCGCATAACAGTACCGGTGTGGCACATATTGTGGAGCATACCGTTTTGTGCGGTTCGAAAGAGTTTCCGGTAAAAGATCCTTTTATTGAATTGGCAAAAGGTTCATTGAATACCTTTTTGAATGCCATGACGTTTCCGGATAAAACAGTATATCCTGTAGCAAGTTGTAATGATAAAGATTTTCAGAATCTGATGCATGTATATTTGGATGCGGTTTTTTATCCGAATATTCACAATGAGAAGAAGATTTTTGAGCAGGAAGGCTGGCATTATGAGTTGGAAAGTGCTGATGATGCGTTGACCATTAACGGTGTGGTTTACAGTGAAATGAAAGGGGCGTTTTCTTCGGCAGATGATGTGCTGGAGCGAGAAATTATGAATTCACTGTTTCCGGATACGGCTTACGGCGTGGAGTCCGGCGGTGACCCTGATGTAATTCCGGAACTTTCTTATGAAGAGTTTATTGCATTTCATAAGAGTTTTTATCATCCCAGTAACAGTTATATTTATCTTTACGGCGATATGGATATGGCAGAAAAACTGCAGTTTATTGACGAAAAATATTTAAGTAAATTCGATGCGCTTGAAATTGATTCGGAGATTAAAAAGCAGAAGCCTTTTGAGCAGATTAAAGATATCAGGATTGAGTATCCGATTTCTGAGGCAGAGTCAGAGGAGGGAAATGCGTATCTTTCCTATAATACCATTGTGGGAGACAGCCTTGACAAAGAATTATATGTAGCATTCCAGATTCTGGATTATGCGGTATCATCCGCACCGGGAGCGCCTTTGAAGACGGCATTGATCAATAAGGGCATCGGAAAAGATGTTTACAGTGTTTACGAAAACGGCATCAGCCAGCCGTATTTTTCAGTCATTGCCAAGAATACGGATGCAGACTGTAAAGAAGCCTTTGTAGAGACCATTGAAAATGTGTTAAAACATCTGATTGCCAACGGCATTGATAAAAAGGCCCTTGCTGCAGCCATTCAATATTTTGAATTTAAATACAGAGAGGCTGATTTCGGTTCTTACCCTAAGGGATTGATGTACGGTTTGCAGATGTTTGACAGTTGGCTTTATGATGATAAAAAGGTGTTCTGGCATATCGAAGCCAATGAAACCTTTGCCGCTTTAAAAGCAAAAATCGATACCGGATTTTTTGAAGAACTGTTGGAAAAATACATTTTAAACAATACGCACAAGTCTGTTGTAACGGCTGTGCCCGTGAAGGGATTGGGTGACCGTAAGGAAGCGGCACTGGCTGCAAAACTGGCGGAATACAAAGACTCGCTTTCGGAAGAAGAGATCCTGGCGATTGTAAAAGAAACCAAGGCATTAAAAGAATATCAGGAAACACCGGATACCCCGGAGGCTATGGCGTGTATTCCGCTTCTTACAAGAGAAGATTTGCGTAAAGAGATTGTACCGTTAAGCAACAGTTTGGATGATATCGACGGAACTCCTTTTATCCGTCACGATATTTTTACCAATGGAATCGGCTATGTACGATTGGTGTTCCGGGCAGATAATGTTTCTACGGATATGTTGGCGTATTCCGGTATTTTAAAGAATGTGCTGGGATATATGGATACGGATAAACATACCTACGGAGATTTGTTTAACGAAATTCATTTGCAGACCGGTGGCATTTCCGGCGGATTTACGTTAGTGGAAGATGTTAAACAAAAAGGAAAGTATTGTGTAGCTTTTGAGATGAAGACCAAGGTGCTGTATGACAATATGCAGAAAGGTTTTGATTTGCTGGAGGAAATTCTTCTTCATACGGATATTACCGACGAGAAGCGTTTGTATGAGATTATTGCGGAAAGCAAGTCCAGAATGCAGTCTCAACTTATGTCTTCCTCACATTCCGTAGCAGCGATGAGAGGGGCCTCATATTTTAATGAATGTGCAGCATTGACAGACATTATGGGGGGCATTCCTTTTTATCGGTTATTGGAAAAAATCGAAAAGAATTTTGAGGAAGAAAAAGGAACTTTAATTGATACCTTACAACTTCTTATGAAGCAATTGTTCCGTCCCGAAAATGTATTATTGGGTTATACGTCTCCTCTTGATAAAGAAGCGGGAATTCGTCAGGCTTTCCGTAATTTTAAGGCGAATTTGTATACGGAGCCCGTGCAGAAATATGACAGGGTAGTTCCGGTTGTAAAACGTAACGAAGGTTTTCAAACTTCTGCGCAGGTACAGTATGTATGCCGTGCAGGTGATTTTTCACGAAACGGTCTTCCTTATACCGGTTCCCTGAAGGTGCTTCGCGTCATTATGGGATATGATTATTTGTGGAACAATGTCAGGGTAAAAGGCGGGGCCTACGGCTGTATGTCAGCCTTTCGAAGAAACGGAAGTTCGTACTTTGTTTCCTACAGAGACCCTAATCTTGGTAAGACCAATGAAGTGTACGAGAAGGTTGTGGAGTATCTTGAGAATTTTGAAGCGGGAGAACGTGAAATGACGCAGTTTATCATTGGTACGTTAAGCGGAGAAGATACACCGTTAACTCCTGCTGCAAAGGGAAATCGCTCTTTTATGGCTTATATGGCGAACATTGATGAGGCACTTTTACAGAGAGAAAGAGATGAATTGCTGGCTACTACCAAAGAAGATATCCGTGGTCTTGCGGAATATATGAAAACATTTTTGGAGCAGAACTGTATCTGCGTAATCGGAAACAGCAATGCCATTGAAAACGAGAAACAGTTATTCCATCATGTGGAACCGTTGTTTCATTAAAAAATAAAAATTATTAAAAAAATACCATAAAATACCTTCGGCTGATACGTATTCTTTATAGAAACGTCAATCAGGCGAAGGTTTTTTATTGAAAATAAGCCGTTCGCCGTAAAACAAGGGAGGAAGTTTTTATGAAAAAGATAAGAAGCAGAGTTGCGGTGTTAATGCTTTTAGGTGTGATGTTGTGTAGTTTCGTTGCATGCGGTTATAGCAGCGATACGGCGATGTCGGAGACAATTTACGGCGATTCTTTTATGATGAGCAACCAAAGTTCCAATCATAAGGAATCAAACGAATCTTATGATATGATTACGGAAGAAATGGACGGAGCACCGGCTGAAGCACCTATGAGCGATTCAAGCACCGGCGCGGATGTTACCACAAACCGTAAATTGATCCGGACGGTTACCATGGAAGTGGAAACGGAAGCGTTTGAAACGATGATGACAAACGTGGAAAATAAGGTAAGTTCCATGGGCGGTTATATTGAGCATGCTTATACATACAACGGAAGTGCTTACAGTAACAGTGCGAGACGTTATGCGGAAATGACGGTAAGGGTACCTGACAGTGAGTTGGAAACTTTTGTGGAGCAGGTGGCTGGTTTTTCCAATGTAGTAAGTAAGACTACTTCTACGGAAGATATTACGCTGGAATATGTGGATACGGAAGGTTTGCGCGATATGTATCTGGCGGAAGAACAGAGCCTTCTTGCATTGTTAGAAAAGGCAGAAAGTGTGGAGGATATCAGTTATCTTACATCCCAGTTATCTCAGGTGCGCTATAATATTGAAAATTTAGAATCAAGACTTTTAAAGTATGATGATTTGGTAGAATATGCAACCATTCATTTGTACATTGAAGAAGTAGAAGTATATACCCCTGTTGTAACGGAAGAAAAGACTTTCGGTGAGGAAATTAAGGACGGTTTTACTGCCAGCCTTCAGGATATTTGGAATTCTGTTGTAAATTTTGTTAAAAATACTATTATTAATTTGCCTTATATCATTCGTTTCTTTGTTGTTGTCGGTTTAATTATTCTTGCAATCAGACTGATTATTGTTATAATAAAAAAGGTAATAAAAAAGAACAGAGCAAAGAAAGTTGCAACGCAGAATCATACTAATGTGCAGGCTGTAGCAGTAAAAAATGAAGCGGAAACTGCACAAAAACCGGAGAATACAAAGAATCCGGATGTAAAAACCGGTGAAGAAGCCAAATAATCTGCTGCAACAATTCGGAATAAGGACAGGTAAGATATGGAGCAGAAAAAATCGGGATTTGTAAGTATTATAGGCAGACCGAATGTGGGAAAATCAACCCTGATGAATCAGATTATCGGTCAGAAGGTAGCGATTACATCCAATAAACCGCAGACAACCCGAAACAGAATACAAACCGTATATACGGATGATATGATGCAGATTGTTTTTGTGGATACGCCCGGCATTCATAAGTCCAAAAATAAACTGGGCGATTATATGGTGAATGCGGCAAAGAGTACCTTAAACGAAGCCGATGTCATTCTTTGGCTTGTGGAACCTACGGATTATATCGGAGCCGGAGAGAAGAGCATCATAGAGAATCTGAAACAGGTGCGTACGCCGATTATTTTGGTCATCAATAAGATTGATACCGTAAAAAGAGAAGAGTTGCTTCATATCATTGACACCTACCGTAAAGAACTTGATTTTGCAGAGGTGGTTCCCGTATCGGCCCTGAAAGGGAATAATACGGATACTCTTTTGGAATGTATCGGAAAGTATCTGCCCTATGGCCCGTGGTTTTATGACCCGGATACGTTAACGGATCAGCCGGAGCGTCAGATTGTGGCTGAATTGATTCGTGAGAAGGCATTGCGCTGTCTGGAAGATGAAATTCCTCATGGCATTGCGGTGGCAATTGATACCATGAAATTCAGCAAAAAGATGGCCGATATTGAGGCTACCATTGTTTGCGAACGTGATTCCCATAAAGGAATTATTATCGGAAAAGGCGGACAAATGTTGAAAAAAATCGGTTCCCTGGCCCGTGCGGACATTGAAAGAATGCTGGATATGAAGGTAAATCTGAAACTCTGGGTCAAGGTAAAAAAGGATTGGCGTGACAGCGATTTTCTGTTAAAAAATTTCGGTTTCCAATCGAAAGATTACGAATAGTTTTATCAAAAAAGCAAACCCTAAAAAAGAAGCCGCGAACTGTTTGAAAAGGTCGTGGCTTCTGTGTCGGAATACAAAAAGCAGAAAGGCGGGTTTGCTATGAGAGACGGAAGTGATTGGGATACTTTTTATAAAAGCGGCAGAGTGGAAGATTACTTAAACTACTGTCAAAACAAAGAGAAAAACGAGTCGGCGGAAGCGGATAGAGGATTAAAAGATAAAAATGCAGAATTTTATGGTGGTTTTAGGTCTGGTACTGAAGGCGGAGCCTATCGGGGAATATGACAGGCGCATTGTGCTTCTTACCAGGGAGAAAGGAAAAATTACGGTGTTTGCAAGAGGGGCAAGAAGACAGAATAATCGTTTTCTTGCCACTACAACACCTTTTTGCTTCGGTGAGTTTAAATTATTTGCCGGACAGAATTCCTATTCCCTTTCCGAGGCTAATATTACCAATTATTTTGAAGAGGTGCGTTCGGATTTTGAACTGGCATTTTACGGAATGTATTTTTTGGAAATGGCAGATTATTATGCAAGAGAAAATACGGATGAAAAGCAACTTTTGAAGCTGTTGTATCAGTCTTTGAAAGCGTTGAGCCATCCTTCCCTGAACCGTGATTTTGTGAAGTTGATTTATGAAATGAAAGCAATCATGATTAACGGTGAATTTCCGGGAGTACCGGAACGGAGAGATGATTTGAGCGGTGCGGATATGGCAATTCGCCATTTGTGGGATATGCCGGCGGAGAAAGTATATTCTTTTCAGGTCAGTGAGGGGGTCTTTCAGGAACTGACCCGGCGTTGCGACGAGATTCGTAAACGTGTAATTGATAAGGAATTTAAAAGTCTGGATATGTTGAATAGTCTGGATGCGGATTGATTTCGAAAATAAAAGGCGTTATAACGCCAACAACGATGAATTTGAAACAAAAGGAAAAGTGAGATGAGTGAGATACATAAAGGAATAAAACGAAGGATTTTAAAGCCTTCCATACTTGCTTTTGTGTTGCCTGTGCTGATATTGTTTGCAGTCTATATCATCAGAGGTGTTTTTCCTTTTGGAGATAAAATGTACATCCGTATGGATTTTTATCATCAGTATGCACCGTTTTTGAAAGAATTCGGCCGTCATATTTTAAATGGTGAAAGTTTATTGTATGCATGGGAATTTGGTCTCGGCACCAATTACTGGGCGCATTTTGCATATTATCTGGCAAGCCCGTTAAACTGGCTTCTTGTGTTGGTGCCGGGGGATTTTATCGTGGAAGCAATGAATCTGTTGCTGATTCTGCGTGCAGGTGTTGCGGGAAGTGCGTTTGTGTTCTTCTTAAAAGAAAACCGTAAAGAAAATATGGCGATGGCGGTGTTCGGTATTTTTTATGCCCTTTCAGGGTATTATCTTGCATATTGCTGTAATGTGATTTGGGCGGATGGCTATGCTTTGTTTCCCTTGGTGGCATTGGGCGTTTTGAGAATTGCACGTGGGAAAAGTGCCAAATTATATACGGTTAGCATGCTTATTTGTACGTTCAGTAATTTTTATCTTGCGGTAATGATTGGAATGTGTTGCGTACTTTGGTTTGGAATTTGTCTGATTGCAGGTCGTAAAAAAAGTGTAAAGGCTGTATTTGTTGCAATTGGAAAGTTTATTGCATCAACCCTTTTATATGTGGGAATGTGCGGAGTGATTCTGCTCCCGGTAGCAGCGGCACTTATGAATACGCCGGCGGGGGATAGTAGTTTTCCGGAACAGGCAGAAACCTATTTTGCTTTTTATGAGTTGTTTGAGCGGATGTGTTTGAACGTTTCGGTTAATTTAAAAGGGTCCGATTTGCCCAATATTTATGCTTCGGTTTTTGCGTTGGTAATGTTACCGGTTTATTTCGGAAATAAAGGCATCCGCTTAAAGGAAAAAATTGTCTGCGCTATCGTCCTTTTATTTCTGTTGGCAAGTTTCAATATCAATACGCTGGACTATATCTGGCACGGATTGCATTTTCCTAACAGTTTTCCGGCAAGACAATCGTTTTTTTACATTTTTCTTTTGCTGGCAATGGGGTATGAAGCCTATGTAAAAAGAAAAAGAGTATCGGTTTGGGTATTGTATATTGCGATGTCGCTGATGGCTGTGCTGACGGGAGTGGCCTGGATTTTTCTGGGAAAAGACAACGATTATCACGGAACGGCAATTTATTTGTGTACATTACTTTTTATTTTGTTGTATGGCATTTTATTGATTTTAGAACGGGAGATTCCTAAGAAAGCCCTGATTGCGGTGCTTTTGATTGCCTGTGTGGCGGAGGCCGGGATTCATGTCGGTGTGGCCGGTGTGGATTCGGTGATCACCAGGGCACCTTATCTGGAGGATGATAAGGAAACGCAACAACTTCTGGCGGTAATCCGACCGGAGGAAGGCGACTTTTATCGTATCGAAGAGCAGGATCGGCGTACGGTGAATGATGCGGCCTGGGATGCGTATTACGGTGCATCGTATTTTTCGTCTACTATGCCCGGCGGCGTGAAGGAATGGTATGATGCTTTCGGTATGCGAAACAGCAGTGTTTCCTATTCGTTTGAAGGCGCCACTCCTTTGGCGGCGTCTCTTTTGAATGTGAAATATATATTTGCCAGTGAAGATGCATTTTATCCGGGGAATACTTTTACGGAAACGGAAGTGGTGACGGATGAGGGAGAAGTGATTCACTGTTATGAAAATAATCTGGTGTTACCGCTGGGATATATGGTGGATGCCGGTTTGGAAAACGCATTTTTATATAATACAGGCAATCCGTTTATAACCATGAATGATTACGGAAGTGCAGTGTTAAAAGAGCAGTGTTCTTTGTTTGTGCCTGTGATGCAATATAATGAACTTTCTCTGCTGAATTTTGACGTGGGTGCCGGTGTGGAAGCAACTATGGAAGAAGAGAATGATAAGCAGAGAACCGCCATGGAAATTTTTGCGGGTGAAAATGTATTTTTATATGTTTCCACTTATATGGATGCCATTGATGTGGAATTTCATAATTTGGAAACGGGAGAAACGGAAACGCGTCATTTTGATGATTTGAAATTTAAAAAAATCATATCTCTGGGCGTGGAAGACTATAACAGAACCGTTGTGGTAACGCCTGCGGATTCTGATATTGATGAAGTTAAATTTTATTCCTACAGAATGGACGAGGATGTTTTGAGCCGAATTTATAAAGTGTTGAGTGAGCAACCTATGGAATTGCAGGAGTTTGGCGACAGGTTCTTTATGGGAAGTATCCGTGCAAAAGAAGACGGAGTATTGCTTTTATCGGTGCCATATGATAAAGGGTGGACTGTCAAAGTAGATGGCGTGAAAGCGGAAACCTTTGCTTGGAAAGACGCATTTCTTGCATTGGAACTGGAAGAAGGAGAACATACCCTTACATTTACCTATTGTCCCGAAGGATTCCGGGAAGGGATGATCATCAGTCTTGTTTCTGTTTGTATTGCTTTGGTAATTTTAGGATATTCATCTTATCGCAGAAATCGTTTCGTAAAAGAATAAAAAGTAAAAAGGCAAGGCGGAACTTTTACCTTGAGAAATCAAGATAAAAGAAAACCTTGAAAAACAAAGTGGACTTGGTTATAATTAGGTACGTGTGTTAGAAAAGACCTGATTATTGTGAACGGAAGGAAGATAGGGAATGAAGAAAGTATCAATTCTTGTAATGATGCTTCTGATGGTTTGTATGTGTGCATGTGCCGAACAGAAACCGGAAGATATTGGTGCGACAACGGTCTATGTGAGAAATGACGGAAGTATTGTTGCTACCTATGTGGAAGATTTCAGTCAGTCGTATTATGATATGACAGAACTGCAGACAAATACAGAGAATACTATTAGTGCGTATAATGTTGCGAATGGTGAAGGTAAAGTGGAAATGACTTACTTTGCGGTAGAAGGCAATATTGCTAAAATGCAGATGGAATTTGCAGATGCGGAAGTTTATACGGACTATATCGGAGAGAAAGTATTTCACGGAACCGTAGCAGAGGCTCTGGAAGAAGGGTATGATTTAAAATACAGTTTAATCAATCCTCTGGACAGCGAAGATGTAATCGGGGAACACGAACTGCTTTCCATGCAGGATTCCAATATCATTATTGTGGAAGATGCAGTGCGTGTTCGTTCTGAGAGCACAATGCTTTATATGAGTTCCGATGCAAAATACATTGATGAAAATGAAGTGGACGGATACGATAATCCGGACGCAACTGTAATTGTATATTAAGGTAATAAGTTCAGGGTAAGGCGGATAATGATGTTTTCGGATGATTTATGATGTCAGGCTCTGAATACATATAATAATAAAAGCGAGGAGAAGTGAAAATGGAAAAGACAATGGAAAAAATTGTAACCCTTGCCAAAGCGAGAGGTTTTATTTATCCCGGTTCTGAAATTTACGGTGGTTTGGCAAATACATGGGACTACGGTAATCTTGGTGTAGAATTAAAAAACAATGTAAAAAAAGCATGGTGGCAGAAGTTTATCGTTGAGAATCCCTACAACGTTGGTGTGGACTGTGCCATCCTTATGAATCCCCAGACTTGGGTTGCATCAGGACATTTAGGCGGTTTTTCCGATCCTTTGATGGATTGTAAGGAATGTCATGAGCGTTTCCGTGCAGATAAAGTAATCGAAGATTTCTGTGCAGAGAAGGGGATTGCTTTGACAGAAGCGGTAGATGCATGGTCACAGGAAAAGATGATGGATTTTATCAAAGAAAATTCCATTCCCTGTCCTACCTGCGGTAAGCACAATTTTACGGATATCCGTCAGTTTAACTTAATGTTTAAAACCTTCCAGGGTGTTACGGAAGATGCGAAGAATACCGTATATCTTCGTCCTGAAACTGCTCAGGGTATCTTTGTTAACTTTAAGAATGTACAGAGAACATCCAGAAAGAAAGTTCCTTTCGGTATCGGACAGATCGGTAAGTCTTTCCGTAATGAAATCACACCCGGTAACTTTACTTTCCGTACCCGTGAATTTGAACAGATGGAACTTGAATTCTTCTGTGAACCGGATACAGACCTTGAATGGTTTGCATACTGGAAACAGTTCTGTATTGATTGGTTAAAGGCTCTTGGTATGAAGGAAGAAGAAATGCGTGTTCGTGACCACGATCCCGAAGAACTTTCTTTCTACTCTAAGGCTACAACCGATATCGAGTTTTTATTCCCCTTCGGTTGGGGCGAACTTTGGGGTATTGCCGACAGAACCGATTATGACTTAACACAGCATCAGAACGTGTCAAAGCAGGATATGTCTTACTTTGATGATACCAAGAATGAAAGATATATTCCTTACGTTGTAGAACCTTCCTTGGGTGCTGACCGTGTGGTTCTTGCGTTCCTTTGCGGTGCTTATGATGAAGAAGAATTGGGCGAAGGAGATACACGTACCGTGTTGCGTTTCCATCCTGCGCTTGCACCCGTTAAGATTGGTGTGCTTCCTTTGAGTAAGAAGTTAAACGAAGGTGCGGAGGCAATCTATACCAAACTTTGCAAGAAGTATAATTGTGAATTTGATGACAGAGGTAACATCGGTAAGAGATATCGTCGTCAGGACGAAATCGGTACACCGTTCTGTATCACATATGACTTTGAATCAGAAGAAGACAATTCCGTAACCGTACGTTTCCGTGATTCCATGGAACAGGTTCGTGTTAAAATTGATGAATTGGATGCCTTCTTTGCCGACAAATTTGATTTTTAATCTGAGACGAAAGTCCTGCTTTGTTTTGATGACAAGGCAGGATTTTTTTGTTTCGGTGATAAATCATAAAAGGCTGCATGGAGGAAAAGGAAGCCTGTTTTTTAGGCGAAAACTGTGCAATTTGTCATAAAAAAATGATGTTTCAATATTTTATAACAACATTGTGCTGTTTTAAAAAAAAGGGTGGCAGATAAAGGAAAGATATGCTATAATATTTGAGCGTGCGAGCGTTAGTATCGACGCAGACAGTATGAGACGATACATTTTAAGATAAAGTATCTACGTTTCAAAGGAGGAACAATTGGCATGAAGAAATGGGTTTATTTATTCAAAGAAGGCAGCGCTGATATGCGTAACCTTTTAGGTGGTAAGGGGGCAAACCTTGCAGAGATGACAAATATCGGATTACCGGTACCTCAGGGTTTTACCATCACAACAGAAGCATGTACACAGTACTATGAAGACGGCGAAGTAATTAACGATGAAATCCAAGCACAGATTATGGAATACATCGGCAAGATGGAAGAGATTACCGGCAAGAAGTTCGGTGACAAAGAGAATCCCTTGCTTGTATCCGTTCGTTCCGGTGCGAGAGCATCAATGCCCGGTATGATGGATACTATTTTGAACCTTGGTTTGAACGAAGAAGTAGTAGAAGTTTTGGCTGCAAAGTCAGGAAATCCCCGTTGGGCTTGGGACTGCTACAGAAGATTCATCCAGATGTTCTCAGACGTAGTTATGGAAGTTGGTAAGAAGTACTTCGAAGAGTTGATTGATGAAATGAAGGAAGCCAAAGGCGTAACTCAGGACGTTGATTTGACAGCAGATGATTTAAAAGAACTTGCAAATCAGTTCAAGGCTGAATATAAGGCAAAAATCGGTGCAGATTTCCCTACCGATCCCAAGGAGCAGTTAATGGCTGCTGTTAAGGCTGTATTCCGTTCATGGGACAACCCCAGAGCAAACGTATACCGTCGTGATAATGATATCCCTTATTCATGGGGTACTGCCGTTAACGTACAGATGATGGCATTCGGTAATATGGGTGATACATCAGGTACCGGTGTTGCGTTTACACGTGATCCGGCTACCGGCGAAAAGAAACTTATGGGTGAATTCCTTATGAATGCACAGGGTGAAGACGTTGTTGCCGGTGTTCGTACTCCTAATAAGATTTCTGAATTACAGACAGTTATGCCTGAAGTATATCAGCAGTTTATTGATATTTGTGCAACTTTGGAAGATCACTACAGAGATATGCAGGATATGGAATTTACCATTGAAGATAAGAAGTTGTATATGCTTCAGACACGTAATGGTAAGAGAACAGCGCAGGCTGCTTTACAGATTGCATGTGATTTAGTAGATGAAGGTATGATTACAGAGGAAAAGGCAGTTGCAATGATTGATCCCAGAAACTTGGATACTCTGTTACATCCTCAGTTTGATGCTGCTGCATTAAAGGCTGCTGTTCCTGTTGGTAAGGCACTTGGTGCTTCACCGGGAGCTGCTTGCGGTAAGGTTGTATTTACTGCAGAAGATGCAAAAGAATGGAATGCAAGAGGCGAAAAGGTTGTTCTTGTTCGTCTTGAAACTTCACCGGAAGATATCGAAGGTATGAAGGCTGCTCAGGGTATTTTAACCGTACGTGGCGGTATGACTTCTCACGCAGCAGTTGTTGCTCGTGGTATGGGTACCTGCTGTGTATCCGGTTGCGGCGATATCGCAATGGATGAAGCAAATAAGAAATTTACACTGGCAGGCAAGGAATATCATGAAGGAGATTATATCTCCATTGATGGTTCTACCGGTAAGATTTATGATGGAATTATCCCTACCGTAGATGCTACCATTACAGGTACTTTCGGACGTATTATGGCATGGGCAGACAAGTATCGTGTGCTTAAGGTTCGTACCAACGCGGATACTCCTGCAGATGCAAAGAAGGCTCGTGAACTTGGAGCAGAAGGTATCGGTCTTTGCCGTACAGAGCATATGTTCTTTGAAGAAGACAGAATTGCTGCATTCCGCGAGATGATTTGTTCCGATACTGTTGAAGAAAGAGAAGAAGCATTAGAGAAGATTCTTCCTTATCAGCAGGGTGACTTTGAAAAATTATATGAAGCATTGGAAGGAAATCCTGTTACCATCCGTTTCTTGGATCCCCCTCTTCATGAGTTCGTTCCTACAGAAGAAGATGATATTAAGAAACTTGCAGACGCTAAGGGTAAGAGCGTAGAAGAAATCAAAGCAATCATTGATTCGCTTCATGAATTCAACCCTATGATGGGTCACAGAGGATGCCGTCTTGCAGTTACTTATCCTGAAATTGCCAAGATGCAGACAAAGGCTGTTATCCGTGCAGCAATTACAGTAAAGAAGGCACATCCCGATTGGAATGTAAAACCTGAAATTATGATTCCTCTTGTATGTGAAATTAAGGAATTAAAGGTAATCAAGAAAATGGTTGTTGAAACCGCAAATGCAGAAATCGAAGCTGCAGGTATTGCATTGGAATACGAAGTTGGTACTATGATCGAAATTCCCCGTGCAGCACTTACTGCTGACGAAATTGCTGCAGAGGCTGATTTCTTCTGCTTCGGTACAAACGACTTAACACAGATGACCTTCGGTTTCTCTCGTGATGATGCAGGTAAGTTCTTAGATGCTTACTATGACAGCAAGATTTTCGAAAACGATCCGTTTGCAAGACTTGACCAGAATGGTGTTGGTAAGTTGATGGAAACAGCAATCAAACTCGGTAAGCCCGTAAACAATAAACTCCACATCGGTATTTGTGGTGAACACGGTGGTGATCCTACTTCTGTTGAATTCTGCCACAAGTTAGGTTTGGATTATGTTTCTTGTTCACCGTTCCGTGTGCCTATTGCAAGACTTGCAGCAGCACAGGCAGCAATTAACAATAAATAATAGTTTCACACTGATTTGCAGTATTTTTCTTATTGTATGAATACTGTTAATCCAATCGGATTGATTTAAAATGTAACCCGTTCGAAGTATAAAAACTTCGGACGGGTTGTTTTTATGCTGCAATGTAGTGTCGAGATTTGTCGATGTAAAAAGATTGATTTTTGAAATGAAATGAAACATAATAATTTTAATAACAGATTTATTTCAATGATTTCTATTGAGTTCTAAATTCTTATTTTCAATTGGGTCTGTGACCATCTGTTGTTTATTCCATAATTAAAATGAATATTGAGAGAGGAGTAACTATGTATAGTTATGTGTCTACCGGTGCGCTAAACGGCATCGAAAGTTATCTGGCAACCGTAGAGGTGGATGCGTCCACGGGATTGCCGGGTTTTGAAATGGTGGGTATGCTGAATGCTGAAGTGAAAGAAGCGAAGGAGAGAGTGCGGGTTGCATTGAAGAATAACGGATTTTCCACGCCGCCGCTTCGTGTGACGGTCAATATTTCTCCTGCAAATTTACGAAAAAACGGCACTGCTTATGATTTGCCTATTGCCATTGCCTTGCTGATTGCAGTAGGGGAGTTGTCCCAGGAAAGCGTTGAAGAAGTTTTGATTGTAGGGGAATTGGGTTTGAACGGCGAAGTGAAATTTACAAGCGGTATTTTGCCAATGGTTTTACAGGCTCAAAAAGAAGGGATAAAAGTATGTCTTGTTCCGAAAGAAAATGCGGAAGAAGGGGCTGTTGTAGAAAATGTTTGCGTAATCGGCGTTTCGAGTCTCGGAGAGGTGATTGAATATCTGCATGCAAATGCGGCGGAACGTAAAAAATGCTTTAAAAGGGCGAGAGTGGACCCGGTCAAATTAATGGCGGATGGCGGTATATATACGGGGCTGGATTACGCACAAATCAGCGGACAGGAAAATGTGAAAAAAGCAGTAGAAACTGCGGCGGCAGGATTTCATCATATTTTATTGATTGGTGCGCCGGGGGCGGGAAAAACAATGATTGCAAAGAGAATTCCATCCATTTTACCGCCTTTGTCTATTGAAGACAGTCTGGAGGTTTCAAAGATTTACAGTATATCCGGAATGCTGAACGAGAAGCAGATTCTGATTACCAGAAGACCCTTTTGTAGTCCGCATCATACTATCAGTGAGCAGGCTTTTGCGGGTGGCGGACGGATTCCGAAACCCGGAGTGGTGTCGTTGGCCCACAAAGGGGTGTTGTTTTTGGATGAAGTGGTGCATTTTAGTCATGCGGCTATTGAAGTGTTGCGTCAGCCTATGGAAGATAAAAAAGTGCAGATTGCCAGAGCCTACGGTACTTTTACATATCCGGCGGATTTTATGCTGGTAGCGGCTATGAATCCCTGTCCCTGCGGACACTATCCGGACCGGAACCGATGTGCCTGCAATGAATCCCAGGTGCGTAAATATCTGTCAGCAATTTCGGGTCCGATTTTAGACCGCATTGATATTTGTGTGGAAGTTTCGCGGATGGAGATGAAGGACTTGGAATTGTCCGGAGGTGAGAGCAGTGGGGCAATGCGGGAGCGGATTCAACGGGCAAGGCAGATGCAACAGGAACGTTTTGAAGGGTTGGGTATTACCTTTAATGCGCAGATGGGACCGGAAGAAATCAAACAATTCTGTAAATTGGATGACAAGGAACGGAAATTTGTGGAACAGGCTTTTGATGCCTTGAAATTAAGTGCGAGAGCCTATCACAAAATTTTGAAAGTGGCACGTACCATAGCGGATTTGGACGGAAGTGAAAGAATCGGGGAAATTCATCTTGCTCAGGCGATTGCATATCGGAGTGTAGACAGAAAATATTGGTAAAAGAAAACGGGGAGAAGATATATGGAAAGGATATTATATTCTGCGCGGGAAAAACAGGCTGCCTATCAATTAATTAATATAAAAGGCATTGGCAAACAAAGCGCGATAAAATTGATTGAATATGCAGGAAGTGCATTGGAGGCGATGCAATTACAAGAGCAGGAAGTGCGACAATGTCTGCCGCTATCGCTCGCTGAAAGTTTTATCAGGGGCAGGGAGAATCTTACCGAAAGAACTGTTGAATGGTTGGAAAAAGAAAAAGACCTCCGCTTTATTCCTTTTACTTCGCCGGAATATCCGGAAAAATTGAGAAACTTAACGGATCCGCCATTTGCATTGTATGTGCGGGGAGAATTGCCGCAAGAGAATCTGCCGGCGGTTGCCATTGTGGGAGCAAGAGCATGTTCGGAATACGGGAAAAGTGTGGCCGGATATTTTGGCAGGAGATTGGGGGCTTTGGGAATCCAAATTATCAGTGGCATGGCGAAAGGCATTGACGGGATTGCACAACAGGGGGCGATAGACGGAGGCGGTACAACATATGCCGTACTGGGAAGCGGCGCGGATGTTATTTATCCGCCGGAAAATGCAGGACTTTATCAAAGTATCCGAACGAAAGGTGGGATTCTGTCGGAATATCCGCCGGGGACAGAGGCGCAAAGTGTTCTTTTTCCGCAACGTAATCGTATCATCAGCGGTTTGGCGGATATTCTTCTTGTGGTGGA
>JAFUNC010000009.1 GCA_017473115.1 Lachnospiraceae bacterium
AGAACTGTTAGAGATTTCACTTGGCACTACAACAGAATCTGAAGGAGGCTGATAACTATATGAAAAAACAACAGAGATGCTACATCTACACCCGTGTATCTACCTCCATGCAGGTAGATGGTTACAGCTTAGATGCGCAAAAAGATAAATTGCATAAATACGCTGATTATCAGGATATGATTATCGCCGGTGAATACTCCGACGAAGGTAAATCCGGTAAAAGTGTGGAAGGTCGCCCACAGTTCCAACAGATGCTTCAGGATATTGAAACAGGTAAAGATAACATCGATTTTGTACTTGTCTTCAAATTATCCCGCTTTGGCCGTAATGCAGCAGATGTATTATCATCCCTTCAGAGAATGCAGGATTTTGGTGTTAATCTTATCTGTGTGGAAGATGGTATCGATAGTTCCAAGGATGCAGGAAAGCTTATGATTTCTGTCTTATCTGCAGTGGCTGAAATTGAGCGAGAAAATATATTGGTTCAAACTATGGAAGGTCGCAGGCAGAAAGCAAGAGAAGGCAAGTGGAACGGTGGTTTTGCTCCTTACGGCTATCAGCTTATCAACGGAGAACTGCACATTGCTGAGGATGAGGCTGAGATTATTCGGATTATCTATGATAAGTTTGCCAATACCACGATGGGAATTGCGGCCATTGCTACATTCTTAAACAACAGCGGATACAAGAAAAAACTTCGCCAGAACAATACCATTGAAGGCTTTTCAACATCCTTTGTAAAAGGTGTATTGGATAATCCTGTGTACTGTGGCAAGCTTGCTTTTGGTAGAAGAAAGAATGAAAAGATTCCGGGAACAAGGAATGAGTACCACATTGTAAAGCAGGACAAGTATATGCTTAACGATGGTATTCATGAGGCGATTGTGTCGGAAGAATTGTGGAATCAGGTGCATAAAAAGAGACAGGAAACCGGAGTTGCCAACATCAAAACTCACAGTCTGGATCATGAACATATTTTATCAGGAATTATTAAATGCCCTATTTGCGGAAGTGGTATGTATGGCAATGTAAATCGTAAAAAGCATCCCGACGGTGGTCATTACAAAGATTATTTTTACTATGCCTGCAAGCACAGAACCTTTGTGAATGGTCATAAGTGTACTTATCGTAAGCAGTGGAGTGAAGATAAAATTAATGCAGCTGTGGAAGAGGTTATTCGTAAGCTGGTAAATAATCCGAAGTTTAAAACTGAGATTCAAAAGCATATCGGACAAAGCACTGATACACAGGAGCTGGACAGAGAGCATACAGGCTTACAGGAACGCTTAAAGCAGGTAATCGGAGCCAAGAATAAGTTGGCGAACCAGATGGATAACTTATCCGTATCGGACAAGCATTATGACAAGAAGTATGAAGACATGCAGGTGCGTTTGGACAAGCTCTATGATGAGATAGAAGAAATTGAAACTCTGATTGAAGAAGTGGAGACCAGACTGTATAATATTAGACAGGAGAAAATATCCGGTGACAATGTGTACCAGTTCTTATTATTCTTTGATAAGCTGTACGACAGATTTACGGATATTGAGAAGAAAACATTTATGAAGAGCTTCCTTGCAGATGTAAATATTTATGAGGAAGAGCAGGCGGACGGAAGAATCCTTCGTAGTTTGAAGTTTCGATTCCCTGTATTTTTCAATGGGAAAGAGATATACGAATTGGATTGGGACAACGAAAGTACCGTTGAGACCGTGGCGTTGTTGAAACGATGATAATGTTAATTGGCGTATGTTGAGGTTATCGTATGAGAAAATGGTCCGGTATTATATTAGCGATTGGAATTGCATTATGTATGACTGCTTGCGGTAGTTCTGCTACCGTTTCTTCTGCTGTGTCACCGATAGAAGTTTCTGTTGTCTGTCTGGGACAGGAAGGTCAGACGGTCTTACAGCAAGCATTGGAATTTCAGTCCCTGTTACCGAAGGACCAATTGACAGTATCTGCAATCAGGCATATAGAAACTACTTTGCCGGAAGTAATAATAGATGAAGGATTTTCGGATGATATTGAGATTGTGACATACTGCAATGGTGATATCGGTAATGACGGTTCGGATAATATTGCAGTGATATTTAGGAATTCCTATTACCGCTATGGTGAAGACGCTTATATCGTGGCAGTATTTGAGGAAGCGGAGAGTGGTGTTTATCGTTGTCTGGAATATAGTGAAGCATTGTTTTTAAAGTGTGAAGAAGAGGATGCATCACCTGATTATTTATATGATGTAAGAATTGAAGATGGTATGTTTAAAGTGTCCAATGATATGTATACGAATGAATTCATGCATTATGGAAGTGTATGGATATTAGAGGAGGATGCCCTGATTCTGGATGAAGTGACGGTGTCGCGGATGAGTCTTTTAACCGGTAATGGTGTGGAGACTACCTATAAAATGCAGGAAGGAACTGCGGTTTGTGCGGCTACTTCCCTGTGGAACCGTAATGTTGCCGGAAGAGTGATTTATGATGCTACCTTTGCACCGGAACGAATCACAATGAAAACTGTGGATCAGGAATATATTCCTACTATGTTTGTGATGTACTGTACTTACGCGGAAGGCGGAAGAACTTATGATTACCGTAGTTTGGGAATTACGGATGAAATGTTAGAGGATTTTCCGAAGGAAGACAAGTGGAAAATCGCTTATATTCATCTGTTGGACGAACTGATTCTGACGGATGAATATATCGATGAAAGTAGATTTTCGCTATTGTATATCGATGAGGATGATATACCGGAACTTGTATATGGTGTCGACGGTCATTGGATATCCACTTATACGTATGCGCCGGGGAAAGAGAGTCTTGGTGTGAAGGATGTGGCTACAGTTATGGATCGATGGCCATACGGCGCTTTTGGCAACATAGGATATCAGTATCTTCCCGGAGAGAATGTGTTATACAATCATGATAGCGATTACGCAGGTGCCGTACGTTATTCTTCTTTTTTTAAGATCGGAAGTAACAAAGAGATAGAGAATATGTATTATTTGAAAACCGTAATATACGATGAAGACGGTAATGTAAGTGCCAATGGGGAGAGTGGACGAAGTGAATATTTTTACAACGGAGAGCGTGAGATTTCCGAAGAAGCGTTTTTGAAATATAAAATTGACGGGGATTATGATTATATCGAAGGTAACTATTACGGGCATAAAATTATTACGGAACTTTGCGGGGATTGTGCATGGACAGAGCCTGTATGGAAGGAAGCATACAGGGTAGTGATTGAGACAGTCACCAAAGAACATGCAGAGAGTGAAACTGCTGTTTACGAGTTGACCTACGATTTGATTTATTTGAATAGTGACAATATTCCGGAACTTGTAATCGGGCAGCCCAAAGGAGAATCATGGGTGTCTGTCTATTCCTGCACATTGGGCAGGTATGCGGAAGGTGTTGAAAATGTGGCGTTGCTCGTTGATGCGTGGAAATATAATTATGGTTGTAATTATGGTTATCATTACGCCCCCGGAACTGGAAGAATTCAAGAGTATGTGGAATTGCATGGAAACGGCTATTATTTTTTAGATCATTATATGAGGTCGTACGGAACACTTTACACCGGTCGGATGTTTCTGTGTGAAATGGAATTTATCAGTGAAGCAGAAGGCTATCAAATGACATATTACCGTGGGGACGAGTTATTTACTCAGGAGCGGTGGGATTACTTCATGGATGAGCGTCTGGCACTTGACTGGGAATTCTTGGAAGGAACTCAAACGTATGATGAGATTATGACAGGTTTGGAATCATAATCGCCAGAGGAGTTTTTATCATTAAGAACTTGAATAAATTACTGAAATGATTTTTTGCAACCTTTTACATAGTAAAACAGTGTTAATGGTAAGGAGGTCAAATTTGAACGCGAATAATAATCTTTCGGCGGAAGCGCTGATTGAAAAATATTCAGATATGATATACAGAGTGGCTTTTTCAAGAACGCAGAATGTCAGTGATGCCCAAGATATTACCCAGGATGTTTTTTTGAAGTATATCAAATACACCAAAGCGGGAAATAAGTTTCGGGACGAAGAACATCGCAAGGCTTGGCTTCTTAAGGTTGCGGTAAACACGGGAAATACCTTTGTCACATCGGCGTGGAACAGACATCGCGCCAGTTTGGAAGAAGTAGGGGAAGTCGCAAGTGAGGAAAAAGAGGACCGGAGCGAAGTATATGATGCGGTTATGTCCCTTCCTGAGAAATATAGGGTTGTAGTGCATCTGTTTTACTTTGAAGAATTATCGATTAAGCAAATCTGTAATATTTTGAATATGAGTGAAACCGCGGTCAAATCCAGACTTCACAGAGCCAGAGAACTGTTAAAGGAGAAGTTAAAGGGGGCACAGTATGAATTTTAAAGACGAATATCAAAAAGCCTTTCAGGATATCAAGGCAGATGAAAATTTTAAACAGAATCTTGCAGCCCAAATGTATCAGGAAAAGAGGCGGAAAACAAAACCTGCTTATGTAGGGATTTTAGCAGCGGCCGCGGTTATGGTACTGGTACTTGGTGTTGGTTTTATGACCGGAATTTTACGCGGTACGGCAAACCGGGAGAATCTTGCACAGGACGGATACGTTGCACAGAATTCTGAAGAGTCAAAGGCTGATAACGACATTAATTTGGGTGGTGAGACGTTGGCAGGACAGGATATGTCAGATTCTTATGTCGATATGAGTTTCTCAAGTTTGAGTTGGTACGGAGAGGCTGAAACGGAAGAAGAATTATTGTCTGTATTTGTTACCTTGCTTTGCGGAGATACATTGGAAAAAATGTATTGCACCACGGAAGAAAGTTTTGATGAAAGTGCACAGATGTCGCAGGCGGAAACAGAGGCCGTGCTTAAAGAACTTCAAAATTTGTCTTGTACCGAAAAAGAGTTTGCCGGTGAAAGTAAATATTACAAGGCTGTATTTGAAGACGGTTTAACCGTTAAGTTTTGGATTTCAGATGACGGATGTTTGAAATTACAGGATACCGGTGCGGTATTTGAGATTTTATAATGTTTGCAACCTTTTATCAGGCTGTCAGGTGTTAATACTAAAAGGAATATTTTTTCGTAATAAAGCAATAGCACAACAGGAGGAAAAAGGATGAAAAAGTTTTGGAACGGTGTGTTGGCATTCGGGCCACTGGTATGTTTTTTAATCAGTATAGGTTGTATGGTAATACCGGAAGTGATTGTTTTATTGTTTGCAATTTACAGTACTGCAGCGGGAAAGGAACCGAATGAAGCGGGGTTCGCCATAATGGCTGTAGTATTTACGGTTATGCTAGTGGTTGGCGTTATAACTATGTTTCTGTTCGTGATATGGACGATAGCGGATATTGTGGTATTTTGTATCTACGCTTTAAAAAATCCCAGATTGGATGACGGCGGAAAAGCATTGTGGTGTTGTTTATTGATTGCTTTGCAATTTTTTGTATTTCCTGTATATTGGTGGATTTACATTCGTAGAGAGCAACCAAATAATACATCCGTTACTTATAATGGTGTAAAAGGATAAAAGGGAGAAAGTAAATGAAGAAGAGAAGTATATGCAGGGTCGTGGCAACAATGCTCGCAATGTCACTTGTTTTTTCGACTTTGTGCGGATGCGGAAGGAACATAGATAATATTATGGATGCGCCTGCTCCGGAAGAAAGTACGGTACCTGATAACAGACCGGACGGACAAGATACGGGCGGACAGGGAACATCCGGACAAGATATGTCCGGTTTGATGGAGAATTTTAAAACTGAGTTTGAAGAAATGCAGTTAACAGAGTCCTACCAGCAGCCGATGCTGAATCTACCGGAGGATTATGTGTTTGAATTTGACTGCAGCGAGGCAACGGGGATGTATTATGCACAGGATGCTTTTAAGGTGTATAACAGTCCTGATTTGGTCAATGTCGGTGGTATGCAATTTAACTGGAATACCTATGAAAACGGTAAAATCACTGTTGCGCCGTACCATACGTTGTACTTAACCAAGGAAAAATCATCACACTGTAATGACGGAACATGGGGAACTTTAAATGAATTGTATCTGGTGCAGTATATTGATTTGAATACCGGTGAAACATTAGAAAAGCCCATTGTAACACCTTTTACGGTAGAGCATGATTTACAGGCTCCCGTGATTACACAAGGCGTGGATGAAAATAACTGTTATAGGTTGACTTGGGAAGCGGTTCCCGGAGCAGTAGAATATGTAGTATATGAGCATTTTTCTAATACCGGTTATACGGTGGAGTATACGACAACGGAAACAACAGCATCGGCGGATGCGTTCATCACACAGAAAGAATCCGATGAATTAATGGATCTGTTTTATCAGGATTTGGAAAATGCAGGTTATCCGGAGTATGTTACGGAACGGGACGGCGTTAGTACCATGAATCGTGCGGTGAAGTACGATGATGAGTTGGAAAGCGGATATTTTGTGGTGGTTGCATTTGGCGAAAACGGAGAACAATCTGGAACCAGTAATATCGTGGACGTGCGTGATATTGCTAATCAGTTGCCGTATCAAATTGCTGATACATTGGTAGAGGTTAACATTGAAACGGTAGAAGATGCCCCTGCCTATGTGGATGTTGAAATGGTGGACGGTTCCACGCAGCAGATGATTATTGATTATCATGGAGCACAGATGTATATTTATCCGGATGATCCTTATAAAACCGGACTTCAGGCGCATGTGGCGAATACATTATTTAACAATTTCTTTGTGGTTTTAAGCGGAATGACGCCGGACGATGTTTTGGCAGACAGTAATATTATCACGGAACGTGAAGATGAATTATTAAGTAAAATCGGTGGTATCCAAAATCCGGAAATTAATGTAACTTATGCACCCTCCGAGGAATTGACACAGGCTATTGACCAATTCCGTGAAGAAATGTCGGATGCATCTTCAGGCGGTGATGATAATGAGCCTTCAGAAGAACCGTCCGAGGAGCCTTCGGATGAACCTTCGGAAGAACCGGATAGCGAACTTCCGGAAAATGTTTCAGAGCAGGTTCAGTTGATGAATGAAGTGAAAGTACACGTGGAAAACACACTGGCCGGTATCGGCGAAGACAGAATCAGTGATGTATTTTATGCCGGTAATGATTTGGAAGCATGGATGGCTATGTGTCTCATTGCGCAAAGTGAGGTTGTTCCGGTTCCCATAGAGGTATTTCCGGATGCGGCAAACGCAAATTATGCTACTTTATTATTGGTGGAAGCATATCGGCAGAACCCGATTTGCGGTGCTTTATTGGATGCGAGATATGATCCTGAGTACCAGGCATTCCTGGTAGAGTATGCAGAAACTCCGGAAGAGAGATTTGAGAAGATGGATGCGGAATTGGATGCCGCGTATGCATTGGTTGACAGTATTATTGATGACGGAATGTCTGATTATGAAAAAGTGTTGGCAATCAATGAGAATTTCCGGATGAATGCGTCTTATGATTATGATTCTACAGCAACCGGAAATGTTGCGGAAGAGGTATGGACGGAGCAGTTTATTGATTCTCATACTCCTTACGGAATACTTTGTGAAAATTATGGTGTGTGTGAAAGTTATTCCGAGGCTTTTGTACTTGTGGCGCGAATTGCAGGCTTGGATGCTGTGTGTGAAGTCGGTACGTTATACGGCGGAGGACATGAATGGAACCGTGTCAAAGTAGACGGCAGTTGGTGTGTATTGGATATTACCAATAATGATGTTGACATTTTCTCCAATGCGTTATTTAATGTAACTGACGAACAGATAAAAGGTATTTTAGTTCCCAATGATTCAGCACTGATACATTCTGACTATTATGCCGCAACGGACCCTACCAAAGAATACTATTATGTAAATGGTTGGTCGGTGACGGATTTATCCCAGGCAGATGATATTTTGGCTGAACAATTACAGACATCGGATTATGCGGCAATTCGTATCCCCGCAGATGTATCCAAGTCGGAATTGAAAGAAGTATTGAAGGATTTGATGTATGAGCATGAAATCAATTATGCCGATGCCGGAGCCAAACTAAATCTTTTATGTGTTGTGAAGTAATGTACGGAAAGAGAAAGGCATAAGAATGCCGCAACTACTGTAAATACAGTGGTTGCGGTATTTTATATTGTAAAAAAAATAGGTTAAAAGGCAGGAAGAGAGAATGAGGATATTTGTCGTAAATGATGTCTGCGACAAGGCCGAAATGTATGAAAAACTACTGCAGTCCGGTATGGCTGTTACAAAGGAATGTGATCATCTGCATCAGGCTTTGGAAGAGGCGCAAGCAAATACCGAAGATAAAATATCCGTGATTATTTTAAATTCCGTAACGGAAGAAGGAGAGCGACAAAAGAGAGAATGTGTTTTTCCGGGTGAAAGAAATCAAAAGATTTTACAGGTACGGACTTTTGGCAATTTTGAGATTTTCTACAAAGGTATGCCGATATCGTTTCGTCGTGCCAAGGCAAAAGAATTGCTGGCATATTTGATTGACCGCCGTGGAACTACGGTTACAACGGCAGAGGCCTGTGCGATTTTATGGGAAGATAAGGAGTATAATTTTTCATTGCAACGTCAGTTTCAAACCATTGTTTCAGAACTTATGAAAAGTCTGAAAAACTATCAGGCAGAACATTTGATTTTCAGAAGGAGGAATTGCCTTTCGGTGGATGTTTCCGGTTTGGATTGTGATTATTACAAGTTGATGGATGGCGACCAAATCATAGCCGGACAATACAACGGGGAATATATGAGTAATTATAGTTGGGCAGAGGGGACAGCGGGATTTTTGACGCAAAAATACGGAAATGAATTACGAAACATAAGTACAAATTACAAATCATAAAATATTTTGTCGATTTAGCAAAAAAACAGAAATTTGGTGTAGAAATGGTGTAGTTTATGTAGTATAGTGTAAATACATTATAACTAATGTATTTACTAAAGAAAAAGTAGAGTACAGAAGAATTTTAGCGGACTACATAAGAGAGAATGTAAAGTACCAAAGATAAAATTTTCAACCTGACATACTTCGGAGGAACGGTAAAACGTAAGATACCAATATCCCCCGCCAAAACACAGAAGATAAAAGTGAAATCAATAAAGGAACTTTTGCATAACATTGTATGATTTGCGAAAGTTCCTTTTTTGTTTGTCATATAAGAAAAGAGTGTTTGAATTAAAATTATGCAGTTATGAGGTTATATCTTCTTCCTGTTGTTGCAACATTTCGGGCGGAAATTTAGGATAAATCTGATTTTTAATATCCTGCATTTTGGAATCCATGTCTGCAATGGTATTTGCACATTCCAACAACTGCGCACTAATGGAAACACTGTCAATTTGCGACAAGTCCTTTTTATATTTTAATTCGTGCTCCAGACTGGCCCAGAAGTCCATGGCAATGGTGCGAAGTTGCACTTCTACTTTGAGAAACTCTTTTCCTTCGGAGAAGAATACCGGAGTTTCTACAATCATATGGTAACTCCGGTAACCATTGGTTTTGGGCTCACGGATATAATCTTTATAACTGATCAAACGGATATCATCCTGTTTTAAAAGCATATCCGCAATTTCGTAAATATCATCCACAAAATCACAAATAACACGAACGCCGGCTACGTCATTTAATTCGTTTTGCATATTTTCCAAGGTAAAAGCAAGTCCTTTGCGCTGAAGTTTATCAATAATACTTTTGGGATTCTTGATTCGGGACTTAATTGCGTGAATCGGATTTCTTTTGCTTTTGATGGAAAGTTCTTCATTTAGAACTTCAAACTTGGTCCGGACTTCTTTGATGGCACAACCGTATTTGGTTACTAATTGTTGGAATTGCTCCATGGAATTGGCCATGGCTTCCTGTACCGCATACTGTTGAAACTGTTCATATAAAAAGATTTTATCATCCTGTTGCATAATATATACCCCCCCAAATATACTGTTTACACAAAAATAAAACACGTTAAAATACAGGAAATAATGTCGTTCCCATTAACAAACATTGTTGTGACTTTCATATAATTTGTATAATTCATATGCAAAATTCACATACTGACAACTACAGGGAAAACGCAAAAAAGAAGGATCCAAATCCATAACACGCACGCGGTCAAGGGCATCGGCATCTTTTAACATGCGAGCGATTTTTATGGCACGTGGCTTATCGTAAATACCATAGTTGCAAATAATCTCTTCCATACGGACATCATTGATGGAATGTGCATAGATGGCAGCCTGTACGATAGCCATATCGTCAGGCGGCAAACTAATTACTTCCGGCAATTTCTCGCTGGAACGTCTGCCATGGTCATCGTCCAAAGAATCATCCCATCTACCGATGTCATGATAGGAGCAGGCCGTTAGTAAAAGACGTGTATCAGCCTCATCGCATCCGTTTTCCATGGCAATGAGACCGCCGAAGAGAAGAACCCTTTCGATATGCCCTATGCCATGTATGTGACTTTGATATAAGCATTCTTTTTTCAGCACTTTTACATAATATTCAAAAACCGGCCATAAATGCCAATTTTTGAGAGATTTAATCTCTGTATCTATGGTGCTGTTTTCCGATTGAAGTAAATGCAGTAATACAGAATCCATGCATTATCACCCTTCCTGAATTATGCCGGTAATCCTTAAAATACCGGATAAAAAACAATTCAATTTTATATTTAACAGTATAACATATTTGGGCAAGGAAATAAACCAACGAATCGTGAAATAATTGTTAATACATTGCGAACAAAACGAAATACAAAAGAGTTGGGGAGGTTGACTTTTTAACATAGATTGTTATACTAAAAGGTGGTGTTTTAGGACAAAGAGAGGAGCAGAAAAATGCTTGAATTAAGAAATGTATCCTACAGTGTGGAAGAGAACAGTACACAGAAGGAAATAATTAAAAATATAAATGTAACAATCAATGACGGTTTTGTGGCAATTACAGGGCCAAACGGCGGTGGTAAATCCACTATGGCTAAATTAATTGCCGGCATTATTAAGCCTACATCGGGCAGGATTTTATTGGATGGCGTAGATATTACAGACGTATCCATTACGGACAGAGCCAATATGGGGATTAGTTTTGCATTCCAGCAACCGGTACGTTTTAAAGGAATTACCGTAAAAGATTTGATTACTTTGGCAGCAGGTAAGAAGATTACCGTTACAGAGGCTTGTAAATATTTATCGGAAGTCGGTTTGTGCGCAAAGGAATATATTAACCGTGAGGTAAATGCCAGCCTTTCCGGCGGTGAATTGAAGCGTATCGAGATTGCTATGATTATGGCTCGAGGAACGAAGGTTTCCGTATTTGATGAACCGGAAGCAGGTATTGACCTTTGGAGTTTTAAGAATTTAATACAGGTATTTGAGAATATGCATGCTAAAATGGGCGGTTCCATTATTATTATTTCACATCAGGAGCGTATTTTAAATATTGCGGATGAAATTATTGTTCTTGCAAACGGTGAAGTATCTGCGCAGGGCAAGAAAGATGATGTGTTGCCGAGTCTCTTATACGGAGACGTGGGTTGTAAAACATTGCTTGATAAAATGGAGCAGTAGGAAAGAAAGGCAGGATAAAAATGGACGCAATTCAGAAGAATTTATTGGAACAGGTGGCAGACCTTCATGAAATTCCGACCGGGGCATATAACATTCGCTCTAACGGAGGGCTTGCAGGACGTAATACAACTGCCAACATAGATATTATTACCAAAGAGGACAAGCCCGGAATTGATATTATCATTAAATCCGGAACCAAAAAAGAAAGTCTTCATATCCCGGTACTTTTAACACAGTCGGGCATTAAGGAGTCCGTATACAATGATTTTATCATTGGCGAAGATTGTGATGTTACCATTATCGCAGGATGCGGTATTCATAACGGTGGCAAAGAAGGTACGGAACATAGCGGTATTCATAGTTTTGTGGTAGGAAAAAATTCCAAAGTAAAATACGTGGAGAAGCATTACGGAAGCGGTGAAGGTACCGGTGAACGTGTTATGAATCCCACCACAATTATTGAATTAAAAGAAGGTGCGTATCTGGAAATGGATACGGTACAGATTAAAGGTGTGGATTCTACCAAGAGGACCACGAAAGCGACTTTGGGCGACAATGCTACGCTTGTAATCAAAGAGAAAATTATGACTCACGGTAAGCAGACCGCGGAGACTGATTTTGAAGTGAATTTGGATGGCGAGAATTCAGGTGCAAATGTAATTTCGCGTTCGGTTGCCAAGGATGACTCTTATCAGTTGTTTTTATCCAAAATCAACGGTAACAATAAGTGTCACGGTCATACGGAATGTGATGCTATTATTATGGATAAGGCATGCGTACGTGCAGTTCCTGAAATTACCGCGAATCATATTGACGCAAGTCTGATTCATGAAGCGGCTATCGGTAAAATTGCCGGAGAACAATTGATTAAGTTAATGACTTTAGGTCTTACGGAAGAAGAGGCGGAAGCACAGATTGTCAGTGGTTTCCTGAAATAGGAGAGCATATGAAAAAAGGAATGCAGGGGTTGTTGCTTGTTTTGCTTTTGACCATTATTTTTACCGGTTGCAATAGCAATGAACGATCGGAAGAAAGTATCTCTGAAAGCGTAAAACCTTCGGAAGAAGCAACAACGTCGGAGGATAAGATGTTGACGGTTTTCGGTGAGATTGACCGGGAAGAATTGTTAGAAAAACTAAAATCTTCCGTTATACGTATTGAGGCGGATGCCAGGGATGAGTCAGGTGCTGTGATTACATTGGGCGGAAGCGGTGTGATAATCGATATTACGGATTCCTACATTGATATTGTAACCGCAAGTCATGTGGTGGAGCAGACAGCCAAACCGTTGGTATACTTTTATGGTGGCGGTATCGCATATGGCAGTGTTTTGGCGTATGGAAAGTATAGTGATGTGGCTTTTATCCGCGTGGAAGTTGATGATGCGTCTGAAAGTGTTATGGAAGTAATCGGTGAAGCACATATTGCCGACAATGAGGCATATTCGGCGCTTGTAACAGGCGAAAGTGTATATATGCTGGGTTCTTCCGCTCGGGTTGCGGAAGATGTGGTGCAGGGCACTGTAAAAGAGATGTATGTGTTTGTTGCCTTGTTCCAAAACGAAATGCTTGTTTGCTGCGGAGCAGTTACAGACGGTATGTCAGGCGGCGGCACTTTTGATGCACAGGGCAATCTTATCGGTGTTCTTGTAGGAACCAATGATGTAGATGCCGTAAGTGTGGCAATTACAGATGTACTGTCAGAATATCGCAGTATTTCACAGTAAGAAAAATGTATTTTACGCAGAGTATGCGCACAAATAAATCAAAGTCAAAGAAAGGAAGAAGAAAGATGACTAAGATTGATATTGTTTCCGGTTTTTTGGGCGCCGGAAAAACCACTTTTATACAGAAGATGTTAAAAGATGTTTTACATAAGGAGAAGGTTGTTTTAATTGAGAATGAATTCGGTGAAATCGGTATTGACGGCGGATTCTTAAAAGAGGCCGGTGTGGAAATCCGAGAAATGAATTCGGGCTGTATTTGCTGCTCGTTGGTAGGTGATTTTGGTACTGCCTTAAAAGAAGTAATTGCAACATATACTCCTGAGCGTGTTTTGATTGAGCCTTCGGGCGTTGGTAAATTATCGGATGTTATTAAGGCTGTGGCTGACTTGAATCAGGATGCGGAAATGGCAGATGTTAAGTTGAATTCGGCAGTTGCGGTAGTAGATGTTTCCAAATGTAAAATGTACATCAAGAACTTTGGCGAGTTTTTCATCAATCAGATTGAAAATGCAGGCACGATTGTGTTGAGCCGTACGCAGAATGTCAGCGAGGATAAGGTGCAGACAGCAGTAGAACTTTTAAGACAGCATAATGAAAAGGCGACGATTATCACAACGCCTTGGGACAGCATTGACGGTGCAAAGATTCTTGAAACAATGGAAGCCGGTAAGTCTTTGGAAGAAGAATTGATGGAAGAGATGAAGAAGCATCATCATGAACATCACCATCATGACCATGATGAAGATTGCGACTGCGGATGCCATGACCATCATCATGAGCACCACCATCACGACCATGATGAAGACTGTGACTGCGGATGCCATGAACACGAGCATCATGAACACCACCATCACGACCATGATGAAGACTGTGACTGCGGATGCCATGACCATCATCATGAACACCACCATCACGACCATGATGAAGATTGCGACTGCGGATGCCACGATCATGAGCATCATCACCACGACCATGGTGAAGAATGCACTTGCGGATGCCATGACCATGACGGACATCATCATCACCATCATGCGGATGAAGTGTTTGCAAGCTGGGGATTTGAAACACCCAAGAGCTATACCAAGGATGAAATTGCAGATATCTTAGATGCATTGGAAGATGCCGGAAAGTACGGATTTGTATTGCGTGCCAAGGGTATGGTTCCTGATAAAGACGGCGGATTCATTTATTTTGACTATGTGCCCGATGAGAAGAATATCCGTAACGGTTCGCCAGAAGTTACCGGTAAAATCTGCGTAATCGGCAGCAAAATTTCCGAAGACAATTTGAAAGCATTATTTGGAGTGTAAAATGAAAGCAGTATATATTATTAACGGTTTTTTGGAAAGCGGTAAAACAGAGTTCATTCAGTTTACCATGCAACAGCCTTATTTTAAAAGCAAAGAAAAGACCTTACTTTTACTTTGTGAAGAAGGCGAATTGGAATATGAAGAAGCACTCTTAAAAGAAACCAATACCGTAATGGAAATCATTGAACGTAAAGAGGATTTTAATTCGTCCAAATTGATGGAACTTGAGAAGAAGCACAGACCGGGACGTATTATCATTGAGTACAACGGTATGTGGCCTTATAAGGATTTGAAGTTCCCCTGGCACTGGAAAATCGGTCAGCAGATTACCATTATCAACGCCCAGACCTTCCCGATGTATTACACCAATATGCGCGGAATGATTGGTGATATGGTGCGTAAGTCGGAGTTGATTATTTTTAACCGATGCGATGGCCTTACCAAGGAATTGCCTACATATAAAAGAAATATGATGGCGTTAAACCGCGAAGCAGAAATTGTATTTGAAGACAAAGACGGTGAAGTGACGGCAACCATGGAAGAAGAACTTCCCTATGATGTGAAAGCGGATCATATTGATTTGACCGATGAAACCTATGGTATTTGGTTCTTTGATATGCTGGATATGCCGGAACGTTATGAAGGCAAGAGTGTAAGTTTTCTTGCAACTACGGTTCGACCGAACGGCTTCCCGAAGGGGCATTTTGTGCCCGGCAGACAGGCTATGACCTGTTGTGCGGATGACATTGCCTTTCTTGGGTTTGTGGCGAAGTGGAAGGGCGCTGAAAACTTTGAAAACGGTACCTGGGTAAAGGTGACTGCGGTTGTGAAGTTTGAATACTGGGCAGATTACAACGGAGAAGGCCCTGTATTATACGCAACGGAAGTAGAGCCTGCGAAGGCACCGAAAGAAGAGATTATTAATTTGGTATAATTTTTAAACCGGCAAGGATTATCCTTGTCGGTTTTTTGCTTTTTTACGTATAATCGTCAGCGCAGTTATAGACACGATACAAATAAAAATGGCAATTCCATACACCATAAAATCCACATCCAGTCTATCCAACCAGGTAGGATACGGTGCAGTATACATAGCCGGATGTTTTTTATAATCCGTATACACGTGAAGAAATCTGCCGGTCAGACTTCCCAATAAACATAATGTCAAACAGAATAAGAATCTTTTGACTTTTATAAGAGTTTCTGTTTTGGCGGTATTTGGTTGTTTGTTTGTCATAGTAGTGCTCCTTTTGGATGTTTCTAAATATAAAACACATAAAAGGAGAAAAAGGTTTCAAAATTTTGTCGAAATTTGTCGCGCGATGAATTTATGCAGGTTGCACATAGACAAGAGCAAGTTACAGTGTTATGATAAGCGCAAAGCATGTAATATTTCTTTTATAGATTCTTTGTTTGTGAAGAGTTTGATTCTAATTCAATTCTATGAATTCTGCAGGAATGGTTATATATCGGCAAGTAATGAACAGGTTGTTTGGTCTGTTGCTGAGATGAAAATGCGTTCCGTGTAAAGAAAATCTGTGCTTTTAGTTCAACCAATCAATTGAATAAGCAGGAGATTTTCAAGAAGCAATTTGTAAAAGATTCTCCTGCGCCGATGTATTCGGGAAGGAGGATTATGGGGAAGACAGACATTACCCACAAGTCGTTTTTTGAGAATGCAGAGTGGTTTGCAGACTTGATGAATGCGGCTTTCTTTGGTGGTGAAGAAATTTTGGATGCCAAAGAACTTTTACCGGATGATGGAGCAGTACAGAAGGCAGACGAAGGAGCGGTTATGGAGCGTTTGCGAGATGTAGTGAAGAAACATACGAAAGACGGAAGTACGTTTGCGTTATATGTGCTGGAGAATCAAGCCACTGTAGATTATGCAATGTTGATACGCATTATGGTGGAAGAGAGTCTGACATATGACAGACAGGTAAAAGAAATTCGCAGACGTAACAAAGAGAAATATGGAAACATTTTAAAAGATGATGAATTTGTGTGCGGATTTCGATGCAAAGACCGGTTGGCTCCCGTTTTTACCCTTGTTGTTTATTGGGGAGACAGGGAGTGGGATGCAGTAACTTCCCTTAGGGATATGGTAGCTATTCCCGCAGCAAATGCAAATATGGTGGAGCAGATGCGCGAACTGGTACCGAATTATCGTATTAGGGTGCTTGATTTGAATAATGTGAAGGATTTTAGTGCGTTTAGAACCAGTTTGCGTACAATATTTGAATTCTATTCTTGTCGTAAAGATAAGGGGCGATTAAAAGAATATCTGGTAACGCATAGGGAAGAAGTGAAGGTATTGGATGAAGAGAGCCGGTTTTTGTTGGGAACCATTACAAAGGAGAAGCGATTGTTGGAACGATTAAAGAGTGAAAAAGAATTAAAAAAGAAGGAGGAAGATATGTGTCAGGCAATTCAGGAAATGATTGATGAAGGAAGAGAAGAAGGGATTCTGATTGGAAAGGCAGAAGGCAAGATAGAAGGCAAAGCAGAAGGAAAAGCAGAGTCCATAGTATATTTACTGAATCAAAAGGGACAACTATCAAAGAAGGCAAAAGAAAGAATTGAAAAAGAAAAAGATAGTGATATTTTAGCAAAATGGTTGTTGCTGGCAGCGAGTGCGGAAAGCATAACTGCATTTGAAAAAACTATGTAAAAAATAAAGAGTGGCTCAAATGAGTCACTCTTTAATATGCATTCTACAAATTATCGAAACAAGAAATTATCCCCAATCACATCGGTGCATTTCTCTTCGCAATACTTGCATCTGTAATTACCTTTTGCTTCATCGCCTAAAATAAAGATGTGAGGCAATTCCTGTTCAATGGAAGTAATACAACGGGGATTCTTGCAACGGAAGATGTTCTTTACTTCCTTGGGAAGGGTAAGTTCCTGTTTTGCAACGATTTCGCCGCCTTTGATTACATTTACGGTAATGTTATGGTCGATAACGGCAAGTACATCCATATCCATTTCTTCAATATCACATTCTACTTTGAGAATGTCTTTCTTGCCCATTTTATCACTTTTTGCATTTTTGATAATTGCTACGGTGCAATCTTTCTTGTCCAACTGTAAGTGGTGGTAGATAGAAAGACTTTTACCGGCCTTAATGTGGTCCAGTACGAATCCTTCTTCAATCTGTCCTATATTAAGCATAGTCGTCTCCTTTATAAAATAACGGATTTGTCCGGTCTAAACTATAAACTGTCAATATCAATCTCAAGCAGTGTAAGAATCAACGCCATTCTTGCATATACACCGTACTGTACCTGTCTGAAGTACGCTGCTCTGGGATCATCGTCAACTTCTACGGAAATTTCGTTTACGCGGGGAAGGGGATGGAGTACAAGCATATCTTCCTTGCCGAGAGCCATTTTTTCCTTGTTTAAAATGTAAAAGTCTTTCAAACGTACATAATCTTCTTCGTTGAAGAAACGTTCTCTCTGAACACGTGTCATATAGAGAATGTCCAATTCGGGCATAACTTCTTCCAAACGGATTACTTCCTTGTAGGGAATGTTCTTTTCTTTTAACATTTCAATAATATAATCGGGAATTTTTAATTCTTCCGGAGAAATAAATACAAAAGAAATATTGTCATAACGCTCAAGCGCATGAATCAGTGAGTGAACGGTACGACCGAATTTTAAGTCGCCGCACAGACCAATGGTAAAATTGTTAAGACGTCCTTTTAAGGAACGAATAGTAAGTAAATCGGTGAGTGTCTGAGTCGGATGCTGATGTCCGCCGTCACCTGCGTTTACAACAGGAATACGTGACTTGGAAGCAGCTACCATGGGAGCACCTTCCTTGGGATGACGCATTGCGCAGATGTCTGCATAGCAGGAAATCATACGAATGGTGTCGGATACGCTTTCGCCCTTAGATGCGGAAGAACAACTTGCATCAGAGAAACCGATTACGTGACCACCTAAATTAATCATTGCAGCCTCAAAACTCAAACGGGTTCTGGTACTGGGCTCATAAAAGCAGGTGGCAAGTTTTTTACCATCGCAGGAATGAGCATACTTTTTGGGGTTTGTCTCTATATCGTTTGCTAAATTGAACAACTTGTCCAATTCTTCAACGGTAAAATCGAGAGGACTCATTAAATGTCTCATAATTGACTCCTTCCATATATGTTTTCAACTTGAATAATATTACCACAACAAAGGTTTGCGTTCAAGAAAAACTGACAAAAAAATCCTTTTTTAAATTGAAGTTTTTCACGGAAAGGTCTATAATGAAAAAGATGATATAATACCTGTATTTTTTCCTAAAGGGAGGTAAATAATATGGAAACTGAAATGAATCAGATGATAGAAAAAAAACGTTGGGGATTTTTTGGATTACCATTTACTTTTACAACATACATTATTAAAGAAGACGTATTGACCATCGATAGCGGATTTTTTAAAAAAGTAGAGAATGATTGTTATATGTATAAAATCCAGGATGTTGTTTTGGAGAAGGGATTTTTTCAAAGATGGTTTAAACTGGGTAACGTATCCTGCTATACCGGTGACAATACACATCCTACCATAATACTTAAAAATATTAAGCATGCTCAGGAAGTCAAAGATTTTATATTGAAATATTCCGAAGAAGCACGTCTTAAGAGACGTACCGTAAATACCTTAAATATCGGTACCGGAGATATGGATGAGGTGGATACCATATAATATTTGCAGGCAGGCTTTTATGTCTGCCTGATTTTATGAGGGTAGCGGAAGCGTGTCAATAGTAAGATGTTTCCCACTCCCTATCGGAAAAGGAGCAATTATGAAATACGAAGACGTAATGGAGTATATGGAATGTAAAGTAAATAAATTGGGTAGTGTACCCGGACTGGATTCCATCCGCGAGTTACTGAATCGTATGGGAAATCCGCAGGATGCGTTAACGTTTATCCATGTGGCAGGGACCAATGGAAAGGGATCCGTATCTACATTGATTGCCAATGCATTGTCGGCAAACGGATATAAAGTGGGACGTTATATTTCGCCAATCATCAGTGAATATCGTGAGCGGATTCAGATTAATAACCGAATGATATCTAAGAATGCAGTAACAGAAGGTTTGTCCGATATTTATGACATCTGTACTGCTATGGAAGCCGATGGTCTTTCACATCCGACTGCCTTTGAAATTGAAACGGCTTTGGGATTTCAGTATTTTAAAAATAAGAAATGTGATTATGTGGTGTTGGAAACCGGAATGGGAGGCACTTTAGATGCCACTAACATTGTTAAGAACACAAAACTATGCGTTTTTACTTCTGTCAGTATGGACCATATGGCGGTTCTGGGAGATACCCTGACAGAGATTGCAAGTAATAAGGCAGGCATATTAAAAAGTGGCTGTAAGGCCGTATCCGGGCTTCAATGCGAAGAAGTATTAAAAATATTGAAAGAGGCAGCGGAGGCCCTAAATGTACCTTTTACGGCGGTTGAAAAAGGTGATATGAAATGCGGCAGGCAAAGTTTGAAAGGACAGAAGATATCCTATAAGGGTTATAAACAGGTGGATGTGCCGCTGCTTGGTAGTTTTCAGGCAGAAAATGCCGCACTTGCGTTGGAGGCGCTTATTGTGTTACAGAAGGATGGTTTGAAATTAAAGGAAGATAAAATCCGAAAAGGGTTTATGGATTCCGAGTGGCCGGCGCGCTTTGAAATTCTGTCAAAAAAACCGTATGTGATTGCAGACGGAGCCCACAATGAGGATGCAGTGAAAAAACTCATGGAAACTGTACGTTTCTATTTTACAAATCAGAGGATTATCTATATAATGGGAGTATTGAAGGATAAAGATTATACTCCTATGATTCAGGAATCGGTTGCTTTGGCTGAATATATTTTTACGGTAACGTCACCGAATAAAGAAAGAGCATTGCCGGCATTTGAACTGGCAAAAATAATCAGAGAGTATAATCCGAATGTTACCGCTTCGGATTCTGTGGAAGAAGCCCTTGAAATGGCAAGGCTAATGGCAGGAGATGACGGTGTGGTATTAGCGTTTGGTTCTTTGTCTTATATGGGAAAATTGAGAGCTTGTTTTGAGAGAGAACGAAAATAAAAAATACTTTCGGTAAGTAGAATAAAGCGGGAGTATTTGAAAGATAAAATAAGTCGTAATGCGGAGGCTTACAATGGTAGATGAGAAGAAAGTAAAAGAGGCGATTACCTTGTTGTTGGAAGGTATCGGTGAAGACGTAAACCGAGAAGGGTTAAAAGATACTCCGGACCGAATCGCCCGTATGTATAAAGAAATATTGGCAGGAAACGATGATGATGCAGCAGTACATTTGTCTAAATGCTTTCATGCCGATAATAATGAGATTGTACTGGAAAAGGACATTGTCTTTTATTCCATGTGTGAACATCATATGATGCCGTTTTTTGGCAAAGCGCATATTGCATACATTCCGGATGGTAAAGTAGTCGGGTTAAGTAAACTGGCGAGAACCGTGGAAGTGTTTGCAAGAAGATTACAGATTCAGGAACAAATGACTGCACAGATTGCGGATGCCATAATGGAAGAATTAAAACCGCAGGGAGTTATGGTGGTTTTGGAAGCGGAACACTTATGCATGACGATGCGCGGAGTAAAGAAACCGGGTAGCAAAACCGTTACCATGATTGCAAGAGGAGCATTTGAATCGGATTCCGGTTTGAAAAATATGTTTTTTCAGATGTTGAATTGCGGTAAGGAAACATCGGGAGACTGTGTTTAAAATTATTGTTGCAAAATATACAAAATGATAATCTGAAGTACGGACTGTAACAAATGAAACATGTGAATAATATTATCGGCCATCCTGCTTATAAAGAAGCATTGGCAGAGATTGCAATCAGGGAAGAAAACAGAATATTTTGCAGGCATAATACGGAACATTTTATGAATGTAGCGCGGATTGCCATGATTTTAAATTTGGAAGAGGGAAAAGAGGTCAAAAAGGATTTGATTTATGCCACGGCACTTTTACACGATATTGGCAGACATATTCAATATGATGATAAGACACCTCACGAAATCGCCAGTGCGGAGATTGCGGAACCGATTTTAAAAGACTGTGGTTTTCGTAAAAAAGAAATCCAGCAGATTTTGCAGGCTATATTATTGCACAGAAGTCAGAAAGAGTCTCAGAAATATGATTTGGCGGATGTTATATATCGGGCAGATAAGTTAAGCCGTGAATGCTATTTCTGTGAAGCAAGTGAGATTTGTGATTGGAAAAAAGGTAAGAAAAATAAAGAACTGTCTTATTAAAAGATAAGTTGTGTTGGGAGTGAAGGTCATGAGAATAGGTAACAGAGAATTTGATACTGCGCATAGAACCTATGTCATGGGAATTTTGAATATTACGCCGGATTCGTTTTCTGACGGCGGAAAATATACGGAAGTAGATTTTGCGCTAAAGAAGGCTGAGGAAATGATGCATGACGGCGCGGATATTATTGATGTGGGTGGAGAGTCCACGCGTCCGGGATATGTACCCGTCAGTGTGCAGGAAGAGATTGAGCGTGTTATACCGGTGATAGAAGGAATCAAAGCAAATTTCGATATTCCGATTTCCTTGGATACATATAAGGCGGAAGTTGCGAAGGCAGGTATTAGTGCCGGAGCCGATTTGATTAATGATATCAAAGGATTGCAGGGAAGTGCGGAGATGGCGCGTATTATCGCAGAGAGTAAAGTTGCCTGTTCCATTATGCATAATCGTGAATTTATGAATTATAGTCATTTTTTTACGGATATGCAAAATGATTTATCTGCGTATATTGAATCGGCAAGAAAAGCCGGCATTGCAGATGACAGAATTATGATTGATCCGGGAGTTGGCTTTGCTAAAACTCATGAACAGAATCTGGAGGTAATCAATCGTTTAGAACAGTTACACTGTTTTGGATATCCGATTCTTCTTGGGACTTCAAGAAAGTCTGTCATTGGATTGACATTGGATCTTCCTGTGTTTGAAAGAGTGGAAGGCACCCTTGTTACTACGGTAATGGCGGTAATGAAAGGATGTTCTTTTGTCAGAGTACATGACATCAAAGAAAATGTCAGGGCAATCCGCATGACGGAAGCGATTCTTGGAAAATAGTAAAAGGTAGGGAATTTGATATGGACCAGATTGTAATAAAAGGATTACAAATCTTTGCAAATCATGGCGTGTATAAGGAAGAGCAGGAAAAGGGACAGACATTTGTGGTAAATGCTACCCTCCATTTTGATACTTCAAAAGCCGGAAGGACGGACGAATTATCGGATTCTGTGGATTATGGTAAAATTTGTGAGTTGATTAAGGATTTTATGACACAATACCATATGAATCTGTTGGAAACCATTGCCAATCGTCTTGCCCGTAAGATTCTGATGGCTTATCCGGAGATTGAAGCAGTGACATTGGAGATTGAGAAGCCTGAAGCCCCCATTCCTATGAAATTTGAGAATGTGTCGGTTAAGATTCATCGTAGTTGGCACACTGCATTTATTGCATTCGGTTCTAATATGGGAGACCGTTTAAGTTACATCAATGATGCCATTGCAAACCTAAAAGCAGATATGCGATGTGAAGTAAAAAAAGTATCCAAATTTGTGGAGAGCAGACCTTATGGTGAGGTTGAGCAGGATAATTTTTATAATGGTGTACTTGAGTTGAGAACGCTGTTGGAACCTAAGGAATTATTGGAATTTCTTCAGGCAGAAGAGCGTCATGCCGGACGTGTGCGTAAGGAACATTGGGGACCCAGAACTTTGGACTTGGATATTTTATATTTTGATGATATGGTCATTGAAAATGATGATTTGACAATTCCCCACGTGGATATGCAACATCGCGATTTCGTGCTTGTACCGTTGAGTGAAATTGCGCCATATAAAAGACATCCCCTTATTGGATTAACCAGTAAGGAGATGCTTCGTAAATTAAAAGATTCTTATGTTACTCGGAAATAGTCACGGCATCGGCTGCGGCAAGAAATTCCGATACTTCGGCAGTGCCGTGTGCGGCACGGAATGTAACAAGTTCATTGCCGAATTGATTAAAATATACATAGCGGGAAGTGGTATTAATATTATTATAAATACCTTTCGCAATTATAGTTTCCTCCGAACCATCCAGGCCGATACGCATAAGAGCCGGCTGTGTGTCGGAGGATTTTTGATAGTAGATATATTCATCGGTCACATTAAAAGTATCTACTCTGTTTTCTGTAAGCACTTCGATTTTATCTTCATCTAAATGATAGCGGCAAAGTCTGTAATTCTCATGAATATCCATAAAATAAATATATTGGCCCTGACGAATCGGATTCCACATATCGTATTTTACGACAAGGGAAGTGGCGTCCGTATAAGTGTCCCACTGATATAAAAACAGGGACTCTGTGGTATCGTTATAATAAATGCGGCCGTTATATACACTGGCAGGATAAATTTTATCCGTAGATAAAATGGTTTCTTCTTCGCCGTCAATACTTAATTTCAAAAGTTGTACTCCGCCGCTGTCAGGAACGCTTTGCACGTATAGATGATTATCAACCAATAAAAGGGTACCGGCAGGGTCTCTGCTTAATGTTTTTAAGTTGTTACCGTCTTTCTCCGAACGATAAACACCGATGACACGGCGCACAAATCCAAGACCTGTGGAAGCCGAGGAATCACTCATATAATAATAGAGATAATCGCCACCGACATTAATGGATTTTACTGTGTTGGCAGATACTTTTTTTACCTCGGTTTCATCGGCATTCATAACATACAGTGCACCGTTATCGTAGGAATTAGCGAAGTATACTTTGCCTTCTTGGTCTTCGCAAAAATAACCGCCGTTGTATAAATTGCCTGCGGTGTTACCTACCGTACCGGCAGGGTTTTCCGGAATACGTCCCAGAAAATAATTTAATATAAAGAATGCGACAAGTACCAATAAGATACCGGATATGATTAAAATTACTTTTATTTTATCTTTCATTGGAAGTTACCTCCGTTTATGATGATGCAACATCTTAAGCGTTATAATAAGTATACGATAAGGTGCTTAAAATAGCAATGAAAAAGCATTGGAGAAGCGGGAGAAAACACAGACGTTTTTTCATAAATACAATTGTTAAAGGATAGTGAAAACTGTCTAAATTAAGTTGTATAATCGGGTATTTTTTAGTACAATTAAAATAGTATTGGGTAAAGGAAAATTATTATGAAAAAGAAAACATTTGCGGCAATTGATGTGGGTTCGCATGAACTTGCCATGAAAATAGTAGAAGTATCACCCCAGAGCGGTCTGAAGGTAATAGATCATATCAGACACGGTCTGGATATTGGTACGGAGTCTTATAAAACGGGGAAACTTTCCTATGAGCATATGGAGGAACTATGTCATATGCTTCGTGAATTTGTTAAAATCATGCAGTCTTACAAGGTAGAAGATTACAAGGCTTACGGAACCAGTGCCATCCGTGAGTTGGATAATACCATGATTGTTTTGGATCAGATTGAAAAAAAGACCGGTATCCGTGTAAATTGCCTGAGCAATTCCGAGCAGCGTTTCTTGGATTATAAGTCGATTGCTGCCCAGGGGGAAGAATTTCATAAAATCATCGAAAACGGTACCGCCATCCTGGATATCGGCGGCGGCAGCATCCAGTTGTCTTTGTTTGATAAAGAAGCATTGGTGGCGACGCAGAATATTCGTCTGGGTGTTTTACGCCTTTATGAAAAGATGCGTTATATTGAGGTAAAACCCAGTCAGTATCAGAGTGTTCTTGCAGAATTGATTGATACGCAACTTGCGGTTTTTAAGAAATTATATTTAAAAGACAGAGAAATTAAGAATCTGATTGTTGTAGATGATTACGTTTCAGCGGTGATTAAGCAGGTGTATCCGGAGATTGATAAAAAGGGCTTTGTGGAAAAGAAGAAATATCTGGATAAAATGAAAGAACTGCAGGGTAAAAACCGTGTGGAAGTGGCTAAATATCTTCGTATGAGTGAAGAAAATGTACCGCTTTTGCGTATTTCTTCTCAGTTGATTAAAAGTTCATTGGAATTTTTGGGGGCGGAATACTTATGGGTGCCCGGAGTTACATTGTGTGACGGTATTGCTTATGATTATGCTGAAAGCAATAAGTGGATGAAACCCGCCCATAATTTTGAAGATGATATTATTGCATGTGCTAAGAATATCAGTAAGCGTTATCAGGGAAGTAAACGCCGCGGAGAAACTTTAGAGCAGATTTGTCTTACGATTTTTGACAGTATGAAGAAATTACACGGTCTTGGGAAAAGAGAACGATTGTTATTACAGATTGCGACACTTTTACATGACTGTGGCAAATATTTGAATATGGTGTCGGTAGGAGAATGTTCTTATCATGTGGTTATGAATACGGAAATTATCGGTCTTTCACATTTGGAACGTGAAATAGTAGCCAATATTGTGAAATACAATCATGAAGATTTTGCATACTATGATGAAATTACCAAGGCAGGCGGTATTGATAAAGATGCTTATCTTGTGGTGGCAAAACTTACAGCCATTCTACGTGTTGCCAACGGATTGGACAAAACTCATAAGCAGAAGTTCAAAAATGTAAAAACCAGTATTCATGAGAATGAATTGTGGATTCAGGTGGATACTGCCGAGAACATTGCTCTGGAGAAGGGATTGTTCTGGAATGCTGCAAGATTTTTTGAAGAGGTATATAATATTAAACCTGTTATTAAACAGAAAAGAACAATTTAACAAATAAATGTTTGCCGGGGAAATGAATGGAAGGAGATTGCCTTAATAAAGGGCTTTCAGTGGGAGTATAAAATGCAGGAAAAAAGAAACTATGGTGCACCGGAGAATTTTTCGAACAGGGAATTGTCCTGGATGGCATTTAATGAAAGAATTTTAGGAGAGGCGCGGGATAAAAGCCTCCCATTGTTTGAGCGTGTTAAGTTTTTAAGCATAACCGCATCCAATTTGGATGAGTTTTTTATGGTGCGTGTGGCATCCTTAAAAGATATGGTGGATGCCGGTTATTCCAAACCGGATATTGCGGGTATGACACCCAAAGAACAGTTAAAGAAACTGAATAAGGCGACACACAGTCTGGTGAGTCTTCAGTATTCAACGTATAATCGTTCGTTGGTGCCGCAGTTGGAACAGAACGGTTTGGTCATTGTGGAGAAACACGAGGACTTGACAGATGAGCAGGCTGAATATGTGGATCAGTATTTCGAGGAGAATGTGTATCCGGTATTAACGCCCATGGCGGTGGATTCTTCAAGACCGTTTCCTTTGATTCGTAATAAGTCCTTAAATATCGGTGCACTTTTGCGTAAAAAGGGTGAGAAAGGCGATGAGGAATTTGCAACGGTCCAGGTTCCCAGTGTATTAAGCCGTATTGTGTCCATTCCGTCCAAAGAGGAAGAAACGGTTATTATTCTTTTGGAAGAAGTGATTGAGCGTAACATCCGGAAATTGTTTTTGAATTATGATGTGCTTTGTGCACATCCGTTCCGTATTATGCGTAATGCGGATCTTTCCATTGATGAAGATGAAGCAGAAGACCTTTTAAAAGAAATCGAGCGTCAGGTTAAGAAGCGTCAGTGGGGAAAAGCAATCCGTCTGGAAGTGGAAGATGGTGCCAACAAAAAACTTTTAAGCATTTTAAAAGAAGAGTTGGATGTGGAAGAAGAGGATATTTTCAAAATCAACGGACCTTTGGATTTGACCGTACTTATGAAAGTATATGGTTTGGAAGGATTTGCGCATTTAAAAAATCTCTCACATCAGCCGGCGGAAGTGTTGGAATTTGATAAAGAAGAAGATGTATTTACATCTATTCGCAGACAGGATATTCTGATGCATCATCCTTATCAGAGTTTTGAACCGGTGGTGGAATTTATCCGTCAGGCAGCGAAAGATAAAGATGTATTGGCGATTAAACAGACATTATATCGTGTCAGCGGTAATTCGCCGATTATTGCAGCTCTTGCCCAGGCGGCGGAGAATGGCAAGCAGGTATCCGTACTGGTTGAATTGAAAGCACGTTTTGATGAAGAGAACAATATTGTATGGGCAAAGAAACTGGAAAAAGCAGGTTGTCATGTTATTTATGGTCTTGTCGGTTTGAAAACGCACAGTAAAATCACGCTGGTTGTCAGGAGAGAAAGTGACGGCATCCGAAGATATGTACATTTGGCGACCGGAAACTACAACGATGCCACAGCAAAATTGTATACGGATTTGGGACTTTTTACCTGTAATGAAGCAATCGGAGAGGATGCAACCGCGGTATTTAATATGTTGTCAGGATATTCGGAACCTCTCAACTGGAATCAATTGTCTTTGGCTCCGTTGTGGATGAAAGACCGGTTCCTGTATTTGATTGAACGGGAAAGGAAACATGCCGAGTCCGGGGAAAGTGCCCGTATTATTGCCAAAATGAATTCATTGTGCGATAAGGACATTATTGTTGCTTTGTATGAGGCAAGTTGTGCCGGTGTCAAAATTGATTTGATTATCCGCGGAATTTGTTGCCTGAAGGTAGGAATTCCCGGAGTGAGCGAAAACATTACCGTTCGTTCTATTGTAGGCAATTTCCTGGAACATAGCCGTATCTATTATTTTGAGAACGGAGGTGCGCCGGAGTATTACTTGAGCTCCGCAGATTGGATGCCCAGAAATTTAGAGCGTCGTGTGGAAATATTATTCCCTATTTTAGAGAAGAGTCTGCAGGAAAAAGTAGGGCATATATTAGACTGTCAGTTAAGGGACACCTTAAAAGCACAGATTTTGCAGCCGGATGGCACTTATGATAAAATTGATAAAAGAGGTAAGGTTTTATTCGGTTCGCAGGACTATTTTAAAGAAGAAGCGGCAAAACTGGTAAAAGAGGCCAAAAAGCAGGTTGCGGATACGAGAGTTTTTATACCGGAAACCAAACCCGAAACGACGGAGGAAGAGTAAATGAAATTTATTCTGGCATCGGCATCTCCCAGACGTAAGGAGTTGCTTGAACAGATTGGAATGAAATTTGAAGTACGGGTCAGTGAAGCGGAGGAAATTACGGAGGCTACAGAACCGGCGGAATATGTAATGGAATTGTCATTCTTGAAAGCAGAAGATGTGGCAGGGAAAATTCCTGTTATGTATGATGCAAGAGGTGTGAATCAGGATTTTGTGGTAATCGGTTCGGATACGGTAGTGGCCGCAGAAGGTGAGATACTGGGAAAACCGAAGGATAAGGATGATGCTAGAAGGATGATTTCTATGTTGTCCGGCAAGACGCATCAGGTATATACCGGTGTCACTTTGATGATTTTTAAAAATGAAAGAATGACCCGGCAGACCTTTTATGAAAAGACGGATGTCACCTTTTATGAGATGACAGAGAAGCAGATTGAGGACTATATCAGTTCGTCGGAGCCTTATGATAAGGCCGGCGCTTATGCAATTCAGGGATTGTGCAGTGCTTATATTAAAGGAATCAACGGTGATTATGCCAGTGTGGTAGGTTTGCCGGTATCAAGAATGTGTCATGAACTTACGAAGCACGGAATTGAGTGGGCGGAGTAGAAAAACGAATCCTACAGAGCGTAGGAAAGTATTAGAACAACAAATCAATGAAGATAGTTAAATGAACATAAGGAGGTATGGAATATGGATTACGATAAGGTTGTGTTACAGGCATTTTTGGAGAAACAGTTGCAGTTGTTCCCGGAGAAAGTCGCAGAAACGGAAGAGGAGGCTGCAGACTTTTTGGATGAGTGTATGGCGGTTGTGGTGAATTCCGTAAAAGAAGTTTGGGAATACTTTGATGAAGCCGGCTTGGATGTGGAAGAATATGACGAGAAAACCATCTTGGAAGCAGAAGAAGTTTTTGAAATCGGTGACGGAAGATATTTGATTTTAGAAGCGTAAAAGTGTCGCTTTTATCTTTGTAGTATGATATAATTAAGATATGGTAAAAATTTTACGCGTACTTGTTATAGTATGATATAGAGCACCTGATTTAGGACATCATAAAAGGAGTTATTTGTGGAAATCAGAGAACTTGACCCCTCTTTTAAAATGAGTATAACCATATCCAATCAGCAGTCTCAAATGACATTAAATTCTGAGATTGCTTTTGTCAGCGGTGATAAACTGTATGTGACACCTTTTGAACATAATGGCGTTATTCTGAATTTTAATACCGGTGCCGTTGTAATATCCATGATTGCATATCAAGAGGAAAAGACACCGTTTCTTTGGAAAATCGTACATATTAACAGAGAGACGGTTGACGGAGTCAATTACCACGTAATTACCAGTGACGTGAGTGGTGTTAAAATTAACCGTCGTGAGAACTTCCGTGTTTTCATCGGTATAGATGGAAAGGCGACTATTTTAGGAAAAGATGTGCCGTTTGATGTAATGATAAAAGATGTCAGTGAAAGCGGATTTGCAATTTTGGTTGATATTACTTCGCAAGTCAAAATTAATAAAAATGAAGCGGTCATGATTGATTTTTATGATAAAACCATTGATGAGCGTTTTAATCTGACCGGACGCGTGGTGCGTGCGGAGATGACAGAGCGTTATGTTTTATACGGGTGCCGCTTGTTAAAAGACACCGGAATTATGCGAAAGTATATCGCAAATAAGCAGTTGGCAAATCGTGTCAACAGTAACAGAAAGAAAATATAACAGAAAGCGTTGCAAAGTGGTTTTTTTATCCGAAAATGCAACGCTTTTCTTAATAAATGCTTCAAAATAGCCTTAAAAATATGAAATGCAACCGAAAGTTTACATTTTGAAACTGCTATTTTATAGTAATGTCATAGTGTGATGTGATAAGATTTGGACAAATAAAACAAGTCAGAGGAGATATGTATGACAACAGGAGATAAAATTGCACAAATGCGGAAGGAAAACAATCTTACGCAGGAACAGTTGGCAGATTTGCTTGGAGTATCCAGGCAGTCCGTGAGCAAGTATGAGTCTAATCTTGCGTACCCTGAGACGGAGAAAATCATTAAATTAAGTGAAATCTTACATTGTTCCACAGATTACTTATTAAGAAATGACGTAGAAGACAGAAATGAGGATGTGGAGGCGAAAGCGGCGATGGATTCATCCGTATCATTGGGTATGTTATGGAAGGCTATCCTTGCTTTTGATAAAAGAAGCGAGCGTACTGTTGCAGGACAACCGTTGTGGCATATCGGAAAAGATGCAAAAGGTATTATAGCAATCGGATTAAAAGCCACAGGTGTTATTTCTCTGGGCTGCCTGTCCAGAGGTGTTTTATCATTTGGATTATTATCATTGGGAGTCTTTTCGTTTGGATTTTTTTCGCTGGGACTGTTTGCTTTCGGATTGTTAGCAATGGGTCTTGTAGCGGCAGGTTGTTTTTCGCTGGGCTGTCTGGCATTTGGATCCATAGCATGCGGTATTGTGGCATTTGGAGCGGTTGCGATTGGTGAATTTGCTGCCGGGGCATTGGCAATTGGCCATTATATGGCAATTGGTGACCATGCAGAGGCAATGTTCGCCTTTGGGCAGTCTGTGGCAGACGGAAGTGCATATCAGTATTTACAGGGCGACGGAGCGTTAAATAAGGAGCAGTTATTGTCGCAGATGTGTGAAATAGTGCCCAAAGTGTATCATTGGATTGTAAAGTGGATGATAGAATTGGTGTAGGGCAGAATGATAGCAACTGTTTTCTTGGTTGAAAGATAGAATCAACAAGAGGAAAATTGAATGTTGTAGAATTTTATGCAAAATAATAAGCTGTGGTGCATTGATACACCACAGCTTGTCTTATTTTACAAATAAAAATTAACGTTGTATTATCTGTTGTTGATAATCTTGGTTAATTCAACGGGATCAACAATCTTGCCATCCTTGTAAACTCTCATGTTACCGGAAGCGATTTCGTCGATTAAGATGACTTCGTCGTTGTTGTAACCGAATTCAAACTTAATATCCCAAAGATCAAGACCTAATGTCTTTAAGTCATCAGCAACAATCTTTGTAATCTTTAAGGTCTGTTCTTTCATGCTTTCAAACATTGCAGGAGTCATAATTCCTAAAGCAGCAAGACCTTCACTTGTTACAAGGGGATCGCCAAGAGCATCGTTCTTGAAGGTACATTCTACATATCCGCCTTCTAAAACGGTACCGTTTTCTATGTATTCTCCATATCTGCGGATGAAACTTCCTGTTGCTACCAAACGGCAGATTACTTCAAGTCCGTGACCGAATACGGTTGCAGGAAGAACTTCCATGGTTGCTTCATCAAGGTTAGCACCTACGTAGTGTGTCTTGATGCCTGCTTCTTTTAACAGTTCAAAATAGTGGATGGAAGTCTGTAAATTTGCCTTACCGATACCTTCGATGGTAAGTCCTACAGAGTTCTCACCGGGATCAAAAACGCCGTCTTTTCCAGTACAGTCGTCTTTGAATTTCAACATAACATTGCCATTTTCAAGGCTGTAAACGTCTTTGGTTTTACCTTCATAGATTTTTTTCATCTTTAATTCGTCCCTTCTATTAAAATTTAAAAAAATCTTCAACATAGACAATTTATCACAAACTTTGCATATTTACAATTTGTTTTTGAAGAAAAATGAAAAAAATTTCGACAATAAAAATATTGACAGAGAAAAAAAGGTAGGCTATAATTTCAATGTGGTTAGCAAACGCTAACTCAAAAAGGAAGAATATAAGTGCTCTTCCTTTCTTTTTAGAAGAAGAGTTAGCAAAGGCTAACTAAAGGAAGATTTTTTGTACATAAATATTTAGTCAGGCAAAGAAAGATAATGGTACATTTTATAAAAGAAAAAACGGAGGCTTAAGATGAGTGTTGTCATAATAGGCGGAAATGATTGTATGGTCCGCAAATATATGGATTTGTGTAAAGAATATAAGTGTAGTGCAAAAGTGTTTACACAGATGAAAGGTAATTTGCGTACACAAATCGGAAGCCCGGATTTGCTGGTGCTATTTACGGGAACCATGTGTCATAAAATGGCCCGTGTGGCGTTGGGTGAAACCAAAGGGCTTGATACGGTGGTAGCGAGATCACATTCCAGTTCTTTGTCGGCATTGAAGAATATTTTAGATACGCATGTGGCATAGTAAAATAGTATCTTCCGGAAAGATGTGTAAGAAATATGTGTGAGTTTTAAATGATATTATTATAAAAGAAAGAAGTTTTGATATGTCGGAAGAATTAGTCATTAAACAGTGTTCGCCTACATTGGCGGGTTTGAAAACCGGAAATTTATTCTCCTGCTCGGTAGTATCCCAAAAAGAAATGATTTCGCGTGCGCGCAAATTAAATAAGATGTTATGTGTCAAGGGCTTGCGGATTTTACCATTGCGTTATGACAATGGCAGAGCATTGATTTATGTATATCGCCCGTCAAAACTGAAGAATGATTTTAGTAATAAGCAGGTACGTGAACTGTTACATTCTTTGGGATATAACATTGAAAATCCGGATATTTGTGTGGTACAACTCATGAAACGGTTAAAAGAGTCCGATGACTTCCCGCATGAAATCGGCTTGTTTCTTGGGTATCCGGCGGAAGATGTTACGGGTTTTATTGAAAATCGTGCCGGTGGTGCCAAATTTACCGGCTATTGGAAGGTATACGGAGATTTGGAAGAAGCGAAAAAGACATTTGCCAAATATAAAAAGTGCACAGATGTATATTGTGCACAATATGCCAAGGGAAGTAACATCACTAAATTAACAATAACGGTATAAGTTCATGCTCCTCCATAAATAAAAGAACCATTTTGCTCATTCATTCTAAAAGGTTGAACGAAATGGTTCTTTTCATTTTTACTCTGCTAATTTTTCTAAAAATGGTGCAAGACCTTCGTGATTATTATCCGTAAACGTGATAAAACGTGCAGCAGCCTTGGCTTGCGATATTCCGTTTAGAAGAACGGTGGGATAGGCGGCGGCTTCCAACATGGGTAAATCGTTTTCGGCATCGGCAAAAGCATAGGAGTATTTAAGATCTATATTTGCGTAATCACACACAAATCGCAGCGCGGTGCCTTTGGTAGTGCCATAGGGCAAAATTTCCAAAAACCAGTCATTGGAAAAGAAGCATTGCACTTGTCCGGCACAAAGTTCTTCTACTTTAGAGCGGAAGTTTTCCAGCAATTCCCGATTGTCTAAATCGATAGCCAGAAGTTTGTAGGACTCAAGTCCTTCCTCTGCAATATCCGGAAGCAGTTCATAGTCATTTTTTACATATTCACAATAAAATGTAACGTTTTTGTTTATGCTTTCGGTTAACACTTTGGTGTCGGAATAGGATTGCAAATGAAGCCCCATTGCTTTGGCCAGGTCGCGGATTTTAGCAATAATATCTAAGGATAATTTTGCACTATGCAACATCTCGCGATTTTTAAGTTGATAGATCTGACTTCCGTTAAAAGAAGAAATCAAAGGAGAACAGTTTTCCAGGCCCAGACGCTTTACAATCTGAATAATACTGCTGTATGCTCTTCCTGAGGAAATAACGAATACGTGTCCCTTGCGTACGCAGGCCTCCAATGCGGCTCTTGTACGGGGAGAAATTGTTTTTTCGTCATTTAGAAGAGTACCGTCCAAGTCGAAGAATAATACGGATTTTCTATTCTTTTCGTAAGGCACATAACGGCTTAAATAGGCAGTTTTAATTTTGTCCAAAAGTTCTTCCGGAACAAACAGGTGTCCGCGACCGTTTCCTAAATCAATGTCTTTTTTGTTGGTGCCGTGAAAGTCTGAACCACCGGTAACCAATAAATCATACTTGGCAGCCAGGCGCTTAACATAGCGTTCCTCGCTGGGAGCATAGGTACTGTAAACCGCTTCAATACCCATAAGGCCGGCTTCTTTTAATTCTGCCACTAACTTATCCAGATTGGCATCTGATAAGTGATAGAGGATGGGATGTGCAAGTACGGGAATGCCGCCTGCTTTCAATATGAGGGAAACTGCCTGAGAAGGGGTGATTTTTTCGCGGGGAACAAAGGCTTTGCAATGGTCGCCCACATAACGTTCAAAGGCTTCTTTCATGCTTTTGACATAACCTTTGTCCAAGAGATATCGCGCGTAATGGGCACGGGTTACTACAGCCCCTTTAAAAGTATTCATTAGGTCTTCGTAGGTGATGTCAATGCCTTGTGCGGCAAGATTTTCACACATTTTACGATTACGGTTTATGCGGGATTCCTGGAATACAATCAGGTGTTCTTGAAATTGGGGATTATAGGGATTAATATATAAGCCCAGAATATGGATGTCCCGACCGAAATATTCGGTGGACAATTCAATGCCCGGAATAATCTCAATATTTTTATCTTTGGCATATTCCATAATTTCTTCCAGACCGGCAGTGGTATCGTGGTCGGTAAGTGCAATTGCTTTTAATCCTTTGTAAATTGCCAAATCTACCAGTTCTTTCGTGGTACAGGTACCGTCGGAATGTGTAGAATGTACATGTAAGTCAATCGCCTGCATAATTTCCTCCGTTTTTTGTTATCAACACAATTATAATAACACATTTTTATAAAAATTGCAGATGCCGTATCGATAGCATCTGCAATTATTTTAACAATATTAGTCTTCGCTCTTGTTTACGGAATAGATGGTACGTTTTCTTGCCATCGCATCGCTTTCCAGGTATTCATCGTAAGTGGTAATCTTGTCAATTAAGGTACCGTTAGGAAGGATTTCCATAATGCGGTTTGCGGTAGTCTGCACAAACTGGTGGTCATGGCAGGAGAAGAGTTCCACACCGCTAAATTTAATTAAACCGTTGTTTAATGCAGTAATGGATTCCATGTCCAAGTGGTTGGTAGGTTCATCAAGGATTAAGCAGTTTGCGCCGCTAATCATCATTTTACTTAAAAGACAACGCACCTTTTCACCACCGGAAAGGACGCGGACTTTCTTAACACCGTCTTCGCCGGCAAAAAGCATTCTGCCAAGGAAACCACGAACATAGGTAATGTCCTTTACGGGGGAGTAGCCCATTAACCAGTCTGCAATGGTTAAGTCGCAGTCAAATTCTTTGGTGTTATCCTTGGGGAAATAAGCCTGTGATGTGGTTACACCCCATTTGTAAGTTCCTTCGTCCGGTTCCATTTCACCGGTAAGAATTTTAAATAATGTAGTCTTTGCAATTTCATTGCTGCCTACGAAAGCAACCTTATCTTCACGACCTAAAATAAAGGAAATATTGTCCAGAATTTTTTCGCCGTTAATGGTCTTGCTGATGCCTTCCACGGAAAGTACTTCGTTACCGATTTCACGCTCGGGACGGAAGTCAATGTAAGGGTACTTACGGCTGGAAGGTTTAATGGTATCCAATTCAATCTTTTCCAAAGCCTTTTTACGTGAAGTTGCCTGCTTTGATTTGGAAGCATTTGCGGAGAAACGGGAGATGAATTCCTGCAATTCCTTGATCTTTTCTTCCTTCTTCTTGTTGGCTTCTTTCATCTGCTTAATCAATAACTGGCTGGATTCGTACCAGAAATCGTAGTTTCCGGCGTATAACTGAATTTTACCGTAGTCAATGTCTGCGGTATGTGTACATACTTTATTTAAGAAATAACGGTCATGGGATACCACGATTACGGTATTCTCAAAGTTGATTAAGAATTCTTCCAACCATGCAATAGCATCCAAATCCAAGTGGTTGGTAGGTTCGTCCAATAAAAGGATATCCGGATTACCGAACAGTGCCTTGGCAAGAAGGATTTTAACTTTTTCGTTACCACCCAAATCGCTCATGAGAGAGTAGTGGATATCGGTTTCGATGCCAAGACCGTTTAAAAGGTTGGCTGCATTGGATTCTGCTTCCCAACCGTCCATTTCGGCAAATTCGCCTTCCAGTTCACTGGCGCGGATACCGTCTTCATCGGTAAAGTCTTCCTTTGCATAGATTGCCTCTTTTTCTTTCATAACTTCGTAGAGGCGGGGATTACCCATAATTACCGTATCCATTACGGTATAACTATCATATTTAAAGTGGTCCTGCTCTAAAACGGAAAGACGCTGACCGGGAGTGATGGTAATGTCACCTGTGGTGGTTTCCAATTCGCCGGAAAGCAGTTTCAGGAAAGTAGATTTTCCTGCGCCGTTTGCACCGATAAGGCCGTAGCAGTTTCCTTCGGTAAATTTAATGTTTACTTCTTCGAATAACGCTTTTTTTCCAAAACGTAAAGATACATTGTTTGCACTAATCATTCTAAAAACTCCATTTCTTTCTATAAATGCTAAATTTGCGCACCATTTCTTATTGTACATACTTTTATAAAAAAAGCAAGGAAGAATCCTTATTTTAGTTCTAATTCATTTGTTGATATTTAAAAGCGGTGCAAAGGATTAAAATCACGCCGGAGCAGACTGTTGTATAAATGAATTACTTACGAACTGTATTAAAAAAGGAATGCAGTATGCACTGCATTCCTTCAATGATTTCGTAATTATAAGTTCTGATCCACGACTTGATTCTTTCCGTGTCCCTTACCATAGTAGAGACGATTGTCAGCCTGCTGGATTAAGTGTTCAATTCGGTCACCGGCTTTGGCTTGTGCCACACCGAAGGTCATGGTAACACGCATTGACTGCCCACCATGTTCTACCTTGGAAGAAGAGATATTTAAGCGGATTCTTTCTGCAATATTCTTGGCTGCTTCCAAGTCGCCTTTAATGATAATGAGAATTTCTTCGCCACCCCAACGACATACGGAATCGCAATCGCGTAACTGGGAAGTGATGGTATTTGCAACCATAACAAGAACTTTATCACCGGCGTCATGGCCGTAATTATCATTAATCTTTTTAAAGTCGTCAATGTCACCGAGAATAACGCTGAAAGGCGCATTGTCGCGTTGTAATTCGTGCATGGATACGTTTAAAACCTGCATCATGCTGCGACGGTTCGGCAACTTGGTTAAGGGATCGCGATTGGCAAACTGCTGCAATTGCTGATTTCTTTTTTCCAAAGCGGCGCTGTTGTTCTTCATTTCCCAAGTGAAAAGCAGGGAGAAGATAATCATCATAATAAAAGCGATAATCACATTGAAAATTTCAACTAACTGTGTGGTTACGGAAGGTTCCACAATAAAAAGCGGCTTGTGGAAAAGTTCGAACAACAAAGAAGTTACGTAAGCCATCATAGAACCAATGGAAACCAAAAAGGGAAACATTGTTTTGCCCTTAAAGTCTTTAATGGTAGAAGTAATGTAAAATATACCGGGAACCATCGCAAGGCAGTACAGGTTAAAGCGCATAATGGTTCCGATGCAAAATGATGTAACCATTACGAATGTAATAATTTCCACGCTTGCAATAATTGTAGTAACGATATATTTTTTCTTTTTTACCAACTCCATCAACATCTGATAAATGCCGAAAGAAAGCAGGTTATATAAACACAACCAGATATTATTGTAAAAAGCAAAGAATATGGCAATCAATACATGAATAAAAGAGATTGCTGTCATTGTATAACCCATTTTGGTGCGGTCTGAGATATATTCTTCGCCATTGATTAAGTTTTTAACATAGGTCACAAAATTTTTAAAAAAGGCAGACATATGTATCACCTCATTATTTTTAAATATAATTATATATAGAATATCACGTCTTTTTTAAATATAAAAGGAAGAAATTATATATGTGTGACAATTATATCATATTTTTGTAGTTAAAAAAATAGTATTTTTTATAAAATTGATAACAAATAAAGGAGAACCATTTAAAAATAGAGTTTACAAAAGAAAAAGGACGATATATAATTTTAATGTTGCCCTTTATGGCAATCGTAATGCTTGAGAAAAAGTGATTTTTACAAAGGATTGCAGATGTAAAAATCGGCGAAAAGAGAAAAACGGAAGTAATATAAAAGGAGGCAATTATAATGAAGTTAGTACCTTTAGGAGACAGAGTTGTTTTAAAACAACTTGTTGCGGAAGAAACTACCAAATCCGGAATTGTGTTACCCGGACAAACCAAAGAAAAACCCCAGGAGGCAGAAGTTGTGGCAGTAGGCCCCGGAATTCTTCCCGATGGTAAAGAAATTAAAATGTGTGTGAAGGCAGGCGACAAGGTTATCTATACCAAGTATGCAGGCACTGAAGTAAAAATGGACGGCGAAGAATACATATTGGTAAAACAGTCTGATATTCTTGCAATCGTAGAGTAGGAGGTTGTCAAAAATGGCAAAGGAAATTAAGTATGGTGCGGAAGCACGTGCCGCTTTGGAAGCCGGCGTAAATAAACTTGCAGATACTGTAAGAGTAACATTGGGACCTAAGGGTAGAAACGTTGTATTGGATAAGTCATTCGGTGCGCCCTTAATTACCAATGATGGTGTAACCATTGCAAAAGAAATCGAATTGGAAGACTCATTCGAAAATATGGGTGCACAACTTGTAAAAGAAGTTGCAACCAAGACAAATGATGTAGCAGGTGACGGTACTACAACAGCAACCGTTCTTGCACAGGCTATGATCAATGCAGGTATGAAGAACCTGGCAGCAGGCGCAAATCCCATTGTTTTAAGAAAGGGTATGAAAAAAGCGACTGATTGTGCAGTAGAAGCAATTGCACAGATGAGTTCCAAGGTAAACGGAAAGGAACACATTGCAAGAGTTGCAGCTATTTCAGCAGGCGACGATGCGGTTGGTAATATGGTAGCGGATGCGATGGAAAAAGTTTCCGGAGACGGCGTAATCACCATCGAAGAAAGCAAGACCATGCAGACTGAACTTGACCTTGTGGAAGGTATGCAGTTTGATCGCGGTTACTTATCTGCATATATGGCTACCGATATGGAAAAGATGGAAGCGGTTCTTGAGAATCCTTACATCCTTATCACAGATAAAAAAATCAGCAATATTCAGGAAATCCTTCCCGTACTTGAACAGATTGTTCAGTCAGGCGCAAAACTTCTTATTATTGCAGAAGATATTGAAGGTGAAGCACTTACAACGCTTATCGTAAATAAGTTAAGAGGTACCTTCAATGTTGTGGCTGTTAAGGCGCCCGGCTACGGCGACAGAAGAAAAGCAATGCTTGAAGATATTGCAATTCTTACCGGCGGTAAGGTAATCAGCGAAGAACTCGGTCTTGACTTAAAAGAAGCAACCCTTGCTGATATGGGTCGTGCAAAATCTGTTAAGGTACAGAAAGAAAATACCATCATCGTTGACGGCGCAGGAGATGCGAATGCAATCGCTGCAAGAGTTGGTCAGATTAAGAGACAGATTGATGAAACCACATCAGAATTTGATAAAGAAAAACTTCAGGAACGTCTTGCAAAATTGGCAGGCGGTGTTGCGGTAATCCGTGTGGGTGCAGCTACCGAAACCGAAATGAAGGAAGCAAAACTTCGTATGGAAGATGCTTTGGCAGCTACCAGGGCAGCAGTAGAAGAAGGTATTATCGCAGGCGGCGGTTCTGCATATATCCACGCTTCTAAGAAGGTTAAGGCTTTGGCTGAGACTTTGGAAGGTGATGAAAAGACAGGTGCTAAGATTGTGCTTAAGGCATTGGAAGCTCCACTCTACTACATTACCGCAAATGCAGGTCTTGACGGAAGTGTAATCATTAATAAGGTTTATGAATCTGAAGCCGGTGTAGGTTTCGATGCATATAAAGAAGAGTATGTAAACATGGTAGAAGCAGGTATTTTGGATCCCGTAAAGGTAACCAGAAGCGCATTACAGAATGCAACCAGCGTTGCCTCAACACTTCTTACCACAGAATCTGTTGTAGCTACCATCAAAGAAGATGCTCCTGCAATGCCTGCAGGCGGCGGAATGGGTATGATGTAATTTTTATAACAAAGGAGAAAAGTAAAATGAAAAAGTTTTTAGTTGTTTTATGTGCGGCAACCATGATGTTATCACTTTGTGCATGTGGCTCAAGCAAAGAATTAATTATGGCAACCAACGCTGAATTCCCTCCTTATGAATATCATGAGGGCGAAGAAATTGTTGGTATTGACGTAGAAATCGCTCAGGCAATTGCAAATGAAATGGGCAGAGAACTTGTAATCGAAGATATGAATTTTGACTCTATCATTATGGCTGTTACCACAGGTAAGGCTGATATTGGTGTTGCAGGTCTTACCATTACAGAAGACCGTTTGGAATCCGTTAATTTCTCAACACCTTACACAACTGCAGCACAGGTTATCATCGTAAAAGAAGGCAGTGATATTGCTTCTCCCGACGATCTTGTAGGAAGAACAGTAGGTGTTCAGCTTGGTACAACAGGCGACATCTATGCAGGTGATATTGAGGATGCAACCGTGGAACGTTACAACAAGGGTTATGAAGCAGTTCAGGCACTTCTTCAGGATAAGGTTGATGCGGTTATGATCGATTCACAGCCTGCAAATGTATTCGTAGAGCAGAACGAAGGTATCTATGTAATCGATGAAGCCTTCACCTATGAAGAATATGCTATTGCAGTAGCAAAGGAAGATACAGAACTTTTGGCAGAGATCAACGCAGCAATTGCAAAACTTGAAGAGTCTGGTGAACTTCAGGCAATCATTGACAAGTACATTGCGGCTGAATAATTACTACGGAGATTTTCATGGATTTTATAATTAATTTATTAATAATTGTAAGAGATGCAATACGTTACTTTTTTACATCTTATATTCCGCAATTAATTCAGGAATTTTCAAATGATTTTTATTTGAATTTTATAAAAGAAGACCGTTGGAAATACATTGTTGACGGATTGGGAGTTACTTTACAGGTAACTCTCTTTGCCGTTTTAATCGGTATCGCTTTGGGCTTCATTGTGGCAATTATTCGTGCCACCCATGATAAAACCGGTAACTTGAAATTTTTTAACTGGATTTGTCATATTTACCTTACCGTAATCAGAGGTACGCCGGTTCTGGTGCAACTTTTGATTATTTACTTCGTTATTTTTGGAAGTGTCCGTGTGGACAAAGTATTGGTGGCGGTAATTGCTTTCGGTATTAATTCCGGTGCGTACGTGGCAGAGATTGTCAGAGGTGGTATTATGTCCATCGATGCCGGTCAGTTTGAAGCAGGACGCAGTCTCGGTTTTAACTATACCCAGACTATGATTCATATTGTATTGCCTCAGGCTTTGAAAAACGTGCTTCCTGCTTTGGGTAATGAATTCATTGTATTGTTAAAAGAAACTTCTGTAGCGGGCTATATCGCGTTGGAAGATTTGACGAAAGGTGCGGATATTATCCGTAGCCAGACCTTTGCGCCTATGATGCCTTTGCTTGCGGTTGCGGCAATTTACCTTGCTTTTGTTATGCTGTTAAGTTGGTTGATTAAGTTGCTGGAAAGGAGGTTGCGTAACAGTGAGCGATAAGAAAAGATTACAGATGGAAGAAATGAAAGCTGTTTGGGAAGCCTCCGGAGCACCTTTGATTCAGGTAAAGGACTTGGAAAAGCATTTCGACGATTTACATGCATTAAACGGCGTATCAGTAGATATTAACAAGGGTGATGTTGTATTTGTAGTAGGACCCTCCGGTTCCGGTAAGAGTACTTTTTTACGCTGTTTAAACCGTTTGGAAGAGCCTACGGCAGGGGAGATTTTATTTGAAGGAATCAATATCACCAATAAAATGACTGACATTAATCTGCATCGTCAGAAGATGGGTATGGTATTCCAGCAGTTTAATTTGTTCCCGCATATGACCATTATGAAGAATCTAACCTTAGGACCTATGAAACTTCAGAATATGTCCAAAGAAGCGGCAGAAGCACAGGCAATGCAACTTTTGGAACGTGTAGGTTTGGCGGACAGAGCGGATGCTTATCCCAATCAGTTGTCCGGTGGGCAGAAACAGCGTATTGCTATCGTGCGCGCACTTTGCATGAAACCTGATGTAATGTTGTTTGACGAGCCTACTTCAGCACTTGACCCTGAAATGGTTGGTGAAGTTCTTGCGGTTATGCGTGATTTGGCAGAAGAAAAGATGACCATGGTAGTTGTCACCCATGAAATGGCATTTGCGAAGGAAGTTGCCAGCCGGGTAATTTTTATGGCTGACGGTAAAATTGTGGAAGAAGCAGCGCCTGCGGAATTCTTTGAAAATCCCAAGACGGAGAGATTACAGAACTTCCTGGCGAAAGTGCTATAGTAAAAATACGTAAAGTATGCAGAGCAGAGATAAAAGTATGCCTGCACCGAAAGAAGAATAAGTAAAACGATAAAACCTTGGAAATGAATGTTTCCAAGGTTTTTTATATCGAGAGTTCTTGTGAGAAGAGGCTTTTCTTTTTTATAAAAAGGTGTTGACTTCCGGAAAAGAGAGTTGTAACATACGAATAAGCAATATATTGCATAAATGGAGGGAAGAGAAATGAATGCATCAGAAATTGTGCAAATGATGGATCACAGATATGCTTTGTTTGGTTTGTTTTTTGCATTCCATAACAGACTTCAGGCGGTAGGAGATTCCTTTTATGAAGAAATTACCTGCAAACAGTTTTTCTTGCTGGCGTGCATGAATCTTTATCCGGAAGAAGCGCCGACGGCGAATGAACTGGCTAAAACAATGGGATGTTCCAGACAGAATGTGAAAGAAATCTTGAACAGTTTGGAAAAGAAACAGTTTGTCCGTTTGGAAACCGATGAAAGTGATAAAAGAAAGAAGAGAGTATATTTGACCGAACAGGCAAAACTTATGGGAACTAAGTACCAGCAGAAGGAAATTGAGTTTTTAGAACATTTATATGAAGGTGTTTCAGACGAGGAAGTAGACAGTGCTTACAGCATTATTTCAAAGATAGAAGATAATTTAAAAAGAATGGAGGAAATATTATAATTATGAAAACAATCGTAATTTACAATTCACAGACCGGTTTTACAAAGCGCTATGCGGAATGGATTGCAGAAAAAAGCGGTGCCGACTGCATGGAATTAAGTGCGGCAAGAAAGAAAAAATTAGATGAATACGATGCTATTGTTTACGGTGGCTGGGCCTGTGCCGGAAGCATAAGTAAAATAGGCTGGTTTAAAGGAAATATAAACAAGTGGAAAGGTAAGAAACTGATTGCGTTTTGTGTCGGCGGAAGTCCTATAGATAATCCGGAAATAGAACCGACGCTTGTAAAGTTGTTTACGGAAGAAGAAAAGAAGAGAGTAAGTGTGTTTTATTGCCCGGGTGGATTTAATTACGAGAAAATGTCCGCTGCATCAAAGTTGATGATGAAGGTGTTTATTAAAACATTGAAGGCTAAAAAAGATAAAACAGAAGAGGAAGAATATATGATTAAAATGATTTCGTCATCTTATGATATTTCGGATGCGAAATATATTGAACCTATTTTGGAATGTCTGAATGGCAAATGTTAAAAGCAATTTGCGGTTGTTTTTTAAATAATTTATAGATAGTTGTTTTATTATTTTGTTTGTATTTAGCATTTTTTATTTTTTTATCAAAAAGTAATTGACAACAGAAAAACAAAGTGCTATTTTTAATTTTGTAAAAGGCAATGACGAAGAAGACCCGGAAGTGCTGATTTTCAGAGAGTCATCGGTTGGTGTGAGGTGACAGTCAAGTATCCAAGTGGTTATCCCTTCTGAGCCGGAGTCCCGAACGCAGATAACTGCCAGTAGACGATTCCCGTGATGTCGCGTTAAGACAAAAGACTTGATGGAGTCTGCGAGAGGTGTTATGAACACAATTTGAGTGGTACCGCGGGTAGAATGTTACTCGTCTCAAAGAAATCTTTGAGACGGGTTTTTTTGTTTCTCAAAGGTGTTCATCAATGTAACTATTAAAAGTTACATTCGCAAAATCGCCTTTTCAAGGCTTCCATTTTGCTCATGATGGCTTCGCGCCATATAGATGTATAATAATATCCCTTGGCAAGTAAACTTGCGAGTTCTATTTTTATACATCTGCATAACTTTGAATAGTTTCAAAATGGAGGATTATGAAATGACACAGAACACAAACATGTTGGAAGACAAAATTCAGGAGGTCGGAAGACGTATCCAGGCATTGCGCGAGGATATGAATTTAAGCGCAGCAGAATTGGCAGAGAAGATTGGATTGACAGAAGATGAGTATCTTCAGTATGAATCCGGACAGAAAGATTTTAGTTTTACTTTTATTTATAAGATTGCACATGTCTGCGGTGTAGAAATGACCGAAATTATGGAAGGTGAAAGCCCCAGCCTTACAGAGTACACCATTACCCGTAAGGGCGAGGAAATGCCTATCGTAAGACGTGAAGGTTTTGTTTACAACCGGCTTGCTGCTAAGTTTAAAAATAAATTGGCGGAACCCTTTTATGTTAAGATTCCTTACTCTGAGGAGGCATTAAATCCCCCTTACAGTTTCTCGACACATACCGGTCAGGAAATGGATATCGTAATCAAGGGCAGTCTTAAAATGATGATCGGTGAACGTACCGAAATTCTTCACGAAGGTGACTGTATCTACTATGACAGTTCCACACCTCATAACGAAATCGCTCTTGGCGGTGAAGATTGTGAAATCTATGCAATCGTTATGAATCCCGAAGAAGGCGGCGTTGCCGAATATAAAGAAAAGGTTAAAACTTTTACAACCACCAACGTTGACCTTGCGAAATTAAAAGCACCTGTGTATGAAAAGTTTGTAGAAACTACAGTGGATGACAAGGGCGTTGTAAATTCTGTTAAGTTTAAAAACGACGATACCTTTAATTTTGCATATGATGTTGTGGATGAATTGGCACGTAAGGCACCCAGCAAGACCGCTATGATTCACGTTACCAATGATAAAAAAACCAGAAGATTTACGTTTGCGGATTTAAGCCGTTACTCAGCACAGACTGCAAACTATTTTGCGGATATGGGAATCAAAAAAGGTGACCGCGTAATGCTTGTATTAAAGAGACATTACCAGTTCTGGTTCTCAATCCTTGCATTACATAAACTTGGTGCAATCGTAATTCCTGCGACCAACCAGTTAAAAGACCACGATTTTGAATATCGCTTCAATGCGGCAGGTGTCAGTGCAATCGTATGTACCGGTGACGGCGATGTGGCGGAAGAAGTAGATAAGTCCTTAGCGAAGTCCCCTACTGTAAAAACCAAGATTATTTGTGGCCGCTCCAAAGAAGGCTGGGACAATTTCGATGAAAGCCTTGTAAAATACGATACCGTATTCGAAAGACCTGCAGATGCAGCTTGCGGTACGGATACCATGTTGATGCTCTTTACATCAGGAACCACAGGCTATCCCAGAATTGCAGCGCACAATCACAAGTATCCTTTGGGACACTTCCTTACAGCAAAGTATTGGCATAATGTAGATCCGAACGGTTTGCATTTTACCATCTCTGATACCGGCTGGGGTAAGGCATTGTGGGGTAAATTGTACGGACAATGGTTATGCGAAGCGGCAACATTTGTTTATGACTTTGACCGTTTTGATGCACACGATATTCTGCCTATGTTTGCAGAATACAAGATTACTACTTTCTGTGCACCTACCACCATGTATCGTTTCTTCATCAAAGAAGATTTGAAGAATTATGACTTGAGTTCTATAAAATATGCAACCGTTGCGGGTGAAGCAATGAATCCTGAGGTTTATAACCAGTTCTTAAAAGCAACCGGTATCCGTATTATGGAAGGCTTTGGTCAAACCGAAACTACCCTTACCATCGCAAACTTTGTTGGTGAGACCAATAAAATCGGTTCCATGGGTAAGCCCAGTCCTTTGTATGACGTGGATATCCAACTTGCAGACGGTAAGCCTGCCGGCGTAGGTGAAGTGGGTGAAATCGTAATCCGTACTGAAGAAGCAGTACCTAACGGATTATACGAAGGATATTATCTTGATGAGGAAAAGACCAAAGAAGCATGGCATGACGGTTATTATCATACCGGTGATACCGCATGGAAGGATGAAGACGGATTCTTCTGGTATGTTGGCCGTGTGGATGACTTAATCAAGTCTTCCGGTTACCGTATCGGACCCTTCGAAATCGAAAGCGTTATCATGGAATTACCTTATGTTCTGGAGTGTGCCGTTGTTGCCGCACCCGATGAAATCAGAGGCCAGGTTGTAAAAGCAAACATCGTTCTTACCAAGGGAACACAGCCTTCCGACGAATTGAAGAAGGAAATTCAGGTATACGTTAAGAATCGTACCGCACCTTATAAGTACCCCAGAATCGTTGAGTTTATGGAAGAACTTCCTAAGACCATCAGCGGTAAGGTACGTCGTGTAGAATTGAGAAAGTAATAGAAGAGTAATAAAACAGCCCTTTTACCGGTTATGGCAGAAGGGCTGTCTTTTTTATTTTTAAAAATTATTTTATGTGTTGTCTGATAAAATAAACCACCAACCATTCGAGAAGAGCGTATACAATGGATAAGGCGCATATTGACAGATGAAGTCCTATGTGTTCGGGCGTGCTTAATTGTACCAGGACTGTTATAAAAGAAACGGTTGCCACCAATATACCGTTAGGGATGGATATTTTTAATAAAACATCTAAAATTTCCGACAATTTCTTTTTGCCGGCAAGTAAAACGCCTGCAATATTAAGAAGCGTAAGCAGAAATAAGGTTGGAAAATCCAGATAAAAGATAATCAAATCCGTCCATGAGTAAGCTGTGCTTGCTAACATTAGGAATAATGCTATTATTGCAAGAGCAATGCCGATTATGTTTTTTACAACAGAACTTTTTCGTATTTTATTATTTTCGTTCATTAAGGTCATAATATTTTCCTCCGCTTTAGTAGAATAATCTGCTTCCGTTAAGCGCTGTCCGGAAATCAGTTCGTTCATGTTAATGGAAAGGGATTTGCATAATGCCTCCAAATAAGAAATATCCGGCATGCTTTTGCCACACTCCCATTTTGAAACGGTTTTATCGCTCACTCCGATCTTATCAGCCAGTTCTTTCTGTGTCATACCTGCCTGGTTTCTTGTTTCGGCAATGAATTTTCCTATTTTATCGTTCATTATGTATCTCCTTTGTATATATAGTTTGTAAACATAAGATGCATCTTTATGTTAAAATTTTATATCCTTTATACAAGAGAATCAATCCACAAATTGTAGAACGGACTCTCTAAAGTAGGGAATTGTCTGTAGAGCATATACAGATTTATCGGAAATTGTTAAAAGAATGATTATTTTCTTTCATACGGTCACAAATTGTGATATACTTTAGTGTGGTAGTGTTTTAACTTTGATGGAGTTAACAGGAGGTTACTATGGGGTTAAATTTTAGAAAATCAATATCTTTGGGAAAACTGGTAAAACTGAATTTGAATAAAAAAAGTGCCGGCTTAAGTTTCGGCGTTAAAGGTGCAAGATATTCCGTTAATACAAGTGGTCAGAGAAGGGCGACCATTGGTATTCCGGGAACCGGACTCTCTTATACCCATACCTTTGGCGATAAAAAGAAGAGTGCCAAAACGGACCGTGCTAAGAAGAAAGAGTTGGAAAAGAACCAGGAAGTTGTGCAGGATTATAATGAGCAGGTAGATGAGATTATCGGTATTCACAGAGTGGGCGCGGATACAATTGATTGGAATCGTGTAGAAACCATTCCCCGTAAACTTGCAGGACTGCAGACGGCTGTTTTAGAAGGTAATATTGATGCATATTATGAAGTAATTGAAACCGTTGCACCTTTTGACGAACTGGTAGATTTCGGAAGCGAATTTGAAATTGGTACCGAAGACCCCAAATGCATCGTGGCAGAATTTAACATTAAGGAAAAAGATGTGATTCCCGATACAATGGTTACTTTGACTGAAAGCGGTAAGGTATCTGAGAAGAAAATGACCAAAACTGCTTATTATGAGATGCTTCAGGATTATGTATGTAGCGTTATGATTCGTATGGCAAGGGATTTGTTTGCACTTTTGCCCGTGGAGAGAGTGATTATTCATGCGGTAGATGATGCTTTAAATACAGCAACCGGTAATACGGAAGAGGTAACTTATGTATCCGTTATTTTTGACAGGGCTACCTTTGGTAAAATCAATTTGGATGCGATTGACCCTTCTGATTCTTTGAGTAATTTTGAATACAATATGAAATTTGGTAAAACTACAGGGTTTAAACCTGTTGTGAAATTATCAGATTGGTAAAAACTGCATAAAATACTTTTAGAAAGATACAATAAAAAACAGATGAGAAAGCGGTTTTTACGGGCAATCGAAAAACTGCTGACCGGAAGGAAATATTTGTATGGAACCACAGGATAAAAATAAGACAATTAAACATGAGTTTGTCATTGATGATGGCCGTATAGAGTCGTTACAGGAGTTTTTAACGCCGGAGCAACTTTACAATGACCTGATTCTTCGTGTGCGTAAATATCATCCTTCCGACGATATTACGCTGATTGAAAAGGCATATAATGTGGCGAATGAGGCGCATAAGGATCAACTTCGTAAGTCGGGAGAGCCTTACATAATTCATCCACTCTATGTAGCAATTATTCTGGCAGATTTGGAAATGGACAAGGAAACCATTGTGGCAGGTATTTTGCATGATGTTGTGGAAGATACCATTATGACCTATGACGAGATTGCGGAAATGTTCGGTACGGATGTTGCCAATCTGGTAGACGGCGTAACTAAGTTGGGTCGCTTGGAATTTGCCGGTGGGGATAAGTTAGAGGAGCAGGCAGAGAATCTGCGTAAAATGTTTCTTGCCATGGCCAAGGATATCCGCGTTATTATGATTAAACTGGCTGACCGTCTGCATAACATGCGTACCTTAAAGCATATGCGTCCTGAGAAACAGCAGGAGAAGGCAAGAGAAACTCTGGATATCTATGCACCAATTGCACAGCGTCTCGGTATCTCCAAAATTAAGGTAGAGTTGGATGACTTATCATTAAAGTATCTTGAGCCTGACGTGTATTATGATTTGGTAGATAAAATTGCCATTAAGAAAACGGAACGTGAAGCCTATGTGCAAAGCATTGTCGATGAAGTCAGCAAGCACATTCATAATGCAGGCATTAAAGCCGAGATTGACGGTCGAGTGAAGCACTTTTTTAGTATTTATAAAAAGATGAAGAATCAAGGCAAGTCTCTGGATCAGATTTATGACTTGTTTGCGGTTCGTATTATCGTAGATAATGTGAAAGACTGTTATGCGGCTTTGGGTGTAATTCATGAGATTTATAAGCCGATTCCCGGTCGTTTCAAGGATTATATTGCGATGCCTAAAGATAATATGTATCAGTCATTGCATACAACTTTGATTGGTTCTACGGGACAGCCTTTTGAAATACAGATTCGAACCTATGAAATGCATAAAACCGCGGAATACGGTATTGCTGCTCATTGGAAGTATAAAGAAGTTTCCGACGGTAAGAAGAGTGCCGGCGGTGAAGAAGAGAAGTTGGCTTGGCTTCGTCAGATTCTGGAGTGGCAGAAAGAGTCTGATAATAACAGGGAATTTATGCACCTGTTAAAGAGCGACTTGGATTTATTCTCTGACAGCGTATATTGTTTTACGCCGACAGGTGAAGTAAAGCATCTTCCGGCAGGTTCCAATACCATTGACTTTGCATACAGCATTCACAGTGCGGTAGGTAACCGTATGGTAGGCGCCAAAGTAAACGGTAAATTGGTAAGTTTGGATTATGTCATCAATAACGGTGATGTTGTGCAGATTATTACTTCAAATAATGCCACGGGACCCAGCAGAGACTGGCTTACAATGGCCAAGAGTACCCTCGCGAAGAATAAGATTAATCAATGGTTCAAAAACGAGTTTAAAGAAGAGAATATCGTAAAAGGTAAGGAACTTTTATTAGGATATTGTAAGGCAAAAGGAATACAGTTACCGGATTTGATGAAGCCGGCTTATACGGAATTTGTTATGCGTAAGTACGGATTTCACAGTTGGGATGCCCTTCTTGCTGCGGTCGGACACGGCGGTTTAAAAGAAGGTCAGATTATCAATAAAATGTGGGAACTTTACGAGAAAGACCATAAGAAGACGCCTACGGATGAAGAAGTTCTTGAAACGGTGGCAGAGACCGCAGAGAAGAAAGTTTTCCGCAAGCCGAAGGGCGGTATTGTGGTAGAAGGCGTGGATGATGTTGCGGTGCGTTTCGGTAAATGTTGCAGTCCGATTCCCGGTGACGATATTTTAGGCTTTGTAACCAGAGGACGTGGCGTATCCATTCACCGAGTGGACTGTGTGAATGTGATTAATCTTCCGGAAGAAGATAAGGCAAGACTGATTGATGCACAGTGGCAACAGGGTGGAGCCGGCACAGATACGAATACCAAGTATCTGGCTGAAATTGTAATTTATGCCTACAACCGAAACGGATTACTGGCAGATGTGGCCAAGGCTTTAACAGAGAAAGATATTGATATTGTCAGTCTTTCTACCAAGACCAGTAAAAAAGGTATTTCTTCTATGCAGACTTCTTTTGAAATTGCCAGCAAGGACGAATTGGACCGTATCATTGCTAAGATTATGACTGTGGAAAGCGTAGTAGATGTAGAAAGGACGAGTAGCTAAAATGAGTAAATTAATGGTTGGAAATATGGTTCTCGGAAGGTTGGAGAACAACTGCTATTATCTTCATAAAGAGGGAGAGAAGGAAACCATTATGGTCGACCCTTCCACCAAAGCAGACCATATTTATGAAACTTTAAAAGAAAAGGGATTGGAAGTAAAAGCCATTTTTATCACTCATGGTCATTTTGACCATATGATGGCTACCAACGAGTTAAAAGAACTCTTTGGCGATGTGACAATTTATGCAGGTCGTAAGGAAACGATTCTTTTGGAAGACCCCAAAATGAATCATTCCGCATTAATCGGTAAGCCTTATGTAATCAAGGCCGATGTCCTTGTAAAAGATGATGATGAAATCAGCGTAGGTTCTATGAAGTGTAAGGTAATTGAAACGCCGGGACATTCTATTGGTGGCGTATGCTTTTATTTCGTGGAAGACGGTGTGTTAATCAGCGGTGATACGTTATTCTTTGAGTCAGTGGGCAGAACGGATTTTCCGACCGGCGATGCGGGCGCATTGAGAACGTCTATCGTAGAGAAGTTGTATAAACTTCCTGACGAGACAGAAGTGTATCCCGGACACGGCGATGCCACCACCATCGGACATGAAAAAGCATACAATCCTTTTTGCTGTGTAGTATAACGGATGTAAAGAAAGGAGAGGGGATTATGAGCGCATAATCCCTTTTTTGATAAAATGATTAAAATTATTTGCAGAAAACCTGATTATGAATATGATGTACATTCTTTGGTGAAAGCCTTTTATCCGGCGGAAGAATTAGTGTTTGTGCGTGAGGAAGCAAAAGCGGAAGCGAGTATAAAGAAAGATACGGTTGCGATGGGAAGAGAGTGCAAAGAACAAGAAGTTGATACGACGAACCAAGCACAAACGAATGATGACTGGAACATTCTTCTTGAACCCGTGAAGAATGAACTTGTGCTAAAATGCCGATTTGAAGAAATTGCAACAGAAGATATTGTTTCCCTTGTTGGCGAAAAGTCAGAAGTTAAAAACAGATTTAAGTTTTGTTTTTATCAGGCATTATCTAAGATTACAGGCAAAAAACTTCCTTGGGGCAATCTTACGGGCATTCGTCCGACCAAGCTTGCCATGATGATGCTGGAGCAGGAGAAGTCTGATGCGGAGATGAAAGCCTTTTTACAGGGAACCCATCTTGTCAGCGATGAAAAGTGTGAATTGGGCATCGGAATTGCGAAACGTGAGAAGGCAATTTTAGACCGTTTAGATTGTAAAAGAGGGTATAGCCTCTACATAGGCATTCCTTTTTGCCCTACCACCTGTTTATATTGCTCTTTTACATCAAATCCAATTTTTAAGTGGAAAAATCGTATGCAGGAATACATCGATGCCATGAAAAAGGAAATCGATTTCTGGAGTGAGACCTATAAGGACAGACCCTTGAATACGATTTACATCGGCGGAGGTACGCCTACATCCCTTTCTGCGGAGCAGTTGGAGGATTTGATTACTTATGTGAAGGGCAAGTTTGATTTGTCGCACTTGCTGGAATTTACCGTAGAAGCAGGACGTCCCGACAGTATTACAAGAGATAAACTGGAAGTTTTATATAAGCTGGGTATCACAAGAATTTCGGTAAATCCCCAGACAATGAACCAGGAGACCCTGGATTTAATCGGGAGATGTCATACCATAGAGCAGACGAGAGAGGCTTTTACACTGGCAAGAGAAGTCGGTTTTGACAATATCAATATGGACATTATTCTTGGACTTCCCGGCGAAGACGCGGATATGGTGGCTAAGACTTTGGAAGAAATTAAGGCGATGAATCCGGATAGCCTGACCGCCCATTCCCTTGCAATTAAGCGTGCGTCTAAATTGGGTGAATGGATTGAAAAGAACGGTCGCGAGGCATTAAATGATACAAGCGATATGATGGAGCTTACTTTGACCTGCGCGAAGGCTTTGGATATGGAAGCCTACTATCTCTATCGCCAGAAAAATATGGCAGGGAACCTGGAGAATGTTGGTTTTGCCAAAGAAGGGAAAGATGGCATCTACAATGTGCTGATTATGGAAGAGAAGCAGACTATCGTAGCAGTTGGCGCAGGCAGTATTACCAAACTTGTGTTGCCGGATAACCGTATTGAGCGTTCTGACAATGTCAAAGATGTGGAGCAGTATCTTGCACGAATTGATGAGATGGTGGAGAGAAGGAAGAAGTTGCTGGAGTTGGAGCGGGAGTAAGTTCGGCTGCGGTGTGAGTGACAATTTTTATAATTGATTTTACAAAATGCACTTTGTAATTGACAAAGTGCATTTTTTGCACTATCCTAAAAGAGAGGTGCAAATATGAGCGATTTAAAAGAATTGAGAATTGAAAAGAAGATGACCCAACAGCAGGTTGCCGACCTGGTGGGGATTTCTTTGCGTTCTTACAAATCTTACGAAAATGAAGAAACCAAAAAAAGAACGGCTAAATATAATTATATCGTAAGTGAATTAGAAAAGATTAACCCGATTGATGAAGAGCATGGAATTCTTGAGATAGAAGATATTGTAAAAAAGTGTTCGAAGGTCTTTAAGGATTATGATGTAAACTATTGTTACCTTTTTGGTTCTTATGCAAAATCAAGGGCAAAGCATACTAGCGATGTGGATTTGCTGATCTCTGCGAATGTTAATGGGTTGGAATTTTATGCGTTGGTTGAGAATATAAGAACTGCATTGCATAAAAGAGTGGATGTGTTGGATAGTAAGCAACTAAATCAGAACCCCGAATTAACGGAAGAAATTCTAAAGGATGGAATTAAGATATATGGATAATATCAAGAATGATAATTACTATATACAGAAGATAAAAAAGGATTTAGAGTTTATTATATTGCATATGAAGGATGTGGATATTGAAGAATTAAATGCGAATGAGGTTTTATTAGATTCCATGTTATTTCGTATGATCCAAATATCGGAGAATGCAAGGAAATTGTCAGATGATTTTAAACAGGAAAGAAATGATATTCCGTGGATTGCTTTGTACGGTATGCGAAATAGACTTGTACATGATTATGGACATGTGGATTTAACAATTGTATATGAGACATTAAAAAATGATATACCGAAGGTTTTGGATAGGTTGAATGTGATATAGATATATATTTTAAAGGAGCTTTATATGATTTTACAAACTGAACGTTTAACATTACATAGATGGGAAGAATCTGACGCAGAAAGTTTATATGAATATGCTAAGGACCCTGCTGTTGGACCGATTGCAGGTTGGCCACCGCATAAAAGCGTGGAAGAGAGTTTATCAGTGATAAAAGATGTATTGAACGGCGCTGAGTGCTATGCCATCTGTGAGAAGGGAAGCAATAAGGCAATTGGTGCAATCGAGTTAAAATTAAATGGTCACACTGACATGACGGAGCGTGATGATGAGTGCGAACTGGGTTACTGGCTTGGAAAGCCTTTCTGGGGCAGGGGATATATGCCGGAAGCAGCAAGGGAACTTCTTCGTCGCGGATTTGAAGAACTTGGAATGAATACGATTTGGTGCGGATATTACGATGGAAATCATAAGTCAAAACGCGTACAGGAAAAGGTCGGATTTGTATATCATCATACTTGTAATGAAGTTCCGGTGCCTTTGATGAATGAGATAAGAGTCGGGCACACGAGTTTTATGACGAAGGAACAGTGGGAAAATATCAAATAAAAGAGGCTAATGTAGATGTGAGAAATAGTTCATAGCGATAATTTTAAAGCCGTCGAATTCGAGGGGTTTAAAAAGAAGCAGTTATGAAAGAGAATTATATATTTATAGAAATATAATTTCGGGAGAAAAATCAATGACGAATCCATGGGAAGAAATAGATTTAGATGATTATGAAAAGCATATGAGTATGGAGAGTGTATATCAGTTACAGGCAATGAATGAGATGATGCGCGAACAGTTTGACGCATATGATGCGGAAATGGTTATGATTCTTGGAATTGCCGGCGGTAACGGACTTGAGCATATAGACAAAGACAAATTTAAGTCGGTATATGGTGTGGACATTAATCAGAGTTATTTAAACGAATGTAAAAGAAGATATTCTGTATTAGGCGATGTTTTCAAACCAATTTGCGCAGATTTATTGGATGGTGCGATATCGTTGCCTTGTGCTGACTTGCTTATTGCAAATCTTTTAATTGAATATATAGGGTATGAGTGCTTTCAGAAAGTGGTAAGAAAGGTAAAACCTAAATATGTTTCCTGTATTATTCAGATAAATACGGAGGCATCTTTTGTCTCTGATTCACCATATTTACATGTGTTTGACCGATTGGATGAGGTCCATCATCAAATGGAAGAAGAGAGTCTTATCGTTTGTATGAATGAAGTGGGATATAGTAAAGCATTGATGGCTGATAGAGAGTTACCGAATGGTAAAAAATTGGTGCGAATTGATTTTAGGGAATAAGAACTATATTTATAGTGGTTGGAGAATAATTATGCTTATAAAATTGTTTACAGATAACATAGATGAATATTTAAAAGAAGATGATGTGATTGATTATAGTAACAAAATTATCACTCAACTTGCAGATGCAATATATCAAGAGTCGGATAGTGAAGTGGAGTACATAAAAAAGGCATACGAATTCGTGCGAGATAATGTTTCACATTCGGCAGATAAAAATGAGGATATTTTAACTTGTTCCGCATCGGAGGTGTTAAAAGCAGGACACGGAATTTGTTTCGCAAAGTCGCATTTGTTGGCTGCTTTGTTGCGTTACAAATCCATTCCGACCGGATTTTGTTACCAAAAGTTAATTTTAGATGATGAAACAGCCCCTGTTTTGATATATCACGGATTAAATGGGGTATATATCAGTGAATATAAAAAGTGGATACGACTTGACGCGAGAGGAAATAAAGAAGGTGAAAATGCACAGTTTTCATTGGACGAAGAACATTTGGCTTTTCCTATCCGTGCGGAAAAAGGTGAGGAAGATGGATTTATAATTTATCCAAATCCGGACAAAAAGGTTTTGGAACGGTTAAAAAATTATAAGACAAGAACGGAACTTTGGGATGATTTGCCCACGGAATTGGATTATAGTTTGTAATGCAAATTTAATGTTCAAGGAGAAATTTTATGAAGTTCCAAAGAAAAGGATTTTGATAATTGTTTTCTTTGTAAAGAGGATTGTAAAAAAGGACTTCTTGCTAAAATAAAACCATATGGATTTACTATGTTTGCTAAGAGATATGGAGTTGAAACTTTGTTGAACTGTCTTGAAGAAAATGAAAAAATGGTGTTATATATCATCGTCGGGGAATTGTTGGAGACTACGATGATTTTGATGATGTTGAAGCACTGATTCATTTTATACAAACAGGTAAGCGTTAAATTTCGAATAAGGAGATATAGATATGGCATCAAGTAAAGAGTACTTAGACTATATATTAGAACAATTGTCTGAGTTGGAAGAAATAGAATACAAAGCAATGATGGGTGAGTACATTTTATATTATTGCGGTAAAATTGCCGGTGGCATCTATGATGACCGACTGCTTGTAAAACCGGTGAAATCAGCAGTTTCACTTATGCCTGATGCGATTTATGAATTGCCTTATGAAGGTGCGAAAGAAATGTTATTGGTTTCAGAAGTTGATGATAAGGATTATTTAAAGAGACTTTTTAAGGCTATGTATGATGAACTTCCGGCACCAAAGAAAAAGAAGGTTTAATGTTTAGGGAGTACCAGCATGAGAAGAAAAGACCGGGAAATTACCGATAAAAAAGTAATCGAAGATTTTATTAAAAAAGAGCAAATTTTACGAGTTGCCTTTTATGATGAAGGTGATATTTATATTGTGCCTGTAAATTATGGATATTCGTACGATGAGAACTATACATTTTATTTTCATGGTGCAAAGGCGGGACGTAAATACGAACTTGCGAAAAAGACGCCGAACGTGGGATTTGAGATTGACGGCAAATATTCGCTGATTGAAGGTCAAGAGGCATGTGATTATTCTGCAACTTTTCAAAGTGTTATAGGCACCGGAACTCTTTCTTTGGTAGAGGAGAATGCAGAAAAGATTATAGGGCTTAATGCAATCATGAAGCAAACAACATCTAAAAATGACTGGCATTACAGCGATGAAATGTTAGAGGCGGTTGCGGTTTTTCGGTTGGATGTTGATAAGTTATCGTGTAAGGCAAAGTAGTTTTAGATAGGGGCGGAAAATGAAGGTACATATTTCGGTAATAATACCGGCGCATAATGAAGAAAAGTACATAGCAAGATGTATAAAATCAATAAATAAATCGGCAAAACAGTTTCGCGGGAAGACAGAGATTATTGTTGTGTGTAACAGATGTACCGACAAAACGGCTGAAATTGCCCAAAATAATGGAGCAAAGGTTATTTTTAATGAGGACAGATGTATTGCAAAAGTTCGGAATGACGGAATAGCGGCTGCTTCCGGCAAGATAATCGTTACCATAGATGCGGATAATCGAATGACGAAAGGCACGTTATCGGAAGTGTATAAACTCCTTAGAACCGGAAAATACATTGGCGGAGGAGCACCGATACGTTTTGAAAGATATTCATTTCCGTTATGGTGTAATGATATTTTGTGCAGGATATCATTTGGATTAACAGGATTATATAGCGGCATTTTTTGGGCCAAAAAAGACAGTTTTGATGCAATCGGTGGTTTTGTAGATCAAAAAGCCATGGAAGATGTGGCCACTGCCAAACTGCTGAAGAAATATGGAAAAAAGCAGGGTAAAAAATATACTACGCTTCGAAGCAATTATTTGATTAATTCAACGAGAAAATATGATGATTTGGGGGACTGGTTATATTTTAAATTAGTGTTCCAAAATATTGGCACGTTACTAAAATCTGCAATGGGTGACAAAGCCGGGATGGATAAGTTGTTGGATGAGATGTTTTATGAATACAATGACTGATTTTTGAGAAGGATGTTAAGTTGTTACGAGAACGGAGAAAATAATATGTCAGATAAAAAAGCATTACTTGTAATTGATATGCAGAATGATTACCTGTGGGATAAAAGAAAGTCCATGTTTTCTTATGATACGGATAAACTTGTCAATAGTGTAAACAAAGCCATAGATTCGTATAAAGAAAAAGGATACGATATTATATATATTAAGCATATTTTATCTAAACTTTTATGGGGTGTCGGATTTTCAATTAAAGGGACGGAAGGAGCCGAGTTATATAGCGGATTGAATATTGTTTCTGATTTATGTTTTGAAAAGAACCGCTCCGATACATATACAGCAAAAGCATTTCGCGAACATATGGAAATGCAGGGATATAAAGAGGTTGTTCTTTGCGGGCTTGATGAATGTGGTTGTGTGGGCGCTACTGCAAAGGGGGCCGTTGAGTCAGGTGTTAAAGTTAGTATGGCGGAAGACTGTATAGGAAGGAGATTTTCTGAGAAGAAAGTTCAAAAGATGAGAGAACAGTTGAAGGCGATAGAGGTGGAGTATATTTAGACTTCGATTGAGTATTGCGCAAATATTTTATAATAATTTTTGCAACCAAAAGTAGCGAAAATGCTACCGCAAGTTGGGTGTAAATCAGCCTGATTTCTGATATTCTTTATTTGGAGGCGGATGTTATGATATTTTCAGAAAAATTATATTTGCTAAGAAAAAATAAGGGATACACGCAGGAAGAACTGGCAGAAAAACTCTGCGTATCGCGTCAGGCAATTGCAAAGTGGGAATCGGGACAGTCTTATCCGGATATCGCTAATTTAATTCAAATCAGCGATTTAATGAATGTTACGGTTGACTATTTGGTAAGAGACCAGGAGTGTGGCAGAAAGCCGATAGAAACGGCTGTGGGAGATATAGATAAAATCATTCAATTCCGCCTAAAGGCCAATGTTAATACTTATGCTGCTTTTATGAATGAGACGGATTCTACAAGATACGATTCTCATGATTATGAGTATGAAGAAGGCGAATTTACTTATCACGATACCTATCTTGGCGGTGAGCAGTTCGCCGGAGAAGAAGGTATATGGAGAAATGGTACTGCCGTATATGCAATGAATTATTTGGGCAGGGTGTTAGGTGATAATTTTAGCGGGGATTTTTTGAAAGAGGCCCTTCGTATGGCTACAACGGAATATCCCTATAGAGGGCCGGAGTTTTATAAGTCCGGCGAATACAGTTATAAGTGTAAAGTAACAGGGAATTTTACCTGGTTTCAGGGGTATGAAGAAATCTATTGCCAGGATGTGAAAGTGTATGAGTGTTATTTTCACGGCGGATTAATGAAATAGTAAAAGCAGGTATTTTTATGCAGACGAGACAAGAAATTTTATCATACGGACTATCTTTTCCAAATACATATCAGGACGCTCCTTTTCGAGACCCGAATTGGCAGTTGGTTCGCGTACGAGGCAGTAAAAAAGTTTTTCTCTGGACCTATGAGAGAAATGAACAGTTATGTATCAATATTAAAGCAGATCCTGAGTGGAGGGATGTGTGGCGTTCTTTGTACCCAGCAGTACAACCGGGATATCATCAGAACAAAGAGCACTGGAACACCGTGATTTTGGACGGGACAGTGCCCACGGAAGAATTGAAAAGAATGATAGCGGAGAGTTATGATTTGGTGCAGAAATAATAATGACCGCAGAAATAAAAGAAACAGCTATGATGTATCAGATACGACATGGCTGTTTTTTACATTTTTGATAGCATAAGGTACAAGAATGCTAAGATAAGAATAAATTCGATGAACATTGTAATGACACCAATCACAATAAGAATAATAACGGCGGCAATGTCCTTTCCTTGAAATTCTTTAATTGTACTTTTCGAAGGAGTCTGGTGATTGAAGTATACATGCACAGTTTTGCCTACATGTTCTTTTTTCTTAGATTCTAAAATACCATTTATACCCCAAAAACAATTTATGTAAGTCGAAGTGCTGGTAATGATTGGCTGATTATTGATCATTACGCGTACAATAATGGGGTGGCTCGTACTGGTCTTGGCACTTGAGAGAGGTCTTGCACTGATATCCACAATCTGTCCTACATAGCAGGGATTCTTTTTAGGGCGGTTAATGCGTACAATATAACATAAAATACCCAGAGCAATTAAAAGCAAGCCCATATTACAAATACTCCTTTCGATTTTTGTTAATGATAACATGAAGCAGTTTTTCTATCAATCTTTTTATTGCTTGCAGTAAAAATAGCTTTTCGGCCGGGGATATACTAAATTAATCCAAAAAAACCACATAAAAACCTTGTTATTTCCGCATAAAATGTGTAAAATTGATATTTGGTAGACTATGCGCGGATTAGGAGCAACATTGTTGTTGGCGAAGGTGCGTGAGCATAGTTAAGAAATTTAAGGAGAAATCACATGAGTTTAATCAAGAAGCCGGTTACCGGCATGAAGGACATGCTTCCTGAAGAAATGCAAATCAGGGACTATGTAATGGACGAAATCAAGAATACTTACGCAAAGTTTGGATTTTCACACATTGAAACCCCTTGCGTAGAGCATATAGAGAACCTGTGCAGTAAGCAGGGTGGCGAAAACGAAAAGTTGATTTTTAAGGTATTAAAAAGAGGCGAGAAGTTAAATCTTGAAACTGCCAATGAAGAAAACGACTTGGTTGACAGCGGTTTGCGTTACGATTTGACCGTGCCTTTGGCAAGATTTTATGCAAATAATGCTGCAAACTTAAACCAGCCTTTCAAGGCGTTACAGATGGGTAATGTATGGCGCGCGGACAGACCGCAGAAGGGACGTTTCCGCCAGTTTGTACAGTGTGATATCGACATCTTAGGCGAACCTTCCAACTTGGCTGAAATTGAGTTGGTACTTGCAACCACAACCCTTCTCGGAAAACTTGGCTTTGAGAATTTTAAGGTACACATCAACGAACGTCGTATCTTGAAAGCAATGGCTGCTTACAGCGGTTTTGCTGAGGAAGATTACGATCAGGTATTTATTCAGCTTGATAAAATGGACAAAATCGGCATCGACGGCGTGAAGGAAGCACTTTTGGGATGTGAATTTGCACCGGAATGTGTTGAGAAGTATATGACTTTGTTTGATAAAATGAATGCAGCAGAAGACAAACTTGCATTTTTAAAAGATGAACTTGGCGATTGCCTGGAAGAAGGCGTGGCTGATAATCTGGCGGAGATTTTTGCAACTGTGGAAGCTGCTAAGAAAGCAGACTGTGAGATTATGTTTGACCCCACACTTGTGCGTGGTATGAGTTATTATACAGGTACCATTTTCGAAATTGAAATGAAGGAATTAAATTGTAGCGTAGCGGGCGGCGGAAGATACGACAAGATGATCGGTAAGTTTACCGGCAATGATACCCCTGCGTGCGGCTTTTCTATCGGTTTCGAAAGAATTATCACCATTCTTTTAGAAAGAGGATTTAAGGTTCCCAACGCAGATAATAAGATTGCCTTCCTTTTAGAGAAGGGAATGGATGCAGCAAGAACCGGTGAAATCATCGCAGAGGCTCAGGCACTTCGTGAAGAAGGTAAAATTGTTTTGGTAGCCAAGATGAACAAGAATAAGAAGTTCCAGAAGGAACAACTTATGAAAGACGGTTATACCGAGTTTAAGGACTTCTACAGAGAAGCACTCAAGAACTAGTTTGAAAAATGCTGTGCAGGATATAAAACTGCATTTGAAGAAAGAATAAAATCAATGAACTGCTGTAAGTAGTTGAAGGAGAAGAAAAATGGCTGAATCAATGAAAGGCTTAAAAAGAACCCATCGTTGTACTGAGGTAAGCGAAGCAAACCTCGGACAGGTAATTACCGTAATGGGATGGGTGCAGAAGAGCAGAAACAAAGGCGGAATTATTTTTACAGATTTAAGAGACAGAAGCGGTCTTTTACAGATTATTTTTGAGCAGGGCGAAAACGGTGATTTCGTAAATGCTGAAGATTTCGAGAAGGCAGAGAAACTTCGTAGTGAATTCGTAGTTGCGGTAACCGGTAAGGTTGTAAAACGTGGCGGTGCGGCAAACGAAAATTTAAAGACCGGTACGATTGAAGTGCGTGCAACAGGACTTCGTATTTTATCAGAGGCAGAAACACCGCCTTTCCCCATCGAAGCAAATTCTAAGACCAAGGAAGAATTGCGCTTAAAGCACAGATATCTTGATTTAAGAAGACCTGACTTACAGAGTAATATCATTATGCGTAGCGAAGTAGTAAATAAAATCCGTAACTTCCTTGCAGATGAAGGATTTCTTGAGATTGAAACCCCGATTCTTATGAAGTCTACACCGGAAGGTGCAAGAGACTATCTTGTTCCCAGCCGTGTACATCCGGGAAACTTCTACGCATTGCCCCAGTCACCTCAGCTTTACAAGCAGCTGTTGATGTGTTCAGGTTATGACCGTTATTTCCAGATTGCAAAGTGTTTCCGTGACGAAGATTTACGTGCGGACAGACAGCCTGAATTTACTCAGGTGGATATGGAATTGTCTTTCGTGGATGTAGAAGATGTTTTAGATGTCAATGAGAGACTTTTAAAGAAGGTCTTTGAAGATACCATTGGAGTGGAAGTAAGCCTTCCTTTGCCCAGAATCACATGGCAGGATGCTATGGATCGTTTCGGTTCTGATAAGCCTGACACACGTTTCGGCATGGAATTACAGAATGTATCTGACGTGGTTGCAGGTTGTGGTTTCAGCGTATTCACAGGTGCTCTTGAAAACGGCGGTTCGGTACGCGGATTGAATGCAAAAGGTCAAGCCGGTATGCCCCGTAAAAAAATCGATGCCCTTGTAGAATTTGCTAAGGGTTATGGTGCCAAAGGTCTTGCTTACCTTGCAATCAACGAAGACGGTACCTACAAGTCATCTTTTGCCAAATTTATGACAGAAGAGGAACTTGCTAAATTGGTAGAAGCAATGGACGGACAGCCCGGAGACTTGCTTTTATTTGCAGCAGATAAAAACAAAGTAGTTTGGGATGTTTTAGGCGCTCTTCGTTTGGAACTTGCTAAGACTATGGAATTGATTGATAACAATAAATATAACTTCCTTTGGGTAACCGAATTCCCTCTTCTTGAGTGGGATGAAGAAGAGAAGCGTTTCGTAGCGGTTCATCATCCGTTTACAATGCCTATGGATGAGGATATTCCTTACCTTGACAGCGATCCCGGACGTGTACGTGCCAAAGCATATGACATCGTATTAAACGGTACAGAACTTGGCGGCGGTAGCGTGCGTATCCATCAGGGAGATATCCAGAGCAAGATGTTTGAAATGCTTGGATTTACACCGGAGCAGGCACACAGCCAGTTCGGTTTCCTCTTGGATGCATTTAAGTACGGTGTACCTCCTCACGCAGGACTTGCTTACGGTCTTGACCGTATGATTATGCTTATGGTAAAAGCGGAGTCTATCCGTGATGTAATGGCATTCCCGAAGGTAAAAGATGCTTCCTGTCTTATGTCAGAAGCACCTAACGTGGTAGATCCCAAGCAGTTGGAAGAACTTTGCATTAAGATTGACCTTCCTGCGGAAGAAGAATAAAAGAGTAGCAGTAAACAGTAATCCTCTCGTTTGATAACGGGAGGATTCTTTGCAAAGGAGCAAACCGTATTTGGACGATGTCATAAAAACAGACAAGGAGACGCCGTGATGATTCACATATACTGGGCAGAATTAGAGGATTTAAAACATTCCTATGATGAAAAAGTAAATATGTTACACGCGTCCAGAGCGGATAAGTTAAGCAATTTTAAAATGCCCGCAGACCGTATTCGCAGTCTTGGCGCGGGTCTTCTTTTAGAAAAAGGGTTAGAGGACTATTTAGGCAGATGTTTGCCCGTGGATGAACGCGGCAGACCGATTATCCGATATAATTATGCGCCGCAAGGAAAGCCTTATTTAGAAGAGTATCCCAATGTACATTTTAGTTTGTCTCATTCCGGTGATTTGGCGGTTTTGGCATTGTCTGACACTGAAGTGGGCATTGATGTGCAGGAAAACCGGGGATATAACGAAAAGGTTGCGAAACGTTTTTATCATAAAGACGAACAGAAGATGATTGATTGTTACGCAACTGCAGAAGAGAGGGAAATACTGTTTTATCAACTCTGGACCGGGAAGGAAGCCTATATAAAATATACGGGCGAAGGTATGTCACGTGAACTGCGGGATTTTTTCGTAGATTTGGAAAAAGGACAAATTGTGTCCGAAGGTCAAATGGTTGCTTCTTATCATTTCATTGACTTAAATGTGGAAAATTATTATTGTAGTTTAGTTTTCGACAAAGAATTACAAAAAATTGATAAAATCATCAAAATTGCCCTTTAATCGTTCGAAACTTTTATACAAAGTGCACAAAGAAAAAAGGTTTGATTGTCAAAGTTTACGATAGACGAAAGGAACGCAAATGTGGTATTGTATATACAAGGGGATTTTTGGACATGCATTTGTTGTGACTTGAGTTGGAGGACAAAATGGAAAGAGACAAATTGACCGGTTTGTTGGTGTTTAACGACTTTTTGGAAGTGGCATCCAATAAATTATCGGAAAGTGCCGAAGGAGATACCATGGTGGTTATTTCCACGGATATCACGAAATTTAAGTACATTAATCGCTTATATGGTTATGAAGCCGGAGATCGTCTGATTCAGCAGTTGGCTGAAATTTGTGTTATGCAGGACGGGTATTTGGTGGCTTGCCGCCCTTATTCGGATCATATTGTGAGTTTGTTTAACATCGGACAACTTTCGTGGGAACGCTTTGAGGAAAAATTAAAAGAAATTCAGGATGAATTTGTTTCTCAGCATAAAACTGAGTTTCCTAAGGCATCGCTTCATTTGAATACCGGTGTTCATGTGATTGAAAGCAAGTATGAGAATATCGCGTCTGCCATTGATAAGGCAAATGTTGCCCGCCGCAGCGTAAAGGGTAATTACAGTGTGCCTTGTGCCCGCTATGACCAAAAGATAGAGGAAACCAAAGAAGGAGATGCCAAAATTCTTCCGATTTTCGATAAAGCATTGGAAGAGAAATCTATTCTTGTTTATTTCCAGCCGAAGGTCAGTGTCAGCGAGAATGCTGTGGTAGGAGCAGAGGCGCTTACCAGATTAAAGGACGATGACGGTAATATTATACCGCCTGCACTTTTTATCTCTGTTTTGGAAAACAGCGGTAAAATTTTGGAACTGGACTGGTACGTAATGCGGTATGTATTTGCCAAAATCCGCAGTTGGTTGAGTGAAGGAAAAACGCCTAAGCGGGTATCCATTAATTTAAGTAAATTACATTTTTATTATGATAATTTGGTAACGGATATTATTCGGGAATTTGATTCTTATGATATTTCTCCGGAATACATAGAGTTTGAAGTGACCGAGTCCGTATTCTTTGAAGAAGCACAATTGATTATCAACAAAATTGAGAAACTTCGTGAACGCGGATTCCGCGTCAGTGTGGATGATTTTGGCGCAGGTTATTCTTCTTTGAACTTAATCGGTATTTTACCGGTGGATATTATTAAACTGGACAAAGGATTTATTAAGAACAGTCTCGGAAACAATAAGGGTAAAAATATCATTAAAGGTTTGATTTCCATTTTGAACGAAATTGATATGGAGATTGTCTGTGAGGGTATTGAAACCAAGGAAGAAGAAAAGATTGTATATGAATTCGGTTGTGATTCCATGCAGGGATTTTTATATGACAAGCCGATTCCCGTGGAAGATTTTGAACGTAAATATGTGATTTAGACCAAACAGTCTTCGGTAACTGCCGAAGGCTGTTTTTTTAGTTCGGATAACGGAGGATTCAGAAGTATAAAAATTTCTGTCATAGTAAGAATATGAACGTTATTCTGCATTTATGAATAAAATATAGAAAAGAATAGCAGGAGAACATTATGGCAGAAACCATTATTTTGGATGCCGGGCACGGAGGCGCTAATCCGGGCGCGGTATACGGCGGAAGAAGAGAAAAAGATGATGCATTGGCTTTAACCCTTGCAGTGGGGGAAATACTGGAAGATAAAGGGTTTAACGTATATTACACAAGGACGGATGACGTGTATGAATCGCCTTACCAGAAGGCTTTGGAAGCAAATACTTTGGGAGGCGATTTTTTCGTTTCCATTCATCGGAATTCCAGTGTATATCCGAATCAGTACAGCGGCGTGGAAACGCTGGTTTATAACAATCAAAGTCCTGCCTATGAGATGGCTGTGAATATTAACCGGGAGTTGGAACGAATTGGTTTTATTAATCTGGGTGTCAATGAAAGACCAAATCTTGTGGTTTTAAACCGTACACAGATGCCGGCAGTTTTGGTAGAAGTGGGGTTTATTAATACGGATAATGATAATGAATTATTTGACGCAAGATTTACTGAAATTGCATGGGCAATCGCTCAGGGAATTGTGAGAACCTTTTATCCGGGGTGGGATATTTACCCGCTGTAGGAAGAGACTTCATTAGTTTAGGATAAAAGTTCGCAAGCGAACTTTTGCGTGCGAGCGGTGTTGCGAAGCAATAGTTTCCCTTTTTACGAGTTGTGCATAATATTTCACTTTATATGTTAATATAAAGTAAAAGCGCCGCATTTTCATACGGCGCTCTACATACATTTCTTTTATTCTGTTATTTTGCCTGTGAGAGCAGGTAAATCAAAGGTGAATTCCAATAAATGGTAATTTCGTTTGTAGAATAGCAACTGTCATTGTCTACGTAGCACATACCACCGGTAGAACTTGATAAAACTGCCTTAGCGTAAGGATCGTCAGCATTGGTATTCGGTCCGCCTACCAACATACCGGGCATTGTCTGGCCAAGAACCTGTGAAGGTCTGTGGTGTGTATGCTCGGGAGACCAACTTCCGTAACCTGTTACATAGCAGTAACCCAAAGGATTGGAACCGAGTAAGTAATCCAACTGATGCTGTGCATAAGAGGAATATTTTGCATCGCCGGTAAATCTGGCAGCCATATGATAAAGGATACCATGGTTTGCAACGGTCATATTACTTCCCCAAGGATAACTTCTTTCCAAGCAGATATAGTATGCATCTTTTTCGGCTGTTTTAATATTTTCATCGCATTCAGCAACGATTTTATCAATAAATTTCTGAGCAAGTTCGGTGTCTGTCTGTAACGATTCGTCGGCAGTCAGATAAGAATACATTCCGTAATATCCGATATCGGCCCAGCCTAAACCTTTGATATTGTTTTCCTCATACATAACTTTGGCTTTGTCAAAGTAAGCGGTATCGCCTGTTGCAAGGTAAAGTTCCATTGCGGCCCAGAAGATTTCATCATAGAATTTACCGTCGGGGTATTCGCCGGTAACGATTTCTTCGGGATTTGCAAAGCCGGTTAAGGTTTCTTCATTGTTTATTAAGTACTGATATGCCTTAACAGCAGCATCTTTACAGGTTGCAGCAAATTCTGCATCGTATTCTGCGTAAAGAACAGAAGCACGGGCCATTACCGCTGCAAAGTCACCTGTTGCAGTGGGAGATACGGGTGAAACAAGCAACGGTGCAACTTCTGCGGTTGCTTCTACCGTTTCGGGGAAGTTTGCACAAGTTACCTTATGGTAAACACCGCCGTCGGCTGCCTGCATTTTAAGCATCCATTCCAATTCGTATCTTGCTTCATCCAATAAATCAGGTACACCGTTTCCGCTTTCGGGGATGTCTAAATCATCGCCTCTTGCGGCTTCACTGTCCTGATAGGTAATAAATAAGTCCATAACGGTTTTGGCACCGGGAGATACATAACGTCCGTAGTCGCCTGCATCGTGCCAACCGCCGGTTACATCAATGACTTCACCGGTACCGTAAACGGTAGTTTCCTGTACGTGGCATTCTGCGTGAGCAAAGTCTCCTGCCAGAGATTCATCCAATACACAACCGCATCTCTGTAAATAGAGCATACGTACCACATCTTTGTACAAGTTATCATAGATATCATCCGCAATGGTAAATTCATAGGACTCGCCAATTCCGTCCACGATAACTTTATACGTACCGGGGGTGGTCAAATCGGAAAAGTCACCTTTTACCTGTGCACCGTCACCGGATTTTGAGTTCGAGAACTCAGTAGAAAGTTTTCCGGAATATACAACGTTATTGTTTGCATCAACGATTGTATAGTCTGTAATATCGGGGTTGTACTTACAAATGAGAATTTTCTCATCGGCAGGCTTGTATCCTACCTGGTTCACTTTGACGGGAACGGGGGTGGGAAGGGGTTCCAAAGCCATAGCATTGGAAGCGTCTTTAATGGTAAGTACAAAATTATCAATATATACTTTATGTGCAACGGTAGTATCCAAATCACCCTGTTCACCTAAATTAAAACAAAGTCGGGGAGCGGGATCGCTGGCTTCTTCCATAGTGAATTCGGCAGTGATTGTCTGTTTATCGGGACCGATACGTCTTTCGGTTTCGATATAATAAGGGTGGAAGTCACCACCGTTTATTTGGAAACGCCATTCGATATCACGTTCAATATCGGAATAAATATCAAAGGATACGGTATAAACGCAGCCCATATTTAAGCAGTAACCGTCACGGAAAATCTGTACGGCGTATTCCATACCGCCACCATGTTTGATATCAACTACCATTTCGCCGTTTTCGGCATAAAGGTCAAAAGTACCGCCGTTGGAGTAAACACCCCATTCGCCTTTGGTATTGTCATCAAAATGGTCGTCAATGATGTTAGTACCATCAACCAAATTGTTACCGAAGCCTTCAATAACGCCGTTATCGGATGCTTCTTCGGAGACTTCTTCGGAAACCTGGGAATCGGTTTCGCTTATTACATCTTCTTCCGGCTGAGTGCAGGCAAACAGGGAAAATGCCATTACAGAACTTAAAAGAAGTGCAAGCAGTTTTTTCGATTGCATAAAAGCAACCTCCTTTCTGAGTAAATGGGTTTTTATATAAAAGTTAAACAGAACATACGTTCTTTACACCTTTTTATATTTATGCTAAAATAGTTACAGAATAAAATTATATTTATTTTACTATAGAAGTGATAAAAAAGAAATAGATAATCGTACAAAAAAGAGAATAAAAATAGGAATACTACAATCAAAAAACAGCGAACGAAACAGTGAAGGAGAGCAAGGGAATGAAGTTTATACATTGTGCGGATTTGCATTTGGATTCGAAACTGGAAAGTAATATAGGAAAAGAAAAAGCGAAGGAGCGCAGAAACGAAATTCTACTTACGTTTGAACATATTGTTCATTATGCCAAAGAGGAAGGAGTATCTGCGATTTTAATAGCAGGAGATCTTTTTGATACCCAAAATATAGCCGCGAAAGTGGTGAATTTGGTATGGGATCTGATTGCAGGAAATCCAGAGATTGATTTTTTATATTTGAGAGGAAATCATGATTGGAAGACGAATTTTACGGAGGGGCGAACCATACCGGATAATTTTAAATGTTTCGATACGGATTGGGTAGAGTACCGGTATGGTGAAGTATCCGTGTGGGGCAAGGAAACCTTGGAAGACGATGCGAACTATGCATCTTTGATTACAGAGCCTGAGCGGGTGAACATTGTAATGCTGCATGGACAGGAAGTACGCAGTAACGGAAAGGATGACGCCGGTCTGATTGCATTGCCTGCATTAAAAAACCGGCACATTGATTATCTTGCCTTGGGACATGTTCACGCTTATAAGAAAGAAACGCTGGATGCGAGAGGGGTGTATTGTTACAGCGGTTGTCCGGAAGGCCGAGGCTTTGATGAGTGCGGTGAAAAAGGGATCGTATTATTGGAGATAGAGGATGGCAAAGTAAAAAGTCGCTTTGTACCTATGGCATCCAGAATTCTTCATGAAGTCAAAGTAGATATTTCGGAGCGGGAAACAACTACGGATATTTTAAGAGCGGTAAATAAAGCAGTGGAGCACATCCCGGCTGAGGATATGGTAAAAGTTATTTTGACCGGATTTTATACAGTGGATACGGAGAAGGACTTCATCTATTTCGGTCAGGCAATGGAAGGACGGTTTTATTTTTTAAAGTGGAAAGACGAGTCGAGACTGTCCATTGATTATAAGGAGTACGAGCAGATGATTTCTTTGAAAGGAGAATTTGTGCGTACAGTTATGAAAGGGAGCGAGACGGAGAAAGAGAAGGAAGCAATGATTCTGTTAGGGATCAGAGCATTGTCGGGGGAGGAACTCGGTGTATGAAATTAATTTCCTGCTACATAGAAAATTTTGGTAAACTGCATCAGTTTTCTTATGATTTTTCGGAGGGATTGAACGTTATTTGTGAAAAAAACGGGTGGGGAAAATCTACCCTTGCGGTTTTTTTAAAGGCAATGTTGTATGGTATGGAATATACCACCAAACACAAATTAGATGACAATGAGCGCAAAAAGTATCTTCCGTGGAATGGCGGAGCATATGGCGGAAATTTGGTTTTTGAAGCGGACGGGAAAGTATATCGTGCGGAGCGTTTTTGGGGTGCCAAAGACAAGGAAGATGTCTTTAAAATTTATGACGAAAATACCGGTTTGGAAAGCGGGGATTATACCGAAAAATTGGGGGAAGAACTGTTCGGAATTGACAAAACGGCTTTTGAGCAGAGTATTTTTATGAAGCAGGGACTGCCGGCAATCAGTATGACGGACAGTATTGCTACCAAAATGAGCGGTTTAATGGCCAGTGGTGATGATATCGATTGTTATGCCAAGGCTTGCGATCGGCTTGAAAATGAAATGAAAATTTACAAGTCAAAAAAGACGGAGAATAAGGGAAAAATTGCAGAACTGACCGGTGAAATTTATGAATTGGGGCGTCGGATTACGGAAGCAAAGCGTACCGGTACTGCTTTGAAGGATTGGAAAGCAAAAGCAGCACAGTGTAATGCCGAAATTAAAAAACTAAAAATGCAACGAACCGACTTGAAAGAACAAATGCGTAAGACCGGAGAAATTGCTGCGTTACGGGAGAAACAGAAACATTATCAATTAATAGCGGACGAAAAGGATAATCTCCGACGCAGTCTGGAAGAACTGGATCATTTTTTCAGAAAAGGGTTTCCGGAGGAAGAAGAGTTAGAACAGTATCGTAATAAATTATATGCTTATAAAAGTGAAATGCCGAAAGAAGAATTGGCGGAGCAGAAATATAAATATCCGAATTTGGCAGATATACTGGAGAGATATCCGATATCAGAAGAGGAACTGGATGCTTGTGAGAGGAAGTGGCAGTCGCTTCAGGAGAGTGAAAAACTTTTGGAACAAAAAGAAATGCAACTTCGGAAGTTGCATTTGAGCGAGGTGGAGCGTGAGGGCTATGTGAAAGCCGAGCAAAGAAAGGTAAAAAACAGTAGGACTGTTTGGATGATATCGGCTGTGGTTTTGTTGGTTTTGGCGGCTGTTATGTTTCTTATGCGACAATGGGGCTATGGTTATGTTGCAGTTGGATTATTGTTCCTTGCCATTGTTGCCTGTATTATACAACAGAAACGATTCCGGACAATAGGTAGTGAGGCGGATGAAGAACTTCTCCGGGTTGAGGAAGACTTCGAAGCATTGAATAAAACGATAGAAAAAGGAAAAAAGGCGATGCGTATGTATCTGCAACCATATCTGTTAGGAAATTTAGAAGATGTTCCCATGTTATTGAGTCAGATTCGTATCACATTAATGGAGTTGAATGCCCGACAAGAACATAAGATCCGACAAAAAGAAGCAGAGGATAGACGCATTAAAGAAAAGAGAGTTTTGCGGGAGGAATTAATTCTTTTCTTGCGAAAATTTTATGGTGAGGCGGCAGAAGTGGAGGACTTTCTGTTCAAAGAAATTATACAGAAGAGGAATGAATATATTGGTTTGAGCAAACAGTACGAGGATAAGTGCAAACAACTTGCACAGACAGAACGGGTGGAAGAAGTGCCGGAAGGGAAAGTAATGTCCTTGGAAGAATTGCAGCAAAAAGAGGAGGCGATCGAAAAGAGTATTCATACGAATGAGGAGTATTTAAGACAGGTGAATGCTAATATTTCCAAGTATATGTCCCTACTGGAAGATTGTGAAAAATGGGAGATGGAAAAACAGGATATGGAGGAACTTCTGGAAGAATGTCAGACGAAATATACCCTGCTTGAAAAAACATTGCAGTATTTGCAAACTGCGCAGGCGGAGTTTTCTTCCCGTTATTTAAAGAAAATCAATGAAGGATATCGTAAATATGCGGAAATTGTTAATGAAGACAGTTTAAATCATTCGGCGATGGATTTGAAACTGGCAATGAAAACGGATGAAGGCGGCACTAAAAGAGATTTGGCGTATTTTAGCCGTGGGACGAAAGAAGCAATGGAATTATGTTCAAGATTCGCGCTGGTGGATGCATTGTTTGAGCAGGAAACACCCTTTGTTGTGTTAGATGATCCGTTTGTTAATTTTGATGAAAGGACTATGGCGGGAGGCATGCGAGCACTGGAGAAAATTGCCCAAAAGTATCAATTGATTTATTTTACCTGCCATTCGTCAAGAAAATAACGAATTACGTCGGTAGGCTTGACTTTTTGTCCTTACAATTCTAAAATATAATTATAAAACATCTATTAGGGGTGGATGCTTATGAGAAAAATGGAAGAGGCGGTTTTAAGTCATGTAAAGACATTAATTTCCCAAGCGAATAATATTGTTTGTGTTACCGGATTGGGAACTGTGGTGGAAAGCGGTGGTGTGGATATCTGGTCTGTGGATAATCTCTATCGTATTGAGAAAGAGTATGGGGACAGTCCGGAGGAAATATTATCGGCAGGCATTTATGCGACCAAAAAAGAAAAATATTTTAACTTTTATAAGAAAGAAGTGATTCACACACTTCCTGTGCCCAGTGAAACGTTTGCGGCTTTGAAAAGATTGCAGGATATGGGGAAACTGCGCGCAACCATAAGTATGAATATATATGGGTTGGAGTACAGAAGCGGACTGCGTAACGTAATTGAGTTTCAGGGAACCATTTATTCCAATTATTGCCCACAGTGCAAGAAGAATTTTTCTCTTGAATATATTTCGGAGGCCAAAGGCGTTCCCGTATGTGATGATTGTAAAGTGGCCTTGCGTCCCGGTTTGCGCCTGTTTGGAGAGAGTGTACGAAATGACAGGATGACAGACGCGGCAATTGCATGTGCCAATGCTGATTTGGTTCTTGTTTTGGGTACAAATCTGTATGGCTCCAAAGTAAGATATTCAACCGGACATTATACCGGTAATAAGTTAATTCTGATTAATGAGGAAGAACATTTTACGGATCGTTATGCGGATTATGTAATTTACGGTAAATGTAAAGATGTTTTGCCTAAATTAGTGGAATCGTAAATGAGATAGTTTAAGGAGCCTTACCACAATCGGTAAGGCTCTTTTTATGAAAAATTATATGTTGGAATTAAAAAAAGAAACAAGGTGTTAAAATATATTTTGGAGAATAAAAGAGGAGTTTAAAAGTGATAAAACATAGTCATGGTTATGATATGGAAAGCGGAAGTGTGTCAAAATTGTTGGCAAAACTGGCAATCCCGGCAGTGGTGGCGCAGGTGGTTAACCTGTTATATAACATCGTAGACCGTATTTATATTGGACATATTCCAGAAAGCGGATCCACGGCATTGACCGGTGTCGGACTTTTTATGGCGATACTTATGCTGATAAATGCATTTGCCATGTTGGCCGGTGCCGGAGGTGCACCGTTGGCTGCAATTGCAATGGGGAAGAAAGAGAATGAAAGAGCAGAAAAAATAGTGGGCAATTGCTTTACATTATTGCTGTTATTTGCATTGATTTTGACTGTGGTTTTTTATATATTTGCCCCGCAAATGTTATTGTTTTTTGGTGCAAGTGATGCAACATTACCCTTTGCAGTGGATTATGCAAGAATTTATATTTTGGGAAGTGTTTTTGCTTTAATCGTGTTGGGAATGAATCCGTTTATCACGACACAGGGATTTGCGAAAGTAAGTATGTTCACAACAATAATCGGTGCAATTTTAAATATTATTTTGGATCCGATCTTCATATTCGGATTTCATATGGGAGTAAAAGGAGCAGCATTTGCTACGGTAATCAGTCAGGCAGTGGGGGCTTTGTGGGTTCTTCGCTTTTTGACAGGAAAGAAAACGAATTTGAAGTTGCGATTTCAAAATATGAAATTAATGCCGCGTATATTTGGTCCCTGTCTTGCATTGGGAATTTCTACATTTGTTATGATGTCGACGGAGAGTCTTCTCTCGATTAGTTTTACATTCAGTCTTTCTAAATTCGGAGGAGATTTGGCAGTAGGGGCCATGACGATTCTTACCAGTGTAGCGTCCTTAGTTGTGATGCCGTTACAAGGAATCTGTCAAGGGGGACAGCCGATTATGAGTTATAATTACGGCGCCGGGAATATGGAACGGGTAAAGCAGGCATTTTTTACGCAGTTTATGTTATGTGCCGGATATGCAATAGTATTTTGGATTATAATTATGATTGTACCGGAATTTTTTGCGGGAATCTTTTCAGATGATGTTGCCTTGGTGCAATATACAGGATGGGCGATGAGAATCTATATGGCAGGTATTTTTGCTATGGGATTTCAGATTGCCTGCCAGCAGAGTTTTATGGCACTGGGACAGGCCAAAATCAGTTTGATTATGGCGTGTTTGCGAAAAATTGTTTTACTGATTCCTTTTATTTTTATTTTGCCGCTATTCTTTGAAAATAAAGTGGCTGCAGTCTTTCTGGCGGAACCGATCAGTGATATTTTGGCTGCTTTGGTTACGACCGTGACATTCGGGGTTACATTTGGTAAATTGTTAAACAGAAAAAAAGAAGAAACAATTAGGGAATAAAAATATAAACTTCCGTTTATCTGCCTGATAAACGGAAGTTTATTTGGTTTCAGTTTAGTCTTCTTTGTTTTGTTCTGTTTTTTCTTCCTCATCTTCAGAAGTAGAGGCAGGAAGTTTCATTAAAACTTCTTCAATACGATTCTGGTTCACGGTCTGAACGGTAAGAACGGTTCCGTCCTCTAACTCTACGGTTTCACCCTCTTCCGGTAATTTATCTAATTTTTCAATAATTAAACCACCAATGGAATCGTAGTCGTCACTGCTGAAATCGGTATCAATGGAATTGTTGATGTCATCCAGTTTCATACCGCCTGGTACGATGTAAGTATTGTCGCCCAAATCGTTGATTAACGTTTCTTCATCTTCATCGTACTCATCACGGATTTCTCCTACGATTTCTTCCAAAAGATCTTCCAAGGTAATCATACCTTCGGTAGAACCGTACTCATTCAATACAAGAGCAATATTAGCTGAACTTTTACGCATTTCCATCATTAAATCTGAAGTCTTCTTATACTCGTAAGTGTAGTACGCTTCTCGAAGAATGTCTTGGATGGCAAATTTCTCAGGATTTTCCACAAATAAAAAGTCCTTAATATTAATAATACCTATAATATTGTCAGTTGAGTCATGGTATACCGGAAGTCGTGTATACATATTCTCGCGGAATACTTCCGTGATTTCTTTATATGTAGCAGTATCTTCCACAGAGACCATATCGATTCGGGGAATCATAATGTCTTTGGCGAGAGAATCACCGAAATCAAACACATTATAAATCATTTCACGTTCTTCTTCTTCGATTACACCGTCTTCATGGCTGACATCTACGTAACTTCTCAATTCGCTTTCGGTCATCGCATTATTTTTTTTGCTGGTGTCAATTCGGAAAATTTTTAAAATTCCAAGTGCAATTTTGTCCACAATAAAAATAACAGGGGTTAATACAATCATTAAAAAACGAATGATGGGGGCATATACCAAAGCGATTTTATCGGCATAAAGATTTGCCCATGTCTTCGGTACAATTTCACCGCCTAATAATACTGCAATTGTTAAAATTCCGGTTGCAAGACCTGTCATAAGGCTTGCTTGAAGTCCAAGCGGTTCGCTTAATGCAATTGCAATTGTGGTACCAATAGAAGATGCGGATAAGTTCACGACATTGTTACCGATAAGAATAGCACTTAATAACTTACTGTAACTGTCAAGAATTTTAAGTACCAGAGCGGCTCTTTTATTTCCTTCTTCTGCGAGACTGCGCATCTTAATACGATTAGACGTGGAAAATGCAGTTTCGGCGGATGAGAAGAATGCCGAAAGAATGATTAGAATTACTAAAATTACAAGTTGAAAAAAAATTGCCGGGCTGATTGCCGCCGGCGCTGCTGTTAAAATCAGACTGTCTGGGTCCAAAATTTGTTACTCCTTTTCTTTATAAAAGTATTTAGTTCATAAACTATATTACGAACCATTAGAATGAAATATACAAAATATCTTATATTCTGTCAAGTTCTTAATCAAAAAAACCGTTGTAAAATAAGGATATTTACCGAGTTTTTACCGCAATGATACTATATAAAGCAGGGAAGCAATCATATCTGTAAAAGCCTTAGCATACTTTGAAACAGGAGACAATATTTTTAATCAAAGGAGCGAATTGTGATGGAAAAAAAGAGTGCTGCAGGATTTATGAAACATGAACTGCCGCTGTGGCTTTTTACCTTAACTGGTGCGTATATTATTACAGGACTACTGCTTTTTTTGCTGGCATTTTTGGTATACCAGTTTCATCTGGGAGAGAAAGTGGTTGATATTGCAATTATCATTGTGTACATACTGGCCAATTTTTTGGCGGGTATTTTTATCGGAAAGAAAAAGAAGGTAAAAAGGTATTTGGCGGGATTGGGAATCGGCGTCGGATATTTTGTTCTTTTGGTAGCGGTAAGTTTAATTTGTAATCATGGGTTTCAGGATTTTGCCGGTAATTTTTTTACAACATTGGCGATTTGTGCCGGAGCGGGAACGATAGGCGGTATGTTAAGTTAAAATCAAAATATCCTATATTGACGAATATATTAGAATAGAAGTAAAATAAATAGTTAGATAAAAACGCTTTCAAAGGAAGTCTTTTCATATGACCAAAACTACCAAAGAAAAAGATGAGATTTCATTATACATTCATGATAGGGAACATATTGCCAACGAATATGTTATGAAATGTTTTACCATCACTATGTGGGTATATACAACCGCTTTTATATTAAACCTGCTGGATATTTTTGTGGTCCAACAGGAATTGATGTTAAAAGGTTATCTTCCGTCTATGGTAATATATTTTATTGCTTTTATTGTATCCAAATTAATGTCACCTACAAATAAAATCAAAAAATATATCATTATAAGCGGTAGTATTTATGTATTTATGATTGCCGGCGTTTTTATTACCTATCATGCGATTTTGATATCCATATTGCCGTTTTTATATGCGACCTTGTATTCTTCCAAAAGAGTGTTGAGATTTGTTTATATTATGTCGGTAATCAGTACGGTTGTAGTGGTCTATTGCGGATATTTCTTTGGACTTTGCGATGCGAATATGGCACTCCTTACTACGGGAACTCTGGCGGAACATTCACAAAACGGTGTTTTTATACTGACGCAGGTCAATACCAATCCATGGCTTACACTGTTTTTATTTTTTGTATTGCCCCGGTGTTTGATTTATGTTGCGTTTATGTCAATTTGCAGCAGTATTTTCAGTATTGTCAGCGGAAGTATAGAGAAAGCACAACTTACGGAGGAATTGGAAAAAGCAAAGGAAGATGCCGAACGTGCAAATCAGGCAAAAACCAAGTTTCTTGCCAGAATGTCCCATGAAATCCGTACACCCATCAATGCAATATTCGGTATGAATGAAATGATTATGCGTGAAAGTACGGAACCACCTATTCAGAAGTATGCAAGAGATGTCAAAGATTCTTCAGAGGTACTACTGAATATTGTGAATGATATTTTGGATTCCTCCAAGATTGAGTCAGGTATGATGGAACTGGTTGAAAATGAGTATGAAATCAGCAGTTTAATCAATGACTTATATAATATGATTAGTATTAAGGCTAAAGAAAAAGGGCTGGAGTTGGAGATGGATATTGATGCATCCATTCCGCGTCGATATTACGGAGATGATAAACGTATCCGACAGGTATTAATGAATCTGTTAAGCAATGGTGTCAAATATACCAAAAAAGGTAAAGTAACATTGAAGATTACCTGTGTAAAAAATGATGGTATGGCTGTGTTGCATTTTTCGGTAAAAGATACCGGGATTGGAATACGGGAAGAAGATATCGATAAATTATACGATGAATTTAAACGTTTTGATACGGAGCGGAACCGTAATATAGAAGGTACCGGTCTTGGAATGAACATTGCGAGACAGTTTTTGAAATTAATGGGCAGTGAATTACATATTCAGAGTGAATATGAAAAGGGAAGTGAGTTTTCTTTTGAACTTGCGCAACAGATAGTGGATGAAACACCAATCGGTGATCTGCGCGGACAATTTCAGAAGGAACAGCAGGATGAACAGGAAAGAATTTATTTTACCGCAACTAAAGCCAATGTTATGGTGGTTGATGATTATCCTATGAATCTCAAAGTGTTCAAAAGCCTTGTAAAGAATACGGGAATACAGGTCAGTACGGCAGAAAGCGGTAAGGCGTGTATTCAACTTCTGAAAGAGCAGAAATTCGATTTGGTTTTTTTGGATCATATGATGCCTGAGATGGATGGTATTGAAACACTAAACCGGATCAAAGAAGAGAACTTGTGTGAGAATGTTCCCGTTATCATGCTTACGGCAAATGCCATTATTGGTGACAGAGAGCGCTTTTTGGCGGAAGGATTTGATGATTTTCTGACGAAGCCCATCATGCCGGATTTGTTGGATCAAATGCTGTTGGATTATTTGCCGGAAGAGTATATTACTTATGAGGAAAAGAAAGAAGAGGAAACCTCTATGGTGAAAGTAACAAAGGAAGAATATTATGATGCAATCCGTACCAAGTTACCTGAATTGGATTACAAGATGGGTCTTACCACCTGTGCCGGTGATTCGGAATTTTATCTTGAACTGTTGAAGGATTTTACGGAATTGCCTGTCAAGGAAGAATTGAATCGCTTTTTAAAGGAAGCGGATGCTAAGAATTACTGTATCCGTGTACACGGATTTAAAAACAATGCTTACTCCATCGGAGCCAAAACCATCGGGGATTTGGCTTATGAATTGGAAAAAATAACGAAAGATGACATGTTTGATAAAGTGCCGGAACTGCAGGAGCATATGTTTGAATTATATGACAGCGTCTGCAGAAGATTTAATGAGGTACTGGTTCTTTCGTAGAGTTTTTTCTTCTTGTACTTTGAACAATTAGGGGTGTTTTCAAAAAGAAAAGGAAGATACAAATGATTTATTATTATCTGATAACAACGGTTTTAGCGGTTATAAACTTAATTATGCTGGTCTATACCTATGAAAACAAAAAGGCCAATTATTATTTTATGCTGTCCATGCTGATTATGTCCGTATCAAATTTCGGTTATCTGGCTGTGGCTTTGTCAACGGATTTAAGTGAAGCGGTTTTGGCTAATAAAATCGGCTATATAGGCGGATGTTTCATACCTTTAATTACGCTATTTTTAATTTGTACCATTTGTAATTACAGCATACCGAGTTGGATTCGCTATATTTTATACGGATATAGTTTCGGTGTATATTTTATGGCACTGAGCATAGGATACAGTGATTTGTATTATAAGGATTTGTCCTTGGGTAAGTTAGGTGATGCTACCATTCTGGTCCATTCTTACGGTATCGGACATGTTTTCTTTTATGTCATATTATACGGTTATCTCGTGGCGGAAATCATTATTCTGTGGCGTCAGTTTATCAGAAAAAAGGCAGTGTCTAAAAGCAAATTATGGATATTGTCGCTGATGGTTATTTTTAATATTATAATTTTTATCATTGGACGAATGATACAGCCTGATTTGGAAATTATGTCGGCATTATATGTGGTAGACGGTTGGGTTTTCTTATATCTGCAAAAAAAGAGTATGATGTACAACTTGGAAGACAGTATTGCAAGTACCATACAAACCCAGGAAGTCTATGGCTATATTATGTTTGATAATGAACTGCGATATATGGGGTGCAATAAGGTGGCCCAAAATGTTTTTCCGGGGATTGAGACTTGCAAAGTGGATTACAGGATTGATAAAAATGACACGGTAAAAGAACTTTCGGAATGGCTACTTTCTTTTGTTCAAAACGGAGTGGACAAACATCAATACCGTAGTGGTGAGGAGTATTTTGAAATCAAAATCAGCCGGGTTTGGTATCGAAATAAAGCCCGGGGGTATGTTGTTGAGATTAAAGATGAGACAGACCGTTTGAAATACATGAGTCTTTTATCCAATTATAATACCGAACTGTTGAAGAAAGTAAATGAACAGACGGGAGAATTGGTCGAACAGCAAAAACGCACAAAGGAATTGTTTTTACAAACGGTAACGGCCTTGAGTGAAGCTGTGGATGCCAAAGACAGATATACCAGCGGTCATTCCAAGCGTGTGGCGGAGTATGCCCGCATGATCGCGGCACGGCTGGGTAAAAGCAAAGAAGAGCAGGATGAAATTTATCGTGCAGGGCTGCTTCATGATGTTGGTAAGAACCGCATTCCCGTAGAAATTATTAATAAAGCAGGAAAATTAACGGATGAAGAATACAATATCATTAAAGTACATCCGGTTACCGGTTATCATATCTTAAGCGGTATTTCCGGCAGTGAGCAGATTGCCCTTGCTGCAAAGTATCATCATGAACGTTATGACGGTAGAGGATATCCGAACGGCCTTGCCGGAGATAAAATTCCGGAAGTGGCCAGAATTCTTGGGGTGGCGGATTCTTATGATGCCATGACCAGCAATCGAAGTTATCGTAGCGGGTTGCCGCAGGAAGTGGTTAAGGAAGAAATCATAAAAGGACGAGGGACTCAGTTCGACCCTGAGATTGCAGATGTTATGCTGGAGTTAATGGAAGAGGATAAAGAGTATAGCATGCGTCAGACAGATTCCTTGCAACATCGTATTTTGATTGTGGATGATGAACCGATGAATCATAAAATGTTACGCCATATTATGTCGGATGAGCCAAGATATGAGATTGTAGCAGTAAAAGGCGGCAGCGAAGCCTTAAAGGAATTAAATCGGGAACGATACGATTTGATTTTCCTGGATGTAATGATGCCGGAGATGGATGGTTTGGAAACATTGCGTCATATCCGTAAAATCTACAATACACCGGTTGTACTTATGACCGGTAATAAGACTTTGGATACCTCGGCGGGGTTTGCTGAACTGGGATGTAATGATTATATTACGAAACCGTTTCTTCCTTTGCTGATTAAAGAGGTAGTACATAATATGACGGAAAGAACCCAAATCCATCAATAACGATGTAAAAATGAAAAAAAGGCTTTTATAATTAAAAAAGATATGCTATACTTGACCGAGAGCAGAAATTTTCGAAGGAGGCTTAACGATGAAACATATTAAGACTTTAAATACCAGAGATTATAAGAAATCTTTAAAAAAGGGCGGATGTGGCGAATGCCAGACATCATGCCAGTCAGCATGTAAGACATCTTGCACTGTTGGTAACCAGAGCTGTGAACAGGCAAAATAAGATTGGTTGAAAGATTAGGGGGGCAGCGTTTTAAGACGCTGCCTTTGTTATGACAAGAAGAAGCACGGATAGGGACAGAGTTTGTAAAATGTCCGGCATATCCTTGGGAGGAATAGAACGTGATACATCAGTATAAAAATAACGGATACAACATTGTTTTGGATGTAAACAGCGGTTGTGTTCATGCGGTAGATGAACTGGTTTATGATTTTTTGCCGATTTTTGAGAAAGAAGAAAAGGAAAAACGGATTGATTCGCAATATATGTATAGTAAAGTCTGTTCGGCGGACCGGACTTTCTATACCGTGAATGATGACGGAGAACGTATTCAGGCTGCCGAGGTTGATTTTAAAGAAGCAATTGAGGAAATTATTGCTTTGATAAATGAGGATATGTTATTTGCGGAGGATATCTACGAGCCTTATATCGATACTTTTAAGAATCGCCAACCCGTTGTGAAAGCATTGTGTTTACACATTGCCCACGATTGTAATCTTGGGTGTAAATATTGTTTTGCGGAAGAAGGCGAATATCATGGCAGAAGAGCTTTGATGAGTTTTGAAGTCGGTAAAAAAGCCTTGGATTTTTTGGTAAAGGAATCCGGCAGCAGAAGAAATCTGGAAGTGGATTTCTTTGGTGGTGAACCTTTGATGAACTGGGACGTGGTAAAACAACTGGTGGAATACGGAAGAAGTATTGAAGAAGCCAACAATAAGAAATTCCGTTTTACCCTTACAACCAATGGTATGCTTTTGAATGATGAGATTCTGGAATTCGCCAACAAGGAAATGGGAAATCTTGTATTAAGTATTGACGGTCGCCGGGAAATCAATGATTTTATGCGTCCTACAAGAAACGGCAAGGGGTCTTCTTATGATATCATTGTTCCGAAGTTTAAGAAGGCGGCAGAAAGCCGTGGACAGATGAATTATTATGTGAGAGGAACATATACGCACTATAATACTGATTTCTGTGAAGATGTTCTGCATTTGGCAGATTTGGGATTTGAGCAGATTTCCGTAGAGCCTGTAGTGGCACCGGATAGTGAACCGTATGCTTTGACGGAGGAGGATTTGCCCGTATTATTCGAGAACTATGATAAATTGGCGAAGGAAATGCTGAAAAGAAGAGCGGAAGGAAGACCATTTAATTTCTTCCACTTTATGATTGACTTGTCCGGAGGTCCCTGCGTAGCGAAGCGATTATCGGGTTGTGGTTCGGGCTGCGAGTACTTGGCGGTTACACCGTGGGGTGATTTTTATCCCTGCCATCAGTTTGTAGGAGAAGAAGAATTTCTGATGGGAAATGTGGATGAAGGAATTAAAAGAAACGATATTCGGGAACTGTTCTCGGATTGTAATGTATATGCGAAAGAGAAATGCAAAAATTGTTTTGCAAAATTTTATTGCAGTGGCGGTTGCGCCGCAAATTCATATCACTTCCACGGTCATATTAATGATGCTTATGATATCGGTTGTGAGTTACAGAAAAAACGTATTGAATGTGCCATTATGATGGAGGTTGCTAAGAATAGCGAAAATTAAAAATGGTACGGAAACGGAGTTGAAATATGAATAAGACAGGTAAAATTATAGGTTTTTTTGTGATTATACTGCTTACGGTTGCTATGGGATATATTTCGCTTGTGGGAATCGGTGAGGACAAGAAAGGTTCTTTGTATGATATTAAACAGGGACTGGATTTGGCCGGTGGTGTCAGTATCACTTACGAGGTGGTTGGAGATGAAGAACCGACAGCAGAAGCGATGAATGATACTGTTTTCAAACTGCAGCAGAAGGTAGATACCTATAGTACGGAAGCGCAGGTGTATCCGGAAGGAACGGATCGAATTAACATTGAAATTCCCGGAGTTAACAATGCTAATGAAATTTTGGAAGAGTTGGGTAAGCCGGGTAGTTTGGTGTTTCTTTCCGAAACGGATGCGGAAGGTAATTTGAATTATGAACCGGCAATGACTCCGGAAGGGTATCTGGTATATCATGATGAAACTTGGAATACCTTTGTTTTTGTTGTGGAAAATATAGCGGTTGAGTATGATATGGAGACCAATGCATTTGTGTTGGACGAAAATGGAAATGCCGTAACATACGAACCGGCGCAGGATGCCAAAATAGATGTACAGTATAAGTTAAATAAGTCATTAGAAGAACTTCTGGCAGACGGTTCGGTTATTTTAACCGGTGAAGAAGTACAAAGTGCCAAAGCAACACAGCAACAGAATCAGTTTGGCAATATGGAGTATGTGGTTGCTTTGAGTTTTAATGCCACAGGTACCGAAAAGTTCGCGAAGGCTACCGAAAAGGCATATAATCAGGGAGAAACCATTGCTATTTATTATGACGATAAATTCATTGGTGTTCCTACCGTAGGTGTGGTGATCAGGGACGGACAAGCGGTAATCAACGGTATGGCTGATGCAGATGATGCAGAACGCCTGGCATCCAATATTCGTAACGGTGCATTAAAACTGGAACTCCAGGAGTTGCGTTCCAATGTGGTGGGTGCTCAGTTGGGTTCCGAAGCAATTACAACTTGTTTACAGGCTGCCGTAATCGGTTTTATTTTGGTAAGCGTGTTTATGATTGCAGTTTATTTTATGCCCGGCGCAGCCAGTGTGTTGGCACTTTTTCTGTATGTATTTTTAATTATTATTACGTTATCACTTTTTAACGAAGTAATTACATTAACTTTGCCCGGTATTGCGGGTATTATTCTTTCCATTGGTATGGCAGTGGATGCAAATGTTATTATCTTTGCACGTATCCGTGAGGAACTTGCTACCGGAAAAACTGTGCAGAGTGCGGTGGACATTGGTTTTAAAAAAGCAACTTCGTCTATTGTGGACGGTAATGTGACCACGTTGATTGCGTCCGTTGTTTTGATTATTGCCGGAACCGGTACGGTAAAAGGTTTCGCATGGACATTGGCAATCGGTATTATATTGTCTATGTTTACTGCAATGGTTATTACAAGATTGTTGTTAAACGGTCTGATTGCTATGGGATTAGACAATCTTAAATTATTTGGCATCGGAAAAGAGCGAAAAACAATTGATTTCTTATCAAAGGGAAAAATTTTCCTTGCAATTTCAGCATTGTGCATTTTGATTGGCGGCGTGTTTATGGGTATTCATGGGGCTAATAAAGGTTCAGCACTGAATTTGAGCCTTGAGTTTATGGGCGGTACATCGACCAGCCTTGCATTGGCCGAGGATATGAGTATTGAAGAAATTGACGCTGAAATTGTGCCCGGTATTGAAAAGATTACCGGTGACGGTAATGTACAGGTTCAAAAAGTAGAAGGTGGTAATGAAATAATTATCAAAACAAGAGAATTATCCGAAGAAGAACGACAGGAATTAAATGTCTTGTTTGTGGACCGGTATGGTGTGGATGAAGATACAATTCAAAGCCAGACCATTGGTGCGACGATTTCGGGAGAGATGAAGACGGAATCGTTGATTGCGGTATCTATTGCCATTGTATGTATGCTTATTTATATCTGGTTACGTTTCAGCGACTGGCGATTTGGTGTATCTTCCGTAGTTGCATTGTTACATGATGTTTTGGTGGTTCTGGCATTTTATGCCGTATCAAGAGTCAGTGTCGGCAGTACATTTATCGCATGTATGCTGACAATTGTTGGTTATTCCATTAATGCAACCATTGTTATCTTTGACCGAATCCGTGAGAATTACAAAGATGCAAAAATAAAAGCAGATGAGGCTTATTTAAAGAAGCGCCAGCGTGATAAATCACAGTCGGAAATTGATTTAAAGGAAATCGTAAACAGAAGTATCACACAGACATTATCCCGAAGTTTATTTACATCCCTGACTACGTTTATTATGGTTGCGGCCTTGTATGTGCTGGGAGTTACTTCTATTAAGGAATTTGCACTTCCTTTAATGATTGGTATCGTGTGTGGTGCATATTCTTCTGTATGCCTTGCGGGAAGTTTGTGGTATTTTCTTCGCAATAAGTTCCCTGTCAGAGTAGAGGAAGAAGATGAAGATTACGTATAGGAGTTTACTTTAAAGTTTTATTGTTTGTGTTATAAAAGTAAAATTTTGCGGTGTTTTATCGAAAAGAATGATATACTATACAGAGAAAAAGTCCGAAAGGGCTTTTTTCTCTTAAAGGAAGAAGGTAAAAAACGAATGGCAGAATGGTTATTGGTCAGACAGGGAGCGGATTACGAAGCGCTTTCCGAAGAATATCATATCGATCCTGTAATACTCCGTATTATGCGAAACAGAGGAATTACGGAGCGGGAGCAAATCTTAGAGTATCTTAATGGGGATATCAGTGTTTGCGACAGGACAGACGGTTATTTGGATATGGATAAGGCAATTGCTTATCTGACATCTCTGCAGAATTCAGGACATAAAATCCGTATTATCGGTGATTATGATGCGGATGGTGTATGCAGTACGGCCATTTTGTATAAAGGGTTAAAAGCACTGGGATTACAGCCGGATTATGCCATCCCCCATCGTATGTTGGACGGTTACGGAATTAATGTAAGCCTTGTGGAACGTGCATATGAGGATGGAATCCAAACCATTCTTACCTGTGATAACGGAATTGCTGCTTTTGAGGCTTTGGAACGGGCAGCAGAATTGGGAATGCAGGTTATTGTGACCGACCACCACGAAGTGCGTAAGGAAGACGTGACAGAACGTGAACAGGAAAAATTACCGCCTGCCTATGCAATCATTAATCCCAAACGAAATGGTAACGATTTGGATTTTACGGATATTTGCGGCGCATTTGTGGCCTATAAAATGATTGTTCGTCTTCTTGCACAAGCCAATCTTTTATCTGAAAAAGAAACCTTGCAAGAAGAATTAAGGGTATTGGCTGCTGTGGCTACGGTGGGAGATGTTATGCCGTTAATCAAAGAGAACCGTGTGCTGGTAAAATATGGTTTGGAGCATATCAAGCAATGCAACAATACGGGGTTGAAGGCGTTGATTGAAGCGAATCAATTGAATGATAAACCGATTAAGGCTTATACACTTGGGTTTGTATTAGATCCCTGTATCAACGCAATGGGACGTTTGGAATCAGCAGAGCAGTCTTTGGAACTTTTATTGTGTGATGAGTATAATACTGCAATCAAAATAGCCGGACAACTGGTAGAGACCAATAATGCGCGGAAAACATTGACGGATGCCGGAGTAAAACAGGCGATAGATTTGGTTAGTAAACAATATGCCGAGGATGATATTATTGTGGTATATCTTAAAGATTGTCATGAAAGTATCGCAGGAATTATTGCCGGTCGGGTAAGGGAGGCTTTTTATAAGCCTGTATGGATTTTTACCGATGCAGCGGAAGGGATAAAAGGGTCAGGACGTTCCATTGCGGCATATGATATGAATAAAGGATTGTGCCGGTGTGAGGATTTACTGACACATTTTGGCGGACATAAACTGGCTGCAGGGGCATCTTTGCCGAAAGAGAATCTCGAAGCGTTACGTCGCAGACTGAATGAAGATGCAAATCTGACCAAAGAGGATTTGACGGAAGTCATCCGTATTGATGTGGATATGCCGTTTGACTATGCCGATGAAAACTTTGTGCAGGAGTTAAATCTTTTGGAACCTTACGGAAAAGACAATGAAAAACCGATTTTTGCCCAGGGGAATGTGACATTCTTAAGGGGAAGAATTTTTGGTGCCCGGAATAATGTTGTGTCTTTTCGTGTAAAAGACAGTCGCGGAGCATTTTATGATTTGAAATATTTTGGGGACATTCCCGCGCTCAATCGTTTTTTGGATGAAAAGTACGGAGAAGGAAGTGCGGAATGTTTGTATCGGGGAAAAGGCAATTATAAAATGTCTGTTATTTACAGTCCGGATTTGAATACATACAACGGCAGAACCCAGGTACAGTTTGTCATGAAGAATTACCGCTAAATCCATAGATTTTATACCTGAAATATGATATAATAATTAGATATTTTGATTTTAATAGTGGAGAGAAAAATTCCCGGAGGCTTAGTATGGCAAAATTATCTTATTTATTGGAGAAACTTGCATATGAATGTATGCGTGGTGATTTGGAACGAGAAATTACCGCTGTGTGTTATGATTCCCGTAAGGTAACGCCGGGAGCATTGTTTATTTGTATAGAAGGTGCCAATTTCGACGGGCATTCCGTGGCAACGGAAATGGTGGAGAAAGGTGCTGTCTGCCTGGTGGTATCCAAGGATGTTGCGTTGCCGGCCGGCTATGATGTTACGGTGATTAAGGTCGCGGACACCCGCTATGCCATGGCGTTTGTTTCGGCAGCATACTTTGGTCATCCTGCCGGGAAGATGAAGGTAATCGGTATTACGGGAACCAAGGGAAAAACCACAACTACGTATATGGTGAAATCCATTCTGGAGAATGCCGGTATGAAAGTCGGTCTGGTGGGAACCATTGAAACCATTATCGGCGATGAAAGAATTCCTTCGTTGAACACAACACCGGAGTCCTATATTTTACAGGAGTATTTTGCGAAGATGGCAGATGCAGGATGCGATGCCGTGGTTATGGAAGTTTCATCCCAGGGGCTTATGATGCACAGAACCCAAGGTTTTATTTTTGATTTAGGTATTTTTACCAATTTGGAACCGGACCACATCGGACCCAACGAACACGGCAGTTTTGAAGAATATATGGCGTGTAAGGGACTTTTATTCAAACAGTGTAAAGTGGGTATTGTAAATGCAGATGATAAGCATGTAAAAGAGTTGCTTGCAGGTCATACCTGTGAAGTAGAGACGTACGGTTTTGACGAAAGTGCTGATTTATGTGCCGAAGATGTAAAATTGTATCGAGAAAACGGAGAACTGGGCGTGAAGTTTACTGTGACAGGCAAACTGAAATCGGAAGTTAAAGTTCCAAGCCCCGGACGTTTTAGTGTGTACAATGCACTGACTGCGATTGCTATCTGCAGACATTTTGATGTAAAAGAAGACCGAATGAAAGAGGCTTTGTTAAAAGCCCATGTGAAGGGAAGAATTGAAATGATACCTATTTCTCCGGATTTTTCCCTAATGATAGATTATGCGCATAATGCCATGGCGCTGGAAAGTCTTTTGACTACATTAAAAGAGTACAATCCGGAACGTTTGGTGTGCTTATTCGGATGTGGCGGAAACCGCTCTAAATTAAGACGGTTTGAGATGGGGGAAGTGAGTGGTAAACTGGCTGATTTAACGATTATTACATCAGATAATCCCCGCTTTGAAAAGCCGGAAGACATTATTGCCGATATCCGTACCGGAATCGGAAAGACTGCGGGAGAATATGTGGAAATCGTAAACCGCAAGGAAGCCATTGCTTATGCAATCCGGAATGCCAAACCCGGAGATATCATTGTACTTGCCGGCAAAGGACATGAGGATTATCAGGAAATAGAAGGAAAGAAATATCCTATGGACGAGAGGGTATTGATTCGGGAAATTTTGGAAGAGAGTAAGTAATAAGTGCAGAAGAAGGGAGGAACAGGATATGTCATATGCAGAAATTATTGTAGATATATCCCATGAAAATGTTGACCGCCCTTTTACCTATCGCATTCCGGAGGAATTGCAACCTCTGATTACATTGGGGAGCAAAGTAGAAATACCTTTTGGCAAAGGAAACCGTATTATTACAGGATATGTTGTGGGATTTGCGGAGCAAACAAACTACGAAGAATCACGTATTAAAGATATTATTTCCCTGTGTGATAAAAGTGTTTCTCCGGAGGAAAAATTAATCGGCATTGCCTCTTTTATCCGGGAAAAGTACGGTGCTACCATGATTACTGCACTCAAAACGGTTTTACCGGTAAAAAAAGCGACAAAGGCACAAGAGCACAAGTCTGTTGTTGCGATAAAAGAAGAGGGAGAATTGAAACAGGCTGCACTGATTGCAAAAAGCAAAAGCCAGCGGGCCAAAGCAAGACTGTTGTTTGCTTTATGTGAAAATCCCCGTATCGATTACGCTCTGGTAACCGGGAAATTGAATGTAAGCGCACAAACGGTGTTATCCTTACGGAAACAGGGAATGCTGGAAATAGAGACACAAAGAAAATATCGAAATCCGATCGGTTTTCGTGAACTGACACCTCAGAAATTGCAATTAAGTAAGAAACAGCAGTTGATTGTGGATGAGATTGAAAAGGATTACAGAGAAGGAACTCCCGGCAATTATTTGATTCATGGCATTACCGGTAGCGGTAAGACGGAAGTTTATATGGAGTTGATTGCCAAACGTCTGGAACAGGGGCAGCAGGCGATTTTCCTGATTCCGGAAATTTCCCTGACGTATCAGAATGTGGTACGGTTTTATCGCAGATTCGGAGACAAGGTTTCCATTATGCATTCGCGATTATCGGCCGGCGAACGGTTTGATCAGTTTGAGAGAGCCAGAAAGGGAGAAGTCAGTATTATGATTGGTCCCCGCTCGGCCCTGTTCACACCCTTTTCAAATACGGGCATTATTATTATAGATGAGGAGCATGAAGGCACTTATAAAAGTGAAACCATGCCGAAGTATCATGCAAGGGAAGTTGCGGAAGAAATGGCGAAAAGAGCCGGCGCGGCATTGGTTCTTGGTTCGGCAACCCCTTCACTGGAAAGTTACGGAAAAGCCCAAAGAGGAGAATACCGTTTATTTACTTTAAAAGAGCGTTTGACCGGCGGAAGTCTTGCCAATGTTAACATAGTAGATTTGCGGGAAGAACTGAAGGCCGGCAATAAAAGTATTTTCAGCAGAAAGTTAAAAGAACTGATGGAGGACAGGCTGGAAAAAGGCGAGCAGATGATGTTGTTTTTAAATCGTCGAGGATACTCCGGTTTTGTATCCTGCCGTGATTGCGGTGAAGTAATCAAATGTCCTCATTGTGATGTGTCGCTTTCGGAACATAACAGAGGTCAGCGTTTGGTTTGTCATTATTGCGGTTATGAGCAGGCAGCCGTGAAATCGTGTCCTTCCTGCGGCTCCAATAAGGTGGCAGGTTTTAAGGCAGGTACACAGCAGATTGAGGAAGCGTTACACAAGCAGTTCCCTATGGCGGTGGTTTTGCGTATGGATGCGGACACTACCAAACATAAAGAGGATTATGAGACTATTTTATCCAAATTCGCCAATCGCGAAGCGGATATTTTACTGGGAACCCAGATGATTGTAAAAGGCCATGATTTTCCGGGAGTTACCCTGATGGGAATTTTAGCAGCGGACTTATCCCTGTCAGACAATGATTTTCGTTCTGCGGAGCGGACTTTTCAATTGTTGACGCAGGCTGCGGGAAGAGCGGGCCGGGATAAATTACCGGGGGAAGTGGTGATTCAGACTTATCAGCCGGAGCATTATGCAATTGTAAGGGCGGCAGAACAGAATTATGAAGCCTTTTATGAAGAGGAATTGGTATACAGAGAATTTATGTTGTATCCGCCGGCGGCTAATATGATGGCAGTACAATTGTCGGGAGCGAATGAACAGGCCGTGGAACAGTTGGGACAGCGTTTGGCTTCCGAAGTAAAGGAAATGCGGTTTGATACCAATCCGGCGCAAATCGGCCCTGCGAAGGCCAATTTGAGTAAAAAGAATGATTTGTACCGTCAGGTCATTTATTATAAACATAAGGATTATGAAGAACTGGTCCGCATTAAGGACAGAATGGAAGAATGCATCCGATTGTGGGATATTAAAAGAGAAAACGTGCAGTTTGACTTTAATCCGATGAATACATTTTAATTTGTCTGTGTGGGCAAGATGGGAGGAAACAATGGCAATCAGAAAAGTCAGAGTAATGGGAGATGAAGTGTTAAATCAGGTATGTAAGGAGGTTAAGGAAGTAACCCCCCGTACCATGATGTTAATTGAAGATATGTTGGACACCATGTATGAAACAAACGGTGTAGGATTAGCGGCACCCCAGGTGGGGGTATTAAAAAGAATTGTGGTTATCGATGTTTCGGAAAACGGGGATGAACCTATTTTGATGATTAACCCCAAAATTCTGGAAACTTCCGGAGAACAGACCGGTAGTGAGGGCTGTCTGTCCGTACCCGGAAAGGCCGGAAACGTGACAAGACCCAATTATGTAAAAGCAATGGCTTATGATGAAAATATGGAGCCCTTTGAAATTGAAGGAACGGAATTACTTGCAAGAGCGATTTGTCATGAACTGGATCATTTGGAAGGAAAATTGTATGTGGATTTGGTAGAAGGACCTCTTCAGGATGTGGACTCCGAAGAATAAAGGGGATTTTATGGCAGAATAAAAGTGCGATTTTCCTGAAATGAAACCGCAGTGAGGTAAGGATATGAAAGTTGTATATATGGGAACTCCCGATTTCGCAGTGGGAGCATTGGAACGTATAATAGAAGCAGGACATGAGGTTGTGCTTGTTGTTACGCAACCCGACAAACCCAAGGGGCGTGGCAAGGAGATGCAGATGACACCGGTTAAAAAATGTGCACTGGAGCATAATATACCGGTTTTTCAGCCTGTTAAAATCAAAGAGGCAGAGGCGGTTGCATATTTAAGGACATTTGAGGCTGATATTTTTGTTGTGGCAGCATTCGGACAGATTTTATCTTCTGAAATTTTGCACATGCCCAAATTCGGTTGTGTAAATATTCACGCTTCTCTTTTGCCTATGTATCGTGGTGCGGCACCGATTCAGGCGGTAATTATCAATAAGGAGAAAGAAACCGGTGTTACTATTATGCAGATGGATGAAGGTTTGGATACCGGTGATATGCTGATGAAAGAAATCATTCCCATCGAAAAGGATGAGACGGGAGAAAGTCTGCATGATAAATTAAGTGAACTTGGTGCCAAAATGATTGTCGAGGCCTTAATTGCCATTGAAAACGGCACGATTACGGCTACTCCGCAAGGGGACGGTGAAACCTGTTATGCATCTATGCTGAAAAAGGAAATGGGTTGCATCGATTGGGAGAAATCAGCGGATGACATTGAACATCTGGTAAGAGGCTTGTATCCCTGGCCCGGTACTTATACGTTTTTAAATGGTAAAATGTTAAAAATCTGCGCCGTAGCATTCAGTGATGAAAAAACAACGGGAGAACCCGGTGAAATATGTACGGTAACCAAAGATAACTTTGTGGTAAATACAGGGGATGGAACTCTGGAAGTCAGGGAACTTCAGCCTGAGGGCAAAAAGCGAATGACCGTACATGACTTTTTGCTGGGCAATAAATTAGAACCCGGCGTTCGATTGGGGGCAAAGTATGGCAAGTGAGAAGGATGACCTTCTTTTAAGGCAACTTGTAATGGAAATATTGCTGGAAGTGAGCAACAGCGGAGAATACATTAACGTTGTTCTAAAAGGTGTGTTGGACAAATACAATTATTTGGACGGCAAAAAGAAGGCTTTTATCAAAAAAATGGCTTCCGGTTGTATGGAACGAAAAATAGAACTGGATTACATTATTGATTGCTTTTCCAAAACCAAGACGGGTAAGATGAAGCCGGTCATCCGTTTGATTATGGAGATGGGTGTATATCAAATCCTTTATATGGATAATGTGTATGACACAACGGCCTGTAATCTTGCGGTGAGTCTGGCGAAGAAAAAAGGATTTCACGGACTGTCCGGTTTTGTAAACGGTGTGTTGCGAAGCATATGTCGTGAGAAGGACAATATTGAATATCCGGATAAAAAAGCGGATTATGTGAAATATGCATCTGTACGGTTTTCCATGCCGGAATGGATTATAGAGTTATGGCTGGAACAGTATGGAAAAGAAATTGCGGAACAGATGCTTGCGGCTTCTTTGCAGGAGAATGCCGTAACGGTTCGCGTAGAGGAAGCGTTAGAGGAAGAAGAGAAGGAGCATTTGATTCAGAATTGGTTGAATGCAGGTGTAAAGGTGACGCCTCATACATATCTGCCGTATGCCTACGCTTTGACGGGTGGTTACGGAATACAGAATCTGTACGGCTACAAGGAAGGCCTTTTTACCGTGCAGGATGTAAGTTCCATGCTGGTAGCGGAGTGTGCAGGAGCCCAAAAGAATATGACGGTTATAGATGTCTGTGCTGCGCCGGGCGGTAAGACCATGCATATTGCTACGAAGTTGCAAGGAAGCGGTAAGGTTTATTCCTGTGATGTAAATGCATATAAAACGGATAAAATCCGTGAGAATGTTGGCCGTATGGGGCTAAAAAACATAGAGGTTATGGTGGCGGATGCTACCGAGGCACAGGAACGGTTTGTGGAGACGGCGGATATTGTTTTGGCAGATGTACCATGTTCCGGTCTTGGTGTTTTGGGTAAAAAAACCGATATCAAATATCGGTTGACCAAAGAACAGACGCAGGAAATTGTTTTATTACAAAGACAGATTATTTCCAATGTATGTAATTATGTGAAGCACGGCGGCACTTTGCTTTACAGTACATGTACCGTAAATAAAGAAGAAAACAACGCCAACGTAAAATGGATTACAGAGAATCTTCCGTTGGAAGTTGTACCCTTAAAAGATGAATTACCGGAGCAATTGAAGGAATCCGTGGGAGAAGACGGGACGTTACAATTATTCCGCGGAAAACATGAGTGTGACGGATTTTATATTGCAAAGTTAAAGAAATTATAGTGATAGACAGAGAGTGAACAATGACAGACATTAAATCCCTGACGTTACAGGAATTAAAAACTGAATTAACCGCTATGGGTGAAAAAGCCTTTCGGGCAGGGCAAATGTACGAATGGATGCACAAAAAACTGGTCAAAGATTTCGATGAAATGACGAACTTATCAAATCAGTTACGCGAAATCTGTAAGGAGCATTTTGATTTTGTTACGTTAAATGCGGTGCAGATGCAGGAATCTAAGATTGACGGCACCAAAAAGTTTCTGTTTGAACTGCCGGACGGTAATTTGGTGGAAAGTGTATGGATGAAATATCATCATGGTAATTCCGTGTGTATTTCTTCTCAGGTAGGTTGTAAAATGGGTTGCCGGTTCTGTGCGTCTACTTTGGATGGGTGGGAAAGAAATCTGTCGGCTTCCGAAATGCTGGAACAAATTTATGCAATCACGAGACTGACCGGAGAGCGTGTATCCAATGTGGTGGTTATGGGAACCGGAGAACCTATGGATAATTATGATAATCTGGTGCGTTTTATTGAACTTATAACCAATGAAGACGGTTTGAATATCAGTCAGAGAAACATCACGGTATCGACTTGCGGTATTGTACCCGGAATCCGAAAACTTGCGGAGGAAGGATTGCAAATAACTTTAGCATTATCGTTGCATGCGCCGAATGATGAGAAACGTAAGGAATTGATGCCGATTGCCAATAAATATTCGCTTGAGGAAGTGTTGGAGGCCTGTGATTATTATTTTGCCAAAACCGGAAGACGTATCAGTTTTGAGTATGCGTTGGTTGGTGGTGTCAATGATAATGAAACCGAGGCGCAGGAATTGATTTCTCTTTTACAGGGAAGAAATTGTCATGTGAACTTAATTCCCGTGAACCCCATAAAAGAAAGAGATTATGTATCTACAAACCGCCAAAATACGGAGCGGTTTAAAAATAAACTTGAAAAAAGTAAAATTCAATGTACAATAAGAAGGGAAATGGGCAGAGATATAGACGGTGCCTGTGGACAGCTCCGAAGACGTCATGTTCATAAGGAGCAGTAGGAGGATACTTAAGGTGATAAGGGCTTTTTCCATAACGGACATAGGAAGGAAAAGACAACTGAATCAGGATTTTGTTTTTACATCCGAATTGCCTTTGGGATGCCTGCCGAATCTTTTTGTGGTGGCCGACGGAATGGGTGGTCATAAAGCAGGAGATTTTGCTTCGAAGTATACGGTGGAAACCATTATTGAAGAAGTGGGTAAGGCGAGAAATAAAGAGCCGGTTGAGATTTTGCAGGCTGCTATTCAGAAAGCAAATCAGAGAGTGCGGCGCAAGGCGACGGAAGATGAAAACATGGTTGGTATGGGTACTACGGTAGTGGCATCCACTTATAAAGACGGTATTCTCTATGTTGCCAACGTAGGGGACAGCAGATTGTATGTAGTGAACGACGAAATCAACCAGATTACAAGAGACCATTCCTATGTGGAAGAAATGGTGCGTATGGGTAATCTTGACAGGGTATCGGCCAGAAATCATCCGGATAAAAATATTATCACCCGTGCGGTAGGGGCAATGGATACCGTTAATGTGGATTTCTTTGAGGTGGAACTCCGAAAGGGAGACATTGTATTAATGTGTTCCGACGGATTGACCAATATGATAGAGGACGAAGAAATTTTAGAGATTTTAAAAAGAGAAAAAAGCCTGGAACAAAAGGCAGAGGAACTGATAAAGACAGCCAATAATAACGGCGGTAAAGATAATATAGCTGTTGTGTTAATGGAACAGGTATAGTTGCGAGGTAAGATATGATTAAAATGGGTATGATGATAGGAGACCGCTATGAGATTTTAGAATCCATAGGAACCGGTGGAATGTCAGATGTATATAAAGCAAAATGTCATAAATTAAATCGTTTTGTAGCAGTCAAAGTGTTGAAACAGGAGTTTAGCGAAAGTGCAGAATTTGTATCCAAATTCCGTACGGAAGCACAGGCGGCTGCAGGTTTAATGCACCCTAATATTGTAAATGTATATGATGTAGGGGAAGAGAACGGCATCAATTATATTGTTATGGAACTTGTGGAAGGGATCACATTAAAGCGTTATATTGAAAAGAAAGCACGTCTTTCCGTAAAAGAAGCGGTAAGTATTGCGATTCAGATTTCCATGGGTATTGATGCGGCGCATAATAACAATATTATTCATCGTGATATTAAGCCCCAGAATATTATTATCAGCAAAGAAGGTAAGGTAAAAGTAACAGACTTTGGTATCGCCAAAGCCGCTACCAGCAATACCATTACTTCCAATGTTATGGGTAGTGTTCACTATACTTCACCGGAGCAGGCAAGAGGCGGTTTCAGCGATGAAAAGAGTGATATTTATTCTTTGGGTATTACCATGTTTGAAATGCTGACCGGTCGTGTTCCTTTTAACGGGGATACAACTGTGGCAATTGCCATTAAGCATATTCAGGAGGAAATGCCTTCGCCCCGTAATTATGTTCCGGAGATTCCCATCAGCGTAGAGCAGATTGTGTTAAAATGTACACAGAAGAGTCCGGACAGACGTTATCAAAAAATGCCGGAGTTGATTGAAGACTTGAAGAAATCGCTCATTAGTCCTGATGAAGATTTTGTCAAATTGTCTACTGCAGAAAAGAGTGCGGTAACGAAGGCGATGTCTGATAAAGAAAGAGCAGAAATTAAGCGTAGTGCCGTTGTGAAACCGGATGTGGTAACTGCGGCATCGTCAGGCGGTATTGCTTTGCAGAGCAAGGAGAATAAGGAAGAACGTAAGGCACCTGCAGCAAAACCTGTAAACAAACCTGCAGCGCAGCCTGTGGCAGCAACCAAGAAACCTGTTATTACAGGAGAGCGACCGGTACGTACCCGTAAGGAAGAAGAACTGGCAGCAAGAAAGAAGCCGGTCAATAAGCCGAAGAAACCTCAGGTTGATGTATATGAAGATGATGAGGATGAAGATTCACCGATTGAGAAATTAAAAACCATACTGATTATTATCGGTGCGGTTCTCATTGGTTGTGTAATTTTATATTTTGCTGGATTGGCAGCAGGCATCTTCGAGAATGGTAACGGGTCACAGAGAGCGGATGTGGTTAATGTCCCTAATATTATCGGAGATACCTTGGAGGAGGCTCAAACTGCCCTCGATATGGTAAAATTAGAATACGAAATAGAGTATGCACCGTCAGAAGGTACTGCGGAAAACACGGTTATATCCGTGACGCCTACAGCGAATACAGAGGTGGAAGAAGGTTCAAAAGTACTTTTGACCGTCTGTATGAACGGAGAGGGTGTAAAAATTCCCAACGTATTAAACAAATCGGAAGCAGAAGCGACGGCGATTCTGGAAAAAGAAGGGTTTGTTGTAGAAAAGATTGAAGAGCATCACGACGAAGTGGTCAAAGGCAATATTATTTCTCAAACACCGGAAGCCGGCAGTTTATTAAGTCGTGAAGGAACGGTTACCATTGTAATCAGCAGCGGCCAGTTAAAAACGGATGTATCCATGCCCGGGCTGATTGGTATGACGGAAGAGAGAGCAAAGCAAACTTTAAGTGAATTAGGACTGGTATGTACTTCCGTAAGCGAAGAATACAGTGATACCGTGGAACCCGGTAAAGTATGTTACCAGAGTTATACGGAAGGTGCGACCGTAGATGAAGGTACGGAAGTCAGCATCAAACTCAGTTTGGGACCGGAACCCAGATACTATGATTGTAATGTTACGGTTGCAGCGCCTCCCCGTTTTACCGGCGGAACCGCTACCGTTATTTTGAGTGCACCGGACGGAAGTGAACTTTGGAATACTACAGTATCGTCTTTCCCGGTTCAGATTAACCTAAGCCATATTTATGCAGTACCGAAAGGTACGTTATCCATTACTTATACCGTATATGTGCAGGAAGAAGTTTATGATGAAGCAGGAAATATGACAATTCAGAATGTACCCGCACAGGATACCTATACACAAGAGATTGCTTTTGAATAGTGGTAGAGAGAATGGAAGAAATTAAGCGAGGAAGAATCATAAAAGGAATCGCCGGTTTTTACTATGTTCATGTGCCTCATGACGGGGTGTATGAATGCAAGGCAAAGGGAATTTTCCGTAAAGACGGAAGAAAACCTTTGGTAGGCGATGATGTGGAATTAAAGTGCTTGGATGTTGACAAAATGCTTGGCAACATTACGGCACTTTTGCCGCGTAAAAGTGAATTAATCAGACCATCTGTTGCAAATATTGACCAGGCTTTGATTGTATTTGCAATTACGAGACCTACTCCGAATTTTAATCTGTTGGATCGTTTTTTAATTATGATGCAGAGCCAGGGATTGAGTTGCACCATTTGTTTCAATAAAAGTGATATAGCAGATGAGAAAGAAATTGAAGAAATCAGACAAGCCTATGAGGCTTGCGGTAACCGTGTTTTGTTTGTCAGTGCAAGGGAAGACATCGGCCTGGATGAAGTGCGGAATGTGATTTCGGGAAAAACGACGGCAGTAGCAGGACCCAGCGGTGTCGGCAAATCATCTTTGATTAATAAGTTATGTGGTTGCGAAATGATGCAGACCGGTGAAATCAGTGAAAAAATCGGCCGCGGGAAGCATACTACAAGACACACGGAGTTGTTTGCGGCAGAACAAATCGGTGACGAAACTTACTTGATGGATACTCCCGGTTTTAGCTCGTTGATGGTTTTTTTGGAAGATAAATCAGAATTGTGCCGATATTATCCTGAATTTGATGATTATGAAGTAAACTGTAAATTTCAAGGGTGTTCCCATATCAGCGAGCCGGTGTGTGGCATCAAAGATGCTTTGTATGAAGGAAAAATCAGTACGCTTCGATATGAGAATTATAAAATTCTTTATGAAGAATTAAAGGCTCAAAAGAAGTATTAGTTATATATAACGGAAGAAAGCGATGGAAATAATAATGAAAGAAAGAATTCTTGCGCCTTCAATTTTGTCAGCAGATTTTACAAAACTGGGGGAAGAAATCAGACGTGTGGAAGAGGCCGGTGCAAAATATTTACATTTTGATGTGATGGATGGTATATTTGTGCCTTCTATTTCTTTTGGTATGCCGGTATTGAAATCCATCCGTAAAGCATCTGACATTGTATATGATGTACATTTGATGATTGTGGAACCGGAACGATATGTGGAGTACTTTAAAAATTCCGGGGCCGATTTGATTACGGTTCATATTGAGACATTAAAAGACCCTGAGACAGTCTTGAAGCAAATCAGGGAGTTGGGGGTCAAAGTAGGACTTGCATTAAATCCTGAAACGGAAGTAGAGAAAGTGTACCCGTATCTTCATCTCATCGATATGGCATTGGTTATGACAGTGCATCCCGGTTTTGGCGGACAGAAGTACATTCACGATTGTACTGCTAAAATCGCGGACCTTGCGGCAAAGAGAGAGGAATTGGGTCTCGATTATGATATTGAGGTGGATGGCGGAATTGGCGAGAATACCATTGACGAGGCGATGGAAGCCGGTGCCAATATTCTTGTGGCAGGTTCCAGCGTATACGGCGGAGATGCTTATGAGAATGCCAAGAAACTTATGGCGAAATTTTAGCCGTAATCGGCGGATTCATTAGATTGTTTCTTTTAAAATGTATTATGAATGTATAAATCATTTTTAATACAGCGGAAAGGATATTTAAAATGAAATTATTAAAAAAATATCGTGAAATTATAATATATTTGATTGTAGGCGTGTTAACCACTATTGTTTCCTGGGGAGCATGTTTTGTGGCAAAGTTGTTTTTGGACCCTACACAGGATTTGCAAAATTTTATTATCAATACCATTGGTTGGGTGGCAGGTGTTGCGTTTGCCTATCCCTTGAACCGTAAATGGGTATTTAACAGTAAAAATAAGCAGATAGTAAAGGAATTTCTTGGCTTTGCCAGTTCCAGACTTTCTACCTGGGTGCTGGACATCCTGATTATGTGGTTCTTTGTGAATATTGTGCCGCTCAATAATCTGATTATTAAAGTGTGCGGTTGGGTGAATATTAATCTTGCCAATGCAGATATGGACTCCATCAACTATTGGGTGGTTAAAATCTGTATTTCAGCAGTATTAGTAACGATTTTAAATTATATATTCAGTAAGTTGTTTATTTTTAGAAAGAAAAAGGATGTTTCCGCTGAAGAATAGAATCTTTCTTTAAAAAGTGGTAAGGAGGAAATAAAAAATGAAATTAGGAATCGTAGGACTTCCCAACGTAGGTAAAAGTACATTATTCAATTCACTGACCAAGGCAGGTGCAGAGTCGGCAAATTATCCGTTCTGTACCATTGATCCCAATGTGGGGATTGTATCCGTTCCCGATGAACGTATCAAAAAATTAGGTGAATTATATAACACCAAGAAGGTAACGCCCGCAGTCATTGAATTCGTTGATATTGCCGGCCTTGTAAAAGGTGCATCCAAGGGAGAAGGTTTGGGAAACCAGTTCTTAAGTAATATCCGTGAAGTAGATGCCATTGTTCATGTAGTACGTTGTTTTGAGGACAGTAACGTGGTTCATGTTGACGGTAGCGTATCTCCCGTAAGAGACATTGAAACCATTAATTTGGAATTGGTATTTTCGGATATTGAAATTCTGGAGCGTAGAATTGCCAAGACAAGCAAGGGCGCCAGAAATGATAAAACTCTTGCCAAGGAACTTGCATTACTGGAAAGAGTTAAGGCATTTTTGGAAGAAGGAAAACTTGCTAAATCGTTTGAAACAGAAGACGATGATGAAGCAGACTGGTTAAAGTCTTATAATTTATTAACGGCTAAGCCTGTAATTTATGCGGCAAACGTAGCGGAAGATGATTTGGGAAATGACGGTGCGGACAATGCACATGTGCAGGCTGTGCGTAGTTTTGCAGCAGAAGACGGCAGCGAAGTATTTGTGATTTGTGCTCAGATTGAACAGGAAATCGCAGAACTGGATGATGAAGAAAAAACAATGTTCTTAGAGGACTTGGGACTTTCGGAATCAGGACTTGAAAAATTGATAGCAGCAAGTTACCGCATCCTTGGTTTAATCAGTTTCTTGACTGCAGGCGAAGATGAGTGCCGTGCATGGACCATTAAGGTGGGCACTAAGGCACCTCAGGCAGCTGGAAAGATTCATACAGACTTTGAGAGAGGTTTCATTAAGGCAGAAGTTGTTTCTTATGAGAATCTTATGGAACAGGGCTCCATTGCGGCAGCCAAGGAAAAAGGTCTTGTAGGCTTGGAAGGTAAGGAATACGTGGTAAAAGACGGCGACGTTATTCTTTTCAGATTTAATGTGTAATTTTTCATTATGATAAAGCATTACAACCGTTATTTTGCATAAAAACAGTAGCAAAATTGCATTACGGAAACATTACAAATTTTTTACAACTTTATTACAATTGTTACAGAAACCATTACGAAAGTATGACATTTTCACCCGAATTTGTCATACTTTTTTAATATTTCCGACTTATTTCATAAAACGGCATTTTTTTGTAAAAAAGTGCTTGATTTTAACGAAATAAGAGGTTATATTGATGGCGAAAAAATAAGGAAAAATGTTACAAAAAAATTCGTGTAATTTTTAGGTGTAAAAGATAAATATACGTTGTGCAAAAAGGAGAAGTTCTGATGAAAAAAGTGATGCTGTTCGTAATTATGATTTTATGTATGTGTTTTGGGGCGTGTAATGAACGGGAAGTATATCCTGAAGTCGAAAATACGGAAGAGTTTGACAGTAGCGCCGGTGTGGAAGAAATCTTAAACAGTGGCGGAGAGTATTCCGGTACGGAAGAAAGCGAGGATACACAGACCGATGATAGTTCCGAACCGGCAGAGAAAATTAGCATAAGTGATGCGTATGAAGAAGCATCCCTTGAATGGAAAGGAGATAAGGCGGCGTTGTCCACAGATTATCTGTATCACATAGATGGAGATGATGCCTTTGTGATTGATTTCAAATGGGCCGGCTGTGAATGGGGAGAGGAGGATTTGATACCAAATCCTCCGCAGGACCAGACGATTACCATTCGCACAGGACACAATGAACTTCAAATTGTTGGTAATTATATTATAGTGAATGAGTCCTATTTGCTGCAGACGGATGGCGGATATTTTTTGCTTCTGGAAACGGATGAAGATGGAGATATGGATGAGAAACTGTGGCTCTTTCGATTTGAGGACGGAAAGGTAATACAGTGCGGTGAATCCATTGATGCAAAACTGGATAATGTTTTGGTGTGGAATGCCGAGAAAATCCAGTGCCTGGAAATTACGGATGTATCCGGACAAATGACTGAAAAAGAACTTACATACAGTGTTGCGGACACGATTTATCAACGTAAGGATTATAAAATTCAGGATCATAAATTAACGGCTATGAACCTGCTTAAGGAAATCGAAGAAATCAAAACAGATTTGCATACTTATAAGGTAAGCCTTTATCGGAATGAGGAAACGCAGTATGTTGTGCGTTGGGAAGTGGAAATTTACAATGATGATACTTTGTTGCAGACCATATACTATAATCACGATGAATATGTTTCCTGCCTTCCCTCAGGGGATGCATTGATTTGGGAAGAAGATGTGAATTTTGACGGTGTAAAAGATGTGTTGGTTTGGCAAGGACATTACGGTACCCACGGTGATTTGGGATATCGGTGCTATCTTGCAAATGCGGAAACCGGGTTATACGAATGGTGTGAAAGTTTTCAGGAGATTCCCAATCCTAAGGTGGATCGTGAGAAGAAATGGATTTGCGGAACCAGCCGGGGTGGTGCGACTGTTTATCATGATACCTTTTACCGTTATGACGGAAAGGCCTTTGTTTTGGCAAGGAAAGATATGTACGTATGGGATGATGCAAGTGAGCAATATTATCAGGCATATTCTTTGGATGCGTCTGTAGCAGTCTACACCAACACAGACTACGCCTTGGTTGGCAGTTATGAAGGGACAAGTGGTCTGCAATACAGTTTTAATATTTATACAAGTATGGACGGTGTAGGGGAATGTACAGATATCGGTAATATTGCGGTTATACCGGAAGATGAGTCGGCAGACTGGGATGACAGGTATCTTTATAAAATCAGCGAAGGGCAATATTATGTGGATAGTGTGACAGACTCTAATTCTTATTACCTGTTTGCTGAATTGCGGAATGATGTATGGACAATAGAAATCAAAGACCGGAACGGCAATGTGCTGGATACTTTGACACAGACGAGTCATTATGAGTATTAAAGAAACTGCTGTCATAAAAGTAATATAAAAAGAGGAATTCTGATGAGAAGAGCGATGGTATTTATTATAATAGTTTTATGTTTGGGTATGATGGCATGCAAGGAAACTTCTGCTTCGGAAGAAGTTTGGATGGGGATACCCGGATGTAAAGAGGAAACTATGGTAGGAGTAGAGCCGGAAATAATAAGCGAGGAACTGGTCGCGGCAGAGGATGAGAATGTAAGCGTGATGGATGGAACAGAATCGGAGGTTGATGAAAGCGAAGAAATTGAAGCGGGTAGGTATGATGGCGATGAAGCAGGAGAATATGCCATTAGCGAAGAAGAGATGCGTAGACTTGTAGATGCAAATTACAACTGTGTAAGTAATATTTTTGAAGTCCGTTTGGATGGGGATAGAACTGTGGCAACAGGTGGTAGAATTCCGGTAACGGATGATGATTTTGCAACGTATGTTGAATTGGAAACTTACATACGGGAGATTTATGTCAGGGAACAGGCGAATTATCTTTTATACCGGTATTCCGATGGTCTTCCTACTTATTGGGAAGCGGACGGTGTCTTTTATATGCGCGATGAACTCTGTGGCGGAGGACCGTGTTTCGGGTGTCCATGGGATACTTATACGATAGAGGAGTATGCAGTAGATGGTACCCAATGTGCATTTACAGTATTGGTAAAGTATCCCGAGGATATTGCGCCGGAGAATGTGAAAGAAGAAAAATATTATTTTACGGCAACCTATGCGGATGGCTGGAAGTTGGATTCTATAGTATGCAAACCCGGGGAAGGGGCTACGGGGCATAGCAGAGAGGCGGATTATGTATACGTTGACGAACAGAAATTAATCAGTGAAAAAGACGCTCTGGATATTGCGTATAATTTCTATTATGGAAATTCGGATGTAAAAGAGTACAGCGTGTATTGTGAAGAGTTACCCTATCTGATGACGGAGGACAGGTCTTATTTACAGAAATTACTTGGCAGGTCTTATGCAGGAACGGCCAAGACCGGATATGTAGTATATCAATTTGCGGATGAAAACGGAATGGAACGGGAGAAATACGACCCGGCCAATCCGTCGCCGGAGAAGGATAAATGGATTATATATTCTCTGGGAAGTACGGAAAACAGGACATACTATGTTTTCTGGTTGTATCAGTATGTATCTGATGGAGACGGAGAGTATCATCTGACTACCGGGGATTATTGCATTGTGTCTTATGACGGAAGCGTTGTAGTATCGGAGCGTAATGATTCTATGGGGAATTATATGGATGATCCTGGCGAGTGGAATGATTTAGAGAAATATTAAGAGAACGAAAAGGATGAGAGACTGTTTTTGAAAGCAGTCTCTTTTTTTATGTTTTCACAACAAAAATTGTGCAAAAAAACACTTGAACCACAACATTTTGTACCGTCTTAAAAATTTCATAAAAAAGTGAGCAAAATGTGAAAAAACACTTGATTACATCCCTAAAATGGAGTAAAATGACCATAAAAGTGGTAAAAAGTGAAATAAAGTGGTGGTTTGTGGAGCAAAATCACCCGTTTTTGCATTCCAAAAGAGGTATTGTGTATGTTGATGGGTTTCATGGGTGAATACAATCATACAATTGATACCAAAGGCAGGCTGATCATTCCGTCAAAGTACCGTGAAAAACTGGGAAACGAATTTGTTGTAACAAGAGGAATTGATGACTGCCTGTTTGTATATGCCGGGGACGAGTGGGCAAAAGTGATGGACAAACTTGGCGAAGTCCGTATGACAAACCGCAAAGCACGAGAGTTCACAAGATACTTAATCGGTGGAGCAACAGAAGTGGAAACCGACAGCCAGGGACGTATTTTGGTTCCGGCATTTTTACGGGAACATGCGAGCATTATGAAAGAAGTTGTGCTGGTAGGTATGGGCAGTCATATTGAAATCTGGGCAAAAGAGAAGTATGACGAAGTAATGAGTGCAACCAACATCAGTGAACTTGCAGAAGAACTGGATGAAACCGGTATTTGGATTTAAAACAGTCGTTTGGAGGAGCATATGGAATTTGAACACAAGTCGGTTCTGCTTTGGGAAACGATTGAGGGGTTAAATATCAAACCGGACGGAATATACGTAGACGGAACTTTAGGCGGGGCCGGACATTCGTTGGAAATCGTGAAGAAACTTGGTAATGGCGGCAGACACATCGGTATCGACCAGGATGCGGCAGCCATAGCGGCAGCAAGCGAGCGGTTAAAGCCATACGAAGATAAGGTAACCATTGTACGAAGCAATTATTCCGCAATGAAGGAAATTTTAAAAGAACATGCGCCGGAAGGTGTAGACGGCATTATGCTTGACCTGGGCGTTTCGTCTTATCAGTTGGATACGATAGAGCGAGGTTTTGGATATAAAAATGACGCACCGCTTGATATGCGTATGGATCAGCGACAGAGCCTGACCGCGAAAGATATCGTAAACGGCTATAGTGAAATGGAATTGTTTCGTATCATTAAGGATTATGGTGAAGATCAGTTTGCAAAGAATATTGCAAAGCACATTGTAAGAGCAAGGGCAGACAAGCCCATTGAAACTACTTTTGAATTAAATGAAATCATCAAAGCGGCCATTCCTGCCAAGATGCGTGCGACGGGAGGGCATCCTTCCAAACGTACCTTTCAGGCAATCAGAATCGAATGTAACCGTGAATTAGAGGTTTTGAGAGATACATTAGACGATATGATTGATGCGTTAAAACCCGGCGGACGGTTATGCATTATTACCTTCCATTCATTAGAAGACAGAATGGTGAAGTTGAGTTTTAAGAAGGCTGAGAATCCTTGTGTATGCCCGCCTTCATTTCCGATTTGTACCTGCGGAAATAAGTCGCTCGGCAAGGTGATTACAAGAAAACCGATTCTTCCAAGTGAAGAGGAACTGGAAGAGAATAAACGCTCCAAATCGGCAAAATTAAGAATATTCGAAAAAGCAATGTAAAGATACGAAGATTTCTTTGATGTATTTTATCGATAAACGCAGATAAAAGAAGAAAAACAGAAGAAGAAAAATACGATTTTTATAAAAGAAGGATTGTGTAATATCAAGGAGGATAGTAAAATGGAAAGGGCACAGTACGCAAACAGAAGACCGGTAGCAGTAGGAACAGGTCGTGCGACAGGTGGGAAAGAGTATATATATGGCAGTATAGTACCTGATATCAAGAAAGAATTGGACGAGGCACCCCGTAAGAAACTGAGTGCAGTTACAAGAAAAAATCGCGAGAAGGCAAAGCACATGAACTTGCCTTATGTAATGTTTTTGATTGTAGCAATGGCAATGTCGGTTATCATGCTGACCGGATACATCCGCGCCAATGCAGAGGTGGTAAACAGTGTAGAACGTATTGCTTCATTGGAGAGCCGTTATTTGAATATCAAGGCTGATAATGATGAAGAATACAGCTGTATTGTAAATTCCGTGGATTTGGACGAGGTTAAAAGAATTGCCCAGGAGGAACTGGGAATGCATTATGCAACGGAAGGTCAAATCATTAAGTATACCGATTCCATCGGCGATTACGTAAAGCAGTACTCTGACATCGAATAATCAAAGCAGGTGTTATTTTGAAAGCGTCAAAACAGACAAAGAAAAAACAATTTGATATGGATATGCGAAAAAAACTAGTAATACTGTTTGTAATGGTGTTACTAGCTTTTGTCGTGCTTGGGGTAAGATTGGTCCTGATTAATACGCAAAAAGGGGATGAGTATACTCATACTGTTTTATCCCAGCGTCATTATGACAGTATGATTTTGCCTTATCAGCGAGGCAGTATTGTGGACAGTAACGGAACTACATTGGCTGTCAGCAAAAAAGTATATAACGTCATTATTGACGCTTCTGTAATGAATTACTACGAAGAGAGAAGCGAAGGCACCGTAACTGCTACGGTAAGCGCATTACAGAAGTGCTTTGGTGCGAATTCGCACGAATTGACAACATTCATAAGCGAGAATCCGAACTCAAAGTATTATGTTTTAAAGAAGCGATTGGATTATGAAGAGATTCAGCCGTTTTTAACAATGGAAGAAGAAGCGAAAGCGTCGGAAGAATTGACGGATCTTCGCGGTGTTTGGTTTGAAGAAGAATATTTGCGTTATTATCCTTTGGGCAGCGTGGCATGTGATGTTTTGGGGTATACCAATGCCGGAAATGCCGGAGCGTATGGTCTTGAGGAATATTATAACGATACATTAAACGGCACCAACGGTCGTGAATACGGTTACTTAAATGAAGATTCCAATTTGGAGAGAACCACGGTTCCTGCCGTAAACGGACATACATTGGTAACCACCATTGATGTCAATATTCAGAAAATTGTGGAAGAAAAAATTACGGACTATAACGAAGCCTACACAAATAATTATCGTGAAGGTGAGGACGGAAGTTATAATACCGGTTGTATCATAATGGAAGTAGATACCGGTAATGTGCTTGCGATGGCAGGATATCCGTTCTTTGATTTAAATGAACCGAGAAATGCGGAATTGTATTTTACGCCGGAAGAGATTGCGGCAGTAGAAGAAAACGGCGGCACGGTAGGAGAAATGTTAGCGGAATTGTGGAAAAATTATTGTATTTCTGCTACATATGAACCCGGTTCCGTTGCGAAACCTTTTACGGTGGCGGCAGCACTGGATTCCGGTTCCATTACCGGTAATGAGACATATTATTGCGGTGGTCTTTTGGAAATCGGTGGATATAAAATCCGTTGTCACAACCGTTACGGTGACGGCGAAATCACCGTATCCAATGCGGTTGCACAGTCTTGTAACGTGGCATTGATGCACATTGCGGATACCACAGGCAAAACAACTTATCTGAAATATTTTGAAGAGTTTAATTTCGGTCTTAAAACCAATATTGATTTAACAGGTGAAGCCAGAACGGCATCTCTGGTATTTAACAGTAATACCATGGGACCGACCGAACTTGCTACTTCCTCTTTCGGTCAGGGTTATAATGTAACCATGATACAGATGATTACTGCATTCTGTTCCATGATAAATGGTGGTTATTATTATGAACCGCATATGGTAAGTCAGATATTAAGTTCTGACGGTTCCGTAATTGAAAATATAGAACCGAGATTATTAAAACAGACGGTGTCCGGTACTACTTCGGAGCAGATTATTGAGTACTGTAATGAGGTAGTGATCAGCGGTACCGGTAAAAAAGCAAGACCGGCAGGATATGCCATCGGCGGTAAAACGGGAACGGCGGAAACGGTTGTAAACGGTGTGCGTAGCGAAAAGGATTATGTAGTATCTTTTATGGGATATGCGCCGGCAGATGATCCGCAGATTGCAATTTATGTAGTTATCGACAGACCCAACATGCCGGACCAAACAGGCGGAACGGCAGAAGCCTGCCTGATTACGAAGGAAATTCTTACGGAAGTATTACCGTATTTGAATATTTTTATGACGGAAGAATTGTCAGAAGATGAAATTGCTGATTTGGAAGCAAGAGGATTGTATAATGCAAATCTTGTAAAGCCAGAAGAAGAGACACCGGAAGAGGGCGAAGAAGGCAGCACGGAAGGGGAAGAAGGAAGCGAAGAGACTTCGGAGGAACCTCAAAGACCGGAAGTGCAGATTGATCCTGCAACAGGATATGCCATTGACCCGTATACGGGAGAATTTCTGGATCCGGAAACCGGAAGACCGATTAATCCGGGGTCCGGTTTGATACAGGGAGGTCCGGATACTTCGGATGAACCGGAAGAATAGTGAGAAGATTCGCAGAATAACCTCACCCAAGCGCTAATACACTATAATAAGGTCGCTTCGGTGGGGTTTCTATGCTGGAAAGAAACAAAACAAGACATCATGGCAAAGTTTTTACGTTTTTTATGATCGTTTTACTGATAAATGCCATATTGGTTGGTCGTCTTTCGTATCTTATGATTATAAAAGGCGAATACTATTCAGAGGTTGCAAGAGAACTGCACGAAAGAGAGCGGCATATCAAGGCTGCCAGAGGCCGTATTCTGGACAGAAACGGCGTCGTGATAGCAGATAACAGGGCTGTTTGTACCGTTTCGGTCATTCATAATCAGATCGAAAATCCGGAAGAAGTCATTGATATGCTGTGCCGGGAATTATCTTTGCCGGAAGATACGGTAAGAGCCAGGGTTGAGAAGCGTTCGTCGATTGAAAAAGTCCGCAGTAACGTAGACAAAGAGATTGGTGACCGCATTCGAAATTATAACCTTCCCGGTGTAAAAGTAGATGAAGATTATAAAAGATTTTATCCTTATGACGAAGTGGCATCCAAAGTGCTGGGATTTACCGGTGCGGATAATCAGGGGATTATCGGACTGGAAGTCATATATGATGAGGAATTACAGGGGACGGCAGGAACCATTCTTACGCTGACGGATGCAGCCGGTGTAGAAGTGGAAAATGCAGTGGAAAACCGCATTGAACCCGTCAAAGGCAATGATTTGCAAATCAGTATGGATATGAATATCCAGGAATATGCCACGCAACTTGCTATGCAGGCGATGGCAAATAACGAAGCGGATGCTGTATCCATGATTGTAATGAATCCGCAAAGCGGTGAAGTGTATGCGATGGTGAATGTACCGGAATTCCGGTTAAACAGTCCCTATGATTTGAATTTGGCCGTGGGTGAGGAAATACCTACGGGAGATGCATATCAGGATGCATTGAACGCAATGTGGAGAAACGGATGTATTAATGATACATACGAACCCGGTTCCACTTTTAAAATAATCACCACAGCGGCAGGATTGGAAGAGGGCGTTGTCACTCCGGATGATGGATTTCACTGCCCGGGATATATTATGGTAGAAGACCGAAGAATCCGTTGTCACAAAACCACGGGACACGGAAGCGAGACGTTTACCCAAGGAATTATGAATTCCTGTAATCCTGTTTTTATCAGTGTGGGAAGTCGCCTGGGTGTGGACCGGTATGTGTATTATTTTGAACATTTCGGACTATTGAATAAAACCGGAATTGATTTGCCGGGAGAAGCCGGTACGATTATGCATCAAAAAGAAAATATGGGGCCGGTAGAACTGGCAACCGTATCTTTCGGTCAGTCTTTTCAGATTACACCGATTCAGCTGGTGACAACGGTGTCTATGATTATAAACGGCGGTCAACGCGTAACGCCTCATTTTGCAATGAGAACCATAGATGCAAACGGAACGGTAACCAAAGAGTTTACCTATGAAACGCAGGAGGGTCTGGTCAGTGCCGAAACTTCGGAAACCGTACAGAGTCTTTTGGAAAAGGTAGTTTCGGAAGGTACGGGACGGAACGGTTATGTGGATGGTTTCAGTGTTGGGGGTAAAACAGCCACCAGCCAGACATTACCCAGAGGAAGTGGTAAATACATAGCCTCTTTTGTCGGATTTGCACCGGCGGATGACCCGCAAGTCATTGCGTTGGTGGTGATTCATAATCCGAAAGGCGTGTATTACGGGGGAACCATAGCGGCACCTGTGATACGTCAGTTGTTTGAAAATATACTTCCGTATTTGGAAGGAATGAACTATAATGAACAACAGGCATAAGATAATAAAAATATGCCGATGGAAAGGAAAAAATAATGTTATACGACTCAATTATCCCTATCATAATTTCATTTGCGGTGAGCGTGATTCTGGGACCTTTGGTGATTCCCTTTTTACGCAGACTGAAAGTGGGGCAGACCGTAAGAGATGACGGTCCCAAAACCCATTTGAGCAAGTCGGGGACACCGACCATGGGCGGCATTCTTATTTTGATAGGTATTGTTGTGGCGTCGGTTTTTTATATCAAGGATTACCCGAAGATTATCCCGATTCTGTTCTTGACATTGGGATTTGGGCTGGTTGGATTTTTGGACGATTACATTAAGGTTGTGTTAAAACGTTCCATGGGTCTTCGTGCATGGCAGAAGATGGGACTTCAGATTCTGATTACCGGTATTTTTATCTTTTATATTTATCAATACACGGATATCAGTCTTGCGATGAAGGTACCTTTTATGCCGGATACCTATATTGATATGGGATGGTTTAATATTATTTTTATGTTTATTGTCATTTTGGGAACGGATACCGGAGCGAATTTCACAGACGGTTTGGACGGTTTGGCAAGTTCCGTCACCTTAATGATTGCCATGTTTTTTACAGTGGTCGGTATGGGGACACAGAGCGGAATCGAACCCATTACATGTGCAGTGGTAGGTGCTTTGTTGGGCTTTTTGTTGTTTAACGTGCATCCTGCAAGTGTGTTTATGGGAGATACCGGTTCGTTGGCTTTGGGCGGCTTTGTGGCGGCTACGGCCTATGTACTGCAGATGCCCCTGTTCCTGGTAATTGTTGCCTGCATCTATGTGGCTGAAGTGGTTTCGGTTATTCTTCAGGTGGGATATTTTAAAATGACCAAAGGGAAAAGATTGTTCAAAATGGCGCCGATTCATCATCATTTTGAATTGTGCGGCTGGAAAGAAACCAAGATTGTGGCTGTGTTTACCATTGTAACCGCCATTGCATGTTTAATTGCTTTGATGGGTGTATAGAGTAATCGGGAGGAATCCAAATGGATTTAATCAAAAAGTTCGTAAACAACCGAAAAAAAGAAGAGAGTTTTTTTGACTACACATTATTATTTGTGGTTATTTTTCTTGTGGGATTCGGTTTGATTATGATTTATTCCGCAAGTTCCTATGAGGCAAATTTGGATTATAACGATCCTGCGTACTATCTGAAGCGTCAGGCCATAGCTGCGGCGTTGGGATTGGTGGCTATGATTTTTGTTTCTTTTATCCCGACGGAACTGTTTTCTAAATTTTCATTGACCTATTATATTATTGCTGCAGTGGGAATTCTTCTTTTGTTAACACCTCTCGGTATCGAGGTAAACGGTGCGACCCGATGGTTAAAAACCGGTGTGGGATTTAACTTACAGCCTGCGGAAATTGCCAAGTTGTGTATGATTTTATTTTTGGCAAACGTAATTTGTAAAATGGGTAAAAGCCTGAAATCATGGAAAGGTTTTCTGATTGCACTGGCTTTCCCCGTACCTATGTGTGTAATGGTTTGGTTAATCAGTAATAACTTAAGTAGTGCCATTATTATTTTCGCGATTGCGTATCTGATGATTTTCGTAGCGAGTCCGGATTACAAAAAGATTACTTTGGTAACCGGTTGCGGAGTTGTGGCAGTGGTAATCTTGGTTACCTGTATTTATTTCTTTGTGGAACCCACTACGGAAAATTTCCGTTTTGCCCGTATTCTGGCCTGGTTCCATCCCGAAAGTTATGCGCAGGATGAAGGATTCCAGACTTTACAGTCCTTGTATGCCATCGGTTCCGGCGGTGTATTCGGTAAGGGTCTGGGTAAAAGTATGCAAAAGTTAAACTACATACCGGAAGCACAGAATGATATGATTTTCTCCATTCTTTGTGAGGAATTGGGATTGTTCGGTGCATTTTGCATTATGTTACTGTTTGTTATTTTAATTTGGAGATGTATGGTAATTGCCAATAACGCCAAAGATTTGTACAGTGCTTTGCTGGTGGTGGGAGTTATGGGACATTTTGCCATTCAGGTACTTTTAAATATTGCGGTTGTAACCAATACCATTCCCAACACGGGTATTTCGTTACCGTTTATCAGTTACGGTGGTTCGTCCATTTTGTTTTTGATGATTGAAATCGGTATCGTACTGGGCGTTGGGCGCGGTATTAAATTAAGGGACGGAAGGTCATGAGTAAAATAGCAAAATTTAAAATGAATATGACCGGAAGACAGGGCCTTCTTGTAAAAGCAGCCTTTGTTGTAGGAATTCTTGCCGTTCTCACAGGTGGTGTATTTTGGTTTCTGGATGCTTTTAAGGTGACATCGGTACTGGTAGAAGGCAATGTGCATTACAGTACGACACAGATTCAAGAGATGGTAATGGATAATGATTTCAGTACGAATTCCATTTTTTTATCCATGCAGTATCATAACAAAAGCATTACGGATGTGCCTTTTGTGGAACGTATTGATGTTTCGGTTGTGGACAGGAATACAGTTAAAATTACCGTGTATGAAAAAGCCCTTGCCGGATATGTACAGTATTTGGGAAGTTATATGTATTTTGACAAAGACGGAATTATTGTGGAAAGTTCCGGTGTGTTGACGCCGGGAATTCCGGAAGTGTCCGGATTGAAATTTAACCATGTAGTGCTTCATGAGGCTTTGCCTGTGGAAAACGAAGAGATTTTTCAGGAGATTCTCAACATTACCAATTTGTTGAACAAGCATGGCCTGTCGGCTACCAAGATTCAGTTTGATTCCCTGTATGATGTAAGCCTTCATTTCGGAAAAGTGAGAGTGATTATGGGCGAAAATGCGGATATGGATCAGATTATTATGCACTTGACGGGAATTCTGCCTCATCTGGAAGGGAAAAGCGGAGTTTTGCATATGGAGAACTTCTCGGAGGCCAACAAAGACATTACTTTCGAAGAAGATATTCCCCAGAATAATTCCTAAGGCGGAAAAATTCGAAAAAAGTCTGTATTTCTTTATAAAAAAACGAAAAAATAGGTTGATAAAATCTAAAAAAAATTATATCATTAAAAAGATGAATATTTAAAAATGGACAAAGAGTGCCATGGGTGTACATAGAGTGGAATGATTGTTTGTTTTTATGTGTAAACGGAAATAGGAATATTAAGGAGGATGTAACCTTGCTTGAAATCAGAACCAATGATGCAAATGCGGCTGCCAAAATTATCGTTGTAGGTGTGGGCGGCGCAGGTAATAATGCTGTAAATAGAATGATTGATGAGAATATTACCGGTGTGGAATTTATCGGTATTAATACAGATAGACAGGCTTTACAGTTGTGTAAAGCACCGAAGTTAATCCAGATTGGCGAGAAACTTACCAAGGGTCTCGGTGCGGGTGCGAAACCTGAAATCGGTGAAGCGGCAGCGGTAGAGAGCAGAGAAGAAATTGCAACAGCAATGCAGGGTGCGGATATGGTATTCGTAACTTGTGGTATGGGTGGCGGAACCGGAACCGGTGCAGCACCTATCGTTGCGGAACTTTCCAAGAGTATGGGTATTCTTACCGTCGGCGTTGCGACCAAGCCTTTCCGCTTTGAAGCCAAAGGTCGTATGGCAAACGCAGAAGCAGGTATTGAACGTTTGAAAGAAAATGTGGATACCTTAATTGTGATTCCGAATGAGAAGTTACTTCAGATTGTAGATAAGAAGACAACAATGCCGGATGCCCTTAAGAAAGCAGATGAAGTATTACAGCAGGCAGTTTCCGGTATTACGGATTTGATTAATATGCCCGCAGTCATCAACCTTGACTTTGCTGACGTACAGACCGTTATGACCAATAAGGGTATTGCACACATCGGTATCGGTGTCGGTAAGGGCGAAGATAAGGCTATGGAAGCTGTTAAGATGGCAGTTGAAAGTCCTTTACTTGAGACAACCATTGATGGAGCAACAGATGTAATCATCAATGTATCCGGTGATATTTCACTGATTGATGCAAATGCAGCAGCAAGTTATGTACAGGAACTCACAGGCGATCAGGTAAATATTATCTTTGGTGCTATGTATAATGCGGATGAAGTAGATACCTGTAAGATTACGGTTATTGCAACCGGTTTGTTCCCACAGGGTGTAACTCCTGCAATGAAGTATACGCCTCCTACATTCCAGGCATATAAGCCTCAGATGGGTGGTATGAATGCAATGCCTAAGGCTACCAGCCCGATTGCATCAAGACCGCTTGCACATACACAGAATTTTACCCCGGTAGGAAGTCCTTTGGCACAGGCAGCACAGCCTGCAGCACCGGTTCAGAAACCGGTCACAAAGCCTATCACTCCGGCAAAGCCGAAGGAAATGAGAAGCAATGTGGAAGAAAGAACCATTGTGATTCCGGAATTTTTGAAGAATAAATAATTTTATATTTTAAAATAACAAATTACCCTTTTATACAAGTTACGAAAAGCAACTGCATAAAAGGGTTTTGTATTTATAAAAAAGTGTAAAAAGGGGATAAAAATGAATAATGAAATGAATACGGGATATTTATGCTTTCTGATAATAGCGAAATATCTCAATGTTAAGGTACCTAAAAATTCGGTGGAAAGGTTTTGTAAAAAGAGTGAAACAGAAATAGAATTACTTCGGTTAGGCAAACAACTTGGAATGAAAATAAAAGTAGGCAGTCTTTCTGTTAAAAAGATGCAGATGACTGTTGTTCCTTTGATTGCAGAAACGAAAGAAAATGAATATATTATTATTCTTGCGTATAAGAATGATAATTGGACAATACTCAATCCTTTAAAAGGGACTCCTGAGGTTGTTTCAAATAGTGATCTAATACAGTACATTTCAGGAAGAATCCTTGCATTTGGTAAGAAAAATTCTTCGTCTTATGAATCCAATCATAAATTTGGATTTCGTTGGTTTATTCCTACAATCATTAAATTTAAGAAGCAATTTATCTGTGTGTTAATTGCTGTATTTGTTGTGCAGATTATTGGCATTTTGACACCATTAATGACGCAGGTTGTTGTGGATAAGGTTTTGTCACATCATGCTCTTTCTACACTACATACGATTGCGATTGGCATTGCCATTGCATATGTTTATGAATTGATGATTAGTCTTGCAAAAAGTTATTTATTTGTACATACCACAAATAGAATCGATGTTATTCTTAGTGCAAAATTATTTCATCATTTGTTTGCATTGCCTTTAAGATATTTCGAGTCCAGACGCGTCGGTGAAACGGTTGCACGTGTTCGTGAACTTGATACAATTCGTAGTTTTTTAACCGGAACACCGCTTTCATCATTGATTGATTTGTTTTTTGTTACAGTTTATATCGCTGTGTTATTTTTTTACAATGTACCACTAGCGGTTATTGTGCTCATATCAATTCCTGTCTTCGCAATTTTGTCTTTGGTGATAACGCCATTATTTAAAAAGAGCTTAAATGAGAAATTTCGGGCGGGTGCAAATGCACAATCTTTCTTGGTTGAATCGGTAACCGGAATCCAAACAGTAAAGTCTTTTGCTTTGGAGAATAAGTTTGAAGAAAAATGGGGTGACTTGCAGGCTGATTATGTAAAAGCAGGGTACAAGACATCAATAATATCTTCAACATCAGGAAATGTAGCAACATTTATTCAGAGAATATTTGATTTGATTATTTTGGTACAGGGAGCCAAAATGGTGATTGACGGAACATTAACGATTGGTCAACTTGTGGCATTTCGTATGCTGGCAAACCGTGTCAGCGGTCCGATTTTGCGACTGGTTCAATTATGGCAGGAATATCAGCAGGCATCTTTATCTGTTCAACGAATTGGAGATATTTTCAACTCACCGATGGAGCAGATGAGTGTAAATACAACAACCATATTGCCAAAACTTGACGGAAAAATCTGTTTTGATAAGGTATGGTTTCGATATCGGGCAGATACAGCGGATGTACTAAAGGGGATGAGTTTCGAAATACCGCCAAATAAAATAATTGGTTTGGTGGGACGTAGTGGTTCCGGCAAGAGTACAATTTCTAAACTTATACAGCGATTATATATTCCGCAAAATGGAAAAATTACTGTTGATGGAATGGATTTATCATTAATGAATCCATGGCTACTTCGAAATCAAATTGGGGTGGTTTTGCAAGAAAATTTTATGTTTGACGGAAGTGTGGCAGAGAATATTTCCATTCATTGTCCAAATAAAACAATTGATGATATTATTTCTGCCGCTAAAATAGCAGGTGCGCATGATTTTATCATGGAACTTCAAGAAGGTTATGATACGATTATCGGAGAAAAAGGAGTGTCATTATCCGGGGGGCAGAAGCAAAGGGTTGCAATAGCAAGAGCGATAATTAATAACCCCAAGATTTTAATTTTTGATGAGGCAACATCTGCTCTTGATTATGAGTCAGAAAGTATCATACAGAAGAATATGAAATCAATATGTAGAGGAAGAACGGTATTAATTATCGCACACCGGCTATCTACCTTGCGTGTGGCGGATGAAATTATGGTTATCGATAAAGGTGAGATTATTGAAAAGGGCAGTCACGAAGCATTGATGAAAGTGAAAGGACTATACTCTTATTTATACCATCAGCAATTGAGAGGTGATGTCGAATGAAAAAATATATTGCAAAATACACAAAAATAAAAGAGAAAAATTTAAAGTACGATTTTCTGCCTTCTATGTTGGAGATTATTGAAAAACCTGAAAATAAAATGGCAGAAGTGATTATATTGTTGATTACGACTTTGCTAATTGTTACGGTGCTTTGGGCGGCTTTTTTTAAGATTGATATAACTGTGACTGCGTATGGAAGTTTAAGTCCGGAAGGAAATGTTATTCCTGTAAATAATGCGTATGCGGGAAGTGTTTCAGAAATTTGTGTAAAAGAAGGTGATTACGTAGAAAAAGGAGATGTGCTGCTAATTGTTGATTCGCAAGAAGAACAAATGGCAATAGTTCAATTAGAAGAGGATGTTAAAATTCTTGAAATACAAAAGGAAATGTATGAAAAAATACATAATGGAGAAGATTTGGAAGAATATGATTGCTCTGTTTATGGGGAGCATGCGTCCGTAGCGGAAGCAATATGTAAGGAACAGCAAAGTTTTCTTCTTATATTGCAACAATATGATATTGTCAGAGAAACTTCAAGTGATAAGAAATTAATTGATAATCAAAAAGAAAGTTATATTTTAGAGCGAGAATTGGAAATTATACAGAATATTAACACAATAAATGAACGGCTTCGCGCCAAAGAGGCGGATTTGGAAACGGCGCAGAAGGTTATTAGTGATAAAAAAGTAATTGCAAGTACGTCCGGTCTTGTTGCAAATTGGCAAATAAATTCCGAAGGATATTATATTTCCGGTGGACAAAACATTGCATATATCATTCCGAATGAAGCAAATGTTAATTTGAAAGCTTATATTTCGACCTCGGATATTGAATATGTTAACGTGGGAGATACAGTTAAGGTGAAATTAACCGCTCTTGATAACTCCCAATATGAGATTATACATGGAGAAGTTAAAACAATTGGAACATTGGCTGTCTCTGTAGATGGATTGGGAAATGTATATCCTATTGAGATTGTATTACAAGATATGCCAAGCGATATGTTACATATTGGTTCTGAAGGCAGATGTGATATCATCGCCGGACAGAGAACCGTATTGGATTATTTCCTGGAGCCATTTGTTGAGGGGATACAGGATAGTTTCAAAGAGCGTTAGAATTCTTATTAAATGACGTATTTGGCTAATTATATAATTGTCATATATTTGCAGTATATTGATGTATAGAATGAAAAAACGACCACTTATCGAAAAAAGTTTACACTTATGCAAAATATATTGTGTTTTATTAAGAAATAGTATAGATATAAATGTAAAAGTGAGGAAAAGAAAATGAAACAAAGAAAAAATAAAAGAAATCTGTTGATAGTGAGTGTACTATTGCTTGCTCTGTGTTTGACAGGGTGTGGACTGTTTAAATCGGATACCCAGAAGTTAAAAGACTTGTTAGAAGATAAGTATGGGGAAAAGTTTGGAGTTGAAAGTTATTATTATGCGGGAGATATGTGGGCTATGTGTTATCCTGTGAGTGACCCAACGTTACGGTCAAATGAAAAACTAAATTCCGGTTCAAACTGATTTGACCTTGTATTTTTGATTTTTAGCAACTTTTTTGAAGATATCCTATACAAAAGTACCCTAAAAGGTGCTATAATCCGTTTTGTAAAGTCTGTTTGTTTGCATG
>JAFUNC010000010.1 GCA_017473115.1 Lachnospiraceae bacterium
AAAGCATTAAAATTACCAACATTGATAAAACTGCCCCTGTTGTCAGCGAAATTACAGCAGATAAAACAAGTCCTACAAACGGTAAGGTAGTGCTCTCCATTGAGGCAAAGGACAGTGTGGGTTTGCCTGCAAAATATGCAAGTTGGAATGGAGGGGTATACGGTAACAGCAATCAATATGAGGTTACAGCCAACGGAACGTATAAGGTGACAGTAAAGGATTTGGCCGGAAACACGGTGAGTAAAAGCATTAAAATTACCAACATTGATAAAACTGCCCCTGTTGTCAGCGAAATTACAGCAGATAAAACAAGTCCTACAAACGGTAAGGTAGTGCTTTCCATCGAGGCAAAGGACAGTGTGGGTTTACCTGCAAAATATGCAAGTTGGAATGGAGGGGCATACGGTAACAGCAATCAATATGAGGTTACAGCTAACGGAACGTATAAAGTAACAGTGAAGGATTTAGCAGGGAATAAAACGACCAAAAGTATTAAAATCAGCAATATTGATTTGGAGGTTCCTGTTGTCAGTGAGATCAAAGCAGACAAAACGGTACTTACCAATGATAAAGTAATTTTGACCGTAGAAGCAACGGATAATGTGGGTCTCCCTGAAAAATATGCAAGTTGGAACAGTCAGGAATATGGTTCATCTAATCTGTATGAGGTTTCGGAAAACGGAATCTATCATGTACAAATCAGGGATATTGCCGGAAATACAGCAATCAAAAGCATTGAGATTAACAATATTGATAAGGAAAATCCGGTGGCAGGTGAGATTGTTGCAGACAAAACGGAGGCTACTAACGATAAAGTTATACTTTCGATAGAAGTAAAAGATAATATGGACTTACCGGAGAACCATATCAGTTGGAACGGTGGAGAACCCGGAAACAGTAACCGATATGAAGTTACGGAAAACGGGACCTATCAGGCAGTAATCAAAGATGCGGCCGGTAATACCGTTACCAAGACCATTGAAATAAATAACATTGATAAAACCGCGCCGGAAATTGTTTCCGTTATTACCACCCCTGTGCCCTGGTACTATGATAATTGTACAATTACAGTGGACGCAACGGATAAAGGCGATAGCGGAGAAGGAAGCGGCCTCGCGAAGGAAGCGTATTCTTGGGATGGTGGTAGAACCTGGATATCTGAAAATACTTATGAAGTATCGGAAACCGGTACAATCGTTATTTCAGTAAGAGATAATGCAGGAAATATTGCACAAGCAGAAGTGAATGCAGTAAAAGAAAAAGTCGCAAAAAAGGAGGATGAATCAGGAAATAGCGAAACGGAAACGGAACAGTCGCATAAGGATTCTTCTGCGGTTGAAACAACGCCGACAGTTTCAATTACAGCAGATGTAGCAGAACAGACAGAAACTACAGAAAATACAAGTGAAGAAAAAACGGAAGAAGGTAGCAAAGACTATATTTTGTCGGAAATAGAAAAAGAAGAAACGGTATTTGAGCAGGAGTCCTTTTTGGAAGAAAATGAAATGTTAGAACTGGATACATTGGAGAATGATAAAAATGACGCGAACGGAATTGTAATATTGTGTATTTGGGCGGGATTGTTACTTGGATTGAGCATTCTGTTTATTGCGGTATATGTGTTATTTGGAATGTGTCGCGTATATGAGATTAGTCCTGCAGGAAAAGAACATTATCTTGGCAGGGTAGGTATCGGTTACCGTAAAAAGAATTTTATTGTTAAAATCGGAATGCGAATGATTGAGAATGCGTCGGAAAGGATTTTAATGATAAGGATTCCTGGATGGTTTGTAAAAATAAATGAAAACCGACCTTTGAGAATCATTGCAGGAGCACTTGTAATTACAAAGTATGTAGAGAAAGAAATTCAGTTTCATATACAGGTGTAGCAATCAATAAGGCGAAAGTACATAAAATACTTTCGCCTTATAATAAAATTATTTGAAGAGTTTATTTTTCATAAAGAAGATGGTTACCAATAAGCCTAATACCAAAGATGCGGCTACGATGATAACAAATCCAAAAGGACTGTCGGCAAAAGGCATTCCGCTCGATGCCACGTTCATACCGTATGCGCTGAAAATCATAGTAGGGATAGATAAAACGATGGTGACTATTGCTAAAGTTTTCATTACGGTATTTAAGTTATTGGAAATCACAGAAGCAAAAGCATTGGTCATACCGTTCAGAATGCCGCTGTAGATATTAGCCATCTCAATTGCCTGTTTGTTTTCTATGATGACATCTTCCAATAATTCTTCGTCTTCGGGATATTTTTTGAAACGTTCATTTCTGAAAAGTTTTTCCATTACTACTTCGTTGGAACGCAGGGAGGTTGTGAAGTAAACCAAACTCTTTTCCAACTTAAGAAGTTCAAACAAGGCACTGTTTTGAGTAGACTTGTGTAAGTCATTTTCCAAAACTTCACTTTGTCTTTCAATATTACGCAGATATTGCAGATAAAGAGAGGCTGTGCGATAAAGTAATTGCATTAAAAAACGTGATTTCATTGCCGTACTGAAGTCTCTTACCCGTCCGTCCACAAAGGCACGTAAAACCGGGCTTTCTTCCATGCACACGGTAATTATGGTTTTTTTTGCAATAAAAACAGACAAAGGAATTGTATCGTATAATTCCTTCTCGGTATCTTCTTCAATGGTGGGAATATTTACCAAAACCATTGTATAATTATCCTCGTAAGCAAGTCGGGAACGTTCATCGGTATCCAATGCGGATTTTAAATCATCCACATCAATAGAAAACTTCTGTGAAATGTCGTGAATTTCACTTTCGGAAGGACGGATCATAGAAATCCAACAACCTTCGGCAGGTGCATCCAGAGTGCGAAGACTCCGGCCTTCTGTAAAATAGTAGTGTACCATTTCTAACCTTCTTTCTATGCCGTATGGGCACAAAAAAAAGAGGTTAGCCCATCAGCATTGCATATTCATTTAAATAAGTGTTTGCGTGATAGGGGTCCGCGTCCATTTTTCTTACCTCCTGTAAAGTGATAATATAAGTATATTTCCCCAAAAGAAAAAAGTCAACCATCAGTCCGGAAAGTACCGGCAGATTTTCGTGGCAGTTGCAAATTAAAAATAAGTGATGTATACTAGTAGCGGTTTGAAAAAATTGATTTTTGAAAGAAGAATTCATATAAAAGTGTATGGAAACAAAGAAAAACAGAAAATTCAGATATGAGAATAAATATATCGTTAATGTTGCAGAAATAGAGTTGTTGCGAAACCGAATTTTGGGAATTTGTGATATGGACAAATATGCAATCGGAGACGGAGAATATAATATTCGAAGCCTTTATTTTGACAATTATGGCAGTTCCTCTTTTTATGACAATGAAATTGGAATTGAACCAAGAGAGAAATTTCGTATTCGAATTTATAACTGTAATTCGGATGTGGTTGTTTTGGAGCGGAAAATCAAAGTAGGCGGTAAGATTTCCAAAGACAGAGCCGTGATTGACAAAGCATTTGCAGAAGCAATTATGGCAGAAGATTTAAATCATATCCGATACGATGAAACAAATCAGTTGATTAATCATTTTATGTTGAAATATCAAACAGAATATTTGCGACCGAGAATTATTGTAGATTATGTAAGAGAGGCTTATGTTTCCGAATTGGAAGATATTCGTATTACGTTTGATAAAGAAATCAGTTTTTCGGACCAAATAAATCATTTTTTTGATAAAGATTTATTTTTGCAACCGATTATGCAGATTGGAAAAGAGTTAATGGAAGTAAAATATACGGAAATGTTACCGGATTATATTCATAGTTCCTTAAATTTAGGGAAATTGCAACAAAGTACGTTTTCAAAGTACTATTTGTCGGAAAAAATGAGAAGAGAGGGAGTAATATAGTATGACATTCCAAGATATTATTAAATCATCTTTTATGGAGCAGTTTCAAACCGGAAATCTTGGTTTGAAGGAGGTTCTGCTTGCATTGGGATTTGCTGTGATTATGGCATTATATTTGTTTGTTGTATATCGCTTTTTTGTCAGAAAATCAATGTATAATCTTCATATGAATCTTGCAATTGTGGGGATGACAATTGTGACTGCGGCAGTGATTTTAACCATACAATCCAATCTTGTTCTTTCATTGGGTATGGTTGGTGCCTTGTCCATCGTCAGATACAGAACGGCGGTCAAGGATCCCATGGATTTGTTTTTTATGTTCTGGGCAGTGGCGAGCGGTATTATGTGCGGAGCCAACCAGTATATTTTAAATCTTGCAGTAACGGTTGTTTTGACACTGGTGGTGTTTGTTTTGGCACAGTTGCCGTCAACTAAGGCTCCTTATGTTTTGGTAGTAAATGGTGAAAATGCAGAGGTGGAAGATGCCATAACGGATATTTTGCAGGAGTGTTGTTCTTACTATAAGGTAAAATCAAGAAACATATCCAAGTCATCGGTAAGAATCATTATAGAATTGCGTGCAAAAGAACCCAAGAAAGTTACGGATGGCGTGGCAAAATTAGATAAAGTAACAAACTTATCTCTTTTAAGTTATGAAGGAGATGTGGTTGCATAAACCCATGCGGTTAAGGTAACAGAGAGGAATCTTGATGAGAGCAAAAGGATTAAAAAAGGCAATTCCGGCAATCTTGCTGTTAACGATTTGTAGCATCATCGGCGTTGTAATCTATATCTTTTCTGCTAATGAGGAGACGCTGTATGTTTCACATGAGAGTGGTATATACAGTGGCTCTTTTGATTTAAAGATATATTCATTTCAAGAAGGAAAGATTTATTATACAACCAATGGACAGGAACCTATGGCCGGAGCGGAAGGAACCTATGAATATTCCGGACCGATTAAATTGGAATGTAACGGCGAAACGGTTACGTATTCTATTCGTATGTATTGTTTGTATGAAGATGGCAGTGTCTCACCGGTTTATGACAGAGACTATATATTGGATCCGTTGGGGAAGGACAGATTTACAACGGATTATGTAGTCTCTCTTACGGGAGATGAGGAGTTGCTGTTTGGAGATGAAAAAGGAATTTTTGTCAGAGGAACCCAATTCTATGAATATGTGGAAGCAAATCCGGACACGGATGTGTTGAATGAAATTATTCCTGCCAATTATTATGAGGATATTGAAGTACCTGTACATGCAAGTATGTTTTTGAAAGACGGAACACAGATTATTGAGCAGGATTGCGGCATTAAAATATATGGTAATGTTACCAGACAGTTAAATCAGAAGTCCTTCCGTTTGTTTGCCAGATATGAATATGATGATGTTAATGAATTTTCTTATCCGTTTTTTGAAGATATTTATACGCAGGATGGAAAAGAACCGATTACGAACTGGCAGCGTTTGTCTTTTCACAATGGCGGAAACGACAACGGATATGCATTTATTCGTAGTGAATTGGTAGGAGAATTGGGACGTCAGTCAGGGTTTCAGGATACATTAGGCGCCGAAAGTGTTACGGTGTATATTAACGGAAAATATCAGGGAGTATATTGGCTGCAAAATTCATTTGATGACAGATATTTCAAAGAAAAATATGGTGATTATGCGGGAGAAATGGCTGTCTGTGAAGGTGGTTTAAGTGCGATGAATACAGAGGCTGTTGAAACGGAAGCGGAGCAAGAATGCGCAAGCGATTACCGTGAATTCATTCAATGGGTTGAAAATGCGGATTTAAATGATGATGCAAACTGGAATCGTGTTTGTGATACGATTGATATAGAAAATTTTGCACACTATTTTGCAATTGAACATTATAGCGGAAATCTTGATTGGCCTCATGGGAATGTAAAACTGTATCGCTATATTTGTGCTGAAGGAGAAACATATCGTGAAGGAACTGTTTTTGACGGAAAGTACAGATATCTTCTTTTTGATACTGATTATAGTATGGGACTGATGTTTTTCGGCTTTTTCGGTTATAATGCAGCAGATACGCGAATGAATGATTTTCTGGTAACAAATGAGCATACCGGTTTGTTCCGTGCATTGTCTCAACGTAAAGAATTTCGCGACATGTACTCTGCGAAGATACTGTATCTGATGAATGAAATTTTTACAAGAGATAATGTGTCGGATACTATGTATAATTTAAACGTAAAAAGATACGATGAATTGAATTATATGATTATGCAGACGGACATTTTAAAAGATTCCATTTGGAAGGAATGGGGTGTTGGAGAAGGAGATATGGCTCAAACCGAGCAGGAGTGGGCACGCATATTGGAATACACGGTTGCAAGACCACAGTATGTAATAGGAGAATTGCAACAGGAATGGCAATACGGAGATACCATTCTCATGCATATGAGTATGCAGGAAGAGGGCAACCTACTGATAAACGGTATGAATGCCGGCAAGGAATATGAAGGACAGTGGTTGGAAGGTGTAACTGCTGAAATCAGTTGTGAGTTACCGGTTGGAATGACGGTGCAGGGGTGGACCGTGAATGGCGAGTATGCGGAAGGTGAAGCGTTACAATTGACGGAAGAACTTTTAGCAGGAGCAAACGGTGATTTGACTATTGTGCCGGTAATACAATCAGTCAGTGCAACAAGTTTGACGGTATCTTCCTATAGCATTGGCGGTGCGCAAGATTATGTGGTGTTGTATAATAACGGAACACAAACGCTTAACCTTAAGGATTATGCCTTGGCAGACAGTGAAGACTCCTTGTCGGGTGCAATCTTGCCCGGTCATCAGTTGGCTCCGGGAGAGAAATATTATGTATATGGAGCGAAGTATACAGGAATAATGCAGGAGAACAGTACGCAGGTGGCTTTCTCCTGGAATGATGAAGAGCACATCTATCTCTACAGTGAATCGGCCGGTATAACGGTATACTAAAAATGCATCATAAAAAGCAATTTTAAATCATACATTTTATCAAAGAAAATATATGAGGACAATTGTGAAGAAGATTCATGAACTGCTAAAAAAAATAAAAGATAATAGAACCAAAGCGGCGTTGATAATGAGTGTCAGTGCCGCTTTTATGGTGTTGACTCTTTGCATATGTATTTCCGGTTCTAAACAGGAAATAGAGGCGAGCAATATGTATGGTGACCGTAAATTGCCGATTTACTGCGTGGAAACGGAGGAGAAAGTGGTTGCGCTTTCTTTTGATGCGGCTTGGGGAAATGAAGATACGGATAAAATATTGGAAATTCTGGAACGCCAGGATGTAAAAGTGACGTTTTTTATGACCGGAGGATGGGTATCTTCTTACCCTGAGGACGTGAAAAAAATACATGATGCAGGGCACGAACTGGGAAATCACAGTGAAAATCACCTAAATATGTCTGAACTTTCCATGTCAGAGATTGAAGAAGAAATTATGGAGGTACATAATCGGGTAAAGGACCTTACCGGATATGAAATGTGTGTATTCCGCCCGCCGTATGGCGATTATGATAATGATGTTATCACCGGTGTGGAGAATTGTAACTATTATGCAATCCAATGGGATGTCGATAGCTTGGATTGGAAAGATTATGGCGTGGATTCCATTATCAAAACCGTAACCTGTCATGAAAATTTGGGATGCGGCTCAATCATATTATGTCATAACGGCGCAAAATACACAGCGGACGCACTGGAGGAAATGATTATTGCATTAAAAGAACAGGGCTATTCCTTTGTGAAAATGTCAGATTTGATTTACAGGGAAAATTATAAAATGGATGTTACGGGAAGGCAGTGTCCTTGCGAGGAGTAGTTTGTCGGTGGAGAGAGTATGATTCATTTTTTTTATCCAAAAGAGTCATAAATATTGACAAAAGGATTTGAAGATACTAATATGTAACCGTAATTAAATATCAGATATACGCTAGGGGTGCTAATTTGCTGAGACGGGGCCTTGGTCCTAACCCTCATTACTTGAACCGGATAATACCGGCGGAAGGAAGCAGTGATATACAAACTCGTTCGAATCCGGGTTTGTATGTTTGATTCGAAAGTAACCTCCTGCGTATGCAAAGGAGGTTTTTTATGTCATTCTTTTTTACGGCAGAAGAGTATGACGGAGTAACATCCTACCTTCCCACAACCGCAGGTTATGGAGTGTTAATTGTTTTAATGTTGGCGATTCTTTTCATTGCCTGCTACTGTAACGGCAAAAAAAATGTCAAACTCAGTAGTAAACAATTGGCGTTTTCTGCAATGGCCATGGCACTTGCGGTGGTAACTTCCATGATTAAATTATTTGAGTTACCAATGGGTGGTTCGGTTACTTTGTGCAGTATGCTCTTTGTTGTACTTATCGGCTATTGGTTCGGACCGAGAGCCGGTCTTATGACCGCCATTGCATACGGATTTCTTCAGTTGATTCTGGAGCCGTACATTATACATCCGATGCAGATGATGGTGGATTATATTTTTGCTTTTGGAGCACTGGGATTGTCCGGGATTTTTACCGACAAAAAACATGGCTTGCTCCTGGGCTATTGGGTAGCGGTATTCGGACGATTTGTATTTGCGTTCCTTTCCGGAATGATTTTCTTCGGCTCTGCGGCAGCAGACTATAATATGTCCATACCGGTTTATTCGGCAGTGTATAACGGATCCTATCTGTTGGCGGAAGGAATTATTACCACAATTGTTATTTGTATTCCGCCCGTTAATAAGGCATTGGCGGGAATCAAAAAGATGGCGCTTGCCGAGAAAAAATCATAGCGATGTAAAAGAGGCTTCCTGTCTTGTGCAGGAGGCTTCTTTGGTTATAAAGTATATCGTCTTAACCAATAATTTGCCCCTATTTTCCAGTCTTTGCTTGTAAAGAAAAGTAAAATTGAGTATACTATTACATTGAGTGGATAAATTGAGGGATATATTTGACAACAAATGACCTTTAAATACAAAATCCATGTGGAGGAATATGAGCTGGGAAAGCAATGTACGTAAAGTGGTTCCTTATGTTCCCGGAGAACAGCCGAAGGCCGCGAATATTATTAAATTAAATACCAATGAAAATCCGTATCCCCCTGCCCCCGGTGTAAAAGAGGCAATGGAGAGATATACCGAGCGTTCGCAGGAATTGCGTTTATATCCAAGTCCGACGGTAGAGAATCTTGTAAAAGATTTGGCGGAATACTATAAGTTGGCGGAGGAACAGATTTTTGTCGGAGTAGGGTCCGATGATGTGTTGGCAACTGCATTTTTGACCTTTTTTCATTCGGATAAACCGGTATTGTTCCCGGATATTACATATTCATTTTATGAGGTGTGGGCACAATTGTATGATGTTCCATACGTAAAAAAACCTTTGGATGAGGATTTTAATATTGTTAAAGAAGACTATTTGGGCGGTAAAAACGGCGGAGTTGTGATTACAAATCCCAATGCGCCTACCGGTATCGCCAGAAGCCGAGAATGGGTGGAAGACATTATCCGGGCAAATTCCGATTGTGTTGTGATTGTGGATGAGGCTTATGTGGATTTTGGCGGTGAAAGTTGTCTGCCGCTTATAGAAAAATATGATAATGTCCTGGTGGTGCATACTTTCTCTAAATCGCGTTCTCTTGCAGGGCTTCGTGTAGGCGTCGGCATGGGAAGCAAGAAGTTGATTCAATATTTGAACGATGTGAAGTTTTCAATTAATTCTTATACCATTAACCGTCCCACACTGGAATATGCATCCCTATCCTTAAAAGATGAACCTTATTTCAGAAAATGTGTGGATCAAATTTGTGCAACCAGGGAATGGACGATGGAAGAATTACGCAAATTAGATTTTACGATGACGGACAGCAAAACGAACTTTGTATTTGCAAAGCATAAAGATGTGCCTGCGGAAGAACTTTTTGAAATGTTAAAACAAAAAGGTGTGTATGTCAGATATTTTAAAGCACCACGTATTAACGAATATTTGCGCATCACCATTGGTACGGATGAAGAAATGCAGGTATTGATAAAAGAGTTAGAATTATACCTAAAAAATAAAAATGTTTAAAGGAGACTGAAAATGACAGCAGTAGCAGAATGGTTTGCCCAGACATTAGGGCAGTATATATCACCGGAATGGGTTGTTTTTATTATTTCCATGATTCCTATCTTGGAGTTGCGTGGAGGATTGATTGCGGCATCGATTTTAGAGATTCCCATTGTCAAAGCGATTCCTTTTTGTATTGCAGGAAACATAGTTCCCATTCCGTTTATCCTGCTTTTTATTAAAAAGATTTTAAAATGGATGCAGAATGTGAAAGGTTTGCGTGTAATTGCAAACTGGCTTGAAAAGAAAGCAATGAAGAAAAGTGACGCCTTAAAAAAAGGTGAGTTCTGGGGGCTTGCGCTGTTTGTAGGTGTTCCGCTTCCGGGTACAGGTGCTTGGACCGGTTCCTTGATTGCGGCATTGTTTGATGTGAAGTTAAAGAAAGCGGTTGGAGCAATATTGCTTGGTATTGTGATTGCGACTATCATTATGTCCATCCTCTCTTATGGATTGTTAGATGTAATTATGGGATGGTTTGCATAAGATAAAAGAGGTGTGCAGTGGAAGCATATACAGATTTTGCAAGTGTGTATGATACATTTATGGATGAAACGCCTTATGAAGAGTGGGCGGAGTTTCTCCATAAATTGATAGAAGAACATGGTATATCCGAACCGCTTTGTAAAAGGAACGATGCGGATAAAAAGTCCGAAGGTGCGCAGGAAAAGAGCAAAACTGCGGTAGAGACGGTAACGGATGTTCTTGCATCCGAAAAGAATCTGGTTCTTGACTTGGGTTGCGGTACAGGAACTCTGACAGAACTTTTGTATCGTAAAGGTTATGATATGATTGGCGTGGATTTTTCGCAGGAAATGCTGAATATTGCATTAAGCAAAAAGGAAAAGTCCGGTAGTGAGATTCTATATTTATGCCAGGATATGAGAGAATTGGATTTGTACAGTACGGTAGGTACCGTTATCAGTGCCTGTGATTCGGTCAATTATCTTCTGGATGAGGAAGAGGTCGTTGAGACATTTCGTCTGGTAAATAATTATCTGTATCCGGGCGGATTATTTGTATTTGATTTTAATACAACATATAAATACGAGTGTGTGATTGGGGATACCACGATTGCCGAGAATCGTGAAGAATGCAGTTTTATCTGGGATAATTTTTATCACGAAGAGGAAGGAATCAATGAGTATGATTTGACTATTTTTGTAAAAGAAGGAAAGGACGGACTGTTTCGAAAATTTACGGAAACCCATTATCAAAGAGGGTATACATTAGATGAGATGAAGTCTTTTGTGGAAAAAGCAGGACTTAAGTTTGTCAAAGCATTCGATGCGGATACTCACAAGGTACCTACAGAAAACAGTGAGCGTATTTATATCGTTGCAAAAGAGCAAGAGAAAATGAAATGATTTCATTTTCTGATTGGAAAGGAGAACGCAGAGGACTGCCGTTTGATGAAATGAGTGATTATATTGTAAGAGCAACTGCAGGCGATGCACAGATTCGTGTATTTGCGGCATATACAAAGGATATGGTGGAAGAAGCAAGAAGACGTCATGATACCAGCCCGGTGGCAACAGCAGCGTTGGGCAGGCTTATGACGGCAGGTGCTATGATGGGAAGTATGTTAAAAGGAGAAAAAGACCTTTTAACCTTGCGCATTAATGCAAGTGGTCCGATTCAGGGCATTACCGTAACTGCGGATTCCAAAGCAAGGGTCAAAGGATATGTGGGCAATCCAAACGTAATCCTTCCGGCGAATAAGGCAGGCAAACTGGATGTGGCCGGAGCGGTAGGTATTGGATTTATAGATGTCATTAAGGATATGGGGCTAAAAGAGCCTTATGTGGGACAGACCGTGTTGCAGACCGGTGAAATTGCAGAGGATTTAACTTTTTACTTTGCCAATTCGGAGCAAGTGCCCTCTTCCGTAGGCTTAGGCGTATTGATGAATAAAGATAATACTGTGGCGCAGGCCGGCGGTTTTATCATCCAGTTAATGCCTTTTGCACAGGAATCGGTAATCGCGCAGTTGGAAGAGAATTTAAAAGAAATTACCAGTGTAACCACACTTTTGTCACAGGGAAAAACTCCGGAGGATTTGGTCGAACTTTTGTGTAAGGGACTGGATCCTGTGATTTCGGATAAAACAGATACCGGTTTTTATTGTAACTGTGATAAAGCCAGAGTGGAAAAAGCCTTAATCAGTATAGGGAAAAAAGAGATTCAGTCAATGATTGATGACGGAGAAGATATCGAAATGAAGTGTCATTTCTGTAATACGGCTTATGTATTTACTGTAGATGATTTAAAGAGTCTTGCCGTGAAATCAAGAGCATAATAAAACTGCCTTTGCATGTTGTATGCAAGGGCAGTTCTTTTTTATTCTTCCGGTTCGGCAGGGAGGTTTGTGGTTTTTGCCTTGTTAAGGGAAACTTCAATTGCTTCTAAAATCACCAGTGAGGTGTATTTGGCATCGGAAGGATAGGTAATCGTATCCAAAGACTGGGCGTCAATAATTTGAGCGGTCAAATCATCAAAGGAAGGTTTGATTAAGGGAAACATGGTTTCCACATCTTCGCTCAGGTTAACAAGTTCAATGGAGGTAATGGCATTGGCATCTACCATAACTTCGATATCGAGTGTCTGACTTCCTAAGTTGACGGTGGTTGAATAGATACCCGGTATGTATTTGTTATCAGACACTGTGGGAGCCGGTAATTCCGGTGCGGTTTCTTCCTGTTTATCAGGAACAAACATAATAATCAGCAACACAACAAATAAGATGCCCAGCAATGCAAAAATTGCGCTATATATTATTTCTTTCATACGAAGTACGACGATTTTGGTTTTATTACTCATACGCTTCACCATTTCCTTTTCTTATGTTTTAATTGTATTCGCGGAAGAAGGATTTTATGAATGGTATCCGTGGTGTTTTTTCTTGTGGTTTTATCGGGAATGGAATATAATTATACTGGTATGATTTTGTTTAAAGAAACAATTGAAATAAAAGCGAGGAACAAAAATATGAAATTTACCAAGATGCAGGGATGCGGAAATGATTATGTATATGTGAACGGAATGGCGGAAACTGTTTTAAATAAAGCAGAGATAATACCGGCCTTGAGTGACAGACACTTTGGAATCGGTGGTGATGGCGTTATTTTTATTAATAAGGGTGTTAATGCGGATTTTGAAATGGAGATGTATAATGCCGACGGATCACGCTCTCAAATGTGCGGAAACGGAATACGTTGTGTGGGAAAATTTGTTTATGATAAAGGACTTACGGACCAAAAGGAAATTACGGTAGAAAGTTTCGGTGCGGTGAAATATCTTACATTGACAGTGGGTGACGATAATAAGGTCACCAAAGTAAAAGTAGACATGGATGAGCCGGAGTTACAGGCAAGTAAGGTTCCGGTTGTTTGTGAGGATGAGCAGGCAGTCAAAGTGCCTGTCGAAATCAATGGTAAGAAATATGAGATGACCTGTGTGTCCATGGGAAATCCGCACGCGGTTATTTTTGTGGATGATATTACGGATGATATGGTGTGGACAGATGGTAAGGCATTGGAAGTGCATCCTTGTTTTCCGGAAAGAGCCAATATTGAATTTGTGCAGGTAATCAACCGTAATCATATCAAGATGCGTGTTTGGGAAAGAGGTTCCGGCGAGACATTTGCCTGCGGTACCGGAAGTTGTGCCTGTGTGGTGGCCGGGGTTTTAAACGGTTTGACAGACCGTAATGTTACCGTATCTTTGTTGGGCGGTGATTTGGATATTGAGTGGAATGCGGAGAATAACCGTGTTTATATGACCGGTCCTGCGGTAACGGTGTTTGAAGGTGAAATAATTTAAAAAAAATAAAAAAAGCCATAAAAAATAAAATAAGAATCGTATCTTAATCAGAAGCGGTTCGGAAAGGGGAACGATGACCCAACCGGAATTTGAGGCAAGTATTGCCAAAATTCAGCGTGGCGATAAAGACGGACTGAAAGAAATCTATGAAGCATATATCAGTTATATTTATACGATTGTACTGGGCCTGGTGGGAAACCGGGAGAATGCGGAAGACGTCACGTCGGAATTTTTTATTAAACTTTGGACCATAGCGGATACCTATCAAAATAATGGTGCTCACAAGGCATGGCTTGCTACGGTGGCACGCAATATGGCATTGGATTTTCTGCGGAAAAATAAAAGAGAAATTCCCACAGAGGAATTTGCGGAAGATGTAAGCGATGAAGAAACGCCGGAGACACAGGTGGTAGGCGAAATATCGGTGCAGGAAGCACTGGAACTGTTGAATGAGGCAGAACGTCAAATTGTGGATATGAAAGTGCTTGGAGAGATGTCTTTCCGGGAAATAGCAGAAGCATTACATATCCCGATGGGTACCGTGACATGGCGGTATCAAAATGCAATCAAAAAATTAAGGAGGTGCGGTTATGAGTAGGAACTTCGAGGAAGCATATAAAGCAGAAGTACAATTGAATATTCCTGATTTGTGGGACCGCATCGAAAGTGCTCTTCCGGAAAAGAAGGTATCGTCTGAACAGACAACAGTGAGTAAAAAGGCGGAAAATGAGCCGGTAGTAATGAAAGAGGTAACCACAAATTTTAATCATAAATCAAAGAAAAAATCCCGTGCATGGATGAAATGGGCTTCTTTGGCGGCGGCTGCACTTTTTATGGTAATTCTATTACCGGCAATAGCGGGTCTGGGAATTTTAGGTGTTTTAGGCAGCAGTAGTTCTGATATGGCGGCAAATGAATCTGCGGCCGCTCCCGAAATGATGTATCAGGATGTAAAGGAAGAGCCTATGGAAGAAATTACGACAGATGCGGAATATAATATGACAGAAGGTGCTGTAGAAGAATTTGTAACTATGGATAGTGCGGCAGAATCGTGGGAAGAGGGCGAGTGCGCGGCACCGACAGTGGAAGAGAATGCTTCACCGGAAGAGAATGCGCTAATGAGCGATGAACGTACCGTATTGGCAATGGGTATGAAGGCAAAAGTGGTAGGATGTGAGTGGAGTTCGGATCAATCAATCTATTGCAGAATGTGGTTGGAAATTCCGGAAGAAGCATATGAAACCTTTGCAGAATGTGAGTTTTTTGTAAACGGGCAGTTAGAGGTTCGTTATTATTACGATGATATCCATTCTGTACCGGAAGGCGGAAATACTTATAAGTTTGATATCATAGAGGTCGGAGGAGGCAGTTGGCTGGTAGCCAAATTGCCGGACGAAAATTAAAAGAGCAATATGCATCTAAATTGTAGCGGAAAACAAGAGATATTTTGTTGCGGTAGAGCAATATCGTGGTAGAAAGCAAAAGAAAACAATAGTATAATAGAATCGTGTTTTTGTATGCCGTTTGACGGCAAGCATAAAAGTGAAAAGAGGAATTGGAATGAAAAAAGGTTTTTTACTGAAAACGCTGGTGATTTTAGCCCTGAGCATTTGTATGCTGGGGCTATTGGCATGTGTAGAAAGTCAGGCGGACAAGACCCGCTTCGATGTGGAATTGGAGTACGGTTACGGAAACAATGTAAAGGTAGGCGCCTATGCACCGTTTTATGTGGAAATTACCAATAACGGTAAGGATTTTGAGGGCTCCGTACAGATGATTGTTCCCGGCAGAGGCGGCGATAACGTTATGTACGAAAAAGAGATTTCTTTGCAGGCAGGCGGAACCAAGACGGTGGAACTTGTAGGACGAATTGAGCAGATAACCCGACAGGTAAATATTCGTGTTGCCAATAGCAAGGGAGATGTGATTTGGTCTTCTTTGGAAAACTGTACTACGATGTCAGATTTTAACAATATCGTTAATATCGGTGTTTTAAGTAATGATTATACCGCATTGGGGTATATGGATCATAAAACGTTCTCTGGATATGCGGAATTAAGTACCCGTATTTATGAGTTAAGCGCCAATACCTTCCCGACAGACTGGCATGCGCTGGATATGTTGGATGTTATTGTGATTTCTGATTTCAGTACGGATGCATTAAGTGAGGAGCAGTTAAATGCATTGGGACTTTGGGTAAGTGACGGCGGTCTTCTTATGGTGGGTACCGGCAGTACTTCCAATAAAACTTTGGCATCTCTAAACGGAAGATTTTTTGATGTGGAAGTAGGTGAACTTGAGAAATATGAAACCAAGTTTGGCTTGTATCTGGCAGATTTTTCATATATTTACAGTTACGAAGACACAACAAACAGTGCTTACGGAGATGAACTGTATGCGACTTTCTATGAGCAGAACTATGAGTCGATGCGGGAATGGTTTGAAGAAGAATATATGGAGCAGTTTAAAGAGGACTACTATTACGATGATCAGTATGATACTTGGGATGAGTACTGGGAAGATAGTTTTTATTGGTATTGCTTCGATGTTTTTTATAAGGCGTATCTGGAAAGTTTAGGTCAGGGTGATGGCGGATATTATGCGTTGATTGAAGAAATGCCTTATGTAAAAGCAGATATTCTGACAATGAAGGGGCCTTTGTTATCGGCAGCGGATACTCAGGTGTTTAAAGGCGAGTGTAAGGATGGTAATACATATGATTTGGCATATGCCATTGAACAGGGGAACGGATACATTCTGTTGTGTGCCGCTGATTTTACAAAAACACCTTTAAGTGATTATGACGGAAATTCCATCTTGTTTATTCATTGGGTGGAATCTTTAATCGGAGAAAAATGCTACAATGAAGCAATTAATTATACGGATTATATCAACGGCTATTATAACCCGTATGAGATAGACTATAACGAGGAAGAAATTCTGAATGGTGCTTCTTCGGCTACAGTACCGCCGGTATTGGTATATGTAGTGTTGATTCTTTTATATATCATAGCCATTTTAGTGATTTATTTGGTGCTTCGTCACAAGAAAAAAACAATGAAACTTTGGATTTTATATCCTGTTGTGGCAGCGGGATTGTCGATATTGATTTTCTGCATCGGCTTTTCTACAAGAATTTATCGTCCCGTTGTGGGAGCAATAACCTTGATTACTCCGAACGGAAGTGCTTCGGTACAACGCTCTTATGTGGCTGTTACCGTACCGGGAAATAAGTCCTATGATGTAGGGTTCTCGCCCAGTCAGAGTGTTGAATATGTAAACCTGGATTATTCGTATTACTATGGTAATGATGAGATAGATTTCGATACTTATGAAATCGGTTATAAATATGGGTATGAGTCTGTTGACGTCACTATGGGTGAGCAGGAAGCCATGGGTAATGTATATTTCAGATTGGACTCCGTGGCATCAGACCAGAGAAATATTGTGATAACTTCCAACGGATACGGATTGGGTACGCTGGAGGTTACCAATGCATATGGTTGTGATTTGGAAAATGCAGCCATTATCATGCAGGGAGAAGTGTACGTAATCGGAGATATGGAAAACGGTGAAACCATTCAGGGCAGCAGTTTAAACAAAGAAAAGGAAATGACTTTGTATCGTGACGGATTGGGAAGTATTGTCCTGCAGAAGGAGAATGGTAAGTCTGCGTTAGGTTGGATGGTCGGCTCCATTTCCCATACGTATGATGAATATTTATGCAGGATTCGTGCTTTGAATTCCATGACGGATTATGTGGATCGGAGTAATATGCCTGATATTGTGTTTGTGGCAATTCCTTCGGAAGATACAGCAATGGAATTACAGGGAGCAACCAATTATAAAGAGCGTCGTGTGGAAGTGATATATGTGGAATATGATTACTTTGCATATGGTCAGTAAAGAAAAGCGGAGGATAATGATATGTTGGAAATCAAACATTTATATAAAAGATACGGCCGCTTTTTGGCCCTGAATGATATGAACTTGCATGTGGAACCCGGTGAACTGTTTGGTTTCGTAGGTTCCAACGGTGCAGGTAAAACTACCACCATGCGAATTTGTGTAGGTCTTTTGGAGGCAACTGCCGGCGAAGTGTATATCGGCGGACAGGATGTACTCCAGAACCGTAAAACCATGAGTGAGAAAATCGGTTATGTGCCGGATTTCTTCGGTGTATACAACAGTTTCAGTGCGTTGGAATATTTGGAGTTTTTTGCGGCTGCCTACGGTATTTACGGAGATGAGGCAAAGCAACTCTGCCTGGATCTTTTAAAACTGGTTAAATTATCGGATAAGGCCAACGCAGACGTAAACGGCTTATCCCGTGGTATGAAGCAGAGAATGTGCCTGGCAAGAGCCCTGGTACATAATCCTGACATTTTATTTTTGGATGAGCCGGCCAGCGGATTGGATCCTAAGGCAAGATTTGAACTAAAAGAAATTCTGAAGAATCTTTCGTCTATGGGCAAGACGATTGTAATCAGTTCGCATATTTTACCGGAACTTGCAGAAATGTGTACCAGTGTCGGCATCATAGACCGCGGTCATATGGTGTTAAAAGGCACGATTGATGAAATTCACAGAGCAGCGGCATTATCCAGTCCTGTATTGATTACGGTTTCTGAAGACAGTGTGGATCAGACGTTTTCCTTCTTACAGGAGATTCCGAATGTGCATAAAGTTACTGCACAGGGCAATCGTCTGTCCGTGGTTTTTGACGGAAGTAAGGAGGATGAAGTTGCACTTTTAAAAAGGATGGTGAATGAAGATATTCCGGTATATTCGTTCAGCAGACAGGAAGGCAGTTTGGAAAGTCTGTTTATGCAAATTGTAGGTAAAAACAAAAATGCGGCCGGAAAGGCAGGTGGCAGACGATGAAAAAAGTAATGATAAAAAATGCGGTGCTTCGTAAAGATATGCTGCTGGATATGAAAAAGCCTAAAGTGGCTATCATTATGTTGATTTTTAATGCCTTATTGAGTTTGGTGGCATTTCCTTTTTTGGCATCTACTTCTTTTATGGCGGAATGGTATGATTATGGTGTTTTCGGATTATCGTACAGAACTTTGATTACGATGTTTATGGTGCTTGTATGGCTGGAAGCGGTTGCTATCTGTTTTTTGACACCGGCATTAACGGCAGGATGTGTATCCATAGAGAAAGAACGTCAGACCATGGACGTATTACTGACAACCAGAATGTCTACATGGCAGATTATTAAGGGCAAGTATTTTTCATCCATTATGCTTGTGATTATGTTGATTATATCAGGGTTGCCCATTATGTCTCTTGTCTACATCTTCGGCGGTATTAATTTGTGGCAAATGTTTCTGATGACATTGGTGTTAATTGCAACTACGATGTATTTGGCAAGTTTTGGAGTGTTCTTTTCGGCTTTGGTGAAGAACACCATTGTATCGGTTATTTTAACCTATATCTTTTTGGGTGTGATGTTGTCTATGACCATGACCATAGCCTTTGGCGGAGCATCCATTATGATTTTGATTAATGAGTATTTGGAAGAGGTACATCAAATCCATTTAAACCTTCACGGAGATTATTTCTTTTTTATCCTTTGGTGGAATCCGTTGGTTACCATTTTTGACAGTACGGCGCAGATTTTCGGATACGGATTTGACAGTTCCTCTGTTTTTAATGGAATGCAGGATTTCGGGGGAGATTTATTTCAATCTATGTCAGATAAAAATCTGATTTTGAGAGGGTGGTCATTTATTAGTGTGGCAGTGCAGTTAGCAACTTCTTATTTGTTATTGCGCTGGTCGGCACGCTTAATTAAGCCTGTTAAGAAAAAACCGAAAAAGTTTGTAAGTAATTTCCGCGGAGTTCAGAGAACGGGCGCACAGGTTGCGGAAAAAACAGAAGAGAAGCAACAGGAGGAAATGCAACAGGAACAGCCGGCAGAACAGGAAGAGATGCAGCAGGAGATGCAATCTGAAATGAATGCAACGGAGGATTAATATATGAGTCAGGATCATGTCATACTTCAGTTTATCAAAAAAGTACGCAGACGATTGTGCAGAAATATATTCTGGACGACTGTTCTATGGGCTATTTTTGCGGGAATGACTACGTGGGGAGTTTTTCATCTCATTGCGTTGTTCGTGCCCTTTTATGCTGCAGTTCTATATGGATTCCTGGCTTTTATTGTTTGTATAATAGCGGGTATGGTGATTGCAGTGCGTCGATACCCGAATATGAAAAGTGTTGCCTTACAGATTGACAGCAAGGGATTAAAAGAACGTGTCACCACGGCTTATGAATTATCCGGCAAAAATGATATCTGCAGTCAGTTACAGAAGAATGATACGCTGGAAAAAATCCAAGGAATTAATATTCGTAAAAGTTTTCCGTTCAAAATAAAAAAACGAATGTATTTGTTCCTGTTTGGTGCTTTGATTTTTGTGGTAACTACCGCTATGATTCCGGCAAAGACAAAGGATGAGGCCAAGGAACTTCATGAATTGAACCAACAGATTGCGAAACAGGAAGAAGTATTGGAAGAGATGGTAGAGGAAGTCAAGGAAAATTATCAATTGACGGATGAACAAATAGAGGCTTTGGAAAACATGCTCCAGGAAGCCAAGGAAGAACTTCAGAATGCAACTACGCAGGATGAAATGGCCAAGATTGAGGAACGGTTTGAAACAAAACTTCAGCAGCAGTTTATTGACCCGTTAGAGCAGAAGAAGGAAGCGGAAGCCATTGCGAACAGTCTGCAGAGTATGCAGGAAGGCAAAGAGATGACGGAAGAAGAGCAGCAGGCCGTGGCGGATCAGTTTGAAAAATTGGCACAGGAAGCGGAAGACCAGCATATGCAGGAAACTGCCGAGCAGATGCAGCAGGAGATGCAGCAGAATGGTGAAATATCTCAAGATACGACTGCGCAGGCACAGCAGCAGTTGCAAGAGTATATGCAGAACCAACAGAATCAGGTAGGGCAGGGTCAGCAAGGCCAACAGGGTCAGCAGGGCCAACAGAGTCAGCAAGGCCAACAGGGTCAGCAGGGCCAACAGAGTCAGCAGGGTCAACAAGGTCAGCAAGGCCAACAGGGTCAGCAAGGTCAACAGGGTCAGCAGGGCCAACAGGGTCAGCAAGGTCAACAGGGTCAGCAAGGCCAACAGGGTCAGCAGGGCCAACAGGGTCAGCAAGGCCAGCAGGGACAAGGACCGGAAAATGGTTCGGGATCCGGTGATAGTTCAAGTGAAGGTCAAGGAGCAGGCCAGGGAGAAGGCTCAAGTTCCGGTGGTGATCAAGGTACAGGTCAAGGATCGGGTGGCGGAGGTACCGGTTGGGATAACGGAAGTCAATATGGACAGGAAATAGAAGGCAATTCCAATGGCGAGCGTGTGATGATTCCGGACGGAGATTGGGGAACCAATGAGAATTTGACGGGACAGGCAAATACCGGCGGAAATTCTTACCTTACGCCTTCGGATCAGACAGCTACATGGAGCGGCCAGTCCGTGGATTATAATCAGGTAATCGGAGAATATACCAATCAGGCCTATACCAATATGGACAGCAGTAATATTCCGGATTCCATGAAAGATTTAATCAGGGATTATTTTACGGAGTTAAATGAATAAACGCGGAGGATAGTATGATACAGAATGAAAATGAATTAAGAATGATGATAGAGAAGTTAAATGCTGCAGAAGCAGAAATCGGCAATGCAATTATCGGCCAGAAACAGGTAATCCGCCAGGTATTGCTGGCAATGCTTTCCGGCGGTAACGTACTTTTGGAAGGTGTTCCCGGACTTGGTAAAACGCAGTTGGTTAAGGCGGTGGCTTCCGTATGTTCCATGGATTTTTCCAGAATACAGTTTACACCGGATTTAATGCCTGCAGATGTGACCGGTACAAACTTAATCGTAAAAGAAGACGGCAGAAATGTGTTTCAGTTTCAAAAAGGTCCCGTGTTTGCGAATTTAGTATTGGCGGACGAAATCAACCGTGCCACACCCAAAACCCAATCGGCACTTTTGGAGGCCATGCAGGAACATACCGTAACCGTAGGTAATGAAACCTATGCTCTTGCGGAGCCTTTTATGGTACTGGCAACCCAGAACCCTATTGAAAACGAAGGAACTTATCCTCTTCCAGAAGCGCAGTTAGACCGTTTTCTGTTTAAGATTCAGGTAGATTTTCCTACCTTGGATGAATTAAAGCAGATTATGGACATTACAGTAACGAACAAACAGGTTTCGTTACGTCCTGTTCTTACGGGCGAAGATATTGTTGCTATGCGCAGTGCAATCCGTGATATACCTATGGCGGATGCAGTGGCAGAATACGCTCTGAAGGTAGTTGTGGCAACTCATCCTGAAGTATCCGGTGCGTCAGATTTTGTGAAACGTTATGTTTCCTGCGGTGCCAGTCCCAGAGCCGCACAGGCAATTTATCAGACGGCCCGTGCCAAGGCAATGATGGAAAATCGTTTTAACGTTTCGTTTGATGATATTAAGAGCGTGGCTTATCCCGCACTACGTCATCGTCTGGTATTGAGTTTTGAGGCTTTGGCGGATGGTGTGACGGCAGATGAAATTATTAAGCAGATTTTAGATAATGTTAAAGTAGGATAAGCAAATAAACCGATTGATAAAACAAAGGTCTTTGTATAAGGCTAAAGAAGCGAAAACAGCAGGTTTGGAGACTGTTTATGGATAAAATATTTAACAGTGAATTTTATTCAAAATTACATACATTACGAATGTCCATTGCCATGCGGCTGGCAGCCGGAATGAGCGGCGGACGTAAATCCAATGCCAAGGGTAATTCCGTGGAGTTTTCTGATTTCCGGGAGTATCAGTTGGGGGATGATATTCGTAGAATTGATTGGAATGCCTACGGACGTTTTGATAAGTTGTATATCAAATTATTTATGGAAGAAAAAGAAGGTATTTTTCAAATTTTTCTGGACACCAGCAAATCAATGGATTTCGGAGAGGACAATAAGGGTGTGTGTGCGGCGAGGATTGCGGCTGCGCTGTCTTATGTAGTACTTGAGAATTCTGACAGATTGTATTTGAATTTGCTAAAAGAAGGTAAAATTGAAACTCCCAAAAGTTACACCGGAAAGCAGGCTTTTTCCAAAGTAATTGATTATTTGGAAGGGGTTAAGTTTGAAGGTGCGGGAGATTTGCTCTCATCCATACATCATAAAAAATTTGATCGGCGCGGAATGTCTGTATTGATTTCCGATGGATATTGCGATGATATGGAAGAAGTTTTCCGATATATGAAATTTAAAAATCAGGACATTGTTTTTATCCATGTATTGTCACCGGAAGAACGGAATCCTGATTTTGAGGGAACGGTAAAACTGATTGACAGTGAAACTGCAGGTGATATGCGTATCACAATGAGTGCTACGACGTTAAAGTCATATAAAAGCAGTTATAAAAATTTTATCAGGAATACGGAACTTTTATGTAAAAAGTATTCCGCAATTTACATTCCGGTCAGTTCCGATGACAGTTTGGACACATTGTTTTTCGGTGCGCTTGCCAGAATTTCACCGAGAAGGTAATACATAATAGGAGAATTGTACGTGAAGTTTTTATATTTATGGCCTTTCTTTCTGTTGCTTTTGATACCGGTTATCATCATTATGTATCTTTTGAAGCAGAAAGCAGTGGATATGCCCATAGCATCCCTGTTTCTCTGGAAAGAAATGTATCGCAACGTTGAGGCCAATACACCTTGGGAAAAATTGAAAAAGAACTGGCTTTTCATTCTGCAGATTATTACCGTGATTGTATTGATTATTGCGCTTGCCTCTCCCTATATTATGAGCGGAAGTGCAGGTGCGGACCATGCAATTATTGTCATTGACAACAGTGCAAGCATGAATGCGGTGTATGAAGGAGAACATACCAGACTGGAGCAGGCAATCAATGAAGCAGAAGACTATGTGCGGAGTTTGAAAACCGGCACCGGAATATCCATTATCACCAGCAATGCCAAAGCAACTTTAGTATTAAGTAATTCTGATGATAAAACCCAGGCAATCAATGAATTAAAATCCATCGAGCCGGGATATGTAGCCGGAGACTGCGCGGCGGGGATTGAAATGGTAAAGTCCATGCAAACCCAATGGGATAGTGTGGAAACCGTATGTTTTACGGACACTGCCGTATCTATGGAGCAGGTGGAAGGCTATATTGTGGATCTGTACATTCCGGTGAATAATACCAGCGTGGATTATGTTGGGCATGGTATGAATAACGGAAAATTAGTTGTGCTTGCAAAAGTATCCAACTACGGAGCAGAACCTGTCACAACAGATGCAACTTTGTACGGAGACGATGAACTTCTTCAAATCAAGACGGTTACCATTCAAGCCGGGGAAGCCGAAGTAGTATATTTCGATGATGTGATTTTTGAAGGCAGTGCGCTTTCCGTGGAACTTTCCGGTCAGGATGCCATCAAAGAGGATAATATCTGTTATGATGTATTGGAAGAAAATAAAGTAACAAAGGTTCTTTTGATGACAGAGTCCAATCTATATTTGGAAAAAGCACTTTTGTTGGTGGACGGTATCGAAATTACCAAATCCAATGATATTTCATCTTTTTCGGATTTTATGACACAGGAATATGATTTGTACATATTTGATGGGATGGCACCGGAGGTTTTGCCGGCAGAAGGCAATATGATTTTTATGAATGTCAGATGTGAAGAATTGTATGAAACGGTATCGCCTATGGGTGGCGTTATGGTATCGGTAGAGAATCACAGCCTTACGGAGTACCTGGATGAATTGTCTTTTGGTGTCAGCAGTGTATATGCATTGGATAAGCCGGAATGGGCAGAGACCTTTTTAAGTGTTGGGGATACCTGCGTCGGTTTTATCGGTAAAAAAGATGTGCAGACCGTTTGTGTTATGGGATTTGATTTTCATAATTCGGACCTGCCTTTAAAAATGGAATTTCCGATTTTGATTTATAATATTGTAAATGAATGTACCGCGTCCGGTTTGATTGGTGAAACCGTAGTAAGTGCCGGAGATACCGTAACCATTAACGGAAAATTAAATGTAAAATTACCGGTGGTTACCCGTCCTGACGGCAGTGAGCAGGAACTGAGTGATTACCGCATGAACTATACCAATACGGAAGACTTAGGTGTTTATGTGGTAGAGCAGCATCAGGGAACCGCTCGTGTGGAGAGGGCCTTTGCGGTTAATTTCCCGGCATCGGAAAGTACAATTACCAATGCACCTTCTGCAATGATTACGGAAGTAAATGAGGATGCCGTAAAGACTACGGTTGGTGGTATGTTAAATCTTCGCAATCTGATTATTTTGATTGCTTTGGGATTGTTGGGGATTGAGTGGATTGCATATATCCGCAGATGACGGAAGGGGAACAGAAGTGTTTCGGACCGATTGGAAAAGTTTGGTTCGAATAAAGTGATACAGAGGTATAAGAATGGATATTTCTTTTGAAAGACCATGGTTTTTGCTACTGCTTCCGGTAGTGATTGGTCTGTTGATTTTTTCAATGCGCTATATGATTGCGCAAAATAAAAAGACAAGAATCGGTCAGGTTGTGGTACGTTCCGTTTTAGCCGCAGCCCTTGTTCTTGCGCTTGCACAAGTGTCGGTTAAATGGGTGGGACGTGATGTGACCACCATTTTTCTCGTGGATGTTTCCGACAGCGTAAGGGAACAACGTGAGGAGGTCATAGAATTTGTCAATGAAGCCGTTGAAGAAAAAGGGAAGCATGATTATATCGGTGTGATTGCATTCGGCAGTGATACCCGTGTGGAACAGTTTATTTCCCAAGATATTTCTTTTGCGGAGTTTCAAACGGATGTTACCACGGAAGCCACGGACTTAGAAGAGGCCGTCAACATTGCTTTGGCAGAAATGCCGGAAGATTCCGCAAAGCGAATTGTATTAATTACCGACGGAAATGAAAACGAGGGAAGCATCCGCAATACTGCTTCTTTGGTTGTTGCTACAGGCTGTGATTTTCAGGTAAAAAAATTGGAGGAAAATCTTGCCAATGAAGTATATGTCAGTGATATGTCCATCCCGGAAGAAGTTGGAATCGGTGAGAATTTTAACATCAATGTGGAAGTGGAAAGTAATGTGGCATGTCAGGCTGTGGTGAGTCTGTATTCAGGCAGAACCTTAAAAGGACAACAGACTGTGGTATTGCAGGAAGGCACCAATCGATATGTGTTTACGGATACCCAGACCGATGAAGGTTTGAAAACATATCGTGTTACGGTAGAGGCTGCGGAAGATACGGTTACCATTAACAACGAATTTTCGGCATATACCAATATTGAAGTGGAACTGCCTTTGCTTGTAGTAGAAGGTTCAGAGGGGAAAGCCGCGGAATTTAAAGGAATTCTTGATAGCATCGGTGTGCGGTATAATGTGGTAACTCCGGCTACCGTACCGGCAACATTGTCTGATTTGACAGAATATTCTGCTATTATTTTCATAGATGTGTATGCAGATGAATTAAGGCAGGGATTTTTGGAAAATCTGCAGACATATATCAAGAATTACGGCGGCGGTTTTATTGTGACCGGTGGCCAGAACAGTTTTGCATTGGGCAATTATCGTGATACCGTAATCGAAGAAGTATTACCGGTTAAAATGGATTTGCAGGGCGAAAATGAAGTACCAGTTATGGCACTTCAAATGGTCATTGACCAGTCCGGCAGTATGAGTGACGGCAACGGTATTATTACGAATTTGGATTTGGCGAAAGAGGCAGCCAATGCGGCGGTAGAGAATGTGCGTGATACCGATTATGTAGGTGTTATGGCGTTTGATGATAATTATGACAGAGTGGTTCCTTTGCAGATTGCCGCTGATAAAGGCGCGATTTCCAATGAAATCTTTTCGATCGGAATTGACGGCGGAACTTCTATTTATCCCGCGCTTCTTGCAGCGGCGCAGGACGTCAGTGAATGTGATGCACAGATTAAACATATCATTCTTTTGACAGACGGACAGGATACATACGGAGATTATGATGAATTAAAACAGACGATTAATGATGCGGGTATTACCGTGTCTACGGTGGCAGTTGGTGCCGGATGTAATGAAACGCTTTTAAGAGACATTGCGGAAAGTTGTAACGGACGTTATTTTTATACGGATATTACAACCGATATTCCGCGAATCTTTGCACAGGAAGTGTTTTTATCGTCCAATACATATTTAATCCATGAAGAGTTTACACCCATTGTAACATCCAATGATGCAATCATTCGTGACGTAGTAACGGACGGTTTACCGATGTTAAAAGGCTATGTGGCAACTACACCAAAAGAGAGAAGCATCCAATTGTTACAGTCACACTACGGAGATCCTATATTGTGCTATTGGCAGTACGGATTGGGGAAAACCGTTGTGTGGACCTCTGATGTGACGGGTGAATGGTCAGCGAATTATTCCGGCTGGGAAAATACCCAGTTAATGTGGCATAACATTCTCCAATATGTTACCCAGGATATGGGAATGGAAGGTGCTTATGTGGAAGTGGAACAGAGCGGAAGCCGTTCGGAAATTCATTATACCACAGAGAATTTCAGCGGAGATACCACTGTTACCGCAATGGTGTTTGACGATGAAGGTAATGCGGTGGAACTTGAATTAGATCCGATAAAACCCGGTGAATATATTGCGGAAATTGATACCGCAACCACAGGTGTTTATACCATTAATGTGCAGCAAAAAGAAGGGGATGAAGTGGTCAGCAGTATGAATACGGCTGCAATCAACCAATATTCCATGGAATACCGTTTTTATCCCGATAATACCCTGATGGAAGAATATGTAGCTTCTGTAGGAGGAAGTATTATTACGGATGCTTCAGAAGTGTTTGCAAGCAAGCCGGAGCATGTAAAAAGCCGCTGGAATTTGTCTACGATTTTGCTTGTGATCGCAGCAGTATGGTTTGTCTGGGATATAGCGGTAAGACGATTCCATTTGGATTTATCCAAATTGGTTCCTGTGGAGACAATAAAGAATAAAAATGCTGCAAGAAAGAGTAAGGCAGAAGAGAAACGTCTGCTGAAAGCAGAGAAGAAGGCTGCCAAAGAAGTTGCAAAAGGAAACAATAACATATCTGCAAGCAATGATGCATTAAAAGCAGGGGCTATGATATCACAGCGAAGTTATGAAAACACGACAACCGCGATGCAAAAGCAGCCTGCGGAAAAAGTGCAGAAGAAACCTGTGACAGAAGCGCAAAGGCAGATGAAACAGCCTAAGGAAACCATATTGCAACCGCAGATAAATCAACAGAGGCCTCATTCCGGGCCTGCAGCGTCAAACAACGGAAATATTGCGCAACAGATGAAACGCAGTTCGACGGTGCGCGTGTGGACAAAGGGCGGTGGCGAAGTGTCACAGACTATGCCAAGAAATAATGCCGGTGCAACTCCTACGGAAAAACGGCCGGTACAGGGAAATAATAAAGTGCGGGGAATGACAAATAACGTAAGGAACGAAAAGAAAGAATTACTGAATACCCGGGCACTTTTGAGAGGATTGGAAGAGGATGAGTAATATGTCAGAGGAAATAAAGAATAAAAGTGAGGATGTAAAAGATATTGCCGAAAGTATGCAGGCACAGGAACCTCAAAAAAAGAAAAAGAAAAAATGGTGGTTGATTATTTGTATCCTGCTCTTGGTTTTAGTGATTGGAGTGGGGGCTATGGCAGCGGCAGCATTTGCCATTATCAGATTGGTAATCGGAGCCAAAGAGACAGGAACAGATGCGAATTCTGAAACTTCTTCGGTGGAGGAATTAGTATCGGAAGACGGTAATGTTGATACCGGCGACAGTGATGTGAATCAGGACGGCAATGATGATAGCACCTCTTCATTTACCGGTAATGATACCAATACAACCATCAACACGGGCGAATTGACGGAAAATGCAACAGAATATGAAGGAAGACAAGGTACCGGAAAATATAATTACGGAGAAGCACTGCAGAAGGCAATTCTCTTTTATGAGTTACAGCGTTCCGGTGACTTGCCTGAGGAAACCAGATGTAACTGGCGAGGTGATTCCGGTTTGACCGACGGTGCAGACGTGGGACTGGATTTGACCGGCGGATTGTACGATGCAGGTGATCATGTGAAGTTTAATCTGCCTATGGCTTATACTGCTTCTACATTGGCATGGTCTGTTTATGAAAGTCGTGACAGTTATGAAGAAAGCGGACAGTTGGTTTATATTCAGGATTCTATTCGTTGGATTAATGATTATCTGATAAAGTGTCATCCGGAAGAAAATGTATTTTATTATCAGGTGGGTGACGGCTCTGCAGACCACTCCTGGTGGGGGCCCGCAGAAGTAATGCAGATGAACCGCCCTTCCTATAAGGTGGATATGAATAATCCCGGTTCAACGGTATCGGCAGGGGCAGCGGCTTCGCTGGCGTCCTGCTCGGTCATTTTTGCGGAAGATGACCCGGAATATGCCCAAGAATGTTTGGAGCATGCCATCCAATTGTATGAGTTTGCGGCTTCTACCAAGAGTGATGCAGGATATACCGCGGCAAACGGTTTTTATACCTCTCACAGCGGTTTTTATGATGAATTGACTTGGGCAGCCGCCTGGTTATATATTGCTACCGGTGATGACAGTTATCTTGCAGATGCAAAAACTTATTTTGCACAGGCAGATACCAATCCCAAGTGGGCACATTGTTGGGACAATGTATCTATCGGAGCAGCGACTCTTTTGGCGATTGAAACAGGGGATTCTGTTTATACACAGTTGGTGGAAGATAATCTGGATTTTTGGACGACAGGATTAAACGGTGAGCGTATTACCTATACACCACAGGGCTTGGCATGGCTTGATTCATGGGGATCATTACGATATGCTACTACGGAAGCGTTTGTTGCTTTGGTGTACAGTAAATCCGATGTTTGCCCGGATAATAAAAAAGATACTTATTATGATTTCGGTGTCGCACAGGTGAATTATGCCTTGGGTGATACGGGAAGATCTTATTTAATCGGATTTGGCGAAGATTATCCTCAGAATCCGCACCACAGAACGGCACAGGGCTCTTACAGTAATAACATGAACGAGCCGAAGGAAGCAAGACACACATTATATGGTGCATTGGTGGGCGGACCGGATTCCAATGACGGTTATCAGGATGAGGTATCCAATTATATTAACAATGAAGTTGCTTGTGATTATAATGCGGGTATTGTCGGTGCATTGGCTTGTTTGTATGAAGACTTCGGCGGTCAGACCCTTGTGGACTTCGGTGCGGTGGAAGCAGTGCCTGAAGATGAAGTTTATATCGATGCCTGCGTCAATGTATCCGGAGACAATCATCTTGAGGTAAAAGCATTTGTAACCAATACTTCTGCGTGGCCGGCAAGAACCATGGATACTGTTACATTACGCTATTTTATGGATTTGAGTGAGGTGTATGCGAATGGAGGCACTGCATCGGATATCAGTTTAAATACCAATTACAGCCAAGGCGGAAGTGCAGTGGGTGTTATGCCTTGGGATGAAGAAAATCATATTTATTATGTGGAAATTCAGTTTGCCGGAGAACCGATTTATCCCGGTGGACAGAGCAGTTATAAAAAAGAAGTACAGTTTAGAATGACTTCTGCTTCTTCCTGGGATAATTCCAATGACTTTTCTTATCAGGATATTGCCGGAACCAACGGAGGAAGTTTGGTAAAAGCATCTCATATGGCGTTATACGACAATGGAGAATTAATCTATGGTACTGAGCCTGATGGTGAAGGCGTGGCTGTGACAACACCGGTACAGGGAAATGATTCCGATGTGCAGCAGGAAAACGGACAGCAGTCAAATGAACAGCAGACAGACAATCAGGGAAGTCAGAGCAATACACAAAACAACCAGCAGAACAATGCAGGTTCCAATACTGCTTCGGGAAATCAGTTGACAATGACTGTTGATAATCAGTCAAAAAGCGGCAGTGGCTCCAGTATGTCATTTTTTATTACGATTCGCAATGACGGTACGGAAGCGGTTGCTTTGGAAGACTTGGAAATAAAGTATTTCTTTACGGATGATGGAGAGAAAGGTATTAACTTTTATTGTGATTATGCCTGTCTTTCCGGAAGTACTTATTCTGCAATTACGGATAAAGTCCAAGGTGAATTTGCAGCAGTTACCGGAAATAAAACCAATGCGGATACTGAACTGTCCATTACCTGCGATTCCAAGGATGCTTTGCGTTCCGGAGATGAAGTCACCATTCAGGTGCGCGTTGCCAAAGAGGATTGGAGCAATTTTGATTTCGATAACGATTTTTCGGCAGGCGGGGCAGACAAAGTAGCAGTGTTCTGTGAAGGTGAATTGGTTATCGGCAGCCAGCCTTAAAATCGAAAGAATTTTATGTATAAAAATCTACCAAAAAACACTGGATTTCTTTTTAAAATATGGTAAGATATAGGTAGGTCACAGAAAGTTCACAATTTTTATTGAAAATAGAAGAAACATCTGTGAATAAGGGAAAAGCAAATCCATTGGGGAATGGTTGATTTTGTGTAAAAAACGAGGACTCGAAAGGAGAAGAACCGTGACACATACATATGAATTGTCGGTTGTTATGAGAGAATTATTAGCAGGAAATAAGAAAGCGTTCCAGAGCCTTTATGATTTGACTGCAAATGATTTCTATTTTCATATTAAAATGATTGTAAATAATGATGAGGAGGCTGCAAGACTTCTTGTGAAAATTTACAAGAGTATGGCTATGCGTCTTGAGAGACTTCAGAGACCGGAAGATGCATTAAAATGGATGAACGGTATTATGTACGGTCACCTTATGGATTGGATGAATGTACATTGTTCAACAATGCTGATGGATGAAGAAATGGGCAGATTTGATAAAATGCCCGTGGCACCTGTTGTAGAAGGCGGAACCACTATGTATACGGAAGCGGAAACCGCTGCCCTTGCTGCTAATTATATTTCTCAACTTCCGGAGATTCATGCGATTACTGCCTTGGCATATTTTTACGACAATATTGAATTGCAGGATACTGCTGAATTGCTTCAGTGCGAAGATACCAGAATTACCACAAGAGCAAAGTATATTGTTCGCTTGATTGAGAGTTATTGCAAGGATTATGCAAAACAGAACAGTATTGAAATTCAGCCGGTTGATACGCATATGATTCTTTTGGCATTCGTACTTCTTGCAAAAGATGTTGTGTTGCCCGGTAAGAGAGAATTGTACTTTGATATTGCACAGGCAATTTCGTAAGGTACTACATAGAACTGAATTGTATTTTTGAACCATAAGACCACTTTTATCAAGGTTATTTATCTTGGTGGAAGTGGTCTTTTATGCTATACTAAACAATATAAAAAGAAATGCAAAAGCATAGATGCTTTTATAAACAGGTAAGACAGCGGGAGGCCGATATGGCATTACAATTCTGGTTTGGAGCATCCGGCGCAGGTAAAAGCGTCGGTGTCCAGGAAACAATCATAAAAGAGGCAATACAGAATCCGGATAAAAAATATTTTTTGATCGTTCCGGACCAGTTTACCATGCAAACACAGAAGCAGATGGTAAGGATGCATCCTGACGGCGGCATCCTGAATATTGATGTGTTAAGTTTCGGGCGATTGTCTCACCGTATTTTTGAAGAGGTGGGAAAGGATGACCGTCTTATTCTTGATGACACCGGAAAATGTCTTCTTTTGCGTAAAGTGGCAGAGCGTGAAAAGGAGCATATTCCCGTGCTTGCCGTCGGTTTAAAAAAGCCGGGATATATTCAGGAAGTAAAGTCTGTATTGTCAGAGTTTATGCAGTACGGATTAAAACCGGAAGATGTAGAACAACTTTCGGAATTTGCCCAAACGAAAAGATCATTATATTTAAAATTAAAAGATTTAAGCCATATTTATGCGGCATTTTTAAAGGAATGTGAAGATAAGTTTTTGACCAAAGAAGAGACGTTGGATTTGTTGACGAATCGTCTGTGCCTCTCTGAGTCCGTCAAAAATGCCACTTTTGTTTTCGACGGTTTTACCGGTTTTACGCCGATTCAAAATAATGTCATAGAAGAACTGATGCGTTTGTCCGAGGATGTAATCGTCACGTTGGAAATGGATCACAGATATGATGCCTATCGTATGGAAGGGGAGGACTTTCTTTTCCACTTAAGCCGCCAGACGGTAAAAAGTTTGCAGAAGAAGGCAGAAAAAAATGGTGTTTCTTTAAAAGAAGATGTTGTTTTGTCGGAAATGCCGGTGAAACGTTTTTTGAGGAATCCGGAGTTGGCTCATTTGGAACGTAATCTGTTCCGGGAAAAAAGTGATGCGTATAAAGACGAGCCCTATTTTGTTCAAATTGTAAAATCAGTGAATGTGCGTGAAGAGTGCAAGGATTTGTGTTCGGCTATGTTTGAATTGATTGAACAAAAAGGTTACCGGTATCGTGATATTGCCGTGGTGACGGGAAATATGAGCCGGTATGAATCACCTTTGCGACAACAGTTTGAAAAATATCACATACCATATTTTATGGATGCGACAAGAGATTTGCTTACCAATCCTTTTGTGGCATTTCTTCGTAATGCAATTGCAGTATTGCGTTATGATTTTCGCTATGCAGACGTGTTCCGTTTTCTTCGCAGCGGTATGACCGATTTTACAAGGGAAGAAATCGACCTTTTGGAGAATTATGTAAGGGCGCGAGGAATCAGAGGATATGCGGTATGGAGCAACCCTTTTAAGTATCCTCATAAAGAGGGTATGAGAGATGCGGATGCTTTTGCGCAAATTAATACACTGAGAGAACGTGTAGTCTCCATATTTGCAATGTCTGCCGGGGAGAGCAAATGTGCGCTGTTGCCTGCATACCGGTGGTGCGAAATTTTTTATGAGTTCTGTGTAGAGCAGAATATTGCAAAAAAATTGGAAAATTATGCACTTCAATTGGAAGAACGCAATGATTTATCGGGGGCATTGGAATATAGACAGATTTACAGACTGATTATGGATCTTATGAATCAGGTGGCGGAACTTTTGGGTGAGGATATGTTATCGTTGCAGGAGTTTTCCGATATTCTGGACGCGGGCTTTGGCGAAATCCGTGTCAGAACCATTCCTCAGGGGGTGGATTTACTTGTGGTAGGTGATATGGAACGAACCAGGTTAAAAGAAATAAAAGCCTTGTTTTTCCTTGGCGTAAACGATGGGAATATTCCTCAGAGCAGCAGTAAGGGTGGATTGATATCCGATATGGAGAGAGAGTTCTTGTTAAGTTCCGGCCGGGAACTGGCACCCACTCCTGCGTCACAGATGTTTATTGAACATCTGTATTTGTATATGAATTTAACCAAACCTTCTGAGCATTTATATCTGTCTTATGCGATGATGGAGGAAGACGGCAGTGCAAAGCGGCCGGCATATCTGATTGCGGAACTTCAGAAATTGTTCCCGAAATTACAGATTGATACAGGAAACGGAAAGAAGACCATCTTATCGATACAGGATGCAAAAGAACGGATTGCATTCTTAATCAATGAATATGTTGCGGGAAGTATGCATGAGGAGCGGCAGAAAGAATTTTATGCATTGTACGGAGATTTGTCCGCAAGAGAAGAATGCAGAGAATGGCTCCGAGAGATTACAGAGGCGGCGTTTCTTCATTATACGCCGACGGACCTTGAACGGAGTCTGGCAGAGGATTTATACGGTAAAATTATGGAGTGCAGCATCAGCAGTCTTGAAAAATTTGCGGCATGCCATTATGCACATTTTGTATCTTACGGTCTGCGTTTGGAAGAGCGGGAAGAGTACGGATTTGAAAGCATGGATATGGGTAATGTCATGCATGATATTCTTCAAATGTTCGGTAAGATGCTAAAAGAAAAACAACTGGATTGGGTTACCATTGACGGCGGGACGGTGGAAAAATTTATTGATGATGCAATTGTTAAGGTGAGTGCAGAGTACGGACAGGCCATTTTGCAGGAAGGGGCCAAGAATCGCTATTACAGGGAGCAGTTGAAGCGTATTGTCAGACGCAGCATTAAGACATTGCAGGAGCAATTAAAACACGGTAGTTTCCGACCTTATGCATTTGAAAAGGAATTCCGTAAATTGTATGATTTCGATTCGGATAATGCACAGAATCAGGGAGGGCAACTTCTTTTGAAAGGAAGAATTGACCGTATTGATACCTGTGTACAGGGTGATGAAGTTTTTGTAAAAGTTGTGGATTATAAAGCGGGAAATCATAAATTTGACATTAATACATTGTATTATGGTGTTGCCTTGCAGTTAGCGGTTTATTTGGGACAGACCGTAAAAAATCTGGAAAAGGTATATCCAAAGCAAAAGATTGTGCCGGCGGCGATGTTATACTATCGTACCGCGGACCCAATCCTTTCGTCGGAGAAAGTGATGAGTCCGGAAGAATGTGAGAATGAAATTTTAAAAGAATTAAATAATACAGGAGCCGTATCGGCTCGCGCAGGAATTATAGAGGCTCTGGATGAAGGACTGGAAGGGAAATCCCTGGTGGTGCCGGTCAGCAAAAAGGGAAACGATATTAAGTTAAGTAACAGTGTTTATAATCCTGTTTTGCTGAATGAAATTTTGGATTTTGCCGGGGAGAAGACCATTTCACTGGCAGAAGAAATTATAAAAGGTAAAATAGAAGTGAATCCTAAAACAATCGGAGACCGGGATGCCTGTCAATATTGTGCCTACAAGGGTGTGTGCGGTTTTGATTCGAAAATTGCAGGATACGAAAAGAGCAAGCCGGAAGAAATAACGACAGAAGAATTTGAAAGGAGACGTAACGATGGCAGTGAAGTACACGACGGATCAGCAGAAAGTCATTGATGCAAGAGACTGTAACATACTGGTATCTGCAGCGGCCGGTAGCGGCAAAACTGCTGTCCTTACGGAACGCATTATACAGCGTATTTGCGATAGTGAACATCCGGTTCAGATTGACAGGATGCTGATTGTAACATTTACCAATGCGGCCGCAGCAGAGATGCGGGAACGTATCGGCAATGCTTTGCGTAAAAGATTGGAAAGCAATCCCGGAAACGCACATTTACGAAAGCAGATTACGTTATTGAATAATGCGCAGATTACCACCATTGACAGTTTTTGTCTCTATCTTCTCCGAAATCATTTTCATGAAATCGGGTTGGAACCGGGGGTTCGAATCGGTGATGATGGTGAAATCAAGTTGTTGCAGCAGGAGGTTTTGGAGGAGTATTTGGAGCAGAAGTATGAAGTTGCCGAGGAAGCATTTTTAGACCTTGTGGAAAAATATGCAGGTAACGGAAAAGATGATGCTCTGAAGGATTTAATTTTAAAGTTGCATTTGTTTTCTGAAAGTCATCCGTTTCCGGAAGATTTTATCAGGGCATGCATGGCAGAATTACAAGATGAACACGGCGGATTTACGGGAGAGAGTGAAGCATTTCTTCGTAATTATGAACAGGAACTGTTGGAAGAATGTATTTCGGCATCTAATGAGGCAATTGCACTTTGCAGGATGCCGGGGGGACCTGTAAATTACGAGGAAGCCTTGACGGATGACCTGAATTTTTATCAGAGCATAAAAGAGGTAACCGGTTTTACGGAGCGTGCAGCCTTATACAGCGCTCATAAATTTAAGACATTATCCAGAAGCAAAGTTGCGGATTTGGATGAAGCAATCAAAGAGGAAGTAAAAAATATCCGTGATAAAAAGTGTAAAAAAATAATAGAAGAAATCAGAAAAAACTTCTATTACGGTTCTGCGGAAGATATTTTGGAAGACAACCGCAGGGCAGGGCAGACCGTTGCTGCGCTTTTAGGGTTGGTATTGGAATTTGCAGATTTATTTGAACATAAAAAAAGGGAAAAAAATATCATTGATTTTTCGGATATGGAGCATTTGGCATTGCGTATCCTTTTGCGGAAAGAGGAGGATGTATATGTACCAAGTGAAGTGGCACGAGGGTATCAGGATTATTTCGAAGAAATTATGGTAGATGAATACCAGGACAGTAATCAGGTGCAGGAGTGTCTGTTGGAGAGTATCAGCCGTCAGCGTGAAGATTACGGGAATCGTTTTATGGTCGGGGATGTGAAACAGAGTATCTATCGGTTCCGCTTGGCAAGACCTGAAATTTTCATGGAAAAATACAGTGCATTTCATCCTGACACCGGTAAGAACAGAAGAATCAATCTGTCCATGAATTTCCGTAGTCGTAAAGAGGTGTTGGATGGCGTAAATACAGTATTTGAGCAATTAATGATTCCTGCAGTGGGAAAAGTATCCTATGATGCGGATGCCAGGCTGTATTACGGGGCGACTTTTCCGGAAAGTGAAAGTAATTACAATACGGAATTATTATTATATGACAAATCGGAATTTACCGAACAAAATATTTCCGATATAGAGGCAGAGGCCTTGATTATGGCAACGCACATTAAAAAATTGTGCGAGGAGTTTCGGGTTACCGATAAGGAGACCGGGGATTTACGTCCTGCGGCATTTTCGGATATGGTGATCCTTTTGCGTGCGGCCAGCGGTGTGGACGATATTATCAAAAAAACGTTGGAAAGAGAAGGAATCCCTACCTATGTGGCTTCCGGAAAAGGATATTTTGCAGCAACGGAAATTAAGGAAATTCTTAATTTCTTGACGGTTTTGAATAATCCCAGACAGGATATTCCGCTCCTTGGAGTACTACACTCAGTGTTCGGCGGTTTTGAAGAAGAGGAAATTGCCCGTATCCGCGTGGCGAACGGTAAAAAAGGCCGATTATATGACAGTTTAGTGCAATATGCCGGAAATGGGAAAGATTGTGCTTTGCGAAGCAAGGCGGAGGCATTTTTAAAAATGATGGAAGGCTGGCGGGAGGAAGCCGTATATTATTCCGTGTATGAACTTTTGGAAGCAATTATGGAACATACAGGTTTCCTTCATTATTGTACTGCACTGCCCGGGGGAGAACAACGTCGGGCCAATCTGATGGTGTTTTTGCAGAAAGCAAAGGCGTTTGAAAGCAGCGGATATTCCGGGTTGTTTGATTTTATCCGCTATATGGAACAAATGCAGGAGCGAGAGGTGGATTTCGGCGAGGCAAATATTTTGGATGAAAAAGCCAATGTGGTTCGTATTATGACCATTCATAAAAGTAAAGGTCTTGAATTCCCTATTTGCTTTGTGGCTGGATTCGGTCGTCAATTTAATACAAGAGATTCTTCCGATGCGGTTCTGATGGATGCTGAACTGGGAATGGGCGGTGATGCCATTGATCTTGCACTGAGATGCCGGCGAAGAACATTACGCAAAAATGTAATTGCCTTAAAGCAGAAAAAAGACAGCCGTGGTGAAGATTTAAGAGTGCTTTATGTAGCAATGACCCGTGCAAAAGAAAAATTGATTCTGGTAGGACAGGGAGCACTTCCGGAAACTGTCCGGGGCGGTCTTTCGGCATATGACATTTTAAAGGCCAAATCTTTTATGGAGATGGTACTTCCTATTGCTGTGCAACATACGGGATTATTTGCAATCCGGGAGTATACACCGGAAGATATTTCGTTGGAAAAAGTGACGAAAAAAATAGAAACACACATTATGCGGGAAAGTTTAAACGGACTGACTTGCGATGCTGTTTGGACGGCATACGAATATCCGCATCCTTCATTAGAAGGGTTATATACCAAGACTACGGTATCTGAATTAAAAAAAGCGGCTTACCTGGAAGAAGCAGAACCTTGTCAGGAGTTATACAAGGAAGAAGAGTTTACACAATATGTACCTGCTTTTATTGCAGGAAAAGAAGAAGCGGTTACCGGTGGCAGACGCGGCAGTGCTTATCATCGCATTATGGAATTAATGGATTTTACAATTGCGTTAAAAGAAGGTAATATAGAAGAGGATATACTGGCAGTAAGAAAGAAGGCTATAGAAGGCTTAAGGATTTCGGAAGCAGATGCGAATCTGGTCAGTGAGGAGAAAATATATACTTTTATGAAGACGGAACTGGCAAGACGTATGGGAATCGCGCAAAAAGCAGGGATGTTTTATCCGGAGCAACCTTTTATGATGAGTGTGAAGGCGAATTCGGTAAAAGAAGATTTTCCGGAAGAGGAAGACATTCTTGTGCAGGGTGTGATTGACGTATATTTTCAGGAAGGCGATGAGTTGGTGCTGATGGATTATAAAACCGACAGGGTTTCGGAGACGGAGGAATTAATCAAACGTTATCGTACCCAGTTGGATTATTATGCCGAGGCGCTGGAACGTCTGACGCATAAAAAAGTAAAGGAAAAACTAATTTATTCGTTTGCCTTGGAAGAGGTAATTACGGTGGATTAGCAGGGTGAAAAAGATGTATAAGTTTGCATTGTTTGATTTGGATGGTACGCTTACGGATTCCAGAGAGGGAATCTGTAAGTCGGTGCAGAATGCTTTTGTGAAACTGGGAAGACCGGCACCTTCCTTAAAAGAATTGGAATGTTTTATCGGACCGCCGCTGAAGACCAGTTTTCGTGAATTTTACGGTATTGTAGGGGAAGAAGCGGACCGGGCGGTTGCCTTTTATCGAGAGAGATACTCTGTAGTGGGCAAGTATGAAAATATGCCTTACGAAGGCATTGCCGGTTTGCTGAAAACGTTGAGAACTGCAGGTTATATTCTTTCTGTTGCTTCAAGTAAACCGGAAGTATATGTGGAGGATATTCTGAAACATTTTGGATTGTATGACTATTTTCATTATGTGGTAGGAAGCGATATGGAAGGAAAGCGCGGTGAAAAAGAGGATGTGATTGAAGAAGCATTCCGTCGTATGGGCTTGGATGAAAAGAGCCGCAAAGAACAGGCAATTATGATTGGTGACAGGCACTTCGATATTAACGGAGCAAAGTATTTTGGTATCGACAGCGTGGGTGTAACCTACGGATTTGCCAAGGAGAACGAATTGGCAGAGGCCGGGGCTACCTATGTAGTGGACACAGTGGGTGAGTTGCAGGAACTTTTATTAAGTAAATTGGATGTAAAAGAATGAATGGGACTGTAATAGATAAAAAACTTACAATTTTTCGTACGCTATTTATGATTTGCGGAAGTGTGGGCGTTTATCTTGTGGGTTATCTTCTGGCAATATCACTTTTAACCCTGACTCCTGCAGTAAGGGAGTGGCATACCATGTATCTTAACGCCCTTGCCATGGCAACGGCAGCATGCGCTACGCTTTTTACGGTAAAAAAGCAGGAAATAGGAATCAAAATTGAAAACAGGCCGATATTGCAGTTGGCTGCAGTTGTAGTTATGGCATACAGTGCGTCGGTGTTGTTTAACATTTTGCTCGGTAGTATTCCGTGGGAAAAGATATTTGAACAGCAGGTTACACCGGATGCGATGGTGTATTACGGAATTCCGTTGTGGGCAAGAATGTTGTGCTATGAAGTGGTTGCACCTGTTGCGGAGGAATTATTGTTTCGTCAGGTGATTTATAAAGGATTACGCAAGATTTCTCCCATATGGTTGGCTGTAGTGATATCGGCAGTTTTGTTCGGACTGTATCACGGAAACTTAGTACAGGGCATTTATGCTTTTATTATGGGGTGTTTTTTGGCGTTGGTATATGAATGGACCGGAAGTTTTATGGCCCCTGTAGTATTTCATATGGTAGCAAATCATGTGTCAGATATTACCTATGAGTTTGAGAGCGTAAGCAAAGTAGTATATTCGCCTTATGGAGAAGCGGTATCCGCCATCTTATTGTTAAGTGCATTTGTGTTCTTATTCAAAAATAAGAACAAATGTTCTAAAAAGCATTGAAATCATAATAGAGTTGTGTTATGATGAATTTATCCAAAAGAGAGACAGAAAAAGATTAATGAATGTCGGTGTGTTGCAGAGCAATTTTGTCAGCATACCGACAGGATGCCCCTTTTATGAACGGGGGAGCGGAGGATTTGTAACGTGGAAATCCATATTTCGGTTCGTAATCTTGTAGAATTTATTATGCGTTCCGGCGATATCGATAACCGTCATTCGATGAAGGCTTCCGAACAGGCAATGCAGGAGGGGAGTCGGATTCATCGCAAAATTCAGAGGAATGCAGGCAGTGCGTATGAGGCGGAAGTTCCCATGAAATATTGTTATGTGAAGGATGATTATCAGATTATCATCGAAGGACGCGCCGATGGTGTAATTACGGCTTCTACAGGTATTGTAATTGATGAAATTAAAGGAACATATAGAGATGTTGATAAATTAGAGGCGCCGCAGCCTGTGCATCTTGCCCAGGCAATGTGTTATGCCTTTTTTTATTGTGTTCAAAATGATTTGGAGGCCATTTCGGTCAGAATGACGTATTGCAATTTGGAAACAGAAGAAATTCGATATTTTCAGGAGGAATATTCTAAGGAATTTGTTACAAAATGGTTCGATGACTTGATGAGTCAATATAAGAAGTGGGCAGATTTTGAGGTGAAATGGCGTGAAATCAGGCAGAATTCCATAAAAGATATGCAGTTTCCGTTTATATACAGGGAAGGTCAGAAGGAATTGATTACACATGTTTATCATACCATTTGCCATAAAAAGAAGTTGTTTATTGAAGCGCCTACCGGCGTGGGTAAGACCATTTCCACGTTGTTTCCGGCCATTAAAGCAATCGGAGAAGGAAAGGCGCAGAGAATCTTTTATTTGACGGCTAAAACCATAACAAGAACTGTGGCTGCGGATACGTATGATATTATGCGTCAAAGCGGTTTGAGAATGAAGACGGTTGTCATTACGGCCAAAGAAAAAATCTGTCCCATGGAAAAACCGGAATGCAATCCCAAAGAATGCCCTTATGCGAAAGGTCATTTTGATCGCATAAATGATGCCATGTACGAACTTTTGACCACGGAAGATTCTTTTACCCGTGAAAAGATAGAAGAGTATTCAGAACGTTATATGGTGTGTCCTTTTGAGTTCTGTCTGGATATGAGTCTGTATTCCGACGGAATCATCTGTGATTATAATTATTTATTTGATCCGCATGTATATCTGAAACGTTTTTTTGCAGAAGGAAATAAAGGGGAGCACTTGTTTTTAATTGATGAGGCACATAATCTTCTGGAGCGTGGTCGTGAGATGTATTCTGCACAGATGGTGAAAGAAGAATTGTTGGAACTGCGGGGGGCTATCAAAGAATTTACGGAACATAAAACCAAATTATATCCGGAACTCGAGACTATTGTACGTCAGTTGAACAGTGCGAATAAAGAAATGCTTATCCTGAAAAGAAGTTGTGAAGGGGATTATTTGGTTTTAGATAATCCGGAGCGGTTATCAAGTCTGATTTTACGGCTAAACAATTTACACAGTAAGATAGAAAAGTACTTGGAGGATGAGGAAAAAGATAGTGACTTACGTAGTCAAATTCTTGATTTTTACTTTGAATTGTCCCATTTTTTGCTGATTTGGGAAGGTTTGGATGAAAATTATAAAATATATCTGAAGTATGAAGCACAGGAGCGTTTTGTCTGTCGGCTGTTTTGCGTAAATCCTTCGTATCATCTTCGCACCTGTATGGACAGAGGGGTAAGTACTACATTATTTTCTGCCACACTTTTACCGATTCAGTATTATAAAAGCCTTTTGGGCGGTACGAAAGAAGATTATGAAGTATATGCACAGTCTGTTTTTGAGCCGGACAAGAGAGGTCTGTTTATTGCAAGAGACGTGACCAGCCGATACAGGAATCGAGGCGTAATAATGTATGAGCGGATTGCGTCTTATATTCGTGATATTACAGCGTGTAAAAAAGGAAACTACCTGGTATTCTTTCCGTCTTACAACTTTGCAAATGCGGTCTTAGAGTGTTTTTTGCCGGAAGAAAAAGAAGAGATTCTTATGCAGGGAGAAAATATGCGAGAAACGGAACGGGAAGCATTTTTGCAGTGTTTTGATAATAACAGGAACTGTGATAAAAATCTGATTGCGTTTTGCGTAATGGGCGGTATTTTTTCCGAAGGAATTGATTTAAAAGGGGAGCGCCTCATAGGTGCAATTATTGTTGGAAACGGTATGCCGCAGATTGGTCCGGAGCGGGATATTTTGCGTGCACATTTTGATGAAACGGAGCAAAAAGGTTTTGATTATGCCTATACCTATCCCGGAATGAACAAAGTATTGCAGGCTGCGGGGCGTGTTATCCGTACGGCGGATGATGTAGGGATTGTGGCTTTGCTGGAGGAACGGTTTTTGGAGTCTTCTTATCAACGTTTGTTCCCAAGAGAGTGGAAGTTGTATGTAACGGTAGATATGAATACGGTTTCGGATGAGGTAAGAGCATTTTGGATTGCCCGAGGGATGTTGTAAGGCATGGTCAATGTGATAATGATGTGGATAGAAGGATAGAGTTTTGCAGGATGTTATGTAACTGCATTTCGACAAAATATGACAAAATGACACTCAAAATGACACGGATGTCTTATTGTTTCGACAAAAAACAGCAAAAAATATCATGTGGATAAACCTGTGGAAACGGTGGATTTTTGTGAAAAAACCGCAAAAAGTTATCCACATATGCCAAAAGTGTCATTGTTTTGATGTGGAAAAATGTATTTTTATGAAGAAAAGCAGTGTTGTTTTTTATGTAAACACATAAAATATTAACCAATCAAGTCAATGGAAATAGGGGTATAAAATATACAACGGGTGATATTGAAAGCACATATAAATAAAACACGGTTCCGTAAGTATTTCTTTGGAGATGTGAAGAAATATTGTCAAAAACGAAAAAGAATAATATAATAAAAATTCGAATAAAAACGAAAAAATTATGTGTGAAAGAGATAGGCGATAGGCTTGCCAAAAAGAAACACATGTGAGGAAAGGAAAGAGTATGGGTGAGAGTAAATCTGAAAAAAAGAAGTATACTTTGATGGAAATTATTCTTATAATCGGTATTCTTTTTTTTCCGCTTTTGGCAATGAATATATTGGTAATTTTGTTATTGATTTTTGCCATAATGCTGTTTTTGAGTGTGGTTGTGTTGGCAGTTTTGGGAATATTTCAATTACTAGCCGGAGTTGCCATGGTTGGTGTCGGTATTGAGAAATTATTTTCCATGCCGATGGGGGCAGTTGCCGTAATGGGTTTTGGTGTGTGTAATATCGGTGTGGCCTTACTGGCGGAGTGTCTGGTATTCTGGTGGTATGGTGTGGCGGTGCCGGCATTTTATAAAAAAATAATGCGCAGGGAGGAAAACGATGAAAAGAAGGCTTAAATCCCTGTTTCGAATTGCAATTAGTTTTGTGACCATTGGAGTTATTATGATTACTGTGGGCCTGATAATGGGCGGTGCGGGAGAACTGAGTAAAGAAGTGACGGAATTGGTACATGTAATGCGTGTAGGTATTTCGGAAACGGTAGAACGCATTCCGTTACTGGAGCGTATTACGAATTTTAGCGGTTTTACTATTGTGGTGGATGTAGATAAAGAAGGTGTATCGGCAGAAATTAACGATGCTTATGAGACCATGGAAGGGGATTATTATAATCCTGTCGTAGCGGATGCCGGTGAGGTCGAATGTTTGGATATCAGTATATTGAACGGTGTCTGCAGAATTTTACCTTCCGAAAACGGTTGCTTTGGTGTGGAAAGCAGTGACGCGGAACAATATCAATGCTATGTAGTTGAGAACACATTGTATCTGAATGCTTTACCAAAAGATTGGGGCAAAAGTGAGGCCGCTGAGATCATTCTTTATGTGCCGGAAAATCAGGAGTATGAGAATGTATTTCTCTTTTGTTCCGGAGCGGGAGTTGTTGTAGATACCGCGTTGACGGGCACCGAAATGGATGTCAGTTCCATTTGCGGAGATAACATTATAAATGCTGATATGGATTTCAAGGAAATGACTATGACAGCAGGTATCGGAACCTTATCTGTAAAATCTTTATATACAGAGAATTTAAAACTGGAGGTAGGTACTGCAGAAGTTGTTATAGAGAATATGACTGTGGGAAATATGGAAGCGAATCTTGGCGTGGGAAGTATTTTGGCGCAGGGAAGTACCAACGGTGATATTGTTTTGAATTGCGGTATAGGAAGTCTGGAGATGCTGTTGGCAGGCGAACAGGATTCCTATAATTACGATATCTCCGGTTCGGCAGAGAGCGTCCAAATCGGAACGGATACTTTGGCCGGTATGGTGATGGAGCGGTGGATTGATAATAATGCCGATAAACAAATTACTATGAGTTGTGCCATGGGAAGTGTTAAAATCGAGTTTGAAGAATAACCGAAAAAACACATAGCGATGTAAGAGTGTGCTTGCCAAAGACAGTAAAGATGTTGTAAAATAAAAAATGGTGTACATTTTTAATGAAATTAAAATAAAAAGAATGTTTTCACATAGAATGAAAAGGAGTACTTGAGAATGAGCAAAGAACTTGCAAAAACTTATGATCCTCATGGAATTGAGGACCGTCTCTACGCAAAGTGGCTGGAAAAGAAATATTTCCACGCAGAAGTGGATGAGAATAAAAAACCGTTTACCATCGTGATTCCGCCCCCCAACATTACGGGACAGCTTCACATGGGACATGCATTGGACAATACTATGCAGGATATTTTAATTCGTTTTAAAAGAATGCAGGGATACAATGCCCTTTGGCAGCCCGGTACAGACCATGCCAGCATTGCAACCGAGGTTAAGATTATCGAGAAGTTAAAAGAAGAAGGTATCGATAAAAACGACCTTGGCCGTGAGAAATTTTTAGAGCGTGCATGGGACTGGAAGAGAGAATACGGCGGAAGAATTATCAGCCAGTTGAAGAAACTGGGTTCTTCCTGTGACTGGGACAGAGAGCGTTTTACCATGGACGAAGGCTGTAACAAGGCAGTTACGGAAGTATTTATTAAAATGCATGAAAAAGGCTGGATTTATAAGGGAGCCAGAATCATTAACTGGTGTCCTGTTTGTAATACCTCCATTTCTGATGCAGAGGTTGAATACGAGGAGCAGGCAGGCCATTTCTGGCACATCAAGTATCCTATTGTAGGTACCGATGAATTTCTTGAATTTGCCACAACCCGTCCCGAAACCATGCTTGGTGATACTGCGGTAGCGGTAAATCCCGATGATGAAAGATATACTCATTTGGTAGGAAAGACAGTGAAACTTCCTTTTGTGGACCGCGAGATTCCTATCATTGCAGATTCATATGTAGACAAAGAGTTTGGTACCGGTGTGGTTAAGATTACTCCGGCCCATGACCCTAACGACTTCCAGGTAGGACAGCGTCATAACCTGCCTTTAATCAACATTATGAATGATGATGCTACCATCAATGAAAACGGTGGTAAGTTTGCAGGTATGGACCGTTATGCTGCAAGAAAGCAGATGGTGGAAGAATTGGATGCAATGGGACTTCTTGTGGAAGTGGAAGATTACTCTCACAATGTAGGTACGCATGACCGTTGTAAAACAACCGTAGAACCTCTTGTAAAACAGCAGTGGTTCGTTAAGATGGATGAGTTGATTAAGCCCGCCGCAGATGCAGTTCGTAACGGTGAAATCAAATTGGTTCCCGAAAGAATGGATAAAGCATATTTTAACTGGACCGATAACATCCGTGACTGGTGTATTTCAAGACAGTTATGGTGGGGACACAGAATTCCCGCATACTACTGTGGCGACTGCGGTGAAATCGTGGTTGCAAGAGAAATGCCCTCAGTATGTCCTAAGTGCGGTAAGAATCATTTTACACAGGATCCCGATACTTTGGATACCTGGTTCTCATCAGCACTCTGGCCTTTCTCAACTTTGGGCTGGCCCGAAAAAACCAAGGATTTGGAATATTTCTATCCTACCGACGTGCTTGTAACCGGTTATGATATCATCTTCTTCTGGGTAATCCGTATGGTATTCTCTGGCTACGAGCAGATGAAGGAGAAACCTTTTAAAACCGTTTTATTCCATGGTTTGGTTCGTGACTCTCAGGGACGTAAAATGAGTAAGTCTTTGGGTAACGGTATTGATCCTTTGGAGATTATTGAAAAGTATGGTGCAGATGCATTGCGTCTTACCTTGATTACCGGTAATGCACCGGGTAACGATATGCGTTTCTACTACGAAAGAGTAGAAGCAAACCGTAACTTCGGTAACAAGATTTGGAACGCTTCCCGTTTCATTATGATGAATATGGAAGGCAAGGAAGTGACCACACCTGCAGTTGCTGATTTAGAGCCTGTTGATAAGTGGATTCTTTCCAAGTTAAATAATGTGATCAAAGAAGTTACCGAAAACATGGAGAACTATGAGTTAGGTATTGCCGTTCAGAAGGTTTATGATTTCATCTGGGATGAATTCTGTGACTGGTACATTGAAATGGTTAAGCCCCGTCTCTATGCATCCGACAATCAGGTATCTTCCAACGCGGCACTTTGGACATTGAAGACCGTATTGATTGATGCGTTAAAATTATTACATCCTTATATGCCTTTTATCACTGAAGAAATATTCTGTACTTTACAGAACGAAGAAGAATCCATTATGATTTCTTCATGGCCTGTATACACCGAAGACAGAAACTTCGCGAAAGAAGAAAAGGAAATCGAAATCATGAAGGAAGCAATTCGCGGTATCCGTAACGTAAGAACTTCCATGAACGTTCCACCTTCTAAAAAGGCACAGGTTTATGTAGTATCCGAGAAGCCTGAAATGAGAGCGATTTTTGAAGAAGGTAAGTTATTCTTCGCTTCTCTTGCTTATGCATCCGAAGTAATCGTTCAGGCAGACAAGAGCGGTATTGCAGATGATGCGGTATCCGTAGTGATTGCTAACGCAAACGTATACATTCCTTTTGCAGAACTTGTTGATATCGCGCAGGAAATTGAGCGTCTTGAAAAAGAAGAAAAGAAACTTGCCGGAGAGCTTGCCCGTGTAAACGGCATGCTGAACAACGCAAACTTCGTATCGAAAGCACCTGCGGCTAAGATTGAAGAAGAAAAGGCAAAATTAGAGAAGTATACACAGATGATGGAACAGGTTAAGGAGAGACTTGCACAACTTAAATAAAGTGAGTATGCCCGCCCGGTTAGGGCGGGCTATTTGTTTCTGATGCCCCGCAGGAATGAATCTTGAAGTGTCATCAGGAATTTTGTTCCTTACGGACGCGCTCTCGCTCGGTTGTGAATGTAGCGGACACTAAACTCGTGCGGCATTGCATTTGCACTCGTTAAGTGCCGACACTCACAATACGGTCCTTAAAGGAATCAAAATTCTGCTGACACTAACAATAGAAAGTAAAGCGGGGCAGGAAAGAATGGCAATGCCCTAACCGTGCGGACAAAGAGAGATGATTAAAAAGGAGGTTTTGCATGAGTAAAGAATTAGTTCCTTTCTGGGAAGACACATATCGAGATAACAGTGTTTCAACATTTGCAATCATGCCCAATCCAACAGTTAAGGAATTTGAACATCTTCTTAATTTACACTCTCAAATCTTGGAAGTGGGATGTGGCGAAGGTCAGAATATTTTGTATTTGGCAGAACAAGGATATTGTAATCTCGATGCTTTTGATTTATCGAAAAGTGGAATCGAAAAATTAAAACAAAGAGGGAAAAGTATTAAAAATCACATTAATGCATTTGTAGATGATTTAACTACACATCAATTTGCGAAAAAATATGATATGATTATATGTTTCGGAACTTTGCATTTTGTAAGTAAAAAAGATTGGAAGAATTTTATTTGCAGGGCAAAAGAAAATACTAATATAGGTGGTATACATATTATGCAAATATTTACGGATGTGGTTCCGGCTTCGGCAGATATTGCTCCATTTGCAATTGGTCTTGCGAAAGATGAAGAAATAAAAGATTTGTACAGCGATTGGGAGATATTACAATTTAAGTCTTATGTATTCGAAGATGAACATCCTAATGTACCCAGACACCTTCATGCTTCCAATAAAATTGTTGCCTGCAGAATAAAATAATACCTATTTCAATTCTATTCAAAACAACATATAATATAGTTATTGAATGAGCGGGATTTAGAACATATTTTGTGAGGAAAACATGACACAGGAGCAAATCAATCTTTTAAAAGAATTCGGCTTCCAAACAGGTGAAGACGATCATCGTGGAAGAACACCGATTTATAGCGAAAAAATTCCGGATTTATTGTTTTTGGAAATGCTTATTTTAACCATGACTTTTCAAGATGAAATCAATTATTGGGATGCGGATTGGTATTCGCCCACAGATCCCGGCGGCTATGTCAGTGCCCTTCGTTTGGATAATGAGAGGGTGGCATATAAAGAAGGAAATCACGGATGGACAAGCCGGTGGTATATTGTTACCATAAAAGAGATGGCGGAACACATGCAGAAGAATTGGGACAAGGATTATGACCGGGGGAAATTTTTGAATCAGGTTTGGATTGAACCGAATCGGTATACGACCAAAGAAAAGATACGGGAGAAAATCAGCAAAGATTCAAAGTTATCATTTTAAGGAGAAAACTTTTATGACAGAAAAAGATAAAATGTTAAAAGGCGAGTGGTATGATGCCAATTTTGACGAAGAATTGGTGGAAGTGCGAAGAAAGGCAGAGATATTCTGCTATGATTTTAATATGGCAAGACCGGGAAGTGATGCGCAGGAAACTGCATTAAAAGAGTTGCTTGGTACAGAGATTATTCCGGAAGGTGTTACTGTTCTGGCACCGGTGTATTTTGATTATGGTAATTATACAAAACTTGGCAAAGGAACTTTTGTAAATCACGGTTGCTATTTTATGGACGGTGGTACCGTTACCATAGGCGAGAATGTGTTTATCGGACCTTTCTGCGGCTTTTATACGGCAACCCATCCTATGAACTATACAGACCGCAATAAGGGGCTTGAAAAGGCTTTGCCCATTAACGTCGGGGATAACTGTTGGTTTGGGGCCAATGTGTCCGTAATGCCCGGGGTAACCATCGGAAGCGGCTGCGTGATTGCGGCAGGCAGTGTGGTAACGGAAGATGTGCCGGATAATTCCATGGTGGCAGGCGTGCCGGCTGTGGTGAAGAAAAAGATTGAGCAGAAGTAATTCGCTTAGTGAAATGTAACAGTCAAAGAATGTTGAAATCAACTGAATAAAAGAATATGCAGACATAATACAGACACATTTGGAGGTATCATATGAGTATTTTAGAAACCATCAGTAACAGACACAGTTATCGAAAAACTTTTAAACCGGACCCTGTGCCTCGAGAGGATTTGATTAAAATTATGCAGGCCGGACTGGATGCGCCCTCAGGCTGTAATAAGCAGACCGTAAGTCTGATTGGAGTAGATGATCCGGAAGTGCTTGCGAAACTTCATGCAGTGATTGACCCGCCTCAGGGAGAGACGGCTCCGGCTATGATTTGCGTACTTTCAAAAGAGAGAATTGCTTACGCGAACAGATGCTTTGCAGTGCAGGATTATTCCGCTGCCATTCAGAATATGCTTCTTGCCATCGTGGAACTTGGTTATGAGAGTTGCTGGTACGAAGGTCATATCACGGACGAGGACAGAATCTGCGATAAAATGGCTAAAATTCTCAATGTTCCGGAAGAGTATAACTTAGTGTGTATGCTTCCCGTAGGTATCGCGGCTGAGGAAGTCAGCGGTCCGAGAAAACGTCCTTTTGAGCAGCGCGCATGGTTTAATTCTTTTCCCACGGAAGAAGAATATCAGCAAATTTTTGAGAGAGCAGGCGTAAAGCCTCCGAGGTAATTATGATCCAACACCCCATCAACCCCATATATGATAAAAACTCTAAAATACTGATTCTTGGAAGTTTCCCTTCGGTTAAGTCCAGAGAAGCAGGGTTCTTTTACGGGCACCCGCAGAACCGTTTCTGGAAAGTTATGGCGGCTGTTTGCGGTGTGGAAACACCAGCCACTATTGAAGAGAAGAAAGCATTTTTTTTAGAGTATCATATTGCGGTGTGGGATGTGATTCATTCCTGTGATATTGTAGGTTCTTCTGACAGCAGCATTCGGAATGTTGTTGCAAATGATTTGAATGTCATTTTGGAATGTGCCGACATCCGGCAGATTTATGTGAATGGTAAAAAGGCGCAAGAACTGTACAACAAATATATATATCCGAAGATTCAAAGAGAGGCAGTCTGCCTTCCTTCCACCAGCCCTGCCAATGCGGCGTGGAGTTTGGAACGGTTGATAGAAGAATGGAAACAAGTGTATTGGTAAAGATTAAAAGAAGTCGGTGAGCAGTTTGCTCATCGATTTTTTTCTGCAGTTCGCGAAAGGTCTTGAGGTTGTGTTGTAGCGCAGCTTGCATGGGGAATTTGCAAACAAAATATTTTTTATAAAAAATAGTTGACAAACAATTAAACATGTGGTTATATAATCATATAACAGTTGAACACTTGCTCAACTGTTCAAGTTTAAAAGAGAAGGAATAATGGAAAGACATATTTTACCACACGACCATTAGAGTAGGAGGAAATCATGAAAACAGAAAAGAACATTTTAATCGCCTTTATTTTAAATCTGGCATTTTCTATTTTTGAATTAATTGGCGGAGCCTTGACCAACAGCGTTGCAATTATTTCCGATGCAATACATGATATCGGAGATGCAATCAGCATTGGTATTTCTTATTTCCTTGAAAAAAAGAGTAAGAAAAAGCCGGATGAAACTTATACATTCGGTTATGCAAGATATTCCGTTATCGGCAGTGTAATCACCACCCTGATTCTGTTGTTCGGTTCGGCTATGGTTATTTACAATGCGGCCAATCGAATTTTCAATCCGGTAGAAATTAATTACAATGGAATGATTATCTTTGCAGTGATTGGTACAGTTGTTAATTTTGGTGCTGCATATTTTACCAAAGACGGCGATTCTTTGAATCAGAAAGCGGTGAATCTTCATATGCTGGAAGATGTGCTTGGCTGGGTAGTTGTATTAATTGGTGCGGTAGTTATGCGTTTTACGGATATTTCCATCATCGACCCGATTATGTCTATTGCGGTAGCGTTATTCATTTTCATCAATGCCATTAAGAATCTGAAAAGAGCAGTGGATTTGTTTTTGGAGAAAACTCCTCACGGCATTTCCGTAGAAGAAATCAAAGAACATGTGTCGGAAATTGAGGGTGTTATCGATGTGCATCATATTCATATCTGGAGTATGGACGGAAATAACAATTATGCAAGTATGCATATCGTAACAGATGCTGATGCACGGAAGGTAAAAGCAGAAATCAGGGAAGAATTGAAGGAACATGGAATCGGTCATGTGACTTTGGAATTTGAAAGTTCAGAGGAAGACTGTCATGAAGAGCATTGTCATGTGGAGTATGAGGCATCGGCAGGACATCATCATCACCATCATCACTAATGCAGAGATTCAGGCTTGATATATCAAATTATCACGTTGATAGTCTGAAATAACATCAATGTCCTAAAATGAATAAGAAAGAGTGATAAAGTATGAAGTTTTATGAGTTTGGAAAAGAAAATGATATAACCCTTCTTTTGCTTCACGGCGTGGCTACTACTTGGCAGCTGAGTTTTAAAAGATTTATTGCGCTGGCAAAGCACAAATATCATATCATAGCAGTGGCAGAGGACGGGTTCAATACTGATGAGCCTGATGTAGATGCAATAAGCGTTGTTGCGGAAGCGAAAAAGGTGGCTGATTACATAGTTGCTAATTTTGACGGTAAAATTGATATTATTCTTGGTGAGTCCCTCGGTGTAATGATTATGACGGAAATACTCCTTGATCCGCGCATAAAAGTACATACTGCAATCGGTGACGGCTATACGATACTGGAATACCCTAATTTCAGATTCGATTTTATGAAAAGATTTTTATCGCATGCTATTGCCGGGTTTGAACGCTTTGCTTTCAAACATATGAATTTATTGAATTGGGCATTGGGCGAAGATGTCAAGTCTATGCTTTATACCAAAGCCTCAAAAGCAACATTATATAATCTTGAATATTCTATGATGCCATACAGATACAAATATGAGGCGTTAAATCTTGCGGACAGTTATCTGTGGCATGGTGAAAAAGAAATAGGTCTAAAGCAGGTCTTAAAAAAGATTGATAAGTCAAAATATCATTTTGCACATAAAGTGTTTAAAGGAAGAGGACACGGGTCTCTTTTATTAGAACCGGATCGATTGCTGATAGAAGTCGATAAAGCCTACAAAGGATATAAAGGAAATATTATTTCTAAATAGAAACGAATAGAAAAAGTCGGTGAGTATTTTACTCATCGACTTTTTCTATGGAATGTGGCGCAGAGATGGTGTATAATTTATGTGGCTTTATAATAAACAAAATAAGGCAAAGCGATATAGAATTATGGAAGATACCAGTGACGAGGCATTAGAAAATTACAATGAATCCAAATGAAATAACAACTTTCAAACAAGCAGAAGAATATTTATATAACGTACCAAAATTCACAACTAAATCCACGCCGGAGATGACAAGAGCATTCTATGAGTTCTTGGGTTGTCCCGGTGAGACGCGTAAGATTGTCCACGTAGCAGGAACCAACGGTAAGGGCTCGGTTTGTACTTATTTGAGCAGTATTTTGATTGCGCATGGTTATAAAACTGCTATGTTTACTTCGCCCCATTTGATTTCCATGTGCGAGCGTTTTCGCATTGACGGGGAGTTGATGCGTGAAGATGAATTTATGCGGTATTTTTATGCTGTCAAAAAGAAATTGGAAGAATTAAAAAAAGAGAGAGTAAGAGCAGAGCAGGAACATGATAGGGCACGTATCAATGTGTTAAAAAACATTCCCTCCGATTATCACCCCACCTTCTTTGAATACCTCTTTTTTATGGCAATGCTTTGGTTTGAAGACAAAGAGGCGGACTATATCGTTTTAGAGACAGGGCTGGGCGGAAGACTGGATGCCACCAATATTATTAAAAAACCTGAACTTTGCATTATTACCAAGATTGGTATTGATCACACAATGTATTTGGGCAACACGTTAGAAGAAATTGCGGGAGAAAAAGCCGGCATTATCAAAAAAAATGTACCTGTTCTTTACTATCATTTCGACAAAATAGTTACATCTGTAATAGAAAAAACTGCCATTTTACAGGGAAGTAAGGCTTATTCTGTCGAAGGGACAGATATTAAGAATGTGAAAATTCATCAAAAAGACATTGATTTTTGTATGTTTTATGAGTATGATAATTATGTGTGTCCGGAATGGGAAGAATTTCGGCTTCCTACGGTGGCAACATACCAGACGATTAATTCTACTATGGCAGTAAAGGCCTCAAGGCTTCTCTTGGGAGAAGGTTGGAATTTGGAGCGTGTGAAGGAAACTTTGGCCTGCACGTTCTGGGAAGGTCGTATGGAGGAAGTTTTACCCAACTTTTATGTGGATGGGGCACACAATGAAGATGGTGTGGAAGCGTTTTTGGCGGGCTTGTCCGAGGCGAATGAGAAAGATGCGATTCTTTTGTTCGGCGTCAACGGGGATAAGGATTATGAGCCTATGATTAAGCGTATGGCGGAGAGCGGTTATTTTAACCACGTTGTGGTCACCCGGCTCGCCGGAGCACGCAGTGCCCTGCCGGAGGAAATTGCAGAAGTATTTCGTCGATATACCGGTATAGACATCATCTTAACCAACAGTGTAAAAGATGCAGTAGACAAGTGCCGCGACTTATCAGGCGGTGGCAGAATATACGCGGTAGGTTCTCTTTATCTTGTAGGAGAGATTAAGGAACTTATCAGGGAGGAATTGTTGTGATTGATTTTGAAGAAGAATTAAAGAAGTTTCATCCGTGTTTGGAAGTGGCTGATACAGAAGAAAATGTAAAAAATCACGATTTGGCCGATATGGTAGATATCATTGTAGGAGTAGTAAAAGAATCCGCAAAAGACGAATAGAGGATAAAAGTTCATGAAATGCTATAATTGTGGCTGTGCGTTATCCGAAAAAGACTTTTGTACCGGATGTGGTGTGGATGTAGCCAATTACAAGAAAGTAATGTTTTTATCCAACCAATACTACAATGAAGGTCTGGAAAAGGCACAGGTTAGAGATTTAAGTGGTGCTGTTGTAAGTTTACGACAGAGTTTGAAATTAAATAAAAATAATACCAATGCAAGAAATCTTCTCGGGCTTGTTTATTTTGAACGGGGTGAATCCGTAGCAGCCCTGACGGAATGGATTATCAGTAAAAGTTATCAGAGCGAGAAGAATATTGCAGATGACTATATTGAAAAGGTGCAGTCTAATCTCTCGGGATTTGAGGATATGAACACCAGTGTTAAAAAATATAATCAGGCATTGTCCTATTGTCAGCAGGACAGTTTGGATATGGCTACCATTCAGTTACGCAAGGTAGTGCTTACCAATCCGAAACTGATTCCGGCAAGACAGTTGTTGGCACTTTTGTATATCAGAAGTGAAGAATGGACCAAGGCAAAGAAGGAATTGGATGCCTGCAAACGCATTGATAACGGAGATGTTTTAACCAATCGTTACCTCAAAGAAGTTGACAGTATGCTGGGATTTGAGGAAAGTAAAAATGCCGGCAAGCGTAAAAGTCAGGAAGCGGCCATTTGGTCCAAGAGCGGAAATGATATTGTAATTCAACCCAATAACCCCAGAGATGTAGGTGCTTGGAATGTATTTTTAAATATCATCATCGGTTTGGTAATCGGACTTGCCATCGGTTGGTTTTTATTGGCCCCCATACGTGTAAACAGTGAGCGTGCGGGTATGGATGATGAATTAACCAGCCTCCGTGAACAGTTAAATGTTAAGACCACAGCGGTAGACGAATTGACACAGCAGATTAATCTTTTGACCACTGATAAAGAGGTTTTGGAAAATCAGTTGGAAGATTATGAGAGCAGTACCGGTCTTTTGGCTGCGCACACCAGCCTTATGCAGGCACAGATTGAGTATAATAAGGGTGCGGCGGCAGATAAGATGCTGATTGCAGAATATCTGGATCAGGTGGATTTAGAGTTTATTGAAAGTGTAGCTTCGGAAGAATACATTATTTTATACGAAGGTCTGAAACAGGCAGTAGGTTCATCGGTAGCCAGCAGTTTCTATGACAGCGGTTATGAAGCATTCCGCAATCAGGATTACGAGACTGCCATTGAACGATTGAGTAAGGCTGTGGATTATGATCCGAACAATGCGGAAGCGTTGTATGCCCTTGCCAATGCGTACCGCGAGAACAAAGATTATGTACAGGCGCGTAAAATTTATGTGCAGGTAATCGAATTGTTCCCGGATACGGAGAAAGCAATCAAAGCCCAGGGATATATCGCAGAAATTGATGCAATGGGTTCATAAAATACGTAAGACAAATGAATAAGTGACGAAGGAAGAACATAAAACGAATCAGGTTTTATGTTCTTTTTTATTTTATGCGGAAAGGAAAGAAAAAATGGAAGAAAGAAAAATACTGGAGGGCACTTTCGCAATACTGGACAGGCATCTGATGGTTAAAATGCCCCGGGAACTGGATCATCACAACGCAGGACGTATCAGAGAAAGAGCAGATTATTTTCTGCTGATGGATAACGTGGATCATATCGTGTTTGATTTTGAGGATACCTTGTTTATGGATAGTTCGGGCATTGGAGTGATTATGGGACGATATAAAAAGGTATGTTGTTTTGGCGGCAAGGTATATGCCATACACACCAATGAGCGGATCAAAAAGATTATTAAGATGTCCGGTCTGCAAAATATTGTGGAGATTATCAGTTAATGGAGGAAAAAAGAGTGAGTAATGGAAAGTTAAGAGAGACCAATGAAATGGAAATTATATTTGATGCGGTTTCGGAGAATGAAGGTTTTGCAAGAGTGGCGGTAGCCGCTTTTATGACGGGGCTGAATCCTACCTTGGAGGAAGTATCCGATGTAAAAACTGCCGTATCGGAGGCAGTAACCAATGCCATCATTCACGGATACGGTTTTGGCATAAAAGAGAACGAAGAAATCGGAAAGGTCAGATTGCATTGCAGTATAGAGAAGAACGTAATCCGAATATCCGTGGAAGATAAAGGCGTGGGAATTGAAGATGTACATAAGGCCATGGAGCCCCTTTTTACTACCAAACCGGAATTAGAGCGTTCCGGGATGGGATTTGCCTTTATGGAGGCTTTTATGGATACGGTACAAGTCTATAGCGTGGTAGGAGAAGGTACTCGTGTTGTGCTGGAGAAGATGCTTGGAAAGGATTGCGAATAATGTCTGAAACAAGAAGTTTGCTTGTAAAGACGAAAGAGGGCGACATTGAAGCAAGAAATACTTTGATAGAAAATAATTTGCGTCTGGTACACCATGTGGTAAAACGTTTTGTGGGCAGGGGGACGGAATTACAGGATTTGTTCCAGATTGGTACCATCGGCCTGATTAAGGCGGTAGATCATTTTGATTTGGAGCGTGAGGTTCAATTCTCTACGTATGCCGTTCCGATGATTATGGGCGAAATTAAGCGATTTTTAAGGGATGACGGAATGGTAAAGGTCAGCAGAAGTTTAAAAGAAAATGCGTATCGTATCCGTAAGGAACAGGAGGCTTTCTGCAAGGAGTACGGAAGAGAACCGCTTATTTCCGAATTGTCGTCCCGATTGAATTTGACACCGCAGGAGATTGTTGAGGCCCTAGATGCCTGTGTGGAGGTGGAATCTCTCCAAAAGGAGATTTTTCATAATGACGGCAGCAGTACGGCATTGGAAGATTTGGTGCCGGATGAACGGAATGAAAAAGAGGAACTGCTGAATCATATGGTGCTGGAACAATTAATGGAAGCGCTGGATCCGGAAGAACGGGAACTGATTGTATTACGCTATATGGAGAATATGACACAAACCGAGGTGGCGAAGCGTTTTGAAACCAGTCAGGTGCAGATTTCACGATATGAAAAAAAGATATTAAAGAAGATGCGGGAGAGATATTTGAGTACAAAAACAAACTGCAACTAGAATTAGTTGCAATTAGAAGCAGATGGGGTTATTATATTTTTGAGGAGGTAAAAGTGAGTCAAAAGGAAAAGTTGGTTGCAAGACTTTTAAAGAAACCGAAGGATTTTACATTTGATGAAATGGTATATTAAAAAAATATATATTGGAACAAGTAATAGATAAATTGAGAAAGGATGATCTGATATGAGTAATTTATTAATGTATAAAAATTATAACGGGACAGTAGAATATTCTAAGGCAGACAAATGTTTATACGGTAGAGTCGTAGGAATCCAATCTTTATTATCATATGAAGGAACATCTGTGCAAGAATTGGAAGATGATTTTCAAAAAGTAATTGATGAGTATTTGGAAGATTGTAAGGCCAGAAATGTGTTGCCCGAACAACCATATAAAGGTTCTTTTAATGTAAGAATTAATCCGGAATTGCATAGAACGATTGCGGTATACGCTATGGAGAATGGTAAAACATTAAATGCTGCCGTAGAAGAGGCTTTGAGACTGTATGTAAGTTAAAAAAGACATTTTGGGAATGTTGTTTGGATATTTCGGAAACCAAAGTAAAAAAAATAAAACTTTCTATTGACATACAGGGGCATTCTGTCATATAATAGCAATCGTCGGTGACGAAAGTTACGTGTGTTCGTAGCTCAGCTGGATAGAGCAACGGCCTTCTAAGCCGTGGGTCGGGGGTTCGAATCCCTTCGAGCACATTTTGTGTGGTTCGACCACGCAGGATAAAGGCGAGGAAGCCCTAGCATAATTAACATGGTGGGTATGGCGCAGTCGGCTAGCGCGCCAGATTGTGGCTCTGGAGGCCGAGGGTTCGAGTCCCTTTACCCACCCTTTACTGGGCTATCGTCAAGCGGTAAGACACAAGATTTTGATTCTTGCATTCGCTGGTTCGAATCCAGCTAGCCCAGCTTACTTTGCGAAATATTGCATAAGATACAATCTTATGGATATCATATAAATACGGGCCATTAGCTCAGGTGGTAGAGCACTTGACTTTTAATCAAGTTGTCCGGGGTTCGAGTCCCCGATGGCTCACGAAAAAAAGCGTAAAATCAAGGGTTTCCAAGGTTTTACGCTTTTCTTATACCCTATTAAACTACAATCGTGCAAAAATCAAGTTGTCGGGTATATTGATGCAAATAATAGTATATTATAACCTAAAATGATGAAATTGAATTTGTGTCAGCGTTGTTGACACAAATCTAATAAATGCAAAAACATTACAAATGTATTGAATTTGCATTCAAAATGTATTATTCTAATGGTAAGAAACAGGAGGTGGGTGAAATGGCAAGTACAATTCAGGTAAGAGTAGATGATGATTTGAAGGCGAAGTCTGAAGAATTGTTTAAGGAATTGGGAACAGATACTACAACTGCGATTCGTATGTTTTTGACACAGGCAATAGCAGTGAAGGGATTTCCTTTTGAAATTAAAAAAGTAAGTGCGAATCCATATGGTGCATTATCTGAACAGGAATTTTTGACAAAACTTGAAATGTCAAGAGAACATGCAGTACAGGGAATGTATAGGGATGCGGAAGATGTATCGCGTGATATGAGGGCAAAATATGGATTATAAAGTAGTAGTCACCGGTGATGCGGAAACTGATTTGGATAATTTTATAAAATATCTTATCATGGAAAAGGGGAGCCTTCAGGCAGTCAAAAATGTTTTGGATGATTATGATGCAACAATCGAAACATTGAAACGTGTAGCCGGAAGTTTAAAACTATGTGATAATCCAAAATTATATAAACTAGGGTATCGTCGCATCAATTTTTTGAATCATAGGTATTTTATGATGTATCGTGTAGAAGGCAATATGGCTATTGTTGATAATATTTTTCATGATTTACAGGATTATGAATCCAAGATGCATTAAAAGAACGGTGAATCTTTAGATTAGAAATCAAAGGAAAGGTATATACCGCAATTTATAACGCATCCGTAATAGAGGACGATGCAATTGAGCAAATTGGTAGAATGTGCGATTACGAGTTTACGGAAGGTTCCAAAATCAGAATTGAATACCATAAAAGCCTGTTTTAGAAAAAACAGGCTTTTATGGTGTATTATAGTTGTATAAAAGGTGTAAACCTTGCATGAAAATCAGAATCTCCTTATGTTGTATGATGTAATAAAAAAATAAGGAGGAGAACAGGATGCAATATGGATAGAAAGAATGTGGAGACTGTATATATTAAAGATGAAATTTCCAGATGCGAAGATTTGGATGAACTGAAAAGCAGAATTTTACCTTTGTTAAACAGTCAAAGAGAACAGTGGAAAGAGAAAATAGCAGAGATAAAAGAAAATAACGGATACACCAAGACCAAAATGGCTGAGTTGTGTGGGGTTAGCCGCGTGACCATAGATAAATGGTTTAAAGGGTCTGTACCGAAGAATCGGGAGACCTTTTTGAATATAGGTATGATGGCAAATTTCGATGTGGAACAGATGAATATATTTTTACAGCGATACGGACGCTATCCCGCACTATATTCCAAAAACTTGGATGATTGTATCTGCATTTATGTATTGCAGCATTTTTCCGGAGAAGAAAGAATCAGCAAATATCAGTATATCAAAGACAAGATTAAAGAGAATTTGGGCGAAAACGATAGTGTTGAAATGGAGAATCTCACCACCGAAAAATTTGACAGACAGTTGTCGGGTGTACAAAGTGAGGATGAATTAGAAAATTTTATTATTGAAAATACAGCCATGTTTTCGTACTCCTATCATAAATTTTATGCATATGTTAAAATGTGTATCAATGCCAATTATCCGAAAAGCGCAGGCAGCGTATATGAGATGGCAGAAGGACAGGGGTGGTCTTCTTCACTGCGTCAGGCGGTATCGGCCATCCGGCAGAATAAGTGGACACCGACCCGCAATAAGATTATTTCTTTGGGATTGCACATGAGCATGGATCACGACCAGATTGACGAGATGCTTAGACTTGCTTATATGGAGCCTTTGTGTGCGAGAAATATCTTTGAAAGCGTAATCATGTTTATTCTGGATGATGCAAGTTTAAATAATATGCTGGATGAAGATTCAGAAGATTATGATCAGGATGAATTGTGCAAATATGCAAAATTGGTATTTGATGAATTAAAACTTCCGGAGGCTGAATTTTTTATTTCAGAACTGATGGAGATTGAGGATGAGTAAAAGAAAAAATAATTTAATTATAATTGAGAACGGGCGTATCAGAACGTGTCTTTTAGATGAAAAAAATGTATGGGAAATAGGACGACCTTCGAAAGAAGACAAGCCGGATATATCTTTTCGCTCCGCAACAGTGAGCCGTAAACACGGGCGCTTGGAAAATGTGGACGGTATATGGTTTTATTTAGACTATAACGGGAAAAACGGTACGGTGTATAACGGCAAACATATCGTTGCCGGACGAAACGGACGGACCAAACCGGTAATGTTATCCGAAGGAGATGTTTTGATTCTTGGCGGTGGTGAACAGGCGGTCATTAATCATAAAACAATTTGGGCTATGTTTATGACCAAGTGTCATGAAGGAATGTGGCAGGTGTTGGATACAAAAGGCGTAAAGAAGATTACTGTAAGTGACGGGGAAGAGACACAATGTTTTGAGAATCCTGAAAAAGGTACTGTAGTATCCATGCAGAAGGGAATTGCCATTTATATGGGAGATATTACATATCTGATTGGGGAACTGAATGTGACAGGTGAGTAATATTACAATTCGTGTAACGGGAAGCAAAACATACGGAAGAGAACAGAGAAAACAATGTACAAGGAGAAAAGGTGCCATGCAAGGTCTGGATATTCCGGAAGTGGAAGCAATACTGGAACAATTGGATTCCGAAAAACGTATTTTTCCACAATATCAATTATATAAAGATAACGGCCGGCCGGTATTGCTTGGCAGGGGTGGTTTTTCGTGTGTTTATGAGATGGTTAGCCGAAACGACCCGGAAAAGCATTATGCAATGAAAGTCATGGGGTTTGATAAGCATACCATAACTTCGGAAGCGTTTCATTGTATGACGGATTTGCAAAGAACGTTAAGCGAACAAAGTGAATCTGTGGCACGGATTATAGACAGCCTTGAAATCACTTTACCTATCGAAGAAAAAGGACATAGACAGATTCAATTTGTTTTAATGGAGAAGTTGGAACCTGTGTTAAAGAAAGACCGGTTTGGCAAGGTTACATTGGATTTGGAGGCTTTGAAAACGGCGGAAGGTGTTGTTGAATTTGCTTTGCAAATCGGTGAAGCAATACAAACGGCACATTGTAACCGGGTGTTACATCGTGATATTAAATTGGAAAATATATTTTATCATCCGCAAACCGGTAAGTATGTATTGGGAGACTTTGGTATTGCAAAGTTTGTGGAGAATGGTACTGCGGAAACGATGGTATATACCGACGGATACGGAGCACCGGAGATTGAACGTTGCCTGGCAGATCAATACAGTGCTACGGCAGATATTTATTCTTTTGGCGTGACCTTGTATCTTTTATTAAATGAATTATGTTTTCCGGCGTCGGAAGGCTATCGGGTAAATCCCATACAATATTCACCGGACTTTGTTTTTCCTGCACCGAAAAATGCAGGTGCGGATTTTGCGGGAATTGTCCAGAAGATGTGTTGTTATGACAGTGAAGACCGTTATGAATCAATGGAGACTGCATTAGCGGATGTGAAAAGGATGATGTCGAGGGAAGAAACTGCCGATGAGAATACCTTTTACCCGGATTTGGAAACGGAAACCTATAAAGAGAGTATCAAGAAAAACAAAATAAAAAAAGGAACCCGCAAGATACAAAAAACCAGAATGTTCCGCAAAGAAGAAAAGCGGTTGGCGGAGAAAGATTATAGGATCATTTCTGTTGTGTCAGGCATCGGAATTGCTCTTTTGGTGATGTTGCTTATAAAGTCTGTGGGAATGGAAACGAAAAGTGTTACAAGTCCGTTGTTTTGGCTTATGCCGATTGCATTGGCGGTACAGGCATTGTTGGTCAGAATCAAAGAGTTTCAATGGATATTTGGGATATTGGCGGTAGGATTAACTGTATATTCGGCGATTTCTTTAGGATGCGGTGTCGTCCACGTGGTAGTTTGCCTTGCGATACTTTTGGGGTTACCGCTTGTAATGGCGGCAAGTGCCGGCGGAGTGTTTTTGTGGATGCTTTGGGATGTGTACGGAATCATTCCGGAGGTTGCGTCGTTTGAACATTCCAATATCGGATGGATACCGGCGGCGCTTTTATTGTTGCTGATAAACGGTTATATCTGGCAGGGATGGTATTACGACAAACGAAGCGACCGTGTTGTGGATTGTTGGGATATCTTATACAGAGCAATCTATCATATTTTACTGTTGGTGGGCATAGTTGTCGGATTATTGCAATTAACAGGTGTGGTGCAGATGCCGGAATGGTGGAACCGTATTCATCCCGGTTTGATTGGCCTCGTATTAAAAACGGTTGCAGCCATAGAACCGCTGATTGACGGAATCCGGGCGAAGATAATGCATGCGGAAGATGGGAAAGTGATAAACGAAGAGGAAGAAGAGGCAGTGTAAAATGTTTCTATGGTCGAGAAAAGAAATGGAAGATATACTTCTGCAGTTGGAAGAGAGAGGGCAACTTTTCGAAAGGTGCAGATTTTGCAGAAGGAAAGACGGATTCAGCCTGCTTGGAACCGGTGGTTTTGCGTGTGTGTATGAGGCTGAGAATATCAGGGATTCACGCAAACGATATGCCCTTAAAGTAATCGGATTCGGTGATAAGTATGTGGAGTCTGACGCATTTCAAAAGTCTGTATCCGCACAAAGGAATATCGGCAGATATCGTGACAGTATGATTCAAATCTACGATTATAAGGAATTGTGTGTGGAATTGGATCGAAATAATCAGGTGATTTCGATACTGTCTCAAACAGAAAAAAAGCCGGAGCAAAATTGTCTTACGCTTCAGTTTATCCTTATGGAGAAATGCAGACCGATTCTTGCGTATGATAAAACGGGAAATGCGTATTTGACGTGTCAGGAATTGCAAGAGCGGGATGAAAAAGAGATTTTGAAACTTGCTTTTGATATCGGGAAAGCGTTATCTTTGGCACATACTAAAAATGTGATTCACAGGGATGTAAAACTCGAAAACATCTTTTATGATGCCGGGAAAAAAGTATATAAACTGGGTGATTTCGGGATTGCCAAAGTGACGGATAACGGTATGGCAAGTACGATGGCGTACACAAAGGGATACGGCGCACCGGAGATTGTAACCGGTCCGGAGGAGCAGTACGACAATACGGCAGATATTTATTCCTTTGGGATTTTATTATATCTTTTGTTGAATGATTTGCAATTTCCGGATTCCGATGATTACCATTCCAACACTGCGAGACAATACAGTCAGGGATATGTGTTACCGAAACCACGTTACGGCTCGGAGAAACTGATTGCAATGGTTATCCGTATGTGCAGATATGAGCCGGAGGAACGTTATCAAAATGCGGACGAATTACTGGATGAACTGGAAGGGTTATATTTGGATAGCGGATATCATTATAAAAAGCAGCATCGCAACGGAGCGGTGGCGGTTGGCAGTCTTTTCCTGTTAGCAGGCACGGTCATGTTAAAATTAACGGTGCATCCGGAATTATCGCTTTCTCCAAGTGTGTGGTTGTATATTATACTGGTCCCGGCATTGTTAAAATGTGTATGGGATATCCGGCGGGAGAGAATGTCCGGCATTGTTTTGGGGCAGATAGCAGGCGTGGCGGGCGTTATACATATCATGACACTGATTGAAAAATATAACGGCAGTTTACCGCTGTATTCCGGTTATGCGTGGTCGGGTCCTGCATTTATTTCCATGGGTGTGATACTGACGTTTCAGGTATTCATTTTAAAAGAGCGGGACAGAAAAGTGATGCCATACTATTTTAAGGCTAATTTTTATTGGATTTGTATGTTTGCTTTTTATTTGGTATTGATTCTGCATGCATGGACATTTGGTCCGGCGCATGCAAGTATCCTTCGCTTTTTGCCGATGGGCGAATGGATGTCAGAGATTGCGGTACGTTATGATATTGCTAAAGTGGGAATTGCGGGAGCGATATTTGTGTTGCTGTGGAATGTCAGGGAATGGGTGTTGCGTTTTATAAATAAGAAAGCAAACGGTTGAATTACAACAGAATAGCAAAAGATACATTTAAGAGAGAACACTTCTTATATCAGAGCAAAAACCTGATGTAGGGGGTGTTTTTTTATTGCGATGGATGCATCGGTGTGTGAACGACATATAATCTGCCGTTTGTTTTTCGGACAGTTAAAATTATGTGTAAACTTCAATTGAAAAGCAGAAGTTTGATTTGATATAAGATGAAATTACTTCAAGAGACTTAAGAAACGAAAGCATAGAGGGGAGAATGAAAAATGAATAAAATATATCAGTCACCGGCAGTGGAAAGAGAGAGCGTAAGCGGCATCAGTACCGTATCCTTAAGCACCAACGCATTTAGCGGAAGGAAAATATATCTGTTCGGGGAAATCGACGAAGAACTTTTATATATGTTTACCATGCAGATGATGTATCTGATGGAGGATGAAATGTCAGAAATCAATCTTTATATCAACAGCCCGGGCGGCGAGGTAAATGCGGGGCTTGCCATATATGATTTGATTCAGGCGTGTAAAGCACCGGTGAATATCTACTGCATCGGGATGGCAGCCAGCATGGGAGCCGTTATTCTTGCAGGAGGACAAAAAGGACGCCGTTTTCTTTTGCCTCACAGCAAGGTGATGATTCATGAGCCATTGATTGCCGGAGGCGTTGGCGGTTCGGCGTCTTCCGTAAAAAGTACGGCAGAATCCATTTTAAAAACCAAGGAACTGTTAAATGGTCTGCTGGCAAAGCATACGGGAAAAAGTATGGAAGAGATTGATAAAGCCACGGATCATGACAATTTTCTGTCGGCAGAAGAGGCTGTGGCATTTGGGTTGTGTGATAAGGTGGTTACCACGCTTATGTAAAGGAGGAAATAAGATGAACGAGAATATGAAAAATAAGTACGGCGAAATGCTTTTGCCGGACGGCAGATATTACAGTCTCGATGACAGAGAGACGGGGTTAAATAATAATGTATTGGTAGTGGGTACTACAGGGGCTGCTAAGACCAGGACGGTAATTACGCCCAATTTACTGGAATGTGTCGGGAGTTATGTGGTAACTGACCCGAAGGGAAATTTGTACCGCCAATGGGGAGAGCATATGCGTGCGCACGGATACCGCGTGGTGCGCGTCAGTTTCATTCATCCTGAAATTTCGGCACATTACAATCCGCTGGTATATATCAAAAATACGCAACAAATCCAACAGTTGTCAAGTTCGCTGGTATTCAGTGAAAAAGGCAGAGGTTCGGTGGATCCGTTTTGGGATGACAGTTCATTAATGCTGATCAACAGTTTGATTGCTTATGTAAAAGAAATGATTCCGGAAGAATCCGAAAATCATAATTTTCATTATATTCTGGAACTGTTGCGCAATGCCGGAAGAAACAGTACAAGTTCGAAGGTTACTGCCCTTTCCCGCATGATGGATGAACTGGGTTACTACGGTGAAAACAGTTGGGCTTTAAAACAATTCCGGAATGTTAACCAGGCACCGGAGAAGACGTTTAATACGATTGTGGCAACTTCCATCGCAAAGTTCTGTTCCGTGGATACGGAAGAATTAGCACAAATGATGGCATACGATGAAATTGATTTTGCATCCATCGGACAACGTAAAACCGCAGTTTTTGTGGAAGTGTCAGATTCGGACCGCTCCATGGATGCACTGATTAATATGTTTTTTACTCAGGCAATGAATCAATTATGTACCTATGCGGATGAAAAGTGCGAAAACAGTCAGTTACCGGTGCCGGTGAGATTTTTTATGGATGACTTTGCAACCAACTGTAAAATTGTGAATTTCGAGAATATGATTTCTAACATCCGTTCCCGTAAAATCTCCGTGGTTATGGTGCTGCAGTCTTTGGCACAGTTGGAAGAAAGTTACGGCAGAAGCGCTCATACCATCGCGGACAATTGTGACACCATGATTTATATGGGCGGAAACGATCCGGAAACCGCAGCATCCATTGCAGTTCGTTGTAACAAAACCACGCAGACCATCCTTCATATGCCGTTACGCACCAGTTGGATTTTCCGCAGGGGACAAATGCCTTTTATGTGTAAAAACATGGAATTGAACGATTATTTGAAAGAACGTGGGATTGAGCAGGTGAATCACCCGAAAACAGAGGAAGAGGACAAAGCGTTTGAAATCATAAAAATTGCCGGATAAATCAAAAGGTCGGACTGTTTGAAACGGTCCGACCGAAATTGGAAAGTGTAAACTTTGCCTGAAAAACCTATGAACCAAATTGTATAAAATAGAGACACAAGTAATTTTAATTCTGTTCGTTTTTGGATTCGGGCATATTGGCAAGGGCATATTCGATGCACTGAATAACTGCCTTGTTAAAAGAGATGTGGCTGGCATCTGCTTTTTCGGACAATTCCCGAACCAGAACGGACGGAAGTCTTAAGGTTTTGGATTCATAATCTTTATAGTCTGCTTTTAGTTGAAACATAGAGCACCTCACTTCTAAATCATAATTTAATTTTACTTGCCACCAAATATAAATCTACAACCAAAATATACGCAAACGTAGGTGCAAAATAGGTGCAAAATAATTGCACACGGAAAGAGTATGTGCTAAAATAAATAAAATATAAAGGAGGAAAAACAATGGAAGAATTTACCCAAAATACGGAAGACGTCATTGAGACGGAAACTGTCGATTGTGAGACGGAGGAATGCACGCAACAGGATGAAATTGAGGAGATTTTGCTGAATACCAGGGAGCAGGGAGAGATGATAGAGAATTTGATTAAGCATCAAATTGAAGTCAAAGATGAAATGATTGAGAAACTCCACAAAGAACTGGAATATTATAAGCAGGATGCTGCAGAGAAGTTTGTTGACCAGGTTATGAAAGCAATTATTAAAGTTCGTAAAGACATGGGCAAATTAATTGCATCCGAAAAGTGGAATACAATGACGGCTGAGAATCTTCAGGAAGAATATCGGTATATTTTTGAAGATTTAACGGATTTGTTGGAACAACAAAACGTTGATGCATTTACAACGGCAGCAGGAGATGGTTTTGACGCATCACTGCATATGGCCAAAATTGAAAAAACGAAGGATCCTTCCTTAAACAAAACAATCAAAGAAAGCATAAGTGAAGGATACAAAAAGGGTGAAAAAGTGCTTTTGCCCGAACGTGTAATTGTATATCAGTATAACGAATAAAACAGAAGAGGAGATTTATTATTATGGGTTATGTATTTGGTATTGATTTAGGAACAACGTATTCTTGTATTGCATACATTGATGAGTATGGTAAGCCGGTTGTATTAAAAAACAGTGACGGAGATCATACGACCCCGTCGGTAGTGATGGTAGAGTCTGAAAGCAATATTATTGTCGGAACGGAAGCAAAGCGTTCCATCGAAATTGAGCCGGACAAAACGGTTCAGTTTATTAAACGAAAAATGGGTAAAGAAAATGATCAGGTAACTTTGAACGGAACAACATATACCGCACCTGAGGTATCTGCATACATTTTGAAGAAACTTGTGACGGATGCGAATGAAGAATTAAAGCAGACCGGTGTCATCAAGGATGGCGAAGAGGTAAAAGATGTTGTTATCACTTGCCCTGCATATTTCGGAATGAACGAGAAGCAGGCGACTAAGACAGCCGGTGAACTGGCAGGTTTGAATGTACTAAATATTATTAACGAGCCCACCGCGGCTGCAATTTCCTATGGTGTATCCGGAGGAGATAAAAACGAAACCGTATTGGTTTATGACCTTGGAGGCGGTACGTTCGATATCACGGTTATGAATGTAAACGGTGGTAATATTTCCGTTATTTGTACCGGTGGTGATGACCAGTTGGGCGGTAAAGACTGGGACGAAGCATTGATGGACTATGTAATGCAGAGATATGAGGAAGAAAACGGTGAAGATTTGTCGGAAGATCCGGAAGCGGTAGCAGCATTGTATGTGGATGTTGAAACATGGAAGAAGTCGCTTACCTCAAGAGAAAAAGTAAACATGTCCGTAAACGGTCCTGCCGGAAGATTCCGTGAAGAATTGACCCGTGAAAAGTATGAGGAGTTAACAAGCGATCTTTTAAACAGAACCAAAAACCTTTTGGAAGATGTTATGGCCGTTGCCACCAAACAAGGATATCCCATGGATAAAATTGACAAAGTATTATTGGTTGGCGGTTCCTCAAGAATGCCTCAGGTTGCGGCTATGATTGAGAGAGATTATCACGTGACACCGATTTTGGCAGACCCGGACGAAGCAGTTGCCAAGGGTGCAGCGGTTTATGCAAGTAACGAAAAAGCATATAACGATTTTGTACAGGACGAAGCCGTAAAAGCAGGTAAAACGGTAGAAGAAGTAAAAGAAGAAAATCTCCTTACCGGTGAATTGGACAAGAAGTTTGCGATTTCTGCAGGCGGTTCCGCAGGCAGTGCATTGAAACTGAATATTACCAATGTATTGTCCAGAACATACGGCATCGTTGCATTGCAGAACGGAAAACCGGTTATTTGTAATATGTTAATGATTAACGATCAGTTGCCGTCTACCAAAACACAGCGCTTCTATACCGCGGAAGATAATCAGGATGCGGTTGTCATCAGTGTGTACGAAAGCCGTTCCACGGATGAAGTGATGGAATTGGAAGACCGTGTTGCATTAACGGATATTGATATGCGTTTTACCAAGAAGGTACCCTTCAATACTGCCGTTGATATGACGATGGCTCTGGATAATGCGGGTATGTTACATATCATTGCGGAAGAACAACAGTATCATTCCAAATTGGATACTACCTTCCAACTTTCCAATCAGATGACGGATGATGAAATGAACAGTGCAGCCTTAAGAATGTCATCCGCCAAAGTAGAATAGGGGTGAACAGCGATGGTGATATTCAGCATATTTTGGATTGCAGTATTTTGTTTGATTACATTGCTTCTGAGAATTGTTTTTGAAGTCGTATCTTCTGCCTTATGTGCTTTGTGGGATGCCGGTTGGATAGTTGCGCTTACAGGAGGAATCTCTACACTTTTCATTCTTACGTTAACACTTATATTTGAAATGTCCGTGGGAGAAACCAGTGTGTTTAATGGTGTGTTTTTTATTATTATTATCGCTATCGCCTGTGTGATTGTAACAGCGCTTCTGGTTTTGCTGTGTTTAATCGGTCTGGGGCTTGGCAAATTATTGGAATATTTCGCTGATTTCTTTCGTAGTGAGTTTGAGAATTGGATTAAGCAATTGACTAAAAAACTGGAGAAGGCCTAGGAGGAATGTATGGCAGCTGATATACAAGAGATTATTTTAAGTCGCTATGGGATTGATATAGCGAAAGAAAATATTTTTAAATTATATAAAATTGACAAGCCTGATATAACACCGCAAGAACTGGATATCAAAATTCAGGATACAAGGAAACGTTGGAATCAGAGTATTAACGGTGCAAATGAAAAAAATGCCATACGTGACAAGGAGCGTATGGATAAGGCGGATCAGTATGAAGCAATTCTAAAGGATGACAGATTACGTAAGGAATTATTTGCGTATTATAACGGTACCGGCGCCAAAGGCGGAAAAGAGGGCGGCACCGGCGGAAGCGTTGATTTTGCAAGAGAGTATTTTAAACTGCTGGAAACGTCTAAAAAAATCCGTCAGGATGATGTTAAGTTTTTCTTTGAGTATTATCAGGCAGAGCGTAAAAACAAAAAAGCCATTCTTGAAATGCTTGAAAAAGAGTTCAAGGTAAAGAAACTGGGGAAAGACGAAAAGTATGCGGATGAAGAGGCGGAAAAGGAAGTCGAAGGTAAGACAAAAGATGAATCCAGTTCGTTAATTGTCAATCTGTTTCAGGAAGCAACGATTATGAAGTTGCAAAAATGTTTTGCATTTTATGAGAAGGCAGTTGCGAGTAACGATGTATGTCAGAAGTTTCCTGCACTGAAAGCAGGTATGCTTGAGTTCCTTAAAATTGATGAGGCCAAGGATTGTAAAAGTTATGCCGGGGAGATTGCCGTGATGCAAAAAGATGCTTATGCGGTAAGACAGGAACGAGGCAATGAATACATTCCATTGGTGGATTTGTTAAATACGATGCATACACTGTTATCTTATCGTGATGTCGTGGATAACTTTGACGAATTTAAATTGCTGGTTCATTACCCGAATCTGACTCCGTATATGTACAGTTTTACGGAAATGAAGCCGGATACGCTAAAAGGGATTATAAAAGTTGCGAACCGGGAGTATGTGTTCCGTGATGACGCTGATTTTATCGTTAATTATTATAATCCGGTTCATGATAACTTCGGTATTACGAACAACGGCATTCGTTCCATTATCAAAAAGGCAGAGAAGAGGGCGAAAGCCAATAAAGTACTGGACAAAATCGATGAGAAGATTGGTCGGCAACAACTCAGTAAATTGCCGCTTGTTGCAAACTTATTACATTGGATTGCATATTGGCCGATTTTTGTGGTATTTCTCGTATTTGAAGTATTTAAAATATTGTTTGAATCATTGAAAAAAACGGTTATACCGGTTACGGCTCTGTTTTTCATAGGATTAAACTGGTTGTTGCCTAAGTGTACGGAACTGGATAATATGACAGTGCTTTTCAAGATTATCGAAAAAAAAGAGTGGCAGGAGTATTTGCAGTCTTTTAGCGGATATGAGATGACGGCAGATTCTCCGTATGTTGTTTTAAGCATTGTTGTTATTCTTATAATGTTACTGATATATGTGGTTCCGTCGGTGTTCGTTTGTATATTTACAAAAAATATGACAAACAAGTTAAGTAAAGAAATCGACTGGAAAGGTTATGAAAGAACACTCCAGGGAATTTTAAAGAATTTGCATGATAAGACAGAAAAACAATTTGCCGAAAAGAAAAATGCTTTTGTAAAGAATCAGATTATTATGGGCATTTTAAATATTCTGTACGTTGCGGTTATTGTTTTGACAATTATTTTTATACCGAAGGGATTTCAATGGTTTAGTGAAACGACAGGTTATTTCCAGCCTTCGGAAGAAGTGAGTGAAGTAATTACGAGTGAAGAAAATATCAGTGAAGAATTGTCAGAAGAAGTATCGGAAGAACCGGAAATTCTTATGGTGATTACGGCAAGTTCGGCCAATATCCGCGCCGGTGTGGGAACAAGTTATGATGTGGTTGCAACCGGTGTGCAGGGAGAGACTTTTGTGGCTACAGGCAATCAAGAGACTACAAGCAGCGGTAACGTCTGGTATGAAATCTATTTAGATGAAGAAAAGACGAAGACCGGATGGGCAAGTCAGAAAGTAATTGAAATTTTGGAACAGGAGGAAGAATAAATGGACAGTTTGGAATTAAGTATGGAAGGATACATAGAGTATGCGCGACAGCAACGTATATCCGCCGGAGATGTAAAAGGGGTATTTAAATCGCTTTTTGGTAAGACGGAAATATATACGCAGGAGCAGTTACAGGAAATTGATGCGCATCGCAGGGAGATTCTGGAACGATATCGTAATCCGTATGCGATTACCCGTCAGGAAATTGAATGGGCGGCAAATAATTATAAAAATCTGAACGAGCCGCAAATTATTGATATTCTTACGCGTTATGGAGAGACTGCCATGCGTTCGGCCGACGGTTTGGATTTTAATAGGAATGCAACCTTATTTTCGTTAACCACATTTCCGGGAGTTATAATCGATTATGAGGATGTTTTTGCGATCGGTCTGGTGAGTAATGTGAAAGTTAACAAAAGAAATACCAGAACGGATACTGTGGTTTGTGTGATGTTTACCAATGACCCGTATATTCCTGTATTTCCGATTTGGTACAGATATGATTTAAAGTTAAATGAAATGATGTATAGTCAGCAAGCAAGGATTGATATTGCGAATGCATATCAGGCAGTGTGCCCGAATCTTACATATCCGATTACGGAAGTTAAGGAGTTGAAGAAAATAATTGCTCAGGAACCGAATATAAAGGGGAACATCAGTAAGGAACAGATGGAAAAATATCTTACCGATGCAGATTACTGTTCCGGTATTTTTGATACAAGTGAGTACGAATGCTATGTGAATTACAGCGTGGAGGACCTTCTTGAAAGTTACGGTTATGTGCGCGGTCCGGTTGCTGAGAAAACTCTCGGTATGGGTTCTAAATCGACCAGGGATTTTTGGATGTTCCATATAGACAATATTTCCAAGCGTGTAAAAGGAAAACAGTAAACTTTGTCTGAAAATGATTTTTGGTATTGATTATACAATAGGACTTACAACAAGATGAAACATTGAGGAGGGACTATGGTTGATAAGTCGCTAAAAATGGTAATAAAAGCATTTTTAAAAGAGAAAAAGCAATTTAGAAAAGAAATTATGCATCCGCGTAAGAATAAAAATTACGAATTGGGTGCAGTGGAAAGGGCTGTTGTACTTGAACTAATCGAACTTGATATGCAGTTGTATAATGATTGGATGCATGAAAGAGAAGATGTGCAAGGAGGTGTTCCTTGGATAAGGGAATCTTGTATTAACATTAAACTAAGTGAATATATCGGAAAAGAACAATTTTATATTGTTCATAATTGGTCTGATGTAAAATTTGGAGACCCGGAAGAGTTTAAAAAGATAGAAACTGAGTATCGTACATACCTTGATACATTCTGCGATGAAAAGATGAAGTATTACGCGGAGCAGTCGAAAGAACAATTAAAATAAAAAAGGATGGAGATAATTAAATGCGAGGTATAGCGTGGAAAAATTAACACTGCGCAGCAATGACAGGGATTACGTGACGGTAGATTTTCAGTCTGTTAAAATGACGGTTACTGTTAGAGATAGTTTGAATGCTGATTTGTATTCTCAAGATATTGGTATAGAATATAAAGAATAATCTAAACATTATTGATTTATAGTGAAAGCAGGATGACAAATAATGTGTTATCCTGCTTCCTTTTATAGGAAAATATTAAGAAATATGATATTATACATACAGTAACAGATTAGAGAAAGGAAGTATAATATGTTCGGATTTGGAAAAAAGAAACAGCAACCTTTAAAGGGTGCTCAGATTATGAGGCAGGAAAGATTGGAAAAAGAGGCTGCTGAATATGCTGCGAAGGGTTGGAAAAAGCCAGGGACCTGGGTGTCGGATCCGGTCTTGATTGGTCCCCATTCCAAAACTGCAGACGGACATTTGGTATCTCTTAGGGGGTACTGGGAAGACTATGAAGTTGCGATGTTTTGTGCAAGAGAAGAAACCAAAGGTGCTGTTGATGAGACAGAATTAGATGCGTTTGCAAAGAGTTGCGGAGCAGATAATTATCGTTGGAGATTTTTGGGACAGTTTCAAACGGAAGAAGAGTATCGCGTAGAATATGTTGTATTCTTTAATGACGTAGAGAAAATGGAACTTTTTATTCAGTGCATCGGAAGAGGAATGGGAATGGATTGTTTCAGACAAGGTAATTTTTACGTTGTTTATGATTCCGAAGCGGATATTTTTCAGATGTGTCGCCTTTTTGAAGACTGTAAAAATATGGCACGTTATGAGATGCTTGATGTAAAACCGGACACAATCGGAATAGACAGCGATATTGATTTTGTTGACGAAGAAGGTGAGCGCTACTGTTTTGACCTGTTGGATGCATGCAGGGGCTTGGGACCCAAAAAGGATGAGTATAAACAATGGTCGAAAGGTACACAATGGGAAGAAACGGAAGAGGACTGGAAATACAAAGAGGAGATGGCTGCAAAAATTAAAGATATGTACGTGGATTCTAATGGAGAATTCTGTCCGAAAGCATGGTGGTTACATCATAACAAGCCTTTTAATGTGCAAGTACCGGGAAGCATGGGATATTACAGGGCAGAACTTGAAGAACATGAAAAGGCTCACGCCTTACATAAAATGATTATGAAATAATTGTTTTATTAAAATAAAAAAATTCCCATAAACGGTGAAAAACACAAGGTATAGGGGTTACCTTGTGCTTTTCTGTTAAAGGGAAAAACAATCGGAAAGACGATTGATTTTGGCTTATTCACATTTTAGGAAATCCTAAAACTTATTAATATAATATTCCCTTTTTGTCAAAATTACAATGCCTTTTTATAAAAAAATAGCAAATTTGTGCTATTTTTATCATAATCATAGTCCTTGTTTGAAATGAGCAGTTGAAACGACATAATTCGCCAAACAAAACTTTGCGGTTTATCTTTACAATCAAAATTTTTCGATATAAAATAAGCCTTGTGCGTAAATGTATAATGAATGGCAAGGCGGAATCCTTGTGCGAAAGTGAGTGTATATGAGCGATTATTTTAAGGAAGAAGTAAGAGAAGAAAACAATATAAACTACTATGGTGAGGAAGAGACCGTTTGGGAGAGTTATGGCGCAGACAAACAGTCTGTACAGGAAGAAAACAAGATGGGTGTTATGCCGATGAATAAACTTCTCCTTACAATGTCCATTCCTATGATGGCATCTATGCTGGTGCAGTCTTTGTATAACATTGTTGACAGTATTTTCGTTGCAAAGTTAAGCGAAGATGCGTTGACCGCGGTTTCGCTTGCGTTCCCTGTGCAGGTACTGTGTATGGCTGTGGGCGGCGGTACCGGTGTAGGTATCAATGCCGTATTGTCCAAGGCGTTGGGAGAGAAGAATCAGTCGGCGGTAAATAAGGCGGCCACGAATGGTATCTTTTTGATGATTTTAAGTTCGTTACTATTCCTGTTGGTGGGTATTTTCTTTGTAAAACCGTTTTATTATATGCAGGGAACCGAAAGCCCTGCCATCACAGAGTACGGTATTCAGTATTTAACAATTTGCTGTTGTTGTTCTTTCGGTGTGTTTACTCAGGTGACTTTCGAGCGTCTGCTGCAGTCTACCGGTAAAACCGTGTTGTCCATGATTACCCAGGCTACCGGTGCGGTCATTAACTTAATCCTGGATCCGATTATGATTTTTGGTTTGCTCGGATGTCCGAAAATGGGTGTTGCCGGTGCGGCACTTGCAACCGTAATCGGACAGGTTGCTGCCGGATGTTTGGCGATTTTCTTAAATCAGAAGTTTAATAAAGAGATTCGAATTTCATTCAGGGGATTCAAGCCTGATGGAGCAATGATTGCAAAGATTTATTCGGTAGGTTTTCCTTCTATTATTATGCAGTCCATCGGTTCTATTATGAACTATTGCATGAATCAGATTCTTCTGTCCTTTGCGGATACTGCGGCAACTGTATTCGGTGTATACTATAAGTTACAGAGTTTCTTCTTTATGCCGGTATTTGGTTTAAATAACGGTCTGGTGCCGATTATTGCGTATAACTTTGGCGCGGGCAAAAGAAGCCGTATGATGAAGGCGATTAAACTTGGTATTTTATATGCGGAAATCATTTTTATCGTGGGAATGTTAAGTTTTGTATTGATTCCCGACAAGTTGTTGCTTCTGTTTAATGCGGAAGGTGATTTGATGGAGATGGGTAAGGTGGCGCTTCGTATTATCGGTGTACATTTCCCCATTGCAGCGTACTGTATCATTCTCAGTAGTTCCTTCCAGGCGCTGGGACACGGTTTCTACAGTATGTGGGTATCCATTGCCCGTCAGTTGGCAGTGTTGTTACCGGTGGCGTATTTGTTCTCGCTGACAGGAGTGTTAAGTCTTGTTTGGTGGGCGTTCCCCATTGCGGAACTTGCATCAATGATCATGTGTACACTTTTTATGATTGTTGTATATAAAAAGACCATCAAAAATATTCCGGATAATGTATAGTTGGGATATGTGAGGAACGGCGAAAAGCCTTCTGAATTTAATCTCCTAAGTTGAATTGACAAAAGGGTGTGTTCTATCTTAAAATAGAACGCGTACAATATAAAAGTTGCGGACGCTGAAACGGTTGTCCGGCAACATAAGCGGGTGTGGTGGAATTGGCAGACACGCCAGATTTAGGTTCTGGTGGGCGACCGTGCAGGTTCAAGTCCTGTCACCCGCATTAGGTCCAAACTCTTATGATTCAGGGTTTGGACTTTTTTATTTGTTTGAATGAAAAGATTTTCGGTGCTTCTTTTTGGAGATTTTTAGAAAGATGCTTTGACAGGATGACGGTTAAGATTCAGTTAAGAACATCATTACCCCCTTTTTTACAGTGGTAGAATACTATAAAATAAAAAAGATTTGAATTCAAAAGTATCTTAATAACAATAAGAAAAAGAAACGGAGTACATAAGTTATGAGTTTATGGTTAGCGATTTTGTTCCTTGTTATTGGTTTCGCTCTGTTAATTTGGGGTGCTGATTTCCTGGTAGATGGTGCCAGCAAACTTGCAGACAAAATGAAAATCCCCCAGTTAATCATCGGTCTTACCATTGTAGCCTTTGGTACCAGTGCACCGGAAGCCGCAGTAAGTATTTCAGCGGGAATTAAGGGCAGTGCTGATTTGGCGGTAAGTAATGTTGTGGGAAGTAATATTTTGAATATTGGTATCATTCTTGGCATTTCAGCCTTGATTACTCCCTTAGCAGTACAGAAGTGTACCATCAAATACGAAATTCCGTATGTAATGATTACTTCCGTTTTGTTACTTGGCCTTGGTATGTTTGACGGCAAACTTGGCTGGATAGACGGTATTATTCTTTGGGTTGGTATGATTCTCTTCCTTGTATACCTTTTGTGGATTGCAAAGACCGGTCAAGCGGTGGTGGAAGAGCAGGAGCCGGAGAAGAAAAAGACGCCTGTTATTTGGATGATTGCTAAAGTAATTATTGGCCTTGTTGCAGTTGTATGGGGTAGTAATTTTGCCGTAGACGGTGCAACTGCCATTGCGACTGCCATTGGCTGGAGTGAACGTTTAATCGGTCTTACCATTGTTGCCCTGGGTACATCATTACCGGAACTTGTAACTTCCGTTGTGGCAGCAATTAAGAAGAAAGCCGATATTGCGGTTGGTAATATTGTGGGTAGTAACATTTTCAATATCCTGTTTGTATTGGGAACAACTTCATTGATTACACCCGTTATGTATGCGGAAGCATTTATCATTGATAATATCATCGCCTTTGTAATTGCACTTTTATTATTGATTCTTGTAATCAACAAAAAGAAGGAATTAAAACGCTGGGGCGGTGCGGTGCTTCTTGGATTTTATATCATTTACTTTGTATATCTGATGATTAATCCTTTCGGATACGGAGTATAAAATCGGACTCTTGTCATAGACATCTATGGCAAACTTAATAGGTTAGTTCTATTGTTTTTTCTCGTAAAAACGGTTGTCCTACTGAGCAGGGACGGCCGTTTTTTTATTATAAAAATACGAAAAAAGCATCTTTTATAAAAACTTTGTATTTTTTATTTGTTTTCTGATAAAAGAATGCTATAATGGGTAAAGTTGGTTAAGAAATGGTAAAGAAAACAATAATACATAAAATAAGAACGGAGAAAAAACAATGAGTTTATGGTTGGCAATTTTATTACTGGTGATAGGATTTGTCCTTTTGATTTGGGGTGCTGATTTCTTTGTAGACGGTGCAAGCAAAGTGGCAGACCGAATGAAGATTCCTCAGATTGTAATTGGTCTTACGATTGTGGCCTTCGGTACCAGTGCACCGGAAGCGGCGGTAAGTATTTCTGCAGGTTTAAAAGGCAGCGCTGACTTGGCGGTAAGTAATGTGGTAGGAAGTAATATTTTAAACATCGGTATCATTCTTGGTATTTCGGCGTTGATTACACCGCTGGCAGTACAGAAAGGCACCAGAAAATTTGAAATGCCTTATGTGATGATTACAACGATTCTGTTGATGCTTTTGGGTATGTTCGACGGTAAACTCGGTTGGGTTGACGGTTTGATTCTTTGGGCAGGAATGATTTTATTCCTTGTATATCTTTTGAACGTTGCCAAGAAAGGTAAAAGTGAAGCCAAGGAAGAGGAAGATACCGGCAAAAAGAAAGCCCCGATTATCTGGCTGATTGCCAAGATTATTATCGGCGGTGTGGCGATTGTATTCGGTAGTGATTTTGCGGTAGACGGTGCGACTGCCATTGCAACTTCCATGGGCTGGAGCGAGCGCTTAATCGGTCTTACCATTGTGGCTCTCGGCACATCGCTTCCGGAACTTGTAACTTCTGTGATTGCGGCAATTAAGAAGAATGCAGATATTGCCATCGGTAACATTGTGGGAAGCAATATTTTTAACATCTTGTTTGTACTCGGAACCACTGCGTTGATTACACCTGTGGCATACCAGAATGCATTTATCATAGATAATATTGTAGCATTTGTTATGGCACTGTTGTTATTCCTTTTTGTGGTAAACAAAGATTGCAAACTGAAACGTTGGGGCGGTGTGGTACTCCTTGGCGCGTATGTGGTTTACTTTGTGTATTTGATGATTAATCCCTTTGGATATGGGGTGTAAAAATACAGCGCAACAATCGAAAACAAAGAGATTGTCGGAATTTGTCGATGAGTATTGCTTGAAAAAAATTGTTGAATTGATATAATAACGTTACAACAACGAATGGAGCACCTTGTTGACAGTACGTATAAAGTGCTATATACTATTATCAAGAGATAATGTATTATTTCAAATGTTTGTTGCTCCCCGATATGCAACTTAAATATGGTCGGGTTCAAATGTCTGTCGCTACTCGATATGCGACTAAGAAAATGTCGGGTTCAAATGATTGTAAACTCCATTCGTATGAATGGAGTTTATTTTTGGGAGGGATTATGGTCGACGGACATTTTTATTACATTAATGAGCAATATTTTATCGACTTTCCGGATACAAGGCTAATGCAAAATAAAGAGAAAGTCAAAGGTGAAGTGCATGATAGGCCTTGTTATTATGCTTTTAAAGATTCTTCAACACAACTATATTGGATGATTCCGATTTCGTCGCAGATTATAAAGTATCGAAAATATTATAATGATAAAGTTACCAAATATAAGCGCTGTGATACAATTATATTTGGCGAAGTGTTGGGGCGTGAAAAGGCATTTTTAATACAAAATATGTTTCCAATCACACCACAATATATAAAAAATGAGTACATAGACAGTAATGCAGGAATACCGGTTAGGATTAGTAGGATACTGGAAAAGAAACTTCGTGAAAAGGCGAAGCGTATACTTGCATTACAACGAAAAGGATTTCATATCATATTTCCGGATGTTCTTACAATCGAATCAAAACTTCTAAACAATAATTCATAATAAAATCCCTATATTTTCTATATTTTTCGGCACTTTTACAAAGCGCTAATACTTGCAAAACTTGCGTTTTCATTGTAAACTAATGAGCGTATGAGTAGATGTTTTTAAGTAAGAAAGGAAGTTTGAAATGTCAGTACAGTCTGAAATGATTCAAAAACAACTTTTAGAAGCAAATATGGAAACTGAACTTGGAAAGACCGCAGAGAGACTTTACGGCAAAAGCCTGAAGGACTGCAGCGAAGCAGAACTTTATTATGTGTTGCTTAGTTTTACCAAGGATATGTCTAAAGTAACCGACCCTATTGTGGGAGAGAAGAAGGTTTACTATATCTCAGCAGAATTTCTGATTGGTAAATTGCTTTCCAATAATTTAATTAACTTAGGTATTTATGATCGTGTAAACGATATTTTAAAAGCAAACGGCAAGGAACTTTCCAAAGTGGAAGAATATGAGCCCGAACCTTCACTTGGTAACGGTGGTCTCGGACGTCTTGCGGCTTGTTTCTTAGATTCTATTGCAACTTTAGGCTTGCCCGGTGACGGTATCGGTTTGAATTACCATTTTGGTCTTTTTAAGCAGGTATTTAAAGATTACAAGCAGTGCGCAGAGAAGAACGACTGGATTGAAGACCAGTCATGGTTAAACCGCACTGACATCAGTTTTGATGTAAAATACAAAGATTTTACCGTGAAATCAAGATTGTTTGATATTGATGTGGTTGGTTATGAAAACGGTGTGAACAAGTTACACCTGTTTGACTTGGAAAGCATCGATGAAAGCCTTGTAAAGAGCGGTATCGATTTTGACAAAGAAGACATCGAGAAGAACTTAACATTGTTCTTATATCCCGATGACTCTGACGAAGCAGGTAACCTCCTTCGTATTTATCAGCAGTATTTTATGGTAAGCAACGCAGCGCAGTTGATTCTTCATGAAATGAAACAGCGTAAGTACGATTTGAGAAAGATGTATGATCATGCGGTAATCCAGATTAACGATACCCATCCTACCATGATTATTCCTGAATTGATTCGTATCCTTACGGAAGATAAGGCAATCAGTATGGATGAAGCCATCGAAATCGTAAGTAAGACCTGCGCATATACAAACCATACCATTTTAGCGGAAGCACTTGAAAAATGGCCTTTGAAGTACTTAGAGAAGGTAGTTCCTTCTTTGGTGCCTATTATCAAGGAATTGGATAAGCGCGTTGCGGCTAAATATGACGATCCTAAGGTGCAGATTATTGATGCGGATGAGCGTGTACATATGGCTCATATTGATATTCACTACGGATTTTCAATCAATGGTGTTGCAGCAATTCATACCGATATCTTAAAAGATACCGAATTGAATGCATTTTATAAAATTTATCCTGAGAAGTTTAACAACAAGACAAACGGTATTACATTCCGTCGTTGGTTGTTGTCATGCAACAGCGAGTTGGCAGAGTACATTTCTTCTTTAATCGGTAACGGTTACAAGAAGGATGCTGACGAACTTGAGAAACTTCTTGCTTTTAAGGATGACGAAGCTGTTCTTGCTAAGTTGGAAGAAATTAAAAAGAATAAAAAGGCCGCACTTGCAGCATACATTGCAGAAAAAGAAGGCGTTACTCTGGATACAGAGTCAATTTTTGACATCCAGATTAAGAGAATGCATGAGTATAAGCGTCAGCAGATGAATGTTTTATACATCATTCATAAATATCTTGAAATTAAGGCAGGTAAGAAGCCTGTACGTCCTCTCACTTTTATCTTTGGTGCGAAGGCAGCGCCTGCATACGTAATTGCGCAGGATATTATTCATTTAATCCTTGTAATGCAGGAAATTATCAATAAGGATCCTGAAGTAAGTCCTTATATGAAACTGGTTATGGTTGAGAACTACAATGTGGCATATGCGGAACGTCTGATTCCTGCCTGCGATATCTCTGAGCAGATTTCATTGGCAAGTAAAGAAGCATCCGGTACCGGTAATATGAAGTTTATGTTAAACGGTGCGGTAACGCTTGGTACAGCAGATGGTGCAAACGTAGAAATCCATGAATTGGTAGGCGATGACAATATTTATAAATTCGGTAAGTCCAGTGAAGTGGTTATCGAGCACTATGCAAAGGCTGATTACGTATCGAAGGATTACTACAAGAACAGCCCTGTTATTAAAGAAGCAGTAGACTTCATTGTAAGCGAAGAAACCATGAAGATTGGTCATAAAGAACAGTTAGAGCGTCTCTACAATGAGTTATTGAACAAAGACTGGTTCATGACATTGCTTGATTTGGAAGAATACATCGAAGTAAAAGATAAGATGTTTGCAGACTTTGAAGATCGTGCAATGTGGAGAAGAATGATGCTTGTAAACATTGCAAAGGCAGGTTTCTTCTCATCAGATCGTACGATTGCAGAGTACAACAGAGACATCTGGAAGTTGAAGTAAATTAAAATTTGTTATATAATGCTTATACGCAGGAAATAGCAATGCAGGGCTTTGGAGTTTCCGAAGCCCTGTTGTGTTATATGAATGAAAAGTGCATTCTTTGTTGAGATTGCACATGGTGTATTAAAGGGGTAGAAAGGGAACAGGAAATGGTTAGAAAAAGCGGGGTTTTATTGGCAATTACCAGTTTGCCGTCGAAGTACGGTATTGGTTGTTTCTCAAAAGAGGCTTATGATTTTGTAGATTACCTTGAGGCAGCAGGCCAGCATTACTGGCAGGTGCTTCCTATGGGACCTACAGGCTATGGTGATTCGCCTTATCAGTCATTCTCTACGTTTGCAGGCAATCCGTATTTTATTGATTTGGAAGATTTGATTGAACGCAAGTGGCTGACTGCTGCAGAATGTGATGCAGTAGATTTTGGCGATATGGAGCAGTATATCGACTATGAGAAGATTTACAAGGGACGCTTCAAATTGCTTCGTAAGGCTTATGAGAGGTCGAATATAGCGGAGAATGAAGATTTTATTGCATTCTGTGAAGAAGAGAAGGACTGGTTGCCGGATTATTGTTTGTATATGGCAATTAAGGACGAGAATGGCGGTAAAAGTTTTATCGAGTGGCCGGAGAAACTTCGTAAAAGAGATAAAAAAGAAATTGCAGTAGCAAAACGTCGCTTGGCAACAGAGATTGAATTTTATGCCTTTTTGCAGTATATGTTTACCTTACAGTGGTTATCCATCAAGGATTATGCAAATGATAAGGGCATTGAGATTATCGGTGATATTCCTATTTATGTGGCATATGACAGTGCGGATACCTGGTCAAGACCGGAATTGTTCCTTTTAGACGAAGAAGGGTATCCTACCGGTGTGGCTGGTTGTCCTCCCGATTATTTCTCTAAGACCGGTCAGTTGTGGGGAAATCCTTTGTATGACTGGGATTATCACGAGGATACGGAATTCGAGTGGTGGATTGACAGAATGGCACAGTGCTTTAAGTTATATGATATGGTACGTATTGACCACTTCAGAGGTTTTGATGAATACTACAATATTCCTTATGGTGATGAGACGGCAGAGTTTGGTGAGTGGGAGTATGGCCCAGGCTTTGAATTGTTCCGTGCAATGCGAGATGCTTTGGGCGATAAGCCTATTATAGCTGAGGATTTAGGATTTTTGACTAAGTCGGTCATTCGTCTTGTGAAGCGTACAGGATACCCCGGAATGAAGATTCTGGAGTTTGCTTTCGACTCTAATGAAGAGAATGATTACCTTCCTCATAATTTCTCCAGAAATTGTGTGGTATACACAGGTACGCATGATAATGATACAGTGCAGGGGTGGTATGCATCTGCCAACAGAACGGATAAAAAGCAGATTAAGTTATATCTGGGAGTGCCCAACAGTAAAAACCTTCATTGGGATATGATTCGTCTGGCGTTGTCCAGTGTAGCGGATACAGCGATTATTCCGATGCAGGATATTTTGGGACTTGGTTCCGAGGCAAGAATGAATGTTCCTTCGACCATGGGATTGAATTGGAAGTGGAGATTGCTTCCCGAACAGTTGAAGGATGAAGATGCCGCACTTTTATACGAAATGACGAAGGTGTACGGCAGATTATAAGGTGGACACAAATCAGGGTATCTATATTCGTCTCATACACGTTTGCACTCTCTGCAAAACGTAGCATCGCAATTGCAAAAGGTATTCGAAGAATATAGATACCCTGATTTGCTGTTTTACGAATATAATAGAGATTATATACATTTGTACAATGAGATAAAGAGATGGCAAAGAGCGTTTTTTATATGCTTAAATATATTAATGCCGTACACCGGTTGATAAGATGGGTGTGCGGCATTTGTTTTATAGACAGATTACGATTGCATACTTTACATATATTTTATATGTTTATTGGAGTAAAATTTCGTCTAGAACATTTTGCTGAGTTCCGAATTGGAGAAGGAGCGGTCTTCGGTGACATCCTTTTCAAACCACGCAGGAGGAGTGAAGGCGTTGGCTTCTTCAATGCTTTCAAATTCCACTTCTGCCAGAACCAAAGGAGCCAGGGGCGCTTCAAAGATATCCAATTCAATGGTCAATTTCCGATTGTAGGGGATGCGGTAGCGTTTCTTGGAAATAATCAAACCATCTGCCTTTTCGCGCAAGTGATAATAGGCTTCTTCGTTTAAGGGAAGATTATATTCTTCTCTTGCAAGGAAGCCTTTTCCTTTGTAGGTAAGATAAAAATTATCATCCTCACGGCGTACGCGAACGACAGGGTCGGTATTTAAATAAGCCTGCTCCAACATGAGGTAAGGGTATTGGTCCAGATTGTTTGGTAATTTATTGATCGTAAATTTTCTTTCGATTTCCATAGCGGCTCCTTTTTATGTTAAAAAATGTCTCGTAAAACATACATATGAATTCCGGCACACTCTATTTTATAATAATTATAGCAGAAAGGCATGTGTATATACAAGAAAGGAAAGGGTTTTATTCAAAAAGAGGATATGGTATAATAAATACACAATAATCCGAAAGGAGGTATCCTATGACTTGGTTGGAGACTTTAAGTAATTTTAATGTAATATCTGTAGTTGTACGCGTGTTTCTGGCAATGTTTCTCGGAGGATGTATCGGATTGGAACGAGAGAAGAGTAAGCGTCCGGCAGGCTTTCGTACGCATATTTTAGTGTGTGTCGGCTCATGTATGACTGCGTTGATTGGTTTGTATGTAGTGTATGTGATGGGGGCAACCTCGGATCCCTTACGTATTGCGGCACAGGTTATTTCGGGTATCGGTTTTCTTGGTGTGGGTACCATCCTGGTAAAAGAGCATGACCACATCACGGGACTTACCACTGCAGCGGGGCTTTGGACGACGGCGGCAATCGGTATTGCCTGCGGTTACGGCTTTTATATCGGTGCTTTGCTCGGAACCTTAGTTGTGGCGATTACCTCTGCAATTTTATATAAATTAGAAGGAAGAGGGCGCAAGAAGAACCGCAAGGTGACCTTATACATAGAAATAAAAGGTTTGGATTGCCTGAATGAGTATATAGATTGGATCAATGATACATATAAAGCAAGATGCGTTACCGTGGTGGCACCGAGAAGCGCAACTGCAGGGAATGTGGGCTTGGAAGCAGTGTTGCCGGTAGTTGGTAACGAAGATATGCAAAACGTGATTGAAGCGGTGAGAGCGAAGGATAACGTGGTATTTGTCATGGAGAGCGTGAAGCGGGAGAAGTAGAATTGTGTATATCGGAACCGCAAGGAAATAATGAGGATTGTTATGGAACTTTTGGTTTATGCATTGATTATATTGTGTCAGGAATTTTTTATTCCGATTATATTAGGACTTTTTGCTGTGACGGCATTGTTTTTCGGTATTGTAGGATATTTTGCGAAGAAAAAAAGTCTTATTTGGATTTCGGGAACCGTTTTGGCTTTGTTTATAATTGGTATAGTGACGTTTTTTATATTGTTCCCTACAGAGTTTCCTTATGTGGATTTATGGGTATATGGCAAAACCAAAGAACAGATTATAGAAGTTTATGGTGAGCCTGAGTATAATGAATATCGGGAATTGGCGTATGAAACCAAATGGATGTTTATGGATATGTTTTACTATGTCATAGAATTTGATGAGAACGGGAGAGCGTACAGAATGCATGAATCTCCGTATGTGGGTCCGGGAGGCTGATCAATGATTTTATTTTTGGTTGCTTGCATATTAAGTGCTTTATATGATGAGGCCAGAGACTTTGCACTTGCAATTTATATGGCATATCTGGCGGTTAAGTTCATAATATTATTATGCTGTGGCGCTCATATAAAGAATAAAAAAATAATTGCAGTGTCAGTTGCGGCATTACCGGTGTTGCTCGCCGGAATTATAGCATATTGTGTGATATTTCCTACGGATTTTCCTTACGCGGATCCTTGGGTTCTTGGTAAAACAAAAGAAGAAATCATAGAGGTCTATGGTGAGCCGGAATATAATGAAGATGAGTTGGCATATCCTACGGAATATGGTGTTTTGGATATGGAATATTATGTGATTGAGTTTGATGAAGAAGGCAGAGCAATTCGAGTAAGCGAAATGCCTTATGTTGGTAAAGGCGGTTGAAATATATTATTATAGGAATAAAATCTTATGATGACTTCATCTTATGAGTATTGGTGTTATGACCCGGGTGCCAAAACGGGGATTGTAACGTTGGAATATCAGCAATATTATTGCGAAGATCCGGGCGGTCCCAGTATAGAATGTGATTCCTTTGAGATGACGTTTGAAGTATATCCAAATGGTGAAGTGCGTCAAATATCGGGTATGGAGCCCAATGGACAGATTGAAAGTTGGGAAGATTTTAAAAGAGAGTTGAGTGTAGCGAGGGATTTAACCTACGGAAAATATTTCAAATTTTTTTTATTCGTTTGTATAGTTCTGATAGAATTTTTGTCGGGTGTATTTTACGATATAAAACATTTATTTCGATGATTTATGTGAGTGTAAAAATAAAAACTGCATTCGGAGTACATATCTTATGAAGATTGTACTGAATGCAGTTTTTGTATTGTTTATCAAATTAAATAAATCAATAGAATATAAAACAAGATAATGTCTAAATTATTTTAAGATAAATTAAATCAACGCAGTACTGAAATATCTTTCGACTCTGTCGGGAAGGATAGTGGCAATTACCTTATCCTTACCATATTTCTCCGCCATCTTCTTGGCTGCCCATACATTAGCACCTGCTGAGGTTCCGCAAAGTAAGCCTTGAACCCGTGCTAATTCTCTTGCGGTTTCGATGGCGTCTTCATCGGTTACTTCCACAATGTCGTTGATAATGGATACATCTAAAATATCGGGGATAAAACCGTCGCCGATACCCTGAATCTGGTGAAGACCGGGTTCGTCACCGAGAAGTGCAGATACGTTCTTAGGTTCTACCGCAACAATCTTGGTATTGGGATTCTTTTCCAATAAATACTTGGATACACCCTGTAAAGTTCCGCCGCTACCAATGCCGGAAACATAGATATCAATCTGTTGACCAAGTTGGTCACAAAGTTCGACGGCAGTAGTTTTATAATGAATATCAGGGTTTGCAGGGTTCTGGAACTGTTGAGGTACAAAATACTGATCGGAAGAAGCAGCAATACGTTCCGCTTCTTCTACAGAACCTCCGATGCTTAATTCGGGAGGGGTTAAAACAAGCTCAGCGCCCAAAGCACGAATGATTTTCTTGCGTTCCTCGCTCATATTTTCAGGCATAACGATAATTACTTTGTACCCTTTGCGGATACCGCAGAGTGCAAGGCCAATACCGGTATTGCCGGAAGTGGGTTCGATAATGGTCATGCCGGGTTTTAATTTGCCGGATTTCTCGGCTTCATCCAACATATTCTTGGCAATACGGTCTTTGATGCTTCCGCCGGGATTTAAAAATTCTGCTTTCGCAAAAATGTTTAATCCGGTAGTTTCTTTTAAGGAAATCAAAGGTGTGTTGCCGATTAAATCTAAAACATTTGTGTAATACATAGTGGCTCCATTTCTTCATAGTGAATTCTGTTTGCTTTTTTTATAATGTGCCGGGCAAACAGACATATCTTATATGTATATATAATATGCATGCGTTCGCACACTTTCTATATTATAGTACATTTCTTTGCGAAAAACCATCGTTTTATTGGATTTTATTGAGGATTCTTTGTAGAACGGTCCACAACCTAAAAAACCTCCCTCACGAATCCGTGAGAGAGGTCTTTTTTATAAAAGTATAAAGTTTGGATTAGCCAAGTGTTACAACTACATTGTAAACTTCTTTGCCCTTTTCGTAAGGGATGATGCATCCGTCTACTTCCTGTCCGTCAACTACCAATGATTTAACGCCCTTGCATACATGAGAAGGGTTCTTAATGGTGATGTTGTAAACAGCACCTCTAAACTGACGAGTAGCGGTAAGTCCGTCCCAAGCAGCAGGGATGGAAGGATCAATCTTCAAACCATCGAAGTCAGGAGCGATACCGAGAATGTACTGTGAAATCGCTACCATGTTCCAAGCTGCAGTACCGGTCAACCATGAGTTCTTACCCTGACCAAAGTTCTTGCCGGGTCTGCCGATATCGGAACCTGCATCCTTACCACCGATCATCTGGCCGTATACATAAGGCTCAGTCTTGTGGATATCAGAAGTTTCCTCGGTGAAAGCGGGAGCAATCTTTGAGTAGTACTCAAATGCCTTGTCTCCACGACCTGCGTATGCTTCTGCACAGATAATCCATGCATTGTTGTGAGTGAAGATACCTGCGTTCTCTTTGTAACCGCCGGGATAAGTAGAAATCTCACCGTACTGGATATAGTACTTAGTGAATGCGGGGTTGTTAAGTACGAGACCGAAGTCTGTATTCAGGTATTTATCAATAGAGTTCAAAGTCTTGATATCAGCGCCTTCTTCTTTACCGATATCAGACATAACTGCGAATCCCTGAGGCTCGATGAAGATCTTACCTTCTTCACATTCCTTAGAGCCCATCTTAGCGCCTGTTGCATCGTATGCTCTTAAGAACCAGTCACCATCGAATGCATGATCCATAACAGCTTTCTTCATCTTATCGATTTCAGCCTGAGCTGCAGCTGCTTCTTCGTCCTTGCCTAAGTGCTTCAAAATAGACACATAGTTAGGGCCGGCATAAGTAAAGAGTGTAGCAACGAATACGGATTCAGCTACCTTAGAGTAGCCACCTTCTGCTGCAAACTTAGGATTGGTGTAAGTCTGGAAAGATTCACCGGGTGTGTCTGAGTAGCAAGAAAGGTTGATACAGTCGTTCCAGTCTGCTCTCATTGCAAGCGGTAAACCATGAGGTCCTAAGTTGTTAACGATATGATAGAAGGAAACCTTCAAGTGATCCAACATAGGCTGTGCGATAGACATATCGTTGTCATAAGGAACCATCTCATCAAGGATGCCCCAGTCGCCTGTTTCCTTAATATATGCAGAAACAGAAAGGATTAACCATAAAGGATCATCGGAGAAGTCACCACCGATATCGGAGTTACCCTTCTTGGTAAGAGGCTGATACTGATGGTAGCAACCACCGTCAGGGAACTGAGTAGAAGCGATATCAATGATACGTTCTTTTGCTCTGTCAGGAATCTGATGTACAAATCCGAGAACGTCCTGGTTGGAATCACGGAAGCCCATACCACGGCCGATTCCGGACTCGAAGTAAGATGCGGAACGTGAAAGGTTGAAAGTAACCATACACTGATACTGGTTCCAGATGTTAACCATTCTGTTAACCTTGTCATCGGGAGTGTCTACAGTCAGGATACCAAGGAGTCTATCCCAGTAAGCCTTCAAATCAGCCATACCCTGAGCAAATTTCTCGGGGCTGTTGAACTGTTCGATCATCTTGAGCGCTTTTACTTTATTAATAGTCTTGCCGTCTGCCTCGAACTTTTCTTCAACGGGCATTTCTACATAACCAAGTACGAATACGAGAGTCTTGGTTTCGCCGGGAGCAAGGGTAATCTTCTTATAATGAGAAGCGATAGGTGCCCAGCCGTCTGCAAAGGAGTCGGTTGCTTTGTTAGCAATAACTGCCTCAGGATTGTTAAATCCATTGTATAAACCGATGAAAGAATCTCTGTCGGTATCATAACCGTCAATGGTATCGTTTACAGAGTAGAATGCGTAATGATTACGACGATCTCTGTACTCGGTCTTGTGGTAAATTACGGAATCCTTAACTTCTACACGACCGGTAGAGAAGTTACGCTGGAAGTTGTTGCTGTCATCCTGTGCATCCCACAGACACCACTCTGCGAAAGAGAACAGGGAGAATGTCTTCTCTGCGCTACCTTCGTTGGTCAAAACTACCTGCTGAACTTCACCATCGTAATCCTGAGGAACGAAGAAAGTAACTTCTGCCTTCAAATCATTTTTCTTACCGGTAATAACGGTATAACCCATACCATGACGGCATTCGTAAGAGTCTAATTCTGTTTTAACAGGTGACCAACCGGGATTCCAGATGGTACCACTATCATTGATATAGAAATAACGGCCGCCCATATCAATAGGAACGTTGTTATAACGATATCTGGTAATTCTGCGGAGACGAGCATCTTTATAGAAAGAATATCCTCCGGCAGTGTTGGAAATCAACGAAAAGAAACCTTGTGTGCCCAAGTAGTTAATCCAGGGATAAGGTGTTCTCGGGGTTGTAATGACATACTCTCTGCGAGCGTCATCGAAATAACCAAATTTCATACTACTTTCTCCTTATTCTGTTTGTATTCTTTTTTATAAGTAGGAACGGTCGCGTTCAGACCGCGCCTCATGTCCTAAATTATACAATAACTGTATAGAGAAAAGCAAGCAGAATTAGGCGAAAACGGCAAGGATTTCTTCAATATAATATAAATAATTATGAATTTTATAAAATAACAGTTTTCACACATGAAATGCATAAAACAGAAGAGGGCTTAATAAAAATGATTAAGGGCGAAATATAAGTTTATGAAGAGAGACTTCTATAATATATGAAAAGAAAACATCGAGGTGGTTTTTAAAAATAAAATTATAAATGTGAGATGATTTTTTTCTATATAATAATAGACAATATAAGATGGATTTTTGATAAAATACCGGATGACTTCATATAAAAGCGGATATAAAATACTTTTATAAGAATAGAAAAAGACAGCCAATGACACAAAAATGAACAAAAAAACAATAAATTGTGAACAAAAAATGAACAAAAAACTATTAATATTCCACAAAAGTATGAATTTTATACAAAAATAACATAAAAATGCTTGCTTTAATGGATAATCTGTTATATACTAACCTTGCCAGCAAAAAACAGAGCAATCTGTTATTGCCGGTTGTTACTATTAACAACACTATAATAATTAAGAGGAGGAAAACAAAAAGTGAAAAAGAAATTATTGAGTGTATTGTTATCTACAGCAATGGTTGCAGCTCTTTTAGTTGGTTGTAACAATGAAGCAGCAGCTCCTGCAGATCCTGCAGAACCCGCAGATCCCGCAGCTCCTGTTGAAAGCGACGAACCCGTTGCAGAAGAAGGTAAAGTTCTTAACATTTACTGCTGGAACGAAGAATTCAAGTCTCGTGTAACAGATCATTATCCTGGATACGTAGAAGTTGATGGTACTACAGGTACAATCGGTGATGTAACAGTTATGTGGAACATCACTCCTTCAGCTGACAACGCTTACCAGAACAACCTTGACGAAACATTACTTGGCCAGGCTGATGCAGCTGCTGACGACAAGATCGATATCTTCTTGGTAGAAGCTGACTACGCTGGAAAGTATGTTAACACAGATTACTCTTTAGCTCTTTCTGAATTAGGTATTACTGATGCAGATTTAGCTAACCAGTACAAGTATACTCAGGACGTTGTAACTGATACAAACGGAAACCTTAAAGGTTCTTCATGGCAGGGATGCCCTGGTGTTCTCATTTACTCTCGTGCAGTAGCAGAAGAAGTATTAGGAACTCAGGATCCTGCAGAAGTTCAGGAATACGTTAAGGACTGGGCTACATTCCAGGAAACAGCAGCAACAATGAAGGACGCTGGATACTTTATGACAGCATCTGTAAACGACACATATCGTGTATACTCTAACAACGTAACCAGCAAGTGGGTTGAAGACGGTGTTATCAACATCGACGCTAACATCATGAACTGGGTAGCTGATTCAAAGGCTATGGTTGACGCTGGACAGACAAACACATATGACTTATGGTCAGATGACTGGTCTAAGGGCTTCTATCCCGATGGAAAGGTATTCTGCTACTTTGGACCCGCTTGGTTCGTAGACTTCTCTATGGCAGCAGATGCTGAAGGTTCTATCGCTAACGCTGGACAGTGGGGCGCTTGCTCAGGTCCTCAGGGATTCTTCTGGGGTGGTACATGGATGTGTCCTGCAACTGGAACAGATAACCCTACACTCGTTAAGGATCTCATCTTAACTATGACAGCTAACGATGACGTTCTTAAGGAAATCGTTGTTGATGATAACGACTTCACAAACAGCAAGCCCGTTATGGATGCTATGGCAGCTGATACTTCTTACTCAAGCAAGGTACTTGGCGGCCAGAACCCTCTTGGTATGTACTGTGCAGGTGTTGAAACTATCGACTTAAGCAACCTCTCAGACTACGATCAGGGATGTAACGAAGAATTCCAGAAGGCTATGAAGGGATACTTCGAAGGCACATACGCAACAGAAGATGAAGCAATCGCTGCATTCTATGCTGCAGTAGTTGAAAAATATCCTGCATTATCTGCTCCCCAGTAAGTAGAATTTTGTAGTTAGTGCTAAATAAAAGATGTGCCTGCCTATTGTAAAGTGGGCAGGCACGTTTTTATGTGATTGAACGGCGAAGGTGGTTTCTTTATAATTTAGGGGATAACGGAGCCGATGATAAGTTGATTGCGGTGTAAAAACCGCGTAATTATAGCTACAAATTGCACGAAATGGAGGACGTTTGTTTATGAGTAAAGCAAAAAAAGGGAAAGTTGTAAGCTATAACAAATGGGGTTACATATTTTTAATACCGTTTATTGTTGTATATGTTACCTTCCAGCTTGTTCCTTTATTTAATACAATTTATTGGAGTTTCTTTGAATATTACCGTGATGGTATGACACAAATCGGACCTAATGTAGTAGGTCTGAGCAACTATATTCAGTTGTTTACAAGTACAGATCCTAATGTACCTACAATTTTTGACTATACATGGAATACATTGATTATGTGGATTATGGGCTTCGTTCCCCAGATTATTGTATCCTTGCTTTTAGGTTCTTGGTTCTCAGATAATCGTCTTAGATTAAAATGCCAGGCATTCTTTAAGACAGTTATCTACTTACCGAACTTAATTATGGCTTCCGCTATGGCGATGTTATTCTTTACATTGTTCTCAGAAAGCGGTCCTATCAACTCAATGTTGATGCAGATGGGTGTTTTAGACGAACCCTTTAAGTTCTTATATAATACATTGTCAGTAAGAACCATTGTTGCGTTTATGAACTTCTTAATGTGGTTTGGTAATACAACAATCCTCTTAATGGCAGGTATGATGGGTATTGATGCTTCACTTTTCGAAGCAGCAGAAGTAGACGGCGCTACACCGACTCAGGTATTCTGGCGCATCACTTTACCTCTGTTAAGACCTATTTTGATTTATGTTATGATTACATCCTTAATCGGTGGTTTGCAGATGTTCGACGTACCTCAGATTTTGACAAACGGTACCGGTGAACCTGCTCGTACATCAATGACCTTGATTATGTATCTGAATAAGCACTTGTTTAGTAAGAACTATGGCTTGGGTGGTGCCCTTTCCGTAATTCTGTTCATTATTACAGGTATCCTTAGCATGATCGTATACAAGTTCTCAAACAATAATGATTAGGAGGTAATGAAACATGGCAAGTAATAGTTCAATGTCTCTTCAGATTGAAGATTCAAAGAATACCGGTGGCGTGAAGGCCAGACGTGTTGTTGCATACATTGTTTTGGTTGCTATCAGTATTTTATGTTTGTTCTGGTTCTATGTTTTGTTCATTAACTCGACCAGATCACATTCGGAATTGACTTCTGGTTTCCAGGCGCTTCCGAATTTTAAGAATTTTAAATTTATCACACAGTTCTTTACAAACTTTAAGAACCTTATGGCAGGTACATTGCCTATTTGGAACGGTTTGTTGAACTCTATCATTGTTGCAGGTTCATGTGCGGTTTTAAGTACATATTTCTCTACAATGACAGCTTATGCGATTCACGCATATGACTTTAAGTTAAAGAAAGCTATCTTTACTTTCATTCTTATGGTTATGATGATCCCTACACAGGTTACTGCTTTAGGTTTCATTAACTTAATTACAGATATGAAATTGGATAATACATTTATCCCCTTGATTATTCCGGCAATTGCTGCACCGGCTACATTCTTCTATATGAAGCAGTATATGGAATCTACATTGCCTTTGGCAATTATCGAAGCTGCTCGTATCGATGGTTCCGGTGAATTCAGAACATTTAATACGATTGTATTGCCTATGATGAAACCTGCTATCGCAGTTCAGGCTATCTTTACATTCGTACAGAACTGGAATAACTACTTTACACCGGCATTGGTGTTGAAGAAAGACAAATTACAGACACTCCCTATCTTAATCGCTCGTTTGCGTTCTGCTGACTGGTTGAAGTTCGATATGGGTCAGGTTTATGTAATGATTGCATTCTCAATCTTCCCTGTTATTATCGTATATCTTTGCTTATCTAAGTTTATCGTTTCAGGTGTTGCATTGGGTAGCGTTAAGGGTTAATTTAACCCCATCAAACTTATCAAAAAGCGAATGTTATCGCACAAGGGACAGCGGATTTCTGCTGTCCCTTTTTTGAATATATTGGACTTGTATAAATCATTGATATTTCCGCATAGCATATTATAATTCCAACGGAACACGCTCGCGCTCGTTCGATTACGTAGCAGTACTAAACTCGCAGAGTATTTCATACCTGCTCGTCAAGTGCTGACGCAGTCGAAAACGGTTCTTTATGGAATTATAATATGCCATGCGGAATTTCATAGTGAAAATGTCTTATTCATTTTATATATTTAAGATAAAATAAAAGGAATCTGCTTTTGTATGTTCACAGTTTCTTCACTTGACAGTAAATGGAGAATTGGTTATGATTTACCCGGTATAAAATATCGAAATAGCATAAAAGATATATACACATGATAAATTATATATGATTATGATTAGTTTTTGAATTGATAATACAGTGAAGGGTAATTATGGAAACAAAGCAGGATTTCGTAAATGGACTGAGAAGGTCGTTAACAGGCAAAATTAGCGCAGAAGAGATAGAAGAGCATATTCGATACTATGAAGAGTATATTACGGCAGAAACGCAAATGAGAGGCTCTGAGAAGGCTGTTTTAGATTTGCTGGGAGACCCTAAACTCATTGCGATGAGTATTTGTGCTGCTGATGCAGCAGGAGAGTGTTCAGCGGACGGACATCAAGCGAGAAACACAGGTAACAGACAATGTGCAGATGATTATACAGATTTTCATAATGGATATAATGCCTATGGTGAATCGCAGGAACATAAAAAGGATGACAGGCCGTTTATATTTAGGCATCCTAAAATTACAATTGCGTTGATTGTTGCGATTGTAATACTGATTATTGTATTGTTTATTGCTTTGGCGTTTTCGTTGTTGAAACTTTTGTGGCCGGCACTGGTTGCGATTATTGCAGTGGTTTTGCTGGTGCGTTTGATAACCTATTTGCAAGATCATATATGATAACAAGTTTACGAAAAATTTAAAGAACTTTGGATATCTGACAAAAAAGGAGTTTGGCTGACTGCCAAACTCCTTTTGCATATATTATCACAATAATTATGAAACTTTTATGATAACTTGAAGATTTCAAGTTCACGGGTTAAGTCGTCGGACATATTCTTAAGTTTCTGCGAAGCATCTTCAACAGCCTGCATAGCGTCGTTCATTGTCTGTGCGGCTTCGATTGTTCCGTTAGTAGAAGCTGCATACTGCTGTGATACTGCAGAAAGGTCTGAAATAACATCCAAAATAACATCTCGAGACTTTCTTAATTCGTTCATACCATTGGTAATATTTCCGATATTTACAAGGGAGTTATCCACTCCGTTTGCTACAGCACTGAACTTATCAATTGTCATATCTAATTTTTCGCGCTGTTCGGAAATTTTAACTTTTACATCATCCATGTAACTTACCATTAAGTTGGACTGGTCTAACAGTGCATTGATAATTTTTTCGATTTCGGTTGCATTGTTACCGGACTGTGCGGCAAGTTTGGAAATCTGTTCTGCTACAACTGCGAAACCACGTCCTGCATCACCCGCGTGGGCAGCCTCAATACTTGCGTTAATAGAAAGTAAATCGGTTTCGTCTGAAATGGATTGAATCATTGCGATTGCGGTTCTGATTTCCTGTACGGAAGAGTTTGTAATCTCAATCTGAGTAGCAATCTTTTCGATAGAATCAATCATTTCTTCGTTAGAAGCATTTAATTCGTTAATAATGTTTGTAGACGCTTTTTCTGCCTCGGCCATCTGTGAAGCGGCTTCTGTTAAGGAAGTAACATCTTCTGAAATACTGTCAATCTGGTCACCGATGTTGGAAACCTGAATTGCTGCTACGGATGTTTGATCTGCCTGATCTGCAGCGCCCTTTGAAATAAATTCCACGGAATCATATAAGCCGGATACGTTTTCTACGGTATCCTGTGATAAATGCATCAAATCTTCGGAAGAAAGTGCGAGGTCATCAGCAGATGCCTTGATGTTAGTAACAATACCTTTTAATTCTTCCTGCAATGAATAGGAGATTGCATACATATCACCTAATTCATCGTCGCGCTTGAGATATTTTAATTTGGCACGTTGTCTTAAATCACCGGTAGAAACAATTTCAAGGAAGTTCTTGGTTCTAACCATATTCTTTGACATGCTGTTGGAAATCACGACGATTAAAACAACACATGCTACGGAAATTAAAAGTGCCCATAATGTAATCTTACTTGTTTCTGCTTTAATCTGTGCTTCGACTTCGGCTGCGGGTTTTCCGGAGAAAATACAACCAACGATTGTTCCGTCTGAGTTAATCAGGGGCTTGAAATATCCATAATACTGTACTTCCTGAAGCATGAAGTCTGTACGGAATACTTCGTTTCCTGCCATTACTTCGTTTAAGATGTCTTCGGGCATATGTTTGTTACCGGTAATACGTCCGCCGGCTAATTCGCCGTTTAACATTCTTTTCACCGAAGTGATAATAACGCGGTCGCCAAAGTAGTAAGAACTGTCGAAACCGGTATTATCTTTAAGTGAGTCGAACAAAGCAGTATCATTAAGAACTGTGCCACCTTTGTAAAGTTTACCGTCCTGACCCATTGTGTAGTCGCCTTCGTACAAAGTGGAGTAGGTTTCCTCCAAGGAAGTTGCAACGATTTTTAAGGAACCTTCAATTTCTTTCTCTAAGTTTGAAGTTAAGATGTTCGAACTTATGGAAGAAATAACGATTACCAAAACAATGAGAGGAATGATACACATTACTGCCAAACGTCTCGAGAAGTTCATAAAGTGGAATTTCTTACGCTTGCCAAGGATTGATTTGGCTTTCTCGTCGTCGCTCATGGCAACTTTAGGAGTCTTTTCTTTCTTCTGTTTCGGTGTTTTCTCCTTCTTTTCTTTGGAAGCCTTTTCTTTCTTAGGTTTTTTAGCCTTTTTTCCTTTCTTCTCTGTCTGAAGTTCCGGAAGATTTTCTGAGATATCTGATGAAACAGTGTATTCTTCTGCAAGAGCAACTGCTTCTTCGGCACTGTCAACATAACCCTCTTCTGTGACAGCATTTTCTGATGCGGCGAATTCGTTTAATACAACTTCTTCGACATCAGGAGTTAAGTTTTCATAATTATTGTCCATATGGTGTCTCCTGTCCTATATGTATTCCCTTTTTGTAATAAAAGCGTATAAAAAACGCACATTACATCAACCATTTTCATCATACCACAATTCGACAATATTTGCTAGAAAAATATACAAAAAATGTACGGAAATTATAAAAAAATTATACAAATAGACAAAAATGAAAGTTCGCCTTATTGACACTATGAAAAAGTGCGGATAAGATGTATAAGGAATTAGAAGGAAAAGGTATTTTTTATGAAAAATTACAGTCGTTTTGAATTGATTGCGCCCTGCCATTTCGGTTTGGAAGCAGTATTAAAAAGAGAGATTACGGATTTGGGATATGAGATTGCTGAGGTAATGGACGGCAGGGTCACTTTTTATGGTGATGAGCAAGCCATTTGCTACGGCAATGTCTTTTTGCGCACTGCAGAGCGTATTTTGATTAAAGTAGGTAGTTTCCATGCGGAAACCTTTGAGGAGTTATTTGAGGGCACTAAAAATCTGCCCTGGGAAGAATACATTCCGAAAGACGGTAAGTTTGGCGTGGCTAAGGCTGCCAGTGTAAAGAGCAAACTGTTCAGCCCTTCCGATATACAGTCCATTATGAAAAAAGCCATGGTGGAGCGAATGAAAGAAAGGTACCGCTTAGAGTGGTTTCCGGAGACCGGGGATAACTTTCCGGTGAGAGTTTTTATCCTGAAAGATGAAGTGACGGTGGGATTGGATACTACCGGTGAATCGCTTCATAAAAGAGGATACCGTAAATTGACTGCAAAGGCACCTATCGCTGAGAATCTTGCTGCATCTTTAATTATGCTGACACCGTGGAAAAAGGACAGAATCCTTGTGGATCCGTTTTGCGGAAGCGGCACCATTCCCATTGAGGCGGCATTGATGGCGGCTAATGTGGCTCCGGGTATGAATCGGGAGTTTTTAGCGGAGAATTGGAGCCATTTAATACCGAAAAAGCATTGGTATGACTGTCTGGATGAAGCCAATGAACTGGTTGATTACAATGTGGAAACCGATATCCAGGGATATGATATTGATGAAAAAATGACTAAAACTGCAAGAGAAAATGCAAAATTGGCGGGAGTGGACAAATTGATTCACTTCCAGACCAGGGCAGTGAAGGATTTGAGTCATCCGAAAAAGTACGGTTTTATCATTACCAATCCGCCTTACGGAGAACGTTTGGAAGAAAAAGCAGATTTGCCGCCTATTTATGAGGCTCTTGGCGAAAGATACAAAGCGTTGGATGCCTGGTCTATGTATTTGATTACTTCCTATGAGAATGCGGAACGTGATTTGGGTAAAAAAGCGGATAAAAACCGTAAAATCTATAACGGTATGATGAAAACTTATTTTTTACAGTATATGGGTCCGAAACCACCGAAAAGAACGGACGGAAATTAAGAGTAGCCTTATAACGTCATAAAATGACACTGTAGTTATGATCGGGATACAAGCGAAAAGAATATTGATAAGAAAGAATGAGTATAAGAGATGAAAATTATAATTGCTACCGGAAATGCCGGAAAGATGAAAGAAATTAAATCTATATTTAATAATTCTGAATATGAAGTGGTATCCATGAAGGAAGAAGGCATTATTGCGGATGTGGACGAGAATGGTACTACTTTTGAGGAAAATGCTTTGATTAAGGCAAGAGAGATTGCGAAGTTAAGCGGTCATATTGTACTTGCCGATGATTCCGGATTGGAAGTGGATTATTTGAACAAAGAACCCGGAATTTATTCTGCAAGATATATGGGCGAAGATACACCGTATTCTGTCAAAAATGCAAGTTTAATTGCAAGATTGGATGGCGTAGACTTTGAAAAACGTACTGCACGATTTGTATGTGCGGTGGCAGCGGTTTATCCGGACGGAAAAGAGTTGGTGGTTCGTGAGACGATGGAAGGCTATATCGGATATGAAGAAAAGGGAAGCAATGGTTTTGGCTATGATCCTATCTTTTATTTAAAAGAGTTTGATAAAACCAGTGCGGAAATTTCATTGGAAGAGAAAAACCAAATCAGTCACCGTGGTAAGGCTTTTCGCGCAATTAAGGCTTTGATGGAAGAAGCATAAAACATTGATTTATAAGGGGCTGTGCGGTTTTTAAGTTGTTTTAAAATGACCGCGCTGCTTGAAAAGGTGATAATGTGAAGATTTTGATATGTAGTGATACTCATCGGGTCAATGACAACTTTTATACGGTTTTGGAGCAGGAAGTTCCCTTGGATTTGATTATTCATTGCGGAGATGCGGAAGGTACCGAGTGCGAAATGGAAGCGATAGCAGGGTGCGATTTCGAAGTGGTCAGCGGAAATAATGATTTCTTTACCATTTTACCGAAAGAACGCGTTCTGGATATTGCCGGAAATAAAATTCTGGTGACACACGGGCATTATTACAGTGTGTCTGCAGGATATGAGCGTTTGGCGGAAGAGGCGGCATCAAGAGGCTGTAATATGGCGTTTTTCGGCCATACGCATTTGCCATATATGGGTGAAATGAACGGCGTATTTCTGGTGAATCCGGGCAGTCTTACTTATCCGAGACAGTTTGGGCGGATTCCTACCTATGTTATTATGGAAGTAGACGAGAAGGGCGAGGTTCATTTTACGCAGCGTAGCGTAGGAGGAGACGAGTAAAAGCGAATTTTTGGCAAAGTGGCCAAAACCGTCAAATCGAAGGGGAATGAAGAATGTCCAAATTATATGAAAAATTATCAAGTATCATCGAATACGAACCGGATAAAGAGGAAGAGATTAAAACAGATAAACTCTGTAATAATTTGCGGGTAACAGCAAATGTTCTTCGTGTTGTTATTAATCTGTTGGGAATTGCGACAATTTGCTGTATATTCGCAGATATCATATGGGTCTTTTGGGTATTTATGATTTTTACTGTCACAAGTCTTGTCCTTTTTGCGCGGTATCGGAAAAAGAGTGTCTTTCAAATTACCAATCTGCTTAACGAATGTGAAATAAACAAGGCGCTGACGGCATATATGGTATTAGCGAAATATGATAAGGGTGAAATTAAAAAAGCAGCATCTCTCTTGACAAATGTGGCATTTATGCTTTTTTACCTGGGAAAAAGGCAAGAGGCAAAGGATGTAGCGGCGGTAATCGGTAAATATTGTGATACGCCGGACGGAAACGGTGGCCGCATTTCTGTATTGGCAATGATCGCAGGTTATGAAAAAGACTTAGAGACGGTTAAGAACTGCATAAGTGAAATGGAGGCGCTCAGAGCCGGTAAAAAGACACCTTATACCACTATGGCATATGAGATTATATCTCAATACCCTTTGATTATTGATGCGGAAGAGCGGGGCGATTATGCCAAGGCGCTGGAACTTCTGCCCATAAAAGAAGAATATTCTACGCTTAAGCAAGTAAATATAAACTATCGTTTGCATAAAATTGCCGCAGCTGCCGGTATGGAAGAAGAAGCTACCAAGCATCGCGAATATGTAGTGGAAAACGGCGGAGATACTTTCTATAAAAGCGAGTTGGAAGATTTTAATTAAGCTGTGAACTGTGAGCGTTGCCCCGATTAAACGGGGCACGCAGAATTAAAATAAAAAAATTAAAAAAAGATGTTGACAATTTAATCAACATTGCATATAATAACACTTGCGTCAAGACGAAGCGCACTGGTCGATACAGACTACGGGGTGTGGCTCAGTTTGGTAGAGCACCTGGTTTGGGACCAGGGGGTCGCAGGTTCGAATCCTGTCACCCCGAGTACAATTTCATATTTTTACATGCGGGTGTAGTTCAATGGTAGAACATCAGCCTTCCAAGCTGAATACGTGGGTTCGATTCCCATCACCCGCTTTTTTATTTTGTTAGGGAAGTCTTTAAATTGAGGCTTCCCTAAATTTTTTGCAATTATTATTTTTGTGGTACGTTTTGGTACGAAAAAGTTTTAAACTTATAAAAGTTAGAGTTGCAAGGCTTTATCGATTGCTAATGCCTGTTCTTCTTTGGTTCTTCTTTCAAAGGAATAGAAGGTAAAAGTTGTTGAAATATCTTTATGTCCTGCAAATCTTTGAACGGTTCGGTTATTAATATCGGGACAGTCTAATAAAGTTGAGATACATGTTTTTCTGCATTTATGTGGACTCTTTGTTATGATATCAAGCCGTGCACACAATTTCCGGAGTTTTCTGTCTGCTGCGTTGTAACTTAATCTGTAACCATAGTCAGGATTCGAACTCTGAAAAATCCATTCTGCCTCTAATCCGTGTTCTTCATTGTAGGATTTTACCTTATCTAAAATTTTATTTGCTTCGGTTGTTAAAGGGATGTCCCTATAACCGGCATTGGACTTTGTCCATTCTTTCACCATTTCGTTATTTGCCTGTCTCCGAATGTAAAGGCGATTATGTCTGATATCGGTCCATTTTAGACCGCAACATTCGCCGATTCGCAAGCCTGTTTCAAAGAGAAACAGTATTTGTAAGCCTGCACTGGTTGGATGTTTTGTATAACGAATCAGATCCTTTTCTACCATATCTTTAATTAGTTTTCGTTCGGTGTCAGTAAATACTTGTTCTTCATCAGCCGGCACCGGATTTGATACGATAAGACACTTATTGATTTTCTTCTTGGCTCTTTGCCAAGTATTACATTCAAGAATGTGAATATCTTCATCGGTAGCATACTCAAAGCATTGATTTACAATGGAGAATATGCGATAAAACTTCTTTTTGTCGACCGGGTAGTGTTTTTTTAAGAGTGCTTCAGCCCATTCTCGTAGTTCCAAGGAGGTAATTTGAGCAATCGGCTTTGCTATAATGGTTTTGCTTATTGGTTCTTCTTGATAATAAGCCTTCCATGCAGCCTTGATGCGCTTGATATTGTCGTAGTTTGCCGGAGTTTCCTTCCATTGAAGCCATTTAGGAAAAATGTCTCTGAGTGATATTATTTTGTCTTTGTCAATGTACCAGTTGACTAGTGCATTCCATAAACTCTCTTCACTACAACGCCGGAATTTACGTTTGCCGTTTGGGGAAGCAATATCATCCACAACCGTAAACCATCCGCTTTTTGTTGTGTGGTAGACCGGATAAGGATGTATACACTTTACATGCTGTATTTTTTTTGCAATAGAAATTATATTTATCGTTTCTACATCAATCATACGCTGTAGAAAATTTTCGCAAAGCATGTGATTGTAAATGTTTAGATATTCATAGTTATCGATAAATTTTTCTGTTGCGAAGTTAATTTGAAAATAATTTTTGTTCTTTTCCTTTGAGATTATTTCAGGAACAGAAGTTGTTCTTTCGGGGGAAAAGAACGTTGTGAGATCATTCATGTTTTGTCTCCTTTCGAAATAACATATTTTGTTGTATTAAAAAAAGTGCCAAAAGAAGACCATATAAAAATGATTTTTCTTTGACACTTATTTCAAACATAAATTGTATGTGTGATATAAATCTGAATTGGCAAAAGGGTCAATTAAAAGTTAGCAATTAATCATCCGATTCAACATTAGCATTATATATTTGCTTTAACCATAGTAAAACATCTTCAGAAACGAATTTGTTAATTTGCTTTTCTTTTAGAAAGTCTTTTTTGATTTTATATATTTCCTCGAGCATAAAAGCAATTTCTTCTGATGTGCCTAAATGAATTTTTCTATGGCAATAAGGGCATAAGTGTATAAAATTTTCGGCATTATCAATTATATCTGCATATTTTTGATTGCCGGGAAAGTATTTCTTGGTGTGTTCAGGAACAAAATGGTGTTTTTCATAGTATTTCAGATTATTACTTCTTCTATAAAATGAAAGTGGATCTTTGTTTGGATGTAAAATATCTTGAAAAAAACAAGGTGCTTCAAAATATTTAATTAAATCATCAAAATCTCCATTTTTATTATTAGCAATTGAGTCTTCAATGTCATAATATAGTTGCTTTTTGTCCTCGTACAGAATCATAACATTTCCCCATCTTGCAGGAAAATTGTAATGAAGCATTAAACTTTCACGGTTGAACTTTTTGTAATCATTCAGTTCGATGGTCTGCAAATTATTAATAGCAAACGCATCTACGATTGTTTTCCTGTCGTCCCTATATACTTTGCCTTCTTCCATCTTCTTTGTTTCTTCACAGACAGTACCTTTCAATAAGATACGTCTTTCTAATTTTGATGTGGCGGAGGGGAGATTAAAGTAATAGAAATAAATTATATCTCCAACTTTACAACCCTTATTTCCTTTGGTGCCGGTTTTCCATAGTATGCGTTTGTTTTCCTTGTATTCATCTTGCATTCTTTTAAAATCACATGTTAAAAAATCAGCATTTATAATATATACATTGTTGTTTGTTTCGGTTTTAAATTCATGTAGAATCATTTTTTTTATCCTCCGTGTATCATAATAATTTTTAAGTCTTGCTACCTGATGATATCTTCATTGCATCGCTTTCGCGACCGAACCATTCTGATTGTATTTCTTATTTCATTAACCGCATTGTAGCATACCCTTTCTCTAAAAACTATATTTTTCAAAGAAATTATACGTGACAAAAGGAATTATTGCGTGTCGACGTATTCGGCTGGCAACTGTAAAAAATGTTGTTGAAAGTATACACAGATTATTGAAATGCATATGCGGATTGTTAAAAACACATCTAAATTATTAAAAACCATAAAACTTTTACAGAGATTACATTTCTTTTTGATTCCCCCGAGCGTAAAATGCAGGCTAACACAAATTCGGAAGTGTAAAAATCGGAAATGGTTTTTATACGGTATGCCGTATTAAATTGTGAGAAACAAAAAAGGAGGAACGAAGATGTTGGTAAGAAAAAAAGACGTAACAACGGAAAAGAAAGAGGTGAAGGCATTAACACTTTTAAGTTTAGTGGAGAGTTTGGAAGAATTTCGCAAACTGGGATATTTTTATTTCAATCAGTTGGTTGTTTGCTCGGATGAAGCGGGTATTACGATGGGAAAAGAAAGGGAAAAGTTATGTTTGCCACCGGAGTGGAACGCAAAGAACATAAAAGAAAAAAATATCGCAGTAGTAGGAATTTGTTTTAAACACATTCTTACGAATAAGGAAAAGTACTTGTTTATACAGGATGAAATGTTTGAGGGCGAGATGCAAACGGTAATATGGACGGGGGATGGTTTTGCTGACGAATATCAAAAAAACGGAAGAATTGATTATGCAAAAGATATGCCTGTACTATTTGAAGAAATTTTACAAAGATGTGAAATGAAAATTGTTCCCGGAAAAATTTATCAGTTAGATTTAGAGTGTTTTAAAGACACAATCCAAGATTCTTTATTTGCATTTCTGTACCGGCACCATTATAGGCAAAGAAAAGAGGGAAAAGTAGCAATGAAAGAAGAGAAAAAGGCAGCAAACAGTTTTGCCTGGGCCGGTGAATTTCTTGCTCCGTATAAGTGCTGGGATAATTGTATGTACGCAGAAATTATGATATATCACCGTGAATCTAAAGAATGGGAATATTTTGATGATAACTTGAAACGGGTCTGGAGTGAAGAAATGACGGATGTTTATGTGGCGCGATGTGAGGAGAGCCTTACGGAAGTGGGACCGTTTGATGAAATAAAAATACCGCTGAAACTGCTTAGTGCCGGAAGTGAAATGGATCAGTATCTGGAAGGATACCGGTTTTTAGATTTTAAACTTAAGTGTTGCGAATAAAAGTGCAGGATGAGAAAGGAAGGAATTTATAAAATGGCATTGACACGGTTAAGACAAAGAAGAAATTGGAATGAAATGGATAGCGAAAGATTCAGTTATGGTAATTTAATAAGAAAAATCAGGGAATTAAGAGACTATGGATTTTTTTATCATTATGAATGGTATCGGGACAGTGAAAACGGTGAGCAGGATCAGTTGTGGAAGTATGATAAGGTATGGCTTGAGCGCGTTATTACAAAAAAGTGGTTACAAAAAAACATGACAGAGATTTCTATGGAATTTGTGCATTTTCTCTCCGGAGAAAAGAAGTATCTGCACGTGGTTTGGAAAAATTACGGGTGCAGAGACGCAAAGCGGGCTTTTTTATATATGGACAGAAGAAAAGCCGTTGAGGAAGAAAGTGCAATGAAGCAAAATGCCGGGACGGCATGCTTTGATAAGATAATTTTAGATTGCGATGCATATATGGCGAAAGAGAAAGTTTATGAAATTTTTGAATATGGTATAAGATGCAGGGATGAAAACTTTTTGGCTGTGTTAAGCAAGAATAGATATAAGCAGACAAAAGTTTCAATGAAAACTTTTGATACGGTAGAAAAGGAATATAAATGCTGGGTGGGAGAGTTTATACAGGAGAATGTAACGGAGAAAAAGAATGCAGAGTATCTGTATCTGTTAAAAGTGCAAAAGTACGAGATATATGGTGATAAGCCTCCTTATGGAAAGGGTAAGATAAGTGTTAAGTATTTTATGCAAAAGACGGAGAATAGAAAAGAGGAAATTGAGATCGATAATATTGGAAAATTATGTTTACGTGATATGCAGTGGACTGAGTGCTTTTTGGGGAATTATTATGATTTGCCCGAGGAAGAATGTGTGATTCAGAAAACTGTTGTCCGCGATGTACAATATTGTCATGATACAAAAGATGTATTGGCGTTATGGTTTGGGGAAATCAAAGAAAAAGGATATATGTATCGTCGTGAGCAAGTTTGGCTTGCAGAGGATGAGAGCAGGGAAAAGGAAGAGGTGATAAAAGGCGTAAGCGGTTTAAACTCGAAGTTTCTGAAATGTGGTCTTTCCGGAGTTTTAATCGAATTTGCCAATTCGCAGACGGGAGAAAATCTGTGCATAGAGATAGAACCGGAACGGATGCAGTATTATATCAGTAATGGAGCAAATGGAGGAAGATGTAAAAAAATGCATACAGATTTTTTTCGGCAAGATCGTTCGCCGTTGGCAATTTTTTACGGGGAGAAAAAAACGTCGCCTTTTGAAGAAGAAATTATTTTGCCGGAACCGATTTGCCTGAAATTACTTAAAATGAATGATTTAATTGAGAAAGATCAGATTGATTTGAGTTATTTGTCGGGGCAGAAAGCGTTTCAGGAGTGGTTCGGACAGAAGTATTTTTCGGTAAGCGATTTGGAACGCTTAAATGATGAAAAATCGTTTCGGCGAGAGGAGTTGGAAAGAATGGCCAGGGCAAGACGTATTGCTCGGAGATTAAGGTATTCTATTGTTAAAACCCGGGAAACGGCGGCCGGAAGATAGAAGTGTATGCAAATGAGCAGAGAGACAGAGCTATATGTATATATGATAAAGGGGATGTGGCAGATATTCGGTTTGTGGATAGATATATGAATGTGAATGAAGCGTTGTGCGGAAAGCGGATGCAGGTATGTGTTGATTTTGACGCTTTTTAAAAATATATTTCTCTTCGGAATTGTCAAAATATACCTCAAACCTCTTCCAATTTGTGCGACAATTTGATACAATAATACTATGTATTGGAATACAGGGGAGGGACTTACATGAAACTTACTTTTGTGGGCGCTACACATGAGGTTACGGGCAGTTGTCATTATCTGCATGCCTGTGGGAAACATATCCTTGTGGATTGTGGTATGGAACAGGGCATTAATGTATATGAGAACGTGGAAATTCCCGTAGAACCGGCGTTGATTGATTATGTTTTGTTGACACATGCGCATGTTGACCATTCGGGTCATTTGCCTCTTTTGTACGCAAGAGGATTCCGAGGACAGGTCATTACAACGGATGCGACGGCGGATTTGTGCAGTATTATGTTACGTGACTGTGCACATATCCAGATGCAGGAAGCAGAATGGAAGAGTCGTAAGGCAAAACGTCACTCTGACCATGAAAAACCGGAACCGCTCTACACCATGGAAGATGCCGACGGCATTATTAAAAGAATTATTCCCTATCATTATGACCATAAATTTGAATTGTGTCCGGGTATTGAACTCCGTTTTACCGATGTGGGACATTTGCTTGGTTCTGCCAGCATTGAAGTATGGATTTGTGAAAACGGCGTAAATAAAAAGATTGTATTTTCCGGAGACATCGGTAATACGGATCAGCCTCTGCTCCGCGATCCGCAGTTTATCAAAGAAGCGGATTATGTGGTTATGGAATCTACTTACGGTACCCGTATTCATTCCAACGAGAAGCCTGATTATGTAAGAGATTTGACTGAAATTCTGCAGGAAACCTTTGACAGAGGCGGTAATGTGGTCATTCCTTCTTTTGCAGTAGGCAGAACGCAGGAAATGCTTTATTTCTTACGCCAGATTAAGAATCAGGGCCTCGTAAAAGGTCACGAGAATTTTAAGGTATTTGTGGATAGTCCTCTTGCGGTGGAAGCAACCGGTATTTTCCAGATGAATGTGCAGTATTGTTATGATGAAGAAGCGCTTGCTTTGGTAAAGGCCGGAATTAATCCCATTGCATTTCCGGGATTAAATCTTTCCATTACCAGTGAAGAATCCAAGGCAATTAACTTTGATGATGACCCTAAGGTTATTCTTTCTGCTTCCGGTATGTGTGAAGCCGGTCGTATCCGCCATCACTTGAAGCATAACTTATGGCGTCCCGAGTCTACGATTTTGTTCGTAGGTTATCAGTCTGTAGGAACCTTAGGACGTATTCTCGTTGAAGGTGTGGATGAAGTAAGGTTGTTTGGTGAGCCTATTGAGGTTCGCGCACAGATTCGTACACTTGCCGGAATGAGCGGTCATGCCGATAAGAACGGTTTGATTCAGTGGTTACAGGCGATTGAAACCAATCCGGAACGTGTATTCGTTGTACACGGTGAAGATATGACCTGTAATGCATTTACGGATTGCTTGAAGCATGAATACGGCTACAATGCTTATGCGCCTTTTAGCGGTACCAGAGTAAATCTTGTCACCAACGAAATTGAGTACGAAGCATATCCCGTTCCTGTTAAGAAGAAAGAAACCCAAAAGAGAGTTACCGAAGTCTTTGCGCGCCTCCTGGCAGCAGGAAATCGTTTGCTTGCAGTTATTGCCAAGAACGAAGGCGGAGCAAACAAAGACTTGGCAAAGTTTGCTGACCAAATTAATTCCCTTTGTGATAAATGGGACAGATAGAATGAATGTGATAAAAGGAACAGTTGCTGTGGCGACTGTTCCTTTTTTGTGTTTTTTATTTGGGGCGGATTGTTATTTTACAGCAGGACAAATGATATAATTATGCAAATATCCCCCGGAAAAGTCTGTCGACCGCTTCTTCTATTTTGGCAGGTTCCATACCGGAGTAATTAATAATCAGAGTATGTTTTTTTGCATCTTTTTTATCATAAAAATATTCGCTGAGGCAGGATGCGCGGATTCCTTTGTCAGCAATTCGCTTAATTAATTCTTCGTCAGAATATTTGGTATCTGCTTCCAACAGAAAATGCAGACCGGCATGCTCTTCTTTGATTTTAACTTTGTTATAGTGTACCTGTTTTTTGATGCAGGAGAGAATGGTATCTCTTTGCATACGATAATAATTGCGCATACGGTTAATGTGTTTCTCGAGATACCCTTTTTCGATGAACTGGTAGAGGGTATATTGGTCAAAATTAGAAACGGTACATGCATAAAAGTTGAGTGTTTGGTGATAGGTTTCGGCCAGTGCTTTCGGCAGTACCATATAACTGATACGTATGGTAGAACTCAAACTCTTGGAAAAAGTATTCATATAAATTACTTTGCCGGCGGAATCGATACTTTGCAGGGTGGGAATCGGTTTACCGGTCAGTCGAAATTCACTGTCGTAATCATCTTCGATGATATAGCGGCTGGAATTTTGCATTGCCCACTGCAGCAATTCGTATCTTCGCCGGATTGGTGTGACAATACCCGTAGGAAAATGGTGGGAAGGGGATATGTGCAGAATATCAGCCTCCGTTTTTTCTAACGAAGCAACGTTAACGCCGTTTTTATCCATGGGAACGTGAACGCAGGAGACGTCGTTGGCTTCGTATACGTGGGTAATTTTTTGATAGCCGGGATCTTCCACGGCATAAATTTTATCACGGCCCAGCAACTGGATTAAAATATTATACAGATACTCTGTTCCGGCGCCTACGAGAATCTGCTCCGGTTCCACAAGAATACCGCGGAACTGATAGAGGTAGTCGGCGATGGCTTCGCGGAGGGGCAGAATACCGCCGGAAGGAGAACGTTGCATCAGTTCATTGGCATAATCTGCCATAGTCAGTCGGGTTAATTTGTTCCAGGTGGCGAAAGGAAATGTATCGGCTAACGTGGAATTGTTTGCAAAATCTTCAAAAAAAGTCTGCGAAGTCTCCGGTAAACTTCGAACTCTCTCCGGACGTATGGTTACCAAGGGCTTTTGCGAACTGATGTCACTGACATAAAAACCGCTTTTGGGTACGGAATACAAATAACCCTCCGCCATTAACTGGTTGTAACTGTTTTCTACCGTAATGACACTGATGTTTAAATGTTTGGCAAGTGCCCGCTTGGAAGGTAGTTTTTCGCCTGCTTTCAGTATGCCTGATAAAATGTCTTCCTTGATTTTATTATATAAAAATTCATACAGGCTCTCATTGCCTTTGTGTTCGAAAGAGTATGTCAGCATAAAAATTCTCCCTTTTAAAGTCCAAAAACTGACCTTAAAGAAAAGTTTTGAATTGAACATTTTAATAAGGTCAAATAAAAGTATAATGTACAGTGTAGCAAATGTAAAGTACGATGATGAAATTTGTGAGGCACCGGGCAGAAGTTTGCTTGGGAAGTATACATAGAGCATTGATGGAAAAGGAGAGTAACAGAATATGAAAAGAATTGTAACCGTTCAGGATATTTCATGTGTGGGAAAATGTTCCCTTACCGTGGCATTGCCCATTATTTCGGCTATGGGTGTAGAGACGGCAATCATACCGACGGCGGTTTTATCCACCCATACCATGTTCAGTGAATTTACCTGTAAGGATTTGACCGATCAGGTGGAACCGATCACAGCGCATTGGAAGAGAGAAAAATTAGATTTTGATGCAATTTATACCGGATATCTTGCATCGGAAGAGCAGATTGCACTTTTAAAAAAGATGTTTTCCGATTTTAAGACGGAGAAGAATTTGATTGTAGTGGACCCGGCAATGGCGGACAACGGTAAGTTGTATCCGGCGTTTGATGAAAAGTTTGCAAAGAAGATGGCAGAACTTTGCGGATGTGCAGATATGATCTTGCCGAATATCACGGAAGCCTCTTTTATGACGGGCATTGAATACAGGGAAAATTATGATGAGGCTTATGTCAAAGAGATGTTGCTTGCCTTGGCAAAACTGGGTGCGAAGACCGTGATTCTGACCGGCGTAAGTTTTAAGGAAGGAACTACCGGTGTTATGGGGTACGACAGTGCGTCGGGAGAATTCCATTATTACTGTCATACCAAACATGCGCAGTCATATCACGGAACCGGTGATATTTTCTCCAGCACATTTGTGGGAGCGATGATGAACGGCCTTACCTGGCAGGAAGCAATCAAAGTGGCAGCAGACTATACTGCGGAATGCATTCGTATTACTATGGAAGATGAAGAAGGATGCTGGTATGGTGTAAACTTTGAGACTGCAATCCCCGGGCTTTTGAAGGCACTTGGGAAGTAGGAACTTTACAAAATGAATCATATAATGAACGGAAAAATATCATAGACTGAATCAGGTTGCAAAATTTTTTGAAAATTTTTGCAACCTTTTCATTTTTGACACAGTGTTATAGGCAAAGGGGCTGAAATATATTTATAAAAAAAGGAGATTGAAAAAATGAAGAAAGTAGTATCCTGTATATTATCATTTTTACCTTTGTTAATGATTTTTTTAACGATGATTGTTTTCTTTCTGTCGTACTTTATTATTGGGGAAGGAACTATGACTGCCGGCGAAACAATTTTCATGTTGGGACTGGTGTTATTCACGCTGATTGCTGTTGTATTGACATTTGCCCTGATGATATGGTATATGATAAAGGCATGTAAGAATCCGGAGTTTTCTGTGGGAATGAAGGTCCTTTGGTGTGTGCTGTTATATTGCTTCAATATTATGGCATTTCCGGTTTATTGGATTCTGTATATTCGAAAAGAATAAAATAGTTTGTACATAAAAGGAGATTCTAAAATGAAAAAAACAATGTCTTGTATCTTAAGTTTTTTACCCACTGTTTTGATTGTGTTGGGTATGATTACATTAATTATTATTACCGGTTTCCAGAACAGCGGATTTGAAACCGGCGTGTTTGTAACCATTTTGCAGATTTTAGCGTTGATGGTTGAAATGGCAGGTTGGATTATGGGATTTGTAATGATGATTATTTACATTGTCAAAACCATCAAAAACAAAAATTTCAGCGTGGGAATCAAAATTCTCTGGTGCGCATTGCTCTTTTATCTGAGCGTATTCTTATTCGCGATTCTGCCTGTTTACTGGTTTGTGGTAGTGCGCAAGGAATAGGTTTCATCCCTTACACATAATACAAAAACAAGGTGAGGAAGATATCTGTATTTCGAAGGGCGTTTTGGCTCCGTCGGTGCTTGGATTGCGTATTTTGCAATCCTATGCACCGCTACGTTGAGACAAGCGAGCGGGAGCGTCCCTGAGAAAACAGATATCTTCCTCACCGTATTATTTATAAAAAACCTATTTCTTCTGTTGATATACCGGGTCGGCAGGATAGCCGCCTTTTAATTTCTGCATGCCGCGTTGGATGGCGTCTCTGGAATTCTTCCAGTCTGCATCTTTGTTGCGGTAGTCAAATTTCTCTACCAGCCAGGAAACGTCTTCCTGTAAACGGTCCATATGCTTGGTCTGTAACTCAAACATAGCCGGATAAAACTCTGCCTTTTGTTTATCGTTCAACTTACTTTCACCTGCTTCGCACAAATCGCCGAAGTGGTGGAGGCAGAAGCCTTTGCTGTTTTTTACTTTTTCTACGAATTCAGGGTCTCTTTTATACATAACGAAAAAGGTATCCAAATAACGCTCGTAGGTGTCTGCAAATCGTTTGCAGATATAGCAGGAAGCATCTTTCTCTTTTATCCAGGCTGCTACGGAATTCTTGCATTCCGGACCGGATTTGGCAAATTTGGAACGGAAGGTGGTTTTCTCGGGCTGATACTTCTTCATCACGTCCGCCATCTGCTTACGCATTTCCATATAATGTGTTTTCAAAATCCATGCATTACCCAATGTGTTGCCATAGTCGAACATCTTTTTGAAATGTGCACGGCAGAACCCCGCTTTGTCGGTGGCTTCACGGACATCGCTTTCCATGTAGGAAGAACCGGAGCCTAAGGCGAAGTCCAAAAGATCCTGTTCCACTTCGCGTTCCACAAAGCAAAACGGACATTCATCGTGGGCATTCATTGCATCGTTTAAAGGTATGGTATATAACTGTTCTTTCATAAGTGTACCGATACAGCCAAGGCTGTATGTTATCCTTTCGTTTCTTGTGTATAAAAGTATTTGGTGTTTCTTAATTCTTTTTACGGGGTTTCAAAAATATACTCTACAAATTTCACGGCAGTATCCGTCCGATCCGAAAGGCTGACGATGGCAAGCATCACTTCCGCATCCTCTTCGTACAGTCCGATTTCCGTAAAGAGGGGGGCGTCGCCGACATAGATGCCGATAGGATATTCCTTATCGGATGCTTCATCATAATAATAGTAGATTAAGCCGGCATCATCCAATGCTTGGAAATGGTCCGGCGGAAGCAGGATATCCAGAGTGTCCGCATAAAAACCGTTTACCACATAAAAGTCAATCTGTTTTTGAGAACCGATGAGAATATCTAAGTTGCCATCCTGTCCTGCTTTGACAATGTTCATATCAATGGCCATATCCAACATATCACTGGAGTCGGGATTTACGGCGTTGGACACATCAAAAACCACCTGATACTCCTCCGTATTGATTCCCTGTTCGTTCGCAAACTCTTGTATCATGGCATCTACGGCGCTTGTGTCTTCACTCAGGTAATAATTGGAACTTAAGGCGTAGGCACAGAACCCGAAGGGCTTCGGAGCCAGAACCGTTTGCAATAAAATAATATAAGTCACAAAAGCAATCAACACAATTGCTACAATGGTATGAATTTTATAATAATGCCAAAAGTGTTTTATTTTTTTATCAAGGGGCATTTCCTTAAAGTTTTTGCGGTTTTCCGCCCGGATTTCATCTCTGATGGACATAAAAGTGCCTCGTTTCGTTGTTTTTTGATTTCACACTAAAAATATCATAATATTTTTGTTGTACAGCGGTCAAGTTGATTTCTATATTTTGCCTCTTGATTATGTCCTTTTTATGAAAATAAAATAAAAAAAGAAATAAGTCTGTTTTTTGCCTTGCAACTTTTCGCGGAATGTACTATTATGTTAGAAATCGTATTTTTTCTTGTACGGTTTTCGTATAAATGGGGGACAAAGTTTAACATCAGGAGTGGAACATGAGCGTAGCTTTTAAGGAACTTTTGATTAAGCAGAGAGAGAACAAGAAGGATAAGATGTTAGGTACCGTAATGGTGGTGGCAGCAGTCCTTTCTCTAATCAGCGGATTAATTTTGCATCCCTTATTTCTTTTGGGGGCAGTGGCTTTCGGAATTTTGTCCTATGTTGTATACTTCCGTAAAATGAAAGTGGAATATGAGTACACTTACATGGACAAGGAGTTACGCATTGATCGTATCTACAATGAATCCAAACGTAAAAGTATAGTTGTTTTAGATTTAAATAAGATGGAAATTCTTGCCAAAGAGAATTCATATCATTTGGACAGTTATAAAAATCGCGCCGTGAAAGAGTGGGATTTTTCTACAGGGTTGGAAGATGATGAGGAACTGGCAACTTATATTATGTATTATGCAGGCTCGGACAAGTACTATTTGTCCTTGAGCGAAGATTTTATGAAAACAATACGCCAAACCATGCCACATAAGGTGAAGGCGGATTGATATACAACACTAAATATCACAAACGGAGGATGGAAAAATGGGTCAGATTGTTGGAGAAGGCATTACATTTGATGACGTGCTCTTGATTCCCGGCTATTCGCAGGTGATTCCCAATCAGGTGGATTTGTCAACCTGGTTAACCAAGAACATTAAGTTAAACATTCCTATGATGAGTGCCGGTATGGACACCGTAACGGAACATCGTATGGCTATCGCTATGGCAAGACAGGGCGGTATTGGTATTATTCATAAGAATATGTCTATTGAAGCGCAGGCGGAAGAAGTAGACAAGGTAAAAAGATCGGAGAACGGTGTTATCACGAATCCGTTCAGCCTCACTGCTGAGCATACCCTTGCAGATGCGGATGCATTAATGGGCAAATACAGAATTTCAGGTGTGCCTATTACGGAAGGCAAGAAACTGGTCGGTATTATTACAAACCGTGACTTGAAGTTTGAAACCGATATGACCAAAAAGATTAAAGAGTCTATGACCAGTGAAAACCTTGTAACAGCTCGTGAAGGTATTACATTGGAAGAGGCAAAGCAGATTCTTGCAAGAGAACGTAAAGAGAAACTTCCCATCGTAGACGAAAACTACAACTTGGTTGGACTCATTACCATCAAAGATATAGAAAAGGCAATTAAGTATCCCTTGGCTGCAAAAGATGCACAGGGAAGACTTCTTTGCGGTGCAGGTGTCGGTATTACTGCAAATGTACTTGACCGTGTAAAAGCCCTTGTAGAAGCAAAGGTTGATGTTATTGTTTTAGACTCTGCACACGGACATTCCGAGAATGTTATCCGTTGCGTTAAAATGATTCGTGAAGCATATCCTGATTTGGATATCATCGCAGGTAACGTAGCAACCGGTGAAGCTTGCCGTGCTTTAATCGAAGCAGGCGCAAGTGCAATCAAGGTTGGTATCGGACCCGGTTCCATCTGTACAACACGTATCGTTGCAGGTATCGGTGTACCTCAGATCAGCGCAGTTATGGATTGCTATGCAGTAGCCAAAGAATATGGTGTGCCTATCATCGCAGATGGCGGTATCAAGTATTCAGGCGATATTACCAAGGCAATTGCAGCAGGTGCTAATGTATGTATGATGGGTAGCATGTTTGCAGGTTGTGATGAAAGCCCGGGAGAATTCGAATTATTCCAGGGTAGAAAATATAAAGTATACCGCGGTATGGGCTCTATTGCAGCGATGGAAAACGGTAGTAAAGACCGCTACTTCCAGACAAATGCCAAGAAATTGGTTCCCGAAGGCGTGGAAGGTCGTGTGGCATATAAGGGTACTGTGGAAGATACCGTATTCCAGTTGCTTGGCGGACTTCGTTCCGGTATGGGTTACTGCGGTACACCCACAATCGAAGAGTTAAAGGAAAATGGCAAATTTGTTAAGATTTCTGCTGCTTCTTTGAAAGAAAGTCATCCTCATGACATTCACATTACAAAAGAAGCCCCCAACTATAGTACAGGACAGTAGTAAATGCGAGCCGGATGAATCGGTGACTTGGCCGATTGATCCGGCTGCTTAAGTCAAGACGAATTTGTTAAAAATAAAATATTGGAGGTTTTACTGATGAGAGCGCAGCATGCGACAGAATGTGAGTTGCTGGTTATGAAGTGCGTGTGGATGAATCCTGATAAGGAGTTGTCTATGCCTGCCATTAATGAACTGGTAAACAAGACCTATGACAAAGATTGGGCTCCGCAGACAGTTTCTACATTTTTGAAGAGACTGCGTAACCGAGGATTCTTAGAGGCTGAACGCCGTGGACGTTCTTTTGTGTATCATAGTTTAATTGATGCAGAAGAGTATAAGGCCGCGACTGTTATGGACTGCTGTGAATTCTGGTGCAACGGTGATGCAGCAAAGATGATTGAAATTGTAAAAAACGACAGAGGTCTCTCTCAAGAAGAGGTCAAAAAAATAAAAGAACTTTTATAAGTTCCTTTATGAAAAAAGAGGTTCGTCCCCAGGGTAGAGGATGGACCTCTTTTTTTAGTATGTGAATAAACTGTCGAAATTTGTCGACGTGTGGGGACTTGATTTTTTACTTTATGCAGTTTACACATTATGTAGGTTTTGTTCCTCTGTCTTAAGAGGTTCACGTCTAATAAAATATCTAAAACCAATCGGTCCATACAGGACTTAAATCTGTTAGATTTCTATTTGTTCGGTGAGATAATCAAAACTCCTGAAAATGCAGAATATATTGCGTAAATCATTATTGAAAGAACCCCGAAGTATAAAATGAAGAAAATATTGTCTATGCAGGCTTTTCGTAATTGTGAAGTCGTTTTTTTGATATTAGGTTATGAATGAAATGTGGGGTGGTCTTATGGAGAAGAATAGAGAGGTGTTTTTGATAACGGAGCAATTGTTACAGGATAAAATATACTACGTTCGAGGGCACAAAGTTATGTTGAATTTTGACTTGGCGGCAATATATGGATATACTACGAAGACGTTTAATCAACAAGTAAAAATAATGAAAATCGCTTTGATGATGATTTTAGATTTAAACTTACCAGAGAAGAAGTTGAGAACTTGAGGTCAAAAAAATTGACCTCAAATTGGGGTGGTTCAAGATATTTACCATTTGCTTTTACCGAGCAAGGGATATATATGTTGATGACAGTTCTTCGAGGAGAACTTGCGATAAAGCAGAGCAAGGCTTTAATTCGAACATTCAAAAAAATGAAAGATTATATCATGGATAATCGTGAACTGATGGGACAAAGAGAGTATATACAACTTTCTTTGCAGACTGCTGAAAATATACGTGATATTTCAAAACTGAAATCAGATATAGGTTTTGTCGAAAAACAAATGTCCGATGTTATGGATCAACTGGGAGATGTTGTCACCAAATCAGACCTTGCTGAAATGATGAATAGTTTTGTAGATAATGAGGACAATGGTTGGCTTATGTTTAATGCAAAGTATTGTACGGCTGATTTGGCCTATTCGGAAGTCTATGGGCAAGCAAAGAAGACCATTTTTGTAGTAGATAATTATATCGGATTGCGTACTTTGGTGTTGCTAAAGAATGCACCGAAAGGTGTGTCGATAACGATTTTTAGTGATAATGTGGGTAATAAATTACACCGCATTAAGTATAATGATTTTTGTAGTGAATATCCTTGTGTAAGTATTGACTTGAAAAAGACAGGAGGAATTTACCACGATAGATTTATTGTACTTGATTATGGTACAAATGATGAAAGAATATTTTTATGTGGAGCATCATCAAAAGATGCCGGCGCCAGAATAACATGCATCGTAGAAGATTTCGGAATAGAGAAATATAAGGAGTTGATTGGAAGATTACTTGGCAATCCTACTTTACAACTTACATAATTTGTGAACGTATGTTAAATACATTCGGTTAATACCGGACTGTTAACTTATTTAATATGGGAGGCGCGTTATTACGTGCCTCTATTTTGATTGTAAAAAGATAAAATGCAGGTGTTTGTATAAAGGACTATTTATGTGAAAATACTGCAAGGATAAAATATCCTTGACATGAATATTCGGCAGATGTAGAATGAAAATATATTCGGCAAATGCCGAATGATAAAACAGAAAGATATGTTTATATACTTGGAAGGATTTTAGGAGAGAAATATGAAACGTTTACCGGATTCCGAACTTGAAATTATGATGATTATTTGGGAACTGAATAAGCCCGTTACAAGATTTGAAATCGAAGAGAAGATGGAGGGTGAGAGAAAATTATCGCCTACTACGATTTTATCTTTTTTATCAAGGTTACAGGAAAAAGGCTTCCTTGCGGTTGAGAAGGAGGGCAAGAATAATATCTACGTAGCGCTGGTGGAGAAAGAAGTTTACATACAGCGGGAGAGCCGGAACATATTAAAGCGCTTGTATCAGAATTCGGTGAAGCATTTCTTGGCGGCGTTATATGACGGAGACGGATTGTCGGACGAAGAGTTAGAGGAACTGGAAGAGTTTATTCGAAATAAGAGGAATAGCGATGACTAAAAAGATATTAATTACAATCGGAGTAATATTAGCTGCAGTGGTGCTGATTGTGGTTCTGCTGGTAGTGGCGTTACTTTGGGGCTTATATTACATTACGGAATTGGAAGAAACGAAAGTAAATGAATTTTACAGTGATGACGGGAAGTATACGTTAACCATGTATGAGGTGGGAGACGCTGATTTTCCTTTTGGTTCCGTAAACGGCAAATTCGTATTAAAAGATAATACCCAGGCTGTTATCAATACCTGTAAATTCTCGGTAGCAGATGACGGCGCCGGCTTAAAGGGCAATGTTCCTGCGATTCGCTGGACAGATAATTCTGTTATGGCCATTGTCAGCGGAAGCGAGCAAAAGGACCAACTCTATATTATGTATTATGACGGCACATTGGAGGATAGGCAGAGCAGTGGCTGGTATACCACGGAAGAACTGACCGCTTTGGTGAAAGATGCTTACGGTGAGAATGCAGAGTATGTGAGGACGGTAGAACCAAGCAATCAAATCTATACCGGAAACGGGCCTTATATTGAACCGACAGAAGGGTATCACGTGTTCCGGATAAAAGTGGATATGCCGGAAGAAGGAACCTTTAAATTCCGCGTAAGTGAGGATAAGGGCGTATTGGTGAGTAATTATGTTTCGGAATATTTTAAATATACGACTGATTGTTTTGTGGCGCAGAATGATGTGTTGATGGAATGGGAAAAGTATGGGAGTGATTCAAAAGTACGCTATATTCCGGAATTCCATGCACAAATCGAAAATGATCGTCAGCAGATGGAATTTAGCGGTATGATTTGTGATTATGTAGAATATTGTAAGGCTGTTGACGCGTTGGCAACGGAGAATGAGTGGTTTGAACAATTTGATTTTCTAATCAGTGGTAAACCCGGTACGCTTAAGCCGACGATTACCATTGACCGGTATGACAGAACCTTGTTTTATAATGAAGTGTATCAGAAGATTGATGACGTGTTAAGAAACAATCATAACATAGTAGGGCAGGAAGCGAACACAGACGCGCCAAGCGAGGAAGTTTTGGCAGATTGGCTAAGCAGGGAGCCTGCGTGTACGTTTACGATGGAAGATGGTATGGAATTGCGCTTGGTAGCCGTGGACAGGGTGACCGGAAATGATTACTATGCTTTAATTGGTACTTATGATGGAGAGAACTGTGCATTTTACAATACGGATCCCTATAACAACAGGGGCGGTTTGGCAACCGGAATGTTGTTTGTAGACGAGAATGTCGGCTTTATTACCATAAGCTGGGGTGGTGAAGAAGAGGGTGCTGTTTATCGTACGGAGGACGGCGGTAAAACCTTTGAACTTTCCCATATTCCTTCGCCGATGATTGAGGCGGGGAACGGTACCTTTTATAATCCCTATGTTTTGCCGGAGAAGATTTATGAAAAAGAGGGCCTTCTGTATCTGGAAGTCAGTCAGGGTGCTAATAAAACATACGAGAGTGAGCAGGGATATTGTAAGGGCTTATACAGTTCGGACGATTTAGGCCTGCATTGGGACTATGTAAGAGAAGTCTATTAAATATTGGAGATGGCAGTTATGAGAAACATTTTATTTGATGTTCTTGAAATTAATATTGTAATGACTTTGGTTATCGTATTATTGTGCCTTTTTGCAGGAAAAATCCGTAAAAGATACGGCGCGATATGGCTGAAACTGATGTGGATTGTGCTTATGGTGCGTCTGTTGATTCCTTACAATTTCTCGCTGCCGGCTACGGAGTTTCGCCTTTTTAATGTGCCCGGATTCGAGCAGGAGATTGCGGAGAATGAAGAGGATCAGGTATTAAATAATTATGCGCAGAATGTTTGGCCGGAGTTGAATGGCGATGCTATACAGTCAGACGGCGTTTCTCAGAAGGTGCCTGCTGATAATGCGGACCCTTATGTGCAGGGGGATAAATTCGGTAGCGAAGAGAGTCAAACGAATTCAAACGGTATTGCCGGAGATGCTGTTGTGGCGAAGCCTGAGAATGCAGAAGGTAATGCCGGTGGAGTGAATTCTGAAAATGCAGAAGGTAATACCGGCGGAATGAATTCCGAGAATCCGGGTAGTAACGCAGAAAACGTAGGATATTCTGATGTAGGAAGTATGAATAATATTGTGACAGATGTTGCGGACACTGTTGAAGATGTGCATACGCCGGGTGTATTCCGCTATACGGATATTCTTTTATACATATGGCTTATCGGGATTGGAGGCAGTGCGGTATATCACGTAGTGGTTTATTTAATGATGCGTCGTACTTACATGAAAGATTTAGAGCCTGTTCAAAATGCATCTTTGCAGGAAGAAATTGACAAACTGCAAAACAAATATCTTGGACAAAAAAGGCTTACCGTTTATGAGAGCAAGCGGGTGCAAAGTCCGCTTATTACAGGCATTTTACACCCTAAATTAATCATTCCGTCCTATGAAGGCGATTGGAATGCAAAGGAGCTGGAATTGATTACTGCCCACGAATTGTGCCACTATCGTAAAAAAGACTTGTGGCTTAAAATGCTTATGCTGGCAGTGACTTGTTTTAACTGGTTTAACCCAGCTGTTTATATGATGAAAAAGCAGTTTTACTATGATATGGAATTGGTCTGCGATGAAAGCGTAATGCGTGGCAGAAGCAAGGAAGAGAAGGAAACTTATGCCAAAATCCTTATGTCTTATGCGGGTAAAGGGCGTAGAAACTATACTTTTATGTCAGGATTGGCAGCAGGCAGTAAATTTACCAAAAACAGGATTTATCACATCTGGGAAGATGGCAAAAAGAAAAAAGGTGTGATTGTTTTTGCAACGATTTTGGCGGGATTTATAGGTATTGGTTTGTTTGTGTCCTGTGGATATAAGCCGGGAGAGGTTAAGAGCTTGGGGGCAAATAGTACCATAAGATATGAGAATGCGGATCAGAATAAGGAACATTTCGTATATGGTAGTGAATTAGGGAGATATGTGCCGGGAGAAACGGAAGGAAGCGATCGTGTTAGTGATGAGAGTGTGTCGTTTGCCTGGAAAGATGTAGAAGGCCTTTGTTTTCAATGTCCCGGTTTGAATGGTGATTATCCAACATGGTTATACGTGTCTTCGGACGGAAGTTTTTCGGGAAGTTATAAGGATCTAAATCTGGAAAATACCGGTGAAGAATATCCAAATGGAACAATCGATTTGTGTAACTTTGAAGGTAAATTTGCAGAGCCAAAGAAGATTAATTCATATACATATTCTTTGGAAGTGTCAACGATGACATATGAGGAGCATATCGGAAGCCACATTAAAAAAGATGACTTGTATTATTATTATGTATGGCCGGCGGGTCTGTATGATTTGGAAGAACTTGTTCTTTATACGCCCGGTGCGCCTTTGCGTGAATTGCCTGTGGCATTTTTAGAAAGTGTAGGGTATCAGGCGTTGTCATTGGAAAAAGATGCAACATTGCCTTTTTATGCTATCTATAATGTGAAAGAAGAAAAGGGATTTTGCAGTTTTTACCTGATGGAGGAAGTTTGGGATGTAATACATGATGCAGATGGCTTTGAACTGGAATATGAAGATAAGCTTGCAAATGATACAGTGACAGAGGCGGAGTGTTTGGAATATTCCAAAGCAATTTGGGAACAGTGGGAATTGGCGCTGGATTCTTTAATACATACCTTGAATATGCAGTTAGACGGCAAGGAAATTGTTATTTTAAAAGAGCAGAATGAAGAATGGATTACAGCAAGAGCGCAGGAAGTGGAGGCGTATATCAGCACTTCTTATACCAACGATCCGCTGGAATCTATGTATACGAATCTGAAAATGGCAGAGATAACGCGGGAACGCGTATATGAACTTTGGAATGTGGCGGAAGGGATTTATTGCGGATCTGTTAATCCGGAAGAGATATTTGTAGATCCAAGTGTTGTAGAGACTGATGAGAGCGGAAATGTGCTTTTATATGCGATGCAATATGAAGTGCAGCCCGGTGAGTTATGTCAGATCAAATTATATGGGAAAATGCTTAATGAATATAACTATGGAATCAGTTATGTTGAAATTACATCGGAAGACGGTGAGGACTACAGTTTTTCAACAGAGGAAGCGATGACTGAAATGTGGGGGCAGAAGACGGTGTATACCGAATGCTGGTCAAAAGACGGCGGAATAAAATTAGAGGATATTAATTTTGATGGCTATGTGGATATTGGGCTGATAGCACAAATTCCGGCATACAATCTTCCGTACATTTATTATGTGTTTGATGCTGATAATGGAAAATATGAATATTATGATGATTTTATGTGTTATTTAAAAGTGGATACAGAGGCGGAAACCTGTTTGGAAGAGTATCACGTGGGAACCGCCTATTATAAAGATGTGTGGGCCAAAGATAATGAAGGCGGTCTGTATCTTATGCAACGAACCATAAGGGATTATGATTTTGCGACCGAGGAATTTACGGATACTACGGAGTATTATTCGTTGGATGGATAAAGGGTTTGCGGCTATATGCGAGAAGTATTTTATGATTGTGGAGTGAGTTGGATGAAAAGAGGAGTATTAATTTGCATTGCGGTCTTGATGCTAGTTTTTTGTGCATGTGATACTGCAGATAATACGAATGTTGATGGTGCAAGTATTGTGCATGAAGCGGAGTCGGTAAGTTCCGAAATGCAAAAGTTGTCTTCAGAAGTTGTGGTGGAACAGATGGCGTCAGAAGTTGTATGTGAAGAAAGTTCTTGTTTGACCCAAGTAGAAGATCCTGTATATAGGGACTTAATCACCGAAATGTTGGATACCGGCAAATTTCCTGCCGGAGGAAGTGAGTGGTATGGAAATCCGTATGATAATTATTATGCGATAGCGGATGTGGATATGGATGGGCAGGATGAATTAATTATTGATTATCCTAATGGTATTTCTATGGCAGATAGTGTGTGTTATATCTATGATTATGACAGAACCACAGGGGAACCGTATATTCAGTGCTTAGGATACCCCAGTTTTATCATATATGATAATGGATATATTATTGAAATGGCATCCCATAATCATGGACGTTCTAATTTGGATGATTTTTGGCCTTACAGTGTTCTCAAATACAATGAGCAAACAGATACTTATGAGTGCATTGCCCATATGGATGCGTGGCAGGAGGAGTACAATAGCGGTAATTTGGAATTCCCGGAAGAAAAGGATGCGGACGGTGACGGAGTCGTGTACTATAACTGGACGGCAGAAGAATGGGATAATCCGTCTCTTGTAATGGATAATGCAGAGTATGAAATGTGGTATCAGGAAATAACGGAGGGGGACGTAATACAAATTACGAGGTATCCGATTATTTCGGAAGATGAGTATTATGAGTTGTATCCGCAACCGGAGGCGAATGGATAATGTCAGGGCTGAACTTTAAGTTACTTTTTGTGTATACAAAATGGTAAATCAGAATTTTAGGAGGGGATCTTGTGAGGAAAATAAAAATATCTGCTTTGATACTTATTTGTATGTTCGGATTAGTAGCTTGCACAGCGTCAGAACAGGAGATTACAGAAGAGAATTCTGTTGTTGAAGAAGAGAGTGTTGGTGATAGTGAAGACAATATTTCCGAAGATATAGCGGATGATAGCGGTGAGAATAATGGAGTAGTTGAATCTTCAGAAATACTTTTACAAGATGAAGATGTCCGAAGCATTACGATAGATTTGTCTGACGTGAAAGAAACATATGCAGAAGGCGATGCTGTTACGCCATTAAATCTTAAAATTATATCTGAAGAGGAAAATGGTATTACTTGGGCAGACGATTGGTATAATGAAATGAATTTGTCGTTACCGATGGTTGATGGTGCTTGGAAACGTTTTTACGATGCAACGTATGAATATTTATGGATTGACGAATGCCTTAAAATCTATGAAAGAGAAACAGGAAAACATTTGTATACATTAGAATATCCAACTGACCGGTGGTATGTAAACGGCAATAATGCGTATATTAAAGATGGTATATTCTATGGAGCAAGTATTGCCAACGGCTACGCAGACTCGGATACCTGCTTTATGTTTGCGTATGATTTGAATAACGAGAAAATACTTTGGAGAAGTGCCAGTCAGTCATATAATACGATGAATTTTATTGTAATAGACGATGTAATAATATGTGGCTATGGTTTTACGGAAGAGAAGGATTATTTATATCAGATAAATATGAATACGGGAGAAGTCATTGATAAACTTGAACTTAAGAAGATGCCTGATCTGCTTGTGGAACAAGATGGTAAAATTTATGTTCATACCTATAGTTATGATTATGTAATAGAAATAGATTCATAAATTTTCGTCAAAATGATTGTATCTTTCGTACAATAGGAATAAAGTAGTAAATAAGAAAAGATGAAAAAAAACGAGGTGAAAACATGAAAGTTTTATTGGTATGCGGAAGTCCCCACAAAGAGGGATGCACACACACTGCATTGGCGGAAGTGGCCAAAACATTGCAGGAAGAAGGTATTGAAACCAAAGAAGTATGGATTGGAAATAAGCCGGTGGGCGGTTGTACGGCTTGCGGTGCCTGCAGTAAACTTGGCAAATGTATGTATGATGATGTGGTAAACGAAGTGTTGGCAGAAATCGATACATATGACGGTTTTATTTTTGGTACGCCGGTATATTATGCATCGCCCAACGGAAGTATGTTGGGATTTATGGATCGCCTTTTTTATGCGGGTGCGGCGAAAATGGCTTACAAGCCTGCGGCAGCAGTGGCATCTGCAAGACGTGGCGGTACTACGGCGACTTTTGATGCCATGAATAAGTATTTTACCATTAATAATATGCCTGTGGTATCTTCGCGCTACTGGAATATGGTGCATGGTGCCAATAATAAGGGCGAGGATGTTTTACAGGACGCAGAAGGTTTACAGACAATGCGCTATTTGGGGCGCAATATGGCTTGGCTTTTAAAATGCATTGAGGCCGGTAAAAAGGCGGGCATTGATGCACCGAAGCCGGAAGAAACCAAGATTTTTACAAATTTTATCCGATAAAATCAGGTGTATAAAAAGGAAAGCGGCAGAATGATTTTAGAAGGCCGGTTGGTGTTTTTGGGTATCATAAGATACGGTGACGTTGAAAAGATAAGGTGAGCGGTATGTACGGTGAAGAACATAAATCCAAGGGCTTGGATTTGGAAGAAATTGAGTATGAAGACATCTCGGAAGCATATGAGACGGAAGAGTTTTCGGAAGAACCTGATAATGAAGGTTGGGAAGAAACGGTATCTGTTGATTTGGAAGCGTCGGATGAAGCAGAGTATGAAGATTTTATGGAATTGGCCGATGATGACGATGCGGACGAAGATTTTATGGAATTGCTCGGCGATGACGATGCGGATGAAACGGAATATGAAGATACTGAGGATACAGACAAAGCAGAATATGCAGATTTCGAGGATGATAAAGCATCATCCGCCGTTCACATTATTTTTATCACGCTGACAGCCTTGGGTGCGTTGGCGGTGTTGGTAGTGTTTGGGGTGTGGTTTTATCAGGAAACTGACAAGGGAGAACCTGTTGTTGCGCTTATTCATCAGTATGTAGTATCAGAGAATGAGGGAATCGGCCAAAATGTAATGGAAGCAGATAAAAAACTGCAGGAAGAAAAACGTGCGGCCGAAGAAGCGGCAAGGCTGGAAGCGGAAGCCGCGGCTGCGGCTGCCAAGGAGGCCCAAAAGGAACTTGGAATGGTGTTTTCTCCGGTGGAAGAAACGGTCACAGCCAAAGAGGCTACCAACTTGCGCGATATGCCGAGCCAGGGAGATGAAAGTACGGTTGTGTTGACGTTGCAAAACGGTCAAACGGCAACACGAATCGGCATCAGCGAACAGGGATGGTCTAAATTGCAATATGATGGCCAAATTTATTATGCAGTATCCAATTATCTTACTACGGATTTGACGGTAAAGCCTCAGGAGGTTGTGCCGGAAGATGACGGTATTAAGACGGTTTTTACGGCGTGCAATGATATGGTAACTCCCAAGATTGAGGTCAACCTGCGTGCACTTCCCAGTGTGACCAATCCGGATGCGACGGTGGTTGTTACCATTCAAGCCGGAGAAGTGGTGCAGCGAACCGGTATCAATACAGACGTAGGCTGGTCACGTGTCGTATATAACGGTCAGACCTTGTATTGTGTCAGCAGTTATGTATATGTTGTGGAGTGATATGTGATATCATCGTTGCAGTAAAAATAACCTATAGATTAAGTGAAAATGTATCAAAGCAAGAATAACTAACCTTTTGGTAGTGGAAAGTGTGTGTCGGACTTTTTTCTGCCAAAAGGTTATTTTATTATAATTAGCAGATAAAATGTGAAAGCGACGAAAAAAGCACCTAAAAATGATAATTTTAGAGTTGACAAAACAAAAATAACTGTTATAGTAATAATAGAACAAACAAAACAAATCGAACAAGATAAGAATAGAGAAGTAAAAAAATGAGTGCGCAAATAAATCGGTTCTAATGATACGAACTCATTTTGAAGATAAAAGGAGGAGACAATTATGGATGGTTCTAAATTTACACAGAAGTCATTAGAGGCGTTGGAACAATGCCAGAAAATCGCGGATGAGTACGGCAATCAGGAAATTGCCCAGGAGCATCTCTTATATGCTCTTTTAAGCATTGATGACAGTTTGATTGTCAAGTTGATAGAACGTATGGATATTAACAAGGAGCATTTTTGCAATCGCATTCTTGGCATGATAGAGAAGCGTCCTAAGGTGTCCGGCGGGCAACCCTATGTGGGGAATGACCTGCGTAAAGCGCTGGGCAAGGCGGAAGATGTTGCGAAACAAATGGGCGATGAATTTGTTTCCGTGGAACATCTTTTTCTGGCAATGCTGGAGATTCCTTCGCCTGACATGAAAGCGGTTTGGAAGGAATATGGCATTGGAAAAGAACGCTTTTTACAGGCATTGGCAACTGTACGCGGCAATCAAAGAGTCACCGGCGATAATCCGGAAGCGACCTATGATACGTTGAACAAATATGGCCAGGATTTGGTCGAGAAGGCAAGAGAGCAGAAACTGGACCCTGTAATTGGCCGTGATAATGAAATCCGCAACGTCATTCGTATTTTATCCCGTAAAACCAAGAATAATCCGGTATTAATCGGAGAACCGGGTGTTGGTAAGACTGCCGTAGTAGAAGGGCTTGCCCAGCGTATTGTCCGCGGGGATGTGCCCCTTGGGCTTAAGGATAAAAAGATTTTTGCCCTGGATATGGGAGCGCTGGTGGCAGGTGCCAAATATCGCGGAGAATTCGAAGAACGTTTGAAAGCAGTCTTGGATGAAGTGCGTCAGTCGGAAGGCGAAATTATTCTTTTTATTGACGAGTTGCATACCATTGTAGGCGCCGGGAAAACCGATGGCGCCCTTGATGCGGGAAATATGTTAAAACCTATGCTCGCCAGAGGTGAACTGCATTGTATCGGTGCCACCACATTGGATGAGTATCGCAAATATATTGAAAAAGATGCGGCGTTGGAACGTCGTTTTCAGCCTGTTCTGGTGGATGAACCTACCGTGGAGGACACCATATCGATTTTACGCGGAATTAAGGAGCGTTACGAGGTGTTCCACGGGGTTAAAATTATGGACAATGCCCTGGTGAGTGCGGCTATGTTGTCACATCGCTATATTACGGACCGTTTCCTGCCGGATAAGGCCATTGACCTGGTAGATGAAGCCTGTGCGTTGATTAAAACCGAGTTGGATTCCATGCCTACCGAGTTGGATGAATTACAGCGTAAAATTATGCAGATGGAGATTGAAGAAGCGGCATTGAAAAAAGAAGATGACCGTTTGAGCCGTGAACGCCTGGAAGTTTTACAGAAGGAACTTGCAGAAGAGAAGGCTGAATTCCTGAATCGTAAGGCACAGTGGGAGAATGAAAAAACTTCCGTTGACCGTTTAAGTGCTATGCGAGAAGAAATTGAGGCGGTGAACGGTCAGATTCAGATGGCACAGCGGGAAGGTAATCTTGAAAAGGCGGCGGAATTAAGTTACGGAAAATTACCGGAATTAAAGAAAGCATTGGAGGAAGAGGAAGAGAAACTGCGTCAGGGCGGTTTACAACTTCTCCATGAGAGCGTTTCGGAAGAGGAAATTGCACGTATTATTTCTCGCTGGACCGGAATTCCCGTGGCAAAACTGACCGAATCCGAGCGTAATAAAACGTTACATTTGGAAGAAGAACTTCATAAAAGAGTTGTGGGACAGGATGAAGGTGTTGCGATGGTAACAGAAGCAATCATCCGTTCCAAAGCAGGAATCAAAGATCCGACCAAACCCATTGGCTCTTTCCTGTTCTTGGGCCCTACCGGTGTGGGTAAAACAGAACTTGCCAAAACATTGGCAGAGTCTTTGTTTGATGATGAAAGCAATATGGTTCGCCTTGATATGAGCGAATATATGGAGAAACACTCCGTATCCAGACTGATTGGAGCACCTCCGGGGTATGTTGGATATGACGAGGGCGGGCAATTGACTGAAGCAGTCAGACGCAAACCGTATGCAGTAGTGCTCTTTGATGAAGTAGAGAAAGCACATCCTGATGTATACAATGTACTCTTACAGGTATTGGATGATGGCCGTATTACGGATTCGCAGGGTAGAACCGTAGATTTTAAAAATACAATTCTGATTATGACTTCCAATATCGGTGCGGATGACCTTTTGGAAAGTATGGAAGAAAACGGTGACATCAGCGAAGAAGCACTGGAACGGGTTCAGGGAAAACTTCGTATGAACTTCCGCCCGGAGTTTTTAAACCGACTTGATGAGATTGTTATGTTTAAACCGTTAACCAAAGACAATATTGCCGGAATTGTGGATTTGATTATTGCAGACTTAAATAAACGAATTGCAGACAAGGAAATCAGCATTACAGTAACGGCAGAAGCAAAGAATTATATTGTGGAAAACGGCTATGACCCTACTTACGGTGCACGTCCCTTAAAACGTTATGTGCAGAAAAACGTGGAAACACTGCTTGCCCGTAAAATTCTTGCCGGTGAGGTACAGATGGGTGATGTGGTAACCATCGATGTGGCAGGGGAAGGAATGATTGCGAAAACCCTTTAATTGCGGTTGATTTCCGCGAGCAGATATTTTATAATTTAGCATAAGGGCGGTGGAGAGTGCTCCATCGCCTTTTGTTATGGTATTGCATGAAATGCAATCATGATCCGCGGCGCGGGAATGATGCATGCAATGTTTCTGATACTGTGTTGTAAGGAGTTTGATATGATACCCAAAGACCCTGTGATGTTATTGAGTTTTTTGAATCTGAAGTTACGTGATTTTTATAAAAGTGATGAAGAATTGTATGATGATTTAGACCTGGACCGCAAGGAGATTGAAGAGAAACTTGCGGGTATCGGTTATTTTTATGATAAGGAGCGAAATCAATTTGTCTGAGAATATATCTGTGAATTTTGCAAGCGGCGGTTGTGTGGATTGCAGCAACTGCGGACTTTGCGGTAAAGGTAAAAAAGAAGCAAGTGTCATAACGGACAGTTTGAATGCGCCGAAAACGGCAGACGTGTCGGTGCAACAGGATGAAATCCCTACCGTTGTAGCAGTGGATTTAGGTACTACAACAATTGGAATGTATTTAATCAATGCGTTGACCGGTGAACAGATGGGGGTATTTGTGTCATTAAATCCTCAACAACTACATGGCACAGATGTCATTTCAAGAATATCCAACGCCAATGCGGGCAAACGGGAGGAATTGCAGGCATTGGTTGCGGAAGCCGTTGAGAATGGTGTGAAGAAGTTGATTAAGGAACGTACACCGAAATTGATTGTGATTTCCGGGAATACGGTAATGGGACATCTTTTGATGGGGTATGATGTGTCTGCATTGGGAGTCTATCCGTTTAAGGCGGAAAAAACCGGGCAGGCGGAGACTGTCATTTGTGGTGTAAAAACCATTTTAATGCCGGGAGTTTCGGCTTTTATCGGCGGGGATATCGTATCGGGTCTGTATACACTTGGATTTAAAGAGCGGAGAGAAGTTTCACTGTTGATTGATTTGGGTACCAATGCGGAGATGGTAATCGGTAACTGTGACAGAATGTTGGCACTTTCGGCGGCAGCAGGCCCTGCATTTGATCAAAAAGTATATGGTAGCCAGTTGATTAAGGCTGTAGCGCAGATTCTCAGAGAAGAAAAAGCAGACCGCACCGGATGTTTGGCAGAAGAGTATTTTGAATTGGGGTGTATTGTCGGCAGAACCCTTGTAAAGCAGGAAGAAATCCGCGAACTGCAAAAGGCGAAAGCGGCAGTGGCGGTTGGTATTTCCATGTTGGCAAGAGAATACGGAGTTGCTTTGGCTGATATTGATAAGATATATATTGCCGGAGGTTTGGGCTTTTATTTGGATTTGGATGCGGCAATGGAAATCGGTTTGTTCCCCGGGGAATTTGCGGGTAAAATGGAAGCCGTAGGCAATACTTCTTTGGAAGGTGCGTACCGGTATGCGCTGGCCTTAGAGCGCAGTGCCGAAACAACAGAAGCGGAAAATGCATCTAAGGGAGGAACGACGGATGCTGCATCTGCAGAAGGACCTGTTGGAGAATTGACCCGGTTATTGTCTAAGGTGCAGGAGTTAAATCTTGCGGAATTGCCGGGATTTGAAGAGGAATATATTAACGCTTTGAATTTTTAGAGGGAAGGAATCAAAATGGATTTGTTTTCGTATATGCGTGAAAATAAAATGAAGCAGGAGTCGCCGCTGGCGGCAAGGATGCGTCCGAAGACTTTGGATGAAGTGGTTGGGCAGCAGCATATTATCGGTGAGGATAAGTTGCTTTATCGTGCCATTAAAGCGGACAAACTGCAGTCAGTTATTTTTTACGGACCGCCGGGGACCGGTAAGACCACCCTGGCAAAAGTAATTGCCAATACTACCAGTTCGGAATTTACACAGATTAATGCTACCATTTCCGGGAAAAAGGATATGGAAGAGGTGGTGGAGCAGGCTAAGAATACCCTTGGTATGTATGGGAAGAAAACCATTCTGTTTGTGGACGAGATTCACCGTTTCAACAAGGCACAGCAGGATTTTTTGCTTCCGTTTGTTGAGGACGGAACTGTAATTCTCATTGGTGCCACTACGGAGAATCCTTATTTTGAAGTAAATGGGGCTTTGATTTCCCGTTCGGCAATTTTTGAATTAAAACCTCTTGCAAAAGAAGATATTTGTAAGTTGATTCAACGGGCGGTATATGATACGGATTGCGGTATGGGCTCTTACGATGCCGTAATTGATGAGGATGCTGTTGATTTTCTGGCAGATATGTCAGGCGGTGATGCAAGACATGCGTTAAATGCCATCGAATTGGGGATTATGACCACGCCCAGAGGCGATGACGGTAAAATACATATTACCTTGGAAGTAGCGGGAGAATGTATCCAGAAAAAGTTACTTCGTTATGATAAGGGCGGTAATAATCATTATGACACCATTTCTGCTTTTATTAAGAGTATGAGAGGTTCTGATCCTGACGCGGCAGTCTATTATCTGGCGAAAATGTTGTCCGCGGGAGAAAGCGTCACTTTTATTGCAAGAAGAATTATGATATGTGCGTCGGAAGATGTTGGGAATGCAGACCCGAATGCAATTCAGGTGGCTGTAAATGCATCTTTGGCAGTAGAACGTATCGGTATGCCGGAGGCGCAGATTATTCTTGCTCAGGCGGCCGCTTATGTTGCCTGCGCACCGAAGAGCAATGCTTCCGTTAATGCGATTCAGTCTGCCATGGCATGTGTGGAGCAAACCGGAGATTTGCCGGTACCTCCTCATTTGATGGATGCCCATTATAAGGGGGCGGCCAAATTAGGACACGGATTGGATTATAAATATGCCCACAATTATCCTAATCATTATGTGGAGCAACAGTATCTCCCTTATGAACTGACCGGAACAAAGTTTTATGTGCCTTCCGATCAGGGATACGAGAAAAAAATTGATGAACACATGAAGCGGATCCGCGAAGAAGAGAAAGCGCGTCAGTCCGATAAGAATGCATAAAGAAAGAGAATGTGCTTGCACATTCTCTTTTTGTGGTTTAAAACAACTGCGCTGTTAAGTATTGGTAAATTTGCTGGCTTTTATCCTGCCATTTGGTGCAGATGGAAGCGGCGATTTCCTCTGTGGGGACGGTTAATTTGATGCTGACCAGTTCGCTGTCCCTGTCTTTTGCCCAGAGATGCGCTTCGTATTCTCCGCCGGTGGATTTATAATAATCGGCAAGAACGGAGACTTCGTTACGAAGTTCCATTTCATTCTGTCGAAGATATTCAATGATATCTTTTTTGATGGCATCGCTGATTCTGTTTTGGAAGTAGGATAAGGTACTCATACCTTCTTCCGTGATGGAGAACAGGGTACGGTTTCTTACGGTTTTGGATGCAATCAGATTGTTTTCTTTTAAATCCGAGAAAACCTGCTGTAACGTAAGAAAGTTTGTATAATCTTTTTCTAAAATAAAGTCTCCGATTTGTGAACTGCTCAAAGGAAAACTGACTTTGTTGAGCATGTATAATACAATCAATTTATATAATGTAAGCGGATCTTGAAACATTCTGTTTACCTCTCTTCTTTTACCTGCATGATGTAGAATTCCAAGCCGTTGGGTGCGCATACGGTGTCGCACTGTTCAAAATAAGTGTTTGGATATTTACTCTGATAATATTCTTCCAAATAATAATGATCGGTATTGTCCCCTTTTAAAAAGACAAAATAGATATCGTCCCTTGTAATGGCATCGGTTTCGTAGGAATCAATGTTAAACTGTTCTGCAATGCTGTCGGTCCAGGGACTGTTTGCAGTCCAGGAACCAAGCAATACGAAATTTGCCTTGGATGGCATGGTCGGAAGAAATGCATCTTCCGTAAAATAGGTGAATGCATTGGTATCTACCAAATACAGGTTTTCTTCGTGTTCATAAAAGTAGGTTCGCATTTCCCGGTATGCACAGGCGAAATCGACACGTTCACGGCTGTAGCGCATAATCAGGTCAATATGAGGAAGTCCCCATCGGATGCCTGCAAAAACACTGATTGCGCAGAATAATACCAGAAGACTGCGTTGCAATAGGAAACGTTTCTTTTTTAACAGTGCGCGGAACATGGCGCGGCTGATTTTTCTTTTTTTCTCCGTTTTGATTCCCGGACCAAAAAGGTTATTGGCAAAAAGGACAGCAACCAAAAGTAGGAATTCCACAATATAGATTCCCTGGGTCACTCTGGCTTCCGGGCGATTTACAAATAGGAGGTAAGCCCATATAATCATACGTCCGCCAAACAGGGCGACAATGTCCCACAGAGCCTTTTTGTTTTTACAACACAAAGCGGTCAAAAGAGCAAAAAAGTAAAGGATGTAAACGATAATATTCAGCGGGCGGTCCATATAATCCGTGGTATGGCGATTGAGAAAAGAAGTTGCCATCTGCTGTATATCCAATGAATGATGATTGGATAATTCCTCCATCCGCAGCATAAAATCGGTATTGATGTTTTCGTCTAAAAGCAACTGGTAGCGGGAAGATGCGGCAACATATGAGTCATAAGTAATGCCCAATGCCTCGTAATCTTCCCGGTGGGCTTCATAGTCAGGATAACCGTTATAATCCACCACATTTTCACGGGCGGTGTTGTAGGCGTCAAAAGAGGCCCAATCCGGGTCGGAATAGGCGAAGAAATTGATTCCGTAAACAAGAGCCGTCATCAGCAAAAGAACAACGCCGCAGGCAAAAACGGATTTGAACATGTTTCGTTTGCGGATGCATTTTACCGCCCCAATCAGAAAAATCAGGGGAAAGAACATGATGCAAGCCTTGTCCCTTAATTCCAAAGCGAGAAAAAAGAAGAGCAAAGCGGGCAAATTTGCTTTGAGGTATTCTTTCGGATTCTGGCGGTCTTCGGACAAATAAAAGCATACAATCCCGCACCCGCAGATGATTGCGGTAACGGTGGTGTACTGTAATTCCACGAGGTGAAGCCACAGAAACGCAAAACTGATAAATGTCCAAAAACAAAAGTAAAGAATCCGATGCCGCTGCTTTCTGATTTTGGCAGAGACCAAATACAAAGAAAGATATATTCCGAGATATCCATAGGTAAAAAGCAAAAGGCCGTACCAGGGCATGGAAGGAGCAACGGTATAAAGTCCTTGCAAAAGAAGCCCTGTCAGATAACCGACATGTACCAGGTGCGCCTGGGGTACACCGGTAAATTCGCCGGAGGCAATTGTTTTCAGATACAAGTCATCAATATTGTAAAGCGTCACGGTAATGTCCTGCATCCAAATCAAAAGAAGGGGCAGGAACAGAAACGGGACAAGCATGAAATCAAATTTTTTACCAAAAGCGCGCATTTTGCGTTCTCTCCCATATTATTGTAGTTTCGCATCCGTCGGATTGCGTCCTGTTTTTATAATCTGTATTATATATATGAATAGTAACATTATATCATAGAAATATCTGTAAAAAACTCTTTTCTTTTCAAAAAAATTGAAGTATAATGAAGTCGCCAGTCAGAATGACATATCTTAAAAGATTTCCCGACAGATAAAATTGAAAACACAAAGACGGAAGAAAAAATCCCAACTAACAATAGATATTTGAACAGCAGAGTATTAAGAGACCATGGAAAAAGGAGGAATATTCATTTGAGAGAAAAGTTTGAATCGTTATCACTGACCGTGTTGCGTGATCTTGCCAAAAGCATTGGTGTTAAGGGTGTAACCACAATGAAAAAAGAGCAACTGGTGGATCTTTTGGTAGAAAAGGAAGCGGAGCAGAACAAAGAAAATGATAAAAAAGAACCTGTAAGTAAACCGGTTAAGGCGGAAGAGAAGGTCGCGTCTTCGGAAGCAGACGCTGAAAGTGAAAAAGCAAAAAGTGATGATAAATCCGAAATGAATATGGCGGAACTGGACAGCGGTATTACCACAAGCGGTATTTTGGAAGTTATGCCGGATGGTTTTGGTTTTATCCGGTGCGAGAACTTTTTACCCGGTGAAAACGATGTGTATGTGGCACCCAGCCAGATTCGTCGTTTCGGATTAAAAACCGGTGATATTATTGAAGGTAATACCAGAATTAAAACCCAGAATGAAAAGTTTGCGGCACTTTTATATATAAGAAGAATTAACGGCTATACACCTGAAGTGGCGCAGAAGCGCGGTAATTTTGAAGATATGACGCCGATTTTTCCGGATGATAAAATCAAACTGGATATCCCCGGTGCGCCGGTTTCCATGCGTATTATGGATTTAATCAGCCCGGTTGGTAAGGGACAGCGCGGTATGATTGTATCGCCGCCCAAGGCAGGTAAAACCACACTTTTAAAATCCGTGGCAAAATGCGTCAAGCATTCCAATCCGGATATGCATATGATTATTCTTTTGATTGATGAACGTCCGGAAGAAGTTACGGATATCCGTGAGGCAATTGAGGGCGATAATGTGGAAGTCATTTATTCCACCTTTGATGAGACGCCGGAACATCATAAAAGAGTATCCGAAATGGTGATCGAGCGTGCAAAACGTTTGGTAGAACATAAGCAGGATGTTATTATTCTCCTTGACAGCATTACCCGTTTGACAAGAGCATACAATCAGGTTATTCCGCCCAGCGGAAGAACTTTGTCCGGCGGTTTGGATCCGGCCGCATTACATATGCCGAAGCGTTTCTTTGGTGCGGCAAGAAACATGCGTGAAGGCGGAAGCCTTACCATCCTGGCAACGGCTTTGGTGGAAACCGGAAGTAAAATGGACGATGTGGTATACGAGGAATTCAAGGGTACCGGTAATATGGAAATGGTACTGGATCGTAAATTGTCCGAAAAGAGAGTGTTCCCGGCAATTGACATTCCTAAGTCCGGAACAAGAAGAGAAGATTTGCTTCTTACTCCGGAAGAAATGGAAGCAATCAATTCCATGCGGAAAGCCTTTAACGGAATGAAGGCGGAAGATGCCGTGGATAAGGTAATCGATTTGTTCTCAAAGACCCGAAATAATAAGGAATTTGTGGAAATGATGAAAAAAATTCATTGGGTATAAAAAATGCTTGCATTCCCGATAAACGCGTGTTATAATGAACAAGCTGTTGAAAAAAAGCAAAAAAGGTTATTTTTAATATAGAGAGGTGAGAAATAATGAGAGAAGGAATTCATCCTGAATACTATCAGGCAACCGTAACCTGTAACTGTGGCAACACTTTTGTAACCGGTTCTACAAAGAAGGATATCCACGTAGAAGTATGTTCTAAGTGCCATTCTTTCTACACAGGTCAGCAGAAGGCTGCACAGGCTCGTGGACGTATTGATAAGTTCAACAAGAAGTACGGTGTGGAAAGCTAATAAGCGACATGATGGGTTGAGGTATCTAGGTATCTCAACCTTAATTTTTACTTCGAAGACGTTGTTTGTGAAGTGAAATGATATATGCACCTCGCAAAGAGGAAGGAGTATCAATGAGTAAAAAGAAGAAATCATGTTATTCCGGCATTGGCGGACAGGCTGTGATGGAAGGCATTATGATGCGTAATAAGAATCGTTATGCCGTAGCGGTACGTAAGCCGAATAAAGAAATAGAACTTCATGTGGCAAATTGCGAACAGTCAGAGAGTTGGACAAGAAAAGTACCTTTTATCAGAGGTGTTTTTAATTTTATCGACTCGTTGATGCTGGGAATGGAGACCCTGACCTACTCCGCAAGTTTTTATGAGGAGGAAGAGGAAGAAACCGGTTTTGACCGTTTTATGGGTAAAATTTTCGGCGCGAAGGCTGAAAAGGCAATGATGGGTATGACTATGGTTATTTCGCTGGTGATTGCAGTGGCAATTTTTATGGTGTTGCCTTATTTTGTTGCGTCATTTTTGGAGAAATATTTGAGCAATCCTTCCCTGATTGCCATTATAGAAGGTGTATTACGCGTGATTATTTTTGTGGTATATGTTCTTTTGATTTCATTGATGAAGGACATCCGCAGAGTTTTTATGTATCACGGCGCAGAGCATAAATGTATTAACTGTATCGAAAGCGGTAAGCCGTTAAATACCAGAAATATTATGAAAAGTTCCAGATTTCACAGAAGATGCGGAACCAGTTTTCTTCTGATTGTAATGGTAATCAGTATTATCTGTTTCTTTTTTATCCGAGTAGATAATATGGCGTTGAGACTGGTGCTTCGAATTGCATTGGTGCCCGTAATTGCAGGTATTTCTTATGAAGTATTACGATTGGCAGGAAAGTTTGATAACTGGTTTATCCGTTTGATTTCTGCACCCGGTATGTGGTTACAGCGTGTTACCACCAAGGAACCGGACAAAGATATGGTAGAAGTGGCAATTAAGGCTGTGGAAGCGGTATTTGACTGGAAAGAGTATCTGAAAGAAAACTTCGACTATGAAGAAGCAGAAGACGACTGGTTGGATGAAGATGATGACGTATAAAGAAGTATATGAATCCGGAGTGAATTGTCTGAAAGATAATAATTGTAAAGAAGCCGTGCTGGATGCCAGGCTTCTTTTAGAGTTTGTATGCCACACCAACCGTAATGATTTGCTGGCCCATGGAGACCGGGAAGTGTCGGAGGTTGAATGCAAACAGTATGAGGCTTTTATCAGGCGCAGGGCGTTAGGTGAACCTTTGCAGTATATTACCGGCGAACAGGATTTTATGGGACTGACGTTTAAAACCCATGAAAGTACATTGATTCCCAGACAGGATACGGAGTGTCTGGTAGAAGAAGCGATGATGCATCTGCATGACGGAATGCGGATTTTGGATATGTGCAGCGGTTCCGGATGTATACTTTTGAGTCTTTTGAAGTACAGTAATGACTGTATCGGTGTTGGAGCGGAACTGAAGCCGCAAGCCGTGGCCTTGGCAAGAGAAAATGCCGAAAAACTTGGGATTGAGGCGACTTTTATCGAAAGTGACTTGTTTGGTCAAGTGGAAGGTAAGTATGATTTAATCGTATCAAATCCGCCTTATATTGAAAGCGAAGTTATTGAAACCCTGGACCGGGAAGTGCGGGAGCATGAACCGATGAGCGCACTGGATGGCGGTCCGGACGGCTTGGTTTTTTACCGCCGTATTATCGATGAGGCGAGAGGATATTTAAGCCGCGGCGGTATGTTATTTTTTGAAATCGGATATAATCAGGCGGAAGCGGTCAGTGAACTCTTGCGTTTGAACGGATATATTGATATTGTAGTAAAGAAAGATCTGGCAGGATTAGAGAGGGTGGTGTATGCCACCTACGTGGAGGATTAAAATGTTCGACAGATTAGAGGATTTATTGATTCGTTTTGAAGAAATTATGGGCGAGTTGCAGGAACCGGGCGTAACGGATAACCAGCAGCGTTTTCGCCAGTTAATGAAGGAACAGAGCGATTTAACTCCTATTGTAGACGCTTATAAGGAATATAAGCAGTCTAAACAGGATATTGAAGACAGTATCGCCATGTTGGAGGAAGAAAGTGACGAAGACATGCGTGAAATGTTAAAAGAAGAACTTACAGATGCTAAAAAGCGTGTGGAAGAATTGGAGCAGACTCTTAAAATTCTTCTTTTGCCCAAGGATCCTAACGATGATAAAAACGTTATCGTGGAAATCCGTGCGGGTGCCGGTGGTGACGAGGCTGCTTTGTTTGCGGCGGAAATGTATCGTTTGTACGTGCATTATGCGGAAAGCCAGCGTTGGAAAATTGAAACCATTAACGTGGATGAAATCGGTATCGGCGGTATGAAGGAAGTTGAATTCATGATTTCCGGACAGGGTGCATATTCTAAGTTAAAATATGAAAGTGGTGTACATCGTGTACAACGTGTGCCTGAAACGGAGTCGGGCGGACGTATCCATACTTCTACCATTACCGTGGCAGTTATGCCTGAAGTAGAAGAAGTAGATGTCGTAATCAATGATAATGATATTCGAATCGACGTAATGCGTGCGTCCGGTTGTGGCGGACAGTGTGTCAATACCACTGACTCTGCGGTGCGATTAACACATATGCCTACCGGTATTGTAATTTACAGCCAGACAGAGAAATCACAGATTCAGAATAAAGCGAAGGCATTTGCCTTGTTGCGTGCGAAATTATACGATTTGGAAATGCAGAAGCAACATGATGCGGAAGCAGAACTCCGTCGTAGCCAGGTTGGTACCGGTGACCGCTCCGAGAAGATTCGTACTTATAACTTCCCGCAGGGTCGTGTGACCGACCATAGAATCGGTTTGACATTATATAAACTCGAGAAAATTATGAACGGTGACATTCAGGAGATTATTGATGCCTGCATCGCAGCCGACCAGGCGGCGAAGTTGGCAAAGATGAACGATAACTAAAAGATTCGGTTAGATAGTGATATTTATTGTTCAGAAGATGAGTGTTAATGTTTGAATATTAAGGCACTATGTTGGTATTATTTCTGATGTAGGGCACTTTTTGTTTGAAAGGGACGGATTGTGAGATGCCTAATGCCAAATAACCCGGCACCGAACTGCCGTCTGTTAAAAGGAAATAAAATTAAAACTAGATTTAATATATAATGCAAGTATAGAATTACAGCCATTGGAGAAAAATATAAGCATGGATATTATATGGAAAGAAATCACATTTGAAGACAAAGAAGTCTTTGAACAATTTTATAAGTATAAAACCAGTCGTGGCTGCGAATTGTCTTTTTCAAACAATTATCTCTGGGTTGCGCATTACGGAACCAAATGGAGTATTGTAGAGAATTGCCTTGTTTTTTATAATCCTCATCGTGACAGCGTGTCATTGCCGATAGGGGAAAATCCTTACGGAGCATTGGAAGCATTGCTGAAGTATTATGAAGAACAAAATAAGCCTTTTATAATGCATTTGGTTACGGCAGGGCAGTTCGCGGAATTGGAGAAGAAATATCCGGGAAAATTTGCCATAGAATATGTTCGTGATGTGGCGGATTATATTTATGAGGCAGAGAGTCTTGGGACTTTGGCGGGAAAAAAATTACATGCCAAGAGAACTCATATTAATCGTTTTGTTGAGAATTATCCGGAGTGGTCTTATGAAAAGATTACCGATGAAAATATAGAAGAATGCCTGGAAATGGCGCAAAAATGGCGCGAACAGAACAAATGTGATGAAGACAAGGAAAAGAGTGCAGAATTCTGCGTTACTTTGCGTGCCTTAAAAGAACGGGAGAAAATCGGTCTGACCGGTGGCGCGATTCGTACAAAAGACGGAATCGTGGCATTTTCTTTGGGGGCTCACCTGACAGAAGATACTTTTGTGGTTCATATTGAAAAGGCTTTTTCGGATGTGCAGGGGGCATATCCCATCATAAATCGCGAATTTGTATTGAATGCCGCCAAGGGATTTCGATATATTAACCGAGAGGAAGATATGGGAGAAGAAGGCCTGAGAAAGGCTAAAATGTCTTATAATCCCGCGATTTTACTGGAAAAAGGCAATGTGCGACTGATATAGTCAATTTGCAAGAGAACTTGCAAAAAATGCAAAAAAGAGAAAAAACATATAAACAATACAGTTGAAATGTTTCGACTTGGAAAAAAAATAAAACCGGCCTGCAAGAAATGCAAGTCGGTTTTTTATATGTGTGTTAATGATAGGCCGAAAGGACTTAGTTTGTCTCGATGTTCGGTCTTGCTCATTTTGCGGTATTCCGTAGGTGTGCAATCGAAATATTTTTTAAACAGTTTGTTAAAATAACTGGTATTGTTAAAGCCAACGGACGTTGCCAATTCCGAAATAGATGTGGTTTCGCGGTCGTTTTGCAGAATTTTATCTGCAGCCTGGAGAATACGATAGCGCATCAAATATTCAAAAGGCGTTAAACTCACCGCTCGTTTAAAACAACGACAACATTCGCTTTTGCTTACATGGATAGAACCGGCGATATCCTCCAAGGTTATGGACTCGGCATAATGCTGTTGGATAAAGGATATTGCATCTTTGATGCGGGATTCGTCCAAGGAATATGTCGTGTTTGCTTCTTTTGTGCGGGTATACAAGGTAGTATTATTGTTGTATTTTTTCAAAAAATGCACCCAAAGTTGGCAAAGATACGCTTTGGTGGTTAATTCATACCCGAACTCCTGAGAAAAATTAGCATCAAAAATATCATTTAAATATGCCATGGCACTACGTCCCCACATATCTTTACGGTCAAAAATGACATAGCGATGCTCATTCCCGTTGATAATCGGGCTTAAATATGCGGTCGCCAGAGAAGTGGTATGATCCTTGAAAAGGATGTAAGGATGAAAGAGGAGTGAAATCAGGACACAGTCATTGCCGGAAACAGAGCGTATGGCATGAAACACATTGCAATTCAGAACAATGGCCTGACCTTCGGTCAAAGTAATCTTTTCTTCGCCAATGGTAAATTCGGCAGAACCGGATTTGATTAGATTGATTTCCATTTCTTCATGCCAGTGCCAACGAACGTAGCCCATGTACATTTTGCTTGGTTCCACGTAATATACCCCAACAGGATAATCCTCGTCGGCGTGTGCAATTACCTTGTGCAGATTCTGTTCTGTGTTGGAATTTGACATGATGCTCCTCCTTTCCTTGAAAATTCGGATATGTTTCTTTGTAAAAAGCATTTATGCGTAACTTTTCTTATACTTTACCAATTTGCATAATAAAAGACAAGATTTTTTTATTATTCTTGCAAAATGATATAAAAGCAGTATAATGTAACTAAGTATGTCGATATGTTGTATATCGGCGTTGGGGTAAACACGAAATAGTGGGGTTCTTATGGGAAATCTGAAGCATTATTATGAAGCGCTGAAAAACGGCGACATATTCTTTGATGAATACCGTAAATCTGCATTAATTATGAATGCGGTAACGATTATGCATGCTATTTTTGCAGTCTTTTTCTGGGTAACCGGCGTTGCGGTTATGGGAGTATATAATATTGCGATTATGGTCGCATATCAGGGGATACTTTTGTTAATTAAAAAGAAAAAAACATATCTGGCATATATTCTTACTTGCACTGAAGTTGTACTCCATGCGGTACTGGCGACGATTTTTGTGGGTTTTGCCAGCGGATTTCAGGTGTATTGCATCGCAATGATAGCCGTTTCCTGTTATATCACCTTTGTTTGGGAATGTTTTAAAAAGGGAACCCGGGAAACTGTATTATTTTCATTGTTTTCGATGTTCGGATATTTTGTCTGTTATATATTATCCAAGTACTTTGAACCTTTGATTCCTATCGATGAATTGGCACAAACCATTATGTATATTATTAATGCGTTGCTGATGTTTTTGATTATCTTTTCTTTTATGATGTTGTTGTTTTGGGATATTAATCATCGAAGCGACAGATTGGCGGCCAAGAACAGCCAGTTGGATGAAATGTCCAAGAAGGATCCGTTGACTAAGTTGTATAACCGCCGTTATATGAATTATGAATTGAATCGCAGAATGTCCTATTTGATTGGAGAAGGACGTATTTTCGGGCTGATTATGGCTGATATTGACGATTTTAAGAAGGTGAATGACACCTATGGACATGATGCCGGAGATGATGTTTTGATTGCGGTAGCAAATGAGATTACCGGTGCCTTGCGTGGGGATGACTGTGTTTGCCGTTGGGGCGGAGAAGAGTTTTTGGTGGTTGTCAGCGGGAATCATCAGGTAACATCGGATGTTGCCGAGCGAATCCGTAAGCGTATTGAGAACTTAACCATTGATACCAACGGACATCAGTTAAAAGTAACAATGACTTTCGGTGTCAGCGAATCCATACCGGGATTCCGAATTGAAAGATTGATTCAGATTGCCGATGAACGCTTGTATAAAGGTAAACAAAACGGTAAAAACTGTGTTGTGAAAGAATAAAAACGGTATATTGTGTCAATAATGGGAGTGTCGCTTGTGCGATGCTCCTTTTTTGTTGAGGGGCGGATGTTTTATATTCCAACGGAACACGCTTGCGCTCGTGCGAAAACGTAACGGATACTAAATTTGTACTGCATTTCATTTGTACTCATTAAGTACCGACGTTTTCACAGGGTTCCTTATGGAATATAAAACATCCGCAAGTGACGCAACATAGTAAAAAGCAAGACAGGAAGAATGCGGTGGGTAAAATATGAAACGTAATATCGTTTATCTTAAGGCGAATCAGAATGTGAAAGTCACAAGCGACAAAGTGTATCTCAAAGATGTTTTTAAAATCACTTGCGCAGATTCTTTATTGTTGACAAAGTTAAAACTGGTTTTAATTTATGATTTTGCCAATAAAAGCGCTAATTTGTCTTTGGATACTGCAAAAAAGGTACAACAAAACCCGTTTAACGGCGACAGGGCTGTCATCAGTATATTAAAAGTAATTGAAATTATACAAAACATCGGCGTAGATGCGGAAATTGTGTCGCTGGGAGAAAATGATATCGTTCTGGAAAAAATAAAACCACAAAAAGAAAGTAATCTCCAAATTTCATTAAAAGTGATATTTGTGTCGCTGATTTGTTTCTTTGGAACGGCATTTACTATTATGGCTTTTCATAACGACATTAATGTCATAGGTTTGTTTGAGCAAATTTATGGTTTGTTTGGAACTGAGTATCCGGGTGGAGCGGGTGCGCTTGAAATTGGGTATTCCATCGGTCTCGGAGTAGGGATTATCGTCTTTTATAATCATCTCGGAAAACGCAGAATTACGAAAGATCCTACACCGCTTGAGGTGGAGATGCGAATTTATGAAGATGATGTAAATCAGACGTTGATTGATAATGCGGAGCGTGAGCAGATTGAGGTAGATGTTTCATAGCATCGGTATACGTAAAAGGAGTTTAGAAAAGCGTATGACACAATTTGGAATGGGTATTTTAGGGGTATTTGGCGGCTTAATGGTATCGGGCGGTGTTTTTACTGCATTGTTGGCTTTGGGACTGGTGCCAAGATTTGCAGGAAAAACCCATACGGCCAACCATATTTTAACCTATGAAAGTGCGGTGGTAAGCGGTTGTACCGTGGGAGGAATCCTGAGTGCCCTTCCGATTCACGTTTATTTGGAGCGGTTTCTGTATCGGTATGAGGTGTTTCAAACCGGCGTATGGAATGCTGTTTCGGATGTGTTGATGTCCGGCGGCGGATTTTTTGCCGGCTGTTTTGTGGGATGCGTAGCGTTGGCAATCGCGGAGCTGCTGGATAGTATCCCAATTTTTGCAAGACGTATCCAATTCAAAAAAGGAGTAGGGATAGCAGTTCTTGCAGTGGCTGTGGGTAAGACCGTAGGGAGTCTTGTGTATTTCGGTATGCGGGTCTACGAGAGTATGGGATGAGGGAAGTGTGTTTTCCTTTTCCTGAGCCTCCTTTTTTACATAAAATTTGCGGTTTTCTTTGATATTTTAGTTCTATTATGTTATAGTTAATCTGTATATGTGTGCGTATTTTATGACAGGTATGGGAATAGCCTGCATTGAATAAGATATGACGATGAAGTAACGTAAATGCTGAATGTTGGTATTTTGCATAAGACATAGCAGGGCGGAGGCTTGTATGTACGTATATTTGAAACGTGTAATTGATTTTTGTATGGCGTTGATGGGATTGATTCTTTTGTCGCCTCTTTTTTTGGTGCTTGTGATTGCTATTAAAATCGATTCCAGAGGCCCCGTACTTTTTAAGCAGAAGCGTGTCGGGATACATAAGAGTCATTTTATGATCTTAAAATTCAGAACAATGCGGATTGATACGCCGAAGGATACCCCCACACATCTGCTTGCGAATCCGGAGCAATACATTACGAAAGTCGGTAAGTTTCTGCGTAAAACGAGTTTGGATGAATTGCCGCAGATTTTTAATATTATCAAAGGCGATATGGCCATTGTGGGTCCGAGACCCGCATTGTGGAACCAGTATGATTTGATTGAAGAAAGAGACAAATACGGTGCAAACGACGTGCGTCCCGGTTTGACCGGATGGGCGCAGATTAACGGAAGGGATGAACTGGAAATTCCGGTGAAAGCCAAATTGGACGGCGAATATATTGCCCAAATGGGACCGGCAATGGATTTGAAGTGTTTCTTTGGTACTTTTAGCAGTGTGCTTCGAAGTGACGGCGTGGTAGAAGGCGGTACCGGAAGTATGAAGAAGGAAGAATAGAAGGATGAAGCGAATTCTCATAACGGGTCTTCACAGTTATGTGGGGAATGCCGTGGAAGCGTATCTGGAACAATATAATCAAAGCGCCGGCGAGACTTTGTATCAGACGGATAAAATATCTCTGCGGGACGGGAATTGGAAAAATAATTCCTGGGAAGGATACGACTGCGTGTTGCATGTGGCCGGTCTTGCCCATGCGGATGTTTCGAAACTTTCGGAAGAAGAACAAAAACTTTATTATGAGATTAATGCCGATTTGACAGGTGAAGCGGTAGCAAAGGCTGCGGCTGACGGAGTCGGTCAATTTATCTATTGCAGTAGTGTGATTATATACGGCGAAAGCGCCGGAGTAGGCAAAGAAAAGGTAATTGGTAAAGATACCAAGCCGGAGCCGGCAAATTTTTACGGTGACAGTAAATTAAAAGGCGAGCAGGCGGCGGTGGCAAATAGCGGAATTGACAGAACTCCGCAGGGTGCCGCGGGCGGTTTTGCCGCAAAGAGGGGCGATGCCGGTCAGATGCAGGTCGCAATTCTTCGCCTGCCCATGATATACGGAAAAGGCAGTAAGGGAAATTTCCCTGTGCTGGTCAAACTGGCAGAGAAAATGCCGGTCTTTCCGAGTGTAAAAAATCAAAGAAGCATGCTGTATATCGAAAATCTTGCAGAATTTATCAGGCAATTGATTGAACTGGGAAAAGGCGGTGTTTTTTATCCGCAGAATGAAGAATACGTAACGACGACCGATGTGGTCAAAATGGTTGCAAAGGCCCGAAATAAAAGGATTGCAACCTGGGGCATCTTAAATCCCTTTGTAAAATTGGCGTCACTTATGCCGGGGCGCATCGGCAAACTTGCCAATAAGGCGTTTGGCTCCTTAACCATTGATCAAACCCTTAGTTTTAACGAAATCAGTCGGTATCAGGTCTGCAACTTTGAAGAAAGTATTAAAAGAAGTGTGAGTGAATAAAATGGTCAGCATTATTACCGTGGCGTACAACAGCGAGAATTGCATAGAAAGAACGATTGAGTCTGTTTTGGCTCAGACATACAGTGATATAGAGTATATCATTATTGACGGCGCCAGCGGTGACCGAACGGTGGAACTTGCGGAAGGGTATCGCGGTGCATTGGAAGAGAAAGGGATTACGTATCGCATCATCAGTGAGCCGGACGGAGGCATCTATGATGCAATGAACAAGGGAATTCGTCTGGCGACGGGAGAGATTATCGGATTGTTGAACAGCGATGATACCTATGAGGCTGACGCGGTGGAAACAGTGGTGGATACATTTGCCAAAGAAAACTGCGATTTGATGTTTGCCAATATCCGCATCCACAAGCAGGACGGAAGAAGTTTTATCAAGAAGGCAAGACTTCGCAAACCGGAAACCTCCAGGGACTGGAATCATCCTACGACTTTTGTAAAAGCGGAATTGTATAAGGAGTATCCGTTCCGCAATCTGGGAATTCATGATGATTACGGTTTTTTTCTGCAGATGAAGAAGCAGGGGCGTAAGATTGTAACCGTGGGCAAGGTGCTGGCGAATTTTCGTCTGGGCGGTGCCAGCAATAAGAAGAGTTTTAAGGCGGCAAAAAAGAGAATTCGGGACAGATACCGGTATTGTTATAGGATTAACGGATATAGCAGGTTGTATATTATAGAGTGCGTTGCGATTGAAGCGGCGAAGATGGTGTTGGGGTAGAAGGAGTATTTTTAGGATAAATTTTAATTGTCCTGTGTCGGTGTAATAAAACAAGGAGAATGATTTATGCATATTGGGATTGATTTATTATGGGTCAGACCCGGCATTTGCGGCGGAACGGAATCGTTCATTCGGAATTTGATGACCGGTTTTGCTCTATATGATAAACAAAACAAATATACATTGTTCGTTGCAGAGGATAATGCAGACAGTTTCAAACAATATAAAGAAAATGCCAATATGGATTTGTTTGTATGTAAAACAAAGAGCGCAAGTCAGCCGAAACGCATTTTGTGGGAAAATATGCATTTGGATAAAACGGCACAAAGGCAGGGTATAGAGGTTATGTTTATTCCTGTGTACAGTAAGCCACATTCTAATGGAAAAATCCCTTATGTAAGCGTTATCCATGATTTGCAGGCATTGCATTATCCGCAGTATTTTTCTTGGGCAAGGAGATGCTTTCTTAAGTATTCGTGGAAGAGAACGTGTAAAAGTTCAAAACTGGTACTGACGGATTCTGATTTTTGCAGGGATGATTTGATTAAAAACTATCCGGATGCAAAAGATAAAATCCGAACGCAGTATGTTCCGATTGTATCGTGCGATACAAGCACGGATTTTGCTGAAATAGAAAAGGATTTGAAAATAGAGCAGGGGAAATATTTCTATTGCGTCAGTTCCTTGCTTCCGCACAAGAATCTTGATACCGTATTGCAAGTAATGAAACAATGGAACGGGCAGGAGAAACTGGTCTTAAGCGGTGTCGGACAGGATGAAAGTGAATTCGTTGAAAAATTAAGAAAATATGATGTGGAAGATAAAGTAATCCTGACCGGATTTGTGTCAGATGACTGGCGAGATTGCCTGTACGAACATTGTAAACTTTTTTTGTTTCCCAGTGTGTTTGAAGGTTTTGGGATGCCGCCGATTGAGGCAATGCGAAGAGGCAAGCGGGTTGTTATGACAAAGAAATCCTGTTTGTTCGAGGTGACGCAGGGAAAAGCGGTTTATGTGGACGACCCGTATGATGCGGATGAGTGGATTATGAAGATGCAGAGTGCGATGGGGATGGAAGAGGAAGAAGTGGAATTTACGGACTATCATATAGAGAACATAGTAGAAGACTATGTGAATAATTTTGAGAACGTTATGAAGAGGTAAAAAAGTAACATATAATAATATAATACACAAGATATGGGGGTATCAATATGACAAAAACGAAAAAACGTAAGCAACGTATTTTGGCACTGATTGTAGCAAGTGTTATGATTGTGTTGAGCGTCTTTTATTTGGATGTAAAAGATGTTCATGCGCAGGGGACGCCTATGTCAAGCACTAATGCGCATTATCAGAGTTATTGGTATAACTGGGCGGATCCGGTTTATTCGTATTTGATGGATAATGGTAACGGAACATTAAGCAGAGTAGAATATATTGCCGGCACGATTGTGGTCGAAGATTATAATGCAAAAATGGAATTTACCGGTTCCAGGGAAATTCCTATGGAATTGACAACTTTTGGCGGTTTTTTTAGTGGGAAGGATGCGAATTATTTTGTGTTTGGGCAGAATAATCCGGATGAAGATAATAATAAAGAAGTGGTTCGTGTCGTGAAATATAGTAAGACATGGAAACGTTTGGGGCATGCAAGTATTTATGGTGCAAGAACAACAGTTCCGTTTCGTGCAGCCAGTTTGCGTATGTGTGAGAGCGATAAGTATTTGTTTGTACGAACCGGACACGAAATGTATGCATCATCGGATGGACTAAACCATCAGGCAAATATGACAATATGTGTTGAAAAGAGTTCGATGACGGTTACATTGTGTGATTATGGAGTGTCGTATGCCAATTTGGGATATTGCAGCCATTCCTTTAACCAGTTTATAAAAGTGGTAGACGGACATTTGGTGGCAGTAGATCATGGAGATGCATACCCCAGAAGTATTATGTTGTCATATTCAGAAAGTGATGCTGTTACAAAGGGTACCTGGTGGGGTAGTGATGGGGAATATTCATTGATGGATTTTCCGGGAGAAATAGGAAATAATTATACCGGTGCGATGGTAGGTGGATTTGAGGCATCGAATACGCATTATTTGGTAAGCGGTGCTTCTGTTGCACAGGATAGCAACTACTTGGACAATAAGGTAATGAATGTTTTTGTTTCAGCGTTACCGCGTGATGGTTCTACGGGAGTTAAAACGATATTTTTGACCGATTATAAAGAAAGCGGAGATTACAGAGTGACCAACACTCAAATGGTGGAAATTGATAAAGACCACTATTTGGTTATGTGGGAAAGAGATGCAAGAACCAGTGCAGGCAATTTCAATTATTTTTATATCTATCCGGAAAACGGCGTGTATGTAGCAATGATAAACGGCAAAGGAGAACAGTTGGGACAGACCACATTTGTGGATGCACAATTATCTGACTGTAAACCGATTGTGGCCAATAATAAGGTTATTTGGTATGTTACCAGTGGTTCGGCTCCGGTATTTTATTCTTTCAGTGCGGATGTTGCTAATGTAGAAGGTTTTGTAGAGCGTATGTATACCGTAGCGCTCAATCGTGCTTCCGATCCTTCCGGAAAGGCTCATTGGACGAACCAATTGATAATGAACGTGGCTGACGGAGCATCCATTGCAAATGACTTTATTATGAGTGAAGAGTTTATTGGACGCAATTTAAGCAATGAAAAGTATCTGGATGTATTGTATGAGACGTTCTTTGGCCGTCCGGCAGATGCAGCAGGTAAGGCGCAT